>NZ_JAAEBV010000001.1:0-1606494 GCF_016812185.1 Pseudomonas weihenstephanensis | reverse complement strand
TACGCAGATGGGGATTTTGTTTGTGCGCTCGAAAAATATTCTTGATCCAAACAGCTGAATCTTTGCGTTGTCATCGGCGTATATGGAAGCACTAGAGGCTCCCACTTTATTTAACTAATTCATAGGCACCGATGCCGCAACAGTCTCCTAATTTCAAGCGTTAGCTGCGTCGATATCGGTCAAGCGCCACCTAATGTTGGAAAGTGTAATCCAGCGCTTTTCTATGCACTGACGCTGTCCGTCGTTATCATGCATACCTGATTGCGAGGCGATACGTGCATGCTGACGTTGTTGAAGCTCCTTAAAGATGGTCGTTTTCATTCTGGACAAGCTCTAGGTGCCGCGCTAGGTATCAGCCGCAGTGCCGTATGGAAGCAGCTCCAGAAGTTAGAGGTCGAATTGAACCTGCCTATTCATAAAGTTCGTGGTCGTGGCTATCAATTGGCTGCGCCGCTTGAGCTTATAGATCAAGGGACATTGGCGGATTCTCACTATCCTATATCGCTATATGAGTCACTGGACTCCACCAACGCAGAGGCATTGCGTGGGGTTTCTGCGGGGAGGGCGGCGCCCTTTGCTGTCGTGGCTGAGCAACAAAGTGCAGGTCGTGGGCGACGCGGTCGCAAGTGGGTTAGTCCTTTTGCCCAAAATATTTACTACAGCTTGGTGCTTAGGATGGACGGAGGCATGCATCAGCTGGAAGGGTTGAGTTTAGTTGTAGGCCTGGCTGTAATGAGTGTTTTGCGCAGCTATGACTGTTTAAGTGTGGGGCTTAAGTGGCCAAACGATTTGTTGGTTGGTAATAAAAAGATCGCGGGTATTCTGTTGGAGTTGGTGGGTGATCCAGCAGATGTCTGTCATGTGGTCATCGGTATTGGTATCAACGTTAATATGAAGGCGACAAACGACGTTGACCAAGCGTGGACATCAATGCGATTGGAGACGGGTAAGGAGGTGAATCGTAATCTTGTTATTTTGACGCTGAGTGAGACCTTGCAGATGTACCTTGAGCGTCACGCTGAGCTAGGTTTTTCTGCAGTTCAGGCTGAGTGGGAGTCAAATCATCTGTGGGCTGGCCGTGAGGTTTCACTAATTGCCGGTGTGAACCAGGTAAATGGAACTGTCATCGGTATAGATCCGCAGGGCGCATTGCGCTTGAGGGTGGAAGGTCAGGAGAAAGTGTTCAGTGGCGGTGAGCTGAGCTTGAGGCTGCGCAATGATTCTTGAAATGGATTGTGGCAATAGTTTTATCAAGTGGCGGGTCCTGGATCGCGAGGCAGTATTAGGTTCGGGTATAGCTGACTCAGCAACTGAATTGATAGCCGTCGTGTCAGATAACCATGATTTAAAGATTACTCATTGCCGTATGGTTAGCGTGCGCAGTGATGAGGAGACTGCGTGTTTGGTTGCTGTGCTGAGAGCTGAATTTTCTGTTGCTGTGATGTGTGCAAGCCCTGTCCGAGCCGTGGCAGGTGTCACGAATGGTTATGAGGACTTCGAGCGTCTAGGGCTAGATCGCTGGTTGGCAGTAGTGGGCGCGTTTGAGCTGTCCAAAGGTGCGTGTTTGATTTTGGACCTAGGTACGGCAGTGACCGCAGATTTTGTTGCGGCAAATGGGCAGCATCTGGGTGGATTCATTTGCCCTGGTCTCCCGCTTATGCGAGATCAGCTACGTACGCATACGCGACGGATAAAATATGACGATCATTCTGCTGAGCAGGCTTTGCTGAGCAGCACTCCAGGTCGTACCACTGTTGAGGCGGTTGAGAGGGGCTGCTTACTGATGCTTCGCGGATTTGTCCAGACTCAACTCCAATTGGCCCATGAGTATTGGGGGGAGGAATTCGAGGTATTCCTTACTGGTGGGGATGCGGATTTGGTGATGTCTGCACTACCCCAGGCGCGCCTGGTAAAAGATCTTGTTTTTGTCGGCTTGGCTACAGCTTGTCCCTTGTCTTGAGGTTTCTATGCGTTGGCTGTTCCTACTACTGGTGGTGCTCAATATTTTCTACTATGTGTGGCGTCAGCAAGAGGCGCCTCCTAGGGTTAAGGAGGTCGCCTCCCTGGCGTTGTACAAAGGCAGCAAACAAGATATTCAATTGCTTAAGGAGGTCCGACCGATAGCGCCAGGAGGGGAGGTCGTTGCGCCGCTAAGCACGTGCTTCCACCTGACTCTTCCAATCGATGGAGCTTCGCTGAGTATCATTCGCCAGAGGCTCGCAGATACAGATGTTGCAAGCGAATTAACCGTTGATGGAGATGTGGGCGCGCCAAACTATCTGTTCAAGATCGGTGAGCAGAACGATGAAAAAAAGCCTGAAGTTCTTTTGCAGAATCTTGCTAATGAATTCAATGACTTCAAATACGAAAAAAAGGACTGCGGGGGGTTGCAGCTGCCTGATAGTTTGCATAGAATGGCGCCCGCTCCACAGTGAACACCTAAAAGGGTATTTGATGTGAAGTATGTAAGTCGCCTAAGTTGATGATTTAGTTAATAAAAGCGGTTGACATAAGGTTGAGATGCTGTAGAATTTCGACCAGCTCAGGAGGGGTTCCCGAGCGGCCAAAGGGATCAGACTGTAAATCTGACGTCTACGACTTCGAAGGTTCGAATCCTTCCCCCTCCACCATATTTATATCGGTCAGCATGTTTTGCGGGTGTAGTTTAGTGGTAGAACCTCAGCCTT
The DNA here is from genome assembly GCF_016812185.1 of Pseudomonas weihenstephanensis. Lineage (NCBI taxonomy): Bacteria > Pseudomonadati > Pseudomonadota > Gammaproteobacteria > Pseudomonadales > Pseudomonadaceae > Pseudomonas > Pseudomonas weihenstephanensis. Next base: position 1,603,807 of record NZ_JAAEBV010000001.1, on the reverse strand, counting down.
CCAAGCTGATGATGCGGGTTCGATTCCCGCCACCCGCTCCATAACATGCTGGTTTAGAGAAGGTTTTGCTCTTGTAGCTCAGTTGGTAGAGCACACCCTTGGTAAGGGTGAGGTCAGCGGTTCAAATCCGCTCAAGAGCTCCATATAACAAGGCAGATATGAAAATATCTGCCTTTGTTTTAGCGGGCTGAATAGCTTGCCTGGAGTGTTTGCTGGTGGGCTGTTGCTTGGGTCTGCTGCTCTGGTTGGTGATTGCTTTTGTGGGTGGCACGCATTCTGCTGCTAGCAAGGTTTTCAGGTTGTCTTATGATCTGATTGCAAAAGTATTCGCATTGTTTGTTGAAAAGTCTCTCTCGGGTCGGCATAATCGGCGGCTCGATAATGTTTTAGGTCAGTAGCTCAATTGGCAGAGCGACGGTCTCCAAAACCGTAGGTTGGGGGTTCGATTCCCTCCTGACCTGCCAGATTCGTAAAATGCATCTGGCTTTCTTTTCACAGGATCCTCTTTGATGACTCCCAAGGCTGAAGTTCAAGGCTCTCGCTTCGATCTCCTCAAGTGGCTAGTAGTGGTTGCGCTTGTGGTGGTTGGCGTTGTTGGGAATCAGTATTATTCTGGTTCGCCGATCCTGTATCGCGTCATCGCACTTCTTGTGATTGCTGCTGTTGCTGCCTATGTGGGTTTGCAGACTGCAAAAGGCAAGTCGTTTGCTGTCCTGGTAAAGGAAGCTCGTGCTGAAATTCGTAAAGTCGTATGGCCAACTCGCCAAGAAACTACGCAGACTACGTTGATCGTGGTGGCTGTTGTTCTTGTTATGGCGTTGCTGTTGTGGGGTTTGGATTCCCTGCTCGGCTGGCTCGTTTCCTTGATTGTTGGCTAAGGGTGTCCCGTGGCTAAGCGTTGGTACGTAGTGCATGCTTATTCGGGTTACGAAAAGCATGTTATGCGCTCTTTGATTGAGCGTATTAAGCTGGCAGGCATGGAAGAAGGCTTCGGCGAAATTCTGGTTCCCACTGAAGAAGTGGTTGAAATGCGTAATGGCCAGAAACGCAAAAGTGAGCGCAAGTTCTTCCCTGGTTATGTGTTGGTCCAAATGGACATGAACGAAGGTACTTGGCACTTGGTCAAGGATACACCTCGTGTCATGGGCTTTATTGGCGGCACCGCTGACAAGCCAGCACCGATCACAGACAAAGAAGCAGAAGCGATTCTGCGACGTGTTGCTGATGGCAGTGATAAGCCTAAGCCGAAAACACTGTTCGAGCCGGGTGAGGTTGTTCGTGTGACCGACGGCCCGTTTGCTGATTTCAATGGCACGGTAGAAGAAGTTAACTACGAAAAGAGTCGCATCCAAGTGGCTGTGCTCATTTTCGGTCGTTCCACTCCGGTGGAGCTAGAGTTTAGCCAGGTCGAAAAGGTCTAGCTGAATACGCATCCCAACCCCATGGCTTAGGCTGTGGGGTTTTGTCGTCACTGGGATAAACACGCAAGTAACCGGGGAGCCTTTTAATTTAGGCGTCTGAACCCGTAATTGGAGTGCCTCATGGCCAAGAAAATTACCGCTTACATCAAGCTGCAAGTGAAGGCCGCTCAGGCTAACCCAAGCCCACCTGTTGGTCCGGCTCTGGGTCAGCACGGTGTGAACATCATGGAATTCTGCAAGGCTTTCAACGCCCGTACTCAGGGTATTGAGCCAGGCCTGCCGACTCCAGTGATCATCACTGTATACAGCGACCGTAGCTTCACATTCGAAACTAAGTCGACTCCTGCTTCGGTTCTGCTGAAGAAAGCGGCTGGTTTGACTAGCGGTTCTGCTCGTCCAAACACCGTTAAGGTTGGCACTGTTACCCGTGCTCAGCTGGAAGAAATCGCGAAAACCAAAAACGCGGATCTGACTGCAGCTGATCTGGATGCAGCCGTGCGTACCATCGCCGGCTCTGCTCGTAGCATGGGCCTTAACGTGGAGGGTGTGTAATGGCTAAGCTGACTAAGCGTCAAAAGGCAATCGCCGGTAAAATCGAAGCTGGCAAGTCCTACAACTTTGTAGACGCTGCCGCTCTTCTGGCTGAACTGTCGACTGTTAAGTTCAGCGAGTCTTTTGACATCGCTGTTAACTTGGGCGTAGACCCACGTAAATCTGACCAGGTTGTTCGTAGCGCAACTGTGCTGCCACACGGCACTGGCAAGACTGTACGTGTAGCTGTGTTCACACAGGGTCCAGCTGCTGAAGCTGCACTGGCGGCCGGCGCTGATCGCGTTGGTATGGACGATCTGGCTGCTGAAATGAAAGGCGGCGACCTGAACTATGACGTAGTAATTGCATCCCCGGACGCAATGCGTGTTGTAGGTCAGTTGGGTCAAATCCTGGGCCCACGTGGTCTGATGCCTAACCCTAAGGTTGGTACTGTAACTCCAGACGTTGCTACCGCGGTTAAAAACGCCAAAGCTGGTCAGGTTCGTTATCGCACCGACAAAAACGGTATCATCCACACTTCCGTTGGCAAGGTCGGCTTTGATGCTGTCCAGCTGAAGGAAAACGTTGAAGCCCTGATCGCTGATTTGAAGCGTATCAAGCCTGCTTCCTCGAAAGGTATTTACGTTAAGCGCGTTACCCTGAGCACCACTATGGGCCCAGGCTTGGTCATCGACCAAGGTTCTCTGGACGCGTAAGACACCGTTGGCGCAGTTAAATGTGCCAATTGAAAATTGGGGTCCCTGCCTGGCGGGGGCTATCCAAGACCGTAGGCGGTGAAAGCCTTAAACCTCAAGCCTACGCAGATGGTGCTCCCGGTTCCTTACCGAATCAGACACCAAAACGACATTCAGCCTCGGCTGAATGAAACGGTAACAAGCAGGAGTTAAACCCGTGGCAATTAAACTCGAAGACAAGAAGGCCATCGTCGCTGAAGTCAACGAGGCTGCCAAAGTTGCCCTGTCTGCTGTTGTGGCTGATGCCCGCGGTGTGACAGTAAGCGCTATGACCGGACTCCGTAAAGAGGCTCGTGAAGCAGGCGTTTACGTACGTGTTGTACGTAACACTCTGCTCAAGCGCGCAGTTGCTGACACTGACTACAGTGTTCTCAACGACGTGTTCACTGGCCCGACCTTGATTGCATTCTCCAACGAACATCCTGGCGCTGCTGCCCGTTTGTTCAAAGAGTTCGCTAAAGGTCAGGATAAGTTCGAGATTAAGGCAGCTGCGTTCGAGGGCAAGTTCCTCGCAGCTAACCAAATCGACGTACTGGCAACACTGCCGACCCGTAACGAAGCTATTTCGCAGCTGATGAGCGTGATTCAAGGCGCTACCAGCAAGCTGGCTCGTACTCTGGCTGCAGTTCGCGAGCAAAAAGAAGCTGCTGCAGCCTAAGGCTGAGCATTTTCTCTCGCGTATTTTTGTTTATTTCGATGGCCGCGTAGGCCGTCCCCCAATTCAGGAAATACAGCAATGTCTATCTCCCAAGACGATATCCTCAACGCCGTAGCTGAAATGTCGGTTCTGCAGGTTGTTGAGCTGATCAAAGCTTTCGAAGAAAAATTCGGCGTTTCGGCTGCCGCTGCTTCTGCTGGTCCAGCTGCTGCTGCCGCTGTTGTTGAAGAGCAAACTGAATTCAACGTCATGCTGCTGGAAGCTGGCGAGAAGAAAGTTAACGTGATCAAGGCTGTTCGTGAACTGACTGGTCTGGGCTTGAAAGAAGCCAAGGCAGTAGTTGACGGCGCTCCAGCTATGGTATTGGAAGCTGTTGCTAAAGACGCAGCTGACAAAGCCAAGGCTACCTTGGAAGAAGCAGGCGCTAAAGTCGAGCTGAAATAAGCATCGACCTTGCGTATCCAGCCCAGGCGTTAAGCTGAGGCTGATGGCTGGTGGCTCATGCCACCGGCCTTTTTCCGTTATTGGCTGCCGACTGGGTCGGCGTCTCTAACGTGCTGTAACCACCCTGTGCGGTGGAGCAAACCAAGGGGTTTGCACGATTTTCTGGCTGCTCCCGTCGGGAGAGGCCAAACAAGCAGGTGACCAAGCTGGGGAACGCTGATGGCTTACTCATATACTGAGAAAAAACGTATCCGCAAGGACTTTAGCAAGTTGCCGGACGTCATGGATGTGCCGTATCTCTTGGCAATCCAGCTGGATTCGTATCGTGAATTCTTGCAGGCGGGAGCGACTAAAGATCAGTTCCGCGACGTGGGCCTGCATGCGGCCTTCAAATCCGTTTTCCCGATCATCAGCTACTCCGGCAATGCTGCGCTGGAGTATGTCGGTTATCGCTTGGGCGAACCGGCGTTTGATGTCAAAGAATGCGTGTTGCGCGGTGTAACGTACGCCGTACCTTTGCGGGTAAAAGTTCGCTTGATTATTTTCGACAAAGAATCGTCGAATAAAGCAATCAAGGACATCAAAGAGCAAGAAGTCTACATGGGTGAAATCCCCCTGATGACTGAAAACGGTACCTTTGTAATCAACGGTACTGAGCGTGTAATTGTTTCCCAACTGCACCGTTCCCCGGGCGTGTTCTTTGACCACGACCGCGGCAAGACGCACAGCTCCGGTAAACTGCTTTATTCCGCTCGCATCATCCCGTACCGCGGTTCTTGGTTGGATTTCGAGTTCGACCCTAAAGACTGCGTGTTCGTGCGTATTGACCGTCGTCGCAAGCTGCCTGCATCGGTATTGCTGCGCGCGCTGGGCTACACCACTGAGCAAGTGCTGGACGCGTTTTACACCACCAACGTTTTCCACGTTCAAGGTGAAAGCATCAGCCTGGAGCTGGTTCCTCAGCGCCTGCGCGGTGAAATTGCGGCCATCGATATTACCGATGACAAAGGCAAGGTGATTGTTGAGCAGGGTCGTCGTATTACTGCTCGTCACATCAACCAGCTGGAAAAAGCCGGTATCAAAGAGCTCGTTATGCCTCTGGACTACGTCCTGGGTCGCACAACGGCCAAGGCTATCGTGCATCCGGCAACTGGCGAAATCATTGCTGAGTGCAACACCGAACTGACCACTGAGATTCTGGCTAAAATTGCCAAGAGCCAGGTTGTTCGTATTGAAACGTTGTACACCAACGATATCGACTGCGGTCCGTTCGTCTCCGACACTCTGAAGATCGACTCCACCAGCAACCAATTGGAAGCCCTGGTCGAGATCTATCGCATGATGCGTCCCGGCGAGCCGCCAACCAAAGACGCTGCCGAAACCTTGTTCAACAACCTGTTCTTCAGCCCTGAGCGTTATGACCTGTCTGCGGTCGGCCGGATGAAGTTCAACCGTCGTATCGGTCGTACCGAAATCGAAGGTTCGGGCGTGTTGTGCAAAGAAGATATCGTCGCGGTACTGAAGACTTTGGTCGACATCCGTAACGGTAAAGGCATCGTCGATGACATCGACCACCTGGGTAACCGTCGTGTTCGCTGTGTAGGCGAAATGGCAGAAAACCAGTTCCGCGTTGGCTTGGTACGTGTTGAGCGTGCGGTCAAAGAGCGTCTGTCGATGGCTGAAAGCGAAGGCCTGATGCCGCAAGACCTGATCAACGCGAAGCCAGTCGCTGCCGCGGTGAAAGAGTTCTTCGGTTCCAGCCAGCTTTCCCAGTTCATGGACCAGAACAACCCGCTGTCCGAGATCACCCACAAGCGCCGTGTTTCTGCACTGGGCCCGGGCGGTTTGACGCGTGAGCGTGCCGGCTTTGAGGTTCGTGACGTACACCCGACTCACTACGGTCGTGTTTGCCCTATTGAGACTCCGGAAGGTCCGAACATTGGTCTGATCAACTCCTTGGCTGCCTATGCGCGCACCAACCAGTACGGCTTCCTTGAGAGCCCGTACCGCGTGGTGAAAGACGCTCTGGTGACCGACGAGATCGTTTTCCTGTCCGCCATCGAAGAAGCTGATCACGTGATCGCTCAGGCTTCGGCCACGATGAACGACAAGAAAGTGCTGGTCGATGAATTGGTAGCTGTCCGCCACTTGAACGAATTCACCGTTAAGGCGCCGGAAGACGTCACCTTGATGGACGTATCGCCCAAGCAGGTAGTGTCGGTTGCAGCGTCGCTGATCCCGTTCCTGGAGCACGATGACGCCAACCGTGCGTTGATGGGTTCCAACATGCAGCGTCAAGCTGTACCGACCCTGCGCGCTGACAAGCCGCTGGTAGGTACCGGCATGGAGCGTAACGTAGCTCGTGACTCCGGCGTTTGCGTCGTGGCTCGTCGTGGCGGCGTAATCGACTCTGTTGATGCAAGCCGTATCGTGGTTCGTGTTGCTGATGACGAAGTTGAGACTGGCGAAGCCGGTGTCGACATCTACAACCTGACCAAATACACCCGATCCAACCAGAACACGTGCATCAACCAGCGTCCGCTGGTTCGCAAGGGTGATCGTGTTCAGCGTAGCGACATTATGGCTGACGGCCCGTCCACCGATATGGGTGAACTGGCATTGGGTCAGAACATGCGCATCGCGTTCATGGCCTGGAACGGTTACAACTTCGAAGACTCCATCTGCTTGTCGGAACGAGTTGTTCAAGAAGATCGCTTTACCACGATCCACATCCAGGAACTGACCTGTGTGGCGCGTGATACCAAGCTTGGGCCTGAAGAGATCACTGCGGACATCCCTAACGTGGGTGAAGCTGCACTGAACAAACTGGACGAAGCCGGTATTGTTTACGTAGGTGCTGAAGTTGGCGCTGGCGACATTCTGGTGGGTAAGGTCACTCCGAAAGGCGAGACCCAGCTGACACCTGAAGAGAAGCTGTTGCGTGCCATCTTCGGTGAAAAAGCCAGCGACGTTAAAGACACTTCCCTGCGTGTACCTACCGGTACCAAAGGTACGGTAATTGACGTTCAGGTTTTCACTCGTGACGGCGTTGAGCGTGATGCTCGTGCCCTGTCGATCGAGAAAACCCAGCTGGACGAGATCCGCAAGGATTTGAACGAAGAGTTCCGTATCGTTGAAGGCGCCACTTTCGAACGTCTGCGCTCTGCACTGGTTGGCCGTATCGCCGAAGGTGGAGCTGGTCTGAAGAAAGGTCAGGAAATCACCCATGAAATCCTGGACGGTCTTGAGCATGGTCAGTGGTTCAAACTGCGCATGGCTGAAGATGCTCTGAACGAGCAGCTTGAAAAGGCTCAGGCTTACATCATCGATCGCCGTCGTCTGCTGGACGACAAGTTCGAAGACAAGAAGCGCAAACTGCAGCAAGGCGATGACCTGGCTCCAGGCGTGCTGAAAATCGTCAAGGTTTACCTGGCAATCCGTCGTCGCATCCAGCCGGGTGACAAGATGGCTGGTCGTCACGGTAACAAAGGTGTGGTCTCCGTGATCATGCCGGTTGAAGACATGCCGTACGATGCCAATGGCACCCCGGTCGATGTTGTTCTCAACCCGTTGGGCGTACCTTCGCGTATGAACGTTGGTCAGATTCTCGAAACTCACCTGGGCCTCGCTGCCAAAGGTTTGGGCGAGAAGATCAACCTCATGATTGAAGAGCAACGCAAGGTCGCTGACCTGCGTAAGTTCTTGCATGAGATCTACAACGAAATTGGCGGTCGTCAAGAAAGCCTGGATGACTTCTCCGATCAGGAAATCCTGGATCTGGCGAAGAACCTTCGTGGCGGTGTGCCGATGGCCACCCCGGTGTTTGACGGTGCAAAAGAAAGCGAAATCAAGGCAATGCTACGTCTGGCAGACTTGCCAGACAGCGGCCAGATGGTGCTGACAGATGGTCGTACCGGCAACAAGTTCGAGCGTCCGGTTACCGTTGGCTACATGTACATGCTGAAGCTGAACCACTTGGTGGACGACAAGATGCACGCTCGTTCTACCGGTTCTTACAGCCTGGTTACCCAGCAGCCGCTGGGTGGTAAGGCACAGTTCGGTGGTCAGCGTTTCGGGGAGATGGAGGTCTGGGCGCTGGAAGCCTACGGCGCGGCATACACTCTGCAAGAAATGCTCACAGTGAAGTCGGACGATGTGAACGGTCGTACCAAGATGTACAAAAACATCGTGGACGGCGATCACCGTATGGAGCCGGGCATGCCCGAGTCCTTCAACGTGTTGATCAAAGAAATTCGTTCCCTCGGCATCGATATCGATCTGGAAACCGAATAACACGTGACGCGAATCGAGAGCGGGGCTGTGATGCCCGCTCTCTGCTCCGCCAGGAGGAAAGGCCTTGAAAGACCTACTGAATTTGCTGAAAAACCAGGGTCAAGTCGAAGAGTTCGACGCCATCCGTATTGGATTGGCATCGCCTGAGATGATCCGTTCGTGGTCGTTCGGTGAAGTTAAAAAGCCGGAAACCATCAATTACCGTACGTTCAAACCTGAGCGTGACGGCCTGTTCTGCGCCAAAATCTTTGGTCCGGTCAAGGATTACGAGTGCCTGTGCGGTAAGTACAAGCGCTTGAAGCACCGCGGTGTGATCTGTGAGAAGTGTGGCGTTGAAGTCGCACTGGCCAAGGTCCGTCGCGAGCGCATGGCTCACATCGAGCTGGCTTCGCCAGTGGCTCACATCTGGTTCCTGAAATCGCTGCCGTCCCGTATCGGCTTGCTGATGGACATGACCCTGCGTGATATCGAACGCGTTCTCTACTTCGAGAGCTATGTCGTTATCGATCCGGGCATGACCACTCTGGAAAAAGGTCAGCTGCTGAACGATGAGCAGTATTTTGAAGCGCTGGAAGAGTTCGGCGACGACTTCGATGCCCGCATGGGTGCTGAAGCTGTTCGTGAACTGCTGCACGCTATCGACCTAGAGCACGAGATTGGCCGTCTGCGCGAAGAAATTCCGCAAACCAACTCCGAAACCAAAATCAAGAAGCTGTCCAAGCGCCTGAAGTTGATGGAAGCCTTCCTGGGTTCCGGCAACCTTCCTGAGTGGATGGTGCTGACCGTTCTGCCGGTTCTGCCGCCAGATCTGCGTCCTTTGGTGCCGCTGGATGGTGGTCGTTTCGCGACTTCCGACCTCAACGATCTGTATCGTCGAGTGATCAACCGTAACAACCGCTTGAAGCGCCTGCTTGATCTGTCCGCTCCGGACATCATCGTGCGTAACGAAAAGCGTATGTTGCAAGAAGCGGTCGACGCCTTGCTCGACAACGGCCGTCGTGGTCGCGCTATTACTGGTTCGAACAAGCGTCCTCTGAAATCCTTGGCTGACATGATCAAGGGTAAGCAAGGTCGTTTCCGTCAGAACTTGCTCGGTAAGCGTGTTGACTACTCGGGTCGTTCGGTAATTACCGTAGGTCCGACCCTGCGTCTGCACCAGTGCGGTCTGCCTAAGAAGATGGCTCTGGAGCTGTTCAAGCCGTTCATCTTCGGTAAGCTGGAAATGCGTGGTCTGGCGACTACCATCAAAGCAGCCAAGAAGATGGTTGAGCGCGAGCTGCCAGAGGTTTGGGACGTTCTCGCTGAGGTTATTCGCGAACACCCGGTACTTCTCAACCGTGCACCGACCCTTCACCGTCTGGGTATCCAGGCGTTTGAACCGGTACTGATCGAAGGTAAGGCTATCCAGCTGCACCCGCTGGTCTGTGCTGCGTACAACGCCGACTTCGACGGCGACCAAATGGCCGTGCACGTACCGCTGACACTGGAAGCCCAGCTGGAAGCGCGTGCGTTGATGATGTCGACCAACAACATTCTGTCGCCAGCCAACGGTGAGCCAATCATCGTTCCGTCGCAGGACGTTGTATTGGGTCTGTACTACATGACGCGTGAAGCGATCAACGCTAAAGGCGAAGGTCGTGTGTTCGCTGACTTGCAAGAAGTTGACCGTGTATTCCGTGCTGGCGAAGCCGCATTGCATGCCAAGGTTAAAGTTCGCATCAGCGAAACCGTCAATGACCGCGATGGCGGCAGCGTGAGCAACACCCGTATCGTCGACACCACTGTCGGCCGTGCGCTGTTGTTCCAGGTTGTGCCAAAAGGTCTGTCGTACGACGTCGTCAACTTGCCGATGAAGAAAAAAGCGATCTCCAAACTGATCAACCAGTGCTACCGCGTGGTTGGTTTGAAAGAGACTGTGATCTTCGCCGACCAGTTGATGTACACAGGTTTTGCTTACTCGACCATTTCTGGCGTTTCCATCGGTGTTAACGACTTCGTTATCCCGGATGAAAAAGCGCGCATCATCGCGGCTGCAACCGATGAAGTGAAAGAAATCGAAAGTCAGTACGCCTCCGGCCTGGTAACCCAGGGCGAGAAGTACAACAAAGTAATCGACCTTTGGTCGAAAGCGAACGACGAAGTCTCCAAGGCAATGATGTCCAACCTCTCGAAAGAGAAGGTTATCGATCGTCACGGCGTTGAAGTTGAGCAAGAGTCGTTCAACTCGATGTACATGATGGCCGACTCCGGTGCTCGAGGTTCTGCTGCGCAGATCCGTCAGCTGGCCGGTATGCGTGGTCTGATGGCCAAGCCGGACGGCTCCATCATCGAAACGCCAATTACTGCGAACTTCCGTGAAGGTTTGAGCGTACTTCAGTACTTCATCTCCACTCACGGTGCTCGTAAGGGTCTTGCGGATACGGCCTTGAAAACGGCTAACTCCGGTTACCTGACGCGTCGTCTGGTAGACGTAGCTCAAGACTTGGTTGTGACTGAGGTTGACTGCGGTACCGAACACGGTCTGCTGATGACTCCGCACATCGAAGGCGGCGACGTTGTGGAGCCGTTGGGTGAGCGCGTTCTGGGTCGAGTTATCGCCCGTGACGTATTCAAGCCGGGCACCGAAGAAGTTATCGTTCCTGCGGGCACTCTGGTAGACGAGAAGTGGGTTGAGTTCATCGAGCTGAACAGCATCGATGAAGTGATCGTGCGCTCGCCAATCAGCTGTGAAACGCGCTTCGGTATCTGTGCCAAGTGCTACGGCCGTGACTTGGCTCGTGGTCACCAGGTGAACATCGGTGAAGCTGTCGGCGTAATCGCTGCTCAGTCGATCGGTGAGCCGGGTACACAGCTGACAATGCGTACGTTCCACATCGGTGGTGCGGCAAGCCGGACCTCTGCTGCTGACAGCGTCCAGGTCAAAAATGGCGGTACTGTCCGTCTGCATAACCTGAAGCATGTTGAGCGAGTAGACGGTTGCCTGGTTGCTGTTTCCCGTTCCGGTGAGCTGGCCATCGCTGATGACTTCGGTCGTGAGCGTGAGCGTTACAAGCTGCCGTACGGTGCCGTAATTTCGGTTAAAGAAGGTGACAAGGTTGACGCTGGCTCTATCGTAGCCAAGTGGGATCCGCACACTCACCCAATCGTTACCGAAATGAAAGGTACTGTGACCTACGTAGGCATGGAAGAAGGCATCACGATCAAGCGTCAGACTGACGAATTGACCGGTATGACCAACATCGAAGTGCTTGATGCCAAAGACCGTCCAGCTGCCGGCAAAGACATTCGTCCAGCCGTCAAGATGGTGGGTGTCGATGGTAAAGATCTGCTGTTGCCAGGTACTGACGTGCCGGCTCAGTACTTCTTGCCAGCCAACGCCTTGGTCGGTGTAGCGGATGGTGCGGAAATCGCGATCGGTGACGTTATCGCTCGTATTCCGCAAGAAACTTCGAAAACTCGAGACATCACCGGTGGTCTGCCACGCGTTGCTGACTTGTTCGAAGCGCGTCGTCCGAAAGAAGCCTCTATTTTGGCTGAAGTCAGCGGCACCATCGCGTTCGGTAAAGAAACCAAAGGCAAGCGCCGTCTGGTTATTACCCCGAACGACGGTACTGATCCGTACGAAGAGCTGATTCCGAAGTGGCGTCACCTGAACGTCTTCGAAGGCGAGCAAGTGAACCGCGGCGAAGTTATCTCCGACGGTCCTAGCGATCCACATGACATCCTGCGTCTGCTGGGTGTGAGTGCGTTGGCCAAGTACATCGTTAACGAGATCCAGGACGTTTACCGTCTGCAAGGTGTAAAAATCAACGATAAGCACATCGAGACCATTCTGCGTCAGATGCTGCGTAAAGTTGAGATTGCCGAGTCGGGTGATTCCACCTTCATCAAGGGCGACCAGATGGAGTTGACTCAGGTGTTGACCGAGAACGAGCGTTTGGGTGGCGAAGACAAATTCGTATCCAAGTTCACTCGCGTTCTGCTGGGTATCACCAAGGCATCGTTGTCGACTGAGTCGTTCATCTCTGCAGCCTCTTTCCAAGAGACCACACGAGTACTGACCGAAGCAGCGGTAACCGGCAAGCGCGATTATCTGCGTGGCCTGAAAGAAAACGTTGTCGTGGGTCGATTGATCCCGGCAGGTACCGGTTTGGCATACCACAGCGAGCGTAAGCGTCGTCGTGAAGCTGACAAACCGTTGCGCGTAAGCGCCAGTGAAGTGGAAGCTGCACTGACCGAAGCGCTGAACTCGAGCGGTAACTGAGTTCTGCGGTAAATGAAGGTAGGCCCCGGCTCTTCCGTTCATCGAATCGAGGTCATTAACCTCGGTTTGATGTGGCGTAAGGTCGGGGCCTTGCCTTGACTGGGGACAAGATCCTCTTTAGACTCTTGTACCCCTAAATTTGGCGGGAATTCGTTCCTGCCATTTTGCTTTTCTTGCAAGACAATAGCGTCGCAAGACAACAGTGGAGCTAGTAGATGGCAACTATCAACCAGCTGGTACGTCAGCCGCGTAAGCGTATCGTCGAGAAATCCGACGTGCCTGCGCTGCAAAACTGCCCGCAACGTCGTGGCGTATGCACCCGTGTGTATACAACTACGCCGAAAAAACCTAACTCGGCACTGCGTAAAGTATGCCGTGTGCGCCTGACCAACGGTTTCGAGGTTTCCTCGTACATCGGTGGTGAAGGTCACAACCTGCAAGAGCACAGCGTGGTACTGATTCGTGGCGGTCGTGTAAAAGACTTGCCAGGTGTTCGTTATCACACCGTTCGCGGCTCTTTGGATACTTCCGGCGTTAAAGGTCGTAACCAAGGTCGTTCGAAGTACGGTACCAAGAAGCCGAAGTAGTATTCGGTTGCTGGTAAATAATGCAGATTTCTTTTTTTCTGAGTCGATAAGAGTAAGGTCGGGCGTGCATCCACTGGGTGTAATGGTTCCGAGCTAACCTGAAGACCGTTTGAGGGCTTATCCATGCCAAGAAGACGCGTAGCAGCCAAGCGCGATGTGCTTGACGATCCAAAATACGGAAGCCAAATCCTGGCCAAGTTCATGAACCACGTGATGGAAAGCGGCAAAAAAGCCGTTGCCGAGCGTATCGTTTATGGCGCGCTGGAAAAGGTTAAAGAACGCAAGAACAGCGATCCCCTGGAAATCTTCGAGAAAGCTCTCGACGCCATCGCTCCGCTGGTCGAAGTGAAGTCGCGCCGTGTAGGCGGTGCTACTTACCAGGTTCCGGTCGAAGTTCGCCCGTCCCGTCGTAACGCCCTGGCAATGCGCTGGTTGGTAGACTTCGCCCGCAAGCGCGGCGAGAAGTCTATGGCTCTGCGCTTGGCTGGCGAACTGCTGGATGCTGCCGAAGGCAAGGGCGCAGCAGTTAAGAAGCGTGAAGACGTGCACCGTATGGCTGAAGCTAACAAGGCTTTCTCGCACTACCGCTTCTAATTTCAGCGCTACTCATTTTGCGAGGGCTTTATGGCTCGTACTACTCCGATTAATCGCTACCGTAACATCGGTATCGTTGCTCACGTGGATGCTGGTAAAACCACCACCACCGAGCGCGTCCTTTTTTACACTGGCAAAAGTCACAAAATGGGCGAGGTGCATGATGGCGCCGCGACCACAGACTGGATGGTTCAGGAGCAGGAGCGTGGTATTACCATTACTTCTGCCGCTATTACCGCCTTCTGGAAAGGTTCTGCCAAGCAGTACAAGGACGAGCACCGCTTCAACGTAATCGATACTCCGGGTCACGTGGACTTCACTATTGAAGTTGAGCGTTCCCTGCGTGTACTCGATGGTGCAGTTGTTGTTTTCTGCGGCACGTCGGGTGTTGAGCCTCAGTCGGAAACCGTATGGCGTCAAGCCAACAAATACGGTGTTCCGCGTCTTGTTTACGTAAACAAGATGGACCGCGCAGGTGCAAACTTCCTGCGTGTGATCGAGCAGATCAAAAAGCGTCTGGGTCACACTCCGGTGCCTATCCAGCTCGCTATCGGTTCTGAAGACAACTTCCAGGGTCAGATCGATCTGATCAACATGGAAGCTGTGTACTGGAACGATGCTGACAAAGGTATGGTTCCTGTTCGTAAGCCTATCCCTGCTGAACTGCAGGAACTGGCTGACGAATGGCGCGACAACATGGTCCAGGCTGCTGCCGAAGCCAATGAAGAGCTGATGAACAAGTACCTCGAAGGTGAAGAATTCACCATCGAAGAAATCAAGGCGGCTCTGCGTCAGCGTACTATCGCTGGTGAGATCGTCTTGGCTGTTTGCGGTTCTTCCTTCAAGAACAAGGGTGTTCCCCTGGTTCTCGACGCCGTTATCGACTTCTTGCCTGCGCCAACCGATATTCCTGCTATCAAGGGTACTGACCCGGATGACGAGACTATCGAGCTGGAGCGTCATGCAGACGACAACGAGCCGTTCTCGGCATTGGCGTTCAAGATCGCGACTGACCCATTCGTGGGTACTTTGACCTTTGTTCGAGTTTACTCGGGCGTGTTGAACTCCGGTGACGGCGTAATCAACTCGGTTAAAGGCAAGAAAGAGCGTGTGGGTCGTATGGTGCAAATGCACGCAAACGCCCGTGAAGAAATCAAGGAAGTACGCGCTGGTGACATCGCGGCCTTGATCGGCATGAAGGACGTCACCACGGGTGAGACTTTGTGCAACGCTGACAAGCCAATCATTCTGGTTCGTATGGACTTCCCGGAGCCGGTTATTTCGGTTGCCGTTGAGCCGAAGACCAAGGATGACCAGGAAAAAATGGGTGTCGCTCTGGGCAAGCTTGCTCAGGAAGATCCATCTTTCCGCGTAAAAACTGATGAAGAAACTGGTCAAACGATCATTTCTGGCATGGGCGAGCTGCACTTGGACATCCTGGTTGACCGGATGCGCCGTGAGTTCAACGTCGAAGCTAACATCGGTAAGCCTCAGGTTTCGTATCGTGAGCGCATCACGAAGAGCTGTGAGATCGAAGGCAAGTTCGTTCGCCAGTCCGGCGGTCGTGGCCAGTTTGGTCACTGCTGGATCCGTTTTGCTCCTGCTGACGAAGGTCAGGAAGGTCTGCAATTCGTGAACGAAGTGGTAGGTGGTGTGGTTCCTAAGGAATACATCCCGGCTATCCAGAAGGGTATCGAAGAGCAGATGAAGAACGGTGTTGTTGCCGGTTATCCGCTGATCGGCCTGAAGGCTACCGTGTTTGATGGTTCTTACCACGACGTCGACTCCAACGAGATGGCGTTTAAGGTGGCTGCTTCCATGGCTACCAAGCAATTGGCCTCCAAAGGTGGCGGTGAGTTGCTTGAGCCGATCATGGCGGTAGAGGTTGTTACACCTGAAGACTATATGGGTGACGTGATGGGCGACTTGAATCGTCGTCGCGGCATGATCCAGGGTATGGAAGATACGGTCTCCGGCAAAGTAATTCGTGCTGAAGTGCCGTTGGGTGAAATGTTCGGTTATGCGACCGACGTTCGTTCCATGTCTCAGGGTCGCGCAAGCTACTCTATGGAATTCAAAAAATACGATACAGCGCCGTCGCACATCGTCGAAGCTGTTACTAAAAAACAAGGCTGATTTAGTTCAGTCCTTTAGGCAAGGAGTTAATTGTCGTGGCTAAAGAAAAATTTGATCGTTCCCTACCGCACGTCAACGTTGGCACTATCGGTCACGTTGACCATGGTAAAACCACGCTGACTGCAGCTCTGACTCGTGTTTGCTCCGAAGTTTTCGGTTCTGCAATCGTTGACTTCGATAAAATCGACAGCGCGCCAGAAGAAAAAGCTCGTGGTATCACCATCAACACTGCGCACGTTGAATACAACTCGCTGATCCGTCACTACGCTCACGTTGACTGCCCAGGTCACGCTGACTATGTGAAGAACATGATCACCGGTGCTGCACAGATGGACGGCGCTATCCTGGTTTGTTCGGCCGCTGATGGTCCGATGCCACAAACCCGTGAGCACATCCTGCTGTCCCGTCAGGTTGGCGTTCCGTACATCGTGGTTTTCCTGAACAAGGCTGACCTGGTAGACGACGCTGAGCTGCTGGAACTGGTTGAGATGGAAGTTCGTGACCTGCTGTCGACTTACGACTTCCCGGGCGACGATACTCCGATCATCATCGGTTCTGCTCGTATGGCGCTGGAAGGCAAAGACGACAACGAAATGGGCACCACTGCCGTTCGTAAACTGGTAGAGGTTCTGGATTCTTACATTCCAGATCCAGTTCGCGTTATCGACAAGCCGTTCCTGATGCCAATCGAAGACGTATTCTCGATCTCTGGTCGCGGTACTGTTGTGACTGGTCGTATCGAGCGCGGTATCGTTCGCGTTCAAGATCCGCTGGAAATCGTTGGTCTGCGTGACACGACTGTTACCACTTGCACCGGCGTTGAAATGTTCCGCAAGCTGCTTGACGAAGGTCGTGCAGGCGAGAACTGCGGCGTTCTGTTGCGTGGCACCAAGCGTGACGACGTTGAGCGTGGCCAGGTTCTGGTTAAGCCAGGTTCGGTTAAGCCGCACACCAAGTTCGAAGCAGAAGTTTATGTTTTGAGCAAGGAAGAAGGCGGTCGTCACACTCCGTTCTTCAAAGGCTACCGTCCTCAGTTCTACTTCCGTACAACTGACGTAACTGGTAACTGCGAACTGCCGGAAGGCGTTGAGATGGTAATGCCAGGCGACAACATCAAAATGGTTGTCACCCTGATCAAAACTATCGCAATGGAAGACGGTCTGCGTTTCGCAATCCGTGAAGGCGGTCGTACTGTAGGCGCTGGCGTTGTAGCCAAAATCATCGAGTAATCGATGATCGCTTAAAAAGGCCCCCGCTCAGCGGGGGCTTTTTTTATTGAGTTGACACCCTGTTGGGCCGTCTATAGAATTGCGCCTCCTTTTAACGGGCGTATTGCGCTCGGTGGGAATAGCAATCGGAGTCTGAAATCCAATGCAAAATCAGCAAATCCGTATCAGGTTGAAGGCTTTTGACCATCGCCTGATCGACCAATCAACCCAGGAAATCGTGGAAACCGCGAAACGTACTGGTGCTCAGGTTCGTGGTCCAATTCCACTGCCTACTCGTAAAGAGCGGTTCACCGTTCTGGTCTCTCCGCACGTTAACAAAGACGCGCGTGACCAGTACGAGATCCGTACTCATAAGCGCGTACTGGACATCGTCCAGCCAACGGATAAAACCGTTGACGCTCTTATGAAGCTAGATCTGGCGGCCGGTGTGGAAGTACAGATCAGCCTCGGCTAAGACTTGGGTCTTAGTCGTGTAACGCTCTGAAATGGGCGGCCATAGCGGGTGAAAGCCCCGTACACTCATGAGGTTTACAACATGACTATTGGTGTAGTCGGTCGTAAATGCGGTATGACCCGTATTTTCACCGAAGAAGGTGTCTCCATTCCGGTCACGGTCATTGAGATCGAGCCGAATCGCGTCACCCAGTTCAAAACTGAAGAAACCGATGGCTATCGTGCAGTGCAAGTCACTGTCGGCGAGCGTCGCGCTTCGCGTGTAACTGCTGCTCAGGCGGGTCACTTCGCTAAAGCAAACGTTGCAGCCGGTCGTACCGTAATGGAATTCCGTCTTGAAGAAGGCGAGTACCAGGCAGGCGATCTGATCAACGCTGAAATCTTCACCGCAGGTCAGATGGTCGATGTGACCGGTCAGTCCAAAGGTAAAGGCTTCCAGGGTACGATCAAGCGTTGGAATTTCCGTGGCCAAGATAACACTCACGGTAACTCCGTTTCCCACCGCGTCCCGGGCTCTATTGGCCAGTGCCAGACTCCTGGTCGTGTATTCAAGGGCAAAAAAATGTCCGGTCATATGGGCGCTGAGCGCGTGACCGTGCAGTCCCTCGAAGTAGTGCGCGTCGACGCTGAACGCAATCTGTTGTTGGTCAAGGGTGCTGTTCCTGGCGCTACTGGCGGCAACCTGGTTGTACGTCCAGCGGCCAAGGCTCGCGGTTAAGGGGAAGCTGACATGCAATTAAATGTAAATGACGCTCAGGCGATCGAAGTTTCCGAACTGACGTTCGGCGGCGAGTTCAATGAGACGCTGGTTCACCAAGCAGTCGTGGCCTACATGGCCGGCGGCCGTCAAGGTAGCAAACAGCAAAAGACCCGTTCCGACGTTCGTGGTGGCGGTAAGCGCCCTTGGCGTCAGAAAGGTACTGGCCGTGCTCGTGCCGGTACTATCCGTAGCCCTATCTGGCGTGGCGGTGGTACCACTTTCGCAGCTCGCCCACAGGATCACTCTCAGAAGCTGAACAAGAAGATGTACCGCGCAGCAATGCGCTCCATCCTTGCTGAGCTGGTGCGTACTGATCGTCTGGTCGTGGTTCAGGACTTCGCTGTTGAAGCGCCGAAAACCAAAGATCTGCTGAACAAACTGAATGGCATGGGTCTGACTGATGTCCTGATCGTGTCTGAGGTTGTTGATCAGAACCTGTACCTGGCTGCTCGTAACCTGCCACACGTTGATGTTCGTGACGTGCAAGGTTCCGATCCAGTTAGTCTGATCGCATACGACAAGGTGTTGATCACCGTGTCGGCCGTGAAGAAATTCGAGGAGCTGCTGGGATGAACCAGGAACGCGTATTTAAAGTTCTGCTTGGCCCGCACGTTTCCGAGAAGGCTACGGTTCTGGCAGACAAGAAAGGCCAGTTCGTTTTCAAGGTTGCTACTGATGCAACCAAGCTGGAAATCAAGAAGGCCGTCGAAAGCCTGTTCAGCGTGAAAGTTGAGCGTGTTACTACCCTGAATGTTCTGGGTAAGAGCAAGCGCACCGCTCGCGGCGTGGGCAAGCGTAATGACTGGAAGAAGGCAGTAATCTCCCTTCAGCCAGGCCAAGATCTCGATTTCAGCAGCAGTGCTGAGTAAGGAAGGGGTGCATCATGGCAATCGTTAAATGCAAACCGACTTCCCCTGGCCGCCGTCATGTGGTCAAGGTGGTCAACCAGGAGCTGCATAAAGGCGCTCCTCACGCACCGCTGCTCGAGAAAAAATCGAAGTCTGGTGGTCGTAACAATAATGGCCGTATTACCACGCGTCACATTGGTGGTGGTCATAAGCAGCATTACCGTATGGTCGACTTCCGTCGCAACGACAAAGATGGCATCCCAGCCACTGTTGAGCGTATCGAATACGATCCAAACCGTACTGCTCACATTGCTCTTATGTTGTACGCAGACGGCGAACGCCGTTACATCATCGCCCCTAAAGGCGTGAGCGCTGGCGACCAGCTGATTTCGGGTGCTTTGGCTCCGATCAAGCCAGGTAACCAGCTGCAACTGCGCAGCATTCCAGTTGGTAGCACCGTACACGGCATCGAATTGAAGCCGGGCAAAGGCGCACAGATCGCACGTTCCGCTGGTGCTTCGGCTCAGCTGGTCGCTCGTGATGGTGTCTACGTGACCCTGCGTCTGCGTTCCGGTGAAATGCGTAAAGTATTGGCTGAATGCCGTGCAACGCTGGGCGAAGTCTCGAACTCCGAGCACAGCCTGCGTTCGCTGGGTAAAGCTGGTGCCAAACGCTGGCGTGGCGTTCGCCCAACCGTTCGTGGTGTTGCCATGAACCCGGTTGACCACCCACATGGTGGTGGTGAAGGTCGTACCTCTGGTGGTCGTCATCCGGTATCGCCATGGGGCTTCCCGACTAAGGGCGCGAAGACTCGTGGTAATAAGCGTACCGACAAAATGATCGTCCGTCGTCGCAAGTAAATAGAGGGATACGACAGTGCCACGTTCTCTGAAAAAAGGTCCTTTTATTGATCTTCACCTACTGAAGAAGATCGAAGTGGCGGCGGAAAAGAATGATCGCAAACCGGTGAAAACCTGGTCGCGTCGTTCGATGATCCTGCCGCAAATGGTCGGTCTGACCATCGCTGTGCATAACGGTCGTCTTCATGTCCCAGTTCTTGTGAACGAAGACATGGTTGGCCATAAACTAGGCGAGTTTGCCGGTACCCGCACTTATCGTGGGCACGTGGCAGACAAGAAAGCCAAGCGTTAAGGGGTAAGGAACGATGGAAGTAGCCGCTAAGTTGTCGGGCGCTCGAATCTCCGCCCAGAAAGCCCGCTTGGTCGCCGACCAGATCCGCGGGAAGAAGGTGGGCGAAGCGCTCAACCTGTTGGCTTTCAGCAACAAGAAAGCCGCCGAGATCATCAAGAAAGTGCTGGAGTCGGCCGTAGCCAACGCCGAGCATAACGAAGGCGCAGACGTTGACGACTTGAAAGTCGCCACCGTTTTCGTCAACGAAGGGCGTTCGCTGAAGCGCATCATGCCGCGTGCCAAAGGCCGCGCTGATCGCATCGTCAAGCGGTCTTGCCATATCACTGTCAAGGTTGCTGACAAGTAACGGAGTCGAAGAGATGGGTCAGAAAGTACATCCCATTGGCATTCGCCTGGGAATCGTCAAGGAGCACACCTCCGTCTGGTACGCAGACGGCCGGACTTATGCGGACTATTTGTTCGCTGATCTGAAGGTGCGTGAATACCTCCAAGACAAACTAAAAAGCGCGTCCGTAAGCCGTATCGATATCCATCGTCCGGCCCAAACTGCACGTATCACCATCCACACTGCTCGTCCAGGTATCGTTATCGGGAAGAAAGGTGAAGATGTTGAGAAACTGCGTCAGGACCTGACCAAGCAAATGGGTGTGCCTGTGCACATCAATATCGAAGAGATCCGCAAGCCGGAACTTGACGGTATGCTGGTTGCGCAGAGCGTAGCTCAGCAGCTGGAGCGTCGTGTAATGTTCCGTCGCGCGATGAAACGCGCTGTACAGAACGCTATGCGCATTGGTGCCAAAGGCATCAAAATCCAAGTGAGCGGTCGTCTCGGCGGTGCTGAAATCGCACGTACTGAATGGTATCGCGAAGGTCGTGTGCCATTGCACACCCTGCGTGCCGACATCGACTATGCCAACTACGAAGCTCACACCACTTATGGTGTGATCGGTGTAAAGGTTTGGATCTTCAAAGGCGAAGTAATTGGTGGTCGCCAAGAAGAGCTGAAGCCACAAGCACCAGCGCCTCGTAAAAAAGCTGCTAAGTAAGGGGTACGCCAAATGTTACAACCTAAGCGTACGAAGTTCCGCAAGCAGATGACAGGCCACAACCGTGGCTTGGCATTGCGCGGTAGCAAAGTCAGCTTCGGCGAGTTCGCGCTGAAGTCTGTTGCTCGTGGTCGTCTCACCGCTCGTCAGATCGAATCAGCGCGTCGTGCACTGACCCGTCACGTTAAGCGTGGCGGTAAGATCTGGATCCGTGTATTCCCGGACAAGCCAGTTACCAAAAAGCCACTCGAAGTTCGAATGGGTAAAGGTAAGG
Organism: Pseudomonas weihenstephanensis; assembly: GCF_016812185.1. Classification (NCBI taxonomy): domain Bacteria; kingdom Pseudomonadati; phylum Pseudomonadota; class Gammaproteobacteria; order Pseudomonadales; family Pseudomonadaceae; genus Pseudomonas; species Pseudomonas weihenstephanensis. The sequence goes on along the minus strand of NZ_JAAEBV010000001.1, from coordinate 1,582,362 downwards.
GTAACGTGGAATATTGGGTTGCCCAGATTCAGCCAGGCAAAGTCCTGTATGAAATCGAGGGTGTTACTGAAGAGCTGGCGCGTGAGGCTTTCGCCCTGGCTGCTGCAAAGCTGCCGCTCGCCACCTCCTTTGTTAAACGGACGGTGATGTGATGAAAGCGAATGAACTTCGTGAAAAATCCGCACAGCAGCTGAACGAGCAATTGCTCGGCTTGCTGCGCGACCAGTTCAATCTGCGCATGCAGAAAGCAACTGGCCAGTTGGGGCAGTCGCATCTGCTCTCGCAAGTTAAGCGTGACATCGCTCGCGTGAAGACTGTGCTCAACCAGCAGGCAGGTAAGTAATCATGGCTGAAGCCGAAAAAACTGTCCGTACGCTGACTGGCCGTGTTGTCAGCGACAAGATGGACAAGACCATCACCGTTCTGATCGAGCGTCGCGTTAAGCACCCGATCTACGGTAAATACGTTAAGCGTTCGACTAAGCTGCACGCGCACGACGAAACCAATCAGTGCCACATCGGCGACAAAGTCACTATTCGTGAAACTCGTCCGCTTGCCAAGACTAAGTCTTGGGCATTGGTTGATGTTCTCGAACGCGCTGTGGAAGTCTAAGGACTAGGGGTCGGAGAAATTATATGATTCAGACTCAATCCATGCTCGATGTGGCCGATAACAGCGGCGCACGCCGTGTTATGTGCATCAAGGTGCTGGGTGGCTCCCATCGTCGTTACGCTGGTATCGGTGACATCATCAAAGTTACCGTGAAGGAAGCAATTCCTCGCGGTAAAGTGAAAAAAGGCCAAGTGATGACTGCTGTTGTAGTCCGCACTCGTCACGGCGTACGTCGTGCAGATGGCTCCATTATCCGCTTTGATGGCAACGCTGCTGTTCTTCTGAACAACAAGCAAGAGCCGATCGGCACCCGTATCTTTGGGCCAGTGACCCGTGAGCTTCGTACTGAGAAGTTCATGAAGATCGTCTCGCTCGCCCCAGAAGTGCTGTAAGGAGATCCGACATGCAAAAGATTCGTCGTGACGACGAGATCATCGTGATCGCCGGCAAAGACAAAGGTAAGCGCGGTAAGGTGCTTAAGGTTCTCGCTAATAACCGTCTGGTTATTGGTGGTCTGAACCTGGTTAAGCGTCATACCAAGCCTAACCCGATGTCGGGCGTGCAGGGCGGTATCGTCGAGAAAGAAGCTCCACTGGACGCTTCTAACGTCGCCATCTTCAACGGCGAAACCAACAAGGCTGACCGCGTTGGTTTCAAAGTAGAAGAAGGCAAAAAAATTCGTGTCTTCAAGTCGACCCAAAAAGCGGTTGATGCTTGAACACTGCTAGGTAGATAAGACCATGGCACGACTAAAAGAGATTTACCGGAAGGAAATCGCTCCGAAACTTAAGGAAGAACTTAAGCTTTCGAACGTGATGGAAGTTCCGCGCGTTACCAAAATCACCCTGAACATGGGTTTGGGCGAAGCGATCGGTGATAAAAAAATCATCGAGCACGCTGTAGCTGATTTGGAAAAGATCACGGGTCAAAAAGTTGTTGTGACCTACGCTCGCAAGTCCATCGCAGGCTTTAAAGTTCGCGAAGGCTGGCCGATCGGCGTCAAAGTAACTCTGCGCCGTGAGCGTATGTACGAATTCCTGGATCGTCTGCTGTCGATCTCCCTGCCTCGGGTACGCGACTTCCGCGGCCTGAATGCCAAGTCCTTCGATGGTCGTGGTAACTACAGCATGGGCGTAAAAGAGCAGATCATTTTCCCGGAAATCGACTACGACAAAATCGATGCTCTCCGCGGTCTGGACATTACCCTGACCACCACTGCTCGAACGGATGATGAAGGTCGCGCCCTGTTGCGTGCTTTCAAATTCCCGTTCCGCAACTGATTGGAGTAGACCATGGCTAAGATGAGCATGAAAAACCGCGAGCTGAAGCGTCAGCTCACGGTTGCTAAGTTCGCCAAGAAGCGTGCTGAGCTGAAAGCTATCATCGTGGATCTGAACGCAAGTCCAGAAGCACGTTGGGAAGCTCAAGTTGCTCTGCAGAAGCAGCCACGTGATGCAAGCGCTGCGCGCATGCGTAACCGCTGCCGCTTGACTGGTCGTCCGCATGGTGTTTACCGCAAGTTCGGCCTGGGCCGTAACAAATTGCGTGAAGCAGCAATGCGTGGCGACGTACCAGGTCTGGTTAAAGCCAGCTGGTAAGGCGAAACGGCAAAGTCGTCATTGTCAGGGTCGCAAGATCCTGACAGTCGGTGACCTTGAACATGAATCAAGCCCCTATTGGGGCTTGATTCATTTCTGGTGTATGTCTAGAATGACCGGCTCGCCTGAGCCCGTGCTTTTTAGTTGCGTGTCACTCGGCGATAGTTGTAGCCGCAAGGCTAATTATTTTTGTAACAGGAGCGTCTAGCCCATGAGTATGCAGGACCCGTTAGCGGACATGCTAACTCGAATCCGTAATGCCCAGATGGCTGAAAAGTCCGTCGTAAGCATGCCATCTTCTACGTTGAAGGTAGCTGTAGCTAAAGTCCTGAAGGACGAAGGTTACATCGCGGATTATCAGATCAGCAGCGAAATCAAACCACTGCTGTCTATCGAGCTGAAGTACTTCGAAGGCCGTCCAGTCATCGAAGAAGTTAAGCGCGTTAGCCGTCCAGGCCTGCGTCAGTACAAGTCCTCCGATGATCTGCCAAAAGTTCGTGGCGGTCTCGGTGTGTCTATCGTCTCCACCAACAAAGGTGTGATGACGGATCGTGCTGCGCGCGCTGCCGGTGTCGGCGGCGAAGTTCTTTGCACTGTGTTCTAAGGGGGGATAAGCATGTCACGCGTCGCTAAGAACCCCGTTAAGCTGCCAGCTGGTGTCGAAGTAAAATTCGCCGGCCAACAGCTTTCGGTGAAGGGTGCCAAGGGCACTCTAGAACTGAACATCCATTCGTCCGTTGAGATCGTTGAAGAAGCCGGTGAGTTGCGTTTCGCTGCTCGCAATGGCGATCAACAAACTCGCGCAATGGCTGGTACCACTCGTGCGTTGGTAAACAACATGGTCCAAGGCGTAAGCCAAGGCTTCGAGCGCAAGCTCCAGCTGGTCGGTGTTGGTTACAAAGCGCAAGCAAAAGGCACAGTGCTGAACCTGGCTCTTGGCTTCTCGCACCCAGTGGATTACGAATTGCCGGAAGGCATCACCGCTGAGACACCAAGCCAAACCGACATCCTGATCAAGGGTATCGATAAGCAACTGGTAGGTCAGGTCGCCGCTGAGATCCGCGGTTTCCGTCCACCAGAACCTTATAAAGGTAAGGGTGTACGTTACGCGGACGAAGTCGTCCGTCGTAAAGAAGCCAAGAAGAAGTAGGGCATAGCAAATGACCGACAAAAAAGTTACTCGACTGCGTCGCGCTCGCAAAGCACGTCTGAAAATGCACGAACTCGAAGTCGTGCGTCTCTGCGTGTTCCGCTCGTCTCAGCATATATACGCCCAGGTCATCTCGGCCGACGGCAGCAAAGTCCTGGCAAGCGCCTCGACTTTGGACAAAGAACTGCGTGATGCTGCTACTGGCAACATCGACGCGGCCACAAAGGTTGGCCAGCTGGTCGCTACGCGTGCAAAAGCCGCTGGCGTCTCGCAGGTGGCTTTCGACCGCTCTGGCTTCAAGTACCACGGCCGCGTGAAAGCGCTGGCTGAGGCTGCTCGTGAAGCTGGGCTGGAGTTCTAAGTTATGTCAAATAACGACCAAAAGCGCGACGAAGGCTACATTGAGAAGCTGGTTCAAGTTAACCGCGTAGCCAAAACCGTTAAAGGCGGCCGTATCTTCACTTTCACCGCGTTGACCGTGGTAGGTGATGGTAAAGGGCGTGTTGGCTTCGGCCGTGGCAAGTCACGTGAAGTGCCTGCTGCGATCCAGAAGGCAATGGAAGCTGCTCGCCGCAACATGATCCAAGTTGACCTGAACGGTACAACTCTGCAGTACGCAATGAAGTCAGCTCATGGCGCTTCGAAGGTGTACATGCAGCCTGCTTCTGAAGGTACCGGTATCATCGCTGGCGGCGCTATGCGTGCTGTCCTCGAAGTTGCTGGCGTTCAGAACGTACTGGCCAAGTGCTACGGCTCGACTAACCCGGTAAACGTGGTTCACGCCACTTTCAAAGGTTTGAAAGCTATGCAATCTCCTGAATCCATTGCTGCCAAGCGCGGCAAAAGTGTCAAGGAGATCTTCTGATCATGGCTACCGTAAAAGTAACGCTGATCAAAAGCATGACCGGCCGCATCCCTAATCACAAATTGTGCATTAAGGGTCTGGGTCTGCGTCGCATCGGTCACACTGTAGAAGTACTTGATACTCCCGAGAATCGCGGGATGATCAACAAGGCTTACTACATGCTGCGTGTAGAGGGTTAATCGATGAAACTCAATGATCTGAGTCCAGCGCCGGGTTCCCGTCGCGAAAAGCATCGTCCGGGCCGTGGTATCGGTAGTGGTTTGGGTAAGACTGGTGGCCGTGGTCACAAAGGTCAGTCCTCCCGCTCCGGTGGCACAATTGCTCCAGGCTTTGAAGGCGGTCAACAGCCGCTGCATCGCCGTCTGCCTAAGTTCGGTTTCGTTTCCCTGAAAGCTATGGATCGCGCAGAAGTGCGTTTGTCCGAGCTGGCTAAAGTGGACGGCGACATCGTTACTCTGCAGACCCTGAAAGATGCCAACGTGATCAACGTCAACGTACTGCGTGTGAAAATCATGCTGTCCGGTGAAGTGACTCGCGCTGTCACAATCGGCAAGGGAATCGGCGCCACCAAAGGTGCGCGTTCGGCTATCGAAGCAGCTGGCGGCAAGTTCGAGGAATAAATGGCTAAGCAAGGTGCTCTCTCAGCGCTCAGCAAAGGCGGGTTATCCGAGCTCTGGGCTCGTCTGCGTTTTCTATTCCTGGCGATTATCGTCTACCGAATAGGCGCACACATCCCAGTTCCAGGTATCAACCCGGACCGGCTAGCGGACCTGTTTCGACAGAATGAGGGGACCATTCTTAGCTTGTTCAACATGTTTTCCGGCGGTGCGCTGGAGCGGATGAGTATTTTTGCGCTGGGGATCATGCCGTATATTTCGGCATCGATCATCATGCAGCTTATGTCCGCTGTCAGCCCACAGTTGGAGCAGTTGAAGAAGGAAGGTGAAGCTGGTCGTCGCAAGATAAGCCAGTACACCCGCTACCTCACTGTCGCTCTTGCTCTCGTTCAGGCTATTGGCATGTCCATAGGTCTGGCGGGGCAAGGCGTAGCGTTCACTGGTGACCTAGGCTTCCATTTCGTTGCAGTAACCACGTTTGTGGCGGGTGCAATGTTCATGATGTGGCTGGGTGAGCAGATTACAGAGCGTGGTGTTGGCAACGGTATCTCGATGTTGATTTTTTCGGGTATCGTCGCCGGTCTTCCGAGAGCAATTGGGCAGTCTTTCGAGTCTGCGCGTCAGGGCGATATCAATATCTTCGCCCTGGTTGCTATCGGTTTGCTGGCAGTAGCGATTATCGGTTTTGTGGTGTTCATTGAGCGTGGTCAGCGTCGTATTGCTGTTCACTACGCCAAGCGTCAGCAGGGCCGCAAGGTTTTTGCTGCACAGACAAGCCACTTGCCGCTAAAAGTGAATATGGCCGGCGTTATCCCGGCTATTTTCGCGAGCAGCATTTTGCTGTTCCCGGCTTCGCTGGGTGCCTGGTTTGGTCAGTCTGAAGGTATGGGCTGGTTGCAGGACATCTCGCAGTCGATCGCTCCTGGTCAGCCGTTGAATATTCTGCTGTTTAGTGCAGGGATTATTTTCTTCTGCTTCTTCTATACGGCGTTGATGTTCAATCCGAAAGACGTAGCGGAAAACCTGAAGAAGTCCGGTGCCTTTATTCCGGGTATCCGTCCAGGTGAGCAGTCGGCACGCTATATTGATGGCGTTTTGACTCGTTTGACTCTGTTCGGTGCTCTTTATATGACGGCCGTGTGCCTGTTGCCCCAGTTCCTGGTGGTTGCGGCAAACGTTCCGTTCTACCTTGGCGGGACCTCGTTGCTGATCGTTGTTGTGGTTGTTATGGACTTCATGTCCCAAGTACAATCGCACCTCGTTTCGCACCAGTACGAATCCCTGATGAAGAAAGCCAACCTGAAGGGCTACGGCAGCGGCATGCTCCGCTGAAGTACTACCCCGTAAGGTGAGAGGAGTTGGTGATGAAAGTTCGTGCATCGGTGAAAAAGCTGTGCCGTAACTGCAAGATTATTCGCCGCGAAGGTGTTGTTCGGGTAATTTGCAGCGCGGAACCACGTCACAAACAGCGCCAAGGCTGAGTGTGATCTGTTTGAAGCCCAGCAGCTAGTGCGCTGCTGGGTTGATTATTTGTTATTACAGCGATATTATCTCGCGCCCTATTTCTTGGCTTCCGGGGCGTAGGTAGCTGTCAATTGGAGTCCCACTGAATGGCCCGTATTGCAGGCGTTAACATTCCAGATAACAAGCACACTGTTATCTCGCTGACCTACATCTATGGTGTTGGTCGCACTACCTCACAGAAAATCTGTGCGGATGCTGGTGTAAACCCAGCCGCTAAGATCAAGGATCTGAGCGACGAGCAGATTGAGTTGCTGCGTGGCGAAGTGGCAAAGTTCACCACTGAAGGTGATCTGCGTCGTGAAGTCAACATGAAAATCAAACGCTTGATGGACTTGGGCTGCTACCGCGGTCTGCGCCATCGTCGTGGTCTTCCAGTGCGCGGTCAGCGTACCAAGACCAACGCGCGTACTCGCAAAGGTCCGCGTAAGCCGATCCGCAAGTAATCGCACCAGCGAATCGACAGGAATTTAGTCATGGCAAAACCTGCTGCTCGTCCTCGTAAAAAGATTAAAAAGACAGTGGTTGATGGCATCGCCCACATCCACGCGTCTTTCAACAACACCATCGTGACCATCACCGACCGTCAGGGTAATGCGCTTTCTTGGGCTACCTCCGGTGGTTCGGGTTTCCGCGGTTCTCGCAAGTCCACGCCGTTTGCTGCTCAAGTAGCTGCTGAACGTGCTGGTCAAGCTGCGCTGGAATATGGCCTGAAAAACCTTGACGTTAACGTTAAGGGCCCAGGTCCAGGTCGTGAGTCCGCTGTCCGTGCTTTGAACGGCTGTGGCTATAAGATCGCCAGCATCACCGACGTGACGCCAATCCCGCACAACGGGTGCCGTCCGCCGAAGAAGCGCCGCGTGTAATCCAGGAGACTGTAAAGAATGGCTCGTTACATTGGTCCAAAATGCAAACTGGCACGTCGTGAAGGCACCGATCTCTTCCTGAAGAGTGGTGTGCGCGCTATCGAATCGAAGTGCAATATTGAAGCTGCTCCAGGCATCCACGGCCAACGCCGCGGTCGCCAATCCGACTACGGCACCCAACTGCGTGAAAAGCAGAAGGTCCGTCGTATCTACGGCGTTCTCGAGCGTCAGTTCAGCGGCTACTACAAACAAGCTGCTGGCAAAAAAGGTGCAACCGGTGAAAACCTGCTGCAACTGCTCGAATGCCGTCTGGATAACGTCGTATACCGTATGGGTTTCGGTTCTACTCGTGCCGAATCTCGTCAGTTGGTATCGCACAAGTCGATCAGCGTAAACGGTCAGACCGTTAACGTACCGTCGTTCCAGGTTCGTGCTGGTGACGTGGTCGCTATCCGCGAGAAAGCAAAGAACCAGCTTCGCATTGTCCAAGCTCTCGATCTGTGTGCCCAACGTGGCCGCGTAGAATGGGTAGAAGTAGACACTGAGAAGAAGTCGGGCGTTTTCAAGAACGTTCCTGCTCGCAGTGATCTGTCCGCCGACATCAACGAAAGCCTGATTGTCGAGCTCTACTCCAAGTAAGGGCTAGAAAATAGGTGCATCCATGCAGATTTCGGTAAATGAGTTCCTGACACCTCGCCATATTGATGTGCAAGTTGTCAGTCCAACCCGCGCTAAAATCACTCTCGAGCCTCTCGAGCGTGGTTTTGGCCACACCCTGGGCAACGCGCTGCGCCGCATCCTGTTGTCCTCAATGCCAGGCTGTGCAGTAGTCGAGGCCGAGATTGATGGTGTGCTCCACGAGTACAGCGCCATCGAAGGTGTACAGGAAGACGTAATTGAAATCCTGTTGAACCTTAAAGGTCTGGCTATCAAGCTGCACGGCCGTGACGAAGTTACGCTGACCTTGTCGAAGAAGGGTTCGGGGGTGGTTACCGCTGCCGATATTCAGCTGGATCATGATGTCGAGATCGTTAATCCCGATCACGTAATCGCCAACCTGGCGTCTAACGGCGCCTTGAACATGAAGCTCACTGTAGCTCGTGGTCGTGGTTATGAACCAGCCGACTCGCGTCAGAGCGATGAAGACGAAAGCCGCAGCATTGGTCGCTTGCAGCTTGATTCTTCGTTCAGCCCGGTTCGCCGTATCGCATACGTGGTGGAAAACGCCCGTGTCGAGCAGCGCACCAACCTGGACAAACTGGTTATTGATCTGGAGACCAACGGTACCCTGGATCCTGAAGAGGCCATTCGTCGTGCTGCAACCATCCTGCAACAGCAGTTGGCTGCATTCGTCGACCTCAAAGGTGACAGCGAGCCAGTGGTTATCGAACAGGAAGACGAGATCGATCCGATCCTGCTTCGTCCGGTTGACGATCTGGAACTGACCGTGCGTTCGGCCAACTGCCTTAAGGCGGAGAACATTTACTACATCGGTGACCTGATTCAGCGCACCGAAGTAGAACTGTTGAAGACTCCGAACCTGGGCAAGAAATCCTTGACTGAAATCAAGGACGTTCTGGCCTCCCGTGGTCTGTCCCTCGGCATGCGCCTCGACAACTGGCCGCCTGCAAGTCTTAAGAAGGACGACAAGGCGACTGCCTGATCGTCGTAATCACCGAACGTTGTGTTTGGTAAGGAATGAACCATGCGTCATCGTAAAAGTGGTCGTCACCTGAGCCGCACTAGCTCGCACCGCAAGGCTATGTTTCAAAACATGGCAGTGTCGTTGTTCGAGCACGAGCTGATCAAAACGACTCTGCCGAAAGCCAAAGAACTGCGTCGTGTTGCTGAGCCGCTGATTACTCTGGCCAAGATTGATTCTGTTGCTAACCGCCGTCTGGCATTCGACCGTACTCGTTCGAAAGCCATGGTTGGTAAGCTGTTCAACGATCTGGGCAAGCGTTATGCAACTCGTGAGGGTGGCTACCTGCGCATCCTCAAGTGCGGTTTCCGCGCTGGCGACAACGCGCCTATGGCGTACGTCGAGTTGGTTGATCGTCCAGTTGGCGGTGAAGCTGTATCCGCTGAGTAAGACGTCAGTCTCTACAAAGAACCGGGCCTAGTGCCCGGTTTTTTGTGCGCCTTGAATTAAGTTTTTCTATTGTTGTGCATCATTTAATGCATTTGCCCATGTTAAATACATGGTCAATACTCCCCCTCAGCCGATTAGCCGGCAGCACCAAGACTGACTGAGGAAGTAAACGCATGAGCCAGACCAAAACGCTTACCACCGCCAGCGGCGCCCCAGTAGCTGATAACCAGAATTCTCGTTCTGCCGGTCCTCGCGGCCCCTTGTTGCTCGATGACTTCCATTTGATTGAGAAGCTCGCGCATTTCAACCGCGAAAATATTCCAGAGCGTCGTGTACACGCTAAAGGTTCAGGTGCGCACGGTACGTTCACCCTGACCCGTGATATGACCCAGTTCAGCAGCGCCAAACTGTTCGATACCCTTGGCAAGCAAACGCCGACATTCATGCGCTTCTCTACCGTGGGTGGTGAACGCGGTTCTGCCGACACCGAGCGCGACCCGCGCGGCTTTGCCATCAAGTTCTATACCGAAGAAGGTAACTGGGACATTGTGGGCAACAACACACCTGTGTTTTTCATCCGTGATCCACTGAAGTTTCCTGACTTCATTCACACGCAAAAGCGTCTGCCGCAGAGCAATCTGAAAAGCGCACAAATGATGTGGGACTTCTGGTCGCACTCACCTGAGTCTCTGCATCAGGTCACGATCTTGTTTTCTGACCGAGGCATTCCTGATGGCTATCGCCACATGCACGGTTTCGGCAGCCACACTTACAGCTTGATCAACGCTGCGGGTGAGCGTCATTGGGTTAAATGGCATTACAAAACCAAGCAAGGGATCAAAAACCTGCCACCGGCAGAAGCTGCACGTTTGGCAGGCACTGATCCTGACTACGCTCAGCGTGATCTGTTTGGTGCCATTGAGCGTGGCAACTTCCCGAAATGGCGCGTTTGCATGCAGGTAATGACCGAAGCGCAGGCCGCTGCACATTACGAAAACCCGTTTGATGTGACTAAAACCTGGTCGCAAAAAGAGTTTCCATTGATAGAAATTGGCGAGTTGGAGTTGAACCGCAACCCGCTCAACTATTTCGCAGAAGTCGAACAAGCCGCTTTTGGGCCTAGCAACATGATTCCGGGCGTAGGCCTGTCTCCTGATCGCATGCTGCAAGGTCGTGTGTTCGCTTACGCTGATGCGCATCGCTATCGTGTAGGTACTAACCACCAACACCTGCCGATTAATTCGCCTCGTGTACCCGTTCACACGTACCAGCGTGATGGCTCGATGGCATATGGCAACAATGGGGGGGCAGCGCCGAACTACGAGCCTAATAGCTACGCAGACGCTCCTAAGCAGGCGCCGCAGTACGCTGAGCCGCCTTTGGCGTTGAGCGGCGCAGCGGACCGATACGATCACCGTGAAGACAGCGACTACTACAGCCATGCCGGCGCTTTGTTTCGCTTGATGAATGAGGAGCAGAAAGCCTTGCTCATCAACAATATTGCAGGCGCCATGGCCGGCGTATCGGACGACGTGGTAGAGCGTCAGCTTCAGCATTTCTACAATGCCGATCAGGCGTATGGTGACGGTGTTGCAAATGCGCTGGGTGTACAGCGTAACTAACTCTAAGTGAGAAGCAGAACCGCCCTCAATTGGGCGGTTTTTGCGTTTTTTAACCTGTTTTTCTCGTCATAAGAGGGTATTTATTGCGATTGAGCCGTGACCTCTGGGTCGGCTTGGTTCAAACTACAGCCTTTCAAGCAGGGAGATGTGGGCCGATGCTAGGGCACCCGGAAGTAATCGATTACCTCAACACGTTGCTGACCGGCGAGCTGGCTGCACGTGACCAATATTTCGTCCATTCCCGCATGTATGAGGATTGGGGTTTCACAAAGTTGTACGAACGTATCAACCACGAGATGGAAGAAGAGGCACAACACGCAGATGCGTTGATGCGCCGGATTCTGATGCTTGAAGGTACGCCGCGTATGCGCCCGGATGACTTGGATGTGGGTACTTCTGTACCGGACATGTTCGCCGCAGATTTACGCCTTGAGTACAAAGTACGTGCTGCACTGTGCAAGGGTATTGAGTTGTGCGAGCTACACAAGGATTACGTCAGCCGCGACATGCTGCGTATTCAGTTGGCTGATACCGAAGAAGATCACACCTACTGGCTGGAAAAACAGCTGGGCCTGATCAAGTCAATCGGCCTTCAGAACTACCTGCAATCGCAGTTCTGATGGCTCAGTAAAAAGCCCCTGTCATCATTACGATGACAGGGGCTTTTTCATACGTTGCGGTTAAGCTTTATCGCGGATCAGTAACGGCTTCAGATAGAAGCCTGTGTGTGACTGCTTCATTTCAGCGACGTCTTCAGGCGTGCCGGTGGCAATGATCTGCCCACCTTTGGAGCCGCCTTCAGGACCGAGGTCCACCAGCCAGTCGGCTGTTTTAATCACGTCCAGGTTGTGCTCGATGACCACCACGGTGTTGCCGTGATCGCGCAGACGATGCAGCACATCCAGCAACTGTTGAATATCCGCAAAGTGCAGGCCCGTTGTTGGCTCGTCGAGGATATACAGGGTTTTACCGGTGTCACGCTTGGACAGCTCGCGGGAGAGCTTCACCCGCTGCGCTTCACCGCCTGACAGTGTCGTGGCAGATTGTCCGAGCTTGATGTATGACAAGCCTACGTCCATCAACGTTTGCAGCTTACGCGCCAAGGCAGGCACCGCATCGAAGAACACACGGGCTTCTTCGATGGTCATCTCCAGCACTTCGTGGATGCTCTTGCCCTTGTATTTGATCTCAAGGGTTTCGCGGTTATAGCGCTTGCTTTTGCACACGTCGCACGGCACGTAGATGTCAGGCAGAAAGTGCATCTCTACCTTGATCAAGCCATCACCTTGGCACGCCTCGCAGCGACCACCTTTCACGTTGAACGAGAAACGCCCTGGACCATAACCCCGGGAGCGGGATTCAGGCACGCCAGAAAACAGTTCGCGAATGGGGGTAAACAGCCCGGTGTACGTCGCCGGGTTGGAACGCGGCGTGCGGCCGATCGGGCTTTGGTCGATGTCTACGACTTTATCCAGGTGCTCCAGACCTTTAATGCTGTCGTGAGCGGCGGCTTCCAGCGTGGTAGCACCGTTCAAGGCCGTTGCGCTGAGCGGGTAGAGTGTGTTGTTGATCAGCGTCGACTTGCCTGACCCTGAAACACCGGTCACACACGTCAGCAAACCAATCGGGATCTCAAGGTCGACATTGCGCAAATTGTTGCCGCGCGCGCCTTTGAGCGACAGGGTCAGCTTCTTGTTGCGCGGTGTGCGTTTGGCAGGGACTGCGATCTTCACCCGGCCCGACAAGTATTTGCCCGTCAGCGAGTCAGGGTGGGCCATGACTTCGGCAGGCGTGCCTTGTGCAACGATATGGCCACCATGTACGCCCGCGCCCGGCCCGATGTCCACCACATAGTCCGCCAGCCGGATGGCATCTTCATCGTGCTCGACGACAATTACCGTATTGCCAATGTCGCGCAGGTGCTTGAGCGTGCCCAGCAAGCGATCGTTATCGCGCTGATGCAAACCGATAGACGGCTCGTCGAGGATATACAGCACGCCCACCAAGCCCGCACCAATCTGGCTGGCCAAGCGAATGCGCTGCGCTTCGCCGCCGGATAATGTGTCGGCGCTACGGTCCAGAGACAAGTAATCCAGGCCCACATTCACTAGGAACTGTAAGCGCTCGCGAATCTCTTTAAGAATCTTGTCCGCAATCTCGCCACGGCGGCCGGTCAGGCTCAGCGTGCTGAAATACTCTGTTGCATCGCCAATCGGCATATTGGTTACGGCAGGCAGGGTTTTCTCGCCTACCCACACGTGGCGCGCTTCGCGGCGCAAACGCGTGCCCCTGCAGTCAGGGCAAGCCTGCGTGCTGAGAAACTTGGCCAGCTCTTCGCGCACGGTCGCCGACTCGGTTTCACGATAGCGACGTTCAAGATTCGGCACGATGCCTTCGAACGGGTGCGCGCGTTTAACGATGTCGCCGCGATCATTCAAATAACGGAAGTCAACGTTCTGGGTACCGCTGCCATACAGAATGACTTTCTGTTTGTCGGCAGGCAGCTCGCTGAACGGCACTTCGAGGCTGAAATCGTAATGCTTGGCCAGCGCACCGAGCATCTGGAAGTAATAGACGTTACGCCTGTCCCATCCACGGATGGCGCCTTCGGCCAAGGTTAAATCGCCGTTGACCAGGCGCTTGATGTCGAAAAACTGCTTCACGCCCAAACCATCGCACGTCGGGCAAGCGCCCGCCGGGTTGTTGAAGGAAAACAGTTTGGGTTCCAGTTCGCTGATGGCATGCCCGCAAATAGGGCAGGCAAAGCGCGCCGAGAAAATCATTTCTTCGCCAGGCTCGTCGTCCATTGGCGCGACCAAGGCGATACCATCGGCCAGTTTCAGGGCTGTTTCAAACGACTCGGCCAAACGTTGTTGCAGGTCCGCACGTACTTTGAAGCGGTCAACCACCACATCGATGGTGTGTTTTTTCTGCTTGTCCAGCTTCGGCAGTTCATCCAGCTCGCAGAGTTTGCCGTTAACCCGCGCACGCACAAATCCTTGCGCTCGCAGCTCTTCAAACACTGACAAATGCTCGCCCTTGCGCTCACGAATCACCGGCGCCAGCAACATCAGCTTGCTGCCTTCGGGTTGTGCCAGCACCAAGTCGACCATCTGGCTGACGGTCTGTGCTTCCAGGGGAATATCGTGATCCGGGCAACGCGGAATACCTACACGGGCATACAGCAAACGCAGGTAGTCGTAAATTTCAGTGATGGTGCCGACAGTTGATCGCGGGTTGTGCGAGGTTGATTTCTGCTCGATGGAGATTGCTGGCGACAGACCTTCGATGGTGTCGACGTCAGGTTTTTCCATCATTGACAGAAACTGCCGCGCATAGGCTGACAGTGACTCGACATAACGCCGCTGGCCTTCGGCATACAACGTGTCAAACGCCAGGGATGATTTGCCGGAGCCAGACAGTCCGGTGATGACGATCAGTTTGTCCCGTGGCAGGGTCAGGTCGATGTTCTTCAGGTTGTGGGTTCGTGCCCCACGTATCAGGATCTTGTCCACTGCGGCCTCGCTTGGCGGGCATTACGTAAACGAATGAGTATACGGCGCTGTGCGAAAGCTGTGCAGGCCCTTAATGGCACGATGTCATTAAGCAGCCTTTATAACTTTTACGTGACAAAGCGTCGCGCATCGCTCGTGTGTGTGCTGTTACACGATGGGACTGGTAGAATCGCCGCCGGTTCACACGAGGTTTTTCCATGCACGATCCCCATAGCGAACGCATGAGTGGTAGCGAGACCCGCGCAGCAAGCGGTCTGGCCCTTGTGTTTGCCTTCCGTATGCTTGGTATGTTCATGGTGTTGCCCGTATTGGCGACCTATGGGATGGACCTCGCAGGTGCTACACCGGCCTTGATTGGCCTGGCCATTGGCGCCTATGGCCTGACTCAGGCGCTTTTTCAAATTCCGTTCGGGGTTATTTCTGACCGTATAGGTCGGCGCCCGGTGATCTACCTCGGGTTAATTGTCTTCGCCTTGGGCAGCGTACTGGCTGCGAACTCGGATTCAATTTGGGGCGTGATTGCAGGACGAGTCCTTCAAGGCGCCGGTGCCATTTCTGCTGCCGTCATGGCTCTGCTTTCTGATCTGACTCGCGAACAACACCGCACCAAAGCCATGGCCATGATCGGCATGACCATTGGGTTGTCGTTTGCCGTGGCAATGGTCGTAGGCCCGTTGTTAACCCGCGCATTCGGTTTGTCGGGTTTGTTTTTAGCCACCGGCGCGATGGCTCTGGTGGGGATTGTGATCGTCATGTTCATGGTGCCGCGCTCAACCGGTACGTTGCAGCACCGTGAATCCGGCGTGGCCAGGCAGGCTTTGATACCGACGTTGCGCCATCCAGACTTGCTGCGCCTGGACCTCGGCATTTTTGTGTTGCACGCCATGTTGATGTCCAGTTTCATAGCCTTGCCGCTGGCGCTGGTTGAAAAAGCCGGTTTGCCCAAGGAACAACACTGGTGGGTCTACCTGACTGCCTTGCTTATTTCTTTCTTCGCCATGATCCCGTTCATCATCTACGGCGAGAAAAAACGCAAAATGAAACGAGTTTTACTCGGCGCCGTCGCGACGTTGATGCTCACTGAGCTATTCTTCTGGCAGTTCGGCGACAGCTTGCGCGCTTTAGTGATCGGCACGGTGGTGTTTTTCACCGCGTTCAATCTGCTAGAGGCGTCATTGCCTTCGCTGATCAGCAAAGTGTCACCAGCGGGCGGCAAGGGCACGGCGATGGGGGTTTATTCCACCAGCCAATTCCTCGGTTCAGCACTGGGCGGCATACTCGGTGGCTGGTTATTTCAGCATGGCGGTCTGTCGGTTGTGTTCCTTGGATGCGCAGGTCTGGCTGCCCTCTGGCTCGCCTTTGCTGTTACCATGCGCGAACCTCCGTATGTGACAAGCGTGCGCTTGCCGTTATCGCCTGAGGCGCTTCGCGAAGCAGGCCTGAGCGAGCGTTTGAAGGCTGTTGCTGGAGTCACTGATGCAGTGGTGGTAGCCGAAGAGGCTGCCATTTATATCAAATTGGACACCGAACTATTGGATCGCGCGACACTCGAGCAGTTGGTTAACCCAGCGCCGACGTGCGAAGCCTAGGAGAACGTTATGGCCCGTGGGGTTAACAAAGTTATATTGGTCGGCACGTGCGGCCAGGATCCCGAAGTTCGCTACTTGCCTAACGGTAATGCCGTGACCAACCTGAGTCTGGCAACCAGCGAACAGTGGACTGACAAGCAAACTGGCCAGAAAGTCGAAAAGACTGAATGGCACCGTGTCTCGATGTTCGGCAAAGTGGCTGAAATCGCCGGCGAATACCTGCGTAAAGGTTCGCAAGTCTACATCGAAGGCAAGCTGCAAACCCGTGAGTGGGAAAAAGACGGTATCAAGCGTTACACCACTGAAATCGTGGTCGACATGCAGGGCACCATGCAGCTGCTGGGTGGCCGTTCTCAGGGCGACCAACAAAACCAGGGTGGTGGCAATAACTACCAACAGCAGCAGTCTGCCCCGCGTCAGCAGGCTCAACGCCCAGCGCCGCAACAGCAACAGCAGCAGCCACAGCGCGATTCGCGCCCAGCGCCGCAACAGCAGGCACCGCAACCTGCTCCGGATTTCGACAGCTTTGATGACGATATCCCGTTCTGAGCCCCACTAGGCACGTGCTTAGTCGCAGAACTCACGCACGCTGAACGCTTAAAAGGCCGGTCACTTTCTCAGTGACCGGCCTTTTTATTTGCGCGGTTTATGAGCGTCGCATCAACAGCAAGGCCAAGCCTATAGCCGTCGCGGCAATGCCTGCTGAGATCATGCCCAGCGATTGGAGCCCATAGTGCTGAATCCCGAGGCCTCCCACGATTGCGCCCAAACCGATACCCGCATTGGCTGCCGAAATGTTCAAGGATGCAGCTAAGGCTTGAGCCTTGGCGCCCGCGCGCATGACGCGAACCTGGCAGATCGGGAACAGGGCCGTGTAGGCGATGCCCCACACCACCAGCGCAACAATCAGCCCCGTGTGCTGTGACGCGAGAGGAGTGGCTGCCAGCATGCCGGCCGCCAGTAATGTCAGAAACAACACACTGGACCCCAGCGGGCTGCGATCAACAAGACGCCCGCCGATCTGGTTACCCAGCATGCCTACAGCACCAAAGCCCATGAGCCACCAACCCACGTGACGGGGCGCAATGCCAGCCAGGCTCTCAAGGGTGTCTGCCAGGTAGGTATAAGCGGTAAACATCGCTGTAAAGGTCAGTATTGAGAGTGCGACGTGGCCGATAAAGCGCGGGTCTTTGAGGATCAGTGTTTGTTTGTTTGCCGTGGTGCGTTTTGGCGCAGAAGGCAGTGTCGGCATGCAGGTGAGCATCAGTCCTGCGATCAACAGGCACAGCGCCGCCAAGATCCAAAAACTGCCACGCCATCCGACAGCATCTGCGGCCAGCGTGCCCAACGGAATGCCAAATACCAGCGCTGCCGAAATACCCATGTACACATTGGCGATGGCCTTGCCGGCATGCGCCGGGCCGGCCAGTTGCCCAGCAGTTTCGCTGGCGGTGCCCCAAAACACGGGCAACAGCAGCGCGGGAATAAAACGGGCTATCGCCATGACCCAGATATTGACCGACACGGCTGCCAATGCATTGGATGCCGCAAACACCAGCACGATGAAAGTGAACAGCTTGCGCCGATCAATGTGCGCTAGCCGCGCTGTCAAAATGGGACCAAACAGCATCACCGTGAAGGCAAATAACGTGACTAACTGTCCCGCCAGAGTCACGGAAATGGCCAGGTCACGAGCCAGCGCGGGCAGTAGGCCGATGATCAAAAATTCGGTTGTCACAATCACAAAGGCAGCAATCGCCATGATTGCAATCTGTACCCCGGTTCGAGGTTGAGATGGACTGTGGACCGCAGCAGGGGTCTGTGAAGAAGGCATGTTGCATCGCTCTATTGAAATCAGGGCGACAGCTTATTGGAGAAATTTATTCTTATTGCGGCTATAAAATACCCAATCGTGTGAATTTAATTACCCAATGGAGAGGTGTCATGTTTTCTTCTGAGCGGTTGAAAGGTCTGGATGTGTTTGTCTGCGTGGCTGAAACCGGCAGTTTCACGACGGCGGCCGAGCGTCTGAACGTGACTCGCTCAGCCATCAGTAAAGCCATTACCCGTCTGGAAGCGCGGTTGGACACCCGGCTGTTTAATCGAACTACCCGCAGGCTGGCCCTGACCGATGCGGGCGTCAGGTTCTATCGCACCTGCACCAACGTGCTGGGTGAACTGGAGGAGGCCGAGCTGTCACTTCATGCCCACAACACTGAACCCATGGGGCGAGTGCGCATCGACCTGCCGGCGGCCTACGGGCGCCTGCATGCGCTCGGGGTTATTTTGCGCTGCGTTGAAGCGCATGAACTGTTAGTGCCGCACATCTCGTTTTCTGATCGTTATGTGGACCCGGTTGAAGAGGATATCGACATCGTGGTGCGCATTGGTGGCTCAAACATATGGCCGCCCACCTTGGGGCGGCGCTATTTGGGGACCGAACGGCTGGTTTTTTGCGCCTCCCCCGCGTATGTGCTCAAGCATGGAGCACCCAAGACTGCGCATGATCTGGAGCACCACCGCTGCGTGATGTATGGCCGTGCAGATGGCCAGGTCAACCCTTGGTATTTTGCGGGGCCGCAAGGTGGCAGCGAGCGCCGGCTGTTGCTTGCCCACCTCACAGTGGGTGACGGAGAAGGGCAGGTAGCCGCCGTGTTGGCAGGTCATGGCATTGCTCAATTGCCGACCTGGCTGGTTAAGCAGC
The DNA here is from genome assembly GCF_016812185.1 of Pseudomonas weihenstephanensis. Classification (NCBI taxonomy): domain Bacteria; kingdom Pseudomonadati; phylum Pseudomonadota; class Gammaproteobacteria; order Pseudomonadales; family Pseudomonadaceae; genus Pseudomonas; species Pseudomonas weihenstephanensis. Next base: position 1,563,611 of record NZ_JAAEBV010000001.1, on the reverse strand, counting down.
CACTGGCAGAGGGCAAACTGGTGGAGGTATTGGCGCACTTGGCTACCGAAGGGTCGCCGGTGAATCTGGTGTGGCTCAAGCGCCGAGAGGCCCAGCCTAAAGTGAGCGTTCTACTTGAGGCGCTGGGGGCTGCGCTGGCGCCTTGAGGTACAGGCAGATACCCCGACCTATGCGGCTTTTATCTGTATCCAGCGTGAGATGCTTTTGCGCCTTATGTGCGAACACTTCCTGGTGATTGACTACGCTGTACTCAGAAAAATAGATATGGCGGCTGAAATTCGAACTTCGCTGGCGCATTTCGATCAGTTGATAACAGACTTTCAGGAGGTTCCCCCGGTTTTGTCTTCTCTTAAAACAGTATGTTTGCTGGTCATCCTGCTGCTGACCGGCAATGGCTTTTTGCAGGCAGCGCCCACGCTGGCCTCCGTAATCAAGGCTGAAGAGTCTGATGGAAAGCCTCCGGTGCTGGTTGACGGCGGTTTGCTCGCAGCCTTGGGCGCGGGCATGGATGAGATGCAAGAAAAACTGGGCATGAGCGTGCACCTGCTCGATGCGTGGCGTTTGCGCACGGATCGAGCGGCGGACGAAGTCGGTGTTTTGGTTGAACAGGTCGCGTCGCATCCGTCCTGGAGTGGTGTAGGCGACTTCTTGGTGCTGTCCGCTGTCTGGCTGGCTGTGTTTGCCGCTGCGGTCATGGGAGGGCGGGTATTGGCTCGCCATGCATGTAATAGCCGTGGGCTCAGGCCACGGCCGCGTGTGCAAACATTGACGCGTAACACGCTTTCTTACCTGCTGCCCGCTTTGATCGCCTTGCCGCTGACCTTATATGCCAGTCGCATGCTGCAAGACTCCATTGGCCGCTCGTTGGCCCTCAGCCTCTCGTATGCCAGCAGTGCGGGCGTGTTCTGTACCGCGTTAGTGCTGTCCTTGAGTGCGATGTTTTATGTAGGGCACAAGCGACACGCGGTAGAGATTATTCGTCGATATTCTGTACGGCCCTTATTCTTGATCGGTTTTTTTGCCGCCTTCAGCGACGCCATGAATAGCCCGCAAATGGCTCGACAAATCGGCGGCAACATTGCGAGTTGCTTGTCGGTGCTGACGGGATTACTGGCGTGCGCAGTGTTTGCTTTTTTAGCCGTTAAATTGCGTCGCCCTGTGGCACACCTGATTCGCGACCGGGCGTTGGCGCAGCGTGTGGGCCAGCCCGCGCTACAAGAGTCATTGCGTATTTTTTCGGTGCTGTGGTACTGGCCGATCCTGCTGATGCTGTTGGTGTCGGCGCTTGACTTGTTGGGCGTGGGGGAGGGCAGTGAGCGCACGATGCGCAATGCATTGCTGACGTGCGGCTTGTTGATCGCCACCGTGTTCATGAGCACGATTTTGCATCACGGCTTCCACACCGAGGTAAAACGCAGTGGCGCGTATAAAGAGCGTTTGATGACCGTGCTGTATGCGCTATTGCGCATCGCTCTGGCGGTCACCTTTATCGAATTGCTGGCGCAAATCTGGGGCTTTTCTCTGCTGGCGTTTGCCTCGGACAGCAACACCGGCAGGGTGATCAGCGATTCACTGGGGCATATCCTGCTGATTTTATTAGTCACCTGGCTGACCTGGGTGGTGCTGGACACCGCCATCCAGCAAGCGCTGCAACCTACTACCAATCGTCGCGGCGCCCGTGAGCCGAGTACGCGGATCAAAACCATCCTGCCGCTGATGCGCAATGCAACCAAAGTGATACTGGTGGTGGTCTGCACCATTACCACGATGGCCAATTTAGGGGTCAACGTTGCGCCTTTCCTGGCGGGTGCCGGGGTGATTGGCCTGGCGATCGGTTTTGGTTCTCAGCAGTTGGTGCAAGACGTCATTACCGGGCTTTTCATCATCATCGAAGACACCATTTCAGTGGGCGATTGGGTCGTGGTAGACGCCAACCACGCGGGTACGGTCGAGGGTTTGACCATTCGCACCTTGCGTCTGCGCGACAGCCGCGGCTTTGTGCACTCGGTGCCCTTCGGTCAGATAAAGGCAGTCATCAATCACTCCAGGCAATTTGCCTACGCCTTCTTCTCGGTGCAGTTCACTTATGCCACGGACATCGACCAAGCCACCGACCTGATTCGCGACGCTGGCCGACAAATCAGCGATGACCCGTTGCTCAGTCTTAGCTTGCAAGGTTCATTGACCGTCTTTGGCGTCGATAGCATGAACCTGGATGGTGTCACCGTGACGGCCCAATTTCGGACCATGTCCGGTGCGCAAAGCACCATTACCCGTGCGTTCAATGACCGGCTCAAAAAGCTTGTGGATAAGTCTGATGACGTTAATTTTGCGCAAACCTATCCACAGGCCCTGCTGGCCCCCGTCAGTGCAGTGACGCAATCTGCGGCGCCAGACGGGGCGCCACATCGGTCTACGCTATTGCTGACCGATATGCCGCCATCGTCGCAATGATCCGCTGCGAGCCTGAGGAGCAGTTTGTCAGTGACGACAGGCTGATAAACCCGCAAAATGCGGGAGTCTTGATCATGGCCAACGGCTTGCACGGTTGGTTTTCTGGTATACATCACCGTTCTGAATAGACTGAGCCTGCACACTCTATGCGAATGCGCCTTATGTTATTGGGCGGCGGAAATGCTCTCGGGCAGGCGCTGATTCGTCTGGGTGCCGAGGAAGACATCCACTTCCTGGCCCCGCGTCCGCCGCAAGACGGCTGGGACGCTGCGAGTCTCACGCAACTGCTCGACGACACCCGACCGGACGCCGTTATCAACCTTGCGTACTACTTCGACTGGTTCCAGGCGCAGTCAGTCAGCGAAACCCGCTTGGCTGCCCAGGAACATGCCGTCGAACGGTTGGCCGAACTGTGCCAGCATCACAGCATCACCTTGCTCCAACCTTCCAGTTATCGCGTCTTCGACGGTTCGCGGGCCACGGCCTACAGCGAAAAAGACGAACCCGTGCCCTTGGGGTTGCGGGGTCAGGCGCTGTGGCGGATCGAGCAGAGTGTGCGGGCCATTTGTCCGCAGCACGTGCTGCTGCGTTTCGGCTGGCTGCTCGATGACAGCCCGGATGGTACCCTGGGGCGTTTTCTGGCTCAGGCTGAAAAAACCGGTGAGTTGCTGATGGCCGATGATCGCCGCGGCAATCCTACGCCGGTCGATGATGCGGCGCGGGTAATCATTTCGGTGCTCAAGCAGCTGGATTGTTCGGCACCCTTGTGGGGCACCTACCACTACGCCGGGCATGAGGCCACTACTCCGCTGGCGCTTGGTCAGGCGATTTTGGCCGAGGCGCGGAACCTGCATCCGCTGGCAATCGAAGCGCCTACACCACAAGCGCACGCCGCACGGCCGGATGCCGCAGAAGAACCACAGCACGCGGTGCTGGCATGTAAAAAAATCCTACACACCTTCGGGATCAAACCTCGCGCCTGGCGTGCCGGTCTCCCGATCCTACTGGACAGGTTTTATCGTCATGGCTGATGCCCCGATCCTCGTCACCGGCGGCGCCGGGTTTATAGGTTCCAATCTGGTTGACGCGTTGCTGGCCAAGGGCTACGCAGTGCGAATCCTGGATGACATGTCCACAGGCAAACGCAGCAACCTGCCCCTGGACAATCCCAACGTAGAACTGATTGAAGGTGATGTGGCAGATGCCGCGCTGGTCGCCGGCGTCATGGCCGGGTGCCGTGCCGTTGTGCATCTGGCCGCCGTGGCTTCAGTACAAGCCTCGGTAGACGACCCGGTACGCACTCACCAAAGCAACTTCGTCGGCACCTTGAACGTGTGCGAAGCCATGCGTGAATCAGGTGTAAAACGCGTGGTATTTGCCTCCAGTGCTGCGGTTTACGGCAACAACGGTGAAGGCGAGTCGATTGTCGAAGACACGCCTAAAGCACCGCTCACGCCCTATGCATCCGACAAGCTGGCCAGCGAATACTATTTGGATTTCTACCGTCGCCAGCACGGCCTGGAACCTGTGATCTTTCGCTTCTTCAACGTCTTTGGGCCACGCCAAGACCCGTCTTCGCCGTACTCGGGCGTGATCAGCATCTTCAGTGAACGCGCTGAAAAAGGCCTGCCCATCACCCTTTTTGGCGATGGCGAACAAACCCGCGATTTCGTCTACGTGGGCGACCTGGTCAACATTTTGGTGCAGGCCGTCGAGGCTGAACACGTTGAAGAGGGCGCGGTTAACGTGGGCCTGAACAAAGCCACCACCCTCAAGCAAATGCTCACCGCACTGAGCGACGTTGTCGGCCAGTTGCCGCCGATCAGCTACGGCCCGCCGCGTTCCGGCGACATCCGCCATTCGCGTGCCGACAACAGCCGTTTATTGCAGCGATTTACCTTGGGCGAAATCACGCCGATGAGTGAAGGGCTGGCGCGCTTGTTGGGGCGTTAACAAACACTGCATCTGAAAAAGGCGCCTTAAAAGGCGCCTTTTTTTGTGTGCGGCGGTAGCTTAGAACTTGTAACCCAGGCCCACCATGTAAACCCATGGATCTACATCAACGTTGACCTTGGCTCGCGTGCCCGGTGCAACGCCGTTGTTTTCAACGGTGGCGCGGGTATCGATGTCGATGTAACGCGCCTGGGCGTTGATCATGATGTTGTCGGTCAGCATGTAGTCAGCACCGATCTGCCACGCCATGCCCCACGAGTTTTTCGCTTTGAAGTTGTCGAAGCCTGCTGCATTGGCGCGGCTGCCGACGTGTTCGTCATAGATCCAGGTGTAGTTGATACCGGCACCCACGTACGGTTGGAACGCCGATTTGGAGTCCAGCGGGTAGTACACAACGCTCAAGGTTGGCGGCAAGTGCTTCAGGGAACCGAGTTTGCCGTTGGCGGCATCAAGGCCGGTGCCTTTGAGTTTCACGTCATGCTCAAACGGCGTCGCCGCCAACAATTCGATACCAATGTTGTTGGTGACCATGTACGCAAAGTTGAGACCCAATTGGGTGTCGCTGCTCATCGTTGCTTTGCCGCCCAGATCGTAACCCGACAATGGACCTTGATCCACTTTAACGCTGGAGCTGTCGGCTTTCGGGTTAACCGTGATTGCACCGGCACGGACGATGATGTCGCCTTCAGTGTGCGCGTGAGCAAGCGGGGCAACGACGGCGAGGGCGAGGGCCGCTACGCTGAGCAAAGACTTGTGCATGGGAGCTCCAATTGGATATTTAAAATTTATATAACCAATGGTAATGAGCGCCCTGCGCACCTCTGTTGACCCAGCTCAATGAAACGGTGAAGACCGACAAAATTGTGAAAATTTCGTGAACCAACACGCAAACGTTCACTCTGTAGCCAGCCACGCAGTGCTGACATACCCCCTGCTGCCAAGTCTTTAACGGGGGCTTGAGCGACGCCGCAGTCTTCGGGTTTACGATCCCTTGGCCATTGAACCTCGCCGTCGGCAACGGCGACGAGGGACTATTCCGGCAGTTCGTAGACGTAGATTTTCTGCGCATCCATCTGGTAACCGGCATCAGCCAGTTCGCTGGTGCTGGGCTTGACCTGCATCGCGCCTTCGATCCAGTACGGTTGGTACAGCTCATCGAGCTTGACCCCGACTTTGCTGGTGACATGCACGATCTGATTCGACGGCGGCGGCGGGACATGAATGCAGGCGCCGTAGTACGGCACCAGCAAAAAGTCCGTGGTGCGTCCTTCTTCACTCACCTCAAGCGGCACGATATAGCCCGGCAGGCGGATGTGCTGACCGTCCAGCGCAGGCACCACCGGGGCATTGGGCGTGCCCTGTTTGGCCGCGGGTGCTGCCTCCGGATCAAGGTTGCCCAGTTGCGACAGGTCGTGCATCGGCGCCATGTCCGCCACTTCGGGCGGTGCATCCGGCGGGATCATCTCAGACCAGGTCAATTCCTTCGGTTCAGCCGCCCACAGTGGAGCGGACACCAGCAGCAACAGTGCGAGCAGCGCGCGCGGCAATACAGAGCGATTCATAGGCACAGGCTCATAAGCGAATGGACAGACCATCGGCCAGCGATTGTCGGTAAGCGCGCCAGGCGGGCACGCAGCCCATCAACAGGGCGGCTGCCAGAATACCTGCGAGCAAGGTCCATTCATATTCACTCGGCCAGGCCAACGGCAAATACAGCCCGTAGTTCGACTGCACGTAGCCTTGGGCCACGGCGATGCTCACATACAACAACGCCACACCTGCAACCACGCCAGCCAATGCCAACGCCAGCGCTTCAAACACCAGCAAAGTGGCAATGTGCCAAGGGCGGGCACCCACTGAGCGCAAAATCGCCATCTCGCGGCGTCGCTCGTTGAGGCTGGTCAAAATGGCGGTGAGCATGCCAATCAACCCGGTCAGCACCACAAACAACGAGACCACAAACAGGGCCTTTTCAGCGGTACTCATCAAGCTCCAGAGTTCTTGCAGGGCCACGCCGGGCAAAATCGCCATCATCGGTTCTCCGCGAAATTCATTGATTTCACGTTGCAGGGCAAAGGTCGAAATCTTGCTGTTCAACCCCAGCATAAAGGCGGTAATGGCCTGCGGCGTGAGGTCCATGTTGCGGGCCTGATCGGCCGTAATGCGGCCTGCGCCGCGAGCAGGCACGCCGTTATGCCAGTCGATGTGAATGGCTTCCATGCCGCCGAGGCTGATGTGCAGCGTGCGGTCGACCGGGGTGCCGGTGCGCTTGAGAATGCCGACCACGGTGAACGGTTTATCGTCGTGCTTGACCAGGCTCACGGCGGCGACGCCATGCGCCAACACCAGTTTGTCGCCTAATTTATAGTGCAACGCCTGCGCGACCTCAGCCCCCAGTACCACTTCAAACGGATCGGTCGCAAAGGCGCGGCCAGTAGCCAGTTCAAGGTTTTGCCGATGGCCGTACTGATAATGCTCAAAGTACGCCTCGCTGGTGCCCATCACCCGGTAGCCGCGGTGGGAGTCACCCAACGACATGGGAATTGCCCACTTCACCTTCGGGTTATTGGCGAAGTGTTCAAAGCTGTCCCAGCGGATGTTGTTGGTGGCATTGCCGATGCGAAACACCGAATACAGCAGCAAATTGACCGACCCCGAACGTGCGCCGACGATCAGGTCCGTGCCGCTGATGGTGCTGGCAAAACTGCTGCGGGCCTCCGTTCGAACCCGCTCCACGGCCAGCAACAAACACACAGACAGGGCAATCGCGAATGCTGTCAGTAACGCGGTAAAACGGCGGTTAGCCAGGCTGGCCAGCGCAAGACGAAACAAATACATCTCAGACCTCTGCCGTCGTGGCGGCACGATTGAGTTCAGACAGCGACAGGTTGCGATCAAACAGCGGGGCCAGGCTCTGGTCGTGACTGACAAACAGCAAGCTGGCCCCGGCCTCGCGGCATTCGGCGAACAACAATTGGATAAACGCTTCGCGGGCATCGGCATCAAGGGCCGAGGTGGGCTCATCGGCGATCACCAGCTCGGGTTGGCCGATCAGGGCACGGGCGGCGGCGACCCGTTGTTGCTGGCCGATGGACAGCGAGTCGGCGCGCCGCTCCAGCAACGCGGGGTCTTTAAGGCCCAAATGGGCGAGCAAGGTTTGCGCCGCTTTATCAACGCTACCGTGGCGTTGGGTGGCACGGCTGGCGCGCAGTTTGGAAAAGTGACACGGCAACTCAACGTTTTCGCGCACTGACAAAAAGGGCAGCAAATTGAATTGCTGAAAAATATAACCGGTGTGATCGACGCGAAACCGGTCCCGTGCGCCCGCCCCGAGTTCGCTGAGTGCTTGGCCCAGTAAACGGATCGTCCCCCTATTGGCTTTTTGCACACCGCCGAGCAAGCCCAGTAACGTGGTTTTACCACTGCCGCTGGGGCCTTTGAGGAACAGGGTTTCGCCCGCTTGCAGGCGGAACTGAGGAATATCCAGCAGCACGGGGTGGCCCGGCCAATTAAAACTCAGGTCGCTCAGTTCGATGAGTGCATGGGTCATGGGGAGTCAGGGTCGCCTGCAATGTGATGGAAGGGCCTAGAGGCGCAAGGCAAGCTCGCGCCTGTACCCGTTTAGAACGTGAGCGTCGCTGCTTTGGCCGTCACTTGCACGGCCTGCTGACCGCTTGGGCCGATCAGTTGTACCTTGAATGTGTGGGTGGCGGGGAATGTCTTGAAAAACTGCGCCAGATCCAGGGTTTTCAGGGCTTCAGGATGGCTGCACGTGAACGCGTAGTGAGCTTCGATATCGCTGTGGTGATGCTCTGTTTTACTCACGCGCTCTTCAGGGGCCGGCTCGAATAACGGGCTGTTGAGTTCCTGTTCATCGACCGTGCAACCGGCTGTTTTCGGCACGCTGAACAGCACTAATGGATTGGCCAGTTGGGTGCGGGCGGCAGCGACCTTGGCTTTGTCAGCGTCAGTATTGGCAAGGTGCTCGAACCCCACCAGATTCATGGCCGGGCCGTCGAGGTCCAGTTCCAGTGTTTGACCATCAAGCGCCACGTTCAAGCTGGCAACGCCGTGTTCATGCGGCGCCAGGCTGCCGTGTTCGTGATCGTGGTCCTCAGCATGCGCCACAGCCAGCGGCAACAGGGCAAACGGCAAAGCAAGCAGCAAACGGCGCATAGCATGACTCCAGCTAGGAAGAGGGAATGGCTTGTTATGTGATCTTATAACAATGTTGCGAGAGTTTGCCCGTGTGCTTGGCGTTACGCAAGACGCGTGGGAGCATGCCTTCATGAAACTTCAGGAGCAGGGTGATGGTGCGTATTCGCGGAACAATTGGCGACTGGCCAGTGGATTTGACGGTAGAGCTGGATGAGGCGGAGTGGGCGCAGCTGGGCGGGCAGTTAAACGTTAACGCACCGGCCCCGGTTGCAGTTGCCAACAAACCTGCGAATCAAGACGATGCCGTGTGGGAAGCGACCAAGGATTTGTTGCGTCAGGCGGGTCAGATGACCGGCCCGCAACTGCTCGCCCAACTGCAAGCGCTGGCCGGCAGTACAGGTGCCGGGAAGCGCTTGCTGGTGCGATTGCGCCACAGCAGCGAGGTGAAAGTGGTCAGCGGCACTGACTCACCGGTTTACAGCTGGGTTGAATAAATCAGCAGGATGCACGCCCGACTTGGCGTAGGCGCTGGCTGCGATCTTTTTTAAGATCAAGCGATCGCAGCCTGCGTGTTGATGTGCGGATTTAGTACAGCGCTGCAAACAATTTGCGGCGGTAAGTGGTCACCAGTGGGTGATCGTTGCCCAGCAGGTCGAACACTTGCAGCAAAGTTGTGTGCGTAATGCCTTCGTTGTAGCTGCGATTGCGCACAAAGAGCTTTAGCAAACCTTCGAGCGCGCCTTCATATTGCTGGCGGGCCAATTGCTGAATGGCCAGTTGGTAGGCGGCTTCATCGTCCTGCGGGTTTTGCGCCACGCGGGTTTTCAAGTCCGCGACATCGGGCAGGTCTTTGGCTTGGCTCAAAAAGGTCAATTGCGCCTTGGCGCCCGCCAGTTCGGCTTTGTGTTCATCGCTTTTTACAGCATCGAGCACGGCTTGCGCTTCTGCCAGCTCGCCACGCTCAGCCAGGCAGCGACCATACAAAATCAGCGCCTTGGCGTGGGTGTTGTCTTCGGTCAGGACCTGTTTGAGTAGCGCCTCGGCTTCGGCAAAACGGCTTTCGGCAAACAGCGCCTGAGCCTGAACCATCGGGTCTTCGGCGGCCGGAGCAGGCATTTCGACATGTAGCTCAAGCATGGCGCGAATAGCGGACTCCGGCTGTGCTTCCTGAAACCCGTCGACGACTTTGCCTTCCTTGAACAGCACCACCGTCGGCAGGGTCTGGATACCGATGCGCCCCACGATGTCCTGTTCAATGTCGCAATTGACTTTGGCCAGCAGCAGCTCGCCTTGGTAGTCCTCGGCAATGTGTTCCAGGATCGGCAGCATCACTTTGCACGGTGCGCACCATTCGGCCCAGAAATCGACTAACACCGGCTGCTCGAAAGAGGCTTCGATCACGCGTTTATCGAAGTCTGCTGAGGTCACATCGAAGCTGAAAGTCGTCGTTGGCTGATTCATTACGGGTCTCGAAACAGGTAAATGAGGGCAACTATAAAGGCTGTGCGGGCACGCTGAAAGCCGTACTGCGGCGCTGCGCATGATATAGGCTCACTTGGCGAAACTCATGGGGTTCGGCCAAGTCGGGCAAGGTCAATGCCCTGAGCGTTGCCAGTTGCCGGTACAGCGGATGTTTAAAGTCGCGCACCCGCGAATCAGCCACCAATGCCTGCTGCCCTCGAGTCAAAAATTGATCCAGTAGCGGCAGGTTTTCCCGGTCGTAGAGCACATCGGCCACCAGAATCAGATCAAAGCGGTCCGCCTCGGCAAAAAAGTCGCTGGAATAACTCAGTTGCACATTATTCAGTTCAGCGTTGGCTCGACAGGCAGCCAGCGCCAATGGGTCCAGATCACACGCCAGCACTTGCAGCGCGCCGGCCTTGGCCGCGGCAATGGCCGCCACCCCCGAACCGGCGCCAAAATCCAGTACGCGCTTGCCTTTGACCCACTGCGGGTGTTCGGCCAGATACCGCGCCAATGCCAGGCCGCTGGCCCAGCAAAAGGCCCAGTAGGGCGGCTCGTAGAGAATGCGCCGGGTTTCGTCCGGGGTGAAGGCGCGGTCCATGTTGTGCGCGTCGATCAACCACAGTTTGAGGGAGGTGCCAGGCAGATCGGTGGCCACCAGCCGCGCATCACCCAGCAGCTCACTTAATGACTGTTGCAGGTCGAACGGTATGTTCATGGCGCTTTGACGAGTGCCAGGGTGCCCATTGCCTGGGTCGCGGGTTGGCCGATGATGCGCGACGGCAGGTGCAGAATCAGTTGCCCGGACTGACTGGCGCGCCCGCGCAGTTCCACCCGTGCCCCGGCCGGAAACGCTTGCGGGTTGAATCGCAGCTTGAACGGCAGTGGCTGGCTATTGCCGATGATCTTGCTGCTGGCCATCAGCCCTTGAGGGCGTCCGCGTTCATCCACGATCAGCATTGCCAACTCGACTTCTGCGCCAGCCGGTACGCCGGTCAGCACGCCACTCAATTCACGCTGATAGGCGGGCAGGGGGCCAAGATCGGCCGGGGCATCGGTTTTTGGCTGCGCCAGCACTTGGGGTTGTGCCGACTTTGGCGGCTCACTGCTACAGGCGACCAGCAAACTGGCGAGGCACAGCAAAACAAGCGTTCGTAGCGACATAGTGGGCTCCAGCGGCAGGTCAGTCGTTGTATCAGATTGTGTAAAACGTAGTAGGCGGACTGTATACCGTAAAGCCTATGGCTTGTCTTGCCAGTGGGATGCGCTAACATGGCGCTCCCCATTTTTTGTTGCCTGCCACCATGCACTGTCCCTTCTGCGGTGCCAACGACACTAAAGTCATCGACTCGCGTCTGGTCGCCGAGGGCGATCAGGTGCGCCGCCGGCGTGAATGCCTGGCCTGTGGTGAGCGTTTCACCACCTTTGAAACAGCTGAGTTGGTCTTACCCCGCCTTATCAAGCAAGACGGCAGTCGTCAGCCGTTCGACGAAGAAAAACTGCGCGCCGGCATGCAGCGTGCGCTGGAAAAGCGCCCGGTGAGTGTCGAGCGCCTTGAAGCGGCGCTGGCCCATATCAAAAGCAGGCTGCGCGCCACCGGCGAACGCGAAGTCAAATCGCTGGTCGTGGGTGAGCTGGTCATGGGCGAGCTGCAAAAGCTCGATGAAGTGGCCTACATCCGTTTTGCCTCTGTTTATCGACGCTTCCAGGACCTCAATGAGTTCCGCGAAGAGATCGACCGCCTTGCCCGTGAGCCTTCAAAGGAGTGATTGTGTCCACTGAGCAACTGGTTTTAGACGCCCATTACATGGCGCGTGCCATCGAGTTGGCCCGTAAGGGGCTGTACACCACCCACCCCAACCCTCGTGTGGGTTGCGTCATCGTGCGTGACGGCCAGATCGTCGGCGAAGGCTGGCATGTGCGTGCGGGTGAGCCGCACGCCGAGGTCCACGCCTTGCGGGCCGCCGGTGCACTGGCTCGCGGGGCGACGGCCTACGTCACCCTTGAGCCGTGCAGTCATCACGGGCGCACCCCGCCGTGCGCCGAAGGCTTGGTCAATGCCGGGGTCGCCCGCGTGGTGGCCGCCATGCAAGACCCCAACCCGGAAGTCGCAGGGCGTGGCCTCAAGCGTTTGGCCGATGCTGGCATTGAGGTGCGGTGCGGCGTGCTGGAATCTCAAGCGCGTGCCTTGAACCAGGGCTTTCTCAAGCGCATGGAGCATGGCCTGCCGTTTGTGCGGGTCAAGCTGGCAATGAGCCTGGACGGGCGCACCGCGATGGCCAGTGGTGAGAGCCAATGGATCACCGGGCCTGCCGCACGTTCTGCGGTGCAGCGCTTGCGCGCGCAAGCCAGCGTGGTGATAACCGGTGCCGACACGGTACTGGCCGATGGCGCCCGTTTAACGGTGCGTGCCGATGAATTGGGGCTGGACGCCGAGCAGACCGCGCAGGCCATGAGTCGTGCGCCGCTGCGCGTGTTGATCGACGGGCGCTTGCGCGTGCCGCTGGATGCACCGTTCTTCAAGGCAGGCCCCGCGCTGGTCGCCACCTGTGTGCCGCCTGCCGAACAATACCGCACAGGCCCCGAATGCCTGGTGATTCCGGGTGAGAACGGTCAGATCGATCTGCGCCAGTTACTGCGGGCGCTGGCCGCCCGCGATGTCAACGAAGTGCTGGTTGAAGCCGGTCCTCGTCTGGCGGGTGCATTTGCCGAACAGGGCCTGGTGGACGAGTATCAGATTTTCATCGCAGCCAAGTTTTTGGGCTCTACGGCCCGTCCCTTGCTGGAGCTGCCGTTGACCCGCATGAGCGAAGCGAGCGAGCTCAAGATCATCGAAATGCGCGCGGTGGGGGATGACTGGCGAGTCACTGCCATACCTGTGCCATCAGCGAGCGTATAATTCTCAGCCTCCGTTTTACGCAGGCTTGGTTCTCAAGGGGAACGCCATGTTTACCGGCATTATCGAATCCATCGGCAACATCCGTGCACTGACCCCAAAAGGTGGCGATGTACGGGTTTATGTAGACACCGGCAAGCTCGACCTGAGCGACGTCAAGCTGGGCGACAGCATCGCGATCAACGGCGTGTGCCTGACCGCGGTTGAGTTGCCGGGCAATGGTTTTATGGCCGATGTCAGTCGCGAAACGTTGGACTGCACCGCGTTCAATGATTTGAAAACGGGCAGCCGGGTCAACCTGGAAAAGGCCCTGACCCCGACCACACGTCTGGGTGGCCATTTGGTAAGCGGCCACGTGGACGGCGTGGGCGAGGTGATCTTCCGTGAGGAGAACGCCCGCGCCATTGAGTTCCGTATCCGCGCACCCAAAGCGCTGGCCAAGTACATCGCCCATAAAGGCTCGATCACGGTAGACGGCACCAGCCTGACCGTGAACTCGGTCAATGGCGCCGAATTCTCGCTGACCATCATCCCGCATACCCTGACTGAAACCATCATGGGCGACTACCGCCCTGGCCGCCGGGTAAACCTTGAAGTTGACCTGCTGGCGCGTTACCTGGAGCGTTTGTTGCTGGGCGACAAAGCCGCCGAGCCGACCCAGGGCAGCACCATCAGCGAAAGTTTTCTGGCCGCCAACGGCTACCTCAAATCCTGACTTAAGGGGGTGCCGCGTGGCGCTCAACAGCATCGAAGAACTGGTTGAAGACATCCGCCAAGGCAAGATGGTCATCCTCATGGATGACGAAGACCGCGAAAACGAAGGCGACCTGATCATGGCCGCCGAGTGCTGCAAGGCTGAGCACATCAACTTCATGGCGCGCTTCGCCCGTGGCTTGATCTGTATGCCGATGACCCGCGAGCGCTGCGAGCTGCTCAAATTGCCCTTGATGGCACCGCGCAACGGTTCGGGTTTTGGCACCAAGTTCACTGTTTCCATTGAAGCGGCGACGGGCGTCACCACGGGCATTTCTGCCGCTGACCGCGCCCGCACCGTGCAAGCGGCCTCTGCCAAAGATGCCAAGGCCGAAGACATCGTCAGCCCCGGCCACATCTTCCCGCTGATGGCCCAGGCGGGAGGCACTCTGGCTCGCGCCGGTCACACCGAAGCCGCCTGCGACCTGGCGCGCATGGCTGGTTTCGAACCCAGCGGCGTGATCTGCGAAGTGATGAACGACGACGGCACCATGTCCCGTCGCCCGCAGCTTGAAACATTTGCTGCCGAACATGGCATAAAAATCGGCACCATTGCTGACCTGATCCACTACCGCATGATCCACGAACGTACCGTTCAGCGGATTGCCGAGCAGCCATTGGACAGCGAACTGGGCCAATTCAATTTGGTGACCTATCGTGATTCAGTCGAAGGTGATGTGCACATGGCGCTGACCCTGGGCAAGATCTGCGCTGACGAACCGACGCTGGTACGGGTGCACAACATGGACCCGCTGCGCGATCTGCTGATGGTCAAGCAGCCCGGCCGCTGGAGCCTGCGCGCCGCCATGAGTGCCGTGGCACAGGCCGGTAGCGGGGTTGTATTGCTGCTGGGTCATCCGCTGGACGGTGACGTACTGCTGGCGCATATCCGCGAAACTGCCGACGCTGCGCCAGTGAAAAAACCGACCACTTACAGCATCGTGGGTGCCGGTTCGCAGATCCTGCGTGACCTTGGTGTGCGCAAAATGCGCCTCATGAGTTCACCAATGAAGTTCAACGCCATATCCGGTTTCGATCTGGAAGTTGTAGAATACGTGCCCTCCGAATAAAGACCGGGTGTTTCCCGTCTGAAATTCGTGGCCCAAACTCCTTAAAGAACGCACGCGAGTGCGTTCTGGCTCTTTAATACGAGACATACCGAATGACCCTGAAGACCATCGAAGGTACCTTCATTGCCCCCAAAGGTCGCTACGCACTTGTAGTTGGCCGTTTCAACAGCTTTGTTGTCGAAAGCCTGGTGAGTGGTGCCGTTGATGCCCTGGTTCGCCACGGTGTGAACGAAAGCGACATCACCATCATTCGTGCGCCGGGTGCGTTCGAAATCCCGTTGGTTGCGCAGAAGGTTGCCCAGCGCAACGAATTCGCCGCCATCATCGCCCTGGGCGCTGTGATTCGTGGCGGTACGCCGCACTTCGAATACGTTGCTGGCGAGTGCACCAAAGGCTTGGCCCAGGTGTCCATGCAGTTCGGCGTACCGGTTGCATTCGGCGTGCTGACCGTTGACTCCATCGAGCAAGCCATCGAGCGTTCCGGCACCAAAGCCGGTAACAAAGGCGCAGAAGCTGCCTTGTCCGCCCTCGAAATGGTCAGCCTGTTGGCGCAGTTGGAGGCCAAGTGATTTCCGACGAAAGCGATCGTTTCAACCCGCGCGATCCAAAACCTGCGGACGCTGGCAAGCCCTCTAAAAGTGCTAAACGTCGCGAAGCGCGTCAGCTCGCGACCCAGGCGCTGTACCAGTGGCACATGGCCAAGCATTCGTTGAACGAAATCGAAGCGCAGTTTCGCGTTGATAACGACTTCACTGACGTTGATGCGGCTTATTTCCGTGAAATCCTGCACGGCGTGCCTGCACACCGTGGCGAAATCGATGCTGCCCTGACCCCGTGTCTGGACATCACCATCGAAGAGCTGGACCCGGTTGAGCTGGCTGTACTGCGCCTGTCCACCTGGGAGCTGATCAAACGTGTCGACGTGCCTTACCGCGTTGTGATCAACGAAGGCATCGAGCTGGCCAAAGTGTACGGTTCCACCGACGGCCACAAGTTCGTCAACGGTGTACTCGACAAATTGGCGCCACGCTTGCGTGAAGCCGAAGTTAAAGCGTTCAAGCGCTAAACAGCGCTGCGTGCCATGGGCGAGTTTGAGCTGATCCGCACCGTCTTCGCTGCCGCGCCTTGTGCGCAAGGCGGCGAGGGCGTTGCGCTGGGTATTGGCGACGACTGCGCCCTGCTGGATGTTCCCTTCGGGGAACAACTGGCCATCTCTACCGACACGCTGGTGGCAGGCGTGCACTTCGCAGATCCTTGCGACCCTTTCTTGCTCGGTCAGCGTTCGCTGGCAGTGGCGGCCAGTGATTTGGCGGCCATGGGCGCAACCCCCCTCGCGTTTACCCTTGCCCTGACCTTGCCGACGGTTAACGCCGATTGGCTGCAAGCGTTCGCCCGGGGTTTGAATCAAATGGCTGTGGCGTGCAATCTGCGCCTGATCGGTGGCGACACCACGCGTGGGCCGCTGTGCCTGACGCTCACGGTGTTCGGCCGCGTGCCCAGCGGGTGTGCCCTGACCCGCAGCGGTGCGCAGCCGGGTGATGTGCTGTGTGTGGGCGGTGAGTTGGGCAATGCCGCCGGGGCCTTGCCCTTGGTGTTGGGCCAGCGCAGTGCCGAATCGTTTGTTGCGCAACCTTTGCTGGCGCATTACTGGTCGCCGCAGCCGCAACTGGCGTTGGGTCAGGCGCTGCGCGGCAAAGCCACCTGCGCGCTGGATATCTCCGACGGCTTGTTGGCCGATTGCGGGCACCTCGCGCTGGCGTCACAGGTGCGGCTGCTGATCGACAGTGATCGCGTGCCGGTCTCATTGGCCCTGGAAGAATTTCTGGGCAGCGCGGGCGCGCAGCAAGCGGCCTTGAGCGGCGGCGACGACTACGTACTGGCGTTTACCTTGCCTGAGCGCGATGTGCCGATCCTGCTGGCGGACGGCTGGCCGATCCACGTTATTGGGCGTGTGGTTGAAGGGCAGGGCGTCAGTCTGATCGACGAGCACGGCCAAGACATCACCCCGGCAATCTGCGGCTACCAGCACTTTCCAGGCTGACGCCCTCAGTGGTCGCAGTCTTCGGCAGCGACTACAGAGGGGGGTGTTGCTGCGAAAAGCCATCAAACTTTTTGATCGTTATCTCCGATAATTCAGCCTAAGCGTCTGTAGGAACGTCCTGTTACAATGCGCCTCTGCGAATCTCCAGTCCTCATTTGATCAGGAGCACACGGTGCCCGTCGCTTTTGTTGCAGCTTGCAAACTCCCTACTCCCTTTGCCGAATTCACCATGCATGGCTTCCTTGAGAAAGCCACGGGTCGTGAACACGTTGTGCTCAGTTTGGGCGACGTAGCGGATGGCGCGCCCGTGTTGGGTCGGGTGCATTCTGAATGCCTGACCGGCGATGCACTGTTCAGCCAGCGCTGTGACTGTGGTTCACAGCTCGAAGCGGCCTTGCAAGCCATCGCCCGCGAAGGCCGCGGCGTGTTGCTGTACTTGCGTCAGGAAGGCCGCGGCATTGGCCTGCTGAACAAGATCCGTGCCTATGAGTTGCAGGACGGCGGCGCTGACACCGTTGAGGCCAACGAACGTCTGGGCTTTGCGGCCGATCAGCGTGATTACGCAATCTGCCTGCCGATGCTTGAGCACATGAGCGTCAAGTCCCTGCGCTTGATGACCAACAACCCGCGCAAGGTCAAAGCCTTGACCGATATGGGCATCACCGTCGCTGAGCGTGTGCCGCTGCACACCGGCCACAACCCGCACAACAAGCTGTACCTGGCGACCAAGGCCAATAAACTCGGGCACATGATGGGCAATCAACACCAGAACGAGGCTGATCCGGCGTGACCCGGGGCCAGCGTCGTCGGCGTTTGAGTTTCAGTTGGTGGCAACAGTTGGTACTGACCCTGCTGCCGCTGGCATTGGCCAACTGGTTTTTCGGTAAGTCCGAACCCTTGCTGCCTGGGCTGACAATGCCTTTCTTTATTGCCGGGGTGGCGTCGATGTTTGTCACCCTGCGCACGTTCAGCCCCTACAAACATGGCCTGATCAACCTGCAAAAAGCCCTCGATACCGCGCAAGAGTCTGCTGCCTGGGCTCATCTGGCGCAGGTCCGGCGGCGTGCTTTGCTGGCCGCCGGGCTGCCTGCCTGGATCGCCGCGCTGGCGGTATTTGTCGGGCTTGAAGGTGTGCCGCTGTTGTTACTGGCGTTGTCGACGCTGGTGCTGTTTTACCTCTATCGCATTCCTCGTCAGGTCGGTTGATGCGCCTGTGGCTGGCGCTTGCGTTGCTGGCCGTGGGCGTACCCGGCATGGCCGCCACGCGGGTGGTCAGCCTGGCACCGTCGCTGTCTGAAATGGTGGTAGAGCTGGGCGCCAGCGACCTGCTGGTCGGGCGTCTGGACGCAGGCGAACCCGTGCCGGAACTGGCCCATGTCCCTTCAGTGGGCGGCTATGGCCAGTTGGACATGGAGCGCGTGGTCAGCCTGCAACCGGACTTGCTCTTGCTATGGCCGGGCAGTGTCGGCGTTGCGCAACGCGAACAACTGCGCCGGTTGAACATCCCGACCTACAGTGCTGAACCCAAAAGTCTGAGTGAATTGGCCGATCAGGTCCAAGCCCTGGCCGTTGCCTTGAATCGCCCCGAGCGCGGCCTTGAACTGGCCACGCAGTGGCGGGCGCGGCTGGCTGAGCTGCGTGCGCAGTATCACCGTGATACGCCGTTGCGGGTGTTTTACCAAGTGTGGGATCAACCGCTGTACACCGTAGGTGGCGGGCAAATCATCAGCGATGCGCTGGCGGTATGCGGCGCCAGCAATGTGTTTGCGGACCTTCATCTGCCTGCACCGCAGGTCAGCATCGAGTCTGTGTTGCAGCGCAACCCTGAGGTGATCATTGCAGGCACCCAGGCGCAGTTGACTGCTTGGAAAGCCTGGCCGCAGATCGACGCGGTAAAGCACGGGCGATTACTTTTATTGAGCGACAAAGGTCTTGAACGGCCGAGCGGGCAGATGATCGAAGCAACAGCCAAGCTCTGTCAGCAACTGTCGATAACCCCGTAGACGCTGGCGAAGGCTGCGAGCGGTTGATCTAAAAAAACACAGCCGTCGGGGTTATAAGGGGGGCGTCCAGGTCACGCCAAATTGCAGGCTGCGCCGCTCTTCGCGATAGCCGTAATACTGCCCTTCATAGCCGTATAGCGCGCGGGTGAAGGTTTTATCCAGCAGGTTGTCGACTTTCACCTCCAGGCGCACTTCTGAACTGGCTTGCCAGTTGCCCCGCAGCCCTAACAGTCCATAGCCGCCAATCGGCTGTTGATTGGCTTCGTCGTTATAGCTGCTGCTCACCGCTTGCCAACTGGCGCCGACGCCAAGGCGATCAAACTGACGATCCAGATCCAGGCTCAACGTGCGCCGCGCACGACGGCTCAGGGTTTTGCCCGTGTCACGGTCGCGCGGGTCGATGATTGCGACGCCCAGGCTACTTTGCCAGCCGAACCACTCTTGGTGCAGGGCGCTTTCAAAACCGGTTATGCGGGCTGAGCCGATGTTTTGCTGAATCCAGTCGGCATCCGCCACGATTGCGTCGCGAATGTCTGTGCGATACAGCGATGTCTCCAGTCGGCTTGTGTCGCTTAACTGACTGCGCCATTGCAGCTCGTAGCTTTTGGAGTGCTCGGGTTTGAGTGACGGGTTGCCAAACTGCGGGTAGTACAAATCGTTAAACGTTGGCGCACGAAAGCCCTCGCTGTAGGACAACAGCACATCGTTGTCCGCATTCAACGGCACCGTCAGGCTGCCACTCCAGGTGTTGTTGCTACCAAATTGTTGGTTTTTGTCGTGACGCAGCCCCAGCTCCGTCGAAAAGTACTCACCCTCAAAGCGATGCTGAACAAACGCTGCGCGGTTCCAGCGGCTGTCTTGCTCAAAGTCAGTGCTGCTGCGTACCCGGTCTTCATACGTATCAAGGCCAAGCATCAGGCTGTTTTGATCGTCCAGCGTCAGGGTGTTCTGCCAATTCAACGCGTCGCGATAGGTGTTGAAGCTGTAAAGGGCAGGGCTGAGCTTGTCCCGGGTCTTCTCGCGGTTCTCGCTATGGCCCAGCTCAAGGCGTGAGTTCCAGCGCTCTGAGAGCTGCGCATCGATAAAACTGCCCACGCTGCTGATGTCGAAATCGCTGTAGCCCTGTTGGCCGAACATGGCATCCAGTTCGGTTTTGCCGGTGCTCTTGATGGCACTGATCCCGACTTCCAGTGTGTCGCTCAGGCTGTGGTTCAGGTTCAGGCTGACGGATTTGTTGCGGTAAGCGTCGTGATCGTTATCGACCGGGTAGGACACGGTGGTGCGATTAATACCCGCCGTTTCCTCCAGCGCCCCGCTGAGGTTGAAGCGTGTTTGCGCATCCCCGCCAGAAACCCCCACGCTGTTTTGCGAGCTGCCATACCTGCCTGTCGCACTGTGCAGGCGCAGTTGCGGCGCTTGATGGGCGCCACGTCGGGTGAAAATCTGAATCACTCCGCCAATGGCATCGCTGCCATAAATCACCGAGCGCGAGCCGCGCAGCACTTCTACGCGCTCGATCTGGTCAATGTTCAGGTATTGCAGGTTGCTGTCGGCCGACGTGGCATTGGCCATGCGCTGGCCGTCGACCAGAACCAGGCTTTGCGCTGACTTGGTGCCGCGAATATAGATGCCCGGTAACGCCCCGCGCCCACCACTGCGTGCGACTTGTACGCCGGGCACGCGCCCCAGCAGGTCGCTCAGGCTGGTGGGTTGCAGGCGGTCGATGTCGGCGCGGGTAAACACTGTATTGGCGCTGCTGCTGTCCGAGCGCGCCTCTACCTGGCGATTGCCGGTGATCAGTGTTTGCGGGAGCTTGAGCGCGTCGTCACGTTCAATGGCGTCGGCCATCAGCGAGCTGGCAGGGATAAAGCTGAGGAATAAGGCTGTGCGCAGATGTTTCATGGAATCCGGATTCTGTAGTCGCCGCCGCAGGCTGCGATAAGGGCCCAAGGCCTTCAAGAAAAAGGTCCGTCGCCACGACGCACCCCCAACCCTTCGCAGCCTGCGGCAGCGACTACAGAGTGTTTTTCAAAGCCCCAGCAGTGCCATGCGCTGGCGCACCGAGGCTTCAATGCCTGGCGCATCCAGACCGCATTCGGCCAGCATCTGGCTCGGTTTGGCGTGCTCGACGTACACGTCCGGCAAGCCCAGGTGAAGCATGGGCTTAAGCAGGTTTTCGCGGGCCATGAACTCACTGACCGCTGAGCCTGCGCCGCCCATGATGGCGTTTTCTTCGACGGTCACCAACAGGTCGTGGCTGTTGGCAATTTCTCGCACCAGCGCTTCATCCATCGGTTTAACGAAACGCATGTCGACCACAGTGGCGTCGAGTGTTTCGGCCACTTGCAGGGCTTGGGCCAGTTGCACGCCGAACACCAGCATCGCCACTTTCGACCCTTTGCGACGGATCACGCCTTTGCCGATCTCGATCGGTTCCAGTGTTTTCTCGATAGGCGTATTGGGCCCCGTACCGCGTGGGTAACGCACCGCCGCCGGGCCGTTATACAGATGGCCGGTGGTGAGCATTTTGCGCAATTGGTTTTCGTCACTCGGGGTCATGATGACCATGCCCGGAATGCAGCGCAGGTAAGACAGGTCGAAGCTGCCGGCATGGGTTGGCCCGTCTTCACCCACCAGGCCCGCACGGTCGATGGCAAACAGCACGTCCAGGTTTTGCACGGCCACGTCGTGCACCAACTGGTCATAACCGCGTTGCAGGAACGTCGAATAAATGGCCACCACTGGCTTGGCGCCTTCACAGGCCATGCCCGCGGCAAAGGTTACGGCGTGTTGTTCAGCAATGGCCACGTCGAAATAACGCAACGGGAAGCGCTCGCTGAACGCGATCAGATCCGACCCCTCTTTCATCGCCGGGGTAATGCCCACCAGGCGCTGGTCGGCGGCGGCCATGTCGCACAACCACTCGCCAAACACGGCGGAATACTTAGGCCCGCTCGCGGCTTTGGGTGCGGCTTTTGGCGCGTCCAGCGGTTCAAGTTTGGTGATGGCGTGGTAACCGATCGGGTCGACTTCTGCCGGGGCGAAGCCCTTGCCCTTTTTGGTGACGATGTGCAGGAACTGCGGGCCTTTGAGGTCACGCATGTTGCGCAGCGTCGCGATCAGCGTGGGCAGGTCATGGCCGTCAATCGGGCCGATGTAGTTCCAGCCCAGTTCTTCAAACAACGTGCCGGGCACCAACATGCCTTTGGCATATTCTTCGGTACGGCGGGCGATTTCCCAGGCGCCAGGCAAGCGCGACAGCACTTTCTTGCTGCCTTCGCGCATGCTGGCGTAGGTGCGGCTCGACAGAATTTTGGCCAGGTAGTTGGACAGCCCGCCCACATTGCGCGAGATCGACATGTCGTTGTCGTTGAGGATCACCAGCATGTTGGCGTTGACCTCCGGCGCATGGTTCAACGCTTCAAACGCCATGCCAGCGGTCAAGGCGCCATCACCGATCACCGCAATGGCCTTGCGGTCGCTGTTTTGCAAACGGGCGGCAATTGCCATGCCCAGCGCAGCGCTGATCGAGGTGCTGGAGTGACCGACGCCAAAGGTGTCGTACTCGCTCTCTGAGCGACGCGGGAAGGCGGCAACGCCGTCCTTCTGGCGCAAGGTCGCCATTTGCTCGCGACGGCCGGTGAGGATTTTGTGCGGATACGCCTGATGACCCACGTCCCACACCACGCGGTCGTCCGGGGTGTCAAACACGTAGTGCAACGCGATGGTCAGCTCGATGACGCCTAAGCCTGCACCAAAATGCCCGCCCGTCTGGCCGACGGTGTAGAGCAGTTCCTGGCGCAACTCATCGGCCAAAGGTTCCAGCTCGGCTTCGGCTAACCGGCGCAGGCCCGCAGGCGTGCCGGCTCGGTCGAGCAGGGGCGTGGTCGGGCGCTTGCGGGGAAACTCATGAAACGTCGTTGGCATCAGGCGAATCGTTATAGGTATAAGAAGAGGCGGCAGTTTACCTTATGCAACGTAAGCTGCCCACGGAGTCTGGTATTCGTTAGTCAGACCTTGGCATTAGAGCGTGTCTGAAATATCGGGATAGCGCCGCTTTTAGTGGCGGCGCTCTACGATATAGCGCGCCAGTTCACGCAATGGCTCTGCCGCTGCATCAAAAGGTCGCAGGGCGTCAATGGCCTGATCGCGCAGCTCAAGTGCATAGGCTTTGGCGGCGTTCAGGCCCATCAAAGACGGATACGTAGGCTTGTCACGGGCCGCATCGGCGCCCGACTGTTTGCCCAGAGTGGCGGTATCGCCTTCCACATCAAGGATGTCGTCCTGCACTTGAAACGCCAAACCAATGGCCCGCGCGTACACCTTCAGTGCCTGCAAATCACTGGGCTGGGCACGGCCGCTGGCCAATGCGCCCAGTTGCACACTGGCTTCGATCAGGGCGCCGGTCTTGTGCCGGTGCATGTATTCCAGAGCGTTTTGATCAAGCTTGATACCGACTGAGCCGAGGTCGATGGCTTGACCGCCTACCATGCCTGCCGGGCCTGCGGCCAATGCCAAGTCAGACACCATCTGTAAACGCGTCTGGGCATCCAGTGTGCTCATGTGCGTGTCGAGCAGGGCGCTGAACGCCAGGCTTTGCAAACCGTCACCGGCCAGAATTGCGCAGGCTTCATCGAAGGCTTTGTGCGTAGTGGGCTGGCCACGGCGCAGGTCGTCGTCGTCCATCGCGGGCAAATCATCGTGTACCAGCGAGTAGGCATGAATAAGCTCTACCGCGCAGGCTGCGCCGTTGGCGTGCTCGGGTGGGCAGCCCAAGGCTTGGCAAGCGGCATACGCCAGCAGCGGGCGAACCCGCTTGCCTCCATTCATGACGCTATAGCGCATGGCCTCATATAGACGGGCCAATTGCGGCGACGGCGCGACAAACAAGCGTTCAAGGGCCGCATTGACGCGGGCCTGGCTGCTGGCCTGGTAGGCATCAATCATTCGGGCTGTTCCGCATCAAAGGGTTCTTGCGCCAGTTCGCCATCACGCTCAAGCAAGATCTGCACTTTTTGCTCGGCTTGAGTGAGTGCGCCCTGGCAATCACGGGTCAGGCGAATGCCTTGTTCGAAGGCTGTCAGCGAGTCTTCCAGCGACAGCTCGCCGTTTTCCAGGCGCTCGACCAGTGTTTGCAGCTCTGCGAGGGACTGCTCGAAATCCGGGGAAGTTTTTTTGCGGGCCATGGCGGCGCTCTCGGTAGGCGTTAAAACCGGCCGACACTAGCAGACGCTGAGTTTTGGGGCAAATCCGGCGGCGGGTGCGGGTGCTCAATGCGCTTGTGCATTCACTGGGCGGGGGATTGAGCCACCGTGTCTATTTGTCTTTGGGCGCCGTAGGAATGGGGCTGTAAATGCTAGCGATTATGCTCCTAAAAGATGGTTATGAAGATTTTTTAGCTCCGAGACGCTTCCTTTAGAATTACGGAAAATTCCGACATTTTTTACTTTTCCTTTCCAATACTGTCTCGCCACTTGAACGGAATCGGTAGTGGCCAATGGCAACTTTTTCTTATTTTTGGACAGCATTCGGAGCGCGTTCTTCTTTGATTGGCGGCAGGCCATGACCTAAGCCAACAAGCTGTATGCGCGGGTTATCAGTTTGGCCAAATCGCCGGTATTCAAAGACAGCTTTGCGGGCAGCGACGTGCGTTTCTCTCATGAGTTCGAGGCCCTGGAGCGTGAGCGGGGCAAGGCTCAATCGTTGTATGAAAACGTCCCGATCGACTGGCTGGCCGTAGATCCGCGGAAAATCCCGTTCACGCCGACAAAACCTATTTCATCCTCGAACTCAATGCCGACGATCTGGCGCAAATGCAGCGCTCAGGCGGCTTTGCCTTCCATGTGTCGGGTGAGTTCTCTGAGCTTGAACTGAAATTTTGGGCTATCAGGAACTGACCCTCATGAAAACAGATATTCAACCGCCTCAAGGCAGTAAAACCGTGTTGGTAGACCGCTACGGCAGAGCGCCGCAACAGGTTGCGCTGACCGATGCCGAACACGCTCCACGCATTGAAAACATCGGCGCGCTAAGGGTGTTCAACGCCCGGCTGGCACCTGACGAAACAATCAGTATCAGCCTTAACCCTTTAGTGGCTGCGGCCAGTGATGTGTTGTCGTTTGTGGTCGGGATTGAACGCAACGTCCAGCAGCACACGCGAGACACCCTGAGCGCTCACCTGACCAAAGCCATAAAAGCATTCGAAGCCACGGCACTGCGCAACGGGGTTGAAAGCACTCAGGTGATGAGTGCTCGGTATGTGCTTTGTACGGTGGTGGACGAAGCCATCGCCACTACGGCATGGGGCAATGAAAGTGACTGGCCGCAAAAGAGTTTGCTGGGCAGTTTTCACAACGAAACGTTTGGTGGCACCAAAGTCTTTCAATTCATTGAGCAGGTCTCCAGGGACCCTGTGCGCAACCTGTATTTGCTGGAGCTGCTGTACGTGTGTTTGTCGCTGGGCTTTGAGGGCAAATTCCGCATAGAAACCCGTGGCGCGCTGGAGCTGGACTCCATTCGCGACAGCCTGTATCGGCAAATCCGCCACCTGCGCGGTGATGCCATTCGCGAAGTGTCCCCTCATTGGCAGGGCTTGGGCCTGCGGCGTAACAGCGTGGTACGCATCGTGGCACGTTGGGTCCTCGTGGCTCTGACCCTGGGCTGGGCGGGCGTCATGTACGCAGGGTTTGCCTGGGTCTTGGACGAGCAACGTGAAGCGGTCATGCAACCTTATCAACAGCACGCTGCTCTGGTTGTAAGGGCCGCAGTTGTAAACAGGAATTGATGATGAAGAGTTTCTTGAAAGCGAGCATGGCGCTGCTGCGTCATACATGGCTCTGGACCCTGATACTGGTGTTAGGTTTCGCGCTGTTGGTGTGGTGGGTGGGGCCATTACTGGCGGTCGATGATTACAAGTTTTGGGCAGACCCCATCGCCAGGCTTTTAAGCATCAGCGCCTTGTTGCTGATCTGGGGGCTGGCGATGGTGTATGTCAGTTGGCGCACCGGTGTGCGTAAAAAAGTGCTGGCAGACAGCGACGCGGGCAAAGCACACGAGCGTCAGGAGCAAGAGATTGAAGCGTCGCGCAAAAACCTGCGCAAACGCTTTAAAGCCGCGTTGCACATCTTGAAAAACACCAGCATTTACAAAGGCCGGAGTGAGCGCTGGCGCGACGAGTTGCCCTGGTACGTGTTGCTGGGCCCCCAAGGCGCTGGCAAAACCAGCTTGCTGGACTTTTCGGGGCTGGAGTTTCCGCTTAACAAACTTGACCGCACCCTGACCCGCGATTTGCGTAGTACGTCTGATTGCGAGTGGTACTTTGCCGAGCACGGGGTGCTGATAGACACCGCGGGGCGGTTTTTGACACAGGGTAATGAGCGCGTAGATGCCAGTGGCTGGAACACCTTGCTCGGATTGTTGCGCAAACGCAGGCGTGAACGACCTTTGAATGGCGTGCTGGTGACTGTGCCGGTGGACCTGCTGAGCCAAGGCGATCAACCCGCGTTGTCGCAATTGTCAGATCAGATTCGGGCGCGCCTGCAAGACATCCATCGTGTCCTGCGCATTGAGCTGCCGGTGTACCTGGTGCTGAGCAAGACGGACAGCGTGCCAGGGTTTGATGCTTTTTTTGAACAACTGACCCGCGATGAGCGTGCTCAGGTATTTGGCGCCAGTTTTGATAACAACCAAGGCGCAACGGCGCTGCTGCGCGCAGAGCTTGAGGCGCTGCTGGTGCGTCTCAACAGCCAGATCATCACGCGCATGCACCAGGAGCGAGATCCGCAACGCCGCGGCCTTATTCTGGATTTCCCCCATCAGTTGAGCCAGATCGCCGCGCAACTGTGCGTCTTTAGCGACATGACGTTTACGGGTAATCGCTACCCGCGCGCCAGCCCGCTACGGGGCGTTTATTTGACCAGCGCGCCCCATGTCATGGCCAGCCCACCTACGCAAAATCCGGAAGCGCACAGCGTCGAGACAGCCCAAAAACCGCAATCGCCATTTCTGCACACAGGTCGCGCTTACTTTATTAACCATCTGTTGAGCCGCGTGATTTTCCCGCAAGCGCAACTGGCAGGGCTGGACAAGCGTGAGCAGCGCCGTATTCATTGGGGGCAGCGGTTTCAGTACCTGCTCGCGATGGCTGTGTTGGGTGGGTTAGGGGTGCTGTGGGCAAGCAGTTTTTCATCCAACCATGAGCGCCTGGAACAACTGCGTCATTTGGCTCAGCAAGGGGTTCAACAACGTGCGCAATTGAGTCCGCGCGATGATGCCCAGGCTGCGCTCCAGACCCTGGGCACGTATTACGCGGCAACTCAGGTGTTCCCGTCCATGACGCAGGTTGCGTTGTATGAGCGCAGCGGTCTGTATCAGGGCGCTGCCGTTAAGCGGGCGCTCACCCAGGCTTACCAAAACGAACTGCACACGCAGTTATTGCCGCGTGTCATGCAGCAACTCGAACAGCAGATCCGCGCCAACCTTAACAATCGCGAGCGTTTGCTCAATAGTTTGCGTGCCTACCTGATGTTAGACGCCGTTGAACAACGCGATAACGCCTGGCTCAAGGCTTGGGTTGCCCGCGACTGGTCGCTGCGTTACCCGGGGCTGACAGAGGTGCAAAACGGTCTTAATCAGCATTTCGAACGCTTATTGGGAACCGCCTTCAAGGCCCCGCTCGATGAAGGGCTGATAGCACAGGCGCGACAGGTGTTGCGCAGTGAGTCATTGGCCACGGTGGTGTATCGCACATTACGTGAGCAGGCCCACTCATTGGCGCCTTACAGCCTCAGCCAGCATCTCGGGCCACAGGGCCATTTGTTCAGCGGTGCGGATTACAGCATTCCGGGCTTCTATACCCAGCAAGGTTATCAACAGTTTTTTTCGATCCAGGGCGTGAGCCTGGTGCGTGACATTCTGCGTGATAACTGGGTGTTGGGCGAGGGCAGCAGCAACAGTGCGATGGACATGCGCAAACTCATGGTTGCACTGGAGCAACTGTATTTTCGTGACTACGCCGACCATTGGGCTGAAGCGGTTGGGCGCCTGGCGTTGCAGCCGATGAGCGACGCCCGTGAAGGTGCCGAGCAGATGGCAGGCCTGACGTCTGCCAACTCACCGCTCTTGCAGCTGTTGGTCGCCGTGCGTGAGAACACGCGCTTGATCAGCATTGCCGATGAGTTGCCTTCTGTAACGACTACCGTTGGCACGCAGGGCGGCACACTCACGGCTGTTGCCGGGGCGGTTGTCGCCAAAGGCACTGAAGTCTTGGCGAGCACTGTGCCGGACACCTCAAAGAAAGCCTTGCAGCGCCAGTTTGAGCCGTTACACCGTTTACTGGATGACAAGGATGCGCCGACGGCGAGCCTGACACCGTTATTGGTCGGCCTCACGGATGTGCAATTACAAATGGCAGGGCTGGCTCGCGCCAGTGCGCCGGATCAAGCCGCTTATGAGATGGCCAGGCTGCGCATAAGTGGGCAGCGTGATGCGCTGAGCCATTTACGCCAAGCCGCCCAACGCTTGCCGCGTCCCCTCAACGGCTGGTTCAACACCCTGACCGAGGACACATGGGGGCTGGTGCTTAACGATTCGTATCAATTTTTAAATAAACGCTACCAGCACGAGCTGTACCGGTTTTATGCCCGAGCGCTCAAGCAGCGCTACCCTTTTGATGCACACAGCAGCAGCGATGTGGCTTTGAACGACTTCCGTGAGTTTTTTAAAGCGCAGGGGCTTGCTGATCAATTCTTCGACACCTGGATGAAACCTTTTGTCAGTCGGGACGCGGGCAGTTATCGCTTGCGCAGCATGGACGGTAAAAGTTTGCCGATGTCACGGGTGTATGTTGAGCAAATGGCCACGGCTCAAGTTATTCGTCAGGGCTTTTTTGCGCAAAATCCATCCGAGCCGCAGGTGCAATTCACCCTCGAGCCTTACAGCCTGGACACCAGCGTAAGCCGTTCGCAGTTGCGCTTCGGTGATCAAATGATCGAATACCGACACGGTCCCACCGTACCGATGAATTTCCAGTGGCCGACTCTGGCCGACAATGGGCGTACCAGCCTGATCCTGGAAAAAAATGTCGGACGTCCCATCGGCATCGAAAAAAACACAGGGCCGTGGTCACTGTTTCGAGTATTGGACTTGATGCAAATCGACTACCTGAGTGGGCGCGACGTCATGTTGCTTAAGGCCGATGTGGGCGGGCTGCGGGCCAACTATGTGCTTATGAGTCAGCGCACACCGAACCCGTTTGACCTGCAAACGCTGCGCAGCTTTCGTTTACCTGCCCAGCTGTGAAACGCGTGAGCGCGCAATGGCAAACAATTGTGGTTTCGTGACCACCTCATGATTCGCCAGCGCTTGGCCTGAACGTAGACCTTCCCAAGCCCCAGCTTGTCGAGCGACATAATACCGTCGATACCGGCGTCACCAGGGCCGCCTTGACCAATCGCCAAGGAAGCAATCACCATGTTTTCAATTTCGCTGATGAAAATTCCCAAGGACTCACAACTTGCCTATCAAAACGGATGTCTGGACCGTCGGCCTTGCACCGAACAAGCTGCGCCAAAGTCGATTGGCCAGCGAGCAGCTGCTGGAAGAGATGATCATCAGCTCGCCAAGCATTCTCTCGGATGAGTGGATGCTTATAGGTAGGCAAGAAAGCACTGGTATGGGGGGGCGCATTGATTTATTGGCCATTGCTCCTGATGGAAATCTGGTACTAATTGAGCTCAAACGAGACCGCACGCCCCGTGAAGTCGTTGCTCAGACCCTCGATTACGCCGTGTGGGTCGAGAGTCTGCGTGAGAACGAAATCGCGGCGATTTACCAACGGTTCCGCCCCGGAAGCAGCTTGTATGCAGATTTTCTAGCGCGCTTTGGTCGTGTGCTAGACGACGATGATTTGAATAAAAGCCACCAACTGATCATCGTCGCCACGGAGTTGGATGTCAGCAGCGAGCGAATCGTTGAGTACCTCAGCAAGCGAGATATTCCGATCAACGTGCTCTGTTTTCAAATTTTCCAGGTGGGCGATCAACAGCTACTGAGTCGATCCTGGTTACTCGATCCTGTTCAGACTCAAGTGAACGCAGCGTCGACGAGCGAAGGGCATACCGAGCCTTGGAACGGCGAGTTCTACTGTTCCTTCGGCGATTCTGCCTCGCGCTCATGGGCCGATGCTGTGGAGTTCGGTTTTATTTCCGGCGGTGGAGGCGCGTGGTATAGCAAGACCCTGCAGCTCCTCTCTCCGGGAGATCGGATCTGGGTAAACATTCCGCAGCAAGGCTATGTCGGCGTAGGACGCGTTCTTGGCACGTCCACACCTGCGAACGAGTTCACAGTGATGCAAGACGGCGAGGAGCGGCCGGTGCTAGAGGTCGCAACGCGCGCCCACTATCATGCAGAATTTGCTGACGATCTGGAGCGCTGCGACTATTTTGTTCCGATCCAATGGCTGCAAAGCGTACCGGTGAGCCAGGCAGTACGAGAGATTGGGATGTTTGGGAATCAGAATACGGTTTGCCGCCCAACTACGCCGAAGTGGCGGTGGACGATTGATCGATTAAAGCAGCGATTTCCGCGTTTCGATGAAGTCGTAGCTACTGAGGTCGCGAGCGTTCCTGGCAGTTGATAAATTGGACAGCTGCCTGCTGCCCAATTACTTGTTCAGTAGCACTTACAGTCAGTATCTCTTTTCTAGTCTGGAGAAAGTCCCACCTGCGGTGGGACATGCAATTACTTAAAGGGAGTGATGTTTCCTAGCTAAAACCTGCGCGCGATGTAGCTGGGCGCAGGTTATTTGTTTATTCATTTAACAGGCTCGGTACTGATGGCCTGCGTGTGTTGAGTGTCGACCACCAAAAAACCCAGCCCAAAATACGTATGTCCAGGGTTCGGATGTGTTCGGCACTGAAGACTTCGTCCGGGTATTCCTTGCCGTTGTGGCTACGCAAACGCAAACCGTCTTTGGGCTGGCGGTAGACGTATTTGATACGCAGCATGCCGTCCTGTTCCAGGGCATAAATTTCGCCGTCCACGATGTGAGTCAAGCTGCGATCAATAGCAATCGTCGAGCCGCTCTGGATCTTGTGCGACATGCTATGGCCAATCATAGGCACGCAAATGGCGTTCTCGGCGCTGACGTCTGCGGCATGCATGATCGAGCAGTCGAGGCGAACCCGCTTACCGGGAATTTCAACGACACGGGTTTTTTTTGTCCCGCATGGGCTGAGCACTTCGTTGTAAAACGGAATGTGGATGTCGTTTTTATCAGTGATCAATTTAGTGTTTAGGTTGGGGGGAGAACCCACCTCGCAGGAGGGTGAAGACGTCGTAGGGTTGGAGATCGGTACCGTTGGATGTTTAACCCCTTCACCCGTGCGCAGCCATCGGCTGTTAACACATAGGAGCTCAGAGATTTCGTCCAGGCGGGCCATCGGGATACCCCGCTTGAACCAGTTGTTGACGTGCTGCGGCGTAACGCGCCGATTGGCAGCGAAGTCCGAAGCAGATAAATGGCACTCCCTTAAAAGGAGTCTTAGACGATCACCGGATGTATTCATGCTGGCGGATTTTACGGAGAAGAGATCACTGTTTAAATAAACTAAACGTTCAAAAAACGCTCAAAAAAAAAGACTTCTCCTGCTTTCGCAGGGTTATTTCCTACGCTTGCTGTGTGCCTTATTTGGTGGGTGTGAACAGGTTGTTTCCTTGCGTTTATGCAGGCATAAAAAAAACCCGGGAACCGGGGTTTTTATGTAGGAACTTGCCGAAGCCAGTTCACCCACATTTAGCCTTTGTAGGCGGCAACTGACTTGGTGATCTCGGTGCGGGCAGCTTCTGCGTCGCCCCAACCTTCGATTTTCACCCATTTGCCTTTTTCGAGATCTTTGTAGTTCTCGAAGAAGTGCTGGATCTGCTGAATCAGCAGGGGTGGCAGGTCGGTGTACTCTTTGACGTCTACGTACAGCTGGGACAGCTTGTCGTGAGGCACTGCTACTACCTTGGCATCGCCGCCGCCGTCGTCAGTCATGTGCAGAATGCCCACGGGACGCGCGCGAATAACCGAACCTGGCGCAACCGGGTAAGGGGTCACGACCAGCACGTCGAGGGGATCACCGTCGTCAGCCAGGGTGTTGGGGATGAAGCCGTAGTTGGCCGGGTAGAACATCGGGGTGGCCATGAAGCGGTCAACGAACAGGCAATCGCTGTCTTTGTCGATTTCATATTTGATCGGCGCGTGGTTAGCCGGAATCTCGATAGCGACGTAGATGTCATTCGGCAGGTCTTTGCCAGCCGGAATTTTGCTGTAGCTCATTGGGCGGTGCCCCCGTTAGTAGGCCAGTTTACTTGGCCGATTTGGCCAAAAAGTGGCGGCGATTATAGGCGTATTCCTGCAACGACGTCACGCTTGGGCGATCAGTGCGGTGCGCGGTATTGGGGGTGTTCGCTTTGTAGCTTTTGCAGGCGGGCCAGCGGATCTTGACGGTAAAACAGGCAAAGCTGCTGATAAACCTGCGCATAGGCATGGTTGAGCAGGTCAGGGGCCGTGAAAAAGTATTCACTGATGACTGCAAAAAACTCCGCCGGGTTCTCGGCTGCATACGGGTCGATGGGCGCGTGATCGGGGTCATGGTGGTCGAGGTAATGGTTGAGGTGGTCGTACGCCTCTTGCATGGCGTGGGACCAGTCGCTGACGTTCATGCCGGGATGCAATGGCGGCATGCCATTAGCTTCACCGTTGAGCATGTCGAGCTTGTGCGCCAACTCGTGGATCACCAGGTTGCTGGCGTCCCAGCCTCCACCCGCCAACACGCCAGGCCAAGCCAGCACGACCGGTCCGTGTTGCCACGCTTCACCACTGTGATGACCTTCCCATTCGTGCTCCACGCCACTGGCGTCGAGATGACGCTGTGGACTGACGAAGTCGTTGGGGTAGAGCACGATCTCGTGAAAGCCCTTATACCAGTCCAGATCGCCCAGGTTCAGCAGCGGTAATTGCGCCTGAGCCGCCAGCAGCAACCGGCTTTCATCGTTCAGTTCTACGCCGGGCATCGGCGTCAGGTGCTTGTCCTGCAAAAACAGCACGCTGTGTTCGCGTAGCCACCGGTCTTGTTCGTCATCCAGACCATCAAGGATGCTCAGTCGCTGGCGCACGTCATGCCACGTATCGGGCGCCACCGGGTGCTGGGCAAGAATCCTCTGGCGTCTCCATTCGCTCAGTGACCACATGTCGGTTTATCTCGTTCAGGCTTTAGAGGGGCTGCGACCGAACCGGCTGCGAACCACACCAATAATCATCGGTATCAGCGATAGCAGAATGATGCCCACCACCAGCAACGACAGGTTTTTCTTGATGAACGGCACGTTGCCGAAGAAGTATCCCAAGGTCACCAGGCCGCCGACCCACAGCACGGTGCCGAATACGCTGAACATAAAGAAGCGCGGGTAAAACATGCGCGCCACGCCTGCGACAAACGGCGCGAAGGTACGGAAAATCGGCAGAAAACGCGCCATGGTCACTGTTTTGCCGCCATGACGTTCGTAGAAGTCATGGGTTTTTTGCAGGTAATCGCGGCGGAAAATTTTCGAGTCAGGGTTGCTGAATAACCGCTCCCCGACCGTTCGTCCTATCACGTAGTTGGTGCTGTCACCCATGATTGCTGCCAGCATCAGCAAGCCGCCTAATAACACGGGGTCCATACCGCCACCGGCAGCTACAGCGCCTGCGATGAACAGCAGTGAGTCACCGGGCAAGAACGGCATGACCACTAGGCCGGTTTCGCAAAAGATCACCAGGAACAGGATGGCGTAGATCCATGGCCCGTAATTGTTTACCAGCATGTCGAGGTACACATCGAGGTGCAAGATAATGTCGACCGGGTTGAAATCCATGTAAAGCACCTGTGTGGATGACCCGGCTCAGCAGGTCTGTGCGGGGAAAAGGCAGTTAACTACAGCGTATGTAGTGTTTTCGTACATTTTGAACGGAGAGGATTATACGGATTGACGCAAATTCTGCTTCCAGAGTTTGTAGCGAAGCATGTATTGATGAATGCCGATCCGTCATCACCCCAGCCTGTGACGGTCGTCATGGTAATACATGCCGTACCTTTGCAGCGGTTACGTGTTTTTACTCGCCCTTGAGCAGGAAGTTTTCGCGGGGAGCGCCTGCGTCCAGCGTCTGCACCTGGGCTTCGTCTTTGAGATTGACCCCCGACAATTGTCGACGGCAGGCCTCGCGCATCAAATACGCCAGCCGATGGGCGGCCATGCCATAGCTCAATCCCTCAAGCCGCACGTTGGAAATACAGTTGCGAAAGGCATCGGTCAGCCCCACTTTCGGCGCATAGGTGAAATACAGTCCCAGGCTGTCGGGTGAACTCAGGCCGGGCCGCTCGCCAATCATCATCACCACCATTTTTGCCCCGAGCAGCTCACCAATTTCATCGGCGACCGCGACGCGGCCTTGCTCCACCAGCATCACTGGCGACAGCGACCAGCCCTCAGCGGCGATGTGCTCTTCCATGCGCGCCAAAAAGGGCACGGTATGACGATGAACCGCCAGCGCCGACAAACCATCGGCCACGACCACGGCCACATCGACCCCGCCGGGGTGGGCCTGCGCATATTCGCGCAAGTGCTGTGCCGAGTCTGCGTGTAACTGTCGGCCAAGATCAGGACGTTGCAGGTAGCTGTGGCGATCAGCGGCGGCGCTGTGCAGCAACAAGCTGTCACGGCCTCGCTCGTGAAGTTCTGCGCTCAAGGCGGCGTGATCGAAGGGCAGATGCACCGCATCGCGTGCCTGCGCATGGGCGAATTGAAAGTCCAACTGCGCATGGGTCGGCAAACTGGTACCGGTGCGGCCCAGCGCAATGCGCGCCGGGGTCAGCGTGCGCAGTTGCAGCCATGGGTTGTGGCTGTCGGTTGGGGTATGGGCCATGTTCAACGTCCTCCCAAGTGGGTCAGCGCCTGACGAAACAGCGGCGGTAGTTGATGACCAAATTCTATGCGGCCGTCGTTTTGGGTAAAAATGCCGACCTTGCTCAGCCACTGTTCAAACTCGGGGGCGGGTTTAAGGCCCAAGGTTTTGCGCGCATATAACGCATCGTGAAAGGACGTGGTCTGGTAATTGAGCATGATGTCGTCCGACCCCGGAATACCCATGATGAAATTGATCCCGGCCACGCCGAGTAACGTCAGCAAGGTGTCCATGTCGTCCTGATCGGCTTCGGCGTGGTTGGTGTAGCAGATGTCGCAGCCCATCGGCACCCCCAGTAACTTGCCGCAAAAATGGTCTTCAAGCCCGGCACGGATGATCTGTTTGCCGTTGTACAGATACTCGGGGCCGATAAAGCCGACTACGGTGTTGACCAAAAACGGCTTGAAATGCCGCGCCACCGCATAGGCGCGCGTCTCACAGGTTTGCTGATCGACACCAAAGTGCGCATTAGCCGACAACGCACTGCCTTGGCCTGTCTCGAAATACATCAAGTTGTTGCCCAGTGTGCCGCGATTGAGGCTTAAACCGGCGTCGTAACCTTCTTGCAATACATTCAGATTAATCCCGAAACTGGCGTTTGCCGCTTCAGTGCCCGCAATTGACTGAAACACCAGGTCCAACGGCACACCCCGATTGATCGCTTCAATTGAGGTTGTGACGTGGGTCAGCACGCACGATTGCGTAGGGATCTCATAGCGCTGAATGATCGCGTCGAGCATGTTCAGCAAATCGCAGATCGAGGCAATGCTGTCAGTGGCCGGGTTGATGCCAATCATGGCGTCGCCGTTGCCGTAGAGCAGGCCGTCGAGAATGCTCGCGGCAATCCCGGCCGGGTCATCGGTGGGATGGTTGGGTTGCAGGCGCGTTGACAGTCGCCCACGCAGGCCAACGGTGCCGCGAAACTGCGTGACCACACGGATTTTTTGCGCCACCAGAATCAGGTCTTGCACGCGCATGATTTTTGACACGGCGGCTGCCATTTCAGGCGTAAGCCCTGGCGCCAGTGCGCGCAAGCTGTGTTCATCGGCGGCATCACTGAGCAGCCAGTCACGAAAGCCCCCCACTGTCAGGTGGCTGACGGCGCCAAACGCCTGAGCGTCATGGCTGTCGATGATCAGGCGCGTGACTTCATCGGCCTCGTAAGGAATCAGCGCTTCTTGCAGGAAGTGCGAGAGCGGGATGTCAGCCAGCGCCATTTGCGCGGCCACACGTTCGCCATCGTTGTGCGCGGCTACACCGGCCAAAAAGTCCCCGGAGCGTGCGGGGCTGGCTTTGGCCATCAGCTCTTTGAGGCTGTCGAAACGGTAAGTCTGAGTGCCCACCGCGTGAGAAAACGTTGCCATACAGGGTGCTCCTTGACGCCAGACGCAGGGCGTCTGGCGGGATTCTCAGCGATCAGTGCAAGGTTTGTTCGGCCTGTTGAATCGCCGCAAATTCTTCTTCAGGCGTACCGGCTACCAAGTGATGCCGACTGTAGAAAGCAAAGTAAGCAATTAATACTCCATAGATCACCGCCGCACCAATCACCACCCGTGGGTCGACCAGGAAACCGGCCACGACCGCGACGCAGGCGAGCACCAAGGCGATGCCAGAGGTGAAAATACCGCCCGGTGTGCGATATGGACGCTCCATTTTGGGGCGACGAATGCGCAGGGTGATGTGCGCGGCCATCATCAGTACGTAGGAAATGGTCGCACCAAACACCGCCACCAGAATCAGCAAGTCACCTTGCCCGGTCAGCGACAGGCCAAAACCGATGATGCCGGGGATGATCAACGCCAGTACCGGCGCTTTACTCTTGTTGGTTTCGGACAGCTTGCGAGGCAAATAACCTGCACGAGACAGGGCGAAGATCTGACGCGAGTAGGCATAAATGATCGAGAAGAAGCTGGCGATCAAACCGGCCAAGCCGACCAGATTGACGAAGCCGCCCATCCAGGTAGAGCCGCCATACGCTTTGCTCAGCGCTTCCACCAACGGGTTACCCGAGGCCATTAAGTGATGTGCCCCCGCGCCGCCGGGGCCAATCACCAAGATCAGCAGGGCGAAGGTCACGAGCACCAGCATGGCGCCAATCAAACCGCGCGGCAGGTCCCGCTTGGGGTTTTTGGTTTCTTCGGCGGCCAGCGGCACGCCTTCTACGGCGAGGAAAAACCAGATGGCATAAGGGATGGCCGCCCACACGCCGACATAGCCGAACGGCAGGAACGGGCTGGCGCCCTTGGCGTTGCTCACCGGGATGTCCAGCAGGTTGGCGACGTTGAAGTGCGGCACCATGGCGACTAAAAACACGCCCAAGGCAATGGCGGCCACGGCGGTGATGATGAACATCAATTTAAGGGCTTCACCGACACCGAAAATGTGGATGCCGATAAAGATGATGTAGAACGCCAGGTAGATCATCCAGCCACCAATCCCGAATAACGACTCGCAGTACGCGCCGATAAACACAGCGATGGCGGCGGGGGCGATGGCGTATTCGATCAGGATCGCGGTACCGGTCAAAAAACCGCCCCAGGGGCCAAAGGCGCTGCGGGCAAAGCCATAGCCGCCGCCCGCTGTCGGGATCATCGAGGACAATTCGGCCAGCGAGAAGCACATGCACAGGTACATGGTGGCCATCAGCAAGGTTGCGAGAAACATTCCGCCCCAGCCGCCTTGAGCCAGCCCGAAGTTCCACCCGGCGTAGTCACCGGAAATCACATAAGCAACGCCCAGCCCTACGAGCAGGACCCAACCGGCGGCGCCTTTTTTCAGTTCACGTTGTTGAAAGTACTCGGAGCCGACTTTTTCAAAGTCGACCGAAGAGGGGGCCGCAGTAGCGGCATTCGGTTCGCTAGGCATGTGATTTCACCTGTTCTTTTATAGTTAGGAAATTTGACAGGGTGTAAAGCAAGAGCCGGGCCATAGGCCCTGAGGTAGAGCTGTGTAGACCTGTAGCTGACGCCGGCTGCGATCTTTTAAAGATCAAAGATCGCACCCAGCGGGGGATTTTTTAGAAGAAACCCAGCGGGTTGATGTCGTAGCTGACCAGCAGGTTTTTGGTCTGCTGATAGTGGTCGAGCATCATCTTGTGGGTTTCACGGCCGACACCGGACTTTTTGTAGCCGCCGAACGCCGCGTGTGCGGGGTACAGGTGATAGCAGTTGGTCCACACGCGACCGGCCTTGATTGCGCGGCCCATGCGGTAAGCGCGGTTGATGTCGCGGGTCCACAAACCGGCACCCAGACCGAATTCAGTGTCATTGGCGATGGCCAGCGCTTCGGCTTCGTCTTTGAACGTGGTGATGCTGACCACCGGGCCAAAGATTTCTTCCTGGAACACGCGCATTTTGTTGGTGCCCTTGAGCAGCGTCGGCTGGATGTAATAGCCGGTTGCCAGGTCGCCTTCGAGCTTGGCCACTTGGCCGCCCGTCAGCAACTGCGCACCTTCTGCCTTGGCAATTTCCAGGTAGGACAGGATCTTGTCGAACTGCTGTTCGGAGGCCTGAGCACCGACCATCGTGTCGGTGTCCAGCGGGTCGCCACGTTTGATCGACTCCACCTTCTTCATCACCACTTTCATGAAATCGTCGTAGATCGACTCCTGAATCAGCGCGCGCGAGGGGCAAGTGCAGACTTCGCCCTGGTTGAAGAACGCCAGCACCAGGCCCTCAGCGGCTTTCTCAATGAAGCTTGGTTCGGCTTGCATGATGTCGGCGAAGAAGATGTTGGGCGACTTGCCACCCAGCTCCACGGTGGAGGGAATGATGTTCTCAGCGGCACATTTCATGATGTGCGAGCCGACCGGGGTTGAGCCGGTGAAGGCGATTTTGGCAATGCGCTTGCTGGTCGCCAGGGCTTCGCCTGCTTCTTTGCCGAAGCCTTGCACCACGTTCAGCACGCCCGGTGGCAGCAAATCGCCGATTAACTCCATCAGCACCGTGATGCTCAACGGCGTTTGTTCGGCCGGTTTGAGCACGATGCAGTTACCGGCGGCCAGCGCTGGCGCGAGTTTCCAGGCGGCCATCAGCAGGGGGAAGTTCCACGGGATGATTTGCCCGACCACGCCCAGCGGTTCGTGGATGTGATACGCAACCGTGTTGCCGTCAATTTCGGCGGCGCTGCCTTCCTGAGCGCGGATGCAACCGGCGTAGTAACGGAAGTGATCGGCGGCCAATGGCACGTCGGCGTTCAGGGTTTCGCGCACTGCTTTGCCGTTGTCCCACGTTTCGGTCACGGCCAGCAGTTCAAGGTTTTGTTCGATGCGATCCGCGATTTTCAGCAGCACCAGCGAGCGCGCCTGCACTGAGGTTGCACCCCAGGCATCGGCGGCGGCGTGAGCTGCGTCGAGGGCTTTTTCGATGTCTTGCGCCGTCGAACGAGGAAATTGAGCGATGGGCTTGCCGTTGACCGGCGAGGTGTTGGTGAAGTATTGGCCGTTGACCGGCGCCACGAATTCGCCGCCGATGTAGTTACCGTATTGGCTCTTGAACGAGACGATCGAGCCTTCAGTACCGGGTTGTGCGTAACGCATGGTGAGTGTCTCCTGGCTTTATTGTGCTTATGGGAGGACGCGCGGTGGCGTTGCCCCAAGCAGGAGCAAAGGTCGGGCCAAATTGTCGTGAGCGCTCTAAAGCGGAGCTTTCAGGCGTTGGAGCGAGGTGCGTCAGCGAAACGATGTGTCACGGTCGACACAGTGGCGGTGACACTTTGTGCCAAAAGCGGTACAGCGTGTGACCAGTCAGTCAGATGACGATTGCAATGCCAGCAGTGCAAGAGGATGCTGATGGCTCGGTTTGGACTGGTTCTTAGGGGTTGCTCGCGGGTCATTTTCCCCGTGCACGCTAAGACCGCCGAGACAGAGCGGAGAACAATAAAAATGCGCAGTGCAGATATCAGTCGGCACGCCCGACAAGTCATCGACGTCACCCAGGGCCATCCTCAAGGATGCGACCCGTCTATCGTTCGCTCCTGGCAACGCTGCCTAGAGGATTACCACCTCGATCCCGCGCAAAACATCGCCCCTACGGTGCTTGAACATGGGCGCATTCTTGAAGGCCGCGAGCGTCTGCAACAGGTGTTGCACATTGCCGGTCATGAAATGAACAGCCTGCATCAACAGCTTTCGGGGGCCGGTCATGCGGTGCTTTTGACCGATGCGCGGGGCGTGATTCTTAACTGTGTGACCGCACCTGCCGAGCGCAAAGTGTTTGAACACGCAGGTTTGTGGCTGGGGGCGGACTGGAGCGAGGCCCGTGAAGGCACCAATGGCATCGGCACCTGCATGGTTGAGCGCCAGGCGCTGACCATCCATCAGGACGAACACTTTCGTGGCCGTCATACCGGCCTGACCTGCTCGGCAAGCCCGGTGTTCGACCCGCAGGGCGAACTGCTGGCAGTGCTGGATGTGTCTTCGGCGCGCCATGAAGTGTCGCGCCAGAGCCAGTTTCATACGATGGCGCTGGTCAACCTCTCTGCCAAAATCATCGAAAGCAGCTACTTCCTGCATCACTTTGAAGGCCTATGGCTGCTGCGTTTTCATCTGCAAGCTCAGTCACTCGGGCTGTTTAGCGAAGGCATGCTGGCGTTTGATGGCGACGGGGTGATCTGCGCGGTGAATCAAAGCGCGCTCAACCTGCTGGGCAAAGCCCGTGACGGGCTGGTGGGGCACAACATCGATGGCCTGTTCGACAGTTCGGGCGATGAGCTGTTTGCCCGTGCGACCCCGCAAGCCAGTGCCAGTTGGCCATTGTGCACCCGTGACGGCCGTTATTTATTTGCCGCATTGCGTGGTCCGGCGCGCACGGTGCCCAGCCCTGTTCGTGTTCAGCCTGAGCCGGTGCGCGCGCAAACAAGCAGTATTTGTTTGGGCGATGACGCGTTGCAAAACGACTTTCGGCGGGCCTTGCGGGTGTTTGAGCGCGACGTGCCGTTGCTCATCAATGGCGAAACCGGCTCGGGTAAAGAAGCCTTTGCCAAGGCCGTGCACCAGGCCAGCTTGCGCACTGGGCAGCCGTTCGTAGCGCTCAACTGCGCCGCGATCCCCGAAAGCCTGATTGAAAGCGAATTGTTTGGCTACCGCGGTGGCAGCTTTACGGGCGCGCGCAAAGAAGGGATGCAAGGCAAGTTGCAGCAGGCTGACGGCGGCACCTTGTTTCTGGACGAAATCGGCGACATGCCACTGGCCATGCAAACGCGGCTGTTAAGAGTGCTGGAGGACCGCTTGGTGGTGCCGATTGGCGGTGAGCCACAAGCGGTCAACGTGCGCATCATCAGTGCGACTCACCGCAACCTGTTGGAGCGGGTGGCCGAGGGCAGTTTTCGCGAAGATCTGTTTTACCGGTTGAACGGGCTGGAAATCGCCTTGCCTGCCTTGCGTGATCGCAGTGACAAGTCGCAGTTGCTGGATTTTCTGCTGGCCGAAGAAGCAGGGCAGGAGCCGCTGGTCATCCAGCACGAGGCGCGAGACGCCTTGCTGAACTTTGCCTGGCCGGGCAACGTGCGGCAAATGCGCAACGTGCTGCGCACTTTGGCGGCGTTGTGTGAGGGTGGCGAGATCAAGCTTCAGGATCTGCCTGCCAACATGCGGACAGCGCCTGTCGGGGTGGTTGCGCCTTCAGAGCAGCCGCTGGAAGAGGCCGAGAAAATGGCCTTGCTGATGGCGCTGCAATTGCATCGCTGGCACATGACCCACACCGCGCTGCAACTGGGGGTTAGCCGCAATACGCTGTATCGCAAGCTGCGCAAACATGGGATCGAGCGTTAAGGCTGGCCCTCACTCTGACCCTCTCCCTGCATCAGAGCGCCAGGGTGAGGGTCAGGGGCTAACGTCCCCCGAATCATCAGGTGCGAAAAAAAGCCTCCTACGCTACCCTTCGCCGATGATTTACGAGGTCGACTATGCACATTCATATTCTTGGTATTTGCGGCACTTTCATGGGGTCGCTGGCGGTATTGGCCAAAGAGCTGGGCCATCACGTCACAGGCTCCGATGCGAACGTCTATCCGCCAATGAGCACCCAGTTGCAAGCTCAAGGCATTGAGTTGACTCAAGGCTACGACCCTGCCCAGCTCGACCCCGCGCCTGACCTGGTGGTCATTGGCAACGCACTGTCGCGCGGCAATCCGGCGGTCGAGTACGTACTGAACAAGGGCCTGCCTTATGTGTCTGGCCCGCAGTGGCTGGCTGACCATGTACTCCAAGGTCGCTGGGTGCTGGCCGTGGCCGGGACCCATGGCAAAACCACGACCAGCAGCATGCTGGCCTGGGTGCTTGAGCATGCGGGCATGGCGCCGGGCTTCCTGATCGGTGGTGTACCGCAAAACTTTGCGGTCTCGGCCCGTTTGGGCGACACGCCTTTTTTTGTGGTCGAGGCCGATGAGTACGACAGCGCCTTCTTCGACAAACGCTCAAAGTTTGTGCATTACCGCCCGCGTACCGCGATTTTGAACAACCTTGAGTTCGATCACGCTGATATCTTCCCGGATCTCCCCTCGATTGAGCGTCAATTCCACCATTTGGTCCGCACGATCCCGAGTGAAGGACTGGTGATTCACCCCACCACCGAACCTGCGTTGCAGCGGGTCATCGAGATGGGGTGCTGGACGCCGGTGCAAACCACGGGCGAGGGCGGTCAATGGCAGGCGCGCTTGCTCAGTGCCGACGGTTCGCGCTTTGAGGTGCTGTTTGACGGCGCCGTTCAAGGCACCGTCGAGTGGGACATGACCGGGCAGCATAACGTCGCTAACGCCTTGGCAACCTTGGCCGCTGCGCGCCATGTGGGCGTGGTGCCGAGCATGGCCATTGACGGCTTGAGTGCGTTTAAAAGTGTGAAACGGCGGATGGAAAAAGTCGCCGAGGTCAATGGCATCACACTGTATGACGACTTTGCGCATCACCCAACGGCCATTGCCACCACGCTGGACGGCCTGCGCAAACGCATTGGCGATGCGCCGCTCATCGCCGTCATCGAGCCGCGCTCCAACTCCATGAAGCTGGGCGCCCACCGCGACGGTTTGCCGGGCAGTGTGGTGCAAGCCGATCACGTGGTCTGGTATGCCCCGGCCAATCTGGGGTGGGATCTGGCGGCTACCGTCGCCTCCAGCCCCGTGTCCACACAGGTGTGCGATTCGCTGGAGGCGATCATTACGGACGTCAAAACCCACGTTAAACCGGGCGCGCATGTGGTGATCATGAGCAACGGCGGTTTCGGCGGGTTGCACGGCAAATTAGCGGATGCATTGCGATGACCGGCCCGGAACGCATCACGCTGGCCGTGACGGGCGCCTCGGGCATGCAATATGCGTTGCGCCTGCTCGATTGCCTGGTGCGCGAAGACCGCGAAGTGCATTTTTTGATCTCCAAGGCCGCGCAATTGGTGATGGCGACCGAAACCGACGTCAACCTGCCGCCTAAACCACAAGCCATGCAGACCTTTCTGACCGAATACACCGGTGCGGCAGCCGGGCAGATTCGCGTCTACGGCAAAGAAGACTGGATGTCGCCCGTGGCTTCCGGCTCTGGCGCGCCTGCTGCGATGGTGGTGGTGCCGTGCTCCACGGGCACGCTGTCGGCCATTGCCACCGGGGCTTGCAACAACTTGGTCGAGCGTGCGGCGGACGTGACCCTCAAAGAGCGGCGCCAGTTGATTCTGGTGCCGCGAGAGGCGCCGTACTCCAGCATCCATCTGGAGAACATGCTCAAGCTGTCGAACATGGGCGCCGTGATTTTACCCGCCTCGCCGGGTTTCTATCACCAGCCGCAAACCATCGATGACTTGGTCGACTTTGTAGTGGCGCGGATTCTCAATCTGCTTAACATCCCGCAGGACATGCTTCCGCGTTGGGGCGAGCACCATGTGGGCGGCGATGAGTAAAGCGCTGCTGGCCTTGCTGGCGGTGATGCACATCGGGGGCTGCGCCAGCGTGCGTACGCTGGACGCGGCCAAGCCGGGCGCGCCGGTGGTGTACGCGGGCACGCGGCTGGATTGGTATGCAATGCAGGGTGGTTGTTGTGCGCTGGACCGGTTTGGCGCGCAAGCCCCGCGCTACCCGGGGCTGGATCTACCGGCCAGCGCGTTGCTCGATACGGTGTTGTTGCCGCTGTCGGTGCTAACCGTTCTGGGCGTCGGGTTTCAGGCCAGCGGCGGGCTGTAGCCAGTGGGGTTACTTGCCCAACTTTCTCAGCTCGTCCGACTCAACCACTCGCACACCGTTTTGCTCTTCCAGTGCCAATCGCCACAGAGCACGGGCAAGCTCGCAGGCTTCAATGCCGCGGTACTTGCCGGGCACCAGCTTGGACAGTGTGGCCGCAATTTTTTCCACTGGCCGCTCTTCCAGGCGCTCACCAATCAGCACCGAGGGGCGTGCAAGGGTCAGTTGCGGCCAGCCTTGAGCGCGTAAAGATTGCTCCATCTCGCCTTTGACCCGGTTATAGAACACGGAAGATTTGGGGTCAGCCCCGATGGCGCTGACGACGATCAAGTGCCGTGCCCCCATCTCCCGCGCACGCTTGCCAAATGCCACGACCATGTCGTGATCCACAGCGCGAAACGCTTGTTCCGAGCCTGCCTGTTTGATCGTGGTGCCCAAACAGCAGAAGGCCACCTCGACCGGGCCGCTGAGCTGAGGTAAAAACACCGCAGGCTCACCCACCGGGTTGTCCAGGTGCGGGTGTTCGGCCAATGGCTTGCGCGAGGGTGCGAGCACGCGTTCGATGGTGGGCTCGTTAAGCAAACGGTCGAGCAAAAGTTCACCGGTCAGGCCGGTGGCACCAGCAAGCAAGATGTGCTTAGGCGTCAGGTACATGCGAGTTCTCCCTTAATACAGTCAGCTTAGTCACTCTGGGGGTGCATGCTGTTCAATCGGTTTAGTGCAGCGCCTGCCGGGCCTGGTGCTCGCGCAAGCGTTGCCAGCGGCTCAATACACCTTTAGGCGCCCAGATTTGTGGCTCAGAAGGCTCGAAGTTATCGGTTTTTTCGCGTTCGGCGACGTACTGCCTGGCCAGCGCGAAAGCTTTTTGCAGGTCGTCAGTCTGGTTCAGGGCTTGGGCAAACAGGG
The DNA here is from genome assembly GCF_016812185.1 of Pseudomonas weihenstephanensis. Taxonomy (NCBI): domain Bacteria; kingdom Pseudomonadati; phylum Pseudomonadota; class Gammaproteobacteria; order Pseudomonadales; family Pseudomonadaceae; genus Pseudomonas; species Pseudomonas weihenstephanensis. The sequence goes on along the minus strand of NZ_JAAEBV010000001.1, from coordinate 1,518,772 downwards.
CATTGCCGAAGTAAGTGAAGTCGGCTTCTTCCGAGCAGCCAAACGACACTTTGTTGGCCTCGGACGCGGTCATGATCAAGGTTCTTTCATCCTTGAGTGCCGGTATGAAACCGCCGGAGTAGCAGGCGGAAATCACAATGACTTTGTTGCGATGCTTGAGGGGGGCAAGAGCGGCTGCCAAATCTTCGGCAGGCAGGTCGGCCAGTTCAAGGCGAGGCTGGTCCAGCACCAGTTCGTGATCGTGGGTGCCGTGGCTGGTCAGGTAAATGAAGACCAAATCTTCCGGGCCGGTGCGCTCGGCCAGGGTTTTGGCGGCGCGGTGCAGGTTTTCGCGGGTGGCCATAGGGCGATCCATCAAGTGATCGCGATGGTTGACCAGTCTGATCTGGCCGCGGCTGCCGAAACGGCTGGCGAGCATGTCGCCGACGTAGTCGGCTTCACGCAAGAACACGCTTTGCTTGCCGTCGCCCCCCAGTACCAGGCTGTACAGCTCAATGGCCGGGGTGGACTGCGGCACCGCTTTGAGGGCCTTGTCCAGTAGCTTGCCCTGGTTGATTAAACCCAGCTCCAGCGGGTCGGGCAACAGGTTGCCTTTATCGTCGCGTACCCGCAGGCCGTTGATCCAGTAGCCCTTTTCGACCGAGCCGTCGCTCAGCGTCAAGGTGCCGTAGCCCTGATAGGTGTCGTTGGCAAAGTCTCCGACGTAGGTACTGCCGTCTGCAAGGCTGAGTTCGCCCGGGCCATTAAACCGCCATTCACTGAACTGGCCGCGATAATGACTGCCGTCGATGCCAATGAACTCGCCTTTGCCAGTGAGGGCGCCATCCTTGAACTCGCCGATCCACACATCGCCGTCTGCGTTTTCGTAGCGGCCTTTGCCATTGAGCTGGTTGTCTTTGAATTCGCCTTCGTACTGATCGCCTTCGGCACTGTTGAAAATGCCGCTGCCTTCAAGTTGACCGTTCACAAAGGTGCCTGTGAACTCATTGCCGCTGGCATCGCTGCGTTTGCCCTGGCCGTGGGGTTTGCCGCGCGCGAACTGGCCCTCATATTGGCTGCCGTCATCGAGTTCAAGGTGGCCGTTGCCCCAGAACTGGTCATCTTTGAACTCGCCGCGATAACTCATGCCGCCTTCTTTAAGCGTGCCTTCACCTTCGCGCCGGCCCTGCTTGAAGCCGCCCATGTAATCGCTGTCGTGGGTGATCAGGCTGCCCTGGCCGCTGTATAAACCTTGCTCAAACGCGCCACGGTACACATCGCCATTGCTGGCGTGCCATTCGCCCTGGCCCTGGAACACCCCATTGCTGAAATTACCTGCGTACCAACTGCCATTCGGGTAGTCGATGCGACCCGGGCCTTGCAGCAACCCATTGACCACTTCACCGCGATAGCGTCCGCCATCGGGCAGGCGCGCGTCCGGCGGCAATAGCGATTCACCGTCGCCACAGGCCGTCAGCAGCAGGGTCAAAGCGAGGGGGGCAAATGGGCGCATGGCAGGATCCGCAAAGTTAGGCCACCGAGTATGCCGCAGCTAAGGAAGCCGCTCTATAGGGTCACATGAAACATCCTGAGATATTCACCGGCCGATCATGGCGTTAGCCATGCCAGCGGGCGGGGAGCGTGCCTATAATGCGCCGCAAAAAAGATCGCTGGAGATGTGAAATGTTGTTACGCGGCCTGACCTGGCTGGTGCTGTTTCAATTGCTCGGCACCGCCCTCAATCATGTGTTCATCCCCGTTTTGCCCGGCCCCATTATCGGGTTGCTGCTGCTATTGGCGTTTCTGGTGGTGCGCGGCGAAGTCTCCGAGCCGTTAAGTCAGGCCGCCAGTGGTCTGCTGCGCTACTTGCCCTTGCTGTTAGTGCCGCCCGCCGTGGGGGTGATGGTTTACGCGCGCGATATCGCGGCAGATTTTTGGGCCATTGTCGGGGCATTGGTACTGTCGCTTTTAATCTCGATGGCCTTCGTCGGTGTGTTGATGCAGCGTTTGCTCAAACGTCATCAGCACCCTGAGGAACGGTCATGACCCTGGAATGGCAAGGTGCCTGGTACGCCGTGATTCATCACCCGCTGTTTGGTATCGGCATCACTCTGGGTGCTTATCAACTGGTGCTCGCAGCGTTTGAGAAAACCCGCTGGATCTTTCTACAGCCCGTGCTGGCCTCGATGTTGTTGGTGATTGGCGTGCTGCTCAGTTGCGGCCTGAGCTACGACGAGTACCGCAATAGCACTGACATTCTGAGCATTCTGCTGGGGCCTGCCACGGTAGCGTTAGCGGTGCCGTTGTACTTGAACCTGCGGCGAATCCGGCAACTGTTTTGGCCCATCTTTACTACGCTGGTGATTGGCGGGGTATTTGCGACCGGTCTCGTGGTGCTGTTGGGCGCCTGGTTCGGGACGGAGCACAGAGTGCTGATGACGTTGGCGCCCAAGTCGGTCACTTCACCGATTGCCATGCTGGTGGCAGAGCAAATTGGCGGCGTGGCGGCGTTGGCGGCAGTGTTTGTACTGATTACCGGGGTCATTGGTGCGATCGTCGGCCCCAGCCTGCTGAGTCTGTTGCGCGTTCACAGCACCGAGGCGCGCGGCATGGCATTGGGGATGACGGCGCATGCGGTGGGCACATCGGTGGCCTTGCAAGAAAGCGAAGAGTGCGGCGCCTTTGCGGCGTTGGCGATGAGTTTAATGGGCGTGGGTACGGCGGTATTTTTACCGCTGGCCGTCAGCCTCGTGGTGTAAGGACGTAGACATGACATTGCCGTTGTTTCCCCTCAGTACCGTGCTGTTTCCGGGGTGTGTGCTGGACCTGCAAATCTTTGAAGCGCGCTACCTCGATATGATCGCCCGCTGCATGAAGCAGGGCTCCGGCTTTGGTGTGGTGTGCATTCTTGAGGGCAGCGAAGTGGGCGACGCCCCGCAAGACATCGCCCTGATCGGGTGTGAGGCACTGATCCGAGACTTCAAGCAGCAGGACAACGGGCTGCTGGGCATTCGTGTCGAAGGCGGGCGGCGCTTTCAGGTCTTGAGCACGCAGGCGCAACCCAATCAGTCATTGCTGGCCGAGATTGAATGGATGGATGAAGTTGCCGAGCAACCGCTGGGTGAAGAAGATCAAGACCTGCTGGCGTTACTCAAAGCGTTGGCAGAGCATCCCATGGTGGCGGCTCTGGAGATGAACACCGAGGTGTCGGGGCAGCAGTCACTGGGCAATCAGCTGGCGTATTTGTTGCCTTTTGCCGAAGAGGACAAGCTCGAACTGCTGCAAGTCGATGACCCGCAGCAGCGCCTTGATGGTATTCAAGTGTTGCTCGACGAGATGCAGGCTGAAGCCCTTAATTGAACCGTCGCTGTTTTGGCGTGGCTGACGGGTCATGAGAGGCTGCGTCTGAACGCAGCCCCGTACCTCGGCAGCTCCTGCAAAATGAGCTGCGTTTTTGGCTATCAATAGGCGTAGCGCAGCAGCTCTTTGGACAGGTGCCCGAGCATAAAAAAGCCGTACAGCGCGGTGCCCGCGGGCAAAATCACCCACCAGACTTTTTGCGGAACCGGGCTGAGCGGCATAAAGCGTTGGCTCAGGGCGAGTGCAAACGCATTGACTGTAATCGCCAGTAATGCGCCGGCCATGATGTCTGTTGGCCAATGAGCGCCCAGGTAAACCCGTGACATGGCGACCGTGATCGCCAGCAGGCACCCCAGCAACACCCACGTCACGCGCATGCGTTGCGGTTGCTCGCGTCCGGCCAGAATCGCCAGCGCCACAAAAAATGCAAACGCCCCCGAACTGTGCCCGCTGGGCATGCTGTAACTGGTGAGCGGGTCGACCAATACGTCAGGGCGCATCCGTGCAAAGAAGTGTTTGGTCGTGGTGTTGGTCACTGCGGTAAACAGCGTGACTCCACCGAAAAAGAACAGGGCGCGCCATTGGCGGGTTAACAGCAAAATGACGCAGACCACGGCGGCAGCCAGGAACTGGGTGCGGAAGTTGCCAATTTGCGTCACCAGGACCGCGGCCATGTCCATCGCACTGCTGCGATGTTCTTGCACCAGTGCCGAGATGCCCCGGTCCAGAGCGCTGAGGTAGGGGTAGCCGACGAACACTGCCAGCAGCAGGCTCAGGCTCAGGGCACCGATCAGCACCGTCGCCCCGGATTGGCGCCGGATGCTGGCATTGATGCTCAGGCCCAACAGCGCGGCCAGGCCGACCGCAACCATCGCGGCTTGCGGCCAGAACCCTTCGGGCAAGGGCAGGCGGATGGCGGCCCCGGTCGCCCAACCGGGCAGCAAGTACGCCACTGCCCAACCCATGCCGGCCAGCAGGCTGACACCAATAAAGCGCGGGATGGGCATGTCGCACATGCCCGCCACCATCGGCAGCATCGGGCGCAGCGGGCCGATAAAGCGGCCAATCAGCAAGCTGACAATGCCGTACTTGTGAAAGTAGCTCTCGGCGCCGTTCATCCATTGAGGATGCGTGCGTAATAGCGGTAATCGCCGAATGTTTTGGTGGAAGCGTCTGCCCAGTGCGTAAGACACCACGTCACCGAGCAGGCCGCCGAGAAAGCCCAGTAACAAGGTTTCACCCAATGACAGGGCGCCGCTGCCGGCCATGACGGCAATCGCAAACAGCAAAACGGTGCCGGGCACGATGATCCCGGCAATTGCCAGACACTCCACGCACGCCACAATAAATACCGCGAGGCCCAGCCACTGCGGGTTGGCTGTTAGCCAGCCAGTTACGCTATCGAGCCATGGGCCCATGTTTCAACTTCCTTTTGATCGTTATTTAATCGGCGGTGCAGGTGTGTTGCAGCGTCACATAGTCCCGGCCTTCAACCTGCCCGCGGCGTAGCGGGTTACGTGTGCAGTGCGCGGCATAGTCGGCATCGACAAAGCGGTACATCAGGTGCTCGTCACGTCCGCGAGGGATGCCCAAACGCGTGGTTTGAAGGATGTGCGAGGGTTGTTGTGCGACGTCATCGACGCGTAAACGTTCAAGGTCGAAACATTTTGCATCCCATTCGCGCACTTTCAGCCCCAAGGCTTTACACAGCAGCGTTTGCCCGGCGCAGAGCCTGGCCGCGGGGCGCGGATTGCCGTGTGTGTCCGGATTGTTGCGTTGCATCTGCGCCAGGCTGTCAGGGCCTGAGAGCGCGTCAACCCACGGGTACGCCGACTTGATCAGTACCGCATTGCCGGGGCCGTGGGCGCTAAAGTTCAATGAATCACCGCCGCGAGCGTAGTACATGTAAATGTGCCCGCCATCCATAAACAGCGCTTTGCGTTTTTCGGTATAGCCCAATGACGCGTGGCTGCCCTTATCGACGCAGTAATAGGCTTCGGTTTCGATAATGCGCGCGCTCAGCCACAGCCCGTTGACTCGATGGCGGATGACTTTGCCCAGCAGTTCGCGGGCGACGCGCTGGGCGTCACGGTCAAAAAATGAATCCGGCAGTACGTTCGGCATCTTCGGATCGATTAATGGATGGCTGAAAAGGGGCAGATCATAGCAAGACCTGCTTAATTGGGGCTGAACGCAGTGTATTTACAGCCCATTTCGACCATCCGCCTGCCACCGCTGTGCGTGAGGCGGCGGGACCGCTATAATCGGCCGCTTTCCTCCCTGCCAAGACCATTGAGACCATGACTGAGTCCGTTCTTGACTACATGACCCGCCTGGGTCGCGCCGCTCGCCAAGCGTCCCGTGTGATTGGCCGTGCCAGCACCGGGCAAAAAAACCGTGCCCTGCTGGCGGCTGCGGCGGCATTGGATGCTGCCCGTCCCGAACTCACCGCTGCCAACGAGCAGGATCTGGCGGCGGGGCGTGCCAATGGTCTGGAGCCCGCGATGTTGGAGCGTCTGGCGCTGACCCCTGCGCGCATCGACGGCATGATCGTCGGTTTGCGGCAGGTGGCCAGCTTGCCGGACCCGATCGGCGCGATTCGCGACATGAGCTACCGGCCTTCGGGCATTCAGGTGGGCAAAATGCGCGTGCCGCTGGGCGTGGTTGGCATTATTTATGAGTCGCGCCCCAATGTGACCATCGATGCTGCGAGCCTGTGCTTGAAGTCGGGCAACGCGACTATTTTGCGCGGTGGCTCCGAGGCCATTCATTCCAACCGTGCGATTGCCGCCTGTATCCAGCGAGGCCTGGCTGAGGCCGGTCTGCCGGCGGCAGTGGTGCAAGTGGTTGAAGTCACGGACCGTGCCGCCGTCGGTGCATTGATCACCATGCCCGAGTATGTGGACGTGATCGTGCCGCGCGGTGGCAAAGGTTTGATCGAGCGCGTGAGCCGTGACGCCCGTGTTCCGGTCATCAAGCACCTGGACGGCATCTGCCATGTATACGTGAGTGCCCAGGCGGATCTGACAAAAGCGCAGCGTATTGCGTTCAATGCCAAAACCTACCGTTATGGCATTTGCGGGGCGATGGAAACCTTGCTGGTCGATCAGGCGGTGGCGGCGCAGTTCTTGCCGGCAATGGCCGAAGAGTTTCGTGCCAAAGGCGTCGAGCTGCGCGGTTGTGAGCGCACGCAGGCACTGATTGACGTGGTGGCTGCCACTGAAGACGACTGGCACACCGAGTACCTGGACGCGATTTTGTCGATCCGTGTTGTCGACGGTCTGGACCAGGCGATTGAACACATCAATCACTACGGCTCCCATCACACCGACTCGATCGTGACCGAACACCAGGGCGACGCACGGCGTTTTATGGCCGAAGTAGACTCCAGTTCGGTGATGCTCAACACCCCAACCTGCTTCGCCGATGGATTTGAATACGGATTGGGTGCGGAGATTGGCATTTCTACTGATAAGCTGCACGCCCGCGGCCCGGTGGGTCTCGAAGGTTTGACCTGCGAGAAGTACATTGTGGTCGGTGATGGGCAGCTGCGCGGTCAGGAGCCTGCTTGAGTTGGCCGACCTTGACGCGCCAATGATGGCACCGCTGAACGACGCGTTACCCCGGCGCATTGGCGTGTTGGGTGGAACCTTCGATCCGGTGCACATCGGGCATTTGCGCGGTGGGCTGGAAGTGGCGGAAATGATGGCGCTCGACGAGCTGCGTCTGACCCCCAACGCCAGGCCACCCCACCGCGACACCCCGCAAGTGTCTGCGCACGACCGTTTGGCGATGGTTGAGTGCGCCGTCGCCGGAGTGGCTACGCTGGTGGTTGACGCCCGGGAACTGCAACGGGACAAGCCGTCCTACACAATCGACACCCTGGAACTGATGCGGGCCGAGTTGGCCGCCGACGACCAGTTGTTTTTATTGCTGGGTTGGGACGCGTTTTGCGGCCTGCCCACGTGGCATCGCTGGGAAGAGTTGCTCCAGCATTGCCATATCCTGGTGCTACAGCGCCCGGATGCCGACAGCGAACCGCCGGATGCCTTGCGCAACCTGTTGGCGGCGCGCTCGGTAAGCGACCCGCTGGCCCTGAAAGGGTCGAGCGGACAGATTGCATTCGTCTGGCAGACACCGCTCGCGGTATCCGCCACCCAGATCCGTCAACTGCTGGCCAGCGGTAAGTCGGTACGTTATCTGGTGCCCGACGCGGTCCTGGCCTACATCGATGCGCACGGGCTTTACCGTGCGTCGAACTGAAAAAGGCGTGGTTCAAGGCACGATTTGACGTGTATTGAACCCCCCGAACATACGAGCAAAACGAGTTTTATATGACCAACAAAGATGTAAGCAAAGTAAAACGCAAAGGCACATTCAAGAGCGCTCCGCTGCCAGAAAAAACCTTTAGCGCCGAGCCGCTCAAAGGCGACGAGCTAGTCAAGGTTGCTGTTGCCGCGCTGGAAGACGTCAAAGCCCAGGACATTCAGGTAATTGATGTGCGCGACAAGCACAGCATCACCGATTACATGATCATTGCCACTGGTACCTCGAACCGTCAGATCGGCGCAATGCTCGACAAAATCCGTGAAGCGGTGAAAGCCCTGGGCGTCAAGCCATTGGGTGAAGAAGGCAAGGGCGACAGCGATTGGGTTCTGCTGGACATGGACGACGTGATCGTTCACATGATGACCGCCAGCGCCCGTCAGTTCTACGACCTGGAGCGTCTGTGGGCCGGTGCCGAGCAAAGCCGTGCAGGCAGCGCTGCTCACCACAGCCCTGAAAACACCCATGAGCATTTCCTCAAGCTCAACAAAGACCAGGAATAAGGGTTCGCTGTGCGCCTGCGTTTGATCGCTGTCGGTTCGCGTATGCCCAAGTGGGTGGAAGAAGGCTGGCATGAATATGCCAAGCGTCTGCCATCCGAGCTGGCGCTCGAACTGGTAGAAATACCGCTCAATACCCGTGGCAAGAATGCCGACGTGGCCCGTTTTATCCGTCAGGAAGGCGAGGCCATGCTGGCCAAAGTCGGCCCGGGCGAGCGGATTGTCACGCTGGAAGTGCACGGTAAGCCCTGGAGTACCGAGCAACTGGCGGTCGAACTCGACCGCTGGCGCCTGGACTCGCGCACGGTCAACTTCATGGTGGGCGGGCCTGAAGGGCTGGCACCCGAAGTGTGCGCGCGTGCCGATCAACGCTGGTCGTTGTCGCCGTTGACGTTGCCACACCCGTTGGTAAGGATTCTGATTGGTGAGCAGTTGTATCGCGCCTGGACGGTTCTGTCCGGGCACCCTTATCACAAATAGTCAGCGTCCTGAATGTCTCAGCCGATTCGCCTCAAAGACCACGAGAAAGACGCACGCCTTGTGCGCAGCCGCGTCGTGGTCGGCGCCTGTGTCGTGGTGGCGCTCATTTGTGCGCTGATCGTGCGCCTGTACTACTTGCAAGTGGTGCAGTACGAGTACCACTCGACATTGTCGGAAAACAACCGGGTGCACGTGCAGCCGATTCCCCCCACCCGTGGCCTGATTTTTGACCGCAATGGGGTGGTGATCGCCGACAACCGGCCAAGCTTCAGCCTGAGCATGACCCGCGAGCGCTCCGGTGACTGGCAACAAGTGCTCGACGTGATTGTTGAGGTGTTGCAACTCACCCCGCAAGACCGCGCACTGTTTGAAAAGCGCATGAAACAGGGGCGGCGGCCGTTTGAGCCGGTGCCCATCCTGTTTGAGCTGAACGAAGAGCAGATCGCCCGCATTGCCGTTAATCAGTTCCGCCTGCCAGGGGTGGAAGTGGTTGCGCAGTTGGTGCGCCACTACCCGCAAGGCGCGCACTTTGCGCACTCGGTGGGGTACATGGGGCGGATCAACGAAAAAGAGCTTAAAACCCTCGACCCGGTCAATTACAGCGGCACCCATCACATCGGTAAAACCGGCATCGAGCGCTTCTATGAAGCCGAGCTGCACGGGCAGGTGGGTTACGAAGAAGTTGAAACCAACGCCCGTGGCCGGGTGTTGCGCGTGCTTAAACGCACCGACCCGATCCCCGGCAAAGACATCGTGCTCAGCCTCGATATCAAGTTGCAGGAAGCCGCCGAGGAGGCGCTGGCCGGGCGCCGTGGCGCAGTTGTCGCTCTGAACCCGATGACGGGCGAGGTGCTGGCAATGGTCAGTCAACCCAGTTTTGACCCCAACCTGTTTGTGACCGGCATCAGCTTCAAGGCTTACGCCGAGTTACGCGACTCCATTGATCGCCCGCTGTTTAACCGGATTTTGCGCGGCCTGTACCCGCCGGGTTCGACCATCAAGCCTGCGGTGGCGATTGCCGGTCTCGACAGCGGCGTGATCACCGGTGCCTCGCGGGTCTACGACCCCGGTTATTACCAGTTGCCCAATTACGATCACAAATACCGTAACTGGAACCGCAGCGGTGATGGCTATGTGGATTTGGACACGGCGATCATGCGTTCCAATGACACCTACTTCTACGACTTGGCCCACAAGCTGGGCATTGACCGGCTGTCGACCTATATGAACCAGTTCGGCATTGGCCAGAAAGTCTCCCTCGACATGTTTGAAGAGTCGGCGGGGCTGATGCCGTCGCGCGAGTGGAAGCGCGCCACCCGACGTCAGGCCTGGTTTCCGGGTGAAACCCTGATTTTGGGGATCGGTCAGGGCTACATGCAGTCCACGCCTTTGCAACTGGCGCAAGCCACGGCGCTGATTGCCAGCAAGGGCAAGTGGATTCGTCCGCATCTGGCCAAGACCATTGAAGGCGTACCGCCCGTGGACCCGAATCCGATGCCTGATATCGTGCTGCGCGACCCGTCCAACTGGGCCAAGGTCAGCCACGGCATGCAGCAAGTGGTGCATGGCGCACGCGGTACGGCACGGGTCGCCGGGGTTGGCGCGCAATACCTGATTGCCGGCAAAAGTGGTACTGCGCAGGTGGTGGCCATCAAGCAAGGCGAAAAATATGACCGCTCCAAGGTTCAGGAACGCCACCGCGACCACGCCTTGTTCGTCGGTTTTGCGCCGGCCAATAACCCGCAAATTACGGTCTCGGTGATGATTGAAAACGGCGAGGCGGGCAGCCGCGTCGCCTCGCCAGTGGTGCGCAAGGTCATGGATGCCTGGTTACTGGATGCAGACGGCAAGCTCAAACCTGAGTACGCCAGCCCTTCAAAGGCGGAGGTTTCGGCCAGTGATGAGTAATTTTGATCGCATGCTCTCCAGTGAGGATGTGATGCGTCGGCGTGCCTCGCTGCTTCAGCGCTTGCACATTGATGGCCCGCTGCTGATTTTGCTGCTGACCCTGGCAGCAGGCAGTTTGTTTGTGTTGTATTCGGCCAGCGGTAAAAGCTGGGACCTGCTGAGCAAGCAGGCGACCTCGTTCGGTATCGGTCTGGTGTCGATGTTTATCATTGCCCAGCTTGAACCCCGCTTTATGGCGCGCTGGGTGCCCATCGGCTACCTGGTCGGTGTGTTGTTGCTGGTGGTGGTGGACGTGATGGGCCACAACGCGATGGGCGCCACGCGCTGGATCAACATACCGGGGGTGATTCGTTTCCAGCCTTCGGAGTTCATGAAGATTTTGATGCCGGCGACCATCGCCTGGTATCTCTCCAAGCGCACCTTGCCCCCGCAGCTCAAGCACGTCGCTATCAGTTTGATGCTGATCGGCGTGCCGTTTGCGCTGATTGTGCGCCAGCCCGACCTTGGCACCGCGTTGCTGGTGCTGGCGGGCGGAGCGTTTGTGCTGTTTATGGGCGGTTTGCGCTGGCGCTGGATCCTCAGCGTATTGGCGGCCACCATCCCGGTGGCGGTGGCCATGTGGTTTTTCGTGATGCACGACTACCAGAAGCAGCGGGTACTGACCTTTCTCGACCCTGAAAGCGACCCGTTGGGCACCGGCTGGAACATCATTCAGTCCAAGGCGGCTATCGGTTCTGGCGGGGTGTTTGGCAAAGGCTGGCTGTTGGGCACCCAGTCGCATCTGGACTTTCTGCCCGAAAGCCACACCGACTTCATCATCGCGGTGATGGGCGAAGAATTCGGCCTGGTAGGGATTTGCGCATTGCTGCTGATCTACCTGCTGTTGATTGGTCGCGGCCTGGTGATTACGGCCCAGGCCCAGACGCTGTTCGGCAAATTGCTGGCCGGCAGCCTGACCATGACGTTTTTTGTTTATGTTTTCGTCAACATCGGTATGGTCAGTGGCCTGTTGCCGGTGGTGGGCGTGCCATTGCCGTTTATTAGCTACGGCGGAACTTCGCTCGTCACGCTGCTGTCAGCGTTTGGGGTTTTGATGTCGATCCACACGCATCGCAAGTGGATCGCGCAAGTTTGATTAAGGTGAATTATTCAATGCAAGTAATGCGTGGCTGGGCCGCTCGATACGCGTCATGGGTAGGCCTGTTGGGTCTGTTCGGGGCGGCGCAAGGCGCGGTGGCCGGCGACTACGAAGGCTCACCCCAAGTGGCTGAGTTTGTCGGTGAAATGACCCGCGACTACGGGTTTGCCGGCGAACAGCTGATGGACGTGTTTCGCCAGGCTCAGCGCAAGCAGAGCATTCTCGACGCTATTTCGCGTCCTGCCGAGCGCGTCAAGCAGTGGAAAGAATACCGCCCCATCTTTATTTCTGATGCCCGTGTTGCCCGCGGTGTCGATTTTTGGCGCGAGCACGAAGCCGTACTGGCCCGTGCCGAGCAGGAATACGGTGTTCCGGCACAGGTGATTGTGTCGATCATCGGCGTTGAAACCTTCTACGGTCGCAACACCGGCAATTATCGGGTGATCGACGCGTTGTCGACCCTGGGCTTTGATTACCCGCCACGGGCCGAGTTCTTCCGCAAGGAGCTGCGTGAGTTCCTGTTGTTGGCCCGTGAAGAGCAGGTCGACCCGTTGACCCTTAAAGGCTCGTACGCGGGTGCGATGGGCTTGCCGCAATTTATGCCGAGCAGCTTTCGCGCTTACGCCGTGGACTTTGACGGCGACGGCCACATCAACATCTGGAGCAACCCGGACGACGCGATTGGCAGCGCTGCCAGCTACTTCAAGCGTCATGGCTGGGTGGCCGGTGAGCCGGTGGTGATTCGCGCCGACGTACAGGGCGAGCGGGTCGACGAAGGCTTGACCCAAGGCATCGAGCCGGTGAAAACCGTCGGGGAGTTGCGAGCGCTGGGGTGGTCGAGTCATGATGCGCTGCCTGACGACATGCCGGTCACCGCGTTCCGTCTCGAAGGCGAAAACGGCCCTGAATACTGGATGGGCCTGAAGAATTTTTACGCGATCACGCGCTACAACCGTAGCGTGATGTACGCCATGGCAGTGCACCAACTGTCCGACCTGCTGGTTCAAGCACGGGGCACTAAGTAATGCCGTTTCTAGCGATCCGCACACCTCTTAAAGTCGCTGCCTGCGCCGCCCTTGCGTTGCTGGTGGTGAGCTGCTCCAGCAGCCGCACCGCCGCGCCCCAAAAGTCGACCGCCGTTGTTCGCGCCACGCCGGGGCTGGACATCAACCGCGCGCACAAAGACGGCGCGCCGTGGTGGGACGTGGACGTCTCGCGCATCCCCGATGCCACCCCGACCCTGCACACCGGGCCCTACAAGGCCAACCCGTACACCGTGCTGGGTAAAACCTACTTCCCGATTCAAGAGTCCAAGACCTATGTCGCATCGGGTACTGCCTCTTGGTACGGCACCAAGTTTCATGGTCAAAACACCGCCAATGGCGAGGTGTATGACCTGTACGGCATGAGCGCCGCGCACAAAACCCTGCCACTGCCCAGCTACGTCAAAGTGACCAACCTGGACAACGGTAAAGCTGTTGTGCTGCGGGTCAATGACCGTGGCCCGTTCTACTCGGACCGCATCATTGACTTGTCTTATGCGGCGGCCAAAAAACTTGGCTATGCCGAAACCGGTACGGCGCGGGTCAAGGTTGAAGGCATTGACCCGCAAGCGTGGTGGGCGCAGCGTGGTCGCCCGGCGCCGTTGATGCTCAATGAGCCAAAAATGGCTCAGAATGCCCCCGGCCCTACGGTGTCGACCGGCAAGGTTGAACAATGGACGCCACCTGCGCAGCAGCACGCGAGTGATGTTGTACCGGTGCCAGGCATGGCCAGTGGCCACGGCACGTACTTGCAGGTCGGCGCATTTGCCAACCCGGACGCGGCAGAGTTGCTTCGCTCCAAGCTCAGTGGCATGGTCAGCGCTCCGGTGTTCATCAGTTCAATTGTGCGCAATCAACAAACCTTGCACCGTGTACGACTGGGGCCAATCGCCTCGGCCGGTGAAGTACAGCAAGCGCAAAACAGCGTGCGTCTGGCCAACTTGGGCCAGCCAAGCGTTGTGACATCGGATCAGTAACACTGATTAACGCGTTGGGCCTTGAACCTTCGAGGCTCAAACGCAGTTGTGGCGGCGAAGAATAAAAGCCCTGTGAGGGCCACGCTGCAACTGAATACGCGACAGCCCGTCAAACGGCTGTCACAACAGTTTTGCCCGCGAGGGTAAGTTTCCATTAACAATTTCGAGAGACGGATGAACATCACCACCTTTGCCAAACGCCTGTGCCTGCTTGTCCCGCTGATCATTACGCCTGCTGCCTTTGCAGCCGAAATGATGCCGTCGCCGCCGCAGCTTGCCGCCAAGTCCTACGTGCTCATGGATGCCAGCAGCGGTAACGTGCTGGTTGAGAACAATGGCGATCAACGCCTGCCGCCTGCCAGCCTGACCAAGCTGATGACCGCGTACATTGCGACCCTGGAAATCCGTCGTGGCCAGATCGGTGAAAACGATCCGGTCACCGTCAGCGAAAATGCCTGGCGTACCGGTGGTTCGCGGATGTTCATCAAAGTCGGTTCCCAGGTATCGGTCAGCGACTTGCTGCACGGGATCATCATTCAGTCGGGTAACGACGCCAGCGTTGCGCTGTCCGAACACATTGCCGGCAGTGAAGACGCGTTCGCCGACCTGATGAACAAAACCGCGGGCGAGTTGGGCATGACCAACAGCCACTTCATGAACCCGACCGGTCTGCCAAACCCGGATCACTACTCGTCGGCGCACGACATGTCGTTGCTGGCACGCGCGATCATCCACGAAGACCCGACTCACTATGCGATCTACTCGCAGAAGGAGTTCTTTTGGAACGGCATCAAGCAGCCTAACCGCAACCTGCTGCTGTGGCGCGACAAAACCGTTGATGGCCTGAAAACCGGTCATACCGATGAAGCAGGCTACTGCATGGTGTCGTCGGCTGTGCGTGATGGCATGCGTTTGATCGCGGTGGTGTTCGGCACCAACAGCGAGGCGGCCCGTGCTGCCGAGACGCAAAAGCTGCTGACCTACGGTTTCCGTTTCTTCGAAACCCAGACCTTCTACCAGAAGGGCACTGAGCTGGCGCAAGCACCGGTCTGGAAAGGCATCACCAACCAGGTTAAAGCCGGTCTGGCCGATGATCTGACCCTGACCCTGCCTAAAGGCCAGTTGAAAAAGCTCGCGGCCAGCATGACCATGAACCCGCAACTGATGGCGCCGATCGCCAAAGGTGACGTGATCGGCAAGGTTGAAGTCAAACTCGACGATAAAGTTGTTCACAGTGCCGACTTGATCGCACTTGAACCCGTTGAGGAAGGTGGAATTTTCCGACGCGTGTGGGATAGCATCCGTCTATTCTTCTACGGGTTGTTCAACTGATTGCACCCACCTGTGTGACCCCTTGCCTACCCGGCACGGGGTCATGTCTGTAGTTCCGGGCTTACGAGGCCAATACGCCATGAGCGATACCGAAGTAAAGGCGCCAAAGATCGAATTCCCTAACGTGGATTACCCGGTTAAGGTGATCAGCGACACGGGTGTGGGCAACAAAGACAAAATCATCGACATCGTGAAGAAACACGCGAAGGTCAACGATGAGCGTGTCGACGAACGTCAAAGCACCAATGGCAAGTACACAACGATCCAGTTGCACATCGTGGCAACGGATCAGGATCAGCTCTACAACATCAACAGCGAACTGCGGGCTACCGGCTTCGTGCACATGGTGTTGTGATGCCGCAGGTCTTGGGTATTCGCGAGCTGGGTCAGCTTGACTACGAGCGCACCTGGCTGGCGATGCAACGCTTCACCGAAGCACGCAAGCAACAACCGGACACCCAAGATGAAGTCTGGCTGGTGCAGCATCCGCCGGTGTTTACCCAAGGTCAGGCAGGCAAGGCCGAGCACCTGCTGTTGCCGGGTGATATCCCGGTGGTCAAATCGGACCGCGGCGGGCAGGTGACGTACCACGGGCCCGGTCAGATGGTCGCTTATCTGTTGCTGGACGTTCGCCGGTTAGGGTTTGGCGTACGTGAGCTGGTCAGCCGGATGGAGCGCTGCCTGATCGAGCTGCTCGCCAGCTATGGCGTGAACGCCCAGGCCAAAGAGGATGCGCCGGGTGTCTATGTCGACGGCGCCAAAATCGCCTCACTGGGCCTGCGGATTCGCAATGGCTGCTCTTTCCACGGTCTGGCCCTGAATGTGGACATGGATCTGGAACCGTTTCGACGGATTAACCCCTGTGGTTATGCGGGGCTGGCGATGACCCAGTTGCGTGACCATGCAGGCCCGATTGAATTTGCCGAGGTGAGTGCCCGATTGCGTGCGCAACTCGTCAAACACCTCGACTATGCTGAGCAGACGACCCTCACGGGCGGAATCGATTGATATGACTACTGCGCAAGACGCTGTTCAAACCCTGATCCCTACGCTGGACATCTCCGAACGTGCAGCCCGCGCCAGCGAGGCCCGTTCCAAGGTTGAGACCGGCGTTAAATTGCGCGGTGCCGAGAAGGTTGCGCGTATCCCGGTCAAGATCATTCCGACCACCGAGTTGCCGAAGAAGCCTGACTGGATTCGTGTGCGCATCCCGGTATCGCCTGAAGTCGACCGTATCAAAGCGTTGCTGCGCAAGCACAAGCTGCACAGCGTGTGCGAAGAGGCCTCCTGCCCGAACCTGGGCGAATGCTTCTCCGGCGGTACGGCGACGTTCATGATCATGGGCGACATCTGCACCCGTCGCTGCCCGTTCTGCGACGTGGGCCATGGACGACCGAAGCCACTGGACGTCAATGAGCCAGAAAGCCTGGCGGTCGCCATTGCTGACTTGCGTTTGAAGTACGTGGTGATCACCTCGGTCGACCGTGATGACCTGCGTGACGGTGGTGCGCAGCACTTTGCCGATTGCATCCGTGAAATCCGCAAATTGTCGCCGAACGTGCTGCTCGAAACGCTGGTGCCCGACTACCGTGGGCGCATGGACGTCGCGTTGGAAATCACCGCTGCCGAGCCGCCTGACGTGTTCAACCACAACCTCGAAACCGTGCCGCGCCTCTACAAGGCTGCGCGTCCGGGTTCCGACTACCAGTGGTCGTTGACCTTGCTGCAACGCTTCAAGCAAATGATGCCGCACATCCCGACCAAGTCCGGCTTGATGCTGGGCCTGGGTGAAACGGACGAAGAAGTCATTGAAGTGATGAAGCGCATGCGTGAGCACGACATCGACATGCTGACGTTGGGCCAATACCTGCAACCGTCGCGCAGCCACTTGCCGGTGCAGCGTTTTGTTCACCCGGACGTCTTCGCCTGGTTCGCCGAGGAAGGCTACAAAATGGGCTTCAAAAACGTCGCCTCGGGCCCCTTGGTGCGTTCTTCGTACCATGCCGATGAGCAGGCCAAGCTGGTTAAAACCATGTTGATTGGTGAGTGAACGCATGAATAGCCGGCTTATCGCGCAGGTGTCCTACAAGGCCCACAGCGCGGTGCCCGCGCTACCCGCTGGCGGGGTGATCGGCCTGATCGCCCCGGCAGGCCCCGCCGAACTTGACCTGACCCTTGCGACCCAATGGATACAAGCGCGCGGCTATCAACTGCGTGTGTTTCCTGGCGTCTGGGAAAAGGACGGTTATCTGGCAGGCGCTGATGCAACTCGCTTGCGCGATCTGCACGACGCGTTTGAGGATGACAGCATTGACGCCATTTTGTGCATGCGCGGCGGCTATGGCAGCCCTCGCTTGCTCGACGGCATCGATTTTGAGCGACTTAAACGTCATCCAAAACCGTTCATCGGTTATAGCGACATCACCGCGCTGCACTTGGCGATCACCCGTTATGCAGGCTTTGTGACCTTTCACGGGCCGATGCTTAACGCTGACTTGCTGGGTGACAAGCAGGCGCCCACCGAATCTTCTTTGCTGGACATGCTCAGCGGCCGTCAAGGGCCACAGTTGGCCCACCCGGCTGCCTTTCCCTTGACCACCGTGGCACCGGGCGTTGCCTGTGGTCGTTTACTGGGCGGCAATCTGGCGATGATCTGCGCCATGATGGGCACAGCGTTCGAACTGGATGCGGACGACATCATTCTGTTTATCGAAGACGTCAACGAGCCGCTGTACCGGATAGACCGCTTCTTGACGCAGTTGCGCCTGGCGGGCAAGTTTGCCGGGTTGCGCGGGGTCTTGGTGGGGGATGTGGCGGGTGTTGACCACGAGGCGTTGATCCGACTGGTGGGGCAGACGTTTGAGCCTTTGGGCATTCCCGTGCTGGCAGGTTGGCGGAGTGGGCATTGCGACCCGAACCTTACGTTGCCGATGGGCGCTTTGGTGAGTCTGGATGCTGATCGCCAGCAGTTGGTGCTAGAGCAGTGCGTGGTTTCGATCAACAACCATAAGGCTTGAAGCCCCTCACCCCAACCTCTCCAGGGAAACGGTTGGGGTGAGGACGATGCCTACGGGTTACGCAAGCTTTCGAGCAGCTTATGGGATGGATAGCCATCTGCTGGCCAGCCCAAGGCTTGCTGCGCGCTACGGATCGCCTTACGGGTATTCGCCCCGATAATCCCGTCCGCTTTGCCCGCATCGTAATGGCGGTTGCTGAGCAGGGTTTGCAGTTCGACACGCTCTGAGCGGCTTAGTGGTCGCTCATCCTTGGGCCAGTCCCCTTTGATCGTCCCTTGGCCTGCGAATCGCTCAGACAACAAACCCACGGCCAGTGCATAGGACGATGAGTTGTTGTATCGAAGGATGGCGCGGAAGTTATCCAGCACCAAAAATGCCGGGCCACGGTACCCGGCCGGTAACAACAAGGTGGCGCTCAATTGATCAGCTCCCGCCGCGTTGGCTGGCAAAATGACACCGATCTTTTGCCACTCGCCAACAGATTTGCGTACCGCGCCGTCAGCCAGTGCATAGTCGAAACCGCCTGGCAGGTTCACTTCAAAGCCCCACGGCTGACCTTGCTTCCAGCCGGAGCTTTGCAGGTAGTGCGCAGTTGAGGCCAGGGCGTCGGCCGAGCTGTTCCAGATATCGCGGCGACCATCGCCATCGAAATCGACCGCATGGGTTTCATAGGTGGTGGGGATGAACTGGGTTTGCCCCATCGCACCCGCCCATGAACCGAGCATTTTCTCGGGCGAAATGTCGCCCTCCTGAATGATTTTCAGCGCGGCGATCAGTTGGCTCTGGGCAAACTCCGGGCGGCGACCTTCATAGGCGAGGGTGGCCAGTGAACGAATCACCGACTTGTTGCCCTGAAACGTACCGAAGTTGCTTTCCATGCCCCACACCGACACCAAAGCCTGGCGGTCAACGCCATAGCGCTGTTCGATGCGGCTCAGCAATTGGGCATTCTGCTCCAGCAGGCGTTGACCGTTACGCACGCGCAAAGGGGAGAGGGCACCGTCAAGGTACTCCCACACCGGGCGGCTGAATTCAGGTTGGCTGCGGTCGGCCTTGATCACGCCCATGTCCGGGGTGATGTCTTTGAAGGCGTTATCAAACACCAGCGGGTTGATCCCGGCTTTAAGGGCTTGAACGCGGAAATTGGCTTGCCACTCGCTGAAGCTTTGAGCGGGCTGTATGTCGAGGTTATCTGCAGCAGGCGCCGAGATCACCGCAGGTGCGGCAGGCGTCACAGGCAGGGGTTGAGCATCGGCTGCGGTGGGTTTCTCTGCGCAGGCGACTAAAAGGATGACGCTAGAAGCAGCGATCAGTTGGCGCATCGGCCAACGGCGTGTATGACTTGAGGGCATGCGCAGGTCCAGGTAATGCGAATCAGAGGCAGACCTTAACATTCCCGTCGTCAGGCAGCTAGAAGGTAAAAAGCCTCCCGGTCTCTCGACTGGAAGGCTTCGCGGCGGTAGCTGCCTTTGCCTTTGGCGGGGCGTTCCTGGCGGCTGCGGAACAAGGGTTGGGCGACAATGGATTTGGCCTTGTTGGGGCGCTTGCTCATGGCATTGACTCTCGCTGGATTAAACACGGCCAAATCATCGGCCAGTTTTTCAGCGTTGTCCAGAGGGCATGCTGCACCCCAAGTTCCTACGGGGCGAGGTGTTTACTCCGCAGGCAGATTCAGACGTTGCCCACACATCAGCAGCGTTAATCGACTCAAGCTGCTCCAGGCAGAACCCGCCGCCTGGCCTTTTATTTGTGCATCAATACGTTGCGCGTCCATCAACAGGTGCGCCCAGCGTTGTGCGGAATAACGTTGCAAGGCTTTGCTCATCAGGGGTTTGCGTTTATCCCACACCGGTGGCCGGGCTTGGCTGAAGGCTTTGTCCAGTGGGGTGCCCTGGCTGTATTGCAATGCAATGTTGGCCAGCACCCGCAGTTCGCGCGCCAGTGCCCACAAAATCACAGGCGGCTCGACACCTTCGCCGCGCAAGCCTTCGAGCATGCGCAGCGCATGGGTGGCCTCGCCATTGAGTACCGCGTCGACCAGCCCGAACACATCAAAACGCGCGCTGTCCGCTACGGCCGCTTGCACGGTCTCGACGGTGATCTGGCCTTCTTCAGCCATCAGTTTGAGCTTTTCGATTTCTTGGGCGGCGGCCAGTAAGTTGCCTTCGACCCGAGCCGCGATCAGTTCGACAGCTTCATGCGTTGCTGAAAGACCGGCCTGAGACAAACGCTGACGAATCCATTGCGGCAATTGATTGGCATCGACCGGCCAGATTTGCACGAACTGAGTGTGCGCACCTTCAACCAGTGCCTTGCCCCACTTGGTTTTCTGCGCGCTGCCATCGAGTTTGGGCAAGCTGATCAACAGCACTGTGTCTTCGGCGGGGCGGGCGCAATACTCGATCAGTGCAGCAGCCCCTTTATCGCCCGGTTTGCCGGAAGGCAGGCGCAGTTCCAGCAGTCGCTTTTCAGCAAACAGTGACATGCTGGCGCCCGCTTGCAGCAGTGAACCCCAGTCAAAACTGGCGTCAGCGCTGAATACCTGGCGTTCGTCGTAACCTTGTTGGCGGGCGGTACTGCGAATGGCGTCTGCGGCTTCCTGGCACAGCAACGGGTCATCACCGCTGATGATATAGACCGGCGACAGGTTGCCTTGCAGGTGTTTGGCAAGTTGAGCGGGGGCGAGTTTCATAGGACTTGATAGATGACGGGGCGCCTGAGCGCCCCGTATGCCTTACTGATTGGGTACTTCGAGTGGCGACTGTTGCGGGGTCGCCTCTTGCGCTTTGCGCGCAGCTTCGAGAGCGTCGGCTTCAGCCTTTGCCTTCTCGTCAGCCACTTGTTGCAATTTGGCCAACTGCTCAGGCGTGAGCTGCTCCAGGCGTAGCACCATCTGTTGCACCAGCTCACGACGCATTTCGCCGCGAATCATGGTGGCTTCCTGGCCAGAGCCAGTGATGTTGCTGCTGTCCTGCAAGTAGACCTTGTGCACTTCAATCTTGTTGTCTAGCAACGGCAGATTGTGGTCGCCACGGATCTCGTAGTTCAGCACGTTGGTCAATTCGTACTCTACCGTGCCGCCATTGCCCGCATAGCTGGCAGCGCGCTGGGTTTCTTGCTCGTTGGTCAGGATCAGGTGATACGGCGCGCCGGCAGAGATTTTTACGCCGCTGTTTTCCAGTACCTGACGCAGTTGACGCACGGTATCGCCATAGGCATTACGCGCGGTCACATCGAGTTCAGTAATGGACAACTGATTGGTGCCGGTGCCACGCAGCTGGAATCCGCAGGCGCTCAGCAGTACCGCGAGGCCCATCACCAGCAAATTGCGTTTGATCATGTGTTGCTCCCCTTGAAACCAGATAGGCCGACTGAGCGGCCCGGAAGGTTTTATTGGGCGCCCGCACGTAGGGTGGGGCGCCTGTTCCAATTTAGCTGGCGACGATGTTGACCAGTTTGCCCGGCACAACGATGACCTTGCGGATCGTCAGGCCTTCGGTGAAGCGCAACACGTTTTCGTTGATACGGGCAGCCGCTTCAATGTCTTCGCGGCTGGCAGCGGCGGGCATGTCAATTTGCCCGCGCAGCTTGCCGTTGACCTGGATCACCAGTTGCAGCGTGTCTTGCACCAACGCGCTTTCGTCCAGTGTTGGCCACGGCGCGTCGATGATGGCGTCGATGTGACCCAGCTGATTCCACAGCTCATGGCTGATGTGCGGGGTGATCGGTGCCAACAGCAGCGCCACGGTTTCCAGGCCCTCTTGCAGCAGGGCGCGGTCTTGTTCGGTGGTTTGCGGCGCTTTTTCCAGCACGTTCATCACGGTCATCACTTGCGCGACGGCGGTGTTGAATTTGTGATGCTGGCCGACGTCCTGGCTCGCTTGTTTGATGGCGTGGTGAATGGCGCGGCGAATGACTTTTTGCTCGTCGTTCAGGGTGCCGATGTCCAGCGGGCCAGGCAGGCCCTGGCCAACGTGGGCATGGGCCAGACGCCATACACGCTTGAGGAAGCGGTGCGAACCTTCAACACCTGCGTCCGACCATTCGAGGCTGGCATCGGGTGGCGAAGCAAACATCATGAACAGGCGGCAGGTATCGGCGCCGTATTGTTCGATCATCGATTGCGGGTCAACGCCGTTGTTCAGCGACTTGGACATTTTTTGCGTGCCGCCGATTTCAACCGGCAGGCCGTCCGACTTCAGCGTAGCGCCGATGATCTTGGCCTTCGCGTCACGCACGACGTCTACGTCGTCCGGGTTGAAGTAGTCCTTGCCACCGTTGTCCAGCGTACGGAAATAGGTGTCGGCAATCACCATGCCTTGGGTCAGCAGGTTCTTGAACGGCTCGTTGGAGCCGACCAGACCCTCGTCGCGCATCAATTTGTGGAAGAAGCGCGCGTACAGCAGGTGCAAGATCGCGTGTTCGATGCCGCCGATGTACTGATCGACAGGCAGCCAGTGGTCAGCCGCAGCCTTTTCGACCAGGCCACCTTCATAGTGCGGTGAGGCGTAGCGGGCGTAGTACCACGACGACTCGACGAAGGTGTCCATCGTGTCGGTTTCACGCTTGGCCGGTGCGCCGCATTTCGGGCAGCTGCACTCATAGAACTCAGGCATGCGCGCCAATGGCGAACCGGCGCCATCGGGTACGACGTCTTCTGGCAACACAACAGGCAGTTGGTCTTCAGGGACTGGCACATCGCCGCAGGTGTCGCAATGCACGATAGGAATCGGGCAGCCCCAGTAGCGTTGACGGCTCACGCCCCAGTCGCGCAGACGGAATTGAGTGCGCGATTGACCCAGGCCTTTGGCTGTCAAGGCCGCTTCCATCGCAGCAAAGGCGGCGTCGAAGTCCAGGCCATCGAACTCGCCGGAATTGATCAGCGTGCCGTGTTCGTTGTACGCGTCCTGCCAAGGTGAAGGCGAGGCATCGCCCGCGCTGGTGCGTACGACCGATTTGATCGGCAGGTTGTATTGGGTGGCGAATTCGAAATCGCGTTCGTCGTGTGCCGGCACGGCCATCACTGCGCCATCGCCGTAGTGCATCAACACATAGTTGGCGACCCACACCGGGAGCTTTTCACCGGTCAGTGGATGCTCGACGAACAGCGAAGTCGGCAGGCCCTTTTTCTCTTGGGTGGCCATGTCGGCTTCAGCGACACTGCCGCCTTTGCATTCGGCGATGAAGGCTTGCAGCTCAGGATTGCCTTGCGCGGCCTGGGTGGCCAGCGGGTGTTCAGCGGCAACGGCCACATAGGTGGCGCCCATCAGGGTGTCAGGGCGGGTAGTAAAGACTTTGAGCGTGCCCGCTTCGCCGATGGAATCGACGTTATACGGGAACTGCACTTCCATGCCGCGGGATTTGCCAATCCAGTTGCGCTGCATGGTTTTGACCTGCTCGGGCCAGCCCGGCATGTCGTCCAGGCCCTCAAGCAGTTCATCGGCGTAAGCGGTGATCTTGAAGTAGTACATCGGGATTTCGCGTTTTTCGATCACCGCGCCCGAACGCCAGCCGCGGCCGTCGATCACTTGCTCGTTGGCCAGAACGGTCTGGTCGACCGGGTCCCAGTTCACGGTGCCGTTTTTGCGGTAGATCACCCCTTTTTCGAACAGGCGGGTAAACAGCCATTGTTCCCAGCGGTAGTAATCAGGCTTGCAGGTGGTGATTTCGCGCGACCAGTCGACGGCCAAACCCAGGCTGCACAGCTGGGTTTTCATGTAGGCGATGTTGTCGTAGGTCCATTTGGCCGGTGCGACCTTGTTTTTCATCGCGGCGTTTTCGGCTGGCATGCCGAACGCGTCCCAACCCATGGGTTGCAACACGTTTTTACCGAGCATGCGCTGGTAACGGGAGATCACGTCGCCAATGGTGTAGTTGCGCACGTGCCCCATGTGTAGCTTGCCGCTTGGGTACGGGAACATCGATAGGCAGTAGAACGTTTCCTTGCCTAGATCTTCGCTGACTTCGAAGGACTTTTGGGTGTCCCAGAATGATTGGGCGGCGGCTTCTATTTCACGGGGCTGATAATGTTCGTGCATGGCTACTTGTACTAATAAAGGGTGGCCTAATCCTCTTCAACCTATGGCCGGCTATTGTGTTGCCCGGTCATGTTGGAGTAGGGGTTACAGGAAGTTCCGTAGCATACATGACCCCACTCTATCGAGGGAAACCCTGATTGCCTCTGCCTTCCGTTGGTCGCTGCAATGCACCGGCTTTGCGAGCGCAGCTAAGCTTGATCTCGGGGGTGATCTATTTCCTTCGATGAGGTGAACGGATGGCAGAAACGCAACGCACAGCAATAACGTCGCAGGTGTATGAGCGGCTGATTAACCGTTTGGGCGTGGCCCTTGATTCAGCAAAAACGGCAGTGCAGTTACGTGATGAGCGCCCTGCCGAACTGGAATTGCGAGGCTTGAGTCGTGCCGAGCTGGAGTTGATCAACGCATATTTGAACCGGAGCGAGCGCGAGGCCGATGGCCGTTCGCAAGGCAGCAGTAATGTGCAGCATGCGCCCCCGACAGCCAAGGTCATCTGGCTCAAGGACAGGGTTAAGGGAGCAAAGGGGTAGCACGGCCATTCACGCTGTGCTCGTGAGTCATGGTTTGATGCAGTACGTGTCCCAGGGTTGATGAAGCAGGCTTTTTTATTCAGTCACTCACGTTGCCTGTTGTTGCATCGGTTCAACCCCCTTAGGCTTCGGGCATCTTTGGAGATGCTCGATGCCTATTCGATATTTCGTTAAACAACTTCTTTTACCGCCCGGCATTCTGCTGCTGATTTTGGTGCTTGCCTGGTGGTTGCGTCGTTCCCGTCCACGCTTGGCAGGCGCTCTATTTGCCGTGGGTGTGGCTGGCTTTTGGTTGATGAGCTTGCCGGTTGTGGTGGAGTGGAGTGCGCGTGCACTGGAGCGTGAACCGGCTTTGGCCCAAAGCGAATGGTCGACTTTGGCACAGCGCGCCGACGCGATCGTGGTATTGGGGTCGGGCCGTGAGCGGGGCGATCCGGCGTGGGGCAGTGACCAGCCAACGGGCACCGGATTAGAGCGCCAGCGTTATGCGGCGCGGTTGGCTAAAGCATCGGGTTTGCCGCTGCTGACCACCGGCGGCTTGCACTACGGTACGCCGCCCAGTGAGGCTCAGTTAATGGCTGACTCGCTGCGCGATGACTTTGGCGTGCAGGTGCGCTGGAAGGAAGAACAAAGCCGTACCACTTGGGAAAACGCCCAAATGACCGCCGATATTTTGTTGCCGCAAGGCATCAAGCGCGTGGTCGTAGTGACGCAGGCCTGGCACATGCCGCGTTCGGTCTGGAGCTTTGAGCAAGCCGGTTTCGACGTGGTGCCCGCGCCCGTCGGGTTTCTGGGGCGAGACAACGCCCGGCCTTTGGGCGGCTGGATGCCAGAATTCAAGTCGATCTGGCAGTCGGGGCAATTGCTGAACGAAGCCGCAGGGCAAGTGGCGTATCCGCTGTTTTACCGCTGATACGCACCCGCCATTACAGCGATGACTTTGCCAGGCGCTGCCCAGGTATGAGGCCGTGCTCAAGCCCCCAGTACCCGTAAATCCGCTCAACGCGCGGTAGTCGCTGACGAGGTGCGAGGTTGCGATCAGGGGCGCAGCAGCCGTCAATTCAAACTCTGCGATAGGCCTGGGGGTGCGGGCTGAATGCCTTGGCGACGGCTACGCCGCCCGCCGCAACCGCGCAGTGTGCTTTCAAGCCTGATCGATCTCAGAGGCTCGACAGGGCGCTTGCTACACCGTTTTGGCAATCCGGCTGGTGATCAACGCCCAGCCAATCAGCAGGCCACACAGAATGACCAACGGCCACGAGCGCCATTGCAGGTAAGGCGTGAGGTTGTGCATCGGCACCACTTCGCCGTACAAAATCCCGCGCTCGAATTGCGGGATCTGCGCGGTGATTTGGCCATACGGGTTAATCAACCCGGTGACGCCATTGTTAGTCGCGCGAATCATCCAGCGGCCCGCCTCCAGTGCGCGCATCTGCGCCATCTGCAAGTGTTGCAACGGGCCAATCGAGGTGCCGAACCAGGTGTCGTTGCTGATGGTCAGCAAAATGTCGCTCTTGGCCGCCAGGCTGGCCGCGAAATCCGGGTACACCACTTCGTAGCAAATAAACGGCGCGATCTGATAACCCTTGGCTTGCAGCAGCGCCTGCTCGGCCGGGCCGCGTGCGAAGTCGGACATCGGCAGGTCGAAGAAGGCAATCAGTCCGCGCAACACATCTTGCAACGGCACGTACTCGCCAAACGGCACCAGTTTTTGTTTCAGGTAGGTGCCGTCCGCTTCGCCTACGGCCGTGATGCCGTTGAAAAAACGCGGTTCATGGCGTACTTCCTGTCGAATCGGTACACCGGTAATCAAGGCCGAATGCCGCTCGGCGGCGAAGCGGCCCATCATGCTCAGGTAGCCTTCAGCGTTTTCCTTGAGCACGGGAATCGCTGTTTCGGGCCAGATAATCAGGTCTGCGCGTTTGGAACTGAAGGTCATGTCACGGTACAAGGCCAACTGCGCATTCAGCTGTTCAGGGTCCCACTTCATGCTTTGTTCGATATTGCCCTGAATCGCCGCCACGCTCAGCGGGTCGCCCGAAGGGCTGGTCCAGGCGTGGTGTTTGAGGGCGAGGCCGATGCACCACGGGCCGATCAGCAGTACGCAGCCTGCGCCGATAAACGCCGTGCGTTTGGCCTTGATCAAGCGCGGCAGGTTGCACAGCAGGGCCGCGGTCAGTGCCAGAGTGAAGGAAATCAGCCACATGCCACCCAGCGGAGCAAGCCCGGCCAATGGGCCGTCGAGCTGGCTGTAACCCGAATACAGCCACGGGAAACCGGTGAGGAACCAGCCGCGAAAGGCCTCTTGCGCAACCCACAGCGCAGCGAACGCCAGCGCGTCTGCCAGCGGGGCTTCATTGCGACGAATCCAGCGTGCCCACAACCAGGCGGGCAGGGCGAAAAACCACGCAATGGCCGCCGTGAACGCCAGCATTAACAACCCGGCCAGCAACACAGACGCGCCACCGAAGTTGTGGATGCTGTAGTAAATCCAGCTGGTGCCCGCGCCAAACAGGCCAAAGCCGAAACACCAGCCACGGCCCAGCGCCTGTTTGGGCGACAGGTCACGCAGGCCGAGGTAGAACATGGCCAGGGCAACCAGCGCCAGCGGCCAGATGTCGAAAGGTGCCAACGCCAAGGTTGTCAGTGCGCCGGCCACCACGGCCAGCAAGTTACCGGGCCAGCCGGGGGAGGTTATCCAGCGCATTTCAATCCTTGGTGTGGGAGGTTTAGCGGGCGATAGGCGTCAGGCGAATCAAGTGAATTCGGCGGCTGTCAGCATTCAGGATGCGGAAGCGGTAGGGGCCGATTTCAGTGATTTCATTGCGTTTTGGCAAGTGCCCGAACGCACTCATGACCAAGCCGCCGACGGTGTCGAACTCATCGTCGGAGAAGTCACTGTCGAAGAACTCGTTGAAGTTTTCGATAGGGGTCAGGGCTTTGATCAGGAAGTCGCCGCTGGGCAGCGGCTTGATGTAGCTGTCTTCTTCGACATCATGTTCGTCTTCGATATCGCCGACGATCTGTTCGAGAACGTCTTCAATCGTCACCAAACCCGCCACGCCGCCGTATTCGTCGATCACGATGGCCATGTGGTTGTGGTTGGCCCGGAACTCACGCAGCAACACGTTCAGGCGCTTGGACTCGGGGACAAACGTCGCCGGACGCAGCAAATCCTTGATGTTGTACTTGTCGCCGTTCTCTTGAAGGATCAGCGGCAGCAGGTCTTTGGCCAGCAGCACGCCAAGTACCTCGTCGTGGCTGTCGCCGATCACCGGATAGCGCGAGTGGGCTGCGTCAATGATCGCCGGGAGAAATTCGCGGGGTGTCTGGGTCGCCTTGATGCTGATCATCTGCGAACGCGGCACCATGATGTCGCGGACTTGCAGGTCAGCCACTTGAATGGCGCCTTCGACGATGGCCAGCGCTTCGCTGTCCAACAACTTGTTTTGATGGGCTTCGCGCAGCAGCTCAAGCAGCTCCTGGCGGTTTTTCGGCTCATGGGCAAAGGCCTGGGTCAGCTTACCCAACCATGACTTTTGCCCGTTGCTCGATCGGTCTTCGCTCATAGCGATTTACTCGTATCCCTTGGTAATTTCAGTGGTGTTGATCAGTTTTCGTCGTCTGCGTACGGGTCCGGATGGCCCAGTTCAGCAAGCAACGTTCGTTCCAGTGCTTCCATTTCTTCGGCTTCTTCGTCTTCTATATGGTCGTAACCCAGAAGATGCAAGCAGCCGTGAATCACCAGATGAGCCCAGTGGGCGTCAAGTGCCTTGCCTTGCTCGGCGGCTTCGCGTTCAACCACGGCGATACAAATCACCAGGTCGCCCAGTAGCGGGATATCGAGGAATTCATCGGGCACGTCGGCCGGAAAGGACAGCACGTTGGTCGCGTAGTCTTTCTGGCGCCACGTGTGATTCAGTTCGCGGGCTTCAGGCTCGTCGACCAGGCGGATGGTCATTTCCGAATCGGCGCTGCGCTGGCGCAACGCCAGTTCGCACCATTGGCGGAACTGGGCTTCAGAAGGCGCGCCTGCTTCGCTCGCCCGTTGCAGGTCAAGCTCAAGCATCGTGGCGGTAATCCTTGGCAGCTGGCAGGGCGGCCAGTTTGTCGGCAGCGTCCTGCTCATAGCGGCCATAGGCCTCTACGATGCGTTGCACCAGCGGATGGCGCACGACGTCTTTGGACTGGAAGTGCGTAAAGCTGATGCCCGGCACATCCTTGAGCACTTCGATGACATGGTTAAGCCCTGACTTGGTGCCTTTAGGCAGGTCGATCTGGGTGATGTCACCGGTGATCACGGCAGTGGAGCCGAAACCGATACGGGTCAGGAACATCTTCATTTGCTCGACGGTGGTGTTCTGGCTTTCGTCGAGAATGATGAAGCTGTTGTTGAGCGTGCGACCGCGCATGTAGGCCAGCGGTGCGACTTCGATCACCTGGCGCTCGATCAGCTTGGCCACGTATTCAAAACCGAGCATCTCGTACAGGGCGTCGTACAGCGGGCGCAGGTACGGGTCGATTTTCTGCGACAGATCGCCGGGCAGGAACCCCAGTTTTTCGCCGGCCTCAACCGCCGGGCGCACCAGCAGGATGCGACGGATCTGCTCGCGCTCAAGGGCATCTACTGCGCAGGCCACGGCCAGATAGGTTTTACCCGTACCCGCCGGGCCAATGCCGAAGTTGATGTCGTTGCCCAGGATTTCTTTGACGTAGCGCTGCTGATTGATGCCGCGCGGGCGAATCATGCCCTTTTTGGTGCGCAACGAAACACTGGCTTCGGCCACGGGGTCGTTGGCGAGGTCCTGTACTGCGGATTCCTGCAAGAACAGGTGCACCATGTCTGGCGAAAGCTCGGTGGCTTTGGCCTCGCGGTACAGACGGCGCAGCAGGTTTTCTGCGGAGGACGTGATTTTTGGGTCGCCGATCAGTTCGAACTGATTGCCGCGATTGCGGATTTCGATCGCCAAGCGTTGTTCGATCAAGCGCAAATGCTCGTCCAACAGCCCGCACAGATTGGCGAAACGGCGAGCCTCAAAAGGCTCGAGGAGAAAACGATGTGGTTCGATGGGTGCGTTCAAAGTCGTTTTTAGCCGCCCTGAGGCAAATAAGAGGGTTTGAAGGATAACGCTAGCAGGTCATGGGCGAAAGGACTTCGCTGCAAATCAACTGTAGCCGCTGCCCAAGGCTGCGGCTACGTGAGGCACGGGTCAGTTCAACAACGAACCTCGCAGCGAATGCGGCTGGGCGGCATCGATGTGCACATCGGCAAACTGACCAATCAACTGCGGGTTGTCGCAGCGGAAGTTGACGATGCGGTTGTTCTCGGTACGGCCTTGCAGTTCGCCGGGGTCTTTTTTCGAGTAGTCAGTGACCAAAATTCGCTGGGTTGAGCCCACCATTTGTCGGCTGATTTCGAAACCTTGCTGGTTCAGTCGATGCTGCAAGGCGTTGAGGCGTTCCTTCTTGCGCTCTTCTGGGGTGTCGTCTGTCAGGTCGGCGGCTGGAGTGCCGGGGCGCTGGCTGTACACAAACGAATACGAGAAGTCGAAGCCGACGTCTTCGATCAGCTTCATGGTTTGCTCGAAGTCTTTTTCGGTCTCGCCGGGGAAGCCCACGATAAAGTCCGAACTGATGCAAATGCCCGGTACGGCAGCACGCAGTTTGCGCAGTTTGGACTTGTACTCCAGCGCCGTGTGGTTGCGTTTCATGGCCGACAAAATGCGGTCAGAGCCCGATTGCACCGGCAAATGCAGGTGCTTCACCAGCTCCGGCACTTCGGCATGCGCCTGGATCAGGCTGTCCGAGAACTCCAGCGGGTGAGAGGTGGTGTACCGGATACGTTCGATCCCGTCGATGGCGGCCACCACGCGGATCAGCTCCGCCAGGTCAGCCAGGCGGCCGTCTTCGGTCAGGCCGCGATAGCCGTTGACGTTCTGCCCGAGCAGGGTGACTTCGCGCACACCGTTTTCAGCCAGGTGAATGACCTCGCCGAGTACGTCGTCGAACGGACGGCTGACTTCTTCGCCGCGGGTGTAAGGCACCACGCAGAAGGTGCAGTACTTACTGCACCCTTCCATGACCGAGACGTAGGCGCTCGGGCCGTCGATGCGTGGCTCGGGCAAGTGGTCGAATTTTTCGATTTCGGGGAATGACACATCGACCTGCGGCAGCTTGGTGATGCGCGCAGCGTCAATCATTTCAGGCAGGCGGTGCAGGGTCTGCGGGCCAAATACCACGTCAACGTAGGGCGCACGATCACGGATGGCGGCACCTTCCTGGCTGGCCACACATCCCCCGACGGCAATCACCATGTCCGGGTTGGCCAGTTTCAGCTCGCGCCAGCGGCCCAATTGCGAGTAAACGCGGTCTTGGGCGCGCTCACGAATCGAGCAGGTATTGAGCAGGATGACATCAGCGTCTTCAGCGCGCGCCGTGACTTCCAGGGCCTGATGTTCACCCAGCAGATCGACCATGCGTGAGCTGTCGTACTCATTCATCTGGCAACCGTGGGTTTCGATGTAAAGCTTCTTGGCCATGGGTGTTCATCAAGTGGTTCAAAGAACCGCGCATTATAGGGGGCATAGCCGTTGCTTCCTAGCGCTGTGCGTCTGATGGCTATGCTATAGTTCGCGCCCTCTTTTATACCTTCAGATGTTTACCCGCCCACCATGACCAAACGTGAAGCTCCAATCTACAAGGTGATTTTCCTTAACCAGGGACAGGTGTTCGAAATGTACGCCAAGCAGATCTATCAAAGTGATCTGTGGGGTTTCCTGGAAGTAGAAGAATTCGTCTTCGGTGAGCGCACGCAAATGGTCGTTGATCCGAGCGAAGAAAAGCTCAAGGCTCAATTTGAAGGCGTGGTGCGCAGCTTTGTGCCGATGCATTCGATTGTGCGCATCGACGAGGTGGAGCGCCTGGGGACGCCAAAAATCAGCGAAGCCCGTGGCGTGAGCAATGTGATGCCGTTTCCGTTTCCGATGCCGGAGAAGTAGGGCTCAACCCCAGAGTTCTACCCGCTGGCTGGCGCTTGTGGTCGGGCGGTCAGTCAAGGCAGCGGCGAAAACGGCGAGCGGGCGTCCGTCGATTGCAGTTCCATCAGGTATTTGCGGAATATCTGCCCCAGCACCTGGGTCGCGGTTTCGAGTTGGTCACGGGGCATTTGCTCGGCCACTTCGTCGGCGGTGTCCAGTGCATCTTCAGCGCCGTTCACGGCCGCCATCTTCAACACGATATACGCCTGAATGTTATTGGCCGGTACGCCTTCGCCCTTGAAGAACATGGTGCCCAGTTTGAACTGGGCCATGGCGTGGCCTTGCAGCGACGCTTGTTCGAAATAGCTAAGGGCTTGATTGAGGTCGCGCTTGGGGTTGTTAACGTCGTAGTAGAACTCGCCTAACTCGTATTCGGCTTCTGCATCCCCCTCTTTTGCTGCTTGCACGCACGCGGCAAGCGCCTCTTCCAGATTTTCTGGCTGAGTATTGAGGGTGCAGCGACCCATCGCCGGGATCAACAACGAGTTACCGCCTGCCTGAGCAAGCAGCGGTTGTAGGAGCAACAGGCAGCCCAGTGCAAGGGCGCGGCCGGTGCGGTTCATGGGAATCGACGTACCTCTGGAAAGACGGGCAAGCCCGACCAAGGGATGTATAGGCGCGCATTATGAAATAAGCAGAGGCAACCTTACAAAGTCTTTACTCGTTTTTCTGCGCTACTAGTGTGATATCGGTTGATTTAAGACGATTTTGGACGAGCGGGTTAAAAGAACGGCTCATTACGGGCATAAAAACGGCAAGGGTCCTCACCCTTGCCGTTTTTTGTGGATTACTTCAGGGCGGCAAATGCGCGCTCGGCAGCGTCCAGCGTCAGTTTCAATTCGTCATCGCCATGGGCAATCGAGGTGAAACCTGCTTCGAAAGCACTCGGGGCCAGGTAAACGCCGCCTTCGAGCATCAAGTGGAAGAAGCGCTTGAACAGGTCCGCATCACTGGCCATGACGTCGTCGAAGGTAACGATGTCATCGGCGTTGCTGAAGTACAGGCCGAACATGCCGCCTGCTTGGGTCGTGACGAACGGGATACCGGCCGCATCAGCGCGTTGCTGCAAGCCATCGAGCAAGCGCGTGGTGTAATCGCTCAGTTCGGCGTGGAAGCCGGGGCGGCTGATCAGGCGCAATGTGGTCAAGCCTGCCGCCATCGCCAGCGGGTTGCCCGACAACGTACCGGCTTGATACACCGGGCCCAGTGGCGCAATGCATTCCATGATCTCGCGCTTGCCGCCGAAGCAGCCTACCGGCATGCCGCCACCGATGATTTTGCCGAATGTGCTCAGGTCCGGGGTCACGCCGTAGTGCGCTTGAGCACCGCCGAGGGCGACGCGGAAACCGGTCATCACTTCGTCAAAAATCAGCACCACGCCGTGCTTGTCACACAGGTTGCGCAGGCCCTGCAAGAAACCGGGGGCCGGTGGCACGCAGTTCATGTTGCCCGCTACCGGCTCAACGATGATGCAGGCCACGGTGTCACCGACCTCGGCCAGCAGCTTCTCAACGGCGTCGATGTCGTTGAAGGTCGTGGTCAGGGTGTGTTTGGCAAAATCAGCCGGCACGCCGCCCGAGCTGGGTACACCCTGGGTCAGCAAGCCGGAACCGGCTTTCACCAGCAGGCTGTCGGAGTGGCCGTGATAGCAGCCTTCGAACTTGAGAATGTTGTCGCGACCGGTGAAACCACGCGCCAGACGAATCGCGCTCATGGTCGCCTCAGTGCCGGAGCTGACCATACGCACCATTTCCATCGATGGCACGATGGCGCACACCAGGTCTGCCATTTCGGTTTCCATGGCCGTTGGCGCCCCGTACGACAGGCCGTGCTCCAGCTGTGCGCGCACGGCATCCAGCACGTCCGGGTGGCTGTGGCCCAAAATCATCGGGCCCCACGAACCGACGTAATCGACATAACGCTTGTCGTCTTCGTCAGTCACGTAGGCGCCTTCGGCGTGCTTGAAGAACAACGGCGTGCCGCCCACGCTTTTGAAGGCACGAACCGGCGAATTCACGCCGCCGGGAATGTGTTTTTGAGCGTTGGCAAATAGGGTTTCGGAACGAGACATGAAGGGCTCTCTCTGAATCAGGAATCGGTATTTAAAGTGACATCAAAGCGTTGAACGCACGGGCGCGGCGGGTAACTTCTTGTGGGCTCTCGGCGCCAAACAGGCCGTGCACCACCGCCAGTAAATCAGCACCGTGGTCGACCAGCGGAGCCGCGTTGTCCAGAGTAATGCCGCCAATCACACAGATCGGCAGTTTGATCCGCGCGCGGGCTTGATCGAGTACATCCAGAGTCGCAGTCGGTGCGCCGGGTTTGGTACTGGAGTTGAAGAAGCGGCCAAAGGCGACATAACTCGCGCCTTCTTTGGCCGCTTGTTCGCCCAGCTCAATTTGACTGTGGCAGGTCGAACCTATGATCGCCTGGCGACCCAGCAGAGCGCGGGCAGGCGTTAACGGGCCATCGGTTTGCCCCAAGTGCACGCCTACCCCTAACCGGGCCGC
Organism: Pseudomonas weihenstephanensis; assembly: GCF_016812185.1. Lineage (NCBI taxonomy): Bacteria > Pseudomonadati > Pseudomonadota > Gammaproteobacteria > Pseudomonadales > Pseudomonadaceae > Pseudomonas > Pseudomonas weihenstephanensis. The sequence goes on along the minus strand of NZ_JAAEBV010000001.1, from coordinate 1,484,597 downwards.
CAGTTCGGCATCGTCATTGATGATCAAGTGTGCGTTGTAGCGTGCACACAAGTCGCGCAATGCCTCGGCTTCGCGCAGGCGTCGGGCCTCGTCACTGCTTTTGTCGCGGTATTGCAGCAGGGTCAGGCCGCCATCAAGGGCTGCCTCGATATACGGCACCCACTTGCCGGCCAGCAATTGGCTGTCAGTGATTGCGTAAAGACCACGCAGTTTCATAAGTCGAGCCTCATGGGTTACGAGCAGAAGTCTAGCGGCAAGCGGCGCGGTACAAATTGCCCTTGGCCCAGTTGCTCGGCATCACGCAAGGTGCGCCATGTGTAATTGAGTGCCGTTTCAACCGCGCTGACCATGTGTTCGCCAATGGCCAGGCGGCCGGCCAAGGTACTGGCCAGCGTGCAGCCTGAGCCGTGATAGCTGCCAGGCAGGCGGTAGCAGGTGAAGGTATGACGGCTGCCGTCGCGGCTGTACAGGCGGTTATGAACTTCGTGCTCATCGCCGTGACCGCCGGTGATGAGCAAATGCTTGCAATATGGCAGGAGTTTTTCTGCGCATTCATCGGCACTGCCTTCAGGCAACTCAGCCAGAATGCGGGCTTCGGGCAGGTTGGGCGTAGCGATGGTGGCCAAAGGCAGCAGGCGCTCGCGCATGGCATAACCCACTTCGTCCTTGCCCAGCCGTCCGCCACCGCCTGCGCGCAGTACCGGGTCGCAGACCATTGGCAAGTGCGGGTGGGCTTGAAGCAGTTCGACCACTGTGTCGACCATCGCAAGCGAGCCGAGCATACCCAGCTTGAAAGCCGAAACGGGCGAGTCGCTGAGCACGGCATCGGCTTGAGCCAGCACCCACTCACGGTCCAGCACACGAAAATCGCGGACATTAACGGTGTTCTGCACAGTCAGGGCGGTGACCACCGGAGCGGCGTGACAACCTTGAGCCAGCAGGGCTTCGATATCTGCCTGCAAGCCGGCGCCACCACTGGGGTCATGGCCGGAGAGACAGAGGACAACAGGGCGAGAGCTGTAGATATTCATGGTGCGCGAGCTTACCACCAATCAGTTTTTACGGGCGGTTAGGACGCTGTGGAATTTTCTTTCGGATAATTCTGGAAAAAACGCTGACTCACCTCGTACTTAAAGTGCACTGAAAGTCGCTGTAATGCTCGATCTAGACGCTTCGCTTTGAATATTTAGGTGATGTGTATTTGCCATTAACGCCTGTGCTAGAGTGACCGCCAAACGAATAACAGGTAATGCTGGTTTACGTCGTCTCAAAAGGAAAGGAGGCTTACAGACGCAATCAGGCAGGCCATTTTGGGGCTGTATGCGCTATTTTTTTATTGTTCTGATGGGCTGGCTGCCAATGCTGGCCTGCGCAGTCGCCTTTGATGAGACCACTCAGCGCTTGCCGTTGGGCCGCGAGATGCACGTCTATGAAGACGTCGCAGGCCAGTCGACGATGGCCGACGTCATCGCCCACCCCGAACGGCTCAAACCCCATGACAAGGCCACGCTCAATGCGGGGTACTCGCATTCGGTGTTTTGGCTCAAAGTCGACCTCAGCTACCTGCCATTAGACCCGAGCGCCAATACCTCCTGGTTACTGGAGCTGGCGTACCCGCCGCTGGACCGTATTGACCTCTACCAGCAAAACGCCAGCGGTGAGTTTGAACTGACCCAGCGCACCGGTGATGGCCTGCCGTTCGACAGTCGCCCGGTGAAAGAAAACAACTACCTGTTCGAGTTGAATTTCACCCCCGGACAAACCCAGACCGTGTATTTACGCCTGGCCAGCGAAGGCTCTATCCAGGCACCGCTGACACTGTGGTCAACCAAGGCGTATCTGGAAGATCAGCCCGTTCGTATTTACATCCTCGGTCTGATTTACGGCGTATTGCTGGGCATGCTGGTCTACAACTTGTTTATCTATGTGAGCGTGCGCGACACCAGTTACCTCTATTACATCTTCTATATTGCCTCGTTCGGCCTGTACCAGCTGTCAGTCAACGGTGCAGCCGTGCAGTATTTCTGGCCCAACAACCCGTGGTGGGGCAACGCCGCCACCCCATTTTTGATTGGCAGCGCCGCCTTCTTCGGCTGCCAGTTCGCCCGCACCTTTCTGCACACCGCCACCCACAGCCGCTGGCTCGACCGGGCGCTGATGGTGTTGATGGCGGTCGGTGTGCTGGTGATGGTGCTGGCGCTGACCACCAGTTACGCGACGTCGCTGCGTTTGGCCACGGGGCTGGCGCTGGCGTTTATCTTTACCATTTTCATTGCCGGCATCGTGGCCTGGTGCCGTGGCCTGCGGGTGGCGCGTTATTTTGTCATCGCCTGGACCGCCTTTTTGCTCGGCGGGCTGGTTAACACACTGATGGTGCTGGGCTATTTGCCGAATGTATTCCTGACCATGTACGCCAGCCAGATTGGTTCGGCCATTGAGGTGGGGCTGCTGTCGCTGGCGCTGGCGGACCGGATCAACGCCATGCGCGATCTGCAAGCCAGGACGCTGCAAGAGTCCGGGCAAAAACTGGCGGCAATGAACCAGCAACTGGCCCGCACCAACCAGCTCAAAGATGAGTTTCTGGCCACGGTGACCCATGAGTTGCGCACGCCCATGAACGGGGTGATTGGCTCGCTGGAGTTGATCAAGACCCTGGACATGACGCCTGAACTTGAGCAGTACACCCACACCGGCGAGGGGTCTGCCAAAGCCATGATGGGCATGGTCAATGGCATCCTGACCCTGACCGAGCTGCAGGCCGGGCGCTTGGAGGCCCGTGCCCGGCCTTTCAGTCTCAACGAGATGATGCACGGTTTGCGCGAGCAATTTGGACCAAGAGCTGAAAGCCAGCGCCTGGCGTTCTCGTATGAAGTGGCGCGTGGCTTGCCGGATCAATGGATCGGGAATGCCGAGAAAATTCGCCAGTGCCTGGAATGTTTGCTGGATAACGCCATTAAGTTCACCCGCGAAGGTGGGGTGATTCTGCGCGTCACCGGCAAAACGGCCAGCCCCGGCCGTTGGACGTTGGCGTTCAATGTGATCGACAGCGGCATTGGCTTTGTTCATCAGGAAGATGCCGAGTTGTATCAGCACTTCTTTCAGGTGGATGGCTCCATGACCCGTGAATATGGCGGCTTGGGCATCGGGCTGTCGATTTGCCGACGTCTGGTTGAACTGCTCGGCGGGCGCCTGACTCATCATTCGCAGCCGGGGCAGGGGTCACAGTTTCAGCTCACCCTTGAACTGGAATCGCCCCCTGAGTCGGCGATGGTCCCACAGCCTGTGGTGCGAACGCCTGAGCAATGCGTCGTTTTGTTGGTGGAAGACAACAACGCCAACTCGCCGTTACTGCGGGGTATGTTGCTCAAGTTGGGCTATCGCGTGTTGAGTGCCGAAAGTGGTCAGGTGGCCATTGAAACGCTACGTCGCGAGCGCGTGGATGCCGTGTTGTTGGCGTGCCCGTTCAGCCATGTGTCGGGCGACTCAATGGGCAGTCAATTGCTGACGTTGGCGGCGTGTGCACGGTTGCCTGTGGTGGCGTTGTTCGAGTCAGAACCTGCGGCCAGCACCGCGCGTTCTCAGGTCGACGCAATTACCGACTGCCTGATCAAACCGCTGCGTTTTGAAGACCTGCAACAGGTCCTGGCGCAACGCTTGTTGCGTGACGGTGAGGGCATAAGCGTCGAGCTTTAGGCGGTTATGCCACTTGTGAAGACCGCGATGCGTGCTTCACTGGCTTCATTGGCATGACCCACAGGAGCCCGCGCAATGAACCTGCATCAATACGCCGAAACCCACGCTGTGACCAATCAGCCGCCCTCACTGGACGGCGTTAACCTGTACCGCATCGACCTGCCCTTGCAGCAGTGGGGGCAGCGGTTTGGCGCGGGGTGGGCACAATCGCGGATTGATGCGTATGGCGCGCTGGCCGGTGGCCCGTTGATGGCGGCGGGCTTTTTGGCCAATGAAAACAAACCGGTATTCGTCAGCCACGACCGCTTTGGTCATCGGATTGATCAGGTCGACTTTCACCCTGCCTACCATGAGCTGATGCGCACCGCGATTGAACACGGCCTGCCGTCTTTACCCTGGACCCATCCGCAACCCGGCGCCCACGTGGCTCGCGCCTCAATGACCTACTTGCACACCCAGGCAGAAGCGGGGAGTGGCTGCCCCCTGACCATGACGTTTGCCAGTGTGCCGGCGCTGCGTGTGCAGCCTGACGTTGCACAGGTCTGGCTGCCCAAGGTGCTCGCCACCGTGTACGACCCGCGTAATGTCGACATCAGTCAAAAGGGCGGTGTGACGCTGGGCATGGCCATGACCGAAAAGCAGGGCGGCACCGACGTGCGGGCCAATACCACGCGGGCTTACCCGGTCGGCGCACCGGGGCCGGGGCAGGCCTATGAACTGCTGGGCCATAAATGGTTTTGCTCGGCCCCCATGTGCGACGGCTTTCTGACCCTGGCCCAGACCGACAAGGGGCTGAGTTGCTTTTTGCTGCCGCGCCACCGTCCGGATGGCAGTCGTAATGAGTTCTATATCCAGCGTCTGAAAAACAAACTGGGCAACAGCTCCAATGCCTCCAGCGAAGTGGAATTTCGAGGGGCGCTGGCCTGGATGCTGGGTGAAGAAGGGCGTGGGGTACCGACGATTATTGAAATGGTCGCCATGACGCGTTTTGACTGCATGGTGGGGTCTAGCGCGTTGATGCGTCAGGCGCTGACCCAAGCCACTCATCATTGCGCTCACCGTTTGGTCGGTGGCAGGGTGCTGGCCGAGCAACCGTTGATGCAAAACGTGCTCGCGGATCTGGCGCTTGAAAGCGAAGCCGCGCTGGCCTTGAGTTTGCGCATGGGACAAGCGCTGGACCACCTGGACGATCCGCAGCAGGCCAAGTTCTCGCGACTGGTAACCGCCGTGGGCAAATATTGGATCTGCAAACGGGCGCCCGCGATGATCAATGAAGCGGCCGAGTGCATGGGCGGCGCAGGGTATGTCGAAGACAGTATTTTGCCGCGCCTGTACCGCGAAGCGCCGGTCAACTCTACTTGGGAAGGCTCGGGCAACGTGCAATGCCTTGATGTGCTGCGAGCACTGTCCAAAGAGCCGGGCGTGCTGGAGGCGTTGTTTATCGAGCTGGGTGACGGGCATGGCCATACAGGCTTGGCTCAGCACATTGCACAGCTTAAAACGGCGTTTAAAGACACCGACGACATTCAGTACCGCGCCCGGCAACTGAGCGAAGACATCGCCCTTGGTCTACAGGCCAAACTGTTGCTGGAGGCAGGAAACAGCGACGTGAGCGACGCCTTTATTGCCAGCCGCTTACAAGGCAGTGGCCGGGTGTACGGCACGTTGCCACGCGGTCTGAACGTGGCCGCCCTCGTCGCGCGCTCAACCCCGCCAGTGACCTGAGTCAGTGGCAGGTTTGACGGCCGCTACGCGACCGAATGCAGTCTCGCATGACGCGTCATCAGCCAGGGGAATGGCGGGATTGGCTAGTGCCTTTGGCCAACGATGCAGGCAAGATAAGCGCCTGCCCGTTCAGAACAGAGGATGCTCATCGTGACCGAAGCTTTCATTGTCGTTTCAACCGCTGAAGAGGCCGTTGATCGCCTCGCCGCCCTGCACGAACGCGCAACCACGGCCTTGAGCCAGGCCCTCAAACGTTACCTCAAAGACCGCATCGAACCTTCGGCAGAGGAGCGTGCGCTGTTTCGCTACCCAGAGCTGCGCTTGACCAACACCATTGATGGTGAAATTCCGACCCTGACCCGCGCCTACGCCAAGGTTCAATTGCCCGGCACCTACAGCGTGACCGTGACCCATCCTGCGGCGTTTCGTAACTACCTGCTGGAGCAGTTGGTGCCGCTGATGCGTGACTTCACCGTTGAAGTCGAAGTGGGTCTCAGCCAGCAGAATATTCCTTACCCGTACGTGGTTGAGCAGGGCGACGAACTTGCTGGCTCCGGCGTGACGGCGGCGGCGCTGGCGCGGGTGTTCCCCAGCACCGACCTGTCGGCGGCCACCGACGGTATTGCCGACGGCCTCTACGACTGGGCCAACACCGACCCGCTGCCGCTGGCACTGTTTGACGCCGCGCGCGTGGACTTCTCACTGCGTCGTCTGGTGCATTACACCGGTAGCGACTGGCGTCATGTGCAACCGTGGATTCTGCTGACCAACTATCACCGGTATGTTGACCAGTTCATCCTCCACGGCCTGGAACAACTGCGTGATAACCCGCGTTTTATACGCATGGTGCTGCCCGGCAATGTGCTGATCGAAAAGAGTATGGACTACGGTGAAGCGCAGGCGATTGCGGCGGGCGTGGTGTGGCACCGCTATCAAATGCCGGCGTACCACTTGCAGGCTAACGATGGCCACGGCGTGACCTTGGTGAACATTGGCGTCGGTCCCTCCAATGCCAAAAACATCACCGACCACCTGGCGGTGCTGCGTCCGCACTGCTGGTTGATGATTGGTCACTGTGGCGGCCTGCGGCAGTCGCAAACCATTGGCGACTACGTATTGGCCCACGCCTATATGCGCCGTGACGGAATACTCGACCGGGTTGTACCCCCCAACATTCCGATCCCGGCCCTGGCCGAGGTGCAGCTGGCGCTTCAGGAAGCGGCAGCGCAAGTCACCGGTGAGCGTGGTGAGGAGCTGAAAAAACGCCTGCGCACCGGCACCGTCCTGACGTATGACGATCGCAACTGGGAATTGCGCTGGGCACAGGAGCGCCCGCTGATCAACCTGTCGCGCGCCGTGGCCGTGGACATGGAAAGCGGCACCATCGCCGCGCAGGGTTATCGCTTGCGGGTGCCGTACGGCACGTTGCTGTGTGTGTCTGATAAACCCCTGCACAGCGAAATCAAACTGCCAGGCTCGGCTAACGCGTTTTATGAGCGCGCGGTGAGTCAGCATTTGAAAATCGGTATCGCGGCCGTGGACTTGATGCGCAGCCAGCTCAACTCATTGCACTCGCGCAAACTGCGCAGCTTTGACGAACCGCCATTCCGTTGATGGGACGTGGCATTTAGCGATCAGGCAGTAGGGGCGCTTGCACTTAAATGGCAACAGCCCCTAGCATTGCCGCCCTTGATCGCTAGATGTCCGGTTTGCCATGTCCCGTCCTGTTCGTCCCGCCCCACGCCGTCCGGCGTCCAACCCCACCTCCACTCAAGCGGCCAGTCGGCGCGTGGCCAAAGCCCCACCGGCAGAGCCAAAGCTGTATCTGTTCAATAAACCGTTTGATGTGCTGACCCAGTTCAGCGATGAAGGCGGGCGGGCGACGCTCAAGGACTTCATTCCGATTCCTGGTATTTACCCGGCCGGGCGCTTGGATCGCGACAGTGAAGGGTTGTTGCTATTGACCAACGATGGCCAGTTGCAGGCGCGAATTGCAGACCCCAAGCACAAGTTGCCCAAAACTTATTGGGTGCAAGTGGAAGGTGAGCCGACTGAGGCGCAATTGCAGCAATTGCGCAAGGGCGTGGAACTCAACGATGGCAAGACCCTGCCGGCCGAGGCGCGCGCCCTTGACGAGCCGCATTTGTGGCCGCGTACCCCGCCGGTGCGTTTTCGCAAAAGCATACCCACGGCCTGGCTGGAACTGGTGATTCGCGAAGGGCGAAACCGTCAGGTCAGACGCATGACCGCTGCCGTGGGGTTGCCGACCTTGCGTCTGGTGCGAGTACGCATCGGTGACTGGAGCATTGAAGGGCTGGAACAGGGGCACTACAGGGAAGTGCCGGCGCGGTTATAGCGCGCCCGACTCTATCAGGCCGATGACCACGCTTTTGATAATGAAAGCGGCCACGCCCAGGCCCAGCACAAAAAACAGAATGAACGAGCCGAAACGTCCGGCCTTGGACTTCTTCGCCAGATCCCAGACGATAAAAGCCATGAAAATGATCAGGATGCTGACCAGGATCGTCATCATCCACTCTTCAAGTAAGGCAGGATCCATCGGTGTTCTCCAGCGTGATCGGGGATTAAAAACCGGGGGAGTATACGCCAGAGCGTGCGCGTGGTTGTTGATTTGGGTGGTGTACACCCACAGCGTACTCATGGCCGAAGGCAGCGAAGGGTTGCACCGCAACCCGTTTTCTTGAGTTCACCACAGCCCCTTCGCAGCCTGCTTATGTCCGCAGATGAGTCAGCGGCAACTCAGTGCTGTTGAGCACCTGATTAAGCACGAAGCTGGAACGCACGCTGGTCACCCCGTCAATACGGGTCAAATGGCCCAATAACAATTGTTGATAGTGGTCCATGTCCGGCACCACTACTTTCAATTGGTAATCGGCGTCCACCCCCGTCACCAGGCTGCACTCCAGCACTTGCGGCAGGCTGCGAATGGCCGCTTCGAAGTTCTCAAAGCGCTCAGGCGTGTGACGGTCCATGCCGATCAATACGTAGGCGGTGAGGGTTAATCCCAGTTTTTTACGGTCCAGCAGTGCCACTTGGCGCGAAATGTAGCCGTCGTCTTCAAGCTGTTTGACGCGCCTTGAGCAGGGCGAAGGCGACAAGCCAATGCGTTCGGCCAGCTCCTGATTGGAGATGCGTGCATCACGCTGCAATTCCGCCAAAATACTCAAGTCGTATCGGTCGAGTTTGCTCACGAAGTAACCCTTTGTAATAACTATTGCGTGAAAGTATCCACCTTAAGGCAAAAATTGCGCAAGTACTGTTTTATTGAGCAATCTTCGCAATCGCCTGCCGCACGCAAACGCCTATTCTTACTCCCAGAATCACTGCCCGGACATAGAGTCCACTGCGGCCCGCCGAATCAGGCCAGCCGCGACCGCCAACCCCACAGGGTTGCCCCGGTCCCCGGGCTACGCACTGTCCAGAAGACGGCGCGAGGTGAGCCAACACCACACGTGTTGAGCCAGGACGAAAAATTCTAAGGGCGGCCGACGGGTCGCCCTTTTTTATTGGCCGAAAATAAGCACCGTAACTGCTAACCTGCCGCCGAACCGGTTCTCGGATTTCCAGTCTTATATGTACGCCCCAACCCGCAGTGAGGAACATCATGAAATCGCGTCTTTGGCGTTTGGCTGCCGTTAGCGTGCTCAGTGTAAGTATCAGCGGTCAGTTATTGGCCGATGAACGAGGTGATGGTAACCCTCAGCAAGGTCGCCCCAATGGTGGTGAACATCGGCCGCAAGGGCAGGGCGCGAATAATCAACCGCGCCCGGACAATCAGGGTCATCAAGCCCGGCCTCCGTCATTTGAGGGCCAGGGTCGGCCGCAAGGCGGGCAATGGCAAGCCCGCCCTCAGGGCGAGGGCAACCTTCAAAATCGTCCGGCGCAACCGGCTAATCACCTGAGCATCCAGCCACGTCCCGATTCGGTGCAGCAAACTCAGCCGCCACGCCGTGGTTACTATCAGGATATTCCCCGACGTCCCGGCGACTATTCGCACTGGCAAGGCAATTCCAGGCCCGACTATGGCCGCAATCCCGGTTTTAATAATGGCCGCCCCTATGACAATCGCTGGCAAGGTCGCCCGAGCGGGCAGGGCAATGGCTGGGGGCCGGGTCCGCAATACCGGCCCGGTTATGTGGTTGACCGGTTTCCCGGTCAGCATTGGCAAGTGCCCTATCGCGGGCAGAACTACTTCTTTTCCGGTGGTTATTGGTATCGCCCGCAAGGTCCGCGTTACGTCGTGGTGCAGCCACCCTACGGGATTCGCGTAGGTTACTTGCCCGATTACGCGCGGGAAGTGTGGATCGGCAGTTCGTTGATGTTCCTGGCAGCGGGTGCGTACTACGCCTATCAGCCCGCTACGCAGGACTACATCGTGGTCCAGCCACCGGCGCCTGTTCCCGTGGCTGCGCCGCAACCGGTGAGCAACGGCTATGACGTCGTGGCCTACCCGGCGAATGGTCAGACGCCTGCGCAGATTAATCAGGACCGCTACGATTGCTATCGCTGGGCCATCGAGCAAAGCGGTTTTGACCCTGCTAAAGCCACCTACGCGCCGTCGCCTGCCGTGGTGCAAACCTACCGGCAAGCGCAGGGCAACTGCCTCAGCAGCCGGGGTTATCAGGTCACCTATTAATAAGCCTTGGGTTTGACCACTTCCTGGGGGTCGGCGTGCACCAGCACTTCGGCGCGCGGGTAGGCTTTTTCAATCGCCTCGGCGGCTCGGTCGCTGAGGGCGTGGGCGACTGACAGCGTCAGTTCGCCGGGCAACTCCAAGTGCAATTGCACATACCAGATGTTGCCCGAAATGCGTGTACGCAAATCATGGGCGCCCAGTACGCCGGGTACGCTACAGGCCAATTCCAGCATGTGCTGACTGACCTCGGTGGGTAACTCTTCGTCCATCAACACCGAAAAGCCCTCACGGGCGATCTGGATCGCGCTCCACAGGATGTAACCCGCAATTCCCAAGCCAAACCAGGCATCCAGTTGCGGCCAGCCGAAGCTGGCCAGTACCAGCGCAACCAAAATGCTGCCATTGAGCAACAAATCGGAGCGGTAGTGCAGCGAGTCCGCCCGCACCGCGTTGGAGCCGGTGGCTTTGATCACGCGGTGTTGCAGCATCAGCAGGGCGACGGTCATCACCAGCGAGAACACAATCACGCCAATGCCGATCCACGGCGCACCGACCGGCTCGGGGTTTTTCAGGCGTTCAATGGCCTGGAATGCAATCAATACGGCACTCACGGCGATAAACAGCGCCTGCGCCATGCCTGCCAACGACTCCGCCTTGCCGTGCCCGTAACGATGATCGTCATCGGCAGGGCGCAAGGCGTAATGCACGGCCAGTAAGTTCAGAAACGAAGTCACACCATCGAGCAGCGAGTCGGTCAACCCGGCCAACATACTGATCGACCCGCTGAGCCACCAGGCGATGGCCTTGGTCACAATCAAAAGGCTTGCCACTGCCACCGATGCGCGGGTGGCCAGGCGTAACAGACGTGCGTGTTCCGGGCTGCTGCTCATGACACTTCCTTGTCTCAGGCGGCGGGTACAAGGCCGTACAACGCCAATTGCTGCACGCTGCCCTTGTGTTGGATCAGGCGCGGGTCGTTCAGCGGGAAACTGCCACCCAGTTCGCTTTCAAGAATCGCTTGCAGCTTGCTGTTATCTACCCTGCCGTTAGCACCGAGGGCTTCTTGCAATTTTTGTGGGTCGATGTGTGCGGTTTTACCAGGCGGGAAATAAATAGCACCGGTGGCGAAGTCGACACCAAACGCAATCAGCCCCGGAATCACATAAAACAGCAGCCCCACGGCATCCAGTACGGCAATCATCGGATCGATTTTGCCGTCGATCTGACCCCGGCGATCCGGGAAGAAAATACTGCCGCAGGCAGTCAGTTGGGTGAACAGGGCAGCAACCACAATGCCGCCAATGACGCGCGAAGACCTACGCATACCAAAACCTCATAAACGCTTGAAGGGCCAAACCAAACATTAAGACCGCGCTTAATGCCGAACTGTTCGCCGTTATACTCGCCGCACAGTTCTGGAGCCACCATGATTTCTTTGCCGATTGATGAAGTTTTACCTGCGCTGCGATGCGCCTTGGCTGAACGGCACGAAGCCGTGCTCGAAGCGCCGCCTGGCGCCGGTAAAACCACCCGTGTGCCGCTGGCCTTGCTCAATGAGCCGTGGCTTGCCGGACAGACCATTGTGATGCTCGAACCGCGGCGCCTGGCCGCCCGCGCGGCGGCGGAGCGGTTGGCCAGTGAGCTGGGAGAAAAAGTCGGAGAAACCGTCGGCTATCGGATCAGACTCGATAGCAAAATCGGACCCAACACGCGTATCGAAGTCGTCACCGAAGGCATCCTCACTCGGCGCCTGCAGCAAGACCCGGCGCTCGAAGGCGTAGGGCTGCTGATCTTCGATGAGTTCCATGAGCGCAGTCTGGACGCGGATCTGGCACTGGCATTGAGCCTCAATGGGCGTGAGTTGTTTCGCGACGAGCAGCCGCTGAAAATTTTGCTGATGTCCGCCACCCTTGAAGGTGAGCGTTTGGCCAGCGTGCTCGACGATGCCCCGGTGTTGCGCAGCGAAGGGCGCATGTACCCGGTGGCCATGCGTTGGGGGCGGCCGTTTGTCCCCGGTGAGTTTGTTGAACCACGGGTGGTGAACACCGTGCTGGAGGCGATCAACGATGAGACGGGCAGCGTGTTGGTATTCCTGCCCGGTCAGGCAGAAATCCGACGCGTTAATCAACAGTTGGCTGACGCGCTGGGCTCGCGCACAGACATCCTGTTGTGCCCGCTGCACGGCGAGCTGGAGTTGAGCGCACAACGGGCCGCCATCGAACCTGCGCCCAAGGGCCTGCGCAAAGTGGTGCTGGCCACCAACATTGCCGAAACCAGCCTGACCATTGATGGCGTGCGCGTGGTGATTGATGCCGGTCTGGCACGGGTGCCACGCTTTGATCCGGGCAGCGCCATGACGCGCCTCGACACCCAGCGCATCTCCCGGGCCAGCGCCACCCAGCGTGCAGGCCGCGCCGGGCGGCTGGAACCTGGCGTGTGTTATCGGCTGTGGTCAGAAGACCAGCACGCGCAACTGGCCGCCTATGGCAGCGCTGAAATCCTGCAAGCAGATCTGGCAGGGCTGGCGCTGCAATTAGCGCGTTGGGGGGTGACCCCGAACGAGCTGATCTGGCTTGATCCTCCGCCAGCGGCAAGTTATGCACAGGCCCAGCAGTTGCTGGAGCGTTTGGGTGCACTGCGCAAGCAAGTGGACGGCGGCTGGAAACTCACCGCGCATGGCGAAGCGATGGCTCAGTTGCCCGCACACCCTCGTATCGCGCACCTGTTGTTGCGCGGGCATGACGTGGGCCTGACTGAGATGGCCTGTGATGTCGCCGCGCTGTTGGGGGAGCGCGATATTGTGCGCGGCGCCGGGGCCGACGTTCACAGCCGCCTGGCGTTGTTATCGGGCGATACCCGTGCCGCGCGGGGCGGGCAGGGCGGCGTACAGCGCGCCAAACAACTGGCTCGCCAATACCGCTCTAACCTGCGGGGTAAGCCGACTCAAGCCGTCGCCGACCCTGATCACCCGCGTTGGCTGGGCGCCTTGCTGGCGCTGGCGTATCCGGATCGTATCGCGCAGCAGCGCAAGCCAGGTGGCGCCGAGTATCGCCTGGCGAACGGGCGGGCAGCGTTGTTCAGCGACGTGGATGCGCTGATGAAACATCCCTGGCTGGTGATCGCCGACTTGGGCAGCCGCCAGGGCCAGCGTGAAGAGCGCATTTATCTGGCGGCAGAGTTCGATCCCGGGTTGCTCGACGGGGTGTTGAGCGAGCAGGTCAGCGTGGTGGATCAACTGGATTGGGACGAGCGCGAAGGGGTGTTGCGTGCCGAGCGCCAGCGCAAAGTCGGCGAACTGGTGTTGAGCCGTGAACCGCTGACAGGTCTCGATGAAGGGGCCCGCACTCAGGCGCTGATCAATCTGGTGCGGCGCAAAGGCCTGGAACTGTTGCCGTGGACGCCTGAACTGCGTCAGTGGCAAGCGCGGGTGGCGTTACTGCGTCAGCTGGATCTTGACGCGCACGGCCAGAGCGAATGGCCGGATGTCACTGATGCAGCGTTACTCAATGGGCTTGAGCAATGGCTGGCGCCTTACTTGGGGCGGGTCTCGCGGCTCAGCCATTTTGCCAGCCTCGACCTGTCGAGCATTGTGCATAACTTATTGCCCTGGCCTTTGCCGCAGCGTCTGGAAGAGCTGGCGCCCCATCACATCAAAGTGCCGTCGGGTTCTTCGGTGCGTGTGGATTACAGTGAGCACCCGCCGATTTTGGCCGTTCGCCTGCAAGAGCTGTTCGGTTTGGCCGACACCCCGCGCATTGCGGGCGGCCGCCAAGTGGTCAAATTGCACCTGCTGTCGCCCGCGCGGCGCCCGGTGCAAGTGACGCAGGATCTGGCCAACTTTTGGCGCAGCACCTACGGCGAAGTGAAAAAAGACCTCAAAGGCCGTTACCCCAAACACTACTGGCCAGACGACCCGCTGGTGGCCGAAGCCACCGCACGGATCAAACCCCGAAAGCCTGCCTCTTCGTAGTCGCTGCCAAAGGCTGCGAAGGGTTGCGCAGCCACCCGTTTCATTAAACGCCCACGCACCCATGGCCCGTTTCGCAGCCTGCGGCAGCGACTCCTGCAAGGCGAGTCAATCCAGCGGCAATAAAAACCGGCCCACCACGGGTAAATGATCGGAAATGGTCAGGGTGTCTTCCTGACGTACATAGCCCTCGATACGTTTGAGCTTTGGGCTGTAAAACAAGTAGTCGAGGGTACGGTCGGGTTCTTCGACACGCGGGTCGTTGGGGAAGTGGGTGAGCCACAATTCGCGGTCGATGCCTGTGGCTTCAGGGTTGCTGGGGATCATTGGGTACTTCTCCCACAGCTGATGCAGCTCGCTGTCAGGCGAATAACCTGCTCGCTGCTCGGCGGGCAGGCGCAGATACTGGCCAATCGGCAACAGATTGAAATCGCCGCCGATCAGCCACGGGGTGCCGTAACTTTCAAATGTATTCAGCGCCGCCGCGGTGGCCTGCATTTGTTGGCGCAGGTTGCTGTTGTCCTGTGTGGGGCTATCAAGCTGAGTGTTGATGGCCACGAATTGCCCACCGTCATTGAGCGGCAGGTAACTGACCAGCAACGCAGGCTTGGGTGCAAACTGACGGCTGATCAGGTTGGCCTCGGCCACGGGCAGTTGCAGGCGCTCGGCGTGCTCGATCTGGAAGCGGCTGAGGGTCACCAAGGTGCGGCCCACACTGCCGAAAATGTGACGGTCGGGCACAAAGTCGGCCTGCCAGGTGACCGCCTGCGCGCTGCACGGGTAGAGGTCGACCAGCCGCTCTTGCAACAGCTTGAGCTGATCCTGATAGCCACTGGCCTTGGCGTTTTTATCGACTTCCTGCAACAGCACCAGGTCCGGTTGCTCGTCGCGAATCACCCGCGTCACCTGATCCAGGCTGAACGCCATGTCCTCTGCGGTCGGGCGTGTATCAGGCCCGCTGCCATCAGCCAGGTTGTACCAGAACACATAACGCTTGCCCGCCAGGTATTGCACGTTCCAGGTCATGACCTTGAGCGCCTGCCCCGGCACCAGCACAGGGGCGGTGGTAGGGCAACTGACGGTCAGCACTTCTTTGGCTTCAGGGCGCCACGTCAGGCTATAAATCAGGCTCGCCAACAGCGCGGCGGTCAGCAGCAAACCCAATACGGTGTTACGCAAAAGACGTGGCATGGCGTCGGCTTATAAAGTTTCAAGATTTAAGCGAGCATACGCGACCGCTGCCTGGCATCCCAATGGGTGATACGTAGGAAGGCGTTTTATCGGCTGTCAGACTCGTCGCTAATCAGCATGAATAAACGGAATAGAACTACAGACAAGAACAACTGCAAGAAGCTGTTGATACTTTCCAGCGCTAACGAAAGCAGGGGGTTTTCAGCTTTTGGGTACACCGAAAAGCTTAATTCCTTGAGCAGCATGAGCGGCCCCAGCACCGCCAAGATGCACACGAAAATACGCCAGAAGTGGCTCTTGCTCAGTCCAAAACTTGACTTCAGCGCGGCCAATGGCGCCTCGCCGCGCAGCACTAATCGGTACTCAGCAAATGCGAACACGACGGTCAGGTAAATACCCGGCACAAAGAACATCGACAGCCCGAGCACAATCAGCAGCGTGCTGATGGCGGCCAGCAGCGCAAATCGCGGCCACAGGTACAGGGCGCGGGCCAGCAGGTCACGGTTGCGCGGGCTTTCGCCCCGGCTGCGGGCGTCGAGAAACAGAATCAGAGCCGCGGTGTAAATCGGGTACACCAGCAACCCGACGATCAAACTGTAGCCGGGCGACGCATCCGGGCCCGTGGCATTGTTGACCAGTTGTTGCAGCACAGCCTCAAGAATCACCAATGGCAGGCACAGCGCCACAATCTGGCCCAGGTTGCGCTGGAAGAAGTACAGGGAGTCGCGAATAACAGTCAGCGGGTTCATGGTTCGGTATCAACAGTCAAAAGCGGTGCGCCACTTTAACCGATCAAACCCTGCATCAAGCAAATGTCCGTGTTGAACTGGGTGTGTGCTCGCGCGTTGGGCGGTTAATCCGCGCAAAGTCTCAGCAGGCTGGCATACTGCGGCCTTGTTTTCAGTTGCGTGCCCGCTTGATTGGGCGCCTTGAGGTCTCCCGGTGAAAAGAATTGCGGTCTTCGCGGATGTGCAGAACCTCTACTACACGGTTCGCCAGGCTTATGGCTGCCATTTTAATTACGCTGCGCTGTGGGCGGATATCAGCCAGCGCGGTGAGATTGTCGAGGCGTACGCGTATGCCATCGACCGGGGCGACAGCAAGCAACAGCAGTTTCAGCAGATCCTGCGCAACCTCGGTTTCACCGTAAAACTCAAGCCGTACATCCAGCGCAGTGATGGCTCGGCCAAGGGCGACTGGGACGTGGGCATCACCATCGACATTATGGACGCTGCCGCCAATGTGGACGAAGTGGTGCTGGCCTCGGGCGATGGCGACTTTGACCTGTTGCTCGAACGCATCGCCAGCAAGCACGGGGTACAAACCGTGGCTTACGGCGTGCCCGGCCTCACGGCCAACTCGTTGATTCGCGCGGCGACCCGTTATGTGCCGATTGAAGGCAGTCTGCTACTCAAGTAACGCTCACTTTTTTACAGGATTGACCTCGTTTGGAACGTATCGCCGTCATCGACTTTGAAACCACAGGCATCTCCCCGAGCAGCACCTGCCGGGCCACCGAAATCGCGGTGGTGATTCTGGAGCAAGGGCGCATCGTTGAACGCTATCAAAGCCTGATGAACGCGGGCGTACGCATACCGGGCTTTATCGAGCAGTTGACGGGTATCAGCAACGCCATGTTGCGCACCGCGCCCTCGGCAGAGCAGGTGATGAACGAGGTTAACGAGTTTGTCGGTATCACCCCTTTGCTCGCGCACAATGCAGCGTTTGACCAAAAGTTCTGGGATTTCGAGATGGGCCGCATCAAGCGCACCCGTTTGCAGAACTTCGCCTGTTCGCTGTTACTGGCGCGCCGTTTGATGCCCCAGGCACCTAACCACAAGCTGGGGACGCTCACCACATTTGCCGACTTGCCCCACACCGGTAAGGCTCACCGGGCGATGGCCGATGCCGAGATGGCAGCTAACCTGACCACACACTTGGCTCAGCAACTGCGCCAGCAGCACGGGTTGCGCGAGCTGAACCACGACCTGTTGCGCAGCTTGCAAAAAGTGCCTGCGGCCAAAATCAACGAGCACCTCAAGCGCTATCGCGGGTTTTAAACACCCTGCCTGCCTGTAAGAGCCGTCAAAGTGTACGGCCACTTTTGGTGCGTTCTGTTACTTCTGCTGATAGCGACTCTTGTCTACACTTACCGGTCCCCTGCCTCTGCCTTTGAGCTGAACCATGCCTGCCGCACGTCGTTTCCCGCTGCAACTGATCGGTGCTTTTTTTGCCTTGTACGTGATTTGGGGGTCGACCTACCTGGTGATCCGCATCGGTATTGAGTCGTGGCCGCCGCTGATGATGGCCGGGGTGCGCTTCCTCGTGGCGGGCAGTTTGATGTATGCCTTTATGCGCTGGCGCGGTTCACCTGCACCGACGTGGGTGCAATGGCGTTCGGCAGCAATGATCGGTTTTCTGCTGTTGGCGTGTGGCAATGGCGGCGTGACCCTGGCCGAGCATTCGGGCGTTGCCTCGGGGGTCGCGGCACTGGCCGTGGCCACGGTGCCGCTATTTACCTTGTTGTTCGGTTACTTCTGGGGCGCGCGTAACACGCGTCTGGAATGGGCGGGCATCCTGCTCGGTTTGATCGGCATCGGCATGCTCAACCTTGGCTCCAATCTGCAAGCCAGCCCCGTGGGCGCCGCGATGATCCTGTTTGCGGCGGCGGCCTGGGCTTTTGGTTCGGTGTGGAGCCGCCACCTGCCGTTGCCAGCAGGGCCGATGGCCAGTGCGGCCGAAATGCTCACCGCCGGGGTCGTGCTGTTGGTCGGTAGCCTGTTGAGCGGTGAGCGCATGACGCACATGCCCACCGCCGCGGGTTGGGGCGCCTTACTCTATCTGGTGTTCTTTGGCTCGATCATCGCCTTCAGCGCCTACATGTACTTGCTCAAAAACGTACGTCCGGCAGCGGCCACCAGTTATGCCTACGTCAACCCCGCCGTGGCGGTGATGCTGGGCATCGCGTTTGCGGGTGAGACCATTGGCGTGGAGGAGTGCCTGGCGATGGCGGTCATTATCAGCGCCGTGGTGTTGATCGGTTTGCCGCAGTGGCGTAAGCAGAAACCCGTCTGAATTAGGGTAAACTGCGCGCCATTGCAACCTATGCACCCACGCGCTGACCTTTTTCGACGGTATCCCCATGACATTCGCCACCCTTGGCCTGATCGAACCCTTGCTGCGCGCCCTAGAGACGCTCGGTTACCAGACGCCCACCCCGGTTCAGGCCCAAGCGATCCCCGCAGTGCTGGCGGGCCGCGACCTGATGGCCGCCGCCCAGACCGGCACCGGCAAAACCGGTGGCTTTGCTCTGCCGCTCCTGCAATTGCTGACAATGGAAGGCCCGAAAGTGGCCAGCAACTCTGTGCGCGCCCTGGTGCTGGTGCCCACCCGTGAGCTGGCTGAACAGGTTCACGAAAGCATTCGCCAGTACGCCGAACACCTGCCTTTGAGCACCTACGCGGTGTACGGCGGTGTGAGCATCAACCCGCAGATGATGAAAATGCGCAAAGGCGTCGATGTACTGGTCGCCACGCCGGGGCGTCTGCTCGACCTGTATCGTCAAAAGGCGATCAAGTTCAACCAGCTGCAAACCCTGATTCTCGATGAAGCCGATCGCATGCTCGATCTGGGTTTCAGCGAAGAGCTGCGTGACATCTATCGCGCGCTGCCTAAAAAGCGTCAAACCTTGCTGTTCTCGGCCACCTTCTCGGATGCCATTCGCACGCTGGGCGAGCAAATGCTCGACAACCCGCTGAGCATTGAAGTCAGCCCGCGCAACGTCGCGGCCAGCAGCGTTAAACAGTGGGTCATCCCGGTCGACAAAAAGCGCAAACCCGAGCTGTTTCTGCACTTGCTGCGTACCCAGCACTGGAAGCAGGTGCTGGTGTTCGCTAAAACCCGTAATGGCGTCGACGAGCTGGTGGGCAAATTACAGGGCTTGGGCATCAACGCTGACGGCATTCATGGCGACAAGCCACAAGCCACGCGTCAACGTGCGTTGGACCGTTTCAAGGCCAGCGACGTGCAGATTCTGGTGGCCACTGACGTCGCAGCCCGTGGTCTGGACATCGAAGACTTACCGTTAGTGGTTAACTTTGACCTGCCGATCGTGGCTGAAGACTACATCCACCGTATTGGCCGTACCGGCCGTGCCGGGCAAAAGGGTGAAGCGATTTCGCTGGTGTGTGCCGATGAAGTGAACATGCTCTCGGCCATCGAGATGTTGACCCGCCAAACGTTGCCACGCCACGAAGAGCAAGACTTCGAGCCAGAGCACCGTGTGCCTGAAACCGACGCCTCTGGCCAAGTGATCAAAAAACCGAAAAAGCCGAAAAAGCCGAAAACGTCGGGCGGTGGCGGCAAACGCAACTTGGGTAAGTGGGTCGACAGCGGCGAAGCGGCCCCGGCCGAACCTTCGGTGAAACCTGTGCGTAAAGTGCCCGTGTTCAACACTGGCCCGCGTAAGCGCAAACCTTAAGGTTTGAGCGAGTGTCGTAGCAACTTACGAAGGCTGCGTGCGGCGACGCAGCCTTCGTAAAGCCAGAACGTGCGGTCTGCCACCAAGCCCCTGCGTTCAAGCGTTACGACCCGGGGTTAAGGTTTGACTTTCAACCAGCGTAAAACCCCCAACCCGGCGGCACGTCCACTGGCAAAGCAGCCCGTGAGCAAGTAGCCGCCGGTGGGGGCTTCCCAATCCAGCATCTCCCCCGCGCAGAACACGCCTGGCAATTGCTTGAGCATCAAGTGTTCGTCCAGCGCTTCAAACGCCACGCCACCGGCACTGCTGATGGCTTCGTCCAACGGGCGAGCCTTGACCAGTTTCAGCGGTAACGCCTTGATCGCCGCGGCCAATCGCGCCGGGTCATTGAACGCGTCAGCGGGTGCCAACTCGCGTAACAGCGCCGCTTTGACGCCATCCAGACCCAACTGGCTGTGCAAATGTTTGCTCATCGAGCGTGAGCCGCGCGGCTTGGCCAAGGCGGTTGCCACTTTATCCACAGGCTTACCCGGCAACAGGTCAATTAGCAGTGTGGCAACCCCGTGTTGGTTGATTGCTTCGCGGATGGGCGCGGACCACGCGTAAATCAAACTGCCTTCAATCCCGGTGGCCGTGAGCACGCACTCGCCCAAGCGCGGGCTGTGATGCTCCAGGGCAATGGCAATGTTCTTGAGCGGTGCGCCAGCAAATTTGCTGCGCAGCACCTCGCTCCAGCCCGTTACATCGAAACCGCAGTTGCTGGGTTGTAACGGCGCCAGCGCTACACCGCGCTCGGCCAGCCACGGCATCCACGCCCCATCCGAGCCCAGGCGGGCCCAGCTGCCGCCGCCCAAGGCCAGTAATACGGCATCAGGCCTGAGCTGTTTTTCACCTTCCGGGCTGGCGATACGCAATGCGCCATCTGCCTGCCAACCCAGCCAGCGATGGCGGGTGTGGATAACCGCACCGCACTCGCGCAAACGCTTGAGCCAGGCGCGTAGCAGGGGGGCTGCTTTCATGTCGGTGGGGAAGACTCGGCCCGAGCTGCCGATAAAGGTCTCGATGCCCAAATCATGGATCCATTGACGCAAGGCTTGGGCATCGAATGCCTGTAATAGTGGTGCCATCTGGGGCGAACGCTCAGCGTAGCGCGATAAAAACGCGGACCAGGCTTCGGAGTGAGTGATGTTCATGCCGCCCACTCCGGCGAGCAGAAACTTGCGGCCTACAGAGGGCATCGCGTCGTACACATCCACCCGCACGCCAGCCTGACTCAGCACTTCAGCGGCCATCAGCCCGGCCGGGCCACCGCCAATGATGGCGACATGAGAGGGAAGGGGCGTGTTGGCGTCAGTCATGGCAAGCTGCAAATCGGCGAAATAAGCGCTGCATTCTACCTGACCATGCTTCATATCTCCCCTAGCCGCTGGCGCAGGCGGCTATGCAGCGTCAGGTATGAGCTGTACGAAAAACATACAGTGCTCTACACGCCTTGTTTCATATGGCCTGCAAAGGCTTTCGCTCAGGTTATCCACAGGCAGTTCCACAGGCATTGTGGGTAACAATCACAGATTAATGACAACCGGATGACACCCAGACGTGTTGTGCGCTGTGATGCAAAATCCCGTGCCGTCGCGCCAACGCCTGGCGGTCTTTGCTGTAACCGCCGCCAATCACCCCGACCACCGGTATATCGCGGCCCAGACAATGGCGCATCACCGCCACATCCCGCGCGGCGACACCGGCGTCGGTCAGCTTCAAATAACCCAGCGCGTCATCTTGATGCACGTCGACCCCGGCGTCATACAGCACCAGGTCTGGTTGATACAGCGGCAACAGGTAATTGAGCGCTTCGTCGACCACTTGTAAGTACGCCGCATCACCCATGCCCATCGGCAACCCAATGTCCCAATCACTTTGCGCCTTGCGCGCCGGAAAATTCTTTTCACAGTGCAGGGAAACGGTAATCGCATCAGGCGTATGTTCAAGAATTCGGGCGGTGCCATCACCTTGATGCACATCGCAGTCAAAAATCAGTACCCGATTGACGCGCCCGCTTTCCAGCAGGTAACGGCTGATGACCGCTAAATCGTTAAAGATGCAAAAGCCCGCGGGGTGATCGTAATGCGCATGATGAGTACCGCCGGCCAAATGGCAGGCCAACCCATGCTCCAGTGCCTGCTCGGCGGCAAGCAGGGAGCCGCCCACGGCGCGAATCGTCCTGCGCGCCAAGGCTTCGCTCCACGGCAAGCCCAGCCGCCGCTGGTCTTCGTGGGCCAGTTCACCAGCCATGTAACGCGCGATATACGCCGGATCATGGGCCAGCGCGAGGATATCCACAGGGCACAACGAGGGGCGTAGCAGGTCTGCATCACAGGTCAGCCCGGTTGCAACCAGGTGATCACGCAACAAGCGGAATTTATCCATCGGGAAGCGATGCTCAGCCGGGAACGGCGGGCTGTAATCATCGTGATAAATCAGCGGTAAAGGCATAGGGATTTCATGTAGGAGCGAGCGCCGGATCTTAACAGCGCGGTACACTGCCCGACAGATGAAAAGCCGTGTAACAAATCGGAGGAGACAGATGGAGCAAATTCAGGAACTCGAAAGCGCTCGTCTGCGTCTGCGTCCCTGGCGTGACACCGATTTGGCGGAGTTCGCTGCCATGTGCGCCGATCCGCAGGTCATGCGCTTTTTCCCCAAGCCTCTGAACCGTCTTGAGAGCGCCTCGGTGATTGGTCGTTTTCGTGGTCATTTTGCCGAATACGGCTACGGGTTCTGGGCGTTGGAACGCAAAGATACGGGTGCGTTTATTGGCTTCACTGGCCTGGCGCAGATCGGTTTCAAAGCGCCTTTCGCCCCGGCTGTCGAGATCGGCTGGCGCCTGGCCCCCGAGCATTGGGGGCTGGGTTACGCCAGTGAGGCGGCGTGGGCGGCATTGCGTTGTGCGTTTGACCGGTTGGCGCTGGATCAAGTGGTTTCATTCACCACGGAGGCCAACGTGCCATCACAGAAAGTGATGCAAGCCATCGGCATGCAGCGCGATATGGCCGGTGATTTTGAACATCCGGGGTTGGAACCGGGTCATCCGTTAAGCAAGCATGTGCTATATCGGATCAGCCGCGCTCAATGGTTGGAAACACTGCACGGATAAGCAGGCAAATAACTTTCAAGTTGTAGGTTAAGTGGCAAGTGCCAAATTTTTGTTGGCCGTCGCAACGTAGAGTGCGCCGGCAATGCTCTGTGTGAGGAAAATCTGAATGAGCCAAGTGTTGGATGATCTGGTCAACCTGCTGACCCTGGAACCGATTGAAGAGAACCTCTTTCGCGGCCGCAGTCAGGATTTGGGCTTTCGCCAGCTGTTCGGCGGTCAGGTGCTGGGCCAATCGCTGTCCGCCATGAGCCAGACGGTTGAAGACGCGCGGCATGTGCACTCGATGCACGGTTACTTCTTGCGCCCCGGGGATGCGGGACTGGCGGTGGTGTATCAGGTTGACCGTGTGCGCGATGGCGGCAGTTTCAGCACGCGTCGAGTGACGGCGATCCAGAAGGGCCAGCCGATTTTCACCTGTAGCGCTTCGTTTCAGTACGACGAAGGCGGCTTTGAGCACCAAACCACCATGCCCGACGTGGTCGGCCCGGAGAACTTGCCTTCCGAGCTTGAGATCACGCGCCAGCGCGCGCATTTGATCCCCGAAGCCATGCGCGAAAAACTGCTGTGTGCCAAGCCCATCGAGTTTCGTCCGGTGGTCGGTGAAGACCCGTTCAACCCCAAGGTCAGCGACCCGGTCAAATACGTGTGGTTTCGCGCCGATGGCGCATTGGCCGACACGCCAGCGCTGCACAAATATCTGCTAGCCTACGCCTCGGACTTCGGTTTACTGACCACCTCGCTGCTGCCGCACGGCAAAGGCGTTTGGCAAAAAGACATGCAAGTGGCCAGCCTCGACCACGCGCTGTGGTTTCATGCGGACCTGCGTGCCGATGACTGGTTGCTCTACGCAATGGACAGCCCGTGGGCGGGCAACTCGCGCGGGTTCTCCCGTGGTAGCGTGTACAACCGGGCTGGCCAGCTGGTTGCGTCAGTGACACAAGAAGGTTTGATTCGCCATCGCAAGGACTGGGCATGACGCTTAAGCACATAAAACACTGGGTATTCGACATGGACGGCACGCTGACGGTGGCTGTGCATGACTTCAAGCTGATTCACCGTGAGCTGTGCATTCCGGACGACGAAGACATTCTTACCCACCTCGCGGGCTTACCGCCTGCTGAGTCGGCCGAGAAGCACGCCTGGCTGCTCGAACACGAGCGTGAACTGGCGCTTGCCTCCACGCCTGCGCCTGGCGCGGTGGAGCTGGTTCTTGATTTGCATGAGCGTGGTGTGCGCTTAGGGGTGTTGACCCGCAATGCCCAAGAGCTGGCGCGCATCACCCTTAAGGCGATTGGCCTGGAGCAATGCTTTGCGGCGCAAGACGTTTTGGGGCGCGACAACGCTGCGCACAAGCCCGACCCGGACGGCTTGCTGCAACTGGCCAACGCGTGGGGCGTAACGCCTGCACAGATGGTCATGGTGGGGGATTATCGCTTCGATCTTGAGTGTGGTCGTGCAGCGGGAGCCCGGACAGTGCTGGTCAACGTGCCGCAAAACCCGTGGCCCGAGCTGACCGACTGGCACGCCAGAGACTGCTTTGAGCTACGGCGCTTATTGGCCTGACAGACTGGGAGCTTTTGATCTTGAAAGCTCACAGCCTGCGGGACTGTCCTACTGCCCAAACAATGCTTTTTGCCCCTCGGGCGAGGTGAACATCTGATCGCCGTTGTGCCCAATCCCCGGCACTTCAACCAAACGCTGGTTCAGCCCCTGCGGATGGCGCTGCGTTAAAGACGCGAAATAATGCTTGCCGCGGACCAGCCTGAAAGCCCCTTGAGCCTCTGCCTCGCAGCTTTTATCGAGCGCAGGGTGATGGGGGGCTGCCCGCTCATCCAGTCGTTCCCTTGCCAGCGCAACACCGCGTCCGGCAAGCGATGCTGCGTGTTATCGCGCTCATTTAAAAACTGTGGGGCGATGATCAGGGTGGTGGACAGCACCCCGGCTTGCGCCGCCGCTTGCTGCGCACTGTGCAAATACGTCTGGGCGTTGCGTAAACGTCCGTGAAGCACAATCACTGCACGTTGCACCTCAGGCAGAGGGTGCTACTAGTCTTGACTTAAGCCAATGCTCAACTCGCCGGGGTTGAGCGCAAGGCGCTCAGGGCTAAGCGCTTTCACCCCGTGTTCAGCGGCCTGCGCCGTGGTGCAGGCGGCCAGTAACACGATCTATGACACCAAACCCCGTGCACCCATTTACAACCTTGCTGCCGAAAAGGTGTCGCATTGGTTGATGTTGCCCTGCGCAAAGCCGGTCTTGAACCATTTAACCCGTTGCGCCGAGGTGCCGTGGGTGAACGAGTCCGGCACCACACGGCCTTGCCCTTGTTGCTGCAAGCGATCATCGCCGATGGCGTTGGCCGCATTCAAGGCTGACTCGATATCCCCCGGTTCCAGCCAGTTCAAACGCTTTTGCGCCAAATTGGCCCACACCCCTGCCAGGCAGTCGGCTTGCAGCTCCTGACGTACCAGCAGGCCGCCGTCACCTTCCATGCGTTTACCTTGCTGACGGGCCATCTGCATCTTGGATGACACGCCCAGCAGGGTTTGCACGTGATGGCCCACTTCATGCGCGATCACATACGCCTGCGCGAACTCGCCGGCGGCTTGAAAGCGTTGAGCCATTTCCTGGAAGAAACTCATGTCCAGATAGACCTTTTGGTCGGCCGGGCAATAGAACGGACCGCTGGCCGATGATGCGAAGCCGCACGCGGAGTTGATCTGGCCGCGAAACAGCACCAGCGTCGGGTCTTTGTAGGTTCGACCGGCCTGTTGAAACACCTGGCGCCAGGTGTCTTCGGTGTCGCCCAGCACGGCGCGCACAAACTCGGCTTGTTGGTCGTTGGCGGGGGGCGCGTGCCCGGCTTGCTGAGTGACTTGCGGGGAGGATTGCTCGCCCAGCTGCCCGCTCAGTTGCCCGAGGATTTGCATCGGGTCCTGTCCGGTCAGCAGACCGAAGCCCACGATCACGACGACGGCGATCAAACTCAAGCCCTTGCCACCACCGATGCGCATCCCGCCGCCTCCGGTGCTTTGATCGCGCACGTCTTCCACGTTGTCGCTACGTCGGCCTTTTTTCCAAAGCATGGAGGTTTCCTCTGTAAATCTTGTTGGTAAGTGTTGTTGCTGAGTCGGAGCTGCGCCAGCCCGGTCGTCAGACGTTCTTCCAGTGACCGCAAAGTATGGCACTTAGTGCGCAGCCGTCGCAGAACTGAGTGGGCCTGCCTGCGCACGGGGCGCTAATTTCAATTGAAAATCATTCTCGACAAAAAGTAAGATGGCGCCCCCTTCCTTCATGCGCCAGGGAGTCAGTTTGTCGGATATGGACCTCAAGGGCTTGTTCATCAAGCATGCCAGCACCCTGCGCGGGTATTTGGCGCGCAAGGTACGAGACCCGCAACTGGCTGCCGATCTGGTTCAGGAAAGTTTCCTGCGCATGGCCGAGCATGGGCGCAAACACACCATCGACAACTCCCCCGGCTACCTCTACCGCACGGCGCGCAACCTGCTGGTGGATCACATTCGTCAGGAAACCCGACGCAAAACAGACTCAGTGACCCATGAGGCATTGGCTCAAATCGAGGATGAACTGGCAGGGCTGGAGGCCCAGGCGATGGCTGAACAACAGCGCATGGCGTTAAAACAGGCAGTGGCGGAGTTGCCTGAACGCACCCGGGAGATATTTAGGCTCAACCGGATTGAAGGCATGACCCACGCGGAAGTGGCGCGCCACCTTGAAATTTCTGACAGCTCAGTGCAAAAGCATCTGTCGAAAGCATTGGCTTATGTCATGCAGCGTTTGCAGTCGCCGAAGTCATAACTTTCCTACATGTCGACGAATGGTTTACTGAGAATCTTCAGGCAAGACGTCACTGCTTATACATAACGAGAAATTGAGATTCACACGTGAATAGCCAAGGCCCCGAACAGCAGACCATTACTGAGGCGGCCGCCGAGTGGGCGGTGCGCTTGCACGCGGGTGCGTTGAGTGAAGAGGCGCAGGTGCAACTGAACCGCTGGCTGGCGGGCGATGAGCGCCATGCGCCAGCCTTGCACTTCGCACAACAGACGTGGGCCGCATTGGGCGAGTTGGCGCTAGAGCCTGACGGGGAGCAGACCGTGGCCCATCGTTTGCGTCCTGAATCGCCCCGCACGGTGCCCGCGCCAGTGGCTCGGCGGCGTCGACCGTTGCGCAAGGTAGGGCGCGCTGTCGCGCTGTCAGTCGTCATCGCTGTAGCGTGGGTCAGTGGCCCGGGCTTGCTGGTGCACATGCAGGCTGACTATCAAACCGGCACCGGCGAGTTGCGCACGGTGCAACTGGATGACGGCAGCTCGGTTGAGCTGGATGCCTCCAGTGCAATCCGCATCGACTATGACACGCAGCAGCGGCGTATCAGCCTGTTGGCGGGGTCCGCCGTGTTTGATGTGGCGCCCATGGGCGAGGCCGAAAACCGGCCCTTTGTCGTGCAAAGCGCAGGAGGCCAAACCCAAGCCCTGGGCACACAGTTTGTAGTGGGGCGCGAGAGCGGCAATCAGGCATGGGTTGGTGTGTTGCAACACAGTGTGGCTGTCAGCCTGCAAACACCTCCCGCCAACGGCGCAGCGAAATACGTGCTCAAAGAGGGGCAAAGCGCCCGTTACAGCCAGGCCGACGGTATACAGCCGTTGCCGGAGTTCGACCTGAGTGCTGCCACTGGTTGGCGACGTGGCGTGTTGGTTTTTGACCGCCAGCCGTTGGCGCAAGTCATTGGGCAACTCAACCGCTATCGCCCCGGCCAGATCGTATTGGCCAATCCCTCCTTGGCCAATCGGCAGGTTAGCGGGGTCTTCCGCCTTGAAATGCTCGACAGCGCGCTGCATACACTCACCCGTGAACTGCACGTAAAACGCGTCGAAGTGGCGGGCCTCAGCCTGATTTATTGATCACCGTGCAGGCTGCGATTTTGTGGTTCTTAAAGGCCGCAGCCTGCCTGTTTCGCCCATTTGAAAATTAATCGCAAAAACCGTTACTGACTTTTCCCCCGTTGTTCGTCTTGCTATTGAGATTCATTCGCAAAGCAAATCGTGCACGCTTGGGGATAACAATAATGGTGTTCAATCAGCGCAAAGGTATCGGGGCCGTAAGCCGGTTAGCCTTTGCAGTTCATGTCGGTGTGTTCGCATTGTTAGCAGTGCAAGCGCCGCTACAGGCCGCTGAAACGGTCAGCAGTGCGGTCCAGCAAGCGTTTATTGCCTTCCATATCCCGGCGCAGCCGCTGGACAAAGCGGTACTGCAATTCGCCGAACAGGCGGGTTTGCAGGTGCTGTTCGACACCCAGATGTTGCAAGGCCTGCATGCTCAAGCGCTCAAAGGCGACTTCGGGGTTCAGGAAGGTCTGGCGCGACTGGTGGGCAGTAACCCGATTGAATACCGTTTTACCGGTGAGCGCCAAGTCACCCTGACCCGTGTGAGCGGCGACCTAAAAGGCGCGCTGGCACTGGGCACCACGTCAATTTCTGCCAGTGAGGCCGAAGGCAATAGCGCGGACTGGGTGTACCAGACCCCCGAAGCGGTGTCGGTGATTACCAGCGAGCAAATCAACAAGCGCGCGCCACGCCACACGTCTGACATGCTGGAAGAAACCCCGGGCGTGTACACCGCCGTGGATCAGCGTGACCCTGGGCTGTCAGTCAATATTCGCGGTTTGCAGGACTATGGCCGGGTCAACATGAACGTGGATGGCATGCGCCAGAACTTCAACGTTAACGGCCATCAGCATCGCAATGGCGTAATGCTGATCGATCCGGAAATGATCTCCAGCATCGAAATCGAAAAGGGCTCTCAGTCCGGGATGGGCGGTGCGGCGGTACTGGGCGGGATCGCCACCTTTAAAACCCTCGAAGCCAGTGAGTTCCTCAAAGACGGCAAGGAGTTTGGTGGTCGTATTCGTGCGGGCAGCGGCATTGGTGAAATGGGCAACGGCACCTACTTCAACGGCAGTGGAGTCTTTGCCTTCGGTAACGACATCGGTGACGCCCTGTTTGCCTACAGTGAGCGTCACTTCGGTAACTACCGCAGCGGTCGGCAGAACGCCGATAACCTGGGGCGTGAAATCAGGGTCAAGCAATCACGTCGTGAAGCCTGGAATGACTGGCTGAAAAGTGAAGTGGGGGATGCCGGCAGCGTGACGCGCTCGCAGATGGCCAAGTTCGGGCTCAACCTGGCGAACGATCAGCGCGTGCAATTCACTTACTTGAACACCGACAGCGACAGCAATGACTCGTGGACTTACGCCACCTCTGACCAGAAGGGTTACGACTATGTGCGCCACAGCAAAAACAATTTGGGCACCGTCAACTACGCCGTTGACTACAGCTTTAACCCGGACAACGAGCTGATTGATTTCAAGAGCAAGCTGTATTTCGTCAGCACGGAGCTTGTTCGTGCCAACGCCCGGCATAACGCCACGCCCGATAACGCCTTTGGTGCTTACAAGGATCGGTTTCGTACCGACACCTGGGGCCTGCAAGCCCAGAATACGTCACTGTTCAACTTCGACACCTTCGGGCAGTTGAACTGGACCTATGGCTTGGAAATGTATCAGGACACCTTCAAGCCCAAGACCGGCAAAGTCGCCGCTAAAAATGAAGTCACCCTGCCTTATATCGTGGGTGCTGACCCTGCGGGCAAGCGGGGCATGGCCAGCCTGTTCAGCAACCTTCAATACGACTATGACGGTTGGCTGACCGTCAGCGGTGGTCTGCGTTATGACCGTTACAGGCTTGAAGGCGAAACGGGCATGACCCAGTACCGCAAAAAAGTCATCCGCCACCAAAACGGCGTGGAAGTGATCGGCAGTGGTCCGGCCGTGCGGACTGAAAACGTCTATGACATAGATCGTACTCAAGGTCAGTTTTCCCCCACCTTTGGCCTGGCAATCAAGCCGGGCGTGGACTGGTTGCAGCTCTACACTCACTGGGGCAAGGGCTGGCGCCCGCCCGCCGTGACAGAAGTGTTCATGACCGGTCGCCCCCATGGCGGTAATGCGCCTGAGCGGGTATTCCCCAACCCGTTTCTTAAGCCTGAAGAGTCCCGCGACTGGGAAGTTGGTTTTAATATTTTTAAAGAGTCTTTGTTTTTCAATAATGACCGGTTAGGCATGAAAGTGTCGTACTTCGATAGCCGCGTCAAAAACTTTTCGTTTATGCAATACGGCATCATGCTGCCCGAAGAAACGGCATCGGGTAATTTTGGGGACCTGGCCTACGTTAATAGTTTGAGTGACACAAACTTTCGAGGGGTTGAGTATCAACTCAACTATGACATGGGGCGTATGTATACCAGTCTCAGTTATACGCACATGATCGGGAGTAACGATTTCTGTTCTAAAAACTACTTCATGGGCGGCGCCAAGAAATTCGGTAAAAAATTAAAGAGTGGTGTTGAACGTTTTCAATTGCCCAACGGCCGCTGGAGCATCCGGCCTGTGCATGAAACCGAGTGGCTGGATGATGATGAGCGCAACAATAAGGTCAGTTGCGGCGGTGTGATGGGGGCTGCTGCCTACATGCCGGCAGACCGTGGTTCATTGACCGTAGGTGCTCGGTTCCTTGAGCGACGTCTGGATACGGGAGTTCGTTTGCGTTACAGCCCCGGTAATGGCTCGGATATAAATACCCATAACTATGCCAACCTCGAGCAAGCGACGTGGCCCAAGTACAGCGTATATGACCTGTATGCCAGCTACTGGGCAACCGATGCCTTGAACCTTACGCTGGTGTTGGAAAACGCCACGGACGAGGCCTATTTCGTGGCCATGGGCGATGCCAATAACTTGAGTTTGGCGCGTGGCCGCACCCTGAGTGGCATGCTGGAATATAAGTTCTAATGTCGCAGACACGATTAAAAAGTTTTTGTTCATGTCGAGCAAAAGGCGCACTTGAGTGCGTGGTATTACTAACTCTCCAAGGAAAAGGTTTAGGTATGACTATTTCGATTACTTACAATTCTGATTTTGGTGCGCTCTCGGTTAATGAGGCATTGAGTGTATGGTCGACCGGGTTCAATACTGCCGGTCATGGCGCAGGTAATACCGGGGGATTTAATACCGGCGGGCGTGCAATGAGCGGTGAACAATATGCCACCCACGGTGCCAATAGCTCGGACTATGCATTTATTGCCGGCAGCGACACCGATAACGGCCTCAATTATGTATTCAACCCGAAAGTCTCCCCTGGCGACAACATGAACCACTACCTATGGGGCGAGTTGGATACCGTCACATTGGGCACAGGTCTGACCGGTGGAGATGGCAGTGATTTTGGTTTGGGCCAATATATCGCTTCCTTCAACGGCCTCGACCTCTCCGCCGCCAGCGACGCAGGCCGTGCAGGCAACGCCGTACAGGACGTGATCTACGGCTTGATGAAAGGCAACGTTGCGGGTCTGGAAGGTGCCCTCAACAACCTGCTGAGCGAGTTTGGCCTGTCTACCGAATCCACCTTCGACGATTTGGCAGCGGCTGGCCTGGCTCACGCCGATGCATCGCTGGCGGCCGACATCGGTCTGGTGGGTGTGCAAGACGTGGCCCAAGACTGGGCGTTGGCGGCGTAACACCCGCCTGGTTCTTGTCGTTGCTGCCCAACGCTGAAGGCGCCATACGCTGGAGCGACCTTCGCGCCTGACGCAGCCACTGCAAGAGCACCGTTATGCCGCGCACGCTCCCCCCGGTGTGCGCGGTTTTGTTGGTTCTTCGCTCACGGAATACCTTCATGACCCGGCCCAAAGCCCACGTCGCCAATGAGATGCTGGCTGCCTTGACGGCCTACAAGCGTGCATTTTTCAACATCGGGCTGTTTTCGGCCGTGATCAACTTACTGATGCTGGCACCGGCGCTGTACATGTTGCAGGTGTACGACCGGGTGCTGGCGTCGGGCAATCAAATGACCCTGTTGATGCTGACGCTGATGATCCTCGGCCTGTTTGGCCTGATGGGGGCGTTGGAATGGGTGCGTAGCCAGGTGGTGATCCGCCTCGGCACGCAAATGGACATGCGCCTGAATCAACGGGTGTACGACGCGGCCTTTGAAGCGCAGTTACGCACCGGTAGCCCGGCCGCCGGGCAGGCACTGAACGACCTGACGAGCTTGCGCCAGTTTGCCACCGGTAATGCGTTGTTCGCTTTTTTCGATGCGCCGTGGTTCCCGGCGTATCTGCTCGTGATTTTCATGTTCAGCCCCTGGCTCGGGTTACTGGCGCTGGGTGGCGCCGTGGTGCTGATGGCGCTGGCGTGGATCAATCAGCGGGTGTCGCGAGGTCCGTTGAAAGCCGCCAGTGAACTCTCTGTCGAGGCGACGCAGCAGGCCAGCGCGCACCTGCGCAACGCCGAGGCGATAGAGGCAATGGGCATGCTCGACACGTTGCGCGCGCGTTGGCTGGCGCAGCACACCGCATTTCTGGCGCAGCAGAACCTGGCCAGCGAAAAGACCGCGACCGTCACGGCCTGGTCTAAAGGTGTGCGACTGGCCCTGCAATCGCTGGTGCTCGGGCTGGGTGCATGGCTGGCGGTGCAAGGGCAAATCACGGCGGGGATGATGATTGCGGGTTCCATCCTCATGGGCCGGGTGCTTGGCCCTATCGACCAATTGATTGGTGTCTGGAAGCAATGGACCTGCGCCCGTCTGGCCTATCAACGCCTCGAAGCCCTGCTGCATGCCCATCCCCCGCGGGCCGCGCGCATGGCATTGCCTGCGCCACGCGGTGAATTGTCTGTCGAGCACTTGGGGGCCAGTGCGCCGGGTACGCGCCGCGCCACGCTGGCCAACCTGAGCTTTACCCTGCCGGCCGGGCACGTGCTGGGGATCATTGGGCCTTCGGGCTGCGGTAAATCCACGCTGGCGCGGTTACTGGTGGGTGTCTGGCAACCGCTGAGCGGCAAAGTCCGACTGGATGGCGCCGATCTAGCGCAATGGGACAAGCACCAACTCGGGCCGTATCTGGGCTATTTACCCCAGGACATCCAGCTGTTTGCCGGGACCATCGCACAAAACATCGCACGCTTCGCAGAGGTGGACGCCGACAAGGTGTTGGCCGCGGCGCAAATGGCCGGGGTGCATGCGCTGATTCTGCAACTGCCCGAAGGGTACGAAACCCGCCTCGGCGAGGGGGGTGCCGGGTTATCGGGGGGGCAGAAACAACGTATCGGTCTGGCACGTGCCCTGTATGGCTTGCCCGCGGTAATCGTGCTCGATGAGCCTAATTCCAACCTGGATGAAGCGGGGGAACAGGCGTTGTTGCAGGCCATTACCCACCTCAAAACCCTTAAGCGAACGTTGATTTTGATTACTCACAAACCCAATGTGCTGACCCTCACGGACCAACTGTTGATCCTGCGCGACGGGCAACTGCAAGCTTTTGGTCCAACAGCCAAGGTGCTCGGTGCACCCGCACCGGTCAAAGCTGCGGCGCCGAAACCGGCGATGAATGTGAGTTACCGCCTTGGCACGGTGGAGGCGGGCAAAGCATGAGCCGTTCAAACGTAAAGCCGGTGGACAGCAACGTGTTGCAACTGGACGACACCCGTTATTCGCGCCTGGGTTGGCTGCTGATGATTGGGGGATTTGTCGGGTTTTTAGGGTGGGCGGCCTTCGCCCCTTTGGACAAAGGCGTCGCCGTTTCAGGCAAAGTCATGGTCTCGGGCCACCGCAAAGTGGTGCAACACCCCACGGGCGGGATCGTTGAACGAATTGATGTGCGCGATGGCGACAAGGTCACGGTCGGGCAGGTACTGATCCGCCTTAAGGAGACGCCGCTGCTGGGGCAGGCGCAATCATTGCGCAGCCAGTTTTATGGCTCGCTGGCCAGTGAGGCACGACTCAATGCCGAGGGCGATGGTGCTGCGAATGTGACCTTTCAACCTCAGTTGCTGACGCTCAAGGACGACCCTGAAATTGCGTCAAACCTGACGTTGCAACGACAGTTGTTCAGCAGTCGGCGTCAGGCGTTACTGCTCGATCAGCAGGGTATAGGTGAAAGCATTGCGGGTGCAGAGGCGCAATTGCGTGGGGTGCGAGATTCACAGGCCAATAAAGTGCTGCAACGCAGCGCCCTCACCGAGCAATTGGAGGGTCTGCGCGAACTGGCCCGTGATGGCTACATCCCGCGCAACCGCCTGCTAGACAGTGAGCGCGTGTATGCGCAAGTGCTGGGTTCGATCAGCGAAGACTACGGCCGTATCGGGCAATTACAGCGTCAAGTTCAGGAAATGCGTCTCAAAATTCGTCAACTGGCCGAGGAGTACCAGAAAGAGGTGCGTACGCAATTGGCTGAGACCCGTGTACGTACCGAAGACCTGCGTAACCGGCTGGCCTCGGCAGAGTTTGAACTGGCCAACAGCCAACTGCGCGCCCCGGTATCCGGCATCGTTGTGGGGCTGGACGTGTTTACCGAAGGCGGCGTGATCAAACCTGGCCAGGCATTAATGGAAATCGTGCCCCAAGGCGAACCTTTGCTGGTCGAAGCACGGGTGCCGGTTGAGCTGGCAGACAAGGTTCACGCAGGGTTGCCGGTTGAGCTGATGTTCTCTGCTTTCAGCCAAAGCACCACACCGCGGGTGGCGGGCGACGTCACGCTGGTGTCGGCGGACCGTCAAGTGGATGAACGCACCGACGAGCCGTATTACACCTTGCGTGCCCAAGTCAGCGAAGCCGGTATGGCGCAACTGGCCGGGTTGCAGATTCGCCCCGGCATGCCGGTAGAGGCCTTTGTCCGTACAGGCGAGCGCTCGATGCTCAATTACTTGTTCAAACCGTTGCTCGACCGTACGCACATGGCGATGGTGGAGGAATGAGCACGTGTCGATTGAGTGCTGCCTTATTGATCGTCTGCGTGATCTCGACGGGATCGGCTCACGCATTGGGTTTACTGCAAGCGTACGACTTGGCTGTGCATAACGATCCGACCTTTCAAGCCGCGATCGAAGAACGGGCGGCAGGGGAGGAGAACCGCGCCCTCGGTCGTTCCGCGTTGTTACCTACGTTGACGTGGAACTACACCAACTCGCGTAACGACTCTGAAGTGACCCAGGCCAGCACCCGTACAGACCGCGATTACCGCAGCTACGCTTCGACTCTGACCTTGCAACAACCGCTACTGGACTACGAAGCCTATGCCCGCTTGCGACAAGGTGCGGCGCAGGCATTGTTTGCCGATGAGCGTTTTCGCAGTAAAAGCCAATACCTGTTGGTGCGGGTATTGAGTGCCTACAGCCAGGCGTTGTTGGCGCAGGAGCGCATTGAACTGAGTCGGGCGCAGAAGCGGGCCTTTGCCGAGCGCTTGCAACTCAATCAGCGCTTGCTCAAAGGTGGCGAAGGCACGCGCACCGATGTGCTGGAAACCCAGGCACGCCTGAGCATGGCCGTGGCACAAGAGATCGAGGCGCAAGACGACCAGGACGTTGCCTTGCGTGAGTTGGAGGCGATGCTCGGTGAGCCGTTGCAAGTGGATCAACTTGATCCGTTGGTGGCGCATTTCAATATTCAGCCGCTGGAGCCTCAGCGGTTTGAAAACTGGCGCGAACTGGCACTGGCCAATAACCCTGAACTGGCGTCGCAGCATCACGCACTGAGTTCGGCGGAGTACGAAGTGGAGCGTAAGCGTGCCGGGCATTTTCCTAAACTCAGCCTGTACGCCAGCAGCCGACAGACTAGCTCGGATTCTGAAAGCACCTACAACCAGAAGTACGACACCAACAGCGTGGGCATTCAACTGAGCGTGCCGTTATTTGCGGGTGGCTCGGTATCAGCATCGACGCGTCAGGCGGCGCGGCAATTGTCCCAGGCGCAGTACGAATTAGACGCGCAGACGGCGACAACATTGGTAGACCTGCGCAAGCAGTTCAATCTCAGCAGCAGTGCGGCGGCCAAAGTCCGGGCTTATGAAATGGCAGTGGAGTCAGCGAGTGCGCTCGTGCAAGCAACGTACAAAAGCGTACGCGGTGGTGAGCGGGTCAACCTGGATGTGCTGGATGCCGAGCAACAGTTGTTCAGTGCCAAACGCGACTTGGCCGAGGCGCGGTATGCCTACTTGCTGGCGCGTGTACAACTCAGGTACTACGCGGGGTTATTGAACGAAGGAGATTTGCAGCAAATGGCGGGCTATTTTCAACCATCTTGAGGGGGGTAGGGCGCTTGCGTGAAACATGTAGGAACTGACGAGTACGGTGAGGCTGTGATCGGCGGCAGAGCCGCCGTAAAACCTGACGGTCACGATGTGCCAGAGGTGGCGCAGCGGTCAGATATACGACCGCTACGCGCTCGATCGCAGCCTCGTGCCTCGGCAGCTGCTACAAGACGCCCCGCGCTTATCAGCCTCGCGAAGCGTTTACCGGCGAACCAACAACACACCCGATTCCATGTGGTGCGTCCACGGGAATTGGTCAAACACGGCACAACGCTCAATGCGGTGAGTGTCATGCAGTTGAGCGATGTTTTCGGCCAGGGTCAGCGGGTTGCATGAGATGTACAGGATATTGTCGAAGCGACGGGTCAGCTCGCAGGTGTCCGGGTCCATGCCTGCGCGCGGCGGGTCAACAAAGACGCTCCCGAAGTCGTAGCTTTTCAGGTCAATGCCTTGCAAGCGGCGGAACGGACGTACTTCATTCAGGGCTTCGGTCAACTCTTCGGCCGACAAGCGCACCAAGGTGACGTTATCCACAGCGTTGTCGCTAAGGTTGTTCAGTGCGGCATATACCGAGGTCTTGCTGATTTCGGTGGCTAGCACTTTGCGCACGCGGGTGGCCAACGGCAAGGTGAAGTTGCCGTTGCCGCAATACAACTCCAGCAGGTCATCCGCCCGTTCGCCCAAAGCGTCGTACGCCCAATTGAGCATCTTCTGGTTGACCGTGCCATTAGGCTGAGTGAAGGCGCCTTCCGGTTGTTGATAACTGAAGACACGGCCAGCGACTTCGAGCTTTTCTACGACGTGATCGCGACCAATGACGATACGCTTGCCCTTCGAGCGGCCAATGACACTGATGTCGAGGTCTTTGGCCAGTTGCTCGGCGGCCGTTTGCCAGTGCTCGTCCAGCGGGCGGTGATAGCACAAGGTGACCATCGCATCGCCCGCCAGCGTGGTTTGGAACTCGACCTGAAACAGCTTGTGGCTCAGGGCCGAACTGGCTTTCCAGGCGGCCTTGAGCTGTGGCATCAGTTGATTGATGCGCAGGCTGGCAATCGGGAAGTCTTCGATCAGGATTGGCGTACGTTTATCTTCAGGGGCAAACATCGCGTAGTGACGCTCGCCACCTTCGCGCCACAAGCGGAACTCGGCGCGCAGGCGGAAGTTTTTCAATGGCGAATCGAAAACTTGAGGTTCTGGGGCATCGAACGGCGCCAGCAACTCGCGCAGACGGTTGGCCTTGGCCTCCAGTTCTACGGCGTAAGTAGCAGAATCAAACGGCAAGGCACTCATGCGTTAAACCAACCCAACTTGACCACGAACAGAACCGACAGAATGATCAGCGGCGCGTTCAGCTCGCGTGCGCGGCCCGACAGCAACTTGATCACGGTCCAGGAAATAAAGCCGAAGGCGATGCCGTTGGCGATGGAGTATGTAAACGGCATTGCCAGAGCGGTGATGACCACCGGCGCGGCGACGGTCACGTCATCCCATTCGATTTCAGCCAGGCCACTCATCATCAATACGGCCACGAACATCAGGGCAGGCGCGGTGGCGAATGCCGGTACGCTGGCCGCCAGTGGCGAGAAGAACAGTGCGAGCAAGAACATGATGCCGACCACGATGGCAGTTAAGCCGGTACGGCCACCGGCGCTCACGCCCGCTGCCGACTCGATGTAGCTGGTGGTGGTCGAGGTGCCGAGCAGTGAACCGGCCATGGCCGCGGTGCTGTCAGCGATCAGGGCGCGGCCCATTTTCGGCATGTGGCCGTCTTTGCCCATCAGGCCCGCGCGCTTGGCAACCCCGATCAGGGTGCCGGAGTTGTCGAACAGGTCGACGAACAGGAAGGCGAAAATGACGCTGATCAGCCCGATGTCCAGCGCACCCTTGATGTCCAGTTGCAGGAAGGTGGGGGCCAGCGAAGGCGGCATCGACATCACGCCACCGAACTCGGTCACGCCCATGACGATGGAGGCCACGGTCACGCCCAGAATGCCGATCAGCACGGCGCCGCGTACCTTCATGGCTTCAAGTGCCACGATCAGGGCAAAGCCCAGCGAGGCGAGAATGACTTTGGGTTGGGTCAAGTCGCCCATGCCAACCAGCGTGGCCTTGTTGGCCACCACGATGCCGGCGTTACCCAGTGCGATCAACGCCAGGAACAAGCCGATACCGGCAGCAATCGCTGAGCGCAGGGGCAGCGGAATGCTGTTAATGATCCATTCGCGGATGCGGAAGATCGACAACAGAAAGAACAGCACAGCAGAAATGAAGACCGCACCCAGCGCCACTTGCCAGGTGTGGCCCATATGCAGCACCACGGTATAAGTGAAGAAGGCGTTCAGGCCCATGCCCGGTGCCAATGCAATCGGGTAGTTGGCGATGATGCCCATGATTGCTGAGCCGATGGCGGCCGCCAGACAGGTCGCGACAAACACCGCGCCTTTATCCATGCCGGTTTCGCCCAGAATGCTCGGGTTGACGAACAGGATGTAGGCCATTGCCAGAAACGTGGTGATACCCGCAAGAATCTCGGTACGCACGTTGGTGTTGTGTGCCTTGAGTTGAAACAGCCTTTCCAGCATGCCAGTCCCCGTGGCGCCCCAGGCGCCGTAATTAAATCGTGTTCAACAGCAAAGCACAGACCTTGAACGCCTGAAGATTTTCTGTCTGTCGGAAAAAGCCGCGCATCATACCAGCAGCTTCGACGTATGGCTGCTTTGGTTTTGGTGTGGGCCGATGTTTTGTAACGCGCAGGTGACAGGCATACTGTGTGCCAGTTTTTCGGGGGACTTATGACGCGCACATTTAAATCTGTTTTAGCTTGTTTCAGCCTGTTTATGAGTGTGGGTTTAAGCGCTGCGCCAGCGACCCGGCTGGACAGCATTGAAATCCTCCAGGTGACGTCTGTTACGGGCGCTGACGAGGAGGTAGGCAGCAAGACGCGTACTGTGCGCGAGCACCACGGTACAAAGGTGCGCGTCTATGTATTGGAACGCGGCTATGGCAACCCTCAGCCCAATGTCACGTTCAACGGCCAAAGGTTGAAAGGCGAAAGCGCCCCGCTATGCAACCAGGCCGAAGGTTTAGTGGTATGCAATGGTGCAGGAAGCACCGTTGGTTACCTTCACACCTTCACGTTCAGTAACACCGATGGCGGCAGGTTTGAGTTCAGTAACGTTTCGTTGGTGCCCCCGCATGACCGGCTCAGCGCCAGCCTCGATATACGGTAGTCGCTGCCGCAGGCTGCGAAGCAACGCTTTTTTCCAACACGGCGCGATCTCTTAAAGTCCCCTCTATCCGTCATTAACCCATGCGCAGCCAGCGCATACGGGGATTACGGATTTTTGTCTTCGACCATCCGGTCGCGATTAGCCAGCCCGGGGAACAGTTTTATCCACAGCCCGGTCACCACCAATGTGCCGATGCCGCCCAGCACCACGGCCGGCACGGTACCCAACCAGTGGGCGGTGGCCCCTGACTCAAACTCACCGAGCTGATTCGAGGCGCCGATAAACAGGCCATTGACTGCGCTCACGCGGCCACGCATTTCATCCGGGGTTTCGAGCTGCACAAACGAGGCGCGGATAACCATGCTGATCATGTCCGCTGCACCCAGCACTACCAGCACCGCTATTGAAAACCAGAATGAGGTCGACAACCCGAACGCGATGGTTGCGACCCCAAATACACCGACAGCCGTGAACATGATGCGCCCGACCTTGCGCTCCACGGGGAACCGCGCAAGCCACAACGACATTAACAGCGCGCCCACGGCAGGGGCTGAGCGCAACATGCCCAGGCCCCAAGGCCCAGTGAGCAGAATGTCTTTGGCAAATACCGGCAACAGCGCCGTTGCCCCGCCCAGTAGCACGGCAAACAAGTCCAGAGAGATGGCGCCGAGCACATCAGGGCGACTGCGGATGAAACGAATCCCCCCCAGTAATGAGTCCAGCGTGGCTTTGCCTTTATTAAGAGGGGCCTGACGGGCTGGCAGGTTGCTCATCAGCAATGCGGCAATCAGGTACAGCGCCACCGAAGGGCCATATACCCACACACTGCCAAAGGCGTACAGCAACCCGCCAAACGCCGGGGCAATAATGGTTGCCGATTGTTGTGCTGCCTGCGCGGCAGCGACCGCCCGTGGAAACAGGCTCACCGGTACGATGGAAGGCAAGAGTGCTTGTGTGCTCGGCATCTCGAATGAACGTGCACTGCCCAGCAAAAACGCCAGGATGAAGATCATTTCCCGCGTGACATGGCCCGTAGCGCTGCTGATGGCCAGCGTCAGCGCAATCATGCCTTGTAGGGTTTGGCATAACGCTGCCACCTTGCGCCGGTCATAGCGATCCGCCACATGCCCGGTGTGCAGCATAAACATGACGCGCGGGGCGAACTCGATCAGCCCGACCCAGCCAAGGTCCATCACATTGCCGGTGAGTTGATAGAGGTTCCAGCCAATGGCCACAGTCAGCATCTGAAACGCACTGGCAGTGAAAATACGCGCAAACCAAAAGGCGATGAACGGTCGGTGATGGCGAAGCAACAAGGGCGGGGAGGTCATCTAAAAGCCGTGAGTGCTGGCAAGGGAGATCGCGAGATTATCATTAATCTGTAACAAATAATGACGCGCAGAGGGTGTCTAAAAGCTGACAAACGGTACGGCGCCAATGAGTCTTTATTGATTACCTATCGTTCCTGCAAAGGTCTATTCCGGGGCCTGGGACAACCTGTCACGCGACAACAAACCACATTAGCCGCCTGCCCGGAATGGACTACTCTTTCAGCAATGCTTGATCCAGATCAAAACGTCTCGTGTTTTGTCTGGAATGGCCAGCCGGCCAGATCCCCTTTGCGCTGTGGTTAAAAGAGCGAACGCTGATTCGCTGTGGCCAGAGCCTGCGGGACAGTTGGATACAGGCCCGTGCCCGTGTCCTGAACGACCTGATACCTGATAGAGGAAGGCTTATGTTCGGTTTGGAGGCTTTAGATCTCGCCCGAATTCAGTTCGCGTTTACCGTTTCGTTTCACATCATTTTCCCCGCCATTACTATCGGTCTCGCCAGTTACCTCATGGTGCTCGAAGGGATGTGGCTGAAAACCCGTGACGACACGTACCGCGATCTGTATCACTTTTGGTCGAAAATTTTCGCTGTCAATTTTGGTATGGGCGTGGTTTCCGGTCTGGTCATGGCTTATCAGTTCGGTACCAACTGGTCACAATTTTCCGACTTTGCAGGGGCGGTGACCGGGCCGCTGTTGACCTACGAAGTGCTCACGGCCTTCTTCCTTGAAGCCGGTTTCCTGGGCGTCATGCTCTTTGGCTGGAACCGCGTGGGCCGAGGGATGCACTTCTTCTCGACTGCGATGGTGGCCTTGGGCACATTGGTCTCCACGTTCTGGATTTTGGCGTCCAACAGCTGGATGCAGACCCCGCAAGGTTTTGAAATCATCGATGGCCGTGTGATCCCGGTGGATTGGCTGGCGGTGATCTTCAACCCTTCGTTCCCGTACCGTTTGGCGCACATGGCGACCGCTGCCTTTGTCGCGACAGCGTTTTTTGTCGGTGCATCCGGTGCGTGGCACTTGCTGCGAGGCCGCAATACGCCCGCCATTCGTCGTATGTTTTCCATGGCGATGTGGATGGCCCTGGTGGTTGCGCCGGTTCAGGCGTTTATCGGTGATGCTCACGGTCTGAATACGCTTGAGTATCAACCGGTCAAAATCGCGGCTATTGAAGGCCACTGGGAAAACAAGCCCGGCGAGCCTACGCCGCTGATCCTGTTTGGCATCCCGAACATGAAAACCGAAACCACCGATTACAAGGTTGAAATTCCTTACCTCGGCAGCCTGATCCTGACCCACAGCCTGGACAAACAAATCCCGGCGATGAAGGACTACCCGGCCGCCGACCGTCCCAACTCGACCATCGTGTTCTTTACCTTCCGCATCATGGTTGCGCTGGGCATGATCATGATCTTCATCGGACTGTGGAGTGTGTGGCTGCGCAAGCGTGGCACGTTGTACGAGAACCGTTGGTTCTTGCGCCTGGTGTTGTGGATGGGGCCGTCGGGGCTGATCGCGATTCTGGCGGGCTGGTTCACCACTGAGGTA
This sequence comes from Pseudomonas weihenstephanensis, assembly GCF_016812185.1. Classification (NCBI taxonomy): domain Bacteria; kingdom Pseudomonadati; phylum Pseudomonadota; class Gammaproteobacteria; order Pseudomonadales; family Pseudomonadaceae; genus Pseudomonas; species Pseudomonas weihenstephanensis. The sequence continues at coordinate 1,442,464 of NZ_JAAEBV010000001.1, read as the reverse complement.
GGTCGCCAACCGTGGGTGGTGTACGGTTTGATGCGCACCGCAGATGCCTCGTCTAACCACAGCGTGGCGCAGATGAGCATCACCTTGATCCTGTTTGTAGTGGTCTACTTCTCACTGTTTGGTGTAGGGCTGGGTTACATGATGCGCTTGGTGCGCAAAGGCCCGATCACCCATGAAGGTGATGAGCACCCCTCCGGTGGTCCAGGCCAGCAACGCACGCCTGCCCGTCCTTTGTCTGCTGCCCACGAGGGTACAGAAGAAGGCCACAGCGACAGCCTGAATAAGGGGAATTGAGTCATGGGTATTGATCTGCCACTTATCTGGGCAATCATCATCATCTTCGGGATCATGATGTACGTGGTGATGGATGGTTTCGATCTCGGGATCGGCATCCTCTTTCCGTTCATCAAGGGCGAGCAAGATCGCGACGTGATGATGAATACCGTTGCCCCCGTTTGGGACGGTAACGAAACCTGGCTGGTATTGGGGGGCGCGGCGTTGTTTGGCGCCTTCCCACTGGCCTATTCGGTAGTGTTGTCAGCGTTGTATCTGCCATTGATGTTGATGCTGATTGGCTTGATCTTCCGCGGCGTGGCTTTTGAGTTCCGCTTCAAGGCCCGTGCCGAGAAGCGTCATATCTGGGACAAGGCGTTCATCGGCGGCTCGGTGGCGGCGACTTTTTTCCAAGGGGTGGCGCTGGGTGCCTTCATTGACGGCATCCCGGTGGTCAATCGCCAGTATGCCGGCGGTGGACTGGACTGGCTGTCGCCCTTCACTGTGTTTTGCGGGATTGCGCTGATCGTGGCGTACGCTTTGCTGGGCTGCACATGGCTGATCATGAAAACCGAGGGCCACCTGCAAGCGCGCATGCACAAACTGGGTCGCCCGCTGGCACTGGCTGTGCTGGTCTTGATGGGCGTTGTCAGCCTGTGGACACCGTTGGCGCATTCAGACATCGCCGCGCGCTGGTTTACCTTGCCGAACCTGTTCTGGTTCTTGCCGGTGCCGATTCTGGTGTTGGTGACGATGTATGGCCTGCTTAAAGCGATTGCCCGCAATGCCCATTACACGCCGTTTCTGTTGACCCTGGTGCTGATCTTTTTGGGTTACAGCGGTTTGGGCATCAGCTTGTGGCCGAACATCATCCCCCCCTCGATTTCAATCTGGGACGCGGCCGCGCCGCCGCAAAGCCAGGGTTTCATGCTGGTGGGGACCTTGTTCATCATTCCGTTCATTCTGGGTTACACCTTCTGGAGCTACTACGTGTTCCGCGGCAAGGTGACCCACGAAGACGGCTACCACTAGACGTGCCTGCTGCGGCCTGAGGGCCGCAGCCATTTCCTTCAGAGGAGTGCCTGAACATGGCCGGAAAAGATTATCTAAACGACGTGCAAGAGTGCGAGAAAAAGCCGCTGTGGCAACGCATTGGCTGGTTGCTGGTGATCTGGACCGCCAGCGTGGCGAGCCTGGCGGTGTTTGCCATGCTGGTCCGTTTGTTCATGTCGGCGGCGGGTATGAAAACCCACTGATCAGGCAGCAACCGACTTCCCATCCCGTTGCCTTGCAGCACGGATTTATAACCCGCTTCGGCGGGTTTTTTTTGCTTGGCTGCCGGCAACGCCGTAGTCGCTGTACGAGGCGAAGGCTGCGATGGGTCACAACCTTACTTCGCATGGGCAGCCACTAAAGGGGTCAGCGTTTATTTGCGCGCTTTTAGAATCACAAACTTGGGCGTGGCGGCCACTTGTTCTACGCCGCGAAACAGCTTGGCCAGCTTGCTGTGGTAGCCCAAATGGCGGTTGCCGACGATATACAGCGCGCCACCAACCACCAACGCATCGCGGGCTTGGTGGAACATGCGCCACGCCAGAAAGTCGCCCACTACTTGCTGCTGATGAAACGGCGGGTTGCACAGCACCACGTCCAGAGACTGGGGTTCCTGGCCTGCCAAACCGTCATCAGCCCGCACGATCACGTCACGATCGCCCAATGCCGCCTGCCAGTTTTCACGGGCAGATTGCACTGCCATAAACGACTCATCGACCAGTGTGTAATGAGCATCCGGGTTGTTCAGTGCGCTGGCGATGGCTAATACGCCATTGCCACAGCCCAAATCGGCCACTCGCGCTGCACCCAGGTTTTTTGGCAGATGCGGGAGGAAAGCGCGCGTGCCGATGTCCAGGTCTTCCCGGCAGAACACGTTGGCATGATTGAGCAGTTCAATGGCCGGTTCATCCAGGCGATAACGCGTCGGATAAGGCGATATGAAAAGGGGCTTGGCTTGCGCCTGCGCGCTCAGCAAGCGTGCTTTCTTCACGGCCAGAGAGGCCTGAACCGGGCCGATGTAGCGCTCCAGAAGATCCCCCGCAGCACGTGGCAAGTGTTTGACCATGGCACCAGCGATCACCGGGGTGCCGGGCCCCAATTGACCTTGTAAACGAATCAGTTGCTCTTCAAGCAGTGCGAGTGTCTTGGGGACTTTGATCAACACGCAGTCGAAAGGCCCCACCATAGGTTCGCTGGCGGGCGTGACCTTGACCGCATCAAACGCGAGGTGATTACGCGACAGATTTTTTTCCAGGGCTTGAATGGCGAGGCATGAGTCGCTGCTGCTGGTAACGTCCATCGTGCTAACCAGGCTGATAGCCAGTGCACCAAAACTGTCATTGAGCACCAGAACGCGGCTGCCAGAAGGCAGCCCCTGTTCGGCAAGGTGGTTAAGCAAATATTCATCCGCCGCATCAAAAGCCTGTAAAGGCTCATTCTGTTGTTCTGGCTGGCGGATCAACTGGAGTTGGGCGAAAGGGGTTTCGAGCACAGGCATTTGGACAAACTCTGAGGAATCGCAGCGGCGTGCGTGCCGTGGGGGGCAGGTAGCAACGCTGGAGTCCGTGGGTTTTACAGGTGTGCGCGATTTTACTTTTTTTCGCAGGAGATTACCTGATGCGTTTATCAGGTGAATGCTGGAGGGCGGCAATGCCGCCCGTTTATAACAGGCCGGACTTGGTCGCGATGACGACGGCGGAGGTTTTATTGTTCGCCCCCATTTTTCGGATGGCACTGCTGATATGGAAATTCACCGTACGGGTGGTCAGGCTAAGAATCATGCCAATGTCGAAAGCCGTTTTTCCTTCAGCGGTCCATTTCAGTACCTCTGACTCTCGCGCTGAAAGTCGGTGGGGTTGGGCCTGTTCCACGTGGCGTGGCAAGTACCGGGTTGTCATGGAGGTGTGTAATTGGTTGCACAACCACAACACACCGGCGGCCTTGTCTTCAAACTCATCTTCAGTGAGAGGGGGGCAAGACCTGGCCAGGCTCAAAATACTGACCACCCCCTTTGTGTCATGCACCGACTGCGACCACCCGTAATTCAAACCGTGCGCTTGATTGCCGGCCCAAATTTCGGGTGTGTCACGAAACAGCTCTTCATCCCAAATAATGGGTGAGATAGAGAGTTGGCAGTGAATAACAATAGGGTTTTTTTGTACGAAGTGGCTTTTTTCATACAACTCCATAAATCCATTTGGATAGTTTGTAATGATTTTGCTATGCGTTGAGATGCTTCCAAAGCGTGGAATTAATCTGAACAAAAAGAAGTTAAATCCATATGTTTCAATCTTTTTGAGTGTGTATTCTGCAAGCTGAGACTCGGTTTTATGGGTAATGCATTGATTTTCATAGAAGGTATTGTGAGTTTTCATGAGGAGATCCCTTGCCCCTAAAGATGTGATCCAATTTGCATGACGACCTCCATAGTAGTTTAGATTTGTAGGACGTTTCAAAATCATTAAATTTATTTTGAGTTTTGGTTGTTTACAGCAGATTGGTGTGATTGCTCTAATATCGATATTCGATAAGGGCGAATTGCATGGTGAGTGTCATGGCAACATATATAAGAGGCGTATATTTTGACGCCAGTGTTTAGTGTTTATAGGGCGGGGGTAATAGGTTTAAAACCATTTTAGGAGTGTGGGTATATAGGCTATGTCAATAGACTATTAAGCGATTGGAAGTTGCCATTGGTTCCGCCGCGCTGTGAACACAATGCCATCACAAATCGTCGGTGTTCCTCACCGCTGCTTTGCGCGACACTAGGCGCACTAGCCAATGGAGTGCCCCATGACTGCCAGTGCAGAAAAATTCACCCGTCAAACCCTCCTTGATGTCACCCCGTTGACCCCCAGTCTCTTCACCCTGCGCACCACGCGTGATCAGGGGTTCCGGTTTACGGCCGGTCAATTTGCCCGACTGGGTGTGACCAAGGCCGATGGCAGCACGGTCTGGCGCGCGTACTCAATGGTCTCTTCACCTCATGATGAGTTTCTGGAATTTTTCTCGATTGTTGTGCCCGGAGGAGAATTTACCAGTGAACTCAGCCGCTTGCAGGTGGGTGATAGCGTGCTGGTTGACCGTCAGGCCTTCGGTTATTTGACGCTTGACCGTTTTGTGGATGGTCGTGATCTGTGGTTGCTATCGACGGGCACGGGTGTCGCGCCGTTTCTGTCGATTCTGCAAGACTTTGAGGTGTGGGAAAAATTTGAGCGCATTATTCTGGTGTACAGCGCCAGGGAACAAAAAGAGTTGGCGTATCAGGATTTGATCCATCAGTTAACGACGCGTGAGTATCTCGCCCAGCATGCGCACAAGTTTACCTATGTGCCGATTGTTACTCGGGAGGTAATACCGGGTGAACTGCATGGCCGAATAACCACACTTATTGAGAGGGGTGAACTTGAGGCGAGGGTGGGCGCTCAGTTAACTGCAGAACATTCGCGGGTCATGTTGTGTGGTAATCCTCAGATGATTGACGATTCACGTAAGTTATTGAAAGAACGAAATATGCAACTAAGTTTGACGCGTCGACCCGGGCAAGTCGCAGTTGAGAACTACTGGTAGCTGTTTGTTTATAAACATAACGAATAAAAAACGGCGCCTTCAGGCGCCGTTTTTTCATTGATCATTCAGGTCGATTGTTCTGGACCTTAAGCAGATCACGAATCTCGCCCAGCAACTCTTCTTCTTTTGACGGAAGGGGTGGTGCGCTCGGTGCAACGGCTTCTTCACGTTTCAGACGGTTGATCGCCTTGACACCCATAAAGATTGCAAAGGCGACGATGATGAAATCAATCACGCTCTGGATGAATTTACCGTAAGCCAGCACCACGGCAGGCGCATCGCCTACGGCAGCTTTAAGGGTAATGGCCAGGTCACTGAAATCCACACCGCCGATCAGCAATCCCAGGGGGGGCATGATGACATCGCCGACGAAGGACGACACGATCTTGCCAAACGCCGCGCCGATGATGATGCCCACGGCCATATCGACCACGTTCCCTTTGACCGCGAAGGCCTTGAACTCACTTATCACGCCCATAGGTTATTCCTTGTTACAGATGAGATTGGTAAAGGCAGTGTAAATCAGCATTGGAGATATTGCCTGATCGGTTGACTGCCTCTATGCGCAGGTTATCGACCTGCTGAACCGTCATAAGTTTTCACCCGTTAGCCAAGGGGGCGCCAATTACTCGATTAAATTGCCCTGTACCAGCTTTTTTTCTTAATGGCTGACTTGAGACCTTTCTATTTAGGATTCGCGGCGCGGACCTCTAGCCTTTGCTCAGTGCATGTTGATGCGCACCCAATAATTAGAGGATCTACACATGGCCACCCCCCTTGGCTTCGGATTGCTTTCACAGCGTCGCCTGCTGTGTATTTTGAGCGCAAGCTTGCTGTCGGCGTCTGTTCAGGCCGCTACATTGACACGCGACAACGGCGCGGCTGTTGGTGATAACCAAAACTCTCAAACGGCTGGAGCCAACGGTCCAGTGCTGCTGCAAGACGTGCAATTGTTGCAAAAACTGCAACGTTTCGACCGCGAGCGTATCCCTGAGCGCGTTGTACATGCTCGCGGTACGGGCGCTCACGGCACGTTCACCGTGACCAATGGTTTGAGCGACCTGACCAAAGCCAAGGTATTTGCAGCGGGTGAAGTCACGCCGGTATTTGTGCGTTTCTCGGCCGTGGTGCATGGCAACCATTCGCCTGAAACCCTGCGTGACCCGCGTGGTTTTGCTACCAAGTTCTATACCGCAGAGGGTAACTGGGACCTGGTAGGTAACAACTTCCCCACGTTCTTTATTCGGGACGCGATCAAGTTCCCGGACATGGTTCACGCCTTCAAGCCCGATCCGCGCACCAATCTGGACGATGACTCACGCCGCTTCGACTTTTTCTCCCACGTTCCAGAAGCGACCCGCACGCTGACCGAGCTGTACTCCAACGCGGGTACGCCCGCCAGCTACCGTGAAATGGACGGCAACGGTGTGCACGCCTACAAATTGGTTAACGCCAAGGGCGACGTGCGCTACGTCAAGTTTCATTGGAAAAGCCTGCAAGGCTTGAAGAACCTTGATCCAAAACAAGTGACTGAGGTTCAGGGCAAAGACTACAGCCACATGAGCAACGATCTGGTCACTCACATCAAAAACGGCGACTTCCCCAAGTGGGACTTGTACGTGCAGGTGCTCAAGCCTGAAGACCTGAAGACCTTTGATTTCGACCCGTTGGACGCGACCAAAATCTGGCCGAATGTGCCTGAGCGTAAAGTCGGCCAGATGGTGCTTAACCGCAACCCGGCGAATGTATTCCAGGAGACCGAGCAGGTCGCCATGGCCCCGGCCAACCTGGTACCGGGTATCGAACCGTCAGAAGACCGTTTGCTGCAAGGGCGTGTCTTCTCGTACGCCGACACCCAGATGTACCGTCTGGGCGCTAACGCAATGCAACTGCCGATCAACGCGCCACGGGTTTCGGTGAACAATGGCAATCAGGACGGCGCGATGAACCTGGGTCACACCAGCAGTGGTGTGAACTATCAGCCTAGCCGTCTGGAGCCGCGCGCAGAACCACAGTCCGCGCGTTACAGCGAAATGACGCTGTCGGGTACGACCCAGCAAGCGAAGATCACGCGTGAGCAAAACTTCAAACAGGCCGGTGATTTGTACCGCTCATTCAACAAGAAAGAGCGTAACGATCTGATTGAAAGCTTCGGCGGGTCGCTGGCCACAACAGATGATGAAAGCAAGCACATCATCTTGTCGTTCCTCTACAAAGCTGATCCTGAGTACGGCACAGGCGTGACAAAAGTCGCCAAAGGTGACTTGGCACGGGTCAAGGCTCTGGCAGCCAAACTGGTTGATTAACCGCTAGACCTCACCCCAACCCTCTCCCGGAGGGAGAAGGAGCTGACGTGTAATGTTCTTGAATGCGCACGCGGTCAGTTCCTTCTCCCTTTGGGAGAGGGCCAGGGTGAGGGGCTTTTGATTCAAACGCGTCATTGCAGGTAATTCACTATGCGAGTTTTTATTTCCTTGGCTTTGCTGCTTGTCAGCGGTATCTGTGCCGCCGCAGAACCCGATGTGCGCGTTCAGCTTCAGGACTATTACTTTGATGCCGCACGCCGCGGTGATGTGGCGATGCTCGACACCTTCATCGAGTCCGGTTATTCGCTCGACACGCAAGACAGCAAAGGCTACAGCGCGTTGATTCTGGCCGCGTATCACGGCCAGTCCGAAGCCGTGGAGCACTTGCTCGCCGCGGGAGCCAATGCGTGTGTGCAAGACAAACGCGGTAACACAGCCCTGATGGGCGCGATTTTCAAAGGCGAACTCAAGATCGCTCGCAGGCTTTTGGCCACCGACTGCAATCCTGACCAGCGCAACGGCGCAGGCCAGACCGCCGCGATGTACGCGGGCCTGTTCAAACGGATTGATCTGCTCAACGACTTATCGGGTAAAGGGGCCGATCTGAACGCCGAAGACCCCTTGGGCAACAGTGCCGCTCGGCTGGCCAACGGTGAAATCCGCATGCCGGTGTCGCACTGATCCGGGCCGGGTGGGCTATCATCGCGGTTTTTCCGTGGAGTTCTGATGGCTAAGCCCAAGCGCATTTTCGGCTGCACCGAGTGTGGTGCAACCTTTCCCAAGTGGTCAGGGCAGTGCGCCGAGTGCGGTGTGTGGAACACCTTGGTCGAAACCATCGTCGAAAGTGGCGCAGCCGCTCCACCCAGCGGTCGTAGCGGCTGGACGGGTCAACAAGCCCAGCTCAAAACCCTGGCAGAAGTCAGTATTGAAGAGATTCCGCGTTTCTCTACGGCTTCCGGTGAGTTGGACCGGGTGCTTGGCGGCGGTCTGGTAGATGGCTCCGTGGTGTTGATCGGTGGCGACCCCGGCATCGGCAAGTCCACCATCCTGCTGCAAACCTTGTGTCACATGGCGACGCGCATGCCCGCGCTGTATGTGACCGGCGAGGAGTCACAGCAGCAAGTGGCCATGCGCGCACGTCGTCTGGGCTTGCCGCAGGATCAACTGAAGGTGATGACCGAGACCTGCATCGAAAACATCATTGCCACTGCCAAGCTCGAAAAACCCAAGGTGATGGTGATCGACTCGATCCAGACCATCTTCACTGAGCAGTTGCAGTCGGCGCCAGGCGGGGTCTCGCAGGTGCGCGAGAGCGCTGCGTTGTTGGTGCGCTATGCAAAATCCAGCGGCACGGCGATCTTCCTCGTTGGCCACGTGACCAAAGAGGGCGCGCTCGCGGGCCCGCGCGTGTTGGAACACATGGTCGACACCGTGTTGTATTTCGAGGGCGAGTCCGACGGGCGTCTGCGTTTACTGCGTGCAGTAAAAAACCGTTTCGGCGCGGTCAACGAACTGGGTGTATTCGGCATGACCGACAAGGGCTTGAAAGAAGTCTCCAACCCTTCGGCGATTTTCCTGACGCGAGCACAAGAAGAAGTCCCTGGTAGCGTGGTCATGGCGACGTGGGAGGGCACGCGGCCGATGCTGGTCGAAGTGCAAGCGCTGGTGGATGACAGCCATATGTCCAACCCGCGGCGCGTAACGCTGGGACTGGATCAAAACCGACTGGCGATGCTGCTCGCGGTGTTGCACCGTCATGGCGGCATTCCAACCCACGATCAGGATGTGTTTCTCAACGTGGTGGGCGGGGTCAAAGTACTGGAAACCGCATCTGACCTCGCGTTGATGGCGGCCGTGATGTCCAGCCTGCGTAATCGGCCGTTGCCTCACGACTTGCTGGTGTTCGGCGAAGTCGGGTTGTCAGGTGAAGTACGGCCGGTGCCCAGTGGTCAGGAGCGGCTAAAAGAGGCCGCCAAACATGGTTTTAAACGCGCCATCGTGCCCAAGGGCAATGCCCCGAAAGAGTCGCCACCGGGGCTGCAGATTATCGGCGTGACCCGTCTGGAGCAGGCGCTGGATGCTTTATTCGAGGAATAAGTTACTGCGTGCTGATCAGCGCCCGTAACTCTCGCTCCAGTAATTGTTCATCGCCCATATTCAATTCGACCAGCCGCCGCAGGTGGCTGATCGAGTCCAGGCCGATGTGTGTGCACTCAAAGCCCAAGTACTGGTCATCTACATGGGCTAAGCGCACGTCCATGATGATGTGCGTCTCATCGCTGAGATGGATATTGGCGGTAAATGTCTGCTCTGTGACGGGGTGCCAATTCAGCGGCTTTTCGACCAGCAACCCTTTAAGTGACACATCCAGCAGTTTGACCGACCAATGAAGTGGCCCCTGACTGATTTTTGTCTGGGCATCGAAGTGGATACGGGTAAAACGCCGACGTTCTGCGGGGTGCTGGTGCATGTTCAAACCCTCCGGGTATGCCTGAACTATAGACGTACAACGGCAAAAGTCAGCCGTGCAAAAAAACCTGAAAGAAGGCTCTAGACCAACGTCAGGGGCTGGTCTTTAGTGCTGGGGACGCTAAACTCCGGGGGCAGTCCTTCTTGTCCAACTGGCCGGAATATAAAAATGAATAATAAAAATAGCCTGCTACGCCACATTCCGTGGTTAGTGCTGGCGATTGTAGGAGCTTGCGCCTTGGGCGTAGTGGCCTTGCGCCGAGGCGAGGCGATCAACGCTTTGTGGATCGTAGTGGCAGCAGTTGCCATCTATCTGGTCGCTTATCGTTATTACAGTTTGTTCATCGCCACCAAGGTGATGCAGCTGGACCCATTGCGCGCCACGCCCGCGGTGGTCAACAACGATGGTCTGGACTATGTGCCGACCAACAAACACATTCTTTTCGGTCACCACTTTGCTGCCATTGCCGGTGCCGGACCTTTGGTCGGCCCGGTACTGGCTGCGCAGATGGGTTACCTGCCGGGCACACTTTGGCTGATTGCCGGTGTGGTGCTGGCCGGTGCGGTGCAGGACTTCATGGTCCTGTTCATGTCAACCCGCCGCAACGGTCGCTCACTGGGCGACATGGTGCGCGAGGAGATGGGCAAAATACCGGGCACCATCGCGCTGTTTGGCTGCTTCCTGATCATGATCATCATCCTCGCGGTGCTGGCGCTGATCGTGGTCAAAGCTCTGGCCGAGAGCCCGTGGGGCATGTTTACGGTGATGGCCACCATCCCGATTGCGATGTTCATGGGCATTTACATGCGCTACATCCGCCCGGGACGCATCGGTGAAATCTCCGTGATGGGCGTGCTGTTGTTGCTGGGTTCCATTTGGCTGGGGGGCCAGATTGCGGCAAGCCCTGAGTGGGCGCCGGTGTTCACCTTCACCGGTACGCAAATTACCTGGATGCTGATCGGTTACGGCTTTGTCGCGGCGGTATTGCCGGTGTGGCTGGTACTGGCACCGCGTGATTACCTGTCGACGTTCCTTAAAATCGGCACCATCGTCGCATTGGCCATCGGGATTCTGGTCACCATGCCCGAGCTGAAAATGCCGGCGGTCACTCAGTTCATCGACGGTAACGGTCCGGTCTGGAAGGGCGGCCTGTTCCCATTCTTGTTCATCACCATTGCGTGCGGCGCGGTATCGGGTTTCCACGCACTGATTGCCTCGGGTACTACCCCCAAACTGCTGGATAACGAAAGCAACGCCCGTTACATCGGTTACGGCGGCATGTTGATGGAGTCGTTCGTCGCCATCATGGCAATGGTTGCCGCTTCGGTGATTGAGCCTGGTGTGTACTTCGCCATGAACAGCCCCGCCGCAATTGTGGGCGGCGATGTGGTGAGCGTGGCGCAAACCGTAAGCAGCTGGGGCTTTGCAATTACCCCTGACGCCCTGACAGCGCTGGCCCATGACATCGGTGAAACCACCGTTCTGGCCCGTGCTGGCGGCGCGCCTACGCTGGCGGTCGGTATCGCGCAGATCCTGCACAACGTGTTGCCCGGCGAAAACACTATGGCGTTTTGGTACCACTTCGCCATTTTGTTTGAAGCCTTGTTCATTTTGACCGCGGTAGATGCCGGTACCCGTGCTGGCCGCTTCATGCTGCAAGACTTGCTTGGCAGCTTCGTACCCGCGCTCAAACGCACCGAGTCGTGGGGCGCCAACTTGCTGGCCACTGGCCTGTGTGTGGCGATGTGGGGCTACCTGCTGTACCAGGGCGTTATCGACCCTCTGGGCGGGATCAACACCTTGTGGCCGCTGTTCGGTATCTCTAACCAGATGCTGGCGGGTATCGCGCTGATGCTGGCCACCGTTGTGCTGATCAAAATGAAACGTCAGCGTTACATTTGGGTGACCATGCTGCCAGCCGTGTGGTTGCTGATTTGCACCACCACTGCGGGCTTCATCAAGTTGTTCGATGCCAACCCGGCTGTCGGTTTTCTGGCCCTGGCCAACAAATACAGCACGGCGCTGGACGCGGGCCAAGTGATTGCACCGGCCAAAAACATCGATCAGATGCAGCACGTAATTATCAACGCCTACACCAATGCCGGTTTGACCGTGCTGTTCCTGTTCGTGGTGTTCAGCATCCTCTTCTTTGCGATCAAAGTGGGCATCGCGGCTTGGGGTTCTAAAGAACGTACGGATAAAGAGTCGCCGTACCACTCCGTTCCTGACGCCTGATAGAGGGTTGCACGCATGTTCAATGACCTGAGTCGCCTCGGTAAATACCTCGGTCAGGCCGCGCGCCTGATGGTCGGCATGCCTGACTACGACAACTACGTCGAGCATATGCAAACCAAGCACCCGGACAAACCGGTGATGAGCTACGAGGCGTTCTTTCGTGAACGCCAAGAGGCCCGTTATGGCGGCAAGGGCGGCCCCAAGTGCTGCTGACCCGCTAACGCCTGTGTAGGTGCGAGCGCGCTTGCGAAGGCTTTATGTCTGTCAACGATGTTGTTGAGTGGCCTGATGCTTTCGCCAGTGCGTTCGCGCCTGCATTTTTTTGCGGCCTCAATTTTTCAGGAGACTGTTGATGTCCTCTCCCATCCCCGTCACCATCCTTAGCGGCTTTTTAGGGGCCGGCAAAACCACTTTGCTGCGTTACTTGCTCAAGGCCGAGCACGGGCTGAAAATCGCCGTGATCGAAAACGAATTCAGCGACGCCGGGATCGACACCCAACTGTTGGGTGAGGAGCCGGTGCAAGTGATGACCCTGGCCAACGGTTGCGTGTGCTGCACCATCCACACCGACCTGACCAAAGCGCTGTACTTGCTGCTTGAGCGGCTAGACAGTGGCGAAATTGCCTTCGACCGACTGGTGATCGAATGCACCGGGCTGGCCGATCCGGCACCTGTGGCGCAAACCTTTTTTATCGATGAAGAGCTGCGTGAGCGTTATCTGCTGGACGGCATCATTACCTTGGTCGATGCGGCTCACGCCGATGTCCACCTGACACAAACCATCGCCCAGGCACAGATCGGCTTTGCTGACCGGCTGCTGGTGAGCAAGCGCGACCTGGTGGACGATGCCACCTTCGATGCCTTGTGCGAGCGCCTGACCCGCATTAACCGCCGTGCGCCGGTCCGTGTGGTCGAGCATGGCAAAATCGACCTGGCCGAGCTGCTCGATGTGCGTGGCTTTAACCTCAATGCCGACCTGGGTGGCGGCCTGAACCTGCGTCCGGTGCAGCCAGCGGCCACGGTTGATCGCATCTCAAGTCTGGTACTGCGTACAGACAAACCGCTGGATATCGACAGTCTGAGCGCGTTCATGAATGAACTGCTCGAAGACCACGGCAAGCAATTGCTGCGTTACAAAGGCGTGTTAAACATTGCGGGTGAAGACCGGCGCTTAGTGTTTCAGGGCGTACTGAAATTGTATGGTTTTGACTGGGACACCGAATGGCGCGCTGACGAAGCGCGTGAAAGCGTGATGGTATTTATTGCCGATGATTTACCCGAGGCCAAGATCCGCGAGGGATTTGCCCAACTCACCTGACCTCTTCCTGTAGGCGCTGCCAAAGGCTGCGATCGTCTAAAAGATCAAACGCTTGCAGTCTTCGCCAGCGCCTGCGCAAGGATTCACAGCCACAAAAAAGCCCGGCTCAAGAGCCGGGCTTTTGTTCAACTATTTACACTCAGTTGCCGTAAACCGGCAGCTTCTTGCAAATGGCTTTTACTTTCTCGCGTACGGCATCAATCACGGCTTCGTTATTGATGTCGTCCAGGATGTCGCAGATCCAGGTCGCCAGCTCACGGCATTCTTCAACTTTGAAACCGCGCGTGGTAACGGCGGGTGTACCGAAACGCAGACCCGAGGTCACGAACGGCGAACGCGGGTCGTTAGGTACGGAGTTTTTGTTCACGGTGATGAAGGCTTTACCCAAAGCGGCGTCAGCATCTTTACCCGAGATGTCTTGCTTGATCAGCGACAGCAGGAACAAGTGGTTTTCAGTACCGCCCGATACCACGTCAAAACCGCGCTCGATGAACACCGAAGCCATCGCTTGGGCGTTTTTCACCACTTGCTGCTGGTAAACCTTGAACTCAGGTTGCAGCGCTTCTTTAAAGCAAACGGCCTTGCCTGCGATCACGTGTTCCAGTGGGCCGCCTTGCGAACCCGGGAAAACAGCCGAGTTCAGCTTTTTCTCGATGTCGGCGTTGGCTTTGGCCAGGATCAGGCCGCCACGTGGGCCACGCAGGGTTTTGTGCGTGGTGGTGGTGACTACGTCAGCAAACGGAACCGGGTTCGGGTAAACGCCCGCCGCCACCAGACCGGCTACGTGAGCCATGTCGACGAACAGGTACGCGCCAACTTTGTCTGCGATTTCGCGAAAGCGTGGGAAGTCGAGGATCTGCGAGTAGGCAGAGAAACCGGCCACGATCATTTTTGGCTTGTGTTCAACCGCCAGGCGTTCAACTTCGTCGTAGTCGATCAGGCCGTTGGCGTCGATGCCGTACTGCACAGCGTTGTACAGCTTGCCCGAGGACGAAACGCTGGCGCCGTGGGTCAAGTGACCGCCGTGGGCCAGGCTCATGCCCAGAATGGTGTCACCGGCCGACAGCAGGGCCAGGTAAACCGCGCTGTTGGCTTGCGAGCCTGCGTGCGGTTGAACGTTGGCGTAATCGGCGCCGAACAGTTCTTTTGCACGGTCGATTGCCAGTTGCTCAACCACGTCGACGTATTCGCAACCGCCGTAGTAACGCTTGCCCGGGTAACCTTCGGCGTATTTGTTGGTGAGCACCGAGCCTTGAGCTTCCATCACCGCTGGGCTGGTGTAGTTTTCCGAAGCGATCAGCTCAATGTGTTCTTCCTGGCGCTGAGCTTCTTGCTCCATGGCGGCAAAAAGGTCGGCGTCGAACTTGGCAAGTGTCAAATCACGGCTGAACATGGCGGTCCTCAAGGATCGGGGGCAGAAAAGAAGCGCATTCTAACTCAATGGGTTTTATCTGGCATATGAAAGGCAATCATGTGGCAGACAAGTGGCTTTCAGGTGATGTCTTTTTGATAGCCTTTAGGCGCTTATTCAAAGACCGGCAGGGATTCGGGGCTGAACCGTGCTTCAAATTGTCGCGCGGGCATCGGGCGGCCGAACAGGTAGCCCTGCACTTCATCGCAGCCGTGCTCGCGCAGAAAGTCCAGTTGCTCGTGGGTCTCGACGCCTTCGGCGATCACGGCCAGATTCAGGCTATGCGCCATCGCAATAATGGCACGGGCAATTTGCGCATCTTGCTCGCCTTCCGGCAGACCGTCGACAAAGGTGCGGTCAATTTTCAGCACGTCGATGGGGAATTGCTTGAGGTAGTTGAGCGATGAGTACCCCGTGCCAAAGTCATCCACGGCAATGCTCAGGCCCAGGTTCTTCAAGCTGGCGAGAATTTGCAGGGCTTCGCTGACTTCTCGCATCAGGATGCTTTCGGTCAGTTCCAGCTCAAGGCACGCGGGGGGCAAGCCGGTTTCTTTGAGGATAGTGGCGATACGCGTGCCCAATTGGCCATCAGAGAACTGACGCGCCGAGATGTTGACCGAGACCTTGGGGACCCGCACTTTGGCCTGATGCCAATGTTTGAGCTGGCGGCACGACTCGGCCAGCACCCAGTCGCCGACGTCCACCACCAAACCGAGTTCTTCGAGCACCGGGATAAAGTCCCCCGGCGGCACTAACCCGCGGCGCGGGTGGTTCCAGCGCAACAGGGCTTCGGCCCCTGTCAGGCGTTTGCCGTCGCCACTGAATTGCGGCTGGTAATAGAGGATGAATTCTTGTTGTTCCAGTGCGTGGCGCAGGTCGCTTTCGAGTTCGAGACGTTCCAGGGCGCTGGCGTTCATGTCCGCCTGATAGAACTGGAAGTTGTTTTTGCCGCGCTCCTTGGCGTGATACATCGCCGTGTCGGCGTTTTTCATCAACTGGCTGAGTTCATTGCCGTCTTGGGGGCTCAAGGCGATGCCGATACTGGCGGTCACGAAAAACTCGCGGCTTTCGAGCACAAACGGTTGCACCAGGCTGGCGAGGATCTGTTCAGCCACGCTGATTGCGCGGTTGAGCGCCATGTCACGGGTGGCTCGCGGTTGCAGCAGCAGGGTGAATTCGTCACCGCCCATGCGCGCCACTGTGTCGTCATTGTCCACACAGGCCAGCAGGCGGATGGCCATGTCTTTGAGCATGCGGTCGCCTGCGGCGTGGCCCAATGAGTCATTGATCGGTTTGAAGCGGTCGAGGTCGAGGAACATCAGCACCACCCACGACTTGTTGCGCTCGGCCTGTTGCAACGCGGTGTGCAGGCGGTCCTGGAACAGGGTGCGGTTGGGCAGGTGGGTCAGGGCGTCGTAATAGGCCAGGCGGTGAATCCGCTGCTCACTGGCCTTGCGCTCGCTGATGTCGCTGAAGAAGCACACGTAACTGGCGAGGTCGCCTTCATCGTCAAACACCGCCGTGATGCCGACCCATGCCGGGTAATGCTCGCCATTGAGGCGCTTGAGCCACACTTCACCTTCCCAGGTGTTGTGCTGGTGCAATTGCTTGAGCACGTATTGCAGGTGCGCTTGCTGCTGTTCATCGACGGTGAGCATGCTCGGCAATTGATCGAGCACCTGTGACACCGCGTAGCCACTGACCCGGCTGAACGCTTCGTTGGCCTGCACGATGTAGCCCGCAGGGTCAGTGATGAGGATGGCTGAGGTGGAATGCTCAAACACCGTAGCGGCCATGCGCAGGTCTTTTTCAGCACGCCGTTGCTGACTGATATCACGGCCCACACCGAGGATGCCTTCAAAGGCGTCGTTTTCATCCCACACCAACACCAGACGCAGCTCGATAGGGATTTTGCGCCCGTCGGCGCGCAGGCAATCGAACACAAACAGTTGGGTGTCCAGTTGGGTGCGCAGGGCCGACAGTTGCTCGGGGTTGTCGAGGGCGTTGCTGACCCGCTCCATCAGGCTGTAAACGCCTGCCAACTGCTGCGGGTTGGCAATGGTCGATTGCCAGCCGTTCTTGAACACCCATGCGGCATCAAAGCCCAATACGCTTTGTACAGAGGGGCTGACGTAGTTCAGTTTCAAGGTATTGTTGGTGGAGAAAATCACGTCGCTGATGCTTTCCGCCAGCATCCGATAGCGCTGCTCACTGTCGCGCAGGGACTCGCTGGCTTCGATCTGATCGGTGATGTCTTTGGCCACCCCGACAATGCGCGTGACTTGATCATAGGCATCGCGAGCCAGGGCTTGCTCGCGAATGTCAAAGCGGCGCCACACGCCATTGCTGTGACGGAAGCGCAGTTGGCATTGCAGTAAGTGCGCATAGCCGCCATGGCGCTGTTGCTGACGCGAGCGGTGGTACTGCTCGGCGTCTTCAGGATGAAGCAGCAGCTCCCAGAAGTAAGCGCCCATTTGTTGCAGTTCGGTGGCGTTGTACCCCAAGGTGTGGCCCAAATGGTGGTTGCTGAAAATCATCCGCTGGCTGATCACATCCTGCACATACAGGTGGTCAGGCACGGTGCGCACCACATCGGACCAGAAGCTTTCGCGCTCTTGCAGCGACAACTCAATCAGCTTGCGGCTGGTGATGTCACTGATGCTCAAAATGACCGCGTGATATTCGCAGCGGTTATCGGGCAGGCGCAGAACCAACCATAAGTGCTGATCCTGGCCATTGGCATCTACCAGCGTGATTTCCAGCTCAAGCTGCTGCTGATGGTTGAGGACGGCTTCGATCACTTGATAGCTGATGGCCGACGTGTTGGTCGGGCAGCCGCTGATCAGCTTCATCCACGCGCCAGCGCCTGAGTCCACGTCCAGCAAGTGCAACGCCACCTGATTGACTTCAGTGATGCGTAACTGCTCGCACAGCTGGCGACGCTGTTCGGGGTTGTGATTCATCCATTGCTTGAGCGCGTTGCTGTCATAAAGCTGTTCGCGCTCCAAAAACCCTGGCAGGCCGGACAGGTCCATCACACACAGCGCCACGCCGGTGCCTTCAAAAATGTCGTAATAGCGGCGACGGCCTTCATGCACCTGGCGTTGGCGACGGCGCATGTTGACCAGTGCGACCACTGGCAACAGGGCAAACAGCAGCCCCAGCAGGCATTTGCCGATCAGTCCGGGCAGCAAGTGGGCCACGACTTCATCGGCATCGAACAGGCCGCGCAATTGCCAGTCACTGTGGCTCAACGGGGTGAGCAGCACGGTGTTGGTCTCGTCTTGCGGGCTGAGGGGGGCCGCCGAAGCCATCGTAGCTGCGCTGTGGCCCAGCACGGTGCGGGTCTGCGTGTTTTCGATCCGCCATTGTAGGCGGTCGGCAAGGGTGTTTTGACGCGTCAGGTTGTGCAGCAGGTCCGGGCTCATGCGCAGCAGCCAGTAACCCTGCGGGTCGTGGCCCAGTTTATTCAGCAACAGGTACGCCGTGCCGGCATCGCTGCTATTGCTGAAGTAGTAACCGTCAGTGCGTTTGCGGGCGCGGTTGTGTTTGATCCAGTCACGCAGGTAGGCCGCGTCCGGGCTGATACCGCCGCTGTCGATCAACACTTCGCCATTTGGGTTGAGCAAGGCCACGCTTTGCAGCGAAGGCAGCGACTGGCGCATTTGATGGACCAGCGCTTGCAACTGTTGCCGGTTAGCGAGGGGGGCATGAGCGGGCAACAGATTGAGCGCCACTTCGGCGCGCAGGGCCATGCTCAGGCTGATGTGATCGGCCAGATCGGCACTGTAATTGATGCTGTATTGGCGTTTGTGCGCGAGGGTTTCGCGAAACTGTTCAATCAACAACCAGAACAGCATCGCCAACAACAGCAAGACCAGCGTCGCCAATGCGCCTTTTAACGTGCCGCGCACAGGTGTGCCAAGCCATTGGCCTGGAGCGCGCGCGGAGGCGGAGTTGGGCGGTGTGACATTGGGCAAGCTGTGATCCTGCGATTTGGCTGCTAAGGTGCGAGGCGCACTATAAGCGGGACGCCCAAAGGGCGGCTAGCATGCCTTGGACTGTGGCAAAGTGCCAGCCCTCTGCTCTGCGCTGGTTTGCCCTGCACTGCGCATTCAGGTAGCTTTGCCGGTTACGCGGGGGCATAAGAGCTCCTACACTCAGGCTTTTTACATGAGCAGGCATTGACCCAGATCAATCCCTGACCGTCTGCTATGGCCTGAGCCGTGCATTGCTCGCGCCTTATTCATCAGTCACTGACGCTAGGTTCACCATGGCTCAATACGTTTTCACCATGCATCGGCTGAGCAAAGTTGTTCCGCCGAAGCGGGAAATCCTGAAAAACATCTCCCTGTCGTTTTTCCCGGGCGCCAAGATCGGCGTGCTCGGTTTGAACGGTTCGGGTAAATCCACCCTGTTGAAAATCATGGCTGGCGTCGACCCCGAGTTCGACGGCGAAGCCCGTCCGATGCCGGACTTGAACATCGGCTACCTGCCGCAAGAGCCGCAACTGGACCCGACCAAAACCGTTCGCGAAGTGGTTGAAGAAGCCGTCAGCGTGATCAAGGACGCTCAGGCGCGCCTGGATCAGGTTTACGCCGAATACGCCGAGCCGGATGCCGACTTCGACAAACTGGCGGCCGAACAGGCCAAGCTCGAAGCCATCTTGCAAGCGGGCGACGGCCACAACCTTGAGCGCCAGCTTGAAGTTGCGGCCGATGCACTGCGTCTGCCGGCCTGGGATGCCAAAATCGAACACCTGTCGGGTGGTGAGAAACGCCGTGTGGCCCTGTGCCGCCTGCTGCTCTCAGCCCCGGACATGCTGCTGCTCGACGAACCTACCAACCACTTGGACGCCGACTCGGTGGCCTGGCTGGAACACTTCCTGCACGACTTCCCGGGTACCGTGGTTGCGATCACGCACGACCGTTACTTCCTGGACAACGTGGCGGGCTGGATTCTGGAACTCGACCGCGGCGCCGGTATCCCTTACGAGGGCAACTACTCGGGTTGGCTTGAAGCCAAGTCCGACCGTCTGGCGGCCGAATCCAAACAGCAGTCGGCCCATGAAAAGGCCATGAAAGACGAGCTGGAATGGGTGCGTAAAGGCGCCAAGGCGCGTCAGTCCAAATCCAAGGCCCGTCTGCAACGCTTCGAAGAACTGCAATCGCAGGAATTCCAGAAGCGCAGCGAGACCAACGAAATCTACATCCCGGCCGGTCCGCGCCTGGGTGACAAAGTGATCGAGTTCAAAAACGTCTCCAAAGGCTACGGTGATCGCGTGCTGATCGACAACTTGTCGTTCGCCATGCCTAAAGGCGCCATCGTGGGCGTGATCGGCGGTAACGGTGCCGGTAAATCGACCCTGTTCCGCATGCTGATGGGCAAAGAACAGCCGGATTCGGGCAGCATCGAAATCGGTGACACTGTGCAGTTGGCGTGTGTTGACCAGAGCCGTGACGACCTGGATGGCAGCAAAACGGTGTTCCAGGCCATTTCTGACGGTTCCGATGTGATCCGCATCGGCAACTACGAAATCCCGTCGCGTACCTACGTGGGGCGTTTCAACTTCAAGGGTGGCGATCAGCAGAAATTCGTCAAGGACCTGTCCGGTGGTGAGCGTGGTCGCTTGCACCTGGCCCTGACCTTGAAAGAGGGCGCCAACGTGCTGCTGCTCGACGAACCGTCCAACGACCTTGACGTCGAGACCCTGCGTTCGCTCGAAGAAGCGTTGCTGGACTTCCCTGGCGCCGCCATTGTGATCTCTCACGACCGGTGGTTCCTTGACCGCGTCGCGACGCACATTCTGGCGTACGAAGACGACTCGCAAGCGGTCTTCTTTGAAGGCAACTACACCGAGTACGAAGCTGACCGTAAAAAGCGCCTCGGCGAAGCGGCCACCCAGCCGCACCGTGTGCGTCACAAAAAACTGGCCCAATAAACGGCCGTTTGCTGCAAAACAACGGCGCCTTCGGGCGCCGTTTTTTTGCAGGCTGCACGGCACCTCTTTGCTAAGGGGGGCTTTTTATTGGGGCAAAAGTGGGTACAGGTTTCACTTTTTTGGTGCGCAAAGCGCCGTAAAATCAGCGTTATTTATATAAAAGCACCATTTAAATTCAAAACTGCGACATTTTGCGCTGTCGCGGTGCGACATGAATTGATAAAGTTCTGGCCAATCTCCGTTTAACGACAATAAATTTGCCGAGACTTATCCATGATCGAATCCGTCGACCACTTCCTTGCCCGCCTGAAAAAACGTGACCCGGACCAACCAGAATTCCACCAGGCTGTGGAAGAAGTCCTGCGCAGTCTGTGGCCCTTTCTCGAAGCTAATCCGCATTACCTGACCTCCGGAATTCTTGAACGCATTTGCGAACCTGAGCGTGCGATTGTGTTCCGTGTGTCGTGGGTCGATGACGAAGGCAAAGTGCGGGTTAACCGTGGTTTCCGTATTCAGATGAACAGCGCCATTGGCCCGTACAAAGGCGGCCTGCGCTTCCACCCTTCGGTGAACCTGGGTGTACTCAAGTTCCTGGCCTTTGAACAAACCTTCAAAAACTCCCTGACTTCACTGCCGATGGGCGGCGGCAAGGGCGGTTCGGACTTCAATCCCAAGGGCAAGAGCGATGCAGAAGTGATGCGCTTTTGTCAGGCCTTTATGAGCGAGCTGTACCGCCATATCGGTTCGGACGTGGATGTGCCTGCGGGGGATATCGGCGTTGGTGCACGTGAAATCGGTTTCCTGTTTGGCCAGTACAAACGCCTGAGCAACCAGTTCACCTCCGTACTGACCGGCAAAGGCATGAGCTACGGCGGCAGCTTGATTCGCCCGGAAGCTACAGGCTTTGGCTGCGTTTACTTTGCCCAGGAAATGCTCAAGCGCAGCGGCCAGCGCATCGACGGCAAACGTGTTGCGATCTCCGGTTCTGGCAACGTGGCGCAATACGCCGCGCGTAAGGTCATGGATCTGGGCGGCAAGGTCATTTCTCTGTCGGACTCAGAAGGCACGCTGTACTGCGAAGCCGGATTGGATGACGCGCAGTGGGAAGCCTTGATGGAACTGAAAAACGTCAAGCGTGGGCGTATCAGCGAAATGGCGACGCAGTTTGGCCTGGAGTTTTTGGCCGGTCAGCATCCTTGGCACCTGGCGTGTGACATTGCCCTGCCGTGCGCGACGCAGAACGAGCTGGACGCAGACGCGGCACGTACGTTGCTGAGCAATGGCTGCGTGTGCGTGGCCGAAGGCGCCAACATGCCGACCACGCTGGAAGCTGTCGATGTGTTTGTCGAGGCTGGCATTCTGTTCGCACCGGGCAAGGCTTCCAATGCCGGTGGTGTGGCGGTGAGCGGGCTGGAAATGTCGCAAAACGCCATGCGCTTGCTGTGGACGGCGGGTGAGGTGGACAGCAAGTTGCACAACATCATGCAGTCGATCCACCACGCGTGTGTTCACTACGGCGAAGAAAACGGACGTATCAACTACGTCAAAGGCGCCAACATCGCAGGCTTCGTTAAAGTGGCCGATGCCATGCTGGCGCAGGGCGTGGTTTAAGCCGGTTTTATGGCGACGATTTCAACCTGCAAATCCCCGGCAGGTCGAAGCCACAGCACTTCATCGCCCAGCTGTGCGCCCAACAGCGCACGGCCCAGCGGCGATCCCCAATTGATCAAGCCCTGAGCGGCATCGGCCTGGTCCTCACCGACCAACTGCACCCGTTGTTCATTGCCGTGTTCATCGGTAAATGTCACCCAACTGCCGATCTGCACCTTATCTGACGAGGTTGCCGGGGCGGCGACCTGCGCACTCAGCAAACGCTGATTGAAATAGCGCAAATCTCGCTCAAGGTCGGCCAAGCGCTGTTTGTCGGCGTCATCGCCCTTTGCGCTCTCTTGACTGTGTTGCGCCTGAAGCGCGCTGACTTTGGCGTGCAATAACCCATGACCCTCGGCGGTCACGTAATTGGGCTGGTTGCTGACGTGCCGCTCAATAGGGGTATTGGCGTGGTCGGCGGCGCTGTCTTCGTTTACAAATGCGCGGCTCATGGCAGGTGTCCCTTGTGGCTATAGGCTTGAGAGCCTGCGGGTAGATCAGGGTTCAAATTATTGCGAGCGATAGGCGCGGGCGGCGTCCACATCCTTTTCGTGCTGCCAGTCGCGTTCGCGCTGATCCCAATGCCGCTCCTGGTACTCCTCGCGGTCCTGACTTTCGCGCATGGCCTGACACTGGCGAAAGCCATCGTCCCAGCCTTGGGCGTAGGTCGAATCTTTCAGGTAGCGCGCAACGTCTTTCTTGTACTCGCCAGTGATAGCCCCTGCGGCTTGCCGGCCACTGCTACAGCCCTCAGCAAAACCGTCCGCAAAGGCGGGCGGATAACCCTTCGCCAACAGCTCATCGTGGGTGGTTTGACACCCGCTCAGCACTGCACTCAACAGCCCGATACACACAGCGCCGCGCCACATAATCCACCTCAATGCACCGATCAACGGCCGATGAGGTGGAGTGTAGGCCGGGATCTGTGATTGGGCTGTGAAGCGCGTGTCAACGTGATGTCAGCTGTCGGCGGGTGTTTGCAGCGCCTGCACGCCCGCGAACAACTGGCCAGTGCTGGCATCGAGGTGCAGCTCATGTAAGGCCCTGGACTGACGCTTCATTTTGGCCTTGGCGTTATAGAACGTGTGCAGGCCTTCGTGGGGTGGGGCGCCAGGCGTTAATCGTTCGTCTGACGTTGCAGGTTGAGCGCGGGTTCGGTCTGAGGGGGCTGGCGGCGCAAGCTCCCAGGACAGGTCTTGCAGGTTAAGATCGCTGCGCAGTTGATCGCAACCTGCCCAGCGACTTCACGGCTCAGCCGTTCAGGAAAGCGCCGAGTGTTCAGCCAGCTCTTGCTGGATAAACGCCGCGATCATGGCGCGGTACACCTGTTCGGTGACGTGCGGGTTGGCACCCAGCTCGTCGGCCAAGGCCCTGACCTTGGCGAACACGTGCTCAACCCGCTGCGGCGACTTGACGGCATGACTGTCTTTTTTAAAACGCGCAGCCTGCGACACATAGCGCCCGCGCTGTGCAATGAGGCCGACGATCTGGCGATCCAGTTGGTCAATGTGTTCGCGGACTTCGTCCAGGGTTTGGCAGTGGGCAGCCATGTCGTGTAACTCCATTCAGTAGTGATACCACTTCACTTCCAGCATCACTTCGTTGACCGGCGAGCTCAGGTGGCTGAACTCTCGTTGGGCGGTCAGGCGCAGGCCGAGGTTGCGGGATATTTCCCACTGCTGGTTCAGGCTTAGCGTGCGGCGGATTTCACCGTTGGTGAAGTAATCCCCCTTGGCTTCCAGGCTCAGATTGCCCAGCGGATTACGCCACAGCAACCCGGTGTTGTAGCCCGCAGCCGGAGCGACGAAGGCGGCGAAGTCGTTGTTGTGTTCCACGCGCACCGTGCCGAGGGCGAAACCCAGCAGGCCGTCGGCCAGTTGCCAGGTGCCGCCTGCGCCGCCATTGACGTGGCTGACGAGGTTTTCGTCGCCATGCTTGCCCAGCACGCGCTCAAGGCCGCCGCCCACTTGCCAGGACCACGGCTGGAGCAGGTCATTGCGCGGTGTCAGCGAGCGGATGTTGGCCAGATCAAGTTGCTGGATTTGCCAGTGGTTGCCTTCGTACTGGCGCAATTTGAGTTGCAGGATTTCAATCTGCGCCCCCAGCGGAAAGCCCGGCGCGTTGTCGTTCAGGTCGTGGTAAGCCATGCGCAGGCCGTACTCGGCAAAGGCCTTGTCGTCGCGGCTGCCCGCGCCCAATTGCCAGGTGCGCGACTCGTGGCCGTTCTCCGGCAGTTCGGGTTTTTCGACGTGCAGCGCCGGTGCCGGGTTTTGGTTGATTGCGCGCAGCAGTTCAAAGCTGCGTTGCGAGCGCTCGGTATCACGCTCCAGGCCGTTGGCGCGGTAGCGTTCAAGGCGATAAGCGGCGTCGATGATCAACGCTTGCCGGGCTTTGGGCAGGGCTTTGAATTCAGGGTTTTGCAGTTGCTGTTGATTGGCGCTGACCTGTAGCACCCATTGCTGCTCTTCGGGGTCGAGGACCTTGGCGCGGTCCAGCAACTCGCGCTCGCGTGACGGGCGGTATTCGATGCTTTCGACCAGACCGGCTTCTTTGACCGCTTTTACAGTGTCGGTGGGTATCGCGGTCAACGGGAATTGGGTGGTCAGCTTCAAGCCCGGACGGGCCACTTGCAGCAGTTCAAGCAGGCGATACGAGCAGTTTTCGTCGAAGAAGAAGTAGTCGAACTGGATCTGTTTCAGCTCCCACACATGCTCAACCATCCGTTGGGTTTCTTCGGGCGTCAGGTTGAGGCGGTATTCCCACAGGTCGCGGTTTTCGAGGCTGCGATACTCCGAGAGTTTTTCCTGGTAGGGCACCAGTGCGAACAGGCCGGGATAACCGCCAGCCAGGCCTTTCCACGCATACAGAATGCTGTTGTCGGAACCTTCGATGTAGGCGCCGAAGTTGATCGCGTAGCTGAGCAGCGCGGTCTTGTTGCTTTGCACGTCAGCCTGGTCGATGCGCAGTAAGGTGTGACCAAACATCGAGGACGGGCTGTTGAGGTACGCCGCCGGGAAAATCATCACCGTGCTGTGCGGGGCCACGTCTGTGAACCATTGCGTGAACTCGGCGCACGGCGCCTGGGGCAAGTCGTTCAGATTCAGTTGCGCCTTGAGCCAGCGGGTGCGGGCCGGGTACACGCATTGCGGGTGTTTGTCGCCCTGGCTTAAGGGCGAATACAGCGCCTCGACGGTGGCGCGCAATTCAGCGTCCGGGTGGTGAGCGCCGTCGGGGGCGATGAAGAATTTGTCGTCGCTGACATAACTGCGCCAGCCGCCGAGCTTGCGGGCTTCGTAATGCCCCAGGGAGAGCCAGAACGGGTCGTTGGCCAACTGCTGCACACGTTGATTGTCGATAGAGGGCGCGGCATATAACGGGGCGCAGGCACAGAGCGCCAAATAGGCAAGGCGTTTGAGCATGGTCGGCAACTGTTGTCAGACGAATAGAAATGAAGCAGAAGGATACCCGCTCCGAAAGGAGCGGGCAGGTCTCATTTACGCAGCGGTTGCGTACTTGGACAGGCGAGCGTCACTTTTCAGGACGGCCAGGGTGTTGGTGTGAACATCATCCGCGGTCACGTCAGCCTTGCTGAAGATTTGCTGGAAGTGTTCGTGGGTGACCGCTGCAAAATGCTCACGGTCTTCAGGGGCGACACCCAGTACCACCGCGTAGGTGGTCAGCGCTTCGCCATTGCCTTTAGCCATGTCTTCGGACAGCTCGTTCATCATGCCATTCATGGCAATCCACGATTTGCCGCCGTAGGTCAGCGAGTCTTTGGTGGTGCAACCGTTGGTACCGGAAGTCATACCAAAGGTGGCGTTGCCGGACGTGCCGTTGGTGGTGGAGGCCAGGAAGTGGGCCGGAGTGCCGCGTTGGCCTTCAAACAGCATGTTGCCCCAACCGCAGTTCGGGCCGCCTGGTGCTTGAGCCATAGCATTGAGGGAAACAACAGTGAAGAGAGTACCGAGAAGAATCCGTTTCATAGCTTTGTTCTCTATGTGTGTGCAACCAATGGACAAGGGTGTCTGGCCCCGAAGCGCCAGTACGGGCCAGTTATGCCTTCCGGCCGCGTAACATCTTGGAGTCTAGGCATGATCTGTGGGTTCCGTTATTTTTTGTAAAACAATCATTGATCGAGCACAGTTTTAACCCGCAAATGCAGGGCCGCGGGATTTCGCGCATCGTGCGCCTTGCCAGTGGCGTACGGCCAGCGCCAGAATGCGGGCATCTGCCCCGCCCGATGTAAGGAAGCCCGATGCCTGATCCTGTTGCTGCCAGCTTGCGTCTCGCGCCTGACGCGCTGACCCGTCCGTTTTCCGCTGAACAGTTCAGCTTCTCTACCACCAATGATCTGGAGCCTTTTCGCGGCATTCTCGGCCAGGAACGTGCGGTCGAAGCCTTGCAATTTGGCGTGGCCATGCCACGTCCGGGTTACAACGTATTTGTGATGGGCGAACCCGGTACCGGGCGTTTTTCGTTCGTCAAACGCTACCTCAAAGCTGAAGGCAAGCGCCTGAAGTCGCCGAGTGACTGGGTGTATGTCAATAACTTCGATGACCCGCGCGAGCCACGGGCGCTGGAGCTGCCCGCCAGCAGCGCCTCGGCGTTCATCGCTGACATCAATGGTTTGATCGACAACCTGCTGGCGACCTTTCCGGCGGTCTTTGAGCACCCGACCTATCAACAGCGTAAAAGCGCCATCGACCGGGGCTTTAATCAACGGTATGACCGCGCGCTGGATGTGATCGAGCGTTTGGCGCTGGAAAAAGGCGTGGCCTTGTACCGCGACAGCAGCAACGTCGCCTTTACGCCGATGAGCGACGGCAAGGCACTGGATGAAGCCGAGTTTTCGCAGTTGCCCGAAGAGGAGCGCGAGCGTTTTCACGAGGATATTTCGCAGCTCGAAGAGCGTCTCAACGAAGAACTGGCGAGCCTGCCGCAGTGGAAGCGCGAGTCCAATAACCAACTGCGTCATTTGAACGAAGAAACCATCACCCTGGCGCTGCAACCGTTGCTGGCGCCGCTGTCGCAAAAGTACGCCGAGAACGGCGCTGTGTGCGGCTACTTGCAGGCCGTGCAGGTGTACTTGCTCAAGACCGTGGTCGAGCAACTGGTCGACGACAGCAAGACCGATGCCCAGGCGCGCAAGTTGCTCGAAGAGCAGTACCTGCCCAGCCTGGTGGTCGGCCAGCCCATGAGCGGCGGTGCACCGGTGGTGTTTGAACCGCATCCCACCTACGACAACCTGTTTGGCCGTATTGAGTACAGCACCGATCAGGGGGCGCTCTACACCACCTATCGTCAGTTGCGTGCGGGCGCTTTGCACCGCGCCAACGGCGGCTTTTTGATTCTCGAAGCCGAGAAAATGCTCAGCGAGCCGTTTGTATGGGACGCGCTCAAACGCGCACTGCAATCGCGCAAATTGAAAATGGAGTCGCCACTGGGCGAGATGGGGCGCTTGGCCACCGTGACCCTCAGCCCGCAAGTGATCCCGTTGCAGGTCAAAGTCATCATCATTGGTGCCCGCCAGCTGTATTACACGTTGCAAGACCTGGACCCGGACTTCCAAGAGATGTTCCGTGTGCTGGTGGACTTCGACGAAGACATTCCCATGGTCGACGAGAGCCTTGAGCAGTTTGCCCAGTTGCTGACCACGCGCACTTCTGAGGAAGGCATGGCGCCGCTGACAGCCGATGCGGTAGCGCGACTGGCGACGTACAGCGCCCGTTTGGCCGAGCATCAAGGGCGCTTGTCGGCGCGTATCGGCGATCTGTTCCAGCTGGTCAGCGAGGCGGATTTCATTCGCCATCTGGCCAACGATGAAATGACCGATGCGGGCCATATCGAGCGCGCGCTGAAAGCCAAGGCCACGCGCACCGGTCGAGTGTCGGCACGGATTCTTGACGACATGTTGGCCGGGATCATTCTGATCGACACCGACGGTGCGGCGGTCGGCAAGTGCAACGGCCTGACGGTGCTCGAAGTGGGCGATTCAGCCTTCGGCGTGCCAGCCCGTATTTCAGCCACGGTGTATCCGGGTGGCAGCGGTATCGTCGACATTGAGCGCGAAGTTAACCTAGGCCAACCGATTCACTCCAAAGGCGTGATGATTTTGACCGGGTACCTGGGCAGCCGTTATGCGCAGGAGTTCCCGCTGGCGATCTCGGCCAGCATCGCGCTGGAGCAGTCTTACGGCTATGTGGATGGCGACAGTGCGTCACTGGGCGAGGCTTGCACGCTGATTTCAGCGCTGTCGAAAACGCCACTCAAGCAGTGTTTTGCAATCACCGGCTCCATCAACCAGTTCGGCGAAGTGCAGGCTGTGGGTGGCGTCAACGAGAAAATCGAAGGCTTCTTCCGCCTGTGCGAAGCTCGCGGGTTGACGGGTGAGCAAGGGGCAATCATTCCTCAGGCCAACGTAGCGACGTTGATGCTGGATGAGAAAGTGTTGCAGGCGGTGCGCGAGGGCAAGTTTCACGTCTACGCGGTGCGCCAGGCGGACGAAGCCTTGAGCTTGTTGGTGGGTGAGCCTGCGGGCGAGCCGGACGCTGAAGGTCTGTTCCCGGAAGGCAGCGTCAATGCGCGGGTGGTTGAGCGGTTACGGGTCATCGCTGAAATGATCAGCGATGAAGACCTCAAAGAGGCTGAAAAGGAGTTGATCGCCGAAACCCTGGCCGCTAAAAAATCGGTTTAAAACCTACCCCGTAGGAGCTGGCGCAGGCTGCGAGCTGTTGATCATTGCGCTAAAGCTCGTAGCCTGCGCCAGCTCCATCGGGATGATTGCCAATGCGTGAACCTTTCCGTTGGTCACGGCGCCTTGGCGAGCGCTGTTTTTCTTCTATTCTCAGCACAAGGACCTCCACTGTCGTCACTGGAACGATGCAGCCCGTTGTGTGCGGCTGAATACAGGATCTACCGAGGGTCGCCGCCATGACGCGCAACCTTTGCCTTACCCGCCAATGCCTGGGGTTGGAAACACGGATCGAATGCAGCGTGCGCCCGCTCGCAGGTGGTACAGGCATGTGGACGCTGTTGTTTGCCGCAGGGCTTGCCGGCGAGCAGCCGACCACGATCAAGTCCCAAGGCCCGTTCCCTGGCCCGTTCGCGGCTGAAACCATTCTTGAATCAATCGTTGAAAGCCTGACGCTGCACGGCTATCAGTTGGCGGATGATCCGCAGATCTGGTGCCTGCATGTGCAGGCCCAGTTGCGGCAGATCAACGGCACGCGCAGTCACGCGTCTCGTTGAGGGACAGCAATCAATGCGGCGGGCTGACCTCGGGCACTTTGTCCAGTTTGACCTCAAAGCCATATTCCACCGGTGTCAGGTCGGTGCGGGCATAGCTTTCAAGGTGCGTCGGCTGGCCATAAAAGTAATGCACGTCAAAGGTGGGCGGGCCATCCGCCTCGCGACTGTGGCTCACTGCTAGCACTTCTTTCAGATAATTACCGGTCTTGTCCTTGGCGTAAAAGCGCCAGGCGTCAGACGGGAACCGCGTTTGATCAACGATCAACGCATTGCCCTTAAGCTCCAGACCCTTGGGTAAATGGGCAACGTCCAGGGATTGTTGGTCGACGTTGGCGATGTACATCGGGATTGAGCCAATCGCGAAAGCGGGTGTTTCCGGGAACAAATTGAGGTCATAGGTGATGACGCCGGTGTGCGGGTCAACATCGAAGGCTTCGGCGGGCAATTCCAGGGGTTCACTGCGATTGCCATTATCGTCTTCGGCAAAGAAGGTCACCGGCGCGTCGGACGAGTCAGGCAGCACGCCCAGCAACTCGTCATTGAAGGTGGCCGGGTGGCTGAACTCCAGGGTCGCGGCGCTGGCGTCGTCAATCGACTGGCTGATGGTGACATTCTTTTTAAACTGCTCAGGGTCGAGGTTGGCGTTCTTCAGGTACGCAGGTGCCTGGTCGTCATAGACCACCACGGCCAGGGGCAAGGGCTGTATGTCTTTGTTCACCACGTTTTTGTCGAGCCTGTGTACGGGCAGATCGAGTTCTTTACGCGTGACCGTCGCGGTCGAGAAGTCGAGCACGCTGATGTCGACATGTTCGACCGTGCCGTTGAAGTAGACCTTGCTGTAGTGATTGGGGTGTTTTTTATCAAAGTCTGCTTGTTCGTTCTTCAACTGTTGCTCAAAGGCCTCGCTCCACGCGGTTTGTTTGAGCATTTCGGCCAGTTGTTGTTGATAAAACGCCAGTTGCTCGGCGTTTTCGTTGATCGAGCCTGCCCGTGAGAGAAATTGCCCGGACAGGTCGTGCGCCTGGATGATCAGCGGGTTTAGCTCGATGTCGCGCACAGGCTCGGCCAGCGCTGCGCTGTTACGAATATCGACCTCTGCAAAGTTTTTGCCCAGCGCCAACAGGGTCACGCTGATGCTGCCCTCGGTGCGGGTCTGGCCAACGTCATTGGCGCTCAGCTTGAAGTTGACCACTTTGCCCGGTGCAATGACTTCGACCTTGCCGTGCAGCATCAGTGGCTGGGGTTGCTGGATGTTCTCAGTTTCAATCCCGTCGATGTAGGGGTAGGTGACGGTCAGGTCGTCCGGGTTGCTCAGGTTGGCGCTGGAGGGGCTCAACTGGATGCCGGGGTCGGTCTCGGACCATTCGGCCTGGAAGGGCACCACCTGTTTGTTGCTCAGGGTGACGGACTGCCATTCCAGCACATGCGGGAACGGGAACTGCGAGGCGCTGTTGAGCGGGAACGGGAACACCGGCTCCAGATCGGTCAGGTAGTCAGAGCTGGCGTGTTTGCGCAGCACAAACAAGCCATTGATGTAGGTGTCAGTCAGTGCCTGGGTGGTGGGGTAGTGCTTGAGCAGTGCCAGATCGTCGGTGGTGTATTGGGTCTCAATCGGCTTGTCTTGCAACTTGATACGCGCACGTTCAAGCAACAACAAAGAGCCACCGAGGTCGGCAACGGCATCCTTGAGTGGCTGGTCTTTGATGGTGTCCAGGTTCTGTTCGAACTGCGCGGTCCTTTCTTCCAGGCTGGCGAGCGGGTGTTTCTCATCCGGTGAACAGCCTCCTGTGGCGAGCAGCGCCAATGAGAGTCCGAGACCAGCCAAGGGGAGTCGCAGATCCATTCTTCAGTTTTCCTGTCCGTAAACGATGCTGAGTAGGAGGACACTAGCAGAAAAAGTTTTTACAGACTGTGTCTGGGGCTTCATGCCAGCTGTTTTCTCACTGATATACTCGCGCCCATTTTTCTACATCCTGTGAGATTCAATGGAACGCTTTATCGAAAATGCAATGTACGCTTCGCGCTGGATTCTAGCGCCGATCTATTTTGGTTTGTCCTTGGGGCTGCTGGCGCTGGCCTTGAAATTCTTTCAGGAAGTGTTTCACGTAATCCCTAACGTGTTTGCGCTATCTGAGTCGGACTTGATCCTGGTCATACTGTCGCTGATCGACATGGCGCTGGTCGGCGGCTTGCTGGTGATGGTGATGATCTCGGGCTACGAGAACTTCGTTTCGCAACTGGACATCGACGAGCACAAAGAGAAGCTCAGCTGGCTGGGTACGATGGACTCCACGTCGCTGAAAATGAAAGTGGCCGCCTCGATTGTTGCGATCTCTTCGATCCACCTGCTGCGGGTATTTATGGATGCGCGCAACATCGAGCCTCAGTACCTGATGTGGTACGTGATCATTCATATGACGTTCGTGATCTCGGCGTTTGCGATGGGTTATCTGGACAAACTCACCAAGCATTGATGCCCCATGCAGCTCGCGGCGCATCACCCGGGCTGCGAAGGCTTTGGGGGCTGTGGTAGTCTGCTCGCCCTTTTTTGGTTCAGGGCGTTTGGGGTCAGCGGTTACGACTGGCTGGCCAGGAACGTCCCACAGCGGAGCAGTGTTATGTCCGAAGTAAATCTGTCGACCGACGAAACCCGCGTTAGCTATGGCATTGGCCGTCAGTTGGGCGACCAACTGCGTGACAACCCACCACCGGGCGTGAGCCTGGATGCAATCCTGGCGGGCCTGACTGATGCGTTCGCCGGTAAAGAAAGCCGCGTAGGTCAGGAAGAAATGTCGGCCAGCTTTAAAGTGATCCGCGAGATCATGCAAGCTGAAGCGGCTGCCAAGGCAGAAGCGGCTGCTGGCGAAGGCAAGGCTTTCCTGGCTGAAAACGCCCAGAAAGACGGCATCACCACCCTGGCATCGGGTCTGCAATTTGAAGTAGTGACGGCCGGTGAAGGCGCTAAGCCATCGCGCGAAGACACTGTTCGCGTTCACTATCACGGCACCCTGATCGACGGCACTGTGTTCGACAGTTCCTACGAGCGCGGTGAACCCGCTGAGTTTCCAGTGGGCGGTGTGATTGCCGGCTGGACTGAGGCACTGCAATTGATGAATGCCGGCAGCAAATGGCGCATCTACGTGCCGAGCGAATTGGCTTACGGCGCACAAGGCGTTGGCAGCATCGCTCCACACAGCGTGTTGGTATTCGACGTTGAGCTGCTGGACGTTCTGTAAGAACCCAGTGTTTTAACGGCAGTGGCGGGTTTGCTGGTAAGCCCGCCACTGCGCAAGACGCATCATATTTCTATTTTGGCGTGATGCTCATGGGTGTCAGTCGAGCCGACAGGGCGCAATGCCCGGGCGTAGCAAAATAGAAACAGATTGCGCACTAACTCCTTGAGCACCACCGGCTCGCTGGAGTTAAGCCCCGAGAAATCCAGATCTCCCTGATCGTGCAGTTCGTTCAGCGCTTCTTCTTCCAGTACCGCACAGACTTCCCCGGTTTCCCGATGCAGGATTCGCAGATAGGGGTGCGGACGGTCCAGCCAGGCATCGATTAAATAAGTCATGGGCGTCTCCTTGATGAATATCAATGAGAATAATTCTTATTCAATTAATAGCAAGTGCCTATTGGCGCAATTGTGTTTTTTTTGCGCAGAAATTGCTGTCGGTCAAAGTGACTGGCTTTTTGATATTGCGCATCAGTAGCGGCGGGATTGGAGCGGGGAGGGCGACACCTTCCTGCGCAGGGCGCAGGAAGGAATGCAGCAGAATCAGACTTTACGCACGAACTCGGACTTGAGCTTCATGGGGCCGATGCCGTCGATTTTGCAGTCGATATCGTGGTCGCCGTCGCACAGGCGGATGTTTTTGACCTTGGTGCCAACTTTGACCACCAGCGAGGTGCCTTTGATTTTCAGGTCTTTGATAACGGTGATTGTGTCGCCGTCGGTCAGAACGGTGCCCGACGCATCTTTGTAGACTTTTACATCGCTGGTGTCTTCAGCCTCGCCATTGGCGGACCACTCATGGGCGCATTCCGGGCAGATCAGCTGTGCGCCGTCTTCGTAGGTGTATTCGGAATTGCATTTTGGGCAGGGTGGCAAAGTGCTCACTTGCGCTCCTTAAAAGTCAGGATGGCTAAAAGGCACGCATTGTATAGGGTTTTGTTGGCGGGCGGGGAAGTGCGGGGTGGTGCGCGCTTATCGCTTGTGCCGAAGGTTGCGAGGAGAGCTTTGGTAGAACGGGGGGATATGCCCCCCGTTTGCAGCCTGCTACAGCGACGACCAGGTGTGAGGTTCAGTGCGTACGTGCGACCGCAAATTCGCTCAACTCCACCAGCGCGTCGCGGTATTCGCTCGGCGGCAGGGCTTCAAGGCAAACAATGGCCTTGGCCACATAGTCGCGTGCCAGTTGGGCGGTGTATTCCAGCGAGCCGGAAGCCTCGACAGCCGCGCGGATGCTTTCCAGGTCTTCAATGCCACCTTTCTGGATCGCCTGGCGAACCAGGGCAGCTTGCTCCGGCGTGCCTTCGCGCATGGTGTAGATCAGCGGCAGGGTCGGCTTGCCTTCGGCCAGGTCGTCACCCACGTTTTTACCCAGGGTCTCGGCATCGCCACGGTAGTCGAGCAAGTCGTCCACCAGTTGGAACGCCACGCCCAGGTGATCGCCAAACGTGCGCAGGGCTTCGCTTTGCTCGGGCGTTGCCCCGGCCAGCGCCGCAGCACTGTGGGTCGAGGCCTCAAAGAGCATGGCGGTTTTGCCACGGATGACTTCCATGTAGGTTTCTTCGGTGGTGCTGGCGTCGCGCACTTTGGACAGTTGCAGCACTTCGCCTTCAGCAATGATGCGCGTGGCTTGCGACAGGATTTTCATCACTGGCATCGAGCCCAGCTCCACCATCATTTCGAAGGAGCGCGAGTACAGGAAGTCGCCCACCAATACGCTCGGCGCGTTGCCCCATGTGGCATTGGCGGTCTTGCGGCCGCGGCGCATGCCGGACATGTCGACTACGTCGTCGTGCAACAGGGTGGCGGTGTGCAGGAACTCAATGGTGGCGGCCAGCAGGCGCAAGTCGTCGCCTTCACGGCCCAGAGCCTTGCCACACAGCAACACTAATAAAGGACGAAGGCGTTTGCCGCCGGCCGACGTAATGTAGTCGCCGATTTTTGAGACCAGCGGTACGCGTGAGGTCAGCTGCTTCTTGATGATGCCGTCGACGGCGCTAAAATCGTCCGCAACCGTGCGGTAGAAAGCTTGGGGTTGCATCAGCGACAGGTGCTCCAGAAGGGTTGCGCGGCATGCTAGGTCGGGGGGGATGGCCTGTCAAGGCGCGATGGGCGGCCTCTTGCAACGTGCTGTTGCCTTGCGTACAATCGCGCACCCTGAACTTCCTGGGCAGCACCTGCCTTACGCAATTGCACTTGGGCCGTTCCAGCCCCATGCAGCCATGCCAGCCAATACCTTTACTTATAAAGCGCTGGGTGAGCAGGATTATCGGAGAAATACCATGTCGTACGCAGTAATCGTTACTGGTGGCAAGCAGTACAAAGTAGCTCCAGGTGAATACCTGAAGATCGAAAAACTGGAAATCGCTACCGGCGAATCCGTAACTTTTGATCGCGTTCTGTTGGTTGCCAATGGCGACGACGTGAACATCGGCGCTCCAGTTGTTCCTGGCGCCACTGTTGTTGCTGAAGTGATCTCCCAAGGTCGTCACGATAAAATCCGCATCATCAAGTTCCGTCGTCGTAAGCACCACATGAAGCGTATGGGCCACCGCCAGTGGTACACCGAGATCAAAATCACCGGTATTCAGGCTTAATTTCAGCCTAATTCCTCACTAGGAGAATTGACTCATGGCACACAAAAAAGCTGGTGGTAGTACCCGTAACGGTCGCGACTCAGAAGCCAAACGCCTTGGCGTGAAGATGTATGGCGGCCAGGCTATCATTCCGGGCAACATCATCGTGCGTCAGCGCGGCACCCAATTCCACGCTGGCTACGGCGTTGGTATGGGCAAAGATCACACCCTGTTCGCGAAAGTGGAAGGCGTGATCAAGTTCCAAGTTAAAGGCGCCTTCGGTCGTCGCTATGTAAGCATCGTTCCGAAGACTGCAGTCGTCGCGGCGTAATAGCTTGGTAGCTGGAAGAGCCCTGTCTTGCGACGGGGCTTTTTCGTTTGTGGGATGAGTCTCTTGCAAAACTGTTTGTATGGGCTGCCAGCGCTGGATTTAACGGCCGTTGATTGAGGTCGCTGCGCTCATTTTTGCAAGAGTCTTATGTCTTATGTTTATCGGCTCGTCCTGATGACGAGAGGCGTTTTGTTATGAAGTTTGTTGATGAAGTATCGATCAAGGTAAAAGCGGGCGACGGTGGTAACGGTTGCATGAGTTTCCGTCGCGAGAAGTTCATCGAAAATGGCGGCCCTAACGGCGGTGATGGTGGTGATGGCGGCTCGATCTTCATGGTCGCCGACGAAAACCTCAACACGCTGGTTGACTACCGTTACACCCGTCACTTTGACGCTGAGCGCGGTTCGAACGGCGGCAGCGCTGATTGCACTGGCCGCAAGGGCGAGGACCTGATCCTGCGCGTGCCGGTCGGCACCACGGTGATCGATGCAGGTACGCAGGAAGTCATTGGCGACCTGACCAAGGCGGGTCAGAAGTTGATGGTGGTGCAGGGTGGCTGGCACGGTCTGGGTAACACCCGATTCAAGTCCAGTACCAACCGTGCGCCGCGCCAAACCACGCCGGGTAAACCGGGTGAGTTACGTGACCTGAAACTGGAACTCAAAGTGCTGGCTGACGTTGGTCTGCTGGGCTTGCCGAACGCCGGTAAAAGTACCTTTATTCGTTCGGTGTCCGCAGCCAAGCCAAAAGTGGCGGATTATCCGTTCACTACTCTGGTGCCTAACCTGGGCGTGGTCAGCGTTGATCGCTGGAAGAGCTTCGTCATTGCTGACATCCCTGGTTTGATCGAAGGGGCTTCGGATGGTGCGGGCCTGGGGATTCGCTTCCTCAAGCACTTGGCACGTACTCGCCTGTTGCTGCACCTCGTCGACATGGCGCCGGTTGAGGGCACTGACAGCGCTGCTGATACTGCTGAAGTCATCGTTAACGAGCTGACCAAGTTCAGCCCGTCGCTGGCTGAGCGTGATCGTTGGCTGGTGCTGAACAAGTGTGATTCGTTGCCGCAAGATGAGCACGATGCACGCGTTAAAGAAGTGGTGGATCGTCTTGAGTGGACAGGCCCTGTGTATGTGATTTCGGCCATTGCCAAAATCGGTACCGACAAGCTGTGCCACGACATCATGCGCTACCTCGAAGATCGTGCTGACCGTCTGGCCAATGACCCTGCTTATAAAGCAGAGCTGGCTGAGCTGGATCAGCGCATCGAAGACGAAGCACGTGCGCAGTTGCAAGCGCTTGATGACAAGCGTGCTCTGCGTCGCAGTGGCGTGAAGAGCGTCCATGACATCGGTGAAGATGACTGGGACGAAGAAGATGTTGATGACGAAGATGGTCCGGAAATCATTTACGTCCGCGACTGATTTGTTGCAGTAAACTACAGCGCCGCTCAATTGAGCGGCGTTTTAGCATCTACGAAACGGTAATCAAAAAATTTCCATGGGTGGCGCTCGGTCGCGCTGCTCTCAGGCATAGGTTGGATGATGATGCGGAGTAAGGTGACGGGTGCCCAGCGTTGGGTTGTGAAGATCGGCAGCGCATTGCTGACAGCTGATGGCAAAGGCCTGGATCGTGCGGCAATGGGTGTTTGGGTTGAGCAAATGGTCGCCCTGCACGAAGCGGGTGTTGAGTTGGTGCTGGTGTCTTCAGGCGCGGTTGCGGCTGGCATGAGTCGTCTGGGCTGGACCGTGCGCCCAAGTGCCATGCACGAGCTGCAGGCCGCTGCAGCGATCGGGCAAATGGGTTTGGTGCAGGCGTGGGAGTCGAGCTTTGCGGAACATTCCCGTCACACAGCGCAAATTCTGCTGACGCATGACGATTTGTCTGACCGAAAGCGCTATCTAAATGCCCGCAGCACTTTGCGTGCGTTAGTTGAGCTGGGTGTTATCCCGGTCATCAATGAAAACGACACCGTGGTGACCGATGAGATCCGCTTTGGTGATAACGACACCTTGGCGGCGCTGGTGGCCAACCTCGTCGAAGCTGATCTGCTGGTGATTCTGACGGACCGCGACGGCATGTTTGACGCCGATCCGCGAAACAACCCTGATGCCAAAATGATTTACGAAGCCCGTGCTGATGATCCAGCGCTGGATGCGGTAGCAGGGGGCACGGGTGGAGCGCTGGGGCGCGGTGGCATGCAAACCAAGTTGCGTGCTGCGCGACTGGCTGCGCGCTCCGGGGCGCATACGATTATCGTGGGTGGGCGTCTGGAGCGCGTGTTGGACCGTTTGAAGGCAGGTGAGCGCCTGGGCACATTGCTGTCACCTGAGCGCGGACTGCTCGCAGCGCGTAAGCAGTGGCTGGCGGGGCATCTCCAGACGCGCGGCACGCTAGTGCTGGATGAGGGTGCGGTTGCGGCCTTGTTGCAGGGTCATAAAAGTCTGCTGCCTGTGGGCGTGAAAGCAGTGCAAGGCGGTTTTCGCCGCGGTGAAATGGTGGTGTGCGTGGCGCCGGACGGGCGAGAAATTGCGCGCGGCCTCGCTAACTACAGTGCGGCGGAAGCGCAAAAAATTATCGGGCAGTCGTCAGATGCGATTGTCAGCGTGTTGGGTTATATGGCGGAACCAGAGCTGGTTCATCGCGATAATCTGATTTTGGTCTGAATGTGGGGTGTGTATGCGTTTGATCAAGGGGTTGTTGGGGGTGATGCTAGCAATGCCGTTGCTGGCATCGGCGGAGGAGATTGGCACGGTGTCGACCGTATTCAAGCTGGTGGGTCCAAATGATCGCATCGTGGTCGAAGCGTTCGATGATCCTAAGGTTGAAGGCGTTACCTGCTACTTGTCTCGCGCTAAAACGGGCGGTATGAAAGGTGGTTTGGGTTTGGCGGAAGATCGCGCAGAGGCGTCGATTGCATGCCGTCAGACCGGTCCGATCAGCTTTAAGGGTGAGTTGAAAGACGGCGATGAAGTGTTCAAGGAGCGCACCTCGTTGGTATTCAAGACCATGCAGGTGGTGCGTTTCCTCGACAAAAAGCGCAATACGCTGGTGTACCTGGTGTACAGCGATCGTCTGATCGAAGGCAGTCCGCAGAACGCGGTCACAGCAATCCCGATCCTGCCGTGGCCTCACGGCTAGCGGCGGTTAGTAAAAAAGCTGCGACAGGGCGCACTCTGATCGCAGCTTTTTTATGCCTGTCGATAATGTGAATCAGCGCCTGCTTTTTTACGGACAATAAAAAACCGACCCTGAGGTCGGTTTTTTAAAAAGCTTATCGCTTAAGCGGCAGTCGCAAGGTTCAACGCCTTGACGTGGCCATTCAGGCGGCTCTTATGGCGAGCAGCTTTGTTCTTGTGGATGATGCCTTTATCGGCCATACGGTCGATAACAGGAACAGCCAGAACATAAGCAGCTTGCGCTTTAGCGGCGTCTTTTGCGTCGATGGCTTTAACTACATTCTTGATGTAGGTACGAACCATGGAACGCAGGCTGGCGTTGTGGCTGCGACGCTTCTCAGCCTGTTTTGCACGTTTTTTGGCGGAAGGTGTGTTGGCCACCGTCGAGCTCCTCGAAAGACTTTTAGGAAATAACAAACAAAATAGGCCGCGAATCATGCCGATGACGTGAAGGCTTGTCAAGGGCGATTGATACGATCCGCTGAGTGGTGGATCGAGGGAGACGGGAGATTTATTTCCGGCGCTTGACCTGTAAACTCGCGAGCTTGGCTCTGTGCTGTTGCGGCGCGCAGTATCGCATAAGTGGACGCTTTGTTCGCCTGCTCTTTCTTTAATAGGCAAAAACTCTTTCAATGAATTTGCTCAAATCGTTGGCTGCCGTCAGCTCAATCACCATGATTTCAAGGGTTTTGGGCTTTGTTCGAGACACGATCATTGCACGCACCTTTGGCGCCGGAATGGCCACGGATGCGTTCTTTATCGCCTTTAAACTGCCTAATCTGCTGCGTCGGATCTTCGCCGAGGGCGCATTTTCGCAAGCTTTTGTACCGATTTTGGCGGAGTACAAAAGCCAGCAGGGCGAGGAGGCGACACGCACCTTCGTGGCTTATGTGGCCGGTTTGCTGACCCTGGTACTGGCAATTGTCACTGCGTTAGGCATGATTGCTGCGCCTTGGGTGATCTGGGCGACGGCTCCGGGCTTTGCCACCACCCCAGAGAAATTCCAGCTCACCAGTGACATGCTGCGTGTCACCTTCCCTTATATATTGCTGATTTCGCTGTCTTCGCTGGCGGGTGCGATCCTCAACACGTGGAACCGTTTTTCGGTCCCGGCCTTCGTGCCGACCCTGCTCAACGTCAGCATGATTATTTTCGCGCTGTTCCTGACGCCTTATTTTGATCCGCCCGTGATGGCCTTGGGCTGGGCAGTATTGGCCGGTGGTTTGGCACAGTTGCTGTTCCAGTTACCGCACCTGAAAAAAATCGGCATGTTGGTGTTGCCGCGCCTGAACCTGCGCGATACCGGTGTCTGGCGGGTCATGAAACAGATGTTGCCCGCCATTCTGGGGGTTTCGGTCAGCCAGATTTCATTGATCATCAACACTATTTTTGCTTCGTTTCTGGTCGCAGGCTCGGTGTCCTGGATGTACTACGCCGATCGCCTGATGGAATTGCCTTCCGGTGTTTTGGGCGTCGCGCTGGGTACGATCCTGTTACCAACCCTGTCCAAAACCTATGCCAATAAAGACCGTCAAGAGTATTCGCGAATTCTCGATTGGGGCCTGCGTCTGTGTTTTGTGCTGGTTTTGCCGTGTTCGCTGGCATTGGCGATTCTGGCTGAGCCGCTGACGGTTTCGCTGTTCCAGTACGGCGAGTTCAGTGCGCTGGATGCGGCAATGACCCAGCGCGCCCTGATGGCGTATTCGGTCGGTTTGCTGGGCATTATCTTGATTAAGGTGTTGGCCCCCGGCTTTTACGCTCAACAAAATATTCGTACGCCGGTGAAAATTGCGGTGTTTACCTTGATCGTCACCCAATTGCTGAACCTGGTGTTCATCGTGCCGTTGCAGCACGCAGGCCTGGCGCTGGCAATCAGTGTGGGGGCGTGTATCAATGCGGGCCTGTTGTTTTGGCAGTTACGCAAACAGCAGCTATTTGTGGTCCAGCCTGGCTGGACCCGATACCTGTGCAAGCTGTTACTGGCCGTGGCCGTGATGTCGGGCGTTTTGATTGGGCTTATGCACGTGATGCCGGCGTGGGACCACGGTCATATGCTGGAGCGCTTCCTGCGTTTGGGCGGGTTAGTGGTCGCGGGCGTGCTGGCTTATTTCGGTATGTTGTTGTTGCTTGGCTTGCGTTTGAAGGATTTCGCCCGCAAGTCGCTTATGTAGGGTAATGGTCGGTCAGGCGACTATTTTGTCGCATTGACTGAATTTGCCGTGCGCTGTTGCCTGTTGTAGCGGGCTGGGTGTGGTTATAATCGGCCACTTTATGAGCAAGAAGCGCGTTATGCAGCTGGTTCGAGGCCTTCACAATCTGCGGCCCCAACATCGGGGCTGTGTCGCCACTATTGGCAACTTTGACGGTGTACACCGTGGTCACCAGGCAATCCTGGGTCGGCTGCGTGAACGTGCACTGGAGTTGGGTGTGCCCAGCTGCGTGGTGATTTTTGAACCGCAGCCGCGCGAATTTTTTGCCCCCGAAACCGCTCCAGCCCGCTTGGCACGCTTGCGTGACAAGTTGCAGTTGCTGGCTGACGAAGGCGTTGATCGCGTACTGTGCCTGGCGTTCAACCAGCGTTTAAGCAAGCTCAGCGCCGCTGAGTTTGTGGACACGATTCTGGTGGACGGCTTGGGTGTGCAGCACCTGGAGGTCGGTGACGACTTCCGTTTTGGCTGCGACCGGGTGGGCGATTTTGACTTCCTGCAACAGGCAGGCGCCCTGCAGGGCTTTACTGTTGAAGCGGCGCAAACCGTTGAACTGGATGGCCTGCGAGTCAGCAGCACCAAGGTGCGTGACGCGTTGGCCAATGCCGACTTCACCCTTGCAGAGCGTCTGTTGGGGCGTCCTTTTCAGATTGCCGGACGCGTGTTGCATGGGCAAAAACTGGCGCGCCAATTGGGCACGCCAACGGCCAATATTCAGTTAAAGCGTCGTCGTGTGCCGCTCACCGGGGTGTATCTGGTCAGTGTTGAGATCGACGGAAAAACGTGGCCCGGTGTCGCCAATATTGGCGTACGGCCATCAGTTGCAGGGGATGGCAGTGCCCATCTCGAAGTACATCTATTGGATTTCGCTGGCGATTTGTATGGCCAGCGTCTGACCGTGGCATTCCACCACAAGCTGCGTGATGAGCAGCGTTTTGCCTCTCTGGAGGCGCTCAAGACGGCGATCAATGCGGACGTCGCCGCCGCCCGAGCCTATTGGCTGGGTCAACCGCTTAAAAAGAGCCTGAAATGACCGACTACAAAGCCACGCTAAACCTTCCGGACACAGCCTTCCCAATGAAGGCCGGCCTGCCACAGCGCGAACCGCAAATTTTGCAGCGCTGG
This sequence comes from Pseudomonas weihenstephanensis, assembly GCF_016812185.1. Classification (NCBI taxonomy): domain Bacteria; kingdom Pseudomonadati; phylum Pseudomonadota; class Gammaproteobacteria; order Pseudomonadales; family Pseudomonadaceae; genus Pseudomonas; species Pseudomonas weihenstephanensis. The sequence continues at coordinate 1,400,345 of NZ_JAAEBV010000001.1, read as the reverse complement.
GACAGCATTGGCCTGTACGGGAAGTTGCGCGAGATTGGCAAGGATCGTCCGAAGTTCGTACTTCACGACGGTCCTCCCTACGCCAACGGCACGATTCACATCGGTCATGCGCTGAACAAAATCCTCAAGGACATGATCATCCGTTCCAAAACCCTCTCGGGTTTTGATGCGCCGTACGTGCCGGGCTGGGATTGCCACGGTTTGCCGATTGAGCACAAAGTTGAAGTGACTCACGGTAAAAACCTGCCCGCGGATAAAACCCGCGAGCTGTGCCGTGCCTACGCCACTGAGCAGATCGAAGGACAAAAAACCGAGTTTATCCGTTTGGGTGTACTGGGCGACTTCGCTAACCCGTACAAAACCATGGACTTCAAGAACGAAGCCGGTGAAATCCGCGCCCTGGCCGAAATCGTCAAGGCGGGCTTCGTGTTCAAGGGCCTCAAGCCTGTGAACTGGTGTTTTGACTGTGGCTCGGCGCTGGCTGAAGCCGAAGTCGAATATCAGGACAAAAAATCCGCTGCCATCGACGTAGCCTTCCAGGTTGCCGACGAGGCCAAACTGGCTGAAGCCTTTGGTTTGGCAGCCCTGAGCAAGCCGACGTCGATTGTGATCTGGACCACCACCCCGTGGACCATCCCGGCCAACCAGGCGCTCAACGTTCACCCCGAATTCACCTACGCGCTGGTCGATGTGGGTGACAAGTTCCTGGTTCTGGCTGAAGAGTTGGTTGAGTCGAGCCTGGCGCGCTACAACCTGCAAGGTTCGGTGATCGCCACCACCACCGGTTCTGCGCTGGAGCTGATTAATTTCCGTCATCCGTTCTACGACCGTCTGTCGCCTGTTTACCTGGCCGAGTACGTTGAGCTGGGCGCGGGCACCGGCGTGGTTCACTCCGCACCGGCTTACGGTGTAGACGACTTCGTGACCTGCAAAGCGTATGGCATGGTCAATGACGACATCATCAACCCGGTTCAGAGCAACGGCGTTTATGTACCGTCGCTGGAGTTCTTCGGTGGCCAGTTCATCTGGAAGGCTAACCAGAACATCATCGACAAGCTGACTGAAGTCGGCTCGCTGATGTTTACCGAAACCATCAGCCACAGCTACATGCACTGCTGGCGTCACAAGACCCCGCTGATCTACCGCGCCACCGCGCAATGGTTCATCGGCATGGACAAAGAGCCGGTTGCCGGCGACACCCTGCGCACCCGTGCGTTGCAGGCCATTGAAGACACCCAGTTCGTTCCGGCCTGGGGCCAGGCGCGCCTGCATTCGATGATCGCCAACCGCCCCGACTGGTGCATCTCGCGTCAGCGCAACTGGGGCGTACCGATCCCGTTCTTCCTGAACAAGGAAAGCGGCGAGCTGCACCCGCGTACCGTCGAAATGATGGAAGAAGTGGCCAAGCGCGTTGAGCTGGAAGGCATTGAAGCCTGGTTCAAGATGGACGCTGCCGAGCTGCTGGGCGACGAAGCACCGCTGTACGACAAAATCTGCGACACGCTGGACGTGTGGTTCGATTCGGGCACCACGCACTGGCACGTCCTGCGCGGTTCGCACCCAATGGGCCATGAAACCGGTCCGCGTGCCGATCTCTACCTTGAAGGTTCCGACCAGCACCGTGGCTGGTTCCACTCCTCCTTGCTGACCGGTTGCGCCATCGACAACCACGCGCCGTACCGCGAACTGCTGACCCACGGCTTCACCGTGGACGAAGCCGGTCGCAAGATGTCCAAGTCGTTGGGCAACGTGATTGCACCGCAGAAAGTCAACGATACCCTGGGCGCTGACATCATGCGTCTGTGGGTGGCATCGACCGACTACTCGGGCGAGATCGCTGTGTCCGACCAGATCCTGCAACGTAGCGCGGATGCCTACCGCCGTATCCGTAACACCGCACGCTTCCTGCTGTCGAACCTGACTGGTTTCAACCCGGCCACTGACATCTTGCCGGCTGAAGAAATGCTGGCACTGGATCGTTGGGCGGTTGACCGCGCACTCTTGCTGCAACGCGAGCTGGAACTTCACTACGGTGAATACCGCTTCTGGAACGTGTACTCCAAAGTGCACAACTTCTGCGTGCAAGAGCTGGGCGGTTTCTACCTCGACATCATCAAGGACCGTCAATACACCACGGGCGCCAACAGCAAGGCCCGTCGTTCGTGCCAGACCGCACTGTTCCACATCTCTGAAGCGCTGGTGCGCTGGATCGCTCCGATCCTGGCCTTCACCGCCGACGAGTTGTGGCAATACCTGCCGGGCGAGCGCAACGAATCCGTAATGCTCAATACCTGGTACCAGGGCCTGAGCGAAATGCCAGAAGGCACTGAGTTGGGCCGTGCCTACTGGGAACGGATCATGGCAGTCAAAGTGGCGGTCAACAAAGAGATGGAAAACCTGCGCGCGGCCAAAGCCATTGGCGGCAACTTGCAGGCTGAAGTCACCTTGTTCGCCGAAGATGAATTGGCCGCCGACCTGACCAAACTGAGCAACGAACTGCGCTTCGTGCTGATCACCTCCACGGCCAGTGTCGCGCCGTTTGCATCGGCTCCGGCAGATGCAGTGATCACTGAAGTGGCGGGCCTCAAGCTCAAAGTGGTCAAGTCCGCTCACGCCAAGTGCGCGCGTTGCTGGCATTGCCGTGAAGACGTGGGTATTGATCCACAGCACCCGGAAATCTGCGGTCGTTGCGTAGACAACATCAGCGGCGCGGGCGAGGTACGTCACTATGCCTAACACCCGCACTGCCGGGCGCTTCGGGCGCCTGGGCTGGCTGTGGTTGACCCTGCTGGTTCTGGTCATTGACCAGGCCAGCAAGGTCTATTTCGACGGCGCATTACAGATGTACCAACAGATCGTCATCATCCCTGACTACTTCAGTTGGACTTTGGCCTACAACACTGGCGCCGCTTTCAGCTTTCTGGCTGACAGCGCAGGCTGGCAGCGTTGGCTGTTTGCCCTGATCGCCGTCGTGGTCAGTGCCGTGCTGGTGGTCTGGCTCAAGCGTCTGGGGCGTGATGACACGTGGCTAGCCATTGCGCTGGCCCTGATTCTGGGCGGCGCGTTGGGTAACTTGTATGACCGCATTGCTTACGGCCATGTGATCGATTTCATTCTGGTGCACTGGCAAAATCGCTGGTACTTCCCTGCATTCAACTTCGCTGACAGTGCGATTTGTGTAGGCGCCGTGATGCTGGCACTGGATATGTTCAAAAGTAAAAAGTCCGGAGAACCCGTTCATGACTGAGCCTCGTATTGGCCAGAACACGGAAGTCACCCTGCATTTCGCTTTACGCCTGGAGAATGGCGACACCGTCGACAGTACGTTCGACAAATCCCCTGCAACCTTCAAGGTCGGTGATGGCAACCTGTTGCCAGGTTTTGAGGCCGCTATTTTCGGCTTCAAGGCCGGTGACGTACGCACCCTGGAGATCCTTCCAGAGAACGCGTTCGGCCAGCCCAACCCGCAAAACGTGCAAATCATCCCGCGATCGCAGTTCAAGGACATGGAGCTGTCCGAAGGTTTGCTGGTGATTTTTAACGATGCGGCTAACACCGAGTTGCCCGGCGTGGTCAAAGCCTTTGACGACGAGCAGGTCACCATTGATTTCAACCACCCGCTGGCAGGTAAAACCCTGACTTTCGAAGTGGATATCAAAGACGTCAAAGCGCTGTAAATCCAGTGCCCGGCTGCGGCCGGGCCTGTTTGGCATTATTTTTCTGCGCGTCCCACGAGGCCTAGCATGCACATCAAACTCGCCAACCCCCGTGGTTTTTGCGCCGGGGTGGACCGAGCGATTGAGATCGTCAATCGCGCTCTGGAAGTTTTCGGTCCGCCTATCTACGTACGCCACGAAGTGGTGCACAACAAATTTGTGGTCGAAGACCTGCGCTCCCGTGGCGCGATCTTCGTCGAAGAGCTGGACCAAGTGCCAGACGACGTGATTGTGATTTTCAGTGCACACGGCGTTTCCCAGGCTGTACGCACCGAAGCCGCAGGGCGTGGCCTTAAAGTGTTCGACGCGACCTGCCCGTTGGTCACCAAGGTACATATCGAGGTGGCGCGCTACAGCCGCGACGGCCGCGAATGCATCCTGATCGGGCATGCCGGGCACCCTGAAGTTGAAGGCACGATGGGGCAGTACGACGCCAGCAATGGCGGTGCGATCTATCTGGTTGAAGACGAAAAAGACGTGGCCGAGCTGCAGGTGCATAACCCGGAAAAACTGGCGTTCGTGACCCAGACCACTTTGTCGATGGACGATACCAGTCGTGTGATCGATGCCTTGCGTACACGCTTCCCGGCCATCGGCGGCCCGCGTAAGGATGACATTTGCTACGCCACGCAAAACCGTCAGGACGCTGTAAAGCAGTTGGCAGATGAATGCGACGTGGTGTTGGTGGTGGGCAGCCCGAACAGCTCCAACTCCAACCGCCTGCGTGAACTGGCTGAGCGCATGGCCACGCCGGCCTATCTGATCGACGGCGCCGAAGACCTGAAAAAAAGCTGGTTCGATGGCGTCCAGCGCATTGGCATCACCGCAGGCGCCTCGGCGCCCGAAGTGTTGGTACGCGGGGTAATTCAACAATTGCACGCTTGGGGTGCGACCGGCGCCGATGAGTTGGCTGGGCGCGAAGAGAACATTACGTTCTCCATGCCCAAAGAGCTGCGGGTTCGCTCCATCACTTAAGCCTCTTCGCACAATGCTTGCGCCGCCATCTGGTTGCGCAGGCTGATTCTCCCGCTTTTCGCGAGCACTATCTGATAGTGGCTCAGCGCCTCTTTTGTGTGACACACATGCAGTGTCCCCGCTTGAAATGCCCCGGCATTCAGCACGGGCTCGCCGAGCGGGTTAAACCGCACGTAGTGTTTGACGGGTGAATTCCCGGCTATCAGAACGTGCAGGCCGGTGTGTCTTTCGGTGAGCACTGGATTGTTTACATCGGTATGCCCTTGACCGCTGACGTCCAGAACCACTCTCCAGCCCTTGCTCCAATTCTCGTCCAGTGCATGGATCACTACAGATTGATGGCGTATTAACGCTTCACTGCGGGCTTTGCGCAGGCTGCTGGTCAGCTCTTGCGCAAGGGTTTGGCGTCGTTGCTGCTCTATGAGTGTGTTGTAGGCCGGACTGGCAAATTGGGCCGTAATGGCCAATATCGACAACGTAAGCAGCAACTGAATCAGGCTCATGCCTTGTTGGTACACGTTTACCCTCCCTGAAACTCAATGCCCTGATCAGTCCTAGGTATAGCTGGGTGTCTGGCTGCCTCCGGTCTTTTTGCCGGTGCCAATCATTGCGCCATGTTTAGGGCTTTTAGCGTGGCTGCGGCTTACGTATTGCAGCGAAAAAGCCTTCATCAGCTTCAGTCGTGTCCCGTCTGTGTGCTGTGAACTCAAGGCTAGGCTTTTGGCATGACGACACAGGACGTGTCGCCTCGGTCAATCCTCAAGGATGAATGTGATGCGGCGTTGTAACAAACACCCACAAGCGGGCATGACCTTGATTGAAGTCTTGATTGCCACGCTGATTTTAAGTGTTGGTCTTTTAGGGGCGGCAGGCGCTCAAATCAAAGCGTTGAAATACGTCGACAGCGCGCTGATGAGCACTCAGGCCAGTTTTATCGCGTATGACATGTTGGACCGCATACGGGCCAATTCGGCGGGTGATTATCGTACCTCGGCGTTGACGGCCACCAATCACGGCATCAGTGCCACCAACGTCGCGGGACAGGATCTGAATGAGTTCAAGCGCAACATCCGTCAATTTGCGGGTGACAGTGCGCGGGGCGCTATTTCGGTCAGCGAGCAGCAAGTGACCATTCACCTGGAATGGGATGATTCGCGTGCAGAAGGGCTGGATGGCGCTTTTCAGTCATTCACCCTGCGCAGCCAGTTGCTGCTTCAGCATTCGGTGCCAAGCCATGAGCAAGTCTGACGCAGGCTTCGGCTTGATCGAGCTGACGGTCGCGATGGCGTTGGGCTTGCTGCTGGTGTTGGGCATGACTCAGATATTTTTGAGCGCCCGTGGGAGCTATTTAGCACAAGGTGCATCCGCCCAATTACAGGAAGACGCCCGGTATGTATTGAGCAAAATTGCTCAGGAAGTCCGTATGGCCGGCATGTTCGGTTGCCTGCCGAGCGAGCGGATTATCGATGCGCCTTTAGCGTTTAAAACGCCGATCTTCTGGAGCGGAACTGTGAGGGCAGGTGCGCTGCATATGATCAGCGCGGATGTGGGGCTTACTTCCGGCAAGCCTGACTGGACCGTCGTTACAGATTGTAAAAACCGCGCTCAGGCATTTTCGGGTGCGCAATTGGCCTTAGCCCCAGGGGAAATTGGCCTCCCTATACGTCAGGTTGTTTACCTGTTTGAACAAGGCCAATTGAAAACCGGGCTTACCAAGTCAGTACTTTTGGACAATGTAGCGGCGTTCGATGTGAGTTTTGGTATGTCCAGCTCCAGAGAGACGCAGCCCGTTGTGCACTACGAGTCCAGCCCTGCGGACCCTTCACGTATTCGCAGTGTGCGTATCGCGCTGACAATGAGAGACCCCAAGTTGCGTGTCAAAGACCAGGCTTACCATGTGGTGGTCGCCATACGTAATCGACTGGGATAGGGCAGGGGTATGGCGCTGGGCTCACGTACACAAAAAGGCATGGCCTTATTGGTCAGTCTGATTTTTTTGATGCTGCTTAGCCTGATGGGGCTTGGCGCACTCGAAAATGCCGGGCAGCAGGAAAAAATGGCAGGCAGTGTGCGGCTCGCTCATCAATCTTTTCAGGTCGCTGAAAGTGCATTGCGCACCGGGGAATCGTGGCTTCACATGCAGTGGGCCGAGATGGCCGAATGCGTTTCGATAGCGCACTGCGCTCCGCCTTCTGAGGTGAAAACACGCCTCTCGCCCGGTATTGATGCGCAATCGGGGGTGAATTGGGTGCGCGTGGCCGATGGTTTGTATGGCATCCAATTCCTGGGGCGTAGCAGCGAAGCGCTGGGTTCATCAGCGGGAGGCTCTACCCATCTGTACCGCGTTAGCGGGATTGGATTGCGAGGTCAGTCGCGCACAGTGCTAGAAACTATTTACGCCCGTTATCAAACCTCGGACGAAGGCGTTGGAATGCCTGCACTTCAGAGCTTTCGCCGGAGCATGTGGCGACAGATTCAATAGGAAATGCGCAATGTTTAGACCTGATGCAGGTTTCACCTTGATCGAATTGATGATCGCGGTGACGATCATCGGTATCCTTGGAGCTTTCGTTTACCCGCTCTACAACGATTATGTGAAGCGCGCGTATCGCGCTCAAATTGTCGTACTCCTGTCAGAGCAAGCCCAAAGTCTAGAGCGTTTTTATACGAAAAACGGGTTATATAGCGGCATGCAAGCACTCAGTGAGGGCAATGAGCACTACAACATTGCGTCGAATCTTGCTGATCACGGGTTTGTGTTGAGCGCTATACGTAAGCAAGGTTTTGCGATGGCAACCGACCCGTGTGGAGATTTCACGCTGACGCATACCGGTTTAACCTCGATAACCCAGGCCGCCCCGAACCTCACACCGCAGCAGTGTTGGGGGCGCTGACACTTTATTTTGATGATGGGCTGGATGGATAGATGGGTAGGCAGAAACGGGTGGTGATTGTTGGAGGCGGGGTGATAGGCCTGTTAACGGCGTTTAATCTGGCCGCCGACGTTGAACAGGTGACTTTGTTGGACCGCAACACCGTTGGGCAGGAGTCTTCATGGGCGGGCGGGGGCATTGTTTCGCCGCTTTACCCTTGGCGCTACACCCCAGCGGTCACGGCGTTGGCTCACTGGTCGCAAGATTTTTATCCTCGTTTGGCTGAGCGCTTGTTTGCCTCTACTGGCGTCGATCCTGAAGTTCATACAACGGGTTTGTACTGGCTGGACCTGGATGATGAAGCGCAGGCGTTGGCATGGGCTGAGCGTGAAGGCAGGCCGCTGAGTGCGGTGGATATTTCATCGGTTGAAAGTCGTGTGCCTGTGTTGGGTCGTGGTTTTTCTCGCGCCATCTATATGAAAGACGTGGCTAATGTGCGTAACCCGCGTCTTGTTAAGTCGCTTAAGGCAGCGCTGCTGGCGATGCCCAATGTGACCATTCATGAGCAGTGTGAGGTACAGGGTTTTATTCTTGATGGCACAACCATCAAAGGGGTCGACACGGCTCAAGGTCCGATTCTTGGCGATGAAGTGGTATTGGCCGCAGGTGCCTGGAGTGGCGAACTTCTCAAAATCTTGAATCTTGAGTTGCCCGTAGAACCTGTGAAAGGTCAGATGATTTTGTACAAATGCTCGTCTGATTTCTTGTCGTGCATGGTGTTGGCCAAAGGGCGCTATGCAATACCGCGTCGTGACGGACATATTTTGATTGGTAGCACCTTGGAGCACGAAGGCTTTGATAAAACGCCTACCGAGTCGGCACTTGAAAGCCTGAAAGCATCGGCCGTGGAGCTGATCCCTGCGTTGGCCGATGCCCAGCCTGTGGCGCATTGGGCCGGCTTGCGGCCAGGTTCGCCCGAAGGCATACCCTATATTGGCCGGCTACCAGGCTTTGAAGGCTTGTGGTTGAATTGCGGGCACTACCGAAACGGGCTGGTATTGGCACCGGCTTCTTGCCAGTTATTTGCCGACTTGTTATTGGGGCGAACCCCCATCATCGACCCTGCCCCGTACGCACCTCAGGGGCGAGTTTAATCGTGTGGGCGCTGTCGATGCACGAGGCAGCGCTCGTAAACCCGATGACTGCGATATGTCTGAATCACCGGGTTGAATGGCTTCACGACGACGTTGCCGCCGATCACAGCCTCGTGCGACTCGTCAGCGGCTACACCTTGGCGTTTTTTGTAGTCGCTGCCGAGGTACGAGGCTGCGATCGAGTGCGCAGCGCTCGTAAACCCGATGACTGCGATATGTCTGAATCGCCGGGTTGAATGGCTTCACGAGGACGTTGCCGCCGATCACAGCCTCGTGTTACTCGTCAGCACCTACAGGGTTTGGCTGCGCCAGGCGAAACCAATCAGCGCTTGCCCGGGCCTTGTTCCAGATGGCTTTGGGTGCAATACCACTCTTGCTGCTGACTCAAGGCGCGGTCACGTGGCAAGTGCACGCCGCAATGAGCGCAACGCACCATTGGCATAGCGCCAGGATCGACAGGCTTTTTAGTGGCTGCGAGGCTGGCCTTGTATTTACGCCAGAACCACACGCCCGCAGCAATCAGAGCCGCCCAGAACAGTAAACGAAACATGGTTATTCGCTATTCGAGAAAAGATGCGCCAGTTTAGCCAAGGACCGGGTAAGCGCCCAGCATCAAATGCAGCGCAAAAAAAAGAGTCCCGAAGGACTCTTTTTGGATGCATTGACGATCAGTCGAAAAGACCAAGGGTCATGTAGCTGAACCACGAACGGCTGTTAGTTTCCGTTTCTGGCTCTTCGATGATGTTGCCATCAGCATCTTTTGGTTTCAGTTCAGCAGGGATTGCATCTTTTGCATCCTGAAACTGTTTCTGCACGTCTTGGTTGGCGCGGGTTTCACCCGGTGGCAGTGGTGTGCTGGACTCGATCAGCCCAAGCGTCGCCTTGCTCAACCACGAACGGTTGTCCGACTCGGACACTTGCGGTACGAACTGACCGTCAACCAGGCTTGCGTGGTTCGGGTAGTTGTCCTTGAGCACTTCAAGGCTGGTGTCCGCCAGCTTGTCGAGGTGCAGACGCTGATAAGACTCAACCATTACCGCCAGGCCGTCAGCCACCGAAGGGGTTTCCTGGAAGTTCTCAACCACATAACGGCCACGGTTAGCCGAGGCTACATACGCCTGACGCGTCAGGTAGTAGTGAGCTACGTGGATTTCGTACGCTGCCAGCAGGTTACGCAGATAAATCATGCGCTGCTTGGCGTCTGGCGCGTAACGGCTGTTGGGAAAACGGCTGGTGAGCTGGGCGAACTCGTTATAAGAGTCGCGGGCAGCACCCGGGTCACGCTTGGTCATGTCCAGCGGCAGAAAGCGTGCCAGCAGGCCAACGTCCTGGTCAAACGAGGTCAAGCCTTTAAGGTAATAGGCGTAATCAACGTTCGGATGCTGGGGGTGCAGACGAATAAAACGCTCTGCGGCAGACTTTGCAGCTTCCGGTTCGGAGTTTTTATAGTAGGCATAGATCAGTTCAAGCTGAGCCTGGTCGGCGTAACGTCCGAACGGGTAGCGTGACTCAAGCGCCTTCAGTTTGGCGGTTGCACTGGTATAGCTGTGGTTGTCCAGATCGGCCTGTGCCTGCTGGTACAGCTCGACTTCGCTGAGGTTTTCGTCAACGACTTCCTTTGTCGACGAGCAAGCGGCGGTCAGTGCGAGGATGGCGATCAGCAGCAGGTGTCTCACTTGCATGGCGGCTTGCGTCCCTATGACGGCCGCTGTCTTGGGCGAGGCCGTCCTGTTATGATGAGCGCCCCGTGAAAAGCCTCGGGGCAAAAGACGCCGTATTTAACCACAAGCGCGCAGCCGAAACCAAAGGCTTGGCGCCGTCCTGATGAGCATGTCCGAGAAAATACTACTTCGCGCAGAGGTGCCGTCCGAATTGGGCGGCCAACGCCTCGATCAAGTCGCCGCACAATTATTCGCTGAGCACTCGCGCTCGCGCCTTTCCGCCTGGATCAAGGACGGCCGCCTCACTGTGGACGGAGGCGTCATACGTCCCCGTGACATCGTGCACGGTGGTGCCATCCTGGAGCTGACTGCCGAGCAGGAAGCCCAGGGTGAGTGGGTCGCCCAAGACATCCCCCTGGACATCGTTTACGAAGACGATGAAATCCTGGTCATCAACAAGCCTGCGGGCCTGGTGGTGCACCCGGCTGCCGGGCATGCCGATGGCACTTTGCTCAATGCGTTGCTCCATCACGTACCGGACATTGTCAATGTGCCGCGTGCGGGGATCGTGCACCGTCTGGACAAAGACACCACCGGTCTGATGGTGGTCGCCAAGACCATCCAGGCGCAGACGCAGCTGGTCACCCAGTTGCAAAGCCGCAGTGTCAGCCGGATCTATGAGTGCATTGTTATCGGTGTCGTCACCGCCGGGGGCAAGATCGACGCGCCCATCGGCCGTCACGGGCAGCAACGCCAGCGCATGGCGGTAATGGAAGGCGGTAAACAGGCGGTGAGTCATTACCGCGTGCTTGAGCGCTTCCGTTCCCACACGCATGTGCGGGTCAAGCTGGAAACCGGGCGTACGCACCAGATTCGTGTGCATATGTCTCACATTAACTTCCCGTTGGTCGGAGACCCTGCCTACGGCGGTCGCTTCCGCATCCCGCCGGCAGCCAGTGTGACCATGGTCGAGTCGCTGAAAAACTTTCCGCGCCAAGCCCTGCACGCACGCTTCCTTGAGTTGGATCATCCGACGACCGGTAAGCGCATGAGCTGGGAATCACCATTGCCAGACGACTTTGTCTGGTTGCTGACCCTGCTCAAGCAAGACCGCGAGGCGTTCATCGGATGAACACCTTCCTGATTCCTGACTGGCCAGCGCCGGCAGGCATCAGGGCCTGCGTGACCACCCGTGCGAACGGTGTCAGTGTGGCGCCGTTCGACAGCTTCAATCTGGGCGATCATGTTGGCGACGACCCCGTTGCCGTCGCACATAACCGCCAGCGCCTGACCCAAATTTTCGATGTGCAGCCCGCTTGGCTCAGCCAGGTTCACGGGGTTGTCGTCGCGCCTGCCGATCCGCAGCAGATTGTCGAGGCTGACGCCAGCTGGACGGCTATGCCAGGTATCGCCTGTACGGTGATGACCGCCGACTGTTTGCCTGCACTGTTCTGCGACCGTGCCGGCACCCGCGTGGCGGCCGCGCATGCGGGGTGGCGGGGGTTGGCCGCAGGTGTCCTTGAAGCCGCAGCTTTAAGCCTCAATGTTGAACCTTGTGACATATTGGTCTGGCTGGGGCCTGCCATCGGCCCGAGAGCCTTTGAAGTCGGTGCCGAGGTGCGTGACGTCTTTATAGAGGACATGCCTCACGCTGGCACAGCGTTTGTACCCAGCATCAACGCCGGGCGCTTTATGGCTGACATTTACGCGCTGGCGCGCCTGCGGTTGGCACGCTGCGGTATCACTGCGGTCTATGGTGGCGGCTTTTGTACGGTCACCGACCCACGCTTTTATTCCTACCGGCGCAGTCCTCGTACTGGCCGTTTCGCATCACTGGTCTGGATCGAATCATCCCCACGCTGATCTGCGTCATTCGTCTTACGCTTGAAACTCCCAGAATTGCCCGCATCTACTAAGGTATCTGGCAGGTTTCTTCATTCAGGAGTTTCCATCCCTCCGGCCTGCTCATAAGGAAGGTGACGAATGCGTATAGATAGATTAACCAGCAAGTTGCAATTGGCGTTGTCCGATGCTCAGTCATTGGCTGTTGGCCATGACCATCCGGCGATTGAGCCCGCGCACTTGATGCAGGCATTGCTGGAACAGCAGGGCGGCTCAATCAAGCCTTTGCTGATGCAAGTCGGTTTTGATGTAAACAGCCTGCGTAAAGAGCTGACCAAAGAGCTCGATCAACTGCCAAAAATTCAGAATCCTACCGGCGACGTAAACATGTCGCAGGATTTGGCACGATTGCTGAACCAGGCCGACCGTCTGGCGCAACAGAAAGGCGACCAGTACATCACCAGCGAAATCGTATTGCTGGCGGCGATGGACGATAACAGCAAGCTGGGCAAGCTGTTGCTGGGGCAGGGCGTGAGCAAAAAAGCCCTGGAAAACGCCATCAACAACCTGCGCGGCGGCGAAGCTGTCAATGACCCGAACGCTGAAGAGTCGCGCCAGGCGCTGGATAAATACACCATCGACCTGACCAAGCGTGCCGAAGAAGGCAAGCTCGACCCGGTGATTGGCCGTGACGATGAAATTCGTCGCACCATTCAAGTGTTGCAGCGTCGGACTAAAAACAACCCGGTGCTGATCGGTGAGCCTGGCGTGGGTAAAACCGCCATCGCCGAAGGTTTGGCTCAACGGATCATCAACGGTGAAGTGCCTGACGGCTTGAAAGGCAAACGCCTGTTGTCGCTGGACATTGGTGCGCTGATTGCGGGTGCCAAGTTCCGTGGCGAGTTCGAAGAGCGCCTGAAATCATTGCTCAACGAGCTGTCGAAACAGGAAGGGCAAATCATCCTGTTTATCGACGAGTTGCATGTCATGGTCGGTGCCGGTAAAGGCGAAGGCGCGATGGACGCGGGCAACATGCTCAAGCCTGCGTTGGCTCGGGGTGAATTGCACTGCGTGGGTGCTACCACCCTCAACGAGTACCGCCAATACATTGAAAAAGACGCAGCACTTGAGCGTCGTTTCCAAAAAGTACTGGTGGATGAGCCGAGCGAAGAAGACACCATCGCCATCCTGCGTGGCCTGAAAGAGCGTTATGAGGTTCACCACAAGGTTGCGATTACGGACGGTGCGATCATTGCGGCGGCCAAACTCAGCCATCGCTATATCACCGATCGCCAGTTGCCTGACAAGGCGATTGATCTGATCGACGAAGCGGCCAGCCGTATTCGTATGGAAATCGACTCCAAGCCCGAAGTGCTGGACCGCTTGGAGCGCCGCCTGATTCAACTGAAAGTTGAAGCCCAGGCGTTGAAGAAAGAAGAAGACGAGGCAGCGAAAAAACGTCTCGAAAAACTGCAGGAAGAAATCGAGCGCCTTGAGCGTGAGTATTCCGACCTGGAAGAAATCTGGACTTCGGAAAAAGCCGAAGTGCAGGGCTCTGCCCAGATCCAGCAAAAGATCGAGCAAGCGCGTCAGGAACTGGAAGTCGCACGCCGCAGCGGTAACCTGAACCGCATGGCCGAGTTGCAGTACGGGATCATTCCTGACCTGGAACGCAGCCTGCAAATGGTCGACGAGCACAGCAAAACTGAGAACCAGTTGTTGCGTAGCAAAGTGACTGAAGAGGAAATCGCTGAAGTCGTCTCGAAATGGACCGGTATTCCCGTGTCCAAAATGCTCGAAGGCGAGCGCGACAAGCTGATGAAGATGGAAAGCTTGCTGCACCAACGTGTGATTGGTCAGGACGAGGCGGTTGTAGCCGTGTCCAATGCGGTACGTCGTTCGCGTGCAGGGTTGAGTGACCCGAACCGTCCTAGCGGCTCGTTTATGTTCCTTGGCCCAACCGGTGTCGGTAAAACCGAGTTGTGCAAGGCGCTGGCCGAGTTCCTCTTTGATACTGAAGAGGCGATGGTGCGCATCGACATGTCCGAGTTCATGGAGAAACATTCCGTGGCTCGTCTGATTGGTGCACCACCAGGCTATGTGGGCTACGAAGAGGGTGGCTACCTGACCGAAGCTGTGCGCCGCAAGCCTTACTCGGTGATTCTGCTGGACGAAGTCGAGAAGGCGCATCCGGACGTGTTCAACGTGCTGCTGCAAGTGCTTGAGGACGGTCGACTGACAGACAGTCACGGTCGTACAGTCGATTTCCGCAACACGGTGATCGTGATGACCTCCAACCTGGGGTCTGCACAGATCCAGGAGCTGGTCGGTGATCGCGAAGCGCAACGGGCGGCGGTGATGGATGCGGTGAGTACGCACTTCCGGCCGGAGTTTGTGAACCGGATCGACGAAGTGGTGATCTTCGAGCCTCTTGCCCGTGATCAGATCGCCGGTATCGCGGAGATCCAGTTGGGTCGCCTGCGCAGTCGTCTGGTTGAGCGTGACCTGAGGCTGGAATTGAGCCAGGAGGCTTTGGACAAGTTGATTGCGGTAGGTTACGACCCGGTATATGGCGCACGGCCTCTGAAACGTGCGATCCAGCGCTGGATCGAAAACCCGCTGGCTCAACTGATTCTGTCCGGTCAGTTCCTGCCAGGCTCGACGGTCGTGGCTACGGTGAAAGACGACGAAATCGTCTTCGCCTAACGCTCTACAGCGGTGTTTTGAAGAAGGCCTCGCACTGCGAGGCCTTTTTTTAGTTTTTTTCGTTAGGGTGTTGATCCGTAAGGAAAACACTTGTAAGATGCGCCCCGCAGTAAGTCACCCGCAACGGCAGCTTGGCCCAAACCAAGATGCTCGCTAGAAGAGCTAACACATTGTCTTCTAACGAAAAATAAGGGTTGACAAGGGTTTGAAAGGTTGTAGAATGGCCCGCCTCAGAGACGTCAACGTAGCGATACGCTGAAGTCAACGAGAGTTGCAAAGAGTTACAATGTTGTAGATTGAAATATGTAGTTCCGCGATAGCTCAGTTGGTAGAGCAAATGACTGTTAATCATTGGGTCCCTGGTTCGAGTCCAGGTCGTGGAGCCATTTTCAAGCCGGGGTATAGCGCAGTCCGGTAGCGCGCCTGCTTTGGGAGCAGGATGTCAGGAGTTCGAATCCCCTTACCCCGACCATTTTTGGGTCGTTAGCTCAGTTGGTAGAGCAGTTGGCTTTTAACCAATTGGTCGTAGGTTCGAATCCCACACGACCCACCATTTTTGGCTCCAGTTCACTGGGGTTAGATCTTAAGGTCAGAGGCCAAAAGCACTGATCGTAGAAGGCGCCTCTTTGAAGGTGCCTTTTTTTTACCGGGGTATAGCGCAGTCCGGTAGCGCGCCTGCTTTGGGAGCAGGATGTCAGGAGTTCGAATCCCCTTACCCCGACCATTTTCTGCCCGGCAGTAATGGGTGTAGAAAATCAGGCTCTGACGCCAATCGCGTCAAAAGCCATTAAAAAAAGCGTCCTGCGGGACGCTTTTTTTATGCCTGTAGAAAAGTCATTTGAAGCCATGTAGCCGTTGACGGGTTCCGCGCGGCTACGTCTGGCAGCGCAGCGGTTGTAAATCAGCTGTCGCGACCGCTCAAAAGGTCGTGGACTCAGGATTTACAATCACCGCGCATTCGCATGTAGCCTGCGGCAACTGCTACGGGAGCCAGGTGTGCCTGCGACGGTTCAAGCTTTGGCCGCCTTATCATCCGCGTCCTGAAGATCCTGCAACGCAGCTGAATATTGATCGGCTTCCGCCTTCGGCACCATCTGCCATGACGGTTTGCGCACCGCATAGAAGATAAAAGGCGGCACGCCAGCAATCACCAGGCCAATTAGCAAGATCCCCGCATATTCGAAAAACGGCATATGGCTGAAGTTGTTGGGCGGAATAAACCCAAAGATCAGTGCCACGCACGTCGAGAACAGCCCCAAGTAACACCAGCCATGCAGTCCTTTGAGGACAAAGCCGCGTTTAACCGTAGGTTGAGTTTTACGTAGCTTCATGGCCGCCAAAAACATAAACACATAAATAATCAGATACATCAGTGCCGCCATGGCGCTGATCATCCAAAACGCGTCGGACACGTTGTCGATAAAGATGTAAATGGTCGACAGCAAGGTCACGATGACCGCTTGCAGATACAAAATATTTTTTTGTACCCCCTTCGCGTTCACTTTTTGCAGGCTGGGCGGCAGCATCCCCGCTTTACCGACAAATAACAGGCCTGTCGACGGTC
Organism: Pseudomonas weihenstephanensis; assembly: GCF_016812185.1. NCBI lineage: Bacteria > Pseudomonadati > Pseudomonadota > Gammaproteobacteria > Pseudomonadales > Pseudomonadaceae > Pseudomonas > Pseudomonas weihenstephanensis. The sequence goes on along the minus strand of NZ_JAAEBV010000001.1, from coordinate 1,383,854 downwards.
CGCCTGTCCAGGCCAACACGCCACCCAAAGCACCAATAATCAACAATACAGCCATGATTTTGGTTGCCCACGGCATGCCAAAGCCCTCGAAGAACGCGGCATACGCTTGAATCACACCAGCGGTGAGGCTGGTTGAATCGGCGGGCACGACCAGTGAAATCGCCACGGTAGGCGGGATAAACACCAGCATGATCAACACAAACGCTAGCAAGATAGCCCGCGGCATTTCTTTTTGCGGATTACGCAGCTCGCGGGCGTGAATGGCGTTCATTTCGATACCGGCAAATGCCAGAAAGTTACCCACAATCAACACAAGCCCCGAGATGGAACCGGTGAACTCGCGCCACAGATCGCCGTGCAAATTATGCGCACCGGACTTCACGGTTTGGTGGGTGTCAAAAATGGTAGGGATCAAGGCATCCCAGGTCAGTGGGGTCGCCGATTTATGCCCCAATACCAACCACGCAACGCCTAATATCACCAGCAACGCGGCGGGGAGTGCAGTACCCAGTAGCATGAACCACGACGTCAGCTTGGACAGCGTGGTCATACCGTTTAGCGTGATAAACGTCGACATCCAATACAGCACGATGATCACCGTGGCGGTAAAAACGCCACTTTTGGCCAACTCAGGATTAATGAGATAGGCCATGGTGCTCGCGCCGAACCCCAGCACGATGGGATACCACACCACCACTTGAATCCACATGAACCACATGATGAAAAAGCCGGGCCTATCGCCATATGCCTGGCGTACCCAGCCATAAATTCCGCCGTTCCAGCCCGTGCCCAGTTCAGAGGCGACCAGCGATACGGGGATGAAGAACAACAGCGCCGGGATGATGTACAAAAAAACCGAACCCAGGCCATACACCGCCATGCTCGGCAGTGAACGGATACTGGCAACTGCGGCGACCATCATGAAGCAGATCGTCAGCCATGAGATGTAAGTTTTAGCCTTGCTGGTGGTCGCCATAACGTCACCCTCCATGTCGCGTGATTAATCCAGCAGGCTCAAATTGAGCGTGCGGCTGAGGTGCTCGGCGGCCAGTTGGCCGCGCACGCTGTTGCCCGCTACATCCAGTGGTGGCGCAAACGCCGCGATTGCACAGACACCCGGCACCACGGCCAGAATCCCGCCGCCCACCCCGCTTTTGCCAGGCAGGCCGACTTTGTAATACCAGTCGCCCGTGGTGTCATACAGGCCATTCAAGGTCATTTCGGCCAGTATGGGGGCAACGTTTTTGGCCTCGACCACGCGTTGTTGCGTCATCGGGTTAACCCCGCCATTGGCAAGCGTTACGCCCATCGTCACCAAATCGCGGCAGGTGATCGCCACTGAGCATTGACGCGTATATACGTCGCACACTTGCATCGGATCGGCATGCATGTAGCCGTAGCTCTGAAGCAGCCAGGCAATCCCCCGGTTGTGCTGATTGCTCGACGCTTCGGACGTATACACCTCTTCGTTTACCGCCAGTTCGTGTCCGGCAAACGCGTTGTAGGTCGCGTGAATTTTCTCCCAGCGCTCTTTTGCCGTCTGTGCCTTGAGCAGGCTCACTGTGGCCATTGCCCCGGCGTTGACGAATGGGTTGAGCGGTCGCCCCTTATGCAGCTCCAGCGCTACCACCGAGTTGAAAGGTTCGCCCGTGGGGTCACAGCCAATCTTGCTGCGCAAGGTCTGCGGCCCAATGTCATCCAGTACATGGGCCAGGGTAAATACCTTGGAAATCGACTCGATGGCAAAGGCGTAATCGGTGTCACCGACCTCGGCATGGGTGCCATCACAAAACATGATGCTGATGCCGAACAGGTTGGCCGGGACTGAAGCCAGGTACGGGATGTAGCTGGCATTTTTACCGTGGTGGTTGCTGGCAAAGCGTTGATGGGCTGTTTGCAGTGCGTGAGTCACTGAATCGTCAACCGTGGTGGGTTGTATTTTCATTGCGCTCGCTCCGTGCGGACGATGGGTCGCGAGGAACTATAGGACGGAATTCGGGGGCATGCCCGCAGGCAGGGCAAAGCCGAAATGCTTGTCTATGCTGTTAGCCCAACGCTGAGCCAGTGAGAGGAGGTCGGCCCAGCCACTGTCGATTACACAAGGAGAGTTCACATGGCGCTGCACCGAATCAAACGTCATCGCGACACCGACCCCGTTTTTGGCTCATCGGCACTGGCCCATGCCGCAGCAACCAAATTGTTCCCCGAGGCAGAGCAATCTGCGCGTGAGGTTTACCAATTGGTTCATGACGAGTTGTACCTGGACGGTAACGCTCGCCAGAACCTCGCGACTTTCTGCCAGACCTGGGAAGAAGACGAAGTTCACAAACTCATGGACCTGTCGATCGACAAGAACATGATCGACAAGGACGAGTACCCGCAGTCCGCCGAGCTTGAAAGTCGTTGTATCCACATGCTTGCCGACTTATGGCATTCGCCTGCTGCCGCGACCACCATCGGCACGTCCACGGTAGGTTCCAGCGAAGCGTGCATGCTCGGTGGCCTGGCCGCCCTGTGGCGTTGGCGTGCAGCCCGCAAAACCGCAGGCAAACCGACCACCACACCGAACATGGTCTGCGGACCGGTTCAAGTGTGCTGGCATAAATTTGCGCGTTATTGGGACGTTGAAATTCGCGAAGTGCCCATGTCAGAAGGGCAATGGTTCATGACCCCGCAAGACATGCTCGAACGAGTCGATGAAAACACCATCGTGGTGGTCCCGACCTTTGGCCAAACCTTTACGGGCCTGTATGAAACGGTGAAGCCGCTTTCTGATGCGCTGGATGATCTTGAAAAGCGCAACGGTCTGAACGTGGCAATTCACGTCGACGGGGCAAGTGGCGCAATGCTGGCCCCGTTCTGCGCGCCGGACATTGAGTGGGACTTCCGCCTGTCGCGGGTCAAGTCCATCAGCACCTCAGGGCATAAGTTCGGTTTGGCTCCGCTGGGTGCAGGCTGGGTGGTATGGCGCGATGCGCAGGACTTACCTGAGGGTCTGATTTTTCATGTGAATTATCTGGGCGGAGACATGCCGACATTCGCTCTGAACTTTTCGCGTCCGGCGGGGCAGATCATTGCGCAGTACTACAACTTTTTGCGTTTAGGCCGTGAAGGGTATGAGCGCATTCACTCGGCGTGCTACGAAACTGCGCAGTTTTTAGCGCGCGAACTGGTCAAAATCGGGCCGTTTGAAATGCTCTATAACGGTGATCCGCAGTTGGGGATTCCGGCGTTGACCTGGCGACTGAAGCAGGGCGCTAACGCCAATTTTTCGCTGTACGACTTGGCAGACCGTTTGCGCATACGCGGATGGCTCGTCCCGGCCTATAGCCTGCCGGCAAACGTTGAAAATGTAGTCGTGCAAAGGATTTTGGTGCGTCAGGGCTTGTCAATCGACATGGCCAAGCTGTTGCTGGCGGACTTTGAGCGGGACATTAAATTCTTTGAGGAGCATCAGCCTCACGGCTTTAAAGGCCGTGAAGCTGAAGCGGGCAATCACGCAGGGCGTTAATACCTCTGCACTGTAGTCGCTGGCAAAGGCTGCGAGTTTTTAACCTTCGCAGCCTCCGGCAGCGACTACAGATTTAGCATTAATGCAGTTTCAGGCGCGGTTCGGTGCCGCGCCCGATTCGGCTACCCAGCATCAGCATCAAGGTGCGGAAGGTGCCGTACAGCGCCATTTGGTGCATGCGATACAGCGAGATATAGAACATCCGTGCCAGCCAGCCTTCGAGCATGACAGTGCCCATCAAGCTGCCCATCAAGTTACCCACAGCCGAAAAGCTCGACAGCGAAATCAGCGAGCCGTAATCGCGGTAGTGGTAATCCGGCAGGCTGGATTTGCCTTCCAGTCGCAATTTCAACGATTTAGCCAGCAGCGATGCTTGTTGGTGCGCCGCTTGAGCGCGAGGCGGCACCATCCGGTCTGTGCCGGGTTGCGGGCATGCCGCGCAGTCACCAAAGGCGAAAATATTGTCATCGCGGGTGGTTTGCAGGGTCGGGCGCACCACCAATTGGTTGATGCGGTTGGTTTCCAGCCCGGCAATGTCTTTCAAAAAGCCCGGTGCACGAATGCCGGCGGCCCATACCTTCAGGCTTGCAGGAATGACCTGGCCGTCTTTGGTGATCAGGCTATCGGCCGTCACTTCGCTCACGGCTGAGTTGGTCAGCACCGTGACCCCGAGTTTTTCCAGCGTCTTGTGCACAGGCCCGCCGATGCGCTCCGGCAGCGCGGGCAATACCCGCGGCCCGGCTTCGATCACGGTGATGTGCATGTTTTCGGGTTTGATTCGGTCCAGCCCATAAGCCGCCAGCTCGTGTGCGGCATTGTGCAACTCGGCCGCCAATTCAACGCCGGTAGCGCCCGCACCCACGATGGCAACGCTGATGTTTTCAATGGCGTCGGTTTGGCCTGCGTGTGCGCGCAGGTAATGGTTAAGCAACTGTTGATGGAATTTTTCGGCTTGTTTGCGCGTATCCAAAAACAGGCAATGCTCAGCGGCGCCCAAGGTGCCGAAATCGTTGGTGGTACTGCCCACCGCAATCACCAGCGTGTCATAGCTCAGCTCGCGTGCGGGGACCAGTTCTTCGCCGTTTTCATCGAGGGTTGCCGACAATGAGATCTTTTTCGCCTCGCGATCCAAACCACTCATGCGCCCCAGCTGAAACTCGAAATGGTTCCATTTGGCTTGAGCGACGTAGTTGAGTTCATCTTCGGAGGAGTTCAGCGACCCCGCAGCGACTTCATGCAGCAAGGGTTTCCAGATGTGGGTCAGGTTGGCGTCGACCAGCGTAACGCGGGCTTTGCCGCGTTTACCCAGAGTTTTGCCCAGGCGGGTCGCCAACTCCAGGCCGCCGGCGCCGCCGCCGACAATCACAATACGATGGGTCATAGGTATCACTCTCAAGGCTTGAAAAACAATTCTGTGCTGGAGTCAGTTGGGCGAGCGCCATGCAGCTCATAGCGCCAAATAACTCAGGAGGCGGCTCAAAAAGCCCATGCTGATGACCACGATCAGTACCACCCCAAGGAGCAGCCACGGCCTGAAGGGCCGGCGCTCAACCTGATGCTGTGGCAGTTTCAGATACTCTTCGACACGTTGTTGGTCATCTGGGTTCAAGCGACTGGACATAGCATTTGCCTCGTCAGATAGACGTTGCGGGATGTGTAAAAGCTACAGCTTTGATTCAGCCGGGATGAAAAGAAGCATAGCCGCTGGGGCCTAAAGGCTCGACCCGCAGTTCGTCGTCTAGACGAATGATTCCACTTTCTATAACCCTGGCCGTAATCCCTCCGTGGCCGCGCACGGCTTGAAACGTGCCAGCGCCCAGCCGCTGTTCAAGTCGCGCGCACGGTTGGCACCAGCCCGTGGTCTCAAACATCGCCCCGCCAATGCTGAAGCGCCGCCCTTTGAGGCTGAACAAATTGATACCGCTGACCACAATGTTGCGTCGCAAATCTTGAGGTAACACGGGGTTGTCAGCAGGTCGGCCCAGCAGCGAATTAATCACCGCCAAGTGCTCCCATTGAATCAACGTGACTTGTCGCGCATTGCGTGCACCGGGGCGCGCATGATCGCCAGTCAATCCGGCTTCGCGGCGTGCTTCTACCGCGCCAAGCTCCAACAGGTCGGCGCGCGAGGCGGGGCGCACGCCGATCCAGCGCACGCGCCCCGTTTGCGGGACGTGGGCGATCAGTTCTTGTAATGGGCTCACAGACTGATTCCGACATCAAAAATAATGCTGCGCCCCAAATTACTGCGCAGGAAGTCTGGCGCATCCGGTTGCGCAAACAGCACCCTGGCGAACGTTGGCCCCACCAGCGACAGCGAGCGCCACCCCATGCGCAAATATTCGGTGGGCGGCGGGAAGTGGCTGTTGAGGTCCAGCACCTCACGTTTGAGGCTGGAAAACGCAATGATGTCCAACTGCCCCAAGTCGATATCGCGCTCGCGGTAATTGGTGGCCTTTTTGTGCAGTGTGGGGCCGAGCCGTTGCAGCAACTTGCTGGCGGGTATGCGTTTGGGCCGGGCTTCGCGGCGTACCAATTGGCTCAATGAGTAAGCGTTGCGACGACGTTGCAGCTCGTCGCGCCATTCATCGCTCAGGCGCCGGCCTTCATCAAGGACAAAGAACACCTCAAACCGCGCATCGCGAAACAAAACGTCCGGTGGCTCGTGATCGGGCTGGGTGAAGTCTTGTGTGTGATAGCCAATATTCAAGCCTTGTAGCAGGCGCTGGCAGACCCAACGCTCACGCTCCCATTTGCGGGCATTGGACAAAAAGGCATTGGCTTGCTCCGCCTGAATGGTTAACAGGCGTAAATAATCAGAGTCATCCATGCGCGCAGCTTAGCCTCCAAACGCGTGTGACTCCAAGTGCGCGGTGTAGACTGAGCCGTATTATCCACACAGGCTTTAAACAGGGAGGATTGAGCGGTGTGCTTGAGCAAGGTTAAGTGGGGGGCACGCGTATGATTGCCGCCGAGGTGTTATCTGCCCAAACGATGGTGATCGGTTGGCTGTTGTATGTGCCCGTTGTGCTGTGGGCAGTGGCGCGAGCGCCGTGGGTAGAACTATTTAGCGACACCCGGCGTCAGCATTTGCTGTTTGGTACTGTGTTTGCCCTGTTTTTGTTGTGGCTGGTGCGGCGCGACTTTGACACCGGAGTGTCCTATCACTTCATTGGGCTGACCGTCGTTACGTTGCTGCTGGATTGGCCGTTGGCGATAGTCGGCGCGCTGATGGCGCAAACAGGGTTGGTGTTGTTGGGGCGACAGGATCTGGCCGCAATGGGCCTCAATGGGGTGTTGCTGATTGTCTTGCCGATCGCGGTGACTGAAACCTGTGCTCGTCTGGTTGAGCGTGCGCAACCACGCAATCCGTTTGTGTATATCTTTTGTTCCGGTTTTTTTGCTGCGGCCTTGGCGGCGCTGCTGTGTTTGCTGGTGGGGTTGGGGGTGTTGTGGCTGGACGGGTTGTTTGTAATGCCCGAGTGGCTGGAAGACTTTATCGGTTATTTGTGGCTGATCATCTTCCCGGAAGCGTTCATCAACGGGATGTTGGTCACGGCGCTGGTGGTGTTTTGCCCTGAGTGGCTGGAAACATTCAATCGAACCCGCTACCTGGCGGCGCCTTGGAAGGACGATGGTCCCTCGTAAGTCCCGTAGTCGCTGCCGGAGGCTGCGAGCTTTTGACATTTATCTGGAAAAGCTCGCAGCCTTTGGTAACAACTACGGTGATGAAGGGGGTATGGATCAGTGAGTGCGCGGCTCCAGATCTTGCGAAAACATGTCATCTTCCGCATCCGGGCTGACCGGGATTTTGTGTTCTTCGCTGGCCCAGGCGCCCAGGTCGATCAGTTTGCAACGGTCAGAGCAGAAAGGCCTGAAGGCGTTGGCAGCGTTCCATTGCACGGCAGTGCCGCAGGTTGGGCAGTCTACGGTCATCGGTTTGGTCATGATTGGCCTCCACTCAGGGTTAAATAAGTTTGATGCAGGCGCTCGACTTGGGTGTGTAGCGCCTTCAGGTCTTTGTCGTTGACCAGCACATCATCGGCAAAACTCAAGCGTTCTTCGCGGCTGGCTTGGGCTTTGAGGATGGCCTGAATTTGCTCTTCGCTGGTGTTGTCACGTAATAGCGTGCGCTGGATTTGCAGCGCTTGCGGCGCATCGATCACCAGCACCCGCTGTGTTGTGGCGTGCTGCCCGGACTCGACCAACAGTGGCGATACCAAAATCGCATACGGTGACTGCGCCTTGGCCAGGTTGAGTGCGATCTCTTCACGAATCAGCGGGTGCAACAGCGACTCCAGCCAAAGGCGTTGCTGCGGGTCGGCAAAAATCAGGCTGCGCAAGGCACCACGGTTAAGTTGGCCATCAGCCTGCAGCACGTCAGCGCCGAAATGCTCAACTATTTTTGCCAAGGCCGCACGCCCCGGTTCAACCACCCAGCGCGCGGCGTGATCGGCGTCCACCACATGAACGCCGAGCGCAGCAAAGTGCTCAGCAGCGGCACTTTTACCACTGCCAATCCCGCCGGTCAGGCCAAGAATCCAGGGTTTCGAAGAGGCGGTATTCATGTCAGGTCGCAAGTTGCCAATAGAAAGCGCTCATTTGACCACCCCAGAGCAATGCAATCCACCCGGCAATCGCCAGATACGGCGCAAAAGGGATAGCCGTTGCCCTATGAGCACGGCGCAAGCCCATCAACCCCAGGCCAACAGCCGCGGCGACCAGTGACGAGAGCAAAAGGGTCAGCGGCAATACGGCTACGCCGCCCCACGCGCCAAACAAGGCCAGTAGTTTGAAGTCGCCATGCCCCATGCCGTCCTTGCCGGTGATCAGTTTGAACAGCCAGAAAACCACCCACAAGCTCATATAGCCGATGGCGGCGCCCCAGACCGCCAGCGATAGCGTGGTGAACATCTCGAACGTGTTGAGCAGCAAGCCCAGCCATAGCAGCGGCAGCACGATCACATCGGGCACGATGCGGTGTTTGGCATCTATGAGGCAAATGGCGATCAGCCCCCATGTCAATAACAGCACCCAGCCGGTTTGCGCGTTGATCCCCAGGTGCCAGGCGATGAAAGCGCAGATGAGTGCACAGGCCAGTTCGGTCAGGGGATAGCGCGGGCTGATGGTTTTTTTGCAGTGTGAGCATTTGCCGCCCAGCAGCCCATAACTGAGCAGCGGGATGTTTTCCCATGCCTTTAAGCGATGCTGGCACTGTGGGCAGTGAGACGCGGGTAAAAGCAGGTTATAGGTCGGATTCTTGGCTGGCGCGGGCTGCTCGAGCAGTTCGCGCGCCTGGGTTTGCCAATCGTGCTCAAGCATCTTGGGCAGGCGCCAGACCAGTACATTTATAAAGCTGCCGACCAGCAGACCGAGCACTAAAACGCACGCGACAAAGGCATCAGGATGACGGCTAAAGAAATCGATCATGCTCAAATCACTTGGCCCAAGGTAAAAATCGGTAAATACATGGCGATCACCAGACCGCCCACCACGACACCCAATACCACCATGATTGAGGGCTCCATTAACGTTGTCAGGGTGTCGACGAGGTGATCGACCTCGCTCTCATAATAGGTCGCTACATGATTGAGCATGCCGTCCAATGTGCCAGATTCTTCGCCTATGGCTGTCATTTGAATCGCCATGCCTGGAAAGACGCGAGTATTGCTCATGGCCACATGGATCTGTGTGCCTGTGGCGACCTGATATTTGAGCCGCAGTACGGCCTCTTTGATCACGCAATTACCGGTAGCCCCTGCCACTGAATCCAGTGCCTCAAGCAAAGGTACACCCGCCGCCAGGGTGGTGGACAACGTGCGGGAAAACCGGGCAATCGCCGAGATATGTTGCAGGTGCCCCAGCACGGGCAGCTTCAGCAGCCAGCCGTCCAGGCGCTGGCGCCAAGATGGCGAGTGCTTATAGCAATGACGAAGAGTGCCCAGTGCGCCCGCTGTCGCGATTAATAACCAGACGCCATGGTCTTGTAGCGCTTGCGACACGCCGATAACCCACAGGGTGAAGGCGGGCAACTGTGCATTGAACGATGCAAATATGCTCTGAAACTGCGGCACCACTTTGATCAACAGAATGGCGCTTACCAGTAGCGCTACCAGCAATATGGCGATGGGATAGGTCATGGCCTTTTTGATTTTTTGTGCCAGCGCCTCACGCTTTTCCCGGTCGCTGGCGATGCGTTGCAGCAACACATCCAGAGCGCCTGCCTGTTCCCCGGCTTCCACCAGATGGCAAAACATGGCATCGAAGTGGGCCGGTTTTTTACGCAGTGCGGCACTCAGGCTGGTGCCTGCGGCGATGTCGAGTGTGAGATCGGTCACCAGTTGACGGGTGGCCGGTTGTTCGAAACCTTTGGCGATGACCTCCAGCGCTTGCAGCAGCGGTATTCCAGCGTTGATCAGCGTTGCCAATTGGCGGCTGAAGAGCGTGATGTCTGACGAATTTACGGCGCGATTTATGAATGACTGAGCGTTGCCCAGGCGTCGAACTTTAGCTGCGTTGACACCTTGGCGCCGCAGTTGGGCGCGGATCATTGCGAGGCTGTTAGCCCTGATTTCGCCCTGGCGTCGCTCACCGTTTACGTCTGTGCCCTCCCAGCGATACAGGTGGGTATTGATTGCCAGCGTTGACATGCATTCGTCCTTGAAATGCAGCGCGATAAGCCGCGTTGTGTAGGTCCAAGCCTAGACAGGCTAAAAGCGACGTGCCGACAGGAGTATGCCTAAAGGTGTCGAACGCGGTTGTTCAGAAGCTTCTGACAACGATCCTTGATAGCCTGTGCGCACTTTTTGCCAGCTCAGCATGGGCATTGGCCCATATTCGCTGAGCCGCGTCTTATTTTTGGAGGCCACACATGAAACAACAACAGGGCATTACCTTGATTGAGCTGATGATCGTGGTCGCGATCATTGGTCTGATCGCTTCTTTCGCTTTACCGGCTTACAACGACCACACCATGAAGGCGCGGTTTGCCGAAGTGAACACCCTCAGCAACACCTATAAGACGGCCGTCGCCTTGTGCTACAGCGAAACCAACGATCTGGCGGCGTGCGACGCCGGCACCCACGGCATTCCTGGCCCGGCTGACGCGACCGACAATCTGGCCGCGGGTATGACCGTTATCGACGGCGTGATCACCATGACCGGCACCAAAGCGGCGGGTGGCTGGACCAGTGTGATGGTTCCGGCCTTGAGCAGCGCGGGTAATGCGCTGGTGTGGACGCAAAGCGGTACGTGCCTGGCCAGCGGTGCCTGCAAATAGCCACGAATTGCCCGGTGGTGCGAGCGGTGTTAGTTTTGCAGGCACCGCCGGTGTAGCTCAGTCGGTAGAGCAGCGCACTCGTAACGCGAAGGTCGCAGGTTCGATTCCTGTCTCCGGCACCATTTAAATAAACGCCCTGCCTGTGTTCAGGGCGTTTTTTATGGTGCCTCTGATGCTGGTGACGGGCTGTTCACCTTTGCTGCAAACCTGTGGCAATTTCGATAAAGGCCTTGGTCGCCGGGGAGGCGTGTCCTTCATTCAGTACCGCCAGGCCCACGCTGCGTTTGACCGGCGGGTCCAGCGGTTTTGTGACGTAGCTGCCAGCCTGTCGTAAAGGGCGCTCCGGCAGGGCCTGTTCGGCCAGTATGCTGACGCCGTAGCCCATCTCGACCATCGCCAGGGTGCTGATCAACTGCGCGCTGCGATGCAGTACGTTGGGCACTCGTTTTTGCGCAGAGAACAACCGTTCCAGCAATGGCCCGGACCCGGCCTCGGTCATGATGAACGGTTCGCGGCACAAGGCTTCAAGGCTCACGCTGGAGGCTGTGGCCAGGGCATGGTTGGCGGGCAAAATCGCTACCATCTGGTCCTCACACAGGGTGAAAGTGTCGAGCTTGTCTTCGGGTAGCACCACAAATCCGACATCTACTCGCCGCTCTTGAAGCCAGCTCACGACCTCCTGATCGGTGCCTTCATCGATGCGGATCTCAATATTGGGATAGCGCTGGCGATAGCGCTCCAGAATGCGCGGCAACAATCTCATCGACGACGATGGCCCAAAAGAGCCGATGCGCAGTGTGCCGCGCTTCATGCCACGGGCATCGGCTGCTTCCTGACGCATGGTTTCTGCAAGACCGAGAATCTCCCTTGCCCGCAGTAACAACTGTGCGCCGATGTCCGTCAGTTCGATGGCTGCTTGATGACGATGAATCAGCTCGACGCCCATTTCCTGCTCCAGCGCTTTGATCGCATGGGAGACGGCCGACTGGCTGATATGGAGTCGCGTGGCCGCCAGCGTGAAGCCGCGCAGTTCGGCAACTCGGGCAAACACTTCAAGTTGGGTGAGGGTCATCGTGGGTGTCTCATGAGCTTTTGCTAATTTCCGTATGAGCTAGCTTCTGCGCGAGTATAGGCGTGCAACCGGACATACCGGAATACAGCGGTGCAGGAAAGGTGACTGACCCTGACGCTTGAAGGGATTCGTAAAACATTATTCTGGATAACCGGACTATTTACGCATGAGCAACAGTGAATATGCTTCGCGCGCAGACGGCTGCTGTCGTCTCTGGCCTGACGTTAATACGCATTTTTTGTCGTTAAAGGGGCTACCGCCCGATGCGGTCCCTCGCACGGCGGCGCAACAGGTGTTGCACCCGTTGCTGGTCGGGTTTGATGCTATTGCCGGCTGCGAACTCAAAGAGTTTTATCGCTTCAAGATGCACTTGCAGAGACTGCCCGAGGCACCCGTTGCTTGCCCTGAACTGGTACAGGTGGTGGCTGCATTTCGCTGCTGGGTCGACTTTGACTACAGCGGCGCGCGTGCACTGTTTATAGCGCACTTGCATGAGTATCCCGGCGATGTGCTGACGGTGTTTTTTGTGCATATGCTGGATTTTTGCACCGGCAAGACCTGCGACCTGGTCGATGTGTTTGACATCTGCGACCCCTGTGTCGACGCGACGCACCCACTGTCTTCGTTCTATTTGGGGATCAAGTCGTTTGTGTTGTGCGAACGGTCAGAGTTCGAACAGGCGCGGGTGCTGGGGCTACAAGCCGTGGCGCAACGGCCCGATAACATTTACGCCATTCACGGTGTGGTGCATGCCCTGCACGAACAACAGCAATGGGCAGCGCTGTGCGAGTTCCTTGAGGGCTGCAAAGACAATTGGGCTTTCAATCCAGGCATGCGCATGCATATTTATTGGCATCTGGCGATTGCCTATTTGATGAGCAGTCAGTACGAACGTTCAACGGCCACGTTCCGAGAATTCTACGCGCTCAAGGATTTTCGCTATGCCAAACAAGACCTCGATGCGGTCGGTTTTTTATGGCGCCTGAAGTTGCAAAACCTGGAAGACCGTCAATTCGATGAGTTGTGGCAAGACTTGTCGATTTTGTGGTCTGGCAGCATTGGCACCTCCACATCGCACTTTCACAACATGCATGCCGCGTTTGCATTTGCCGCCGCTGATCGGCCGTTATTGATTGATAAGTTGATCGCGGAAAGTGACGGTTTCGGCATCGAACCTGCGACCCAGCAAGTGGGTGTCGACGTGCTCAATGCCATCGCGTTTTTTGCCCGGGGTGCCTACGCCGAGTGCTATCAAATCCTGGCCGCCTCGCAGTCAGTGTGGTTGCGTCTGGGCGGCAGCCGGGCACAGCGCGAACTGTTGATGAAAACCATGAACATGGCCCAAAAAATGATGCCCTCGCATCAACCCCGAGCACGGCTCGTCAACGCGCTATAGGCCAAACCCTGATGAACAATGCTGTCGCATGTGCGCCGTTACACACCGGGTATACGGTGTATGCCAAGCTGGTTGCCGTGTCGTGTTTGTGGGGCGGCACTTTCGTGGCCGGGCGTTATTTGTCCGCGGATGTGGCGCCACTGCTGTCGGCCAGCGTGCGTTTCGTGCTGGCGAGCCTGACGCTGTTATTGGTGTTGAGCCTCAAGGGCCAATTGGTGCGCCAGGTGACAGCATCGCAAGCCCTGCAACTGGTGCTGCTCGGCTTTTTTGGGGTGTTTGCCTACAACTTGTTTTTCTTTTATGGGTTGCACTACATCAGCTCATCCCGCGCGTCTTTGATCGTGGCGCTGAATCCGGCGCTGATTGCGCTGACGGCGTTTGCTTTCGGGCGTGAGCGCCTGAGCCGAATCAACGTGGCGGGCATCGCGCTGTGCATCATTGGCGCGATGACCGTCATCGTCAGCAAAAATACGGTGTCGTTGACCTCAGTGGTGGCGGGTGCCTGGCGCGGTGACCTGTTGATTTTGGGGTGCGTCATGAGCTGGGTGATTTACAGCGTTTTTGCCCGGGGCCTGGTCAGGGATATCGGTCCGCTGCACACCGTGACCTATTCCGTGCTCGCGGGCACCCTGATGTTGCTGGCAGCGGCACTGGCGCAGGGTGAGTTGAGCGCCCACGCGCTGGCCGCCGTCAACAGCACCCAGTGGCTGAGCCTGATATACCTCGGTGTGCTGGGGTCGGCGCTGGCTTATATCTGGTATTACGATGGCATCCAGAAAATCGGTGTAACCCAATCCGGGGTGTTTATTGCCCTCAATCCATTGTCGGCGGTGGTGCTGGGGATGCTGATTTTGGGGGAGCGCCTGAGCATGCCCATGTTGTTGGGCGGTCTGCTGGCCATCAGTGGCATCGTGCTGTGCAATCGTAAGGCCAAAATAACCTGATCAATGGTCAACATTGACGTCCGAAAATGGCGAGAACCGTTAAAAGCCCGGTGCTATTGTGCGGGCCATGAACACACACGACGCCTCACTCACTCCTTCTATTGCCGCGTGCGAAATCGCACGGCTGAGCCGTGATGCGCGCTTTGACGGGGTGTTTTTTACTGCCGTCCTGACCACGCGAATCTATTGCCGCCCGGTATGCCCGGCGCGCGCGCCCAAAGCGTCGAACGTTGTGTATTACCCCAGCGCGGCGGCGGCACAAGCACAGGGGTTTCGCCCTTGCTTGCGCTGTCGGCCCGAGCTGGCACCCGGTAATCAGCTGTGGTTGCAGGGTGAGCATTTAGTGACGCGGGCCTTGAAGGTGATCAACGAAGGTTTTTTGGCGGATAACTCGCTTGAGGCGTTGGCCCTGCGCCTGAATGTGGGGGCGCGTCAGTTACGACGCGTGTTTGTTAAGTATTTGGGGGCACCGCCGATGGCCGTGCACGCCACTCAACGCCTGTTGTTTGCCAAGCAACTGCTGACAGAAACGCATTTATCGATCACTGAAGTGGCGTTGGCGTCGGGTTTTGGCAGTGTCAGGCGCTTCAATTCAGCGTTTGCCGAAGCCAACCATGCCGAACCACGGGCCTTCAGGCGCAGTCCAAAAACACGCGCTGGCACTGCACTGGTCCTGCGCTTGGGTTACCGCCCGCCCTACGACTTCAATGCTGTACTCGGATTTTTACAACAGCGCGCCTTGCCCGGTATCGAACAGGTTGACGCGTTCAGTTATCAGCGGGTGTTTGGCCGTGCGCAATCGCCCGGCTGGCTGCGGGTTAGCGCGTGGCCCGCGGGGCAACACGCCCTGCAATTGGAGCTGTTGAACGTTGCCCCGGCACACATGCTCACTGTGGTGACACGCATTCGGCGTATGTTCGATCTGGACGCCGATCCGCAGGCCATCGCCCATACCCTGGGTGTCAGCCCCCAGTTGGCGCCCCTGATCGAGCGCTATCCGGGCTTGCGTTTACCGGGGGGCTGGGATGGTTTCGAAGTGGCTGTGCGTGCGGTGTTAGGCCAGCAAGTGAGTGTGGCAGCGGCGCGCACCCTGGCCAGCCGCATCGTGCAGCGCTATGGCACACCGATTGAAGTGCCGGGTACATCGGGGCTGGATCGCTTGTTCCCCGACGCTCAGCAATTGGCAGCCGCTAACCTGGACCAAATGGGCATCACCCAGGCACGTATCAATACCCTTCACGGCATTGCTCAGGCGTTGATTGAAGGGCGGGTTGATTTTGGCACGGAGCAAGCGCTCGACACCTTTGTTCAGCGTTGGGTACAACTGCCGGGGATCGGCGAATGGACCGCGCATTACATTGCCATGCGCGTCCTCAAACACCCGGATGCCTTCCCGGCCGCAGACTTGATCCTGCGGCGCGAGGCCAACCCTGATGGCCCGCCGCTGAGCACAAAAGCGATGCAAACGCTGGCCGAGAGCTGGCGCCCGTGGCGCGCCTACAGCGTCCTGTATTTATGGCGCGCAGCCACCGATGCCGCTGCGCTCAAGAGGATTTGACCATGTCTCAGATTTACTACGCGCAGATGCCATCGCCGATTGGTCCACTGTTTTTGGTGGCCGACGACGAAGGCTTGCGTGAGGTTCGATTTGAATGCGAGCGCAGAGCACATACCGCTCAAGACAGTTGGCTGCATGCGCCGCAAAAACTGGCTGAGGTCATACGCCAGCTAGAGGCGTACTTTGCGGGCGAGCGATACACCTTTGATGTACCGCTTAAACCCGGGGGCACCGAGTTTCAGCAAACGGTATGGCGGGCGCTGACCACCATCCCCTATGCCGTGACCACCAGTTATGGCCAACTGTCGCAGCAGATCCAGCGCCCGACCGCATCACGGGCTGTGGGGGCCGCCAATGGGCGCAACCCGATCCCGATCATCATCCCGTGCCACCGGGTAATCGGCAGCAATGGCACGTTGACCGGCTTTGCCGGTGGTCTGGCAGCCAAGCAATGGTTGCTGGCGCATGAAGCCAAGTGTCGAGGTTTTGTGCTGTCCTGACACCCGGCACCGGGTTAAGAGCGTGGCGCTTACAAACTCAGGCGCATCGACAAATCCACAGCCTTTACGTCTTTGGTCATGGCGCCAATCGAAATGTAGTCCACGCCCGTTTGTGCGATAGGCAGCAGCGTGCTTTCGTTGATACCGCCGCTGGCTTCCAGCTTGGCTTTACCCGCATTCAGACGCACGGCTTCACGCATGTCATCCATGCTCAGTTCGTCGAGCATGATGATGTCTGCACCTGCCGCCAGCGCTTCTTTGAGTTCTGCCAGGCTTTCGACTTCGATCTCTACCGGTTTGCCCGGCGCGATTTTATGCGCAGCGCTGATCGCCTGGGCGATGCCGCCGCAGGCTGCGATGTGGTTTTCCTTGATCAAAAACGCGTCGTACAAACCAATGCGGTGGTTATGACAGCCCCCACAGGTGACGGCGTACTTTTGCGCCAGGCGCAAGCCCGGCAGGGTTTTGCGGGTGTCCAGCAACTTGACTTGCGTCTGCGCGACCTGGTCCGCCAACTGTTGGGCATGGGTCGCAACCCCCGACAACATTTGCAGAAAGTTCAGCGCACTGCGCTCACCACTGAGCAGCGAGCGGGCAGGGCCCTCAAGGTGAAACAACACTTGATTGGGGCTGACGCGCTCGCCATCGGCCACCTGCCAATGCACGGCGACGCGCGGGTCCAGTTGGCGAAAAACCGCGTCCACCCATGCGGTGCCGCTGATCACAGCGTTGTCGCGCGTAATGATCGTGGCCTTGGCCAGGCGTTCTGCCGGGATCAACCGTGCAGTGATGTCGCCGCTGCCAATGTCTTCGGCAAGCGCACGGCGTACGTTGGCTTCAATCTCGGCGGTGAGATCGGCCAGATGTAAATTCGGCATAACCAGCTCCACAAACAAAGTGCGCCGATTATAGGGCCATGCCGGGAGCGAACCCAAGGCGCGCGGCTGCGCCGTAGGCAAATGCCTGTAACTGTGTTGTTTGGGCCGCATCCCGGCATTTATTTGACCGTTCAGTAAATGAATCGCGCTGTTTAGTAGCACAAGGCTCGCCTTTTGCAAGATAATCAGCGCCTTGTAATTGGCGTCATAGCTTTGACATGCCATTAAAGTCCTAATTCAGATACACCGGCGAGTGCGATATGCACTGGCCGGTTTCTGTTTGCGAGCGTCAAAAGTGGCCTGTGCCACCTGTGCGTCATTCGCAAGCGAACACCGTTCCAGGAGGCTTGGATGCAAAATGACGGGAAAGTGGGACCTGCCCACTGGGCCACGGCAGAGCTGGCGATGCGTTCGCCACTTGCGCGCCTGCCTGTCATTTTGTTGCAGGTTCACGATAAAGCCGCGCAGCAGCTCAAAAACGGGTTGCAAGTGCTGTTTGACAGTGCCGATGAAACGCTGTTCGAGATGGCGGATAAAGCCCGGAGTGACGTCGAACAAAGCTTGTTTTTTGAAGCCATGCGCGACGTCAGGCTCAAGCGTAAATACATCGAGCGCGGCTTTCTTGACCGGTTTTTTGACGCTTTCAGTCAGTTGGCGCTCGCCGACCCCAGCGAGCGCACGTTGCAGGGTGCAGCCCCCGCAGGCGGGTCTTTTTCGCTGATGACCCATGACCTTGAGCGCGCTCAAGTGATCAATGCGATGGTGGGCCACGTCATGACGCGCGACCAGTTGGCGCTGTGCCAATTGACCACACGTCTCGCAACGCTCAGTTGCACGCCGCTGGATGATCACAACAACCCGTTGGGGCCGGGCATGTTGTGCGAATATTTTTTGCTGGCTGAGCGTGATCAGGGCATGGACATCAAGGTCAAGCTGATCATGTTGCAACTGTTCGAAAAGTACCTGCTCAGCCACACCACGCAGTTGTACGCCGATGCCAACCAATTACTGATTGCCACCGGTGTATTGCCAACGCTGAGCGAGAACGATGGCTGCTGCGGGGATAAAGCAAGGGGCACAGAAACGGCGGCCGTGGCTGAGGAGGCGAGCAACCTGGTCGGGTTGCTGTTTGAGTACATCGCCAAAGATCGCAATGTGCCGCCTGCGCTGAAATCGCTGATTGCCCAGTTGCAGGAGCCGATGCTGAAGATCGCGCAACGCGATCAAAACTTTTTCAGCTGTGACACCCACCCCGCCCGACGCCTCTTGAACGTGATTGCGGCGGCGGCCATCGGCTGGGACGTCAGCACGGATGAGAGCAGCGATCCGTTGTTCCGACAGATTGAATGTGTGGTGCAACAATTGGCGACGTACGCGGGCGACAATCGCACGCTGCTCGAAGCCCTGCTGCATGAGTTTTTGGTCTTTACCCACGGTGAGCGTTGTCGCATCGAACTGCTCGAGCAACGCACTCGCGAGGCAGAGCAGGCGCGTCTGAAACATCCACTCAAGGCGAGTGAGCGGGCTGCGCATGCGCCACCCGCAGTGGATGAGCAGGACCACTTGGGTTTATTGCTGGTCAGCCAACTGCGCCTGGGCACCTGGATTGAGTTACAGGAAGACGAAGAGTTTCGCCTGCGATGCAAGCTGATCGCCATTCTGGAGCCGGGCGGCAAGCATATTTTCGTCAACCGCACGGGCATGAAAGTGCTGGAGCAAAGCCGCACCGACCTGATCGCTCAACTGCGCAATGGCAAAGTATTGCTACTGGATGACCGTTTACTGTTCGACCGGGCGCTGGAGTCGGTGATTGGTAGCTTGTACCAACGTAACGCGCAGTGACTGGCCTGCGGCTTTGGCGTCACAGATAGCTGCCAATTGAGCTGCACATCGCGGCATACTGCGCCTTTGGTTTTGCACGTTGAAGGAGTCTGTATGCAGCTGGACCCCACGAGCGGTTGGTGCCATGACGTGCGCCATTGCCCGTCGCCCAACTTCAATGAACGCCCGCGCGGCGAAATCTCCTTGTTGGTTATCCACAACATCAGCTTGCCGCCGGGGCAGTTTGCCACCGGTCAAGTCCAGACGTTTTTCCAAAATCAACTGGACCCCGATGAGCATCCTTTTTTTGAAACCATCAAGGAGCTGCGAGTCAGTGCGCATTTTCTGATTGAGCGCGACGGTCAGGTTACGCAGTTTGTCTCGTGTCTGGACCGTGCCTGGCATGCGGGTATTTCCAGTTTCGAGGGCCGCGAGACTTGTAACGATTTTTCGATAGGCATCGAACTTGAAGGCACCGATGATCAGCCGTTCTGCGACGCCCAGTATCAGGCGCTGATTGCTCTGACGCGGGAGCTGCAAACCCACTATGGCGACATTACCCTTCAACGAATATGTGGCCACAGTGACGTGGCACCGGGGCGCAAGACAGATCCAGGCCCCCATTTCGACTGGACGCGCTATCGCAGCGCGTTGCAGCACAGAGGAGACAATCAATGAGTTTTGTGGTGCTACTGCTGGCGATTCTGGTCGAAAAATTCTCGGCCTTGCGCCAGCGCCTTCAATGCGACGGCGGCTGGGTACGCGAGCTGAACAAGCTCGAAGCCTCGCCCAAACTGGCGAAAAACCCGTGGTGGGTGTTGATCATCCTGATTCTGCTGCCGGTCATGTTACTGGGGTTGTTGCTGGTGGTGCTCGACCCGGTGGCTTATGGCCTGCTGGCGTTACCGGTGCATCTGGTGGTGTTGATCTTCAGCTTGGGCCGGGGTGACTTGCTGGCAGATCTGGGGCCATTTCGTGATGCCTGGCGTCGGGGTGATCTGCAAGCAGCTGCCCATGTGGCCGAACGTGACATTAGCGTGCGGGCCGAGAATGGTGAGCAACTGCTGGAACACGTTCAGGCGCACTTGCTGTGGCAAGCCTACCAAAGCTTTTTTGCGGTGATTTTCTGGTACTTCCTGTTGGGGCCGGTGGCGGCGCTCAGTTATCGCTTGCTGGCGCTGGCGGTCGAGCACGGCAAGAACCCCGAACTGGTCGAGCACGCTCAACAAATGCGTCATGCGTTTGACTGGCTGCCGGTGCGATTGCTGGCGGCCAGTTTTGCATTGGTCGGCAACTTCGCCGCGGTCAGCCGCGTGATGTTGCACGAACTGCTGAGCTGGGAAATCAGTGCAGAACAGTTGATCAATAAAGTCGGGTGTGCGGCGGCTGAACTTGCGCCACCGCAGACCGGCCCGGAAGGCGTTTCCAGCCTTGATGCCTTGTGGGAACTGCTGCTGCGTGCTGCCGTGGTGTGGTACGCCGGTTTTGCCGTGTGGACGTTGCTACTTTAAGACACAGGCCCAGCGCTCGCTAAACCCGTCAACGTGGCGCTTCAGAGGCACCACATTCACCGGGTTTACGATCGCTGCGCAATTGGACGTCGTCTTCGGCAACTGCTATGAGAACCTCGATCATGGCCCTGTCGCCGCTGACGAGTAATGCGAGGCTGCGTCCGGGCGCGCAGCGGTCGTGATTGCGGTCTTTAGCGGCTTATCGTGCCCAGTTAAACAGCGCGCACGCATTGGCCGTGGTGGCGTCGGCCAATTGCTCGGGGCTGATGTTCAACACCTCGGCCAGTGCCTGGCAAATGTTGGGCAGATGCAGCGGGCTGTTGCGCTGGTGGGGGAACATGGCTGGCGCCATGTCGGGCGCGTCGGTTTCGAGCACGAGGGCGTCCAGCGGCAAATCAGCCAGCACTTTGCGCAAGCGTAACGCTTGCGGCCAGGTTGCGGCACCGCCCACGCCCAGCTTGAAACCCAGCTTGATGTATTCGCGCGCTTCCTCGCGGCTGCCCGCAAACGCATGAATGATCCCGCCGCGCTTGAGCTTGAAACGCTTGAGTGTGGCAATTACCTGCGCATGGCTGCGGCGCACGTGCAGCAGTGCCGGCAGATTAAAGTCTGCGGCCAACTGCAATTGACCTTCAAACAACCGCTGTTGAGCGTCGCGGTCCAGTTGCGGGAGAAAGTAATCGAGGCCGATTTCACCCACCGCACACAGCTGCGCATGCCCGTCCAGCCGGGTCAGCCATGCCCTCAGCTCAGTGAGGTGCTCAGGGCGATGCTCATACAGATACACCGGGTGCAAGCCAAACGCGGCATACAAATGAGGGTCGGTTTGCACCAGGTCCCACACCCGTTGCCAGTGACGCTGATCGACCCCCAGCACCACCATGCGCTCCACCCCCAATGCCCGACTGCGCGCCAGCAGCCGCGTACGGTCGGCGTCAAAGTCGGGGAAGTCGAGGTGGGTGTGGGTGTCGATCAGTTGCATGCTTAAACCTGATCAATACGCTGTTTGAAATTACGTGCAATGGCGTGGATGCCGGGTGCGTAACGTTGTTCTTCAATGGCGGCCAGAGCGAGATTGAGTGCCGTTTCGGCGATCAACTGATGCTGTTGGCCCATGGCATTCACCGGTAAGGGCAAGAAGTCCAGCAACTGCGTGTCGCCGAAGGTGGCGAGACGCGTAGGTGCTTTGTGCTCCGGGTGATCGAGCAAGGCATCAAACATCCCTTGCAGCAGCACGTAAGAGGTTGTGACCAGCGCTTCAGGAAAATGCCCCAGGCGTGCCAGCAAATCATCAATCATGCGTCGCCCGCATTCGCGGCTGAACGCGGTGCCATGCTCAATCAGTACGTCGCCTTCAAAACCTTCCAGCGCCTGCTTGAAACCCGCCGCCCGTGCCTGACTCACGCTCAGTTCCGGGCGCGCGCCGATCAGGGCGATTTGCCGTGGCATGGGCTTTAACACACTACGGGTCAGCTGCAGGCTGGCTTCACAGTCATCACTGATCACCGAGCAAAACCGTTCGGGCTGCATCGTGCGGTCAATCGCGATAATGGGCATGCCCAGGTCTTGCAGTTGACGGTAACTGTCGTCTTCTGCTGGCAGGCAACTGGCCACAAACAAGGCGTCGCATCGTCGGGCGCGGAACAGCTTGAGCAGTTGGCGTTCGCTGTCGGGAGCGTCGTCGGAGCTGGCGATCAGCAATTGATACCCACGGGCGCGGGCACCTTGTTCGAGTTGCTTGGCAATGCGCGCGTAACTGGGGTTTTCAAGGTCGGGCAGGATAAAACCCAGTGTGCGGGTATGCCGGCTGCGCAAACCTGCGGCCTGCGGGTTAGGGGTGAAACCATGCGCCTCGACCACCGCGCGTACGCGCTCCACCGTCGTGCTGCTGATGCGTTGCTGTTCAGCTTTGCCATTGATGACATAGCTGGCGGTGGTCACGGAAACACCTGCCAGTTGAGCGATATCGCTGAGCTTCACGCCGATAATTCCTTATTTTTTATAGTACATGTCGACATTCTGGCCAATCCTACCCGATAAAGGCAGCCGACCATCGTCTGCCTTATTGCTACTGTATTTTTTTGCAGCGTCGTCCACATGACGCTGATCAATGCGACAGGTTGGGCTTCAAGCGCGAGCGATTATGCAGTAACGTGCCGCACATTCATGATTAAACGTTTCAGCAAGCGTGTTTTGTAGCCGTAAGCCCCTGTATGGATGTGCTTGCCACACATCGGGTGACCTAGTGAGGGGCGGGCGGCCTAAGCTGATTAAATTCAAAACAATACCGGGTGCCACGGAGCGCCGGATAAGGAGAACGCATGCTTGAGCTCACCATAGAGCAGATATCCATGGGCCAATCGGCTGTGGATAAGTCTGCTGCGTTGCAATTACTCGCCGATAAGCTGGTCGCCGACGGGTTGGTGGCCGAGGGCTATCTGGACGGTTTGCGAGCGCGTGAGGCTCAAGGTTCGACTTTTCTGGGGCAGGGCATTGCCATCCCTCATGGCACCCCCGACACCCGCGACCTGGTGTTCACCACCGGTGTGCGTTTGTTGCAGTTTCCCGAAGGTGTGGACTGGGGCGATGGGCAAATGGTCTATCTGGCGATTGGCATTGCCGCCAAGTCCGATGAACACCTGCGTTTATTGCAACTGTTGACCCGTGCCTTGGGTGAAACCGATCTGGGCGAAGCCCTGCGTCGCGCCAGTTCCGCTGAAGCCTTGCTCAAACTGTTGCAAGGCGCACCGCAAGAGCTGGCGCTCGATGCGCAAATGATTGGCCTGGGTGTGTCGGCAGATGACTTTGAAGAGTTGGTGTGGCGCGGTGCCCGTTTATTGCGCCAGGCCGATTGCGTAAGCAATGGCTTTGCCGCCGTATTGCAACAAGTTGAAGCGCTGCCGCTGGGCGACGGCCTGTGGTGGTTGCACAGCGAGCAAACGGTCAAGCGTCCGGGGTTGGCGTTCGTCACGCCCGATAAACCGATCCGCTACCTGGGCAAACCGCTCAGTGGCCTATTCTGCCTGGCCAGTCTGGGTGAGGCGCATCAGGCACTGCTTGAACGCTTGTGCGCCTTGCTGATTGAGGGGCGCGGTCACGAACTGGGCAGTGCCACCAGTCGGCGTGCCGTGCTTGAAGTGTTGGGCGGCGAACTGCCCGCTGACTGGCCAAGTGCCCGCATCACCTTGGCCAACGCCCACGGGCTGCATGCGCGCCCGGCAAAAATCCTTGCGCAGTTGGCCAAGCGTTTTGACGGTGACATTCGCGTCAGCATCGTCGGCGGCCATGAGTCGCCAGTATCGGCCAAGAGCTTGAGCAAACTGCTGAGCCTGGGCGCTCGGCGTGGGCAAGTGCTCGAATTTGTGGCCGAACCGAGCGTGGCCGACGACGCGTTACCGGCGATTTTAGCGGCGATAGAAGAGGGTCTGGGCGAAGACGTTGAACCGTTGCCTGCGGTCAGCGAAGCGGCCCCGACCGTTGCCGACATTGCGCAAGTCATCAGCGCCCCGGCGGCTGGCAGCGTCATTCACGCCATCGCGGCAGCACCTGGCATCGCCGTGGGGCCAGCGCATATCCAGGTGTTACAAACCTTCGACTACCCGCTGCGCGGCGAGTCATCAGTGGTGGAGCGCGAGCGCTTGCACAACGCATTGGCTCAGGTGCGACAGGACATTGAAGGTCTGATTCAACGCAGCCCGTCCAAAGCCATCCGCGAGATTTTTATTACCCATCAGGAAATGCTCGACGATCCCGAGCTGAGCGATGAAGTCGACAACCGTTTGAAGCAAGGCGAAAGCGCAGAAGCGGCGTGGATGTCGGTGATCGAAGCGGCGGCGCGTCAACAGGAGTCGTTGCAGGATGCGTTGCTGGCCGAGCGTGCCGCCGATTTACGCGACATCGGCCGCCGTGTGCTGGCCCAACTGTGTGGCATCGAAACGCCAGCCGAACCCGAGCAGCCTTATGTGCTGGTGATGGATGAGGTGGGTCCCTCTGATGTGGCGCGCCTTGATCCAGCCCGGGTCGCGGGTATTTTGACCGCCCGCGGCGGGGCCACGGCCCACAGCGCCATTGTCGCCCGTGCCTTGGGCATCCCGGCGCTGGTCGGTGCGGGGGACGCGGTGCTGTTGCTCGCGCCAGGCACCCAGCTACTGATAGATGGCCAGCGTGGCCGCCTGCACGTTGCCCCGGACGCCGACGCGTTACAGCGCGCCACGCAAGAGCGTGACAGCCGCGAACAACGCTTGCAGGCCGCCAGTGCATTGCGTCACGCGCCTGCGGTGACCCGCGACGGTCATGCGGTCGAGGTGTTTGCCAACATCGGCGAGAGCAAGGGCGTGGCCAATGCCGTCGAGCAGGGCGCCGAAGGCATCGGTTTGCTGCGCACCGAACTGATTTTCATGGCCCATTCCCAAGCGCCGGATGAAGCCACGCAAGAGGCCGAATATCGCCGCGTGCTCGACGGTCTCGACGGTCGCCCTTTGGTGGTGCGCACTCTGGACGTGGGCGGTGACAAGCCGCTGCCGTACTGGCCGATTGATAAAGAAGAAAACCCGTTTTTGGGCGTGCGTGGTATTCGCCTCACGCTGCAACGCCCGCAGGTGATGGAAGGCCAGTTGCGTGCCTTGCTGCGTTCGGCAGACAACCGCCCGCTGCGCATCATGTTCCCGATGGTCGGCAGCGTCGCAGAATGGCGTGCAGCGCGGGACATGACCGAACGTCTGCGCCAGGAAATCCCCGTGGCCGACTTGCAGCTGGGGATCATGATCGAGGTGCCTTCGGCCGCGTTGCTGGCTCCGGTGCTGGCCAAAGAGGTGGATTTTTTCAGCGTCGGCACCAACGACCTGACGCAATACACCCTGGCCATCGACCGTGGTCACCCGACCCTGTCGGCGCAGGCCGATGGCTTGCACCCGGCGGTGTTGCAACTGATCGACATCACCGTGCGTGCGGCCCATGCCCACGGTAAATGGGTGGGGGTGTGTGGCGAGTTGGCGGCAGACCCGCTGGCCGTTCCCGTGCTGGTGGGGTTGGGCGTGGATGAATTGAGCGTCTCGGCCCGCAGCATCCCGGAAGTCAAAGCGCGGGTGCGAGAGTTGAGCATGGATCGCCTTAAAACCCTGGCCGCCGACGCGTTAAGTGTGGGCAGCCCGGATGAAGTTCGTGCATTGGTGGAAGCGCTCTAATGGCCAAAATTCTGACCCTTACGCTGAACCCGGCGCTGGATTTGACCGTGCGTGTGGCGCAGTTGCAGCCCGGCGAAGTCAACCGCAGCCAGGCCCTGTTGACCCACGCGGCGGGCAAGGGCATCAACGTCGCGCAAGTGCTGGCCGATCTTGGCCACACGCTGACCGTCAGCGGCTTTCTCGGCGAGGATAATCAACAGCCTTTCAACGCCCTGTTTGCCCGTCGAGGGTTTGTCGACGCCTTCATTCGGGTGCCGGGTGAAATCCGCAGCAACATCAAACTGGCCGAAGACGATGGTCGCGTCACTGACGTGAACGGCCCAGGCCCGCTGGTCAGTGAATTCGCCCAGCAAGCGCTGATCGACAAAATCGACCAGATCGCTGCCAGTCATGACGCGGTGGTGGTGGCGGGCAGTTTGCCGCGAGGTGTCAGTGCGCAGTGGTTGCATCACTTGCTGCTGCGGCTCAAGGCGATGGGCTTGAAAGTGATTCTGGACACCAGCGGCGAAGCCTTGAAACAAGGCTTGAGCGCAGGGCCGTGGCTGATCAAGCCCAACACCGAAGAACTCAGCGATGCCCTGGGCTGTGACATCAGCAGCCTTGAATCCCAAGTGGCCGCCGCTGCGCGTTTGCAAGCGCAAGGCGTTGAGCATGTGGTGATTTCCCAGGGGGCTGACGGTGTGAACTGGTTTAGCCACGGTCAGGCACTTCACGCCTTGCCGCCCAAGGTCAGCGTCGCCAGCACCGTGGGCGCCGGTGACTCACTGTTGGCGGGCATGCTGCATGGCCTGCTCAGCGGGCATACCCCGGAACAGACCGTGCGCACCGCCACGGCGATTGCGGCCATGGCGGTCACCCAGATTGGTTTTGGTATCAGCGATGCGGCGCACTTGGCGACGCTCGAAAGCGGCGTGCGCGTGCGCTCCCTGACAGAAGAATAAGAGGCAAGGACATGAAATTAGCCATTGTGACGGGCTGCCCCAACGGCATGGTGACCAGCGTGCTGTGTGCCCGGTTGCTTGACGCTGCTGCGCAACGTCAAGGTTGGAGCACCAGCGTTGAAGTGCATGACCCCAAGCACCCTGAGCGCCAATTATCGGCAGCGGTGATCGATGAAGCCGAGTGGGTACTGGTGGTGAGCAGTACGCCGCTGGACATGCAGCGCTTTATCGGTAAACGCGTCTTTCAAAGCACCCCGGCCCAGGCCCTGCAAGATGTAGAGGGGGTATTGCGCCGGGGCGTGGAAGAAGCCCAGGTGTACGCCGCTGCTGACGCGGTGGTCGAGGACGCGGCGCCTGCCCGCGCGCCCAAAATTGTCGCGGTCACGGCGTGTCCCACGGGCGTGGCGCATACCTTCATGGCCGCCGAAGCCTTGCAACAAACGGCCAAGCGCCTGGGCTATGACTTGCAAGTCGAAACCCAGGGTTCGGTGGGCGCACGTAACCCGCTGAGCGCCCAGGCCATCAGCGAGGCTGACGTGGTGTTGCTGGCGGCGGACATTGAAGTGCCGACCGAGCGTTTTGCCGGCAAGAAGATCTATCGCTGTGGCACTGGTATCGCGCTCAAGCAATCGGAAGCCACGCTGAAAAAAGCCCTCAGCGAGGGGCAGCAAGAATCGGCTGCCACGGGGGCTTCGGGCACGGTCAAATCTGAGAAGACAGGTGTGTATAAGCACCTGCTGACTGGCGTGTCGTTCATGTTGCCGATGGTGGTGGCGGGTGGGCTGCTGATCGCGTTGTCATTTGTGTTTGGTATCACGGCGTATAAAGAGCCCGGCACTTTGGCGGCAGCGTTAATGCAGATCGGCGGCGATGCGGCATTCAAACTGATGGTGCCGTTGCTCGCGGGATACATCGCCTACTCGATTGCTGACCGTCCGGGCCTTGCGCCGGGGATGATTGGCGGCCTGCTGGCCAGCACCTTGGGCGCGGGTTTTATTGGCGGGATCATTGCCGGTTTTATCGCCGGTTATTGCGCCAAAGCGATCAACCGTTATGCGCGCTTGCCGCAAAGTCTTGAGGCATTAAAACCGATTCTGATCATCCCGCTGTTCGCCAGCCTGTTTACGGGCTTGGTGATGATCTACGTGGTGGGTAAACCGGTGGCGGGCATGCTTGAAGGGCTGACCCACTTTCTGGACAGCATGGGCACCACCAACGCTATTTTGTTGGGCGTGCTGCTGGGCGCGATGATGTGCGTCGACTTGGGCGGGCCGATTAACAAAGCGGCGTATGCGTTTTCAGTGGGGCTGTTGGCGTCGCAAAGTTATGCACCGATGGCGGCGACAATGGCCGCGGGCATGGTGCCGCCGATTGGTTTGGGCATTGCCACATTGATCGCCCGGCGTAAATTTGCGCAAACCGAGCGGGAGGCGGGTAAAGCGGCGATGGTGCTGGGGTTGTGCTTTATCTCTGAAGGCGCGATCCCGTTTGCAGCCAAAGACCCGTTGCGGGTGATCCCGGCCAGTGTGGTGGGCGGTGCATTGACCGGTGCGTTGTCGATGTACTTCGGCTGCAAATTAATGGCGCCGCACGGCGGATTGTTTGTGATGTTGATCCCCAATGCAATTAACCATGCGTTGTTGTATTTACTGGCCATTGTGGCGGGCAGTGTGCTGACGGCGGTGGTGTATGCCGTGATTAAACGGCCTGAACCGGCGGATATCGCACTGGAGACGGCCAAGGCTTGAACCGCTTGCCCTCACCCCAACCCTCTCCCGGAGGGAGAGGGGGCTTGAGATGTATTGAGGCTTGAAATGTATGCATTCAGTGCTGACGCCCACCAACGCCGACTCTCTGTGGAAGGGGCCAGGATGAGCGAAGGCTAGCACCGAGATCTCAAGCCCACCCCAATCAAGCCCCATGAACCCTGGAGATTTCACTCCCGGCCCCAATCAAGCCCCATGAACACTGGAGATTTCAAGCCCACCCCCAATCAAGTCCCCTCTCCCTTTGGGAGAGGGTTAGGGTGAGGGTCTTGGAGCCTGCGCTGAACCTCCAGAAATATGACGTGCAAAACACCCTCCATCTCGTCAATCACTTGCAGATTGTCAAACCTCAGCACAGTGATCCCCAGACTCTGCAAATACCGGCTGCGGCGCAGGTCATAAGTCACTGCCTCAGGCAGCAGATGCTGACTGCCATCCAGCTCAATGGCCAGTTGCAGTTGCACACAATAAAAGTCGAGCACATAAGGCGGGCAAGGATGCTGACGGCGAAACTTCACGTCCAGCAGTTGCCTGGCCCGCAGTTGTTGCCAGAGGCGCAATTCGCAATCGGTTTGATCGCCGCGCAAGCGTCTGGCCAGTTGACGTTGCTTAGAGGTAGGGCGGGGCAGCGTCATGCTTCACGTCCGTGTGAAGGTGGATGTCTGACTCAGCCTAGAACGGCGACCAACCCGCGTTGGCCTCAATGATTAACCGATGTTGCCAGCACGTATCAGTACACATCCCGACGATAACGCCCTTGTTCAATCAGGTGCTCCAGCGCCTCGGCACCCAGTATGTCGATCAACGCCTGATCCACACCCGCTGCCATGCCTTGCAAGCTGCCGCAGATATAAATAGCTGCGCCCTGCGCCAGCCAGCGCCGCACTTCATCCGCCGATTCGCGCAGACGGTCTTGTACATACACTTTGTGCGCTTGATCACGCGAAAAGGCCAAGTCCAGCCGCGCCAGATCCCCGTTGGCCAGCCAGCCTTGCAACTCTTCGCGGCAATAGAAATCATGGGCAGCGTTGCGCTCGCCGAAGAACAGCCAGTTGTCCTGTATCCCTTCGCTAATCCGTGCCTTTAACAGACTGCGCAACCCGGCCAGTCCGGTGCCATTGCCCAGCAAAATCAGGGGGCACGATTGCTCGGGCAAGTGGAAGCCACTGTTGCGCCGCAGTCGCAAATGGATGCTTGAACCCACGGGTGCATGTTCGGTCAGCCAACCCGAGCCAATGCCCAGGCTGCCATCGGCATGCCGCTCTTGGCGCACGATCAATTGCAGCACTCCGTCTTCAGGAATCGACGCAATGGAGTATTCGCGCATGCTCAAGGGGATGAGCGCATCGACCAATGCCTGGGCGTGCAGGCCCACCAAATGCCCACGGTTCTCGGGCAGTTGGCGACTGGCGAGTGCTTGTGCCAGGGTTTCACGCAGCCCGTCGAGTTGCACCATGCTGTGCGGCTCAAGGCCCAGGCCGTCGAGAAAGTGCTCTACCGCCCAGGCGCATTGGCGTGGCAGGACTTCGACCAAATCACCCGCCTGCCACGTGTGGCTGTTGTCGGGTGTGCTAAGCCCCAGCAGGTACGCGCTGGAACCGAGGCTGCCGGGGTTGAGCCGATCTCGCTGTTCCAGCGTCCAGTTGCTGTAACGCGGGGCCTGCCATGGCGTGCTGGGCGCGCCACCGGTGAGCTGGCTCAGTTGCTGCTGCCATTGTTGCAGTGCCAAGGTATCGCCGTTGTCGACGTGCACCGGGCTGAACAAAGACTGTGCGCCGCGCTCGTTTAGCCACTGTTCTATACGGGTGGCAAAACCGCAGAAGTCGGGGTATTGGCGATCCCCCAAGGCCAGTACGCCATAAGTGAGGCCATTTAAGGCCAAGGGTTGGCCCACAACCTTGCGCTCAAATCCGCGGGCGCTGTCCGGCGCTTCCCCGTCGCCAAAAGTGCTGACCACAAACAGCGCGTTGCTGGCGTTTTGCACGTCATCTTCAGTCAACGCTGACAGCGGCTGCACCCGAACAGGCAAGCCGGATGCCTGCAATTGCCCGGCGGTTTGCCAGGCCAGTTGCTCGGCAAAGCCGCTCTGGCTGGCGAAGCCGATCAACCATGAAGGCGCATCGCTGCGCAGCTCTGTAAAACCTTGGCGCGCCTGTTTGACGTGACGCTTTTTGCGACGACGGTCCAGGTACAGTAACCAGCCGGTAATAAAGAACAGCGGCATGGTCAGGCTGGCGGCGGTGACCAGAATGCGCCCGGTCAGGCCCCAGTAACTGCCCACGTGCAGGGCGTAAATGCTGGTCAGCAACTGCGCCTTGTAGCTTTTGTCATCGTAGCGCTCATGTTTTTTGACCACGCCGGTCGCGGGGTCGAGCACGATCTGGTTGAAGGCCCGCTCATGGGGTGAGTCTGTGCGCAGGTAGAAAACCGTCGCGGGCTGGCCTGCCGCTGGCGGCATGCGCACGTTGTACAGGCTCAGCTCGGGGCCTGCGGCTTTTTGGATGCTGGCCCAGATCGCAGCGTAATCGGCGATGGGCGCGGGGCCCGCCGGGCCGGGTTGGCCGCGACCGCCTTTGCGTTGCTCACCGTGGGGGGCGTCTGAAAACAGCCGTTGCAGGCCTTTGTTGTACCACTCGTAGGACCATGACAGGCCGGTGAGTGCCGCCAGCAGGTAAAAGATCAGGCACCAGGTGCCCGCCACCGCGTGCAAATCCCAGTTGAAACTGCGGCCTTTTTTCGCCCAGTCCAGTGTGAGCCACGCGCGCCAGTTCAGCGCCTGACGCGGCCAGCGCAGGTACAAGCCCGAGAGGCAGAAGAAAATCAGCATCAAGGTGCACGCGCCTGTGATCTGGCGACCGGTTTGGCCGATGGCCAGAAAACGGTGCAATTGCAGCATCAGGCCGAAGAAATCCTGGCCTGTGGCATCGCCTTGATAGGCGCCGGTGTAGGGGTCGACATAGCGCAGTTGGCCGCGCCGCTCGCCCGGTGGAGGGGTGAAGAACACGCGGGCGGCACTGTCGCTGTCAACGCCCACCCACAGCATCGACACGTGCTTGCCTTCGCGGGCTTCGACTCTGCGTACCAGTTCGGCGGGCGGCAATACGCCGCTGTTGAGCTTTTGGACCTTGAGTACCGAGGGGTTGAGCAGGTTCAGCAGCTCGTCCTGAAACGACACGGTCGCACCGGTGATGCCCATCAGGGCCAGCACTAGCCCGGCGGTTATCCCGAAAAACCAGTGCAACTGAAACAGTGTTTTCTTGAACACAACGGCCGCCTTGCTTGTTCAATTGAATGCGTGTTTTACGCCACAGGCCTGACGTCATCAACGTCAAGCCCTGAGGCTTTCACACAAAAGCCCCGGCCATTGGATGGGCGGGGCTTTGTGTGTCTAACGTGTACTTAGAAGTGGAAGCTGGTGGTCAACAAGGCGGTACGGCCCGGCGCTTGGTTAGCGAAGTGAGTCGAGAAAGCTTTGTCGTAGTACGTCTTGTCGGTCAGGTTTTGCACGTTCAGTTGCAGGTCGACGTTTTTGGTCAGCTTGTAACTGGCCATTGCGTCGTAGCGGGTATAGGACGGTACGTATGTCGAGTTGGCAGTGCTACCGAAAACTTCATCCACGTAGAATGCTCCGCCACCAATGGTCAATTTTGGCGTGACAGCGTAAGTGGTCCACAGGCTGGCGCTGTTGCGTGGGGTGTTAGGCAACTTGTTGCCATCATTGGCCTTGTTCAACGGGCCTCCATCCTGCTGTTTGGCATCCAGGTAGCTGTAGCCTGCGAAAACTTGCCATTGTTCGGTGATCTTGCCACTTGCCGACAACTCAAGACCGTCAACACGGGTTTTACCGGCGTTTTCATATGATGTGGTATCGACTTGAACGCGGGTGTTCTCTTTCTCGGTGCGGAAAATCGCAGCGGTCAGAGACAGGCGGTCGTTGAGGATGTCCCACTTAGTGCCAATTTCGTAATTTGTAGTTTCCTCGGGTTCCAGATCGCTGCTGGCGAACGCGCCGCTGCGCTCGGGCGATCCAGTCAGTGAGTTGCTTTCCATCCCTTCACCTAACATCGAGCCTGGCGGTGTGGCCGATGTAGCGTAAGAAACGTAGATGCTGCCATTAGGCTGCACCTTCCACACTAAGCCCAACTGGCCGGAGAAGAAGTCGCTGGTATCTGCGCCTTTGTAGGTCACGGGCGCCTTGGTTTTGGAATCGACTCCGTGAGTTTTGTACTTCGTCTCAAAATGGTCGTATCGCAGGCCCATGTTGAGCAGCCACTCAGGCGACAGTTCAAGTGTGTTCATCGCATAAATGGCACGAGTGGTGCTTGAGGTGTTGGTGCCGTCGTAGTTACGCGAGATGGCACCGTTCCATGGGTCATTCGGTGTTGGGTTGCCTAGGGATGTGCAGTTGTAACCGCTAGGAGATCCGATCAAGGCTGGATTACAGGTAGTGGCGTTTGCGCCTTTGGTATTGGTATCAACGCTATAGGTCGATCTTTCACTCGTTTCGCGGCTCAGTTCCACGCCAGTGGAAAAACTGTTCTTGAAGCCTGCGATATACACATCACCGAACAGGTCAGTCTGATTGGTGGTGGTGGCCGTATTACCCACGCGGGTATTGGCCCGACGCCACACACTGCCATTGTTGACGTTGCCCTTGCTGTCATCCGGCTGAGTAAGAATGTAGTCCTGCATGCTGTTGCCGTGACGCAGTGTGTTCTTGACGGTCAGGCTGTCATTGAAATCATGTTCAAAGGCAATCGTAGATATATCGGTGCGTGTTTTGCGGAAATCACGATCAGTCAAACCGTAGAAGTTGGTGCTGTCACCCCCGTTGTTCGGTTTATCCGGGCTGGCTGCTGTATGGCTTTTACCTACGGAGTAACCATAAGGAATGCCCGAGTCCGGCAGGTCGTTACTTTCCATGTGGTAGTAGTCAACGTTGACGCGGGTGTCGGTGCCCAAGCCGAAGGCCAGCGACGGTGCGATACCCCAGCGGTCATAGTTGACGTTGTCACGACCGGCAACGTTGCTTTCGTGGCTCATCAAGTTCAAACGCCCGGCCACGGTGTCGCTGAATTGGTAGTTACCGTCCAGGGTATAGCGTTGAGTCTGATCTGAGCCCCAGGTGTAACCGGCATCGAACGAGTTACCCAGGTGGGCTTTTTTGCTCACCATATTGATGGTGCCGCCGGCTGCGCCGCGACCACCGAAGGCCGAGTTAGGGCCTTTAGCGACTTCAATGTTCTCAACGGCGAAAATTTCGCGACTCTGCGCGCCGGTGTCACGCACGCCATCGAGGTAGGTGTCGCCCTGGGCGTCAAAACCGCGAATGAACGGACGGTCGCCCTGCGGGTTGCCGCCTTCGCCTGCGCCGAAGGTCACGCCCGGTACAGTGCGTAAGGCATCTTGCAGCGACGTGGCGGCTGTATCTTTAATCAACTGTTGAGGGATCACGGTGATCGAACGCGGGGTGTCGATCAGCGGAGCGGTGTACTTAGGTGAATTGGCTTTTTCAACCTGATACGACTGTGCTTGCTGCTCACCCGTCACCGTGGTCGCGCCCAGGGAAATACTGTTGCTCTGTGTTTTGCTTTCGGTGCTTTCAGCCGCCTGTGCCATGTGTGCAGCAGAGGTTGCGGTGATTGCTACACCGATGGCCGACGCCAGTAAGCGCGGTGAGCTGACAGGTATTTTTATTGGTTGGCGCGACATGTGAAGATCCCTTCCCCCAGAATTTGAGCCGCGAAATATAGTGCAAACAATTCCTTGTATCAATTGAGAGCAATTACTATTAGCGCGAAATTTACATTCTTTACAGTTTTGCTTTACGGTTTTTTCACACTCGTTCGTCAGTAGGTCCGATCAGGGTTTTACACGATCAATAAGAATCAATACCATTGCCATCCCTTTGCTATCAGGTACTGCGCCATGCTGCTGCATATTCCCGGCTTGTTCTCCCGTGAAGAAGTACTGCGCATACGTGAGGCGCTGGCGCAGGCCGATTGGGCTGACGGCAAAATCACCGCCGGGTTTCAGTCGGCCAAAGTCAAACACAACCTGCAATTGCCCGAAGGCCATCCGCTGGCCAAAGAAATCGGCGCCGCCATGATTGACCGGCTGTGGCAGAACCCGCAGTTCATGTCCGCTGCGTTGCCGCACAAAGTGTTTCCGCCGTTGCTCAATTGCTACACGGCGGGCGGCAGTTTCGACTTTCATATCGACAATGCCGTGCGCCAGCCCAAGGGCAACCCGGAACGGGTGCGCACCGACCTGTCGGCGACGCTGTTCTTCAGTGACCCCGAAGATTACGACGGCGGCGAACTGGTGATTCAGGACACTTACGGCGTGCGTCAGGTGAAACTCCCGGCGGGCGATATGGTGCTGTACCCCGGCACGAGCCTGCACAAGGTCAACGCGGTCACGCGCGGGACGCGCTTTGCGTCGTTTTTCTGGACCCAGAGCCTGGTGCGCGAAGACAGTCAGCGCACCCTGCTGTATGAAATGGACGGCGCGATTCAGCAACTGACCCGTGACGTGCCCGACCACCCCTCACTGATCCAGCTCACCGGCACTTACCACAACCTGCTGCGCCGCTGGGTTGAGGTGTAAGTCATGCCTTTCCAATTGCGCCGCGAAGAAGTGCTCGATGGCGAGCAGCTGCGCGCCATGCTCACTGAAAACCCGGCTCGCGCGGCGCAGGCGATTCTGATCGCCGCCAAACAAGGCATCGTCGATGGTCAAGCCTTGTTGGGCCAGATCTTGCTCGACGGGCAAGGGATTGAGCGCGACGCGGTGCTGGCCAAACGCTGGTTTCAAATTGCCGCCAACGGAGGTCACCTGATGGCGCGCAACATGCTGGGTCGTTGCTGGGAACTGGGTTGGGGCGGGCCGGTTGATTGGGCGTTGGCCAGCCTTGAATACCGCCAGGCGGCCGAAGCCGGGCTGGATTGGGCGATGTACAACTACGCCAATTTGTTGGCCACCGGGCGCGGGGTGATCGAGAACCAGCCCGCCGCGCTGGCGCTCTACCGGCAGGCGGCAGAGCGGGGGCATGCCAAGTCGATGAACCTGGTGGGGCGGTATCTGGAGGACGGACAGTTTTGTGCCCAGGATCTGGATGCGGCGCGGCACTGGTACAAATGCTCGGCCCAAGGTGGGGATTTTCGCGGGCAGTTCAGTCATGCGTCGGTGCTGGCCGAGGCTGGCCAGATAGACGAAGCGCTGGTGTGGTTCGAGCGGGCGTTGGCGGGCGGTAATAGCAAGTTTCTTGCCGTGGCGCATCAGACCCTGGCCAGCGCCCCCGATCCCAGAATCCGTGCCTTGGCGCAGCCTTAGGCGTTTTGAGCGTTTTGAGCGTTTTGAGCGTTTTGAGCTTGAACGCCCCTGTGCCATTGAGCACAGGGCGCAGGTATAAAAAAACCCATGACGTGTCATGGGTTTTTTAAGCGTTGAGGCTTACAGGTAGTACGACTTCAGCGGCGGGAAGCCATTGAATTCAACAGCGCTGTAACTGGTGGTGTAAGCACCGGTCGACAACCAGTACAGCCGGTCACCAATGGCCAGGTTCAACGGCAGGCCGTATTTGTAGTTCTCGTACATGATGTCGGCGCTGTCGCACGTTGGCCCGGCGATCACGACTTCTTCCATTTCGCCTTTCTTCTCAGTCCAGATCGGAAACTTGATGGCTTCGTCCATGGTTTCGATCAGGCCCGAAAATTTACCGACATCGGTGTACACCCAACGCTCGACGGCGGTGCGCGATTTGCGTGCCACCAGCACCACTTCGCTGACCAGAATGCCCGCGTTGGCGATCAGCGAACGACCCGGCTCCAGAATGATTTCTGGCAGGTCGTCGCCGAAGTCTTCTTTGAGGAAGCGAATGATTTCTTCGGCGTAGGTTTCCAGGCTGTTGGTGCGGGTGATGTAGTTGGCCGGGAAGCCACCGCCCATGTTGATCAGCTTGAGCACGATGCCGTCTTCTTCTTTCAGGCGCTCGAAGATCACTTTGACCTTGGCAATGGCAGCGTCCCACACACTGATGTCGCGCTGTTGCGACCCCACGTGGAACGAAATGCCGTAAGGCACCAGGCCCAGGTCACGGGCCAGAATCAGCAAGTCCATGGCCATGTCGGTCTGGCAGCCAAACTTGCGTGACAAAGGCCAGTCAGCCGTGGTCGAGCCTTCGGTCAGGATGCGCACATACACCTTTGAACCGGGGGCGGCTTTGGCAATGTTGCGCAAGTCGGCTTCGGAGTCGGTGGAGAACAGGCGCACGCCTTTGTCGTAGAAGTAACGAATGTCTTTGGATTTTTTGATCGTGTTGCCGTAGCTGATGCGCTCGGGGCCGACGCCTTGGGCCATGACTTTATCCAGCTCGTAGATCGACGCGATGTCGAAGTTAGACCCCTTGTCGCGCAGCAAATCAATGATTTCGACGGCCGGGTTGGCCTTAACGGCGTAGTACACCTTGGCGAACTCAAAGCCAGCCCGCAGATCGTCATAGGCTTTGCTGATCATCGCGGTGTCGATCACCACGAACGGGGTTTCCTGGGTGTCAGCGAACGCCTTCATTTTTTGGAAGGTTTCGCGCGCGTAATAGTCTTCGACCTGAATCGACATGCTGTGGGACTCCTAGTGGCAAACGTCATCAATCAAGGGGTGCAACTGAACATCCTCCGTATCCCCACTTTGGTTCGCCTACTTCCCAAGGCATGTCCGCCGAAAGCAAAAAAGGTAAATGAACCTTGCTGTCTCGTCGTCAGTACTTGAGCCGGATGGATCGTTTCCAGCATGGATGTTCGGCGCGAACTGTAGGGGGTGATTGCGCATTGAGCAACAACAAATGTCGCGTTTATGTACGCGTTCGTCGCGGGTTCAATGACAGCTATTTAACTAACCGACATTGATGACGTAGGGATGTTCCATCAACAGGCATTTGTGGCGGGATATCAGCTGTAGGCGCGAGCGTGCTCGCCCCTACAGTGATCAGGCTATGGCGCTTAAGCCAGTGCGGTTTCGGCGGGTGACACGATGCTGGTTTTAGCCCCGCGTGAACGGCCCGAACTCAGGTACGCCGCAATGGATTCCTGGGTCACTTCACCCTGGAACACACAGTCGGTGTCCATCACCGGCAACCACGAGCGGTTGAATTCGTACATGCGCGACAGCAGGATGCGCAGGTGTTCTTCGGAGGCCGCCGTCGCGGTGAACTGGCGCAGGTATTGGCCGCAGGTGCCGGTCTGGCGATGCAGGTCGCGGCGACGTACATAACCCAGTGCTTTGTTGTCGGCACAGGTGACCACGACGTACCGACGGTCGAGTTCGTCCATCAGCTCCAGTGCTTCGCCCACGGGCGTCTCGGGGCTGACCGATGGCGCGTTGTCGGCCGCATCTTCGGCCTTGACCAGCAGCAGGCGTTTAAGCGTGCTGTCTTGCCCCACGAAGTTGCTGACAAATTCGTCGGCCGGGTGGGCCAGCAAAGTGTCCGGGTGGTCCATCTGCAACAGTTTGCCGCCCCGGAAGATGGCAATTTTGTCGCCCAGCTTGATCGCTTCGTCGATGTCGTGGCTGACCATGATCACGGTCTTGTTCAGCGCCCGTTGCATCTCGAAGAACTCGTTCTGGATCATCTCGCGGTTGATCGGGTCAACCGCACCGAACGGTTCGTCCATCAGCAGCAGCGGTGCATCCGCCGCCAAGGCTCGGATCACGCCGATACGCTGCTGTTGGCCGCCCGACAATTCACGCGGGTAGCGATGCAGGTATTGCTTGGGTTCGAGCTTGATCATGCTCATCAGCTCGCGTGCCCGTTCGTGGCACTTTTGCTTGTCCCAGCCCAGCAGGCGCGGGACCACGGTGATGTTCTCTTCGATGGTCATGTTGGGAAACAGACCGATCTGCTGGATCACGTAGCCGATGTTGCGGCGCAAGGTCACCGGGTCGAGGTCGGTGGTGTCTTCGCCGTTGATCAAAATCTTGCCCGAGGTGGGCTTGATCAGGCGGTTGATCATTTTCAGTGTGGTGCTCTTGCCGCAACCCGAAGGCCCGAGGAACACGCAGATTTCGCCTTCGTTGACGGTCAGGTTTACCGAGTCCACGGCTTTGACGTCTTTGCCGTTGCTTTGGAAGGTTTTGCTGAGGTTTTGAAGTTCGATCATTTGAGCAGTCCTTTTGGAGTCAGCGAGCGTTGCAGCCATTGCAAAAGCAGGTCGGCGATGATGGCCAGCACACTGACCAATACCGCGCCGACAATGAGCATCGACATGTCGCTACGGCTGATTGCAGCAAGAATAAGTACACCCAGGCCACCGGCACCGATGGTGGCAGCGATGGTCATGACACCAATGTTCATGACCACGGCGGTGCGTACACCGGCCAGAATCACGGGCACCGCGATCGGCAGTTCAACCATGCGCAGGCGCTGGCCGAAGGTCATGCCGATGCCACGGGCGGCTTCACGAATACCCGGTTCCACACCCGTCAGGGCGAGGAAGGTGTTGCGCATGATGGGCAACAGCGAATATAGGAACACGGCGGTGATGGCCGG
Source organism: Pseudomonas weihenstephanensis (assembly GCF_016812185.1). Classification (NCBI taxonomy): domain Bacteria; kingdom Pseudomonadati; phylum Pseudomonadota; class Gammaproteobacteria; order Pseudomonadales; family Pseudomonadaceae; genus Pseudomonas; species Pseudomonas weihenstephanensis. Next base: position 1,344,948 of record NZ_JAAEBV010000001.1, on the reverse strand, counting down.
CATCGGCCCAAGGCCCTGGCCAAACTTGGAGTAGAACGGCAGCAGCAGGCCAAACAGGGCAATGGAGGGGATGGTCAGCAGCACGGTGGCGCTGGCTTGCAGGGGGCCGGCCAGTGTCGGGAAGCGCGTCATCAGCACCCCCAGTGGCACACCGACAACAATGGCCAAGGTCACGGCGATGCCGACCAAGGTGATGTGCTGCCAGGTCAGATGCAGTACGAGCGACCAATCCATGTGGGAAAAGGCGTTTAGAAATTCCATGTCTTCTCCTCAGTTCAGTGGATGTTGGCGCAGAAACTCTGCGGCGACTTTGGACGGGCTTTCGTGATCGACGTCGACCTTGGCGTTGAGCTGGCGCATGGTTTCGTCGTCAAACAGATCCGCCAGCGGCTTGAGCAGCCCTTCCAGGTCCGGGTGCGCGTCGAGGTAGGCTTTGCTCACCACCGGCGCTGCGGTGTAGTCGGGGAAGTAATGCAGGTCGTCGTCCAGCAACTTGAGGTTGAAGGCGCTCAACCGGCCGTCGGTGGTGTAGACCAGACCGGCAAACACCTGGCCGTTTTTCAGCGCGGTGTAGACCAGGCCCGCGTCCATCTGACGGATGTTGCGGCGGGTCAGGTCCATGCCGTACAGCTTGACCATGCCCAGCAAACCGTCAGAGCGGTTGGCGAACTCGGTGTCCAGCGCCACCAGTGCCTCTTTGTTTTGCGGCTCACGCAGGGCCTTGTTCAGGTCGCTGACGGTGTTGATCTGCGGGAAGGCTTCGGCCACTTTTTGCGGCAGGGCCAAGGCGTAGGTGTTGCTGAACTTGGAGGGGTGCAGCCAGATCAGACCTTTTTTGGCGTCGAGTTCTTTAACGCGGTCGTAGGATTGCTGGCTGTCGAGTTTGTCGGTGATGTGGTTGTAGGCCACCAGCGACACACCGGTGTATTCCCACACCATGTCCAGCTGCCCGGATTCATGGGCCGAGCGCGCCAGGCTGCTGCCCAGACCGCCCGTCACTTGGGCGTTGTAGCCTTTGCTGTTGAGGTATTGCGAGGTGATTTCAGCGAGCAGGGTTTGCTCGGTAAACACTCGCGCCCCGATGCGAATCAACGGTTTTTCTGCGGCTTGGACCATTCCTGCGAACAGCAGGATGCAGCCTAAAAACAAGCTTATTTTTTTCATGGTTTTTCCTTTGCTCAGCCAGACCTTAAGCAGGTCGTAGGCCGCGTTCCAACCAAAGGCGGCTGATGAGGATCACCAGGCCGTCGAGCAGCAGTGCCAGCAGTGCAGTGCAGGCGGCGCCGAGGATCAGTTGCGGTTGGTTGTTCAAGGCAATGCCCGGGAAAATCAGGCTGCCCAGGCTGTTGGCACCGATCAGGAACGCCAAGGGCGCGGTGCCGACGTTGATCGCCAGCGCCACCCGGATGCCACCCATGATGATGGGCACGGCATTGGGCAATTCGACCCGCCATAGCACTTGGCGCGGGGTCATGCCGATGCCGACGGCGGCTTCTTTGAGTGAACCCTGTACGTTTTTCAGGCCTTCGTAGGTGTTGCGCACAATGGGCAGCAACGAGGCGAGAAACAGGGCGAAGATGGCAGGGCCGCTACCGATCCCTAAAAAGCCCAGCGCAATGGCCAAAACGGCCAGCGGTGGCACGGTGTTACCAATGTTGAAGACTTGCATGAAGCGTTCCGCACGTCCGGCCATTGAAGGTCGGCTGAGGAAAATGCCAGCGGGTATCCCTACGAGGAGGGCGGCGAGCATTGAAGCGAGTACGAGGTACAGATGGGCTTGCAGGTAGAACAACAAATCATCTTGATAGTGTTCGATAGTGCTGATGCCGATCCAATGGACCAACAGGGCCAGGAGGGCGACAACTGCCACGCATCCTATAAGCCCTTTTCCATAGCGATTAGCCACAGGCGGACTCCTTTTTATTTCAGTCGGCGGACACATTCTCGTGTGGCAAGGCCATTCCTGGCTGCCGACAATGGGTTCGCGAAGAGCAACAGGCGGGGGCAGAGTAAACGCCGGCGTCGCCTGTCATTAGCGCAGCCTCGTCAGGCTAACTTGCTGATATTTCAGCCCCTGACGCGATGTCGTATCAGGAGAGTGGACGCCTCCACCGTTTAAAAGGTTCACATTATTTACGGCATATTGCCACCCTTGTGATCACATCCAGGGTACCAACGGTGGCTGTTGATGCCTGATTTGAGCTATAATCCGCGCCCTTTTTTGAATCAATCGTCAGGCGATTTCCCATGACCAACCAGGCCGCCGAAGTCGCGAAACGCCGCACTTTCGCCATCATTTCCCACCCCGATGCGGGTAAGACCACCATCACCGAGAAACTCTTGCTGATGGGCAAGGCCATTGCTGTGGCCGGTACGGTGAAATCGCGAAAGTCCGACCGCCATGCCACCTCCGACTGGATGGAAATGGAGAAGCAACGGGGTATTTCGATTACCACGTCGGTCATGCAGTTCCCGTATCGCGACCACATGATCAACCTGCTCGATACCCCGGGCCACGAAGACTTCTCGGAAGACACCTACCGCACGTTGACCGCTGTTGACTCGGCGCTGATGGTGCTCGATGGCGGTAAAGGGGTTGAGCCGCGCACCATTGCCCTGATGGACGTGTGCCGCCTGCGTGACACGCCGATTGTCAGCTTCATCAACAAATTGGACCGCGACATTCGCGACCCGATCGAGCTGTTGGATGAGATCGAAGCCGTACTGAAAATCAAAGCTGCGCCGATCACCTGGCCGATTGGCTGCTACCGCGATTTCAAAGGCGTGTACCACCTGGCAGACGACTACATCATCGTTTACACCGCCGGTCACGGCCACGAGCGCACCGAAGTCAAAATCATCGAGAAACTCGACTCTGACGAAGCCCGCGCCCACTTGGGTGATGAGTACCAGCGCTTTGTCGATCAGCTGGAACTGGTTCAGGGCGCGTGCCATGAGTTCAACCAGCAAGAATTCCTCGATGGCCAACTGACACCGGTGTTCTTCGGTACGGCGTTGGGCAACTTCGGTGTCGATCACGTGCTCGACGCTGTGGTCAATTGGGCCCCAGAGCCGCTGCCGCGTGTGGCCAACGAGCGCACAGTGGAGCCGACCGAAGAGAAGTTCAGCGGCTTCGTGTTCAAGATCCAGGCAAACATGGACCCTAAACACCGTGACCGTATCGCCTTTATGCGTATTTGCTCAGGCAAGTACGAAAAGGGCATGAAAATGCGCCACGTACGGACCGGCAAAGACATCCGCATTGGCGATGCACTGACGTTCTTCTCCTCTGAGCGTGAACAGCTCGAAGAAGCCTACGCGGGCGACATCATCGGCCTGCATAACCACGGCACCATTCAGATCGGCGACACCTTCACCGAAGGCGAAGTGCTGGGCTTTACCGGCATCCCGCACTTTGCGCCGGAACTGTTCCGTCGTGTGCGTCTGCGCGACCCTCTCAAATCCAAGCAACTGCGTCAGGGCTTGCAGCAACTGGCCGAAGAGGGCGCCACGCAGGTGTTCTTCCCGGAGCGCAGCAACGACATCATCTTGGGTGCCGTCGGTGTACTGCAATTCGACGTGGTGGCCAGCCGTCTGAAAGGCGAATACAAAGTGGAATGCTCCTACGAGCCGATCACCGTGTACTCGGCGCGCTGGATTGAGTGCAGCGATAAGAAGAAGCTTGAAGAGTTCCAGATCAAAGCGGTCGAAAACCTCGCGATTGATGGCGGTGGTCACCTGACGTACCTGGCGCCGACCCGCGTCAACCTGGCGCTGATGGAAGAACGCTGGCCTGATGTGAAGTTCCGCGCAACGCGTGAGCACCACTAAGGCCTGCGAGCCTGTTTGAAAAAAGCGAAGCCTTTTGGCTTCGTTTTTTTATGGGCGCCAGGCATGGCGCGTTGCGCGAAGCGCCGAGCAATTGGCGGACTACACGAAATACTATTGGCCGATACCCAAGGCTCGTGTGCTGAGCAGCGTGCTTGGGCGGATAACTTCTAGCTTAGTCTGAGCAGGAAACCTCTCGATGAGAACAGGTTTTGTTGGTCATTCCAGTTGTCTTTGTCGACTTCCAAAACGGCTTCGCCCGCTGCCTTGGCAATTTGCTCTCCGGTCACGGTGGTGTTGAGGCTGGTTTGCAGGGCCTTTAGCGGTGCCTGATCGGCAATTAGCAGGCTTTGATTGGCTTTCTGTACCCCCCGATGCGCGGCCAGCGGTACTGTTTGATGGATCTGCGCGGCCAAGTCGCGTTGTTGTTGTTGTTGTTGTTGTTGTTGTTGTTGTTGTTGTTGTTGTTGTTGCAGCAAGGCCTGTGCGGCGACGGCATCGCCGGCGGGTGTTTGTGGGTCGATGGCATAGGTGCTGAGCAGCAAACCTTTGGCTGCACGCATCGAACCGTAGGCATCGGTGCGCAGCTCAAACCCCAGGCCACGAAAGCTGCCTCGGTAGTTACCCGCTTGATGAATCAGGTGGCCCAAGTTGAGTTGGGTATGCGCTTGGGTGGTGGCCATTTGCACACGGCCTTGCTGGTCACTGTCGTCGAACACCAATTGGTTATGGCCATTACCGTCAAAGCCCTGGGTTTTAAACCCGGACAACGCGGCCGCATTGCGATGCAAATTGTCGCCTGCACCGCCACCGTGCCAGGCAGGGCTATTACCACCGGCGAGATTGGCTTCGGCGCTGGGGCGTTGGCCGCCGGCGTGTTTATTGACGCCCAAATTGCTTTCACCCGGTTCACCACCCAGCGTGGGTGCCACGCTGCCTTCTCCGCGACCGTTGTACAGCGCCTTGGAAATGATCGGGCGATCCATGTTGCCGATGATGAGTTGCCTCAACGCCATGGGGTCAATACGAGGTCGACTGATATTTTTCGCGCGCATGCACACTCAACGTCGCTTGATCGACGCAGCGATGGTATCGGCCATTTTCTTTAATTCGTCTTTGCCAATGGTTGGCTTGCCGTCAGGCGCGTCCTTGGAGTTTTGCATGACGTAGAGCAGCAGGTTCGGGGTGTCTTCCTTGGCATCAGGGTCGCCTTTGACGTAGGCGATGTAGCCGTAGTCCTGTGTTTGCGGTAAGCATCCCGCCTGTTTTTTTTCGGCTTTGGAGAAATATTCATCTTCCCAAGAGCACTGGCCTTTGGAGGAGCGTGTGGGGCGGGTTATTTCGACAAAAGTGGATTGCCCTCGGTAGCCACCCATTTGGACTGAGGGGAATTTACGTAAGCCCAGGGCTTGGTATTTCACGCCGCCCCAATTGGCGCGCTCCCAAAACGCACGCAGTTCCTGTTCGACACTCGCGTTTTCTTCTTTTTTAAAGTTTTCATCGAATGAAGCACTTTGATCGCGGAAAAGGATTCTGACGTCAGGATGGTCTTTCAACCGCATGATGGTGCCCATGCTGCGCTTTTGTGGGCTGTCGTCCTTAACGAAACCGTAGGGCATGCAAAATCCTTTTTCCTGTGGCACTTCGTAGAGGGTGCGGGCGCGAAAGTTTTGCAGGAAGTGAGTTTGAGCGGATTTGACCTTGGCTTCTGCCTCAGCCGCTGGCAACTCGTCTTCTGAGGTACGAAAGAAATAGATCCGACCCGCTTGATAGATAAATATTGAACCATAGACCTTTTGCTTGCTAGTGAAAAAGTACAGAACAGAGCTTTCAACTGGCTCATACGAGAATATCTTTATAGAGTCGTCAGTTTTCATGCGCTGCTTTAAATCTTCCATCTTATCCGCTGCTTCATCTTTTACTCTTGAAAAACTGCTTTCCGGGAGTAGCGTCGAAGTTCTAATTGCCCCGTCCAAGTATGCTGAGTCCGCAAAGAACTGATTGCCCCTCCTGAGAAGGTTATGGCTGCCCTTGCTTGGGTCTGGATCATCTCGCACAACACCTATTTCGACTTCCCCAGGGAGACTAATCTGAAAATACCCCACACATTCAGTCTTCCAATCAGAAGGAATGGCTTGCGTCTTTGCTTGAAGGGCAAAAGAAATACTTGCCATGAAACAGGCCAGCGAAACTTTTTTGACAAGCTTCATCCGCGAGACTCCGGGTTATTTTTTGAAAGAGCCGCGATTTGCTTTTCAGTCTGCAGAGCATCCAGCGATTCGCTCGCTGCGGGCTCCACAGGTGTAGTCTGAGTCATCAAGGCATGGTGGAACTTCATGTTGTTATCCTCATGTTCTGTCCATCTAACTGGATAGGCAGTGATAAAGCCGCATATCTGATTTAGTCGCGCGAGGGCGTCAACCTCATACTGCGGTGCCTTCCAGAACTCTGCCTCAAAGGGCATCAAGTCTTTTTTTGCCTTATTCAAGTCGATTGGAGAAAGCACGCCAAGTTTCTGACCAGGTTTCGTGTTGATAACAGGCCATATAGAAGCGCGATACACTCCGTCATCGTCCTTGGAATGGATATTTCTAGGAACAAACTTAAACACTGCCTCATAATGTTCAGCATTACGCTTGGCCACAGCCTGTATTGCCCTCCAGCTATCTGGATGCCCAGGTTTATCAATGGCATGCTTCAACTCGTCAGCGGGTCTGACGCCACTGCTGATACCCAATAACTTGTTCCAGATTCCTTTGCGTAGCTCATGAGCAAACGTCCTTGTCGGCTGAGGCTTGCCGTTACCCAGAAAGTCCTTGCGCACCACCTCCAAATCCATCACCAATACCGCCAATTCCGAATCGCGACCACCCAGCAGGCTACGGTCATTGATATTGGCACTGCCAATCAGGGCATAGCGGTCATCAACAATCATCAATTTGCTGTGTACGTAAATTTGCTCGGTGACGTAGCGGTCGTCTAATTTCGTCCAGTTGCGCAAATTGAGTAACGTTACGTATTCGAAACACTCTTCGTCAGTACCCATTGGCACTTTTTCGAATTGCACCTGCTCCACAAATTGTTGAATCTGCGCAACCGTCTTTTCCATCACCGAGGCGCACACTGATTGGGTAATCAGGTCGGCCTCATACAACCGCCCCAGCTTCAAATAAGCCTTAATACCGTTGAACAAACTCTGCGTACCAAACGCAATGGTCTGTTGCGTGAAATGCACCTGCGTCACAATCGCCGCGTTATCTAATCCACCCCCTTCAGGATGAACAGGCAGCACGATATAGGCGTGAAACAGCGTCTTGGTCATGATCGCCTTACCGATCCGGTGGATCAGGCGCTTGCTCACAACGTTTTCGATCTTCGCCTTGCTGTTCCCCGCAAAGGCACGAGTTACCTTGGGGCCCATACCTGCGCTTTTCAGGATGGTCAGTGAAGGCTCGAACTGTTTGCCTGTCACCTCCTCACCAAAATCACTGACAAAAAACTGCTGCTCGATATAAACGTAATGCTTGGCCTTTTCGATCAGGTGGCACAGGGTTCGGTAGATATCGTGCTGTGCTTCTATCGGCGCATCATCTTTAGGCAACAGCGCATGTTCTTTTTGCAGCATTGTTAGTGACGCACTGCGCAGTACCTGAATGTCGCACGTACCCATGTTCGGGAAGGCTTCAGGCGCGGGTGGAAATGGCAGTCGCGGCGCGCCGGAACGCAAGCGTGTTTTCTGGGTGTTCCAGCGCAGCACAAAGTTGCGCAGCAGATCCGATACCGCAGGCCCCTCGATGCGCAGGTGCATGTCTTGCCAGGGCATGCGCGGTTGGCGAGAGGCGTCCACGCCCGCTGCGCTGGGTGTGAGCGCGCTTATTCTTGTGGGGGCGTCTTCTTTGTAGGGTGTTTGGTACTTATGAGGCGCAATCCTGGCGCTTTTATCGTCGGGGTTGACCAAGTTCTCCTCGCCCAGATGGCCCAACTGAGGTACGCAACCGTTGTAGCGATTCATACCCTGGCGCCCATCGGCATCGGCGCGCAGTTCAAAGCTGTCGTCATCGTAGCGCCCGTAGGCCAAGTCCAAGCCGCCGACAAACCCGATGCGCTGGTCAATCACCACCTGTTTCTGGTGATGGCTGTAGAACGAGGTGTTCTGGTCCGGGTGGGGCTTGGCCAAGGTCACGAATACCCGTTGCTGACCTACGATGCGATTGATGCCGAGCACCACGCTCCGGGTTTGAGTATCGTAGGTTTGTATCGGCGCAGCATCGTCCCAAGGCATGACAAAAATCTTCACCTCGCGCTGGGCCGCTGCGAGCAGGCAATCGTAGAGGCGCACGCCGGGGGCCATTTGCGCGTCCCAATTGACTTGCCAGCCGGCGATATAGATTGATTCTTTGGCAGCAGCAAACGCGTTGATCAACTCGGCAAAATACGCCTTGGCGTTGAAGTAGGGTTTGACGGCATTGCCTTTGGTTGGCTGGGCAAACATTCGCGTGAGCGTCCAAAGCGGTTCGGTCGCGACCGCTCGATAGGGGTTGCCCTCGCAATCAACAATTTGATGAACCGTGCGCCGCACTATGCAGTTCTCGGGAAGACTCATCTCACTTCTCCTTCAGATTGTTGATCAGCGTTTGAGGGTTGCCTGTACGGGCGTCCTTGCGTGCGAGTGTGGCGTGTCGCTCATCCGCGTTTTCGGTGCCGACTTGGAACTGGCTATCGCTGTAGCCCATGGCGTTCAAGGCATTGAACAGGTTTAGCTGGTGGTTCCAGTTGTCTTTGTCGATTTCCAAAACGACTTCCCGCGCTTGATCGTCGTAAACCAGCCAGAGTTGATTGGGTGTTTGGTCATAGCGAGTTTTAAGTGTTTGATTCTGTTCGTCGGTTAACTCAGCTTTGCCCTGAGCATTGCTTTCGCCTTGCAGAATGCTGTCTTTGGCGATGAGCGCGCCGCTGGCGTTATCAGCCTGAACGATTCGCCATGGCGCCTGAGGTGTAGCGGCGCCATCGGGCCCCGGCGTATCCATCAGTTGCAGGTTAAATTTGGCAGCGACATCGGGTAATGGATTACGTGGGAACTGCGGCAGCGGGAAAAATTTCTCATGCGGCCCGTTAAAGCTTTTTTTGCTGGCATGCACCTTGATCGTCCCCGGACAGGCGAAGGTGATATTGCCGCCCTCCATCGTCAGGCTGGCACCGCCGTCGACCGCCAGATGCAGCGTGGTGCCCGCAGCCATTTGCGCTTGGGCATTGATCGAGATGATCTTCAGTTCGTCTTGGGCGCTGAGGTTGATATCGCCTTGTTGCGCTTGCACATCCACCGCCCCGGCGCTGGCGATCATCGCCAGCCCAATCCCCTGCGTCTTTTGTGCTCCAGCGAGGTAGCCGATGGCTTGGCCGCTGTGCATGCGAAAACTGCCCCCGGTGGCCATGTGGGTGTCGTAGCCACTGCCGAGGGTGAGGGTTTCTCCGGCTGTCCATTGCAGGGATTGACCGGCGATTTTGGCGATGCTGTCGCGTGCGCTCAGGGTCAGCAGCACATCGCCGCAGTGAGGCACGGCGTGCTGGCTTTCGCGCTGCAAGGCTTCGCCCGCTGCCTTGGCAATTTGCTCTCCGGTCACGGTGGTGTTGAGGCTGGTTTGCAGGGCCTTTAGCGGTGCCTGATCGGCAATTAGCAGGCTTTGATTGGCTTTCTGTACCCCCCGATGCGCGGCCAGCGGTACTGTTTGATGGATCTGCGCGGCCAAGTCGAAACGTTCGGCCAAGTCGCGTTGTTGTTGCAGCAATGCCTGTGCGGCGACGGCATCGCCGGCGGGTGTTTGTGGGTCGATGGCATAGGTGCTGAGCAGCAAACCTTTGGCTGCACGCATCGAACCGTAGGCATCGGTGCGCAGCTCAAACCCCAGGCCACGAAAGCTGCCTCGGTAGTTACCCGCTTGATGAATCAGGTGGCCCAAGTTGAGTTGGGTATGCGCTTGGGTGGTGGTCATTTGCACACGGCCTTGCTGGTCACTGTCGTCGAACACCAATTGGTTATGGCCATTACCGTCAAAGCCCTGGGTTTTAAACCCGGACAACGCGGCCGAATTGCGATGCAAATTGTCGCCTGCACCGCCACCGTGCCAGGCAGGGCTATTACCACCGGCGAGATTGGCTTCGGCGCTGGGGTGTTGGTCGCCGGCGTGCTTATAGACGGCCAAATTGCTTTCACCCGGTTCACCACCCGGCGTGGGTGCCACGCCGCCTTCGCCGCGACCGTTGTACAGTGCCTTGGAAATGATCGGGCGATCCATGTTGCCGTTGACGAAATGCACCAGGACCTCCTGACCAATGCGCGGCAGAAACTGTGCGCCGAAGCCTTTGCCGGCGAATGCTTGACCGACGCGGATCCAGCAGGCACCGAGATCATCGTCGGCTTGCCAGTGAAAACGCACGCGCACGCGGCCCATGGCATCGCAATGCACAGGGCTGCCATTGCCTGGGCACGTTTGGCCGTCTGGGCCCACCACTGTCGCGGTTTGCGGGCCATGGGCGGTAGGCACGGGATTGAGCCGTTGGCCGGTGCCATTGGCCAGCGTCGGGCGCCACGGTTGGCTGTACAGCACGGCGTTGAACTGTTGGCCAAAACCACTGCGCTGGGCTTCGGCCAACACCATCGGACCGAGTCCGTCGAGTTGCAGCCGCGTTGCCAGATCGGCATCAAGCAGCGGCGCGCCGCTTTCCAGGTTGTTGATGCCGTAGCTTTGCACGCGTGTGAAGAGGAATGTGTCTTGCCCGCGCAACCGCTCGGTATTGGCCCAAGTCGCCTGCAATAGTTGGAAGCGTGTCCCGACGCGGGCGCTGCGCACGGTGCCGCGCCCCTGCCAGAACGATTTCTCGACGTTCAATGCGTCGATGTGCAAACGCACGTAATGCTCGGCTTCGCTGAGGTTGGCAAAGGCGTATTCGCCAACCGGGTCGTAGCTTTCCAAGCCCTCGCGCTCCGGGCCGACGGAGCGTGAGGCGCTGATGGCCTGGCGGGTTTTGTAATCGGAACTCAGCAGCGTCACACGCCGACTGCCCAACTGCTCAACGCGGCCCATGAACTGCACGGTGTCTTGTTCTTCCAACGCATCGGCCCGGTGGTAACGCAGGCCGGTATCGCTGGTTGAGATGATGTCTTCGGGCAGCGCGGTGCTGTCGCCAAAGATCACCATGCAATGGCCCGCAGGCGCTTGTTGATCCTCAATAAAGCAGTAGCCCAGGCCTTCTTCTGCGAGTAGGCGTTGCACAAAATCGAAATCGCTTTCGCGGTACTGCACGCAATAACTGCGTGGCCGCACGTTGTCGAGCAAGCGGTTGGCGTCACCGGTAAAGCGCCAACTGGCGTAAACCTCATAGCGGGTGAAGACCTCGCCGATGATCGCCTGCACGGTTTTGTCCTGGTACACGCGGGAGTGAAAACCTTGGGTCAGCGTCCATAGCCAGGGCACCAGTGTCAGGTGGTAGCGGGTCAAGGAACCCTCGCTGCCGAGTCGAGTCGCGTTGCTGACCAAGCCACTGCGTCGGCTATGACTGCCATCGGCCAATGTGGTCAGTACGGTGATTTTTTCGCCGAGCATGGGGTTGAGCGGGATGTTGTGATCGGCGCTGAGTGCCAGTACATCCCAGCGGTAGAGGTCGGATAACACCTCAGTTCCGACCCAGCGCTCTACGTGGAGGCGCTGGTCCAAGGGAAAGGGCGCTTCAAGGGAATGGAGGCGGGTTTGGCTGGAGAGGATTGAAGCAAGTGAACTCATCGCAGTGATATCCGTATTCAATAGTGCTGTTAGTCAGCAAGTTGAAAGCTCGCAGTTAAGCCAGCCGGACATAACCTGCCCAAGGTACATAAGCGCGGGCGATATTGTGCCTAGGTGCGGGGGAGGATTGGCGGGGGTAAAGCATTTAAATATGAGGATTACAATAACTAAGGAGAAGGCCTACACAGACTTGCGTGCTTATTGTGTAACAGGCTGTTGGCAAGGCCGAGATGGACGTAACATTTACTCCGCAAGCTGTTCATTCTCCAAGGTTTAGCTGCCTAATTTCTGTACGAAAGCCTTTGAAATCTGGATGCCTGTAAAATCCGTTGCCATCAATGGGTGGAGCATTCGATGGCAAAGCGATACGAACTTCCTGATGAGTCTTGGGAGCTGATTGCAGATATCTTTATCGAAATACGCTGTGTTGGCCGGCCGCGAACAGATGATCGTTTGATGCTTAATGGCGTTCTCTGGGTACTCTGTTCAGGCGCTGCCTGGCGCGATATGCCAGAGCGTTTTCGCTTAGATGCTCAAACGGCTCCATATCCGCTTGAACGAAAAAGGGCTGATCGATTTGGACACTTGGGTGATCGACTCCACCGCCGTACGTGCTACCCGGGCATCCTCCGGTGCAGGACAAAAAGGGGGCCGAATAACCGAAGGACCACGCGCTCGGGCGAAGCCGGGCTGGCTTGACGACCAAAATTCATATGCTGTGCGATGGCAATGGCGTACCGCTGCGCTTTTGACTGTCAGGTGGACATGCCAGCGATATTACTTATGCTCAACCGTGCCTGTTTGAAAAAAGCGAAGCCTTTGGGTTTTGCTGATCTATCAAGGGACATGTCACTGCAATCGGTAGGCGCAAGTTTGCGCCTACCGATTGCAGTCGCCTTGAGCCGATCAGCATGATCCGGGGGGCTTCGCTTTTTTTATGGACGCTCGCTTGGCGAAGGCGAGCAAGACGGACTAGCGTTACAGGACGTTTCTCACCCTAGGATGGAATTCCCCATGAAGCTTTATCAACGCGCTGTGTTGTTGCTCAAGGTGCTGGTGTTTATAACGATCAGCAGTTCGCTAGCCTGGGCGAGCAATCCACTGACCCATCCGGCTGCTGGCGTTTCAGCGAACGGTGTTGCAGGCCCTACATTGCACGCCATCTTTAAATCGGAGTCTGAACCTGGAGACCAGGGTCAGGGCGGCAGCTCCGGGGATGATGATCAGGTTGATGGTGATGACGACTCGGCCGACAGCGCCACGAATGACAGAGACGGCAAGACCGATCGTCAGGACGACGACAGTGTTGATCACGGCAAAGCCAGCGAAGGTCAGTACTGAGCCGAATCAAATTCACACGAGGCTCTCGACGGCCATGCCGTCGTGTAACCCAATAAGCCGAATACCGAAGGCTGCGCATTCGATCGCAGCCTTCGGCAGCGCCTTCGAAAAACGCTTAGCTCTGTAGGAATTGTTCGGCGTGATGGCACGCCACTTGGCGGTTATCCAGCAGCCGTAACTCCGGCTCATGGGTGCTGCAAAAGTCGGTCGCATACGGGCAGCGCTTGTGGAAGGCGCAACCCGAGGGTGGGTTCAAAGGGTTGGGCAGTTCACCCACAATTTTGATTTTCGGCTTCAGCGGGTCCGGGTGGATGGTCGGGGTCGCCGACAGCAGCGCCTGGGTGTAAGGGTGCAGGGGGCGGGTGTAGATTTCTTCTTTTGGCCCCATCTCCACTGGGCGACCGAGGTACATCACCAAAACCGTGTCCGCCACGTGCCGCACCACCGCCAGGTTGTGCGAGATGAACACGTAAGCGGTGTTGAACTCCTGCTGCAAGTCCATGAACAGGTTGAGCACTTGGGCCTGAATCGACACGTCGAGGGCGGAAGTCGGTTCGTCGGCCACCAGCACTTTGGGTTGCAGCATCATGGCGCGCGCCAGGGCGATACGCTGCCGTTGGCCACCCGAGAACATGTGCGGGTAGCGCTGGTAATGCTCAGGGCGCAACCCCACTTGCTTCATCATGGCCTGCACTTTTTCCCGGCGCTCGCTGGCGCTGAGTTGGGTATTGATCAGCAGCGGCTCAGCCAGTTGATCACCGACTTTCTGGCGCGGGTTCAACGAGGCGTAAGGGCTTTGAAACACCATCTGCACGTCTTTGCGCAGTTGCTTGCGCTCGGCCTTGTTGGCGCCTGCCACCTCTTGACCAGCGATTTTCAGCGAGCCGGAGGACGGTTCTTCAATCAGCGTCAGCGCGCGGGCGAGGGTGGACTTGCCGCACCCCGACTCGCCGACCACGGCCAGGGTTTTACCGGCTTCAAGTTCAAACGACACGCCATTGAGGGCACGCACCAGGGCGTGGCCTTTGAACATGCCACGGGACACTTCGTAATGGCGGGTTAGGTCACGGGCAGTAAGAACGACAGTCATTACGCCACCTCCTGATTCAAGGGGAAGAAGCAGCGCACCTGGCTGTGAGCTTTAGGCTCCAGCGCAGGGCGTTGTTGGCGGCATGTGTCTTGTACATACGGGCAGCGCGGCGACAGCAGGCAGCCTTGCGGGCGGTCGTAACGCCCCGGCACGATGCCGGGCAACGTCGCCAGGCGCGCAGCACCCATGCTGTGTTCCGGGATGGCTGCCAGCAAGGCTTCGCTGTACGGGTGTGCGGGCATATCAAACAGCCCCGGCACCTGACCGACTTCCACGGCTTGCCCGGCGTACATCACGCACACGCGCTGGGCGGTTTCGGCCACCACGGCCAAGTCGTGAGTGATCAGCACCAGGCCCATGTTCTGTTCGCGTTGCAGGTTAAGCAGCAAGTCCATGATCTGGGCTTGAATGGTCACATCGAGCGCGGTGGTCGGTTCGTCCGCGATCAGCAGTTTTGGCTCTCCGGCAATAGCCATTGCGATGGCCACGCGCTGGCTCATGCCACCGGACAGTTGGTGCGGGTAGGCGTCCATGCGGCTGGCGGCGCCGGGTATTTCGACTTTTTCCAATAGCTCGATGGCGCGCTTGCGTGCGGCTTTGCCGGACATTTTCAGGTGCAGGCGCAGCACTTCTTCAATTTGAAAGCCCACGGTGTAACTGGGGTTGAGCGCGGTCATCGGGTCCTGAAAGACCATCGCCATGTCTTTGCCGACGATTTTGCGGCGTTGACGGGCGCTGAGGCTCAGCATGTTTTGGCCGTCGAAGTTCAGCGCGTCGGCGGTGACGATGCCGGGGTGCTCGATCAGCCCCATCAGCGCCATCATGGTCACGGATTTGCCCGATCCCGACTCGCCAACGATGGCCAATACTTCGCCTTTATCCACCGACACACTCAAGCCGTCGACCACCGGCACCGCGTTGGCGTCGCCAAAACGGACGTTGAGATTCTTGATTTCTAACAGTGACATGTGAATCTCCTCAGGCGGCGTTCTTGAGTTTCGGGTCCAGCGCATCGCGCAGGCCGTCGCCCATCAGGTTGATTGCCAGCACGCTGAGCAAAATGGTCAAACCGGGCAGGCTGACGACCCACCACGCACGCTCGATGTAGTCGCGAGCCGAGGCCAGCATCGTGCCCCACTCCGGCGTCGGCGGTTGTACGCCAAGGCCCAGGAAGCCCAGGGCTGCGGCATCGAGGATCGCCGAGGAGAAGCTCAACGTGGCCTGAACGATCAGTGGCGCCATGCAGTTGGGCAGCACGGTGATGAACATCAGGCGTGGCAAGCTGGCACCGGCCAGACGCGCAGCGGTCACGTAGTCGCGGTTCAGTTCGCCCATCACCGCCGCCCGGGTCAGGCGCACATAAGAGGGCAGAGAGACCACGGCAATCGCGATCACGGTGTTGATCAGGCCAGGGCCGAGGATGGCGACAATTGCCACCGCCAGCAGCAAGGAGGGCAGGGCCAGCATGATGTCCATCAAGCGCATGATGCCGGGGCCGAGGAAGCGCGGGAAAAACCCGGCAAACAGGCCCAGGATCACGCCCGGAATCAGCGAGATCACCACCGATGACAAGCCGATCAGCAAGGACAGGCGCGAGCCTTCGATCAGTCGGGACAGCAGGTCACGGCCCAGCTCGTCAGTGCCGAGCAAAAACTGCATCTGCCCGCCTTCAAGCCACGCCGGTGGCGTCAGCAGGAAGTCCCGGTATTGCTCGCTGGGGTTGTGCGGGGCAACCCACGGCGCAAACAGCGCGCAGAACACGATGATGCTCATGAAAATCAGCCCGGCCACGGCGCCCTTGTTGCGTGAAAACGCGTGCCAGAATTCTTTGTAAGGCGAGGGATAAAGCAGGCTTTGATCCACCGCAGTCGCGGGTGTAGGTGTGGTAGTCATGGTCAGGATCTCAGCGCTGGTGGCGGATGCGTGGGTTGGCAAAGCCGTAGAGGATGTCCACCACGAAGTTGACCAGAATCACCAGGCAGGCGATTAACAGGATGCCGTTTTGCACCACGGGATAGTCGCGGGCGCCAATGGCTTCGATCAGCCATTTACCGATGCCGGGCCACGAGAAGATGGTTTCGGTCAGTACGGCGCCGGCCAGCAGGGTGCCGACTTGCAGGCCGACCACGGTAAGCACCGGGATCAGGGCATTGCGCAGGCCGTGCACAAACACCACGCGTGCGGGCGACAGGCCTTTGGCGCGGGCGGTGCGAATGTAATCTTCGCGCAGCACTTCGAGCATCGAAGAGCGGGTCATGCGCGCAATCACTGCCAGCGGGATGGTGCCGAGCACAATCGCAGGCAGGATCATGTGGTGCAGCGCGTCCCAGAAGGCTTCGGGTTCGTCGCTGAGCAGGGTGTCGATGAGCATGAAGCCGGTCTTGGGCTCGATGTCATACAGCAGGTCGATGCGTCCTGACACGGGGGTCCAGCCCAGGCTCACCGAGAAGAACATGATGAGAATCAACCCCCACCAGAAAATCGGCATGGAGTAACCCGCCAGGGAGATGCCCATCACCCCGTGGTCAAACAGTGAGCCTCGCTTCAAGGCGGCGATGACCCCGGCCAGCAGTCCGAGAATGCCTGCAAACAACAGGGCGGCCATCGACAGTTCCAGGGTGGCGGGGAACAGCGCAGAAAATTCGGTCCACACGCTTTCACGGGTTCTCAACGATTCGCCCAAATCGCCATGGGCGAGTTTGGTCACGTAGTCGAAATACTGTTCGTAGAGTGGCTTGTTCAGGCCCAAACGCTCCATGGCCTGTGCATGCATCTCTGGATCGACCCGACGTTCACCCATCATGACTTCGACCGGGTCGCCGGGGATCATGCGGATCAGGGCGAAGGTCAGCAAGGTGATGCCGAAGAACGTAGGGATCAATAGCCCTATTCGGCGGGCAATAAAACTAAACATCGTGTGGTGTACCTCATCAGCCGGTTAGGCAGGACCGCCAGGGTTCGGGTGAACGCTGGCGGGTGTTTTATTGTTCTACTTCACCTGGGTGGTGGCAAAGTTGTTATTGGTCAGCGGGCTAAGGATGTAGCCCTCGACGTTGCTGCGTCTGGCAGTAAAGAGCATGGGGTGTACGACGTTGATCCAGGGTTGGTCCTGGTTGAAGAGCACCTGTGCCTGTTCATAGAGTGCCGCTCTTTCGGCGGGTTCAGTGATGTTACGGGCTTTGGTGATCAGCGCCTCGAAGTCTTTGTTGCACCAGCGCGCGTAGTTTTCACCATTTTTGGCGGCATCGCAGCTGAGCAGCGGGGTTAGGAAGTTGTCCGGGTCGCCGTTGTCGCCGCCCCAGCCGGTGGACACCAGATCATGTTCGCCATTTTTGGCGCGCTTGAGCATCTCACCCCATTCCATGACCCGAATGTCCAGTTTGAGGCCGATCTTCGCCAGGTCTGATTGCAGCAACTGCGCGCCGAGCATCGGGTTGGGGTTAGTCGGCCCGCCGCCGTTACGGGTAAACAGGGTAAAAACCTGACCTTCGGGTACTCCGGCTTCTTTGAGCAGGGCACGGGCTTTGTCGAGGTCGCGGGGCGGGCTTTTGATCGAGGTGTTAAACCCCAGCATCGTCGGCGGGTACGGGTTGACGGCGGTGATCGCGTTGCCTTTACCGTGAACGGTATTGAGGTAGGTTTCTTTGTCGAAGGCCATGTCGATGGCTTTGCGCACGCGCACATCGTCCAGGTATTTGTGGCGGGTGTTCATGGCGATGTAGCTGGTCATCAGCGCCGCCATCTCGTCGACTTTCAGGTTCGGGTCTTTCTTGATGTTGTTGACTTCATCGGGCTTGGGGTACAGCGCAATCTGGCATTCGTTGGCCTTGAGTTTTTGCAGGCGCACGTTGCTGTCGGTGGTCACCGCGAAGATCAGCACATCACTCGCCGGCTTGCCCCGGAAGTATTCGGGGTTGGCCTTGAAGCGCACCTGCGCATCCTTGTTGTAGCGCACAAAAATAAACGGGCCGGTGCCGATCGGCTTGCTGTTCAGTTCGCTGGTTTTACCCGACCTGAGCAACTGGTCGGCGTATTCGGCGGAATAGATGGAGTTGAACGGCATGGCGATGTCCCGCAGAAACGGCGACTCGGCATGGTTGAGCGTGATTTTCACGGTCATGTCGTCAACTTTCTCCACACTCTTGAGCAGGTTTTTAAAGCCCATGCTTTCAAAGTAGGGATAGCCGACCAGCGATTTGTCGTGCCAGGGGTGGTTTGGGTCCAGCTGGCGCTGAAAACTCCAGATCACGTCATCGGCGTTCAGGGTGCGGGTCGGTTTGAAGTAGTCGGTGGTGTGAAACTTGACGCCGGGGCGCAGGTAAAAGATGTATTCAAGCCCGTCGGGGCTGATGTCCCAGCGCTCGGCAAGGGCAGGCTCAACGTCTGTAGTGCCGGGTTTGAAATCGGCCAGGCGATTGAGGATGGTTTCAGCCGAGGCATCGGCGGTCACGGCGGTGGTGTATTGAACGATGTCGAAGCCTTCAGGGCTGGCTTCGGTGCACACCACCAACGACTTGGCGCAAACACTGACAGCGGTGCTGAGCAATGCCACGGCAAGGGCAGTGCGTAGTGGAAGTCGTTTCATGGCTACCCTCTCCAATCGGTTGAATTTGCGTTGCGCCAATGCCTGTGTGCGAGCAACAGGCATTGGCGCGGCAGGGTTAAAGGATGTTGAACGGAATGGTGGTGACCACACGGAACTCGTTGATGTTGCCGTCAGACTGGAATTTGCTGGCGCGGTGCGTGGTGTAGGTGGCGCGAATCGCGGTGGCTTTCAGTGGACCGCTTTGAATTGCATAGGACGTGCCAATGCTGTACTCGGAGTGGTCTTCGCCGTCCATTTTCTTCACGTCGTAGGCGGTGCCTTTGTATTTGGTGCCGTCAATGTCAAAGCCACGCGCATGGTAGGCGTTGAATTTCAGGCCCGGCACGCCGTACTGCGCCATGTTGATGCTGTACGCCAACTGCACCGATTTTTCGTTCGGGCCGTTGAAGTCAGACAACAGGGAGTTGGCCAGGTAAATACCGTTGGTTTCGTGCAGGTAGTCGAAGTACTCGTCACCGATCACTTGCTGGTACGACAGGGTGACGGTGTGCGCCTGGTGAGTCAGGCCGAAGGCCAGGCTGAAGGTATCGTTGTTGATATCCCCCATGGCCTTGCTGCCGGTGTCGATGGTTTTGTAGTAGTTGAGGTTGGTGTTGAGCCCCAGTACCGCGTTGTCGCCCAGATCGTGCACCGCGCCAAAGTAGTACTGGTTCCAGAAGTCTTCAACGTGGGTGGCATAGAGCGAGGTTTTCAGGCTCTTGAACGGCTGGTAGTTGAGGCCGGCCACGCTGGCGCGGTCAGTGGTGACCTTGGCGCTGTCGCTGTATTCCGAGCGAAACTTCTTCAGGCCTTGCTCGGTGCGCGGCGATACGCGGTCGAAGGAGCCAGCGTCGAACGACAGGTTGTTGAACTCTTCACTGTGCAGCCCTACCCCCTGGAAGCTGGAAGGCAGTGCGCGGTTTCCGATCACATCGATGGTTGGGCTGCTGAAGTTCTGTCGGCCCACCACCAGTGTGGTGTTGGACACGCGTGCCTGAAGGTTCGCCAGGCCCAGCTTGCTCCACTGGCCAACGGCATCGCCATCACTGTGGGTCAGGGTGCGGTTGTTTTTACCGGCGATGTCACCGACATCACGGTCCAGCGCAATGGCGTTGTAGGCCGCCACTTGGGTTTTGAAACCCACGGTGCCCTGGGTGAAGCCCGAGCTGTAATCAATGATGGTGCCTTGCACCCAGTTGATCCGGCGCGGTGTGGTTTTTTCCACGCCGTGGTCGTTGTAGGTGAAACGGCCGTTGTTGCGCTTCAGTTCGTTGGCGTACCAGTTGCGCGTTGTACCGCCCAGGCTTTGGCCTTCAACGAAGCCGCTGGCTTCGCTTTGGCTGCTGGCACCGGTTTTGACTTCGGTGGGCACAAACGCCTGGCTCATCTCTTCTGCTTGTGCCATCGCCGCAAGGCTGCTGATGGATAAAGCGAGTAACGCGCTGCTTGTGACTCTCATGGTTGAGGCTCCTCTGCTTCTTTTTTATTGCCGCTCTTTATGTGTTGAGCTGGCTGTTGTGGAACGAGTTTGAGCACTGCAAACGTTTGCTTGCGACCACTTGGCCGCAATGTTCAACAGGCCGCCCCATGCGGCCTGATGACACGGACAAACGCGGGATAAGGGTTAGTCGTCGATACTCACGCCGGAGAAGGCGTTACGGCCAAACGGGCTCACGGTAAAACCCTGCACTTTGGCACTCAGCGGCTGGTTAACCGTGGAGTGGGCAATGGGTGTGATCGGCACTTGTTGCTTGAGCAGCTGCTGGGCTTGCTTGTAGAGCACCGTGCGCTGATCGCGGTCGGTCACGATCTTGGCGTTCTTGACCAGGGTGTCGTACTCCTTGTTGCACCACATGGAGTAGTTGTTGCCGCCAATCGCGTCGCAGTTGTAGAGCGTGCCGAGCCAGTTGTCCGGGTCACCGTTGTCACCGGTCCAGCCAATCAGGCTGATGTCATGTTCGCCATTTTTGGTGCGTTTGATGTACTCGCCCCATTCGTAGCTGACGATCTTGACCTTAAGCCCGATCTTGCCCCAGTCCGATTGCAGCATTTCGGCCATCAGCTTGGCATTGGGGTTGTATGGACGCTGTACGGGCATGGCCCACAGGGTAATTTCTGTGCCTTCCTTGACCCCGGCAGCCTTGAGCATCTCTTTGGCTTTTTCGGGGTTGTAGGGCGCGTCTTTGATGGTGTCGTCATACGACCACTGGGTGGGCGGCATGGCATTGACTGCTTTCTGCCCCGCGCCCTGATACACGGCGGTCAGGATGCTGTCTTTGTTGACGGCCATGTCCAGTGCTTGACGCACCTGAAGCTGGTCGAAGGGTTTATGCCGCACGTTGTAGGCGATGTAACCGAGGTTGAAACCGGGCTTTTCGATGACCTGAAGTTTGGGGTCTTGCTTGAGGCTGGCAACGTCGGCCGGACGTGGGTTGAGCGAGACCTGGCACTCGTTTTTACGCAGCTTTTGCATGCGTGCCGAGGCGTCGGTGTTGATCGAGAAAATCAGGTTGTCGAGTTTGACCTGGCTCGGGTCCCAATAGTCCTTGTTGGCCGCGTAGCGGATGTTCGAGTCTTTTTGATAACGCTGAAACACGTAAGGCCCGGTGCCCACCGGCTTTTGGTTGATGTCGCTGGGCTTGCCTTCCTTGAGCAACTGGTCGGCGTATTCGGCCGACAAAATCGAGGCAAAGCTCATGGCGATGTTCTGGATGAACGCGGCGTCGACCGAGTTGAGCGTGATGACAACCGTCATCGGGTCGGTTTTTTCAACGCGCGCGATGTTTTTGTCCAGGCTCATGCTGCTGAAGTAGGGGAACTCGGTGGGGTACGCCTTACGAAACGGGTGGTCACGATTGAGCATGCGGTTGTAGGTAAACAGCACGTCATCGGCGTTGAAATCGCGGGTCGGGGTAAACCATTTAGTGGTGTGAAACTTCACTCCGGGACGCAGATGGAAGGTGTAGGTCAGGCCGTCTTCGGAAATGTCCCAGCGGGTGGCCAGTGCCGGCCCTGCTGCGGTGCCGCCTTTTTCAAACTCGGCGAGGCGGTTGTAAATCGGTTCGGCCGCATCGTTATCGGTGGCGGTGGTGTATTGCGCGGTGTCAAAGCCTGCCGGGCTGCCTTCGGAGCAGAACACCAGGCTGTTGGCGGCATGGGCCAAGGGGCTGCCGGCAAGGACGCCAGCGCTGAGCAGAACCGATAAAACCAGAGGATTACGCATAGCGTTCCGAGTCCTTTTTCTTGTTTTTGTGTCCTGAGTGCTGCACGTACGGGCCAACACACTCAAGGCGTCGATACCATCCACTACGGTTTGACTCCCGGCGCTGTTCGCAGGTGGCTCAAAGACGTTAAGAGGTCAAAGAGCCGCCGTAAATGCGTCGGGCCTGACAGGTGCGTAGGAAATGTCTCGGCGTCCTATAGCTTTATCTGTAGTACAGAGTGGCTTAAGGATGAAGGGGATTTCCGCCGTCCTGGCAGATAAGTGAATGCGGCATACAGGCCGCATTCACCGGTCCTTTTTACTTGCTGATGCCAACGCCGTAGAAGGACGTCAGACCGAGTGGGCTGATTTTGAAGTCCTGTACGTTACTGCGCATCGGCTGATACACCGTCGAGTGTGCGATAGGTGTCATCGGAACCTGATCTTTGAGCAGGTGTTGCGCCTGTTTGTAGAGCTTGGTGCGTTCGGCCACGTCGGTGGTGGCTTTGGCCGCCTTGATCAGCGCGTCAAACTGGGGGTTACACCACTTGGAGAAGTTGTTGCCATTGATGGCGTCGCAACCGAACAGGGTGCCGAGCCAGTTGTCCGGGTCACCGTTGTCACCGCTCCAGCCGATCAACATCGCGCCGTTTTCCCCGCCTTTGGAACGCTTGATGTACTCGCCCCATTCGTAGGTGACGATCTTGGCCTTGATGCCGATCTTGTCCCAGTCCGATTGCAGCATTTCGGCCATCAGCTTGGCGTTGGGGTTGTACGGGCGTTGTACCGGCATGGCCCACAGGGTGATTTCTGTGCCGGGCTTGATGCCTGCTTCTTTGAGCAGCTCTTTGGCTTTTTCAGGGTTGTAGGGTGCATCTTTGATGGTGTCGTCGTAGGACCATTGCGTTGGCGGCATGCCGTTGACGGCCAGTTGGCCAGCGCCCTGGTACACCGAATCAATGATTTGCTGTTTGTTGACGGCCATGTCCAGTGCCTGGCGCACCTTGAGCTGGGCCATCGGGTTAGGCTCGTTGCTGCCCTTGACCTTGTCCATCACGTTGTAAGCGATGTAACCCACGTTGAAGCCCGGTTTATCAGGCATCTGCAGGGCTTTATCGGCTTTCAGGGCGGCGAGGTCAGCAGGGCGCGGGTAAATCGTGACCTGGCATTCGTTCTTTTTCAGCTTTTGGATGCGCACCGACGGATCGGTGGTGATGGCGAAAATCAGGTTGTCGATTTTGACGTCTTCGGGCTTCCAGTAATCTTTGTTACCGGTGTAACGGATGTTGGAGTCTTTCTGATAGCTCTTGAAGACAAACGGCCCGGTGCCAATCGGCTTTTGGTTGATGTCAGCCGGTCGGCCTTCCTTGAGCAATTTATCGGCGTATTCAGCCGACTCGATAGACGCGAAGTGCATGGCCATGTTCTGGATGAACGCAGCATCAACGGTGTTCAGGGTGAACTTGACGGTTTTGTCGTCAAGTTTTTCCACCTTGGCGATGTTTTTATCCATGCCCATGTCGGTGAAATAAGGGAATTCGGTGGGGTAAGCCTTACGGAACGGCATGTCTTTATCGAGCATGCGGTTGAAGGTAAACAGCACGTCATCTGCGTTGAAATCGCGTGTAGGCGTGAAGTACGGCGTGGTGTGGAATTTGACCCCGTCACGTAGGTGAAAGGTGTAGGTCAAGTTGTCTGGGGAGATATCCCAGCTCGTCGCCAAGCCAGGCTCAACCTGCGTGCTGCCACGTTCGAACTGGCTCAGGCGGTTGTAAATGGTTTCGGCCGACGCATCGAAGTCGGTACCGGTGGTGTATTGGCCCGGGTCAAAACCGGCTGGGCTGCCTTCAGAGCAAAACACCAGGTTGGTCGCTGCGTGAGCGAAAGGTGCACTTGCCAGCAGGCTGGCACCCACTAAAAACGGAATGACCGCGTGTTTGAACATGGTGGCCTCATGATTTTTGTCATTTTTGGTGTGAGGGCGACCTTGTGAGTCGACCCGGCGATACTTATGCACGGCCTATACCCAATGCAAGATGTGTTGGCCGTTGAACGCAATTTTCGTGGAACGATCGTACAGGAATGTCGCATTTATGTAATTTATGACGCATTTGATCGTTTGCGCGCCGATTTTTGAAGCATTTCGTTACAGCTTTTACCGCTATGGAGTCACCGGTTGCACTGTTTTAGGTCAGAGGTGTTACTTATCTAGACTCTCGCCTTGAAAAGATGTCAGCTGATAGAGATTCACCGTGTAAGTCATATCTTTATATTGCTTCAGACGCGTCTTAGGCCTTTTTCGCCTACGAAAAAGCCCCTGGAGCGCTGCCGCTTCAGGGGCTTGTTCAAGGGGGGGAAGGGCGTTATTGCATTTGCACTTCAATCACACCGTCAGCGCTCATGCTGACTTCGCTGGTGCCCGCCTCAACGTCTGGGGTGGGTGCCGCCGCCATGTCAGCAGAAGCGGCTTTCATCATCATCTCGCTGCGCATGTAGGGTTGCGGATAACCGTTGCTGTTGAGGTTCAGGTTGACGATTTTGTAACCCTTGCCGCCCAGCGCATCGGTGGCCAGTTGTGCGCGGGCCTTGAACGCATTCACGGCATCTTTGAGCAGGGTGTCTTCACTGGTTTTGCGCGCAGCGTTACCGACCGCGAACTGCATGTTGCCCATTTTCAGGGTTTGCATCAGGTCGCCGGTGAGCTTGGACAGGGCTGCGAAGTCTGCACTTTCCAGGCGCAGTTCGGCGCGTTCACGCCAGCCCGTGATCTTTTGGGTTTTGTTGTCGTAGATCGGGTAGCTGTTACGGCTGCCCTGGCGCAACGTCACGTCTTTAACCTGCTTGGCCTGGCCAATCGCCTTGTTCATGGCGGTGGTGATTTCTGCGGCCAGCTTGGCGGCGTCGGTGTTTTGCGCTTCGGTGTACAAGGTCACGATCATTAGGTCGCGTGGCACTTCCTGGCTGGCTTCGGCGCGCAACGAGATCTGGTTGTAATGCAGGTCATCGGCGGCCAGCGCGGGCAGACTGGCCAGTGCGCCAATGCTCAGGGTCAGAAGGGCGGCAGTGCGAGGGAACATAGACATGAAGGCTCCTTGGGTGAGGTACGCAGGTGTGGTCATGCAGGCCTGCGTCTGAGCAATAAGACTCTAATACATGGGTTTCAGTTCGCCCGATTACATTTTTGATACATATACCCAGGTGTCAAGGCGCCAGGGTTCGTGAAGGCATGGACGGGGTTGTCCGCTCACATCAGGCGCGTGAGTAGCCGTATTCTGTAAAAAAACACTGTGGCTCATTGCCGCACGTTTGCCTGTGGTGCCATCAGCTTGGTTATACTCCCGGCGATCCGCCTGGAGCGCTCATCAGGAGAGCTCATGCTCGCCCCCGTACAGTTAATGTCTGCGACACGTCAGAACCTCTGGCGCCTTACGCTTATCCGCACCTTGGTGCTCGCTGCTCAAGCGGGTTCGGTGGGGATCGCCTACCTGTTTGATTTGTTGCCGCTGCCCTGGTTTCAGCTCTGCGTGACCCTCGGCTGCTCGATGCTGTTGTGTGCTTTTACCGCGATCCGGTTGCGTACCACGTGGCCGGTGACCGAGTTGGAATACGCGTTGCAACTGGCCTGTGATCTGTTTATCCACAGTGCCTTGCTGTATTTTTCGGGCGGCTCCACCAACCCGTTTGTTTCGTATTACCTGGTGCCGCTGACCATTGCAGCGGTCACGCTGCCGTGGCGGTTTTCGGTGGTGCTGTCCGGGATCGCGCTGGCGCTGTACACCTTGCTGCTGGTGCAGTCCTATCCCCTGGACACCGTTGCGTTTTTCCGCGAAAAACTACAGATCTACGGCATGTGGCTGAGTTTTGCCTTGTCGGCTGCCGTGATCACGTTCTTCGCCGCCAAAATGGCCGAAGAGCTGCGTCGTCAAGAGGAGCTGCGAGCCTTGCGCCGTGAAGAAGGTCTGCGAGACAAGCAACTTTTGGCCGTGGCCACCCAAGCCGCTGGCGCTGCTCACGAGCTGGGTACACCGTTGTCGACCATGAGTGTGCTGATCAAAGAGATGCGCCGCGAACACCCTGATCCAGACTTGCAAGACGACCTGAGCGTGCTGCAAGACCAGGTCCAGCTGTGCAAGCAAACCTTGCAACAATTGGTGCGCGCAGCCGAAGCCAATCGTCGTCTGGCGGTTGAGGTGCAGGACGTCACTCAATGGCTGGATGAAGCACTCAATCGCTGGCATTTGATGCGGCCCGAAGCGACGTATCGCTTTCAGTGCCTGGGCCATGCGCCGATCCCGCGTCTGGCACCGCCGCCCGATTTAACCCAGGCGCTGCTTAACCTGCTCAATAACGCGGCGGATGCCTGCCCGGAAGGGCTTGAAGTGACCGTGGATTGGGACGCCGTGGATTTGACCATCAGTATTCGTGACCACGGTGCAGGTGTTCCGTTGGCCATCGCCGAACAAATTGGCAAACCCTTTTTTACCACCAAGGGCAAAGGTTTCGGCCTGGGCCTATTCTTGAGCAAAGCCAGCGTGACACGCGCCGGTGGCTCGGTAAAACTCTACAGTCATGAGGAAGGCGGCACGCTCACCGAGCTGCGCCTGCCCCGTGTCGCCCGAGGAAACGAAAATGAGTGAAGAAATTCTGGTCGAAGGCGAAGAGCTGCCGCATTTGCTGCTGGTTGACGACGACGCCACGTTCACCCGCGTGATGGCACGCGCCATGAGCCGACGCGGTTTTCGCGTGAGCACCGCAGGCTCTGCCGAAGAAGGGCTGACTCTGGCCCAGCAAGACATTCCTGACTATGCCGCGCTGGACCTGAAAATGGACGGCGATTCGGGCTTGGTTTTGCTGCCGAAATTGCTGGAACTTGACCCGGAAATGCGCGTGGTGATCCTCACCGGTTATTCGAGCATCGCCACCGCTGTTGAGGCCATCAAGCGCGGCGCCTGCAACTACCTGTGCAAACCTGCCGACGCTGATGACGTGCTCGCGGCACTGCTGAGCCAGCACGCCGATCTGGATGCGCTGGTGCCGGACAACCCCATGTCGGTTGACCGCTTGCAGTGGGAACACATCCAGCGCGTACTGGGTGAGCATGAAGGCAATATCTCCGCCACTGCCCGCGCATTGGGCATGCACCGCCGGACCTTGCAACGCAAATTGCAAAAGCGCCCCGTGCGCCGCTGAGTCAACCTGCACTCAGGTTGTACGCCTCTGTGAAACCGGTCGCGCTGACCGGTTTACAGGCGCGAGCCCATGCTAGAGTGCTGGCTTCGTCTCTCGGAGCTGGTCATGAGCCGTTTAACCCGTTGTGTTGCCTCGTTTGTGTTGGTGGCCAGTCTGCCTTTGGCGGCCGCACCCGTCAGCACTTCGCCTTTGCATGCGCAGTTTTTGCCTGCCGATGACCTGCAATTGCGCACCGAGAAACCCGAGCAGCAACAGCTGATGCTGGTCACCTCTTATTCCGTGGTGGTGGGCAGCCAGCGCCAGTCCAATCAACAGCCGATTCCGGTGACGTCGCCACTGTGGGTGCGCTTGAAAGGCAAGCCGATGAGTCAGGGCGCCACAGTGCGTGAAGTGTTGATCTCGTTCGATGGTGAAAGTAAAAGCCTGAAAAAACCCGCCTTCGACAGTAAGACCAAAACCCTGACGCTGTCGTACCCGGTCGCCCAGTATCGGGTGGTCATGGACTTGCTGCGTAACGACACGCTCTATTGCCAGTTTCTGACGTACGCCAATGGTCATATCTGGGCCGACTTGCACACCGCCAGCGTGCGCGCGCGCTGAGCCTTGGGTAAACTGCGTGCCCCGTGAAGTATCAGCAAGCTGGAGTCGGACATGCGTAAAGATAAGAAGCAGTTGATTGGTGATGAGATTGGCGATGAACAGATCAAGCTGTTCCTCGACTTCGAGCCTGTGGACGCCACTTCACCTTCGCTGCATAAGCTGGTCAAAGCGTACCGTGGTTTGCGTATTGATGATTTCGAGCGTTTCCTGACCTTTTTCAAAGAAGCGGGCTACGACCTGGATGGCAAAGACGAACACGGCCAAACCTTCGTCGACATCATCAAGGACCAGCGCAACGCGGCCGACTATATCCAACTGATCGAGACTGCTCGCAACGCGTAGCCGTTGCCTAAGGCGACATCCGATTGCACAGCCATCGTCAACTTCACCTGCGTGTTTTTTCAGCATGCGTGACTTGATTTGACGGCGGCGTTGCCGCCGGATGCCTCCGCGCTTATTCCCTCTAGTGTTTAAAGACCCATCCCACGTCGCTTGCACCGTTTGCGGCGGGGTGCTTTTGCGTGGGCGAACAATACTCAAATCGACAGTTAGCCTGTTAACCGCTCATCAGGACGATGAGCCCCTCTACTGAAAAGGACTTCTACCATGAAACGATTCCCGGATTTTTTGGCCCGCCTTTTTTTGGGTCTGCTGCTTGGCGGGCTGGGTTCGGCCGCGCTGGCCATTGACGAAATACTGGAGGTCGAGATTCATAATGCGACGTCCGCAGCGATCTCACCGGGCAAAGATTTCTCGTGGCTCGACAACACGCAGGCGACGGGACATGACTTTGTGATTGAGCCGGGGCACAGCCAGGAGTTGACCTATTACCTGCCGCAGTCGCGGGGCAATGAATCGTTTAGCTATCAACAAGGGGAGCGCGTGTGCGGGTTCAGCTTCAGTCACCTTGTGTCGGGAAGCGCCCACCTAAATCGTCGGGTTCATGCCAAGTCTATGGGTCAGGTTGCGAGCGTGTGTGAGGCCGATTTGATCGCAATCACAGACGACGATGACTTTGTCAGTAATGGCGGCAGCCGGGTGTTGTTCACCATGAAATAGGCGTTGCGCCTGTCATGCGCTTTTGCGGTGCAAAAAAAGCCCTCGCTCCAAAAAGGGGCGAGGGCTTTGTGGGCTGCTTACATCAAGCGGCCTTATGCGATGCTGTTGCTCGGTTCAACCAGCTCAAGCAGTTGCGAATTACGTGTGCTGATTTCGCGGTACAGCTCGGCGTTTGTCTCCAGGGTTTTTTCCCGTGCCGGGAAAATCTCCTTGAGCTTGGTGGCCCATTCGCCTGTAGCTCGTTGCGCGAAGCAGCGTTCAATGAGGTCAAGCATGATCGAAACCGTCACCGAGGCGCCGGGGGAGGCGCCCAGCAGCGCGGCCAGCGAGCCGTCTTTGGCCGCCACCAGCTCAGTACCAAATTGCAGCACACCGCCTTTTTTCGGGTCCTTTTTGATGATCTGAACCCGTTGGCCCGCAATCTCAAGACGCCAGTCTTCGGCTTTGGCCTGTGGATAAAAGCGACGCAGGGATTCGAGGCGCTGTTCCATCGATTGGCGCACTTCGCTAACCAGGTACTTGGTCAGGTCCATGTTGTCGCGAGCGACGGCGAGCATGGGGCCGATGTTGCCCAAACGGATCGACATCGGCAGGTCAAGGAAGGAGCCGTGCTTGAGGAACTTGGTGGTGAAACCGGCATACGGCCCGAACAGCAGCGACTTTTTGCCATCCACCACACGGGTGTCCAGGTGCGGCACTGACATCGGTGGCGAACCCACAGCGGCCTGGCTGTAAACCTTGGCCTGGTGAAGCTTGACCACCTGCGGATTGTCGCAACGCAGCCATTGGCCACTGACCGGGAAGCCGCCGTAACCTTTGCTTTCTTCGATGCCCGAGGCTTGCAGCAGCGGCAAGGCCGCGCCACCGGCGCCCAAGAACACAAACTTGGCATCAATGTGGCGCGTATTGCCGCTGTTGATGTCTTTGATGCTCACGGTCCAGCCGCTGCCATTGCGCTTGAGGCCGGTGACTTTCTTGCTGTATTTGATCTGGGTGTCGGGAGCGCTGGCCAGATGCTTGAGCAATTGCTTGGTCAGGGCGCCGAAATTGACATCGGTGCCGTGCATCACACGGGTCGCCGAGATGACTTCGTCCGCAGGGCGGCCCGGCATCATCAGCGGCATCCATTCGGCCATTTTGGCTTTGTCTTCGGTGTATTCCATGTCGGCAAACGCATGGTGCTTGCTCAGCACTTCAAAACGTTTTTTCAGGAAGGACACACCTTTTTCGCCTTGCACGTAGCTCAGGTGAGGCACTGGGCTAATGAAGGATTTGCACGAACCGAACGTCCCTTGTTGCGCCAAATAGGCCCAAAACTGTTTCGAGACTTCGAACTGTGCATTGATATGCACCGCTTTTTTGATGTCGATCGAACCGTCAGCCGCTTGCGGCGTGTAGTTCAATTCGCACAGTCCGGCATGGCCGGTGCCAGCGTTGTTCCACGGGTTGGAACTCTCCGCAGCGCCTGAGTCCATTTGCTCTACTACTTCCAGCGACATGCCGGGGTCGAGCTCTTTGAGCAGTACGGCGAGGGTGGCACTCATGATGCCCGCTCCAACCAGTACTACATCGACTGCTTCGTTATGCGCCATTAACGCGTCTCCAAAATCTACGGCACCAAATTGACGGCATAGCTGCCAGGTGTTCCGAGGCGTGGATCAGATAGAGCCTCAGGTCACGCGTGGCCAGGATCGCCATGTCCGATTCATCGCAATTGCTTGCTGCTTCAGCGGACGCCACCAACCGGGCCTTGAAGGTTCATATGAACGCATTTCAGGGTGCCGGAGGCAATTCGACTTAAGGTCAAGAGCGTCCGTTTGTGCAACCAAATCCGTAAGGCGGACAGGTTTCAGTCTTGTGCGGTAAAGCTGACTTCGAACCTGCTGGATGGGGCAGTAACAGACGCTAATGGTGCATGTTCAGACGCAAAACTTTTCATTTGCTCGCCACACTCTTGTGAAGTTGTGAAAACCCGTTTTTTTCACGCTCTTTTGAAGACGTGAACCTCAAAAAAGGGCTGCCGCATGCCTGGCACCAAACCCGTGAACGACCTGCAATACAGGTGCGGCAAAACGGGCGAACGCAGTGGCCGAGCAGCATGGCAGCTCTACAGATTGTTTAGAGGGGTGTGCACGATCAACAGCAAGCGCGCCGGCTCTACACAATCTGTGTGGGCGGCTCTCTGTGGGCGGTTTGGGGTGCCAATACACGCGTATTAGCGGTGTTGCGAGGCCCGATCAGGAGACGTCCTTATAATCGGGGGGAGATTGTAGCGAAGAAACGCGGGCAATTGATCCTGTTAAATGACTTTTATTGGTGTTTGAGTCAAACACCTAACAGCGGTCGCACCCTTGAGCGCGTTGCAGGCGGGGCCACGCGGGCGTTAGCGGGTAATACCTGGTGCAACCAATTGAGGCGAACTTCTTCAATTTCGACCCAGTTGTCGCCAGCCGGAGGCTTTATGCAGTGTTTAAAGGCCTGGCAGCGGCCTGATGCATCCAGACGTACAAAGCAGCGATGTGGTCGAGTAACGCTCAGCAACAACCCTAGCCAGCTCATGGCAAGTACCTCTTGAGTGAATGTGTAGAACAGTGCCACGCAGACGTGACGCACTGATGTATCGGCCATGACAGACCCGTGACAGCAAGCGGCTGGTTCACAGGTGCGCAGCACCGCTATACTGGCGGCCGGTTTTACCCAGTCCTGGAGAGATGAGCATGTTGCAACGCCTGTTGTTCGGTTTGATCACTGTGACCAGTTTGACCCTGGTCGGCTGCGCCCACAGCCCGCAACAACTTAGCCCGCAACCAAAACTGACCACGCAGCTCGCACCTGTCGGTCGCGGTCAGCCTGTGGTTGTGCGTGTGGTGGATGGGCGTCCATCCCCAACCTTGGGCACGCGCGGTGGCATGTACCCTGAGACCAGCGCCATCAGTGTCAGCAGTGCGGACCTGCTCCCAAAACTGCAAGCCCAGGCTGAAGCCGCTGTGCGTTTGTTGGGCTACACCCCGACGGCCAATGCGATGAATGCCCCGCAACTGACCGTGACCCTGGCTGAGCTGAAGTATCAGTCGCCAAAGGACTCGATGTACGTGACTGAAGCGACCATTGGCGCAACCTTCCGTTCTGACGTGAAGAATGGCGGCCGCACCTACAGTGGTCGTTATGGCGCGTCCCTGGACCAGCGCTTCGGTATGGCTCCGAATCAGGAAACCAATACCAAACTGGTGAGCGATGTACTGAGCGATGCCCTGACCCGCGTGTTTAAAGACCCGTCGGTAGGTCGTCTGCTGGGCGAGTAACCGTTCAACAGCAAAAAGCCCGAACTCGCCGAGTTCGGGCTTTTTTGTGCGCGCAGGGTTCAGGCAGCTTGCGCATACAACTCAAGTTGACTGACGCCGGTGAGCATATCCAGTTCGGGCAGGTCCGCATGGGTGTGCCCACTCAGCGCGCAATACACCAGCCAGTGACGATCCTGAACGTTGAACGCTAAACCTTCGATCAGCGCCTGCTGTTCATCGTTGGGCGTAATGCGATAAAGGTGGTCCTGGTTTTCGGCGTGCAGCATGACAAGCTCCGTGTCGGTCTAGAGGGGCCACAGAGTGACCTCTCTAGATGACGATACGGTGACAGCACACTTTAAGGGGGGGAGATTAAAGCACCAGACCAGCCTTGATGCGGTATTGGTTGCGTACCGGCATTGCATATTGCAGCACCAGGTATGGGCGGTGTTCTACGGGGCAGGCGTCCAGGCGGCGTTGCCATTCCTGTTGGGCCTTGGCCAACTCATCGGCGGGGAACACGTCGCTCGCCACAGGCACCTGCAATTGCGGGTCAGCCTCAGCCCATTGCGCGTAGGCCAGGTAATGCGCCGGGAACAGTCGGTATCCCGTCAGGATCTGACAATCCATTTCGGCGGCCAGCAGTTTGCTGTCTTCGAAAACATCAGTGATCGGCGCTGCGAAGTTTATGTGTACCCGGCCTTTGTAGCCGGTGATGCCGTTGGCGATGCTAGTGTCGTCTTCGCCCGGTGCCTTGCTGTACGTGCCGGTTGTGGCGCGGATGTACAGTTCACGCGCTTTGGCCTGATCACACGGGTCGTATTCATAGCTAATCGACACCGGGGTCATGTTCAGTGATTGAATGACCTCGCCGAAGGGTTCGCTTTTACGGCTCATGTGAAACATCTTGAGGATTGCCGAGTCTGTGCGGTCGTCACCGTCCTTTGCACGGCCTTCGGCTTGAGCAATCCAGATGGACACACCATCGTTGCGGATCGAATGGTTGATGTACGCCGACAGCAATTGGTAAGCCGCGAGTTTTTCGCGGCGACCGGTGATCGAGCGGTGCACGATGAAGCTCTTGTTCAGGCGCATCAGGTCGCTGACAAAGGGTTTTTGCAGCAAGTTATCGCCGATGGCGATGCGCGGCGTCGGCAGGCCCGCGTGGTACACCGCGTAGTTGACGAATGCCGGGTCCATCACGATGTCGCGGTGGTTGGCCAAAAACAGATAGGCGGTGCCCGACTTCAAGTTTTCAACGCCGCTATAGGTCACACCGTCGGTTGCGTGTTCAATCGTGCGATCGACGTAGACCGCGACCTTGTCTTGTAACGAGGCGACAGAGTTAATCCTTGCGAACTCTTTTTGCAGTCGATGCGCTATAAGAGGTTTTAACAGCCAGCCGAAAGCGCCAGCCAGACGCGGGAAGCGAAAGTGGGTAAGGATATCTAGAAACGCCTTGTCGCTGAGCAGCCGGGCCAGCACTGCTGGGACTTCGGCGTCGTCGTAAGGTCGGATGGTATCGAATTGGCCCATCATGCTCTCTTGTTGGAAACGGCTAAGGTAAGTAAACAAGGCAGGCCAAAAATAATAGCCCTGCAAATAGACCGGCGATTATACGCACAAGTTACTTTGGAGACCGCGATGCTTGAAACCGAACACTACAACTGCCCTTATTGCGGTGAGCCGGTAGAAGCGGTGCTTGATCTGTCCGGTGGTGATCAAACCTACTTTGAAGACTGCCCTGTGTGTTGTCGGCCAATCCTCTTCACGCTTCAGATTCACGATGGTGAGTGGATGCTCGATGTGCGCACTGAGAACGAGTAACGGCCATGCAGCGCATTTATGAGCCGCAAAGCTTGATGGAAGCCGAGCTGTTGTCGGGCATGCTCGCCAGTGAAGGCGTGTCTGCCAGCATTCAGGGAAGTGATCTGGTGGGCGGGATGGGCGAGTTGCCGGCGTTGGGGCTGCTGGGCTTGGCGGTGGCCGACGATCAAGCGCTTTACGCGCGCGAGCTGATCGATGCGTACAATGCGGCCTCACCCGTAGCGGACGACGAACCCGAGAGTTTTCCGGATGTGCTGGTCTGTTAAAAGACCGCTTTTTCACCGCTATCTATATAGAAGAGTTGTGCTGGCCCATGTGTGGACGTTTTGCTCTGTTTCGTTGGAATCCTGCATTTGCAGCTTTGCCCGGTTTTCCGACGGATCAGCAAGCGCAGTGGAATATTTCGCCCAATGACTCGGTATTGATCCTGCGGGCGGGGGTGCAGCCGGATCAGCGCACGTTGGCCCGCGCGCGTTGGGGCCTGACCCCGGCCTGGCTGACCGACCTGTCCCGCACGCCTGCGCATGCGCGCGCGGAGACCCTGGTCGAACAACCCATGTTTCGCGATGCCTTTCGTCAGCGTCGCTGTCTGCTGCCGGCCAACGGCTTTTATGAGTGGCGCGGTACCACGCGTAAGCGTCCGTATTGGCTGACACCGGGTGAAGGTGCATCGCTGTTTTTTGCGGCGATTTGGGAAGCCTATCCGGTGGAAGGTCACGAGTGGTTGAGCACCGCGGTCATCACTCAGGCGGCCGCCAGTCAGCGGCGGCCGTTGATTCTGGACGAAGACGGCCAGCGTGCGTGGCTGGACCCCGAAACCCCGCTGCATGTGTTGCAAGCCCTGCTGGCCAGCCCGCAATCGGCGCTGCGTGAGCGGCCGTTGGCCAACCTGGTCAATGATCCCAAGCTCAATGCACCGGAATGTCTGACGCCGGGTTGACGGGTGTGTCTGCTACGATACGCGCCATCTTTATGGAGAGTCGTGATGGGTAAGTTAGCGGTAGTGTGCGTGATCGGCGCAGGGCTGTTGCTCGGCGGGTGTCAGGCGGTCAATACGACCAAGGCGGGTGCGGTCGGGGTTGAGCGCAAGCAATACATGTTCAGCATGCTCTCCAGCCAGCAGGTCGATCAGATGTACGCGCAGTCGTACCAGCAAACGGTCAGCGAGGCGAACACCAAAGGCGCATTGGACAAAACCGGCGCCAACGCTAAACGCTTGCAAGCCATCGCTAACCGACTGATTGCCCAGGCACCGGCGTTTCGCCCGGATGCTGCGCAATGGGATTGGGAGGTCAACCTGATCAAGAGTGATGAACTCAACGCCAACTGCGGCCCTGGCGGCAAAATCATCTTTTATAGCGGGATCATTGATCAGCTCAAGCTGAGCGACGATGAAATCGCCGCGATCATGGGTCATGAGATTGCTCACGCCTTGCGCGAACACGGTCGCGAGTCCATGTCCAAAGCCTATGGTATTGAAATCGCCAAGCAGGGGGCGGGCGCGTTGTTGGGCTTGGGGCAAGACAGCATGCAATTAGCCGATACCGTGGTGAATTACAGCCTGACCTTGCCTAACAGCCGCAGCAACGAAAACGAGGCGGATCTGATCGGTCTTGAGTTGGCGGCTCGTGCGGGCTACAACCCGAACGCTGCGATCACCTTGTGGCAGAAAATGGCGCAGGAGTCGCAGAACGCGCCCCCTGAATTCATGAGCACTCACCCGGCGTCCAGCAGCCGGATTGCAGCATTGGAAGCGGCGATTCCCAAGGTGATGCCGCTTTATCAACAGGCGCCGAAAACCCAGTAACGGCTGGGGTGAGGGGTGTTTGAAACTGTGGATTACGCAACGTTTGTCGCCCGCTGAAGATTTGAAACACCCCCAATCAGTCCCCTCTCCTTTTGGGAGAGGGGTAGGGTGAGGGCTGATTTCACGTCGGGCGCTTAAACCCAGCCACTGATCACCATGGCCTTGTACACCGCCACGGCAGCCAAGACGACAAACGCACCCGCCGCCAGGCGACGGATCAGGGTCAGCGGCAGTTTGTCGGCCGCAAAATTACCCGCCAATACCACTGGCACGTTGGCAATCAGCATGCCCAGCGTGGTGCCGATAATCACCAGCCACAAATCGGGGTACTGCGCCGCAAGCATGACGGTTGCCACTTGGGTTTTGTCGCCGATTTCAGCAATGAAGAAAGTGATCAGGGTGGTCACGAAAGGGCCGTACTTGCGTGCAGTACTGGCTTCGTCGTCGTCCATCTTGTCCGGCACCAACGTCCACAAGGCGGTGGCGGTAAAGCTCGCCGCAAGAATCCAGTGCAGCATTGCATCGCTGAAGAAGGTGCTGAACCAGGCGCCAACAGCACCCGCCGCCGCATGGTTGGCCAGGGTCGCGACCACGATGCCAGCAATAATGGGCCAGGGCTTGCGAAAGCGCGCAGCGAGAATGAGTGCGAGCAGTTGCGTCTTGTCGCCGATTTCGGCCAAGGCAACGATTGCAGTTGGAACAAGTAAGGAGTCGAGCATCATCAGGTGGTTTCCAGGGGCGGGTCGACACGGCTATGACACGTACAGCCTTCCCGCCCCGGGTAAGGTGTTCGTGTCATAGGTCTTGTCAAACCCCGGTCCGTCTGTGCGGACACCTGGGTCGCATACGCCATGGTCTGTTGACCAAGTATGTTGACGTATGCCGGATGAGCGTGAAGCTCAGAGGAGACTACTCCCCTAGGACG
The DNA here is from genome assembly GCF_016812185.1 of Pseudomonas weihenstephanensis. Taxonomy (NCBI): domain Bacteria; kingdom Pseudomonadati; phylum Pseudomonadota; class Gammaproteobacteria; order Pseudomonadales; family Pseudomonadaceae; genus Pseudomonas; species Pseudomonas weihenstephanensis. The sequence continues at coordinate 1,308,435 of NZ_JAAEBV010000001.1, read as the reverse complement.
GAGCGGATTCTGCCTATGCAAATCCGATCCGGCAAGCCTTGTTTTTCAAATCGTCTTATCGACGCTTTGCGCTGTAAATCCGAAATCCCTGGCCTTGGGCCTTGACCGCGCAGGCGCCAAAATGCTCTTCGATCAGGGGCTGGTAGCGCAGGAAGCTGTTGGCAACAATCCGAAGTTCGCCACCTGATTTCAGATGTTTGACCGCTTTTTTCAGCAAGTTTTCGGTGGCGTGGTAGTCCGTGTGGACGCCGACATGGAACGGTGGGTTGCTCAAAATTGAGTTCAAACCCATCGGCGCCGCATCGATACCGTCGCCGGTAATCACTTCGGCTTCCAGGCCATTGGCGGCCAATGTCAAACGGCTGCTGGCGGTGGCGAATGCATCCACGTCGAGCAGCGTGACAGTGTTGTGCGGATAGCGACGTTTGACGGCGGCGCCTAGCACACCCGCGCCGCAGCCGAAGTCCAGCACATGGCCGCTGGGCAGTTTGTCGAGGTTTTCGAGCAGCAAAGCACTGCCACGGTCCAGACGGCCGTGGCTGAACACGCCCGGCAAGCTGACGACGTTGAGCGGACCTTCGGCCAGCGGCAGCTCGTAATGTTGCGCCAGTTGGGCCAGTACAGGAGCGGCGGGTGCGGTGTCCACGGTGACTTGCCACAGTTGGCAATGCCGTGCGCTGTCGAGTTTGCGCGGCTTGCCGAACGCTGCCAGCTGTTTGGAGGCGCCTTCAATGCCCCCTTTCTTTTCACCCACCAAAAACACATCGGCATTGGGCAAACGGGCGGCCACGGCGTTAAGGACGTAGTCGCTCAGTTCTTTGGACTTGGGCAAAAACACCACGGCGGTGTCAAATGAGCGCTCGGCTAATTCAACCCCGAAGTGCACGCGCCCGGCAAAGCGGGCGTCCAGTGCGGTTTGATCGCCTGCGTGCCAGCACCAACCGTGAGCATTGGGCAGCTGGCCCAGCAAATCGTCCGGCGGCAGGCCGACTAACAGCACCTCACCTTGAAAGTATTCGGGCTGGCGAAGCAGTACTTCACTGCGCGGATCCATAATCTGCTCCTCAAAAAGGGGCGCAGTTTATCAACTGACGACCCGCAGCGCTGTACCGTTGAAGAACGCTTGGGCGTTTTCGCTTAATTGCCCCACGATTCGCTGTCGGGCTTCGCGGCTGCCCCAGGCGCTGTGCGGAGTAATGATCAGGCGCGGGATGTCAGCCGCCAGCAACGGGTTGCCGTCGCGTGGTGGTTCAACACTCAACACGTCGGTGGCAGCGCCGCCTAAATGGCCACTGCGCAAGGCATCGGCCAGGGCCTGTTCGTCGATCATGCCGCCGCGCGCCGTGTTGATGACGAAGGCGCCGGGCTTGAGCAATGCCAACTGCGGGGCGCCGATAAAGTGACGCGTGTGCTCATTGAGCGGGCAGTGAAAGGTCACGGCATCGACCTGAGGCAGCAATTCGTTCAGCGCCAGACGATCGGGGCGAGCAGGGCGGCCCGGGATCTGCCCGAGCAAAACCCGCATGCCAAAGGCTTCGGCCAGTTTTGCCACGGCGCTGCCCAGCTCCCCATGACCGAACAGGCCGAGGGTTTTACCTTCTAGTTCAACAATCGGGAAGTCCAGCAGGCAGAATTGTTTGGCGGTTTGCCACTCACCTGCGGACACGGCTTTTTGGTAGTCGATGACGCGCGTGGCCAGTGCCAGCAGCAACATCAAGGTGTGCTGTGCCACAGAGGGCGTGCCGTAACCCTGGCAGTTGGCGACAACCATGCCGTGCGCCCGGGCCGCCTCAAGGTCTACGTTGTTGGTGCCCGTGGCGGCGACCAAAATCAGCTTCAGGTCCGGACACTGGGCGAGGGTGTCGGCGTTCAGCAGGATTTTATTGCTGATGACGACGCTGGCACCTTGCAAGCGTTCGACCACGTTGGCTGGCGTCGTATCGGTGTACAACTGCAACGTATTGAAACACTGGCGCAGGGGGCTGAGGTCAAGATCACCCAGGTCCAGTGAGGGGTGATCGAGGAATACGGCGCGGTGAGTGTTCGTCATCAACTGTACCTTTTGTACTGTGAAATGAAGGCGTAATGTGGCGAGACTATCAGAAGAAACAATTTGTAATGGAGCCGTGCATGTATTGGACAGAATTCTTGACCGTCGCCCTGATTCACCTGTTGGCGGTGGCCAGCCCAGGGCCGGATTTTGCCGTAGTCGTGCGTGAAAGTGTGACCCACGGTCGTCGCGCGGGCATGTTTACGGCGTTCGGAGTGGGCACGGCGATTTTTGTCCATGTGGGGTACTCGCTGCTGGGTATCGGCATCATTGTGTCGCAGTCGATTGTGTTGTTTAACGCCTTGAAATGGCTGGCAGCCGCTTACCTGCTGTACATCGGTATCAAGGCACTGCGGGCCAAACCGGCCGACCCGGCGGCGCTGGCCACGGCCCTGCCGGTGGGTGAGCGCACCGCACGCGGCGCCTTTACCTCGGGCTTTGTGACCAATGGTTTGAACCCCAAGGCCACATTGTTCTTCCTGTCGTTGTTCACCGTGGTCATCAACCCGCACACGCCGTTGTCGATTCAGGCGGGGTACGGCGTGTATCTGGCAGTTGCCACAGGGCTGTGGTTTTGCATGGTGGCAATGCTGTTTAGCCATCAGCGCGTGCGCACCGGTTTTGCACGTATGGGGCATTGGTTTGACCGCACCATGGGCGCAGTGCTGGTCGCGCTGGGCGTGAAACTGGCCTTTACCGAAATGAACTGACGTGTTTTGAAACCCAATCACGGTTGTGAATGATTGGGTTTTTTTCGCGAGCGACTAGAGTTATCCCCAAGACGACGTTGATCGTTCACTCATTGGGGGGCATTCATGTTGCAGACTCGCGTTATTGCGCCTACGCCAGCGGCGTATGCAGCTCCTCTACTGATCAAGCAATTGTTGTGGTCGGGGCGCCGCTACGAAGCCTCGCGTGAAATCGTTTATCGCGACCAGCGCCGTTACTCCTACGGCACGCTCAACGAACGCATTGCCCGGTTGGCCAATGTACTGACCCGCGCCGGGGTCAAGGCGGGCGACACGGTGGCGGTCATGGATTGGGACAGCCATCGCTACCTTGAGTGCATGTTTGCTATCCCGATGCTTGGCGCGGTGGTCCACACCATTAACGTACGTTTATCGCCCGAACAAATCCTCTACACGATGAACCACGCGCAAGACCGCTTTGTGCTGGTCAACAGTGATTTCGTCGCGCTGTATCAGTCCATCGCCCCGCAATTATTGACCGTCGAGAAAACCCTGCTGTTGACCGACACCCCGCAGATGGTGGCTCAGTTGCCTGATTGCGTTGGCGAATACGAGCAACTGTTGGCAGCGGCCAGCCCTGACTATGCCTTCGAAGACTTCGACGAGAACTCGGTAGCCACGACCTTTTACACCACCGGCACGACTGGCAATCCCAAGGGGGTGTATTTCACTCATCGCCAGTTAGTGCTGCACACCCTGGGTGTTTCGACGATCCTGGGCAGCGTGCCTGCTGAGCGTCTGTTGGGTAGCAGCGATGTGTACATGCCGATCACCCCGATGTTCCATGTGCATGCGTGGGGCATGCCGTATCTGGCGACAATGTTGGGGCTTAAACAGGTGTATCCGGGGCGTTACGAACCTGAACAGTTGCTTGCATTGTGGCGTCGCGAGCAGGTGACGTTTTCTCATTGCGTGCCCACCATTTTGCAAATGTTGCTTAACGCCCAAGGCGCGCAGGGCACCGACTTCAAGGGGTGGAAAATTATTGTCGGCGGCAGTGCTTTGAGTCGCACCCTGTACCGCGCGGCCAAGGCTCGCGGCATCGAGTTGACCGGGGCTTATGGCATGTCCGAATCCGGGCCGCTGGTGTCTTGCGCGCACCTGGACGACGCGGCTTGGGCCGGTTCAACCGAAGAGCGCATTAGCCACCGAATACGTGCCGGGGTGCCCGGGCCATTGGTGCAAGTGGGCATCGTTGATGAGCAGGGGCGGTTTCTCCCGCACGATGGCGAAACTCAAGGTGAATTGGTGCTGCGCGCACCCTGGTTAACCGGCAGCTATTTGCATGAACCCGAGAAAGGCGCGCAATTGTGGGCGCAAGGCTGGCTGCACACCGGCGACGTGGCGACCCTCGACAGTCGGGGCGAAATCGACATCCGTGACCGGATCAAAGACGTCATAAAAAGCGGCGGCGAATGGGTGTCATCGCTTGAGCTGGAAGACCTGATCAGCCGTCACCCGGCCGTGCGTGAAGTGGCTGTGGTCGGGGTGCCGGATGCGCAGTGGGGCGAGCGACCGGTGGCGATGCTGGTCGTGGCCGCCAAAGCTGATTTCGACGCGGCGATGCTCAAAGTGCACCTCCAGCCCTTTGTTGACGAAGGTACGATCCGCCCGTGGGCGATTCCGGCCAGCCTGGCGCTGGTCGATGAAATCCCTAAAACCAGCGTCGGCAAGCTGGATAAAAAACGTATTCGGGGGCAATTGACCTCGTTTGCCTAGCCGCTGCGTGCTGCGTCACCGTTGATCTTGTCAAAATCTGGTTTTCCTTCATCCTTGCGGGCTTATTGCGACGTACCCACGGAGAAGTATCAATGCCCTCAGTCCACCGGTTCTGGCGCCGAGCCCAACTGCCACTGGCAGTCAGTTTCGCCGCGACGCTCGCCGGGCCTGCCTGGGGCGTGAGTTTCAATGTGGGCGATGTCGAGGTTCAGCTGGATTCCGAGTTGTCGATCGGCGCCAGTTGGTCCACTGCCAAGGCCGATCATTCGCTGATCGGCGCCAACAACGGTGGCACCGGTCATTCGCAGATCTCGGACGATGGCCGTCTTAATTTCCATCGCGGCGAAACCTTCTCCAAAGTGTTGATGGGTGTTCACGGCCTGGAGTTGAAGTACGGCGACAGCGGTCTTTATGTTCGCGGCAAGTATTGGTACGACTTCGAACTGCAAGATGACAGCCGCCCATTCAAAGACATCAGTGACAGGGGGCGCAAGGCATCAGCGCAGTCGGCTGGCGCGCAGTGGCTCGACGCGTTCGTGTACCACAACTATGTCATTGCCGATCAGCCAGGCGCCGTGCGTTTGGGTAAGCAAGTGGTCAACTGGGGTGAAGGCGCGTTTATCGGCGGCGGTATAAATGCTATCAACCCGACGCAGATGGCGGCCTATCGTCGGCCGGGGACTGAATACAAAGACGGTCTGGTGCCGGTCAATCTTTTTTACCTCTCGCAGAACCTCACGGACAGACTGTCGGTTGAGGGGTTCTATCAACTGGATTGGGAGCAGTCGGAGGTCGACAACTGCGGCACGTTTTTCTCTCAGTCGGACGTGATCGCTGATGGTTGCAGCGCTAATTACCGGGTAATGAGCAAGCGCTCGGCTTTGGATGTGGCTGATTTGGCGGCGCTGACGTCGGTGGGTGTCGATGTCAACGGCGAAGGCGTACTGGTGCGCCGCGACGCTGATCGCAATGCACGCAACAGTGGCCAGTTCGGTCTGGCCCTGCACTACCTGGTTGACCCGTTGGACACCGAGTTCGGCGCCTTCTTCATGAACTATCACAGCCGCGACCCGATCATCAGCGGGCGTGCAGCCCCTCAGTCGGTTTACAACGCCGCGACAGCTGCGGGTGGTTTAGCACCGATGGTCGTGGCGGGCAACGCCCGTTACTACGTTGAGTACCCTGAAGACATCCGCTTGTACGGCGTGAGTTTCGCCACCACCTTATCCACAGGCACGGCCTGGAAAGGTGAGTTGAGCTATCGCCCCAACGCGCCTGTGCAACTCAATACCGACGATTTGTTGTACGCCAACGTGACGCTGCTCCCAGGCTTGGCGGATGCATCGCCCCTGAGCGTGACAGCGGGAGGTGATACGGCGGGCTATCGGCGTAAAGAGATCACCCAGTTTCAGACATCGCTGACCCATATTCTGGACAATGCGATGGGTGCCAATCGGCTGATTCTGATTGGCGAAGTCGGTATCACCCACGTTGGCGGGCTCGAAAGCCGCTCAGACGCGCGCTACGGCCGCGATCCGGTGTTCGGGCAGGCGGGTGACGATGGTTTTACCACCGCCAACGCATGGGGCTATCGCGCACGGGCTGTGTGGGAATACAACAGCGTGTTGCCGGGCATTAATCTCAAGCCGAACGTGGCGTGGTCCCACGATGTGAGCGGCTACTCGCCCGGACCGTCTGCTACCTTCGAAGAGGGTCGTAAAGCGGTGAGTGTGGGCGTTGATGCGCAATACCAGAACACCTACACCAGCAGCCTCTCGTACACTAATTTCTTTGGCGGGCGCTACAACACGTTGAGCGACCGCGACTTCATGGCATTGAGTGTCGGGGTGAAGTTTTGAACCGTTTTAATCTGCTGTGGATATGTGAATCATGAATGCTGCGACTGCCCTGATCCGCGACACCTTCCCCGTCGGCCCGTTGCAGTGCAACTGCACGATCATCGGCGATCCGCTGACTAAAAAGGCAATTGTGATCGATCCGGGTGGCGATCATGAATTGATCTTGGCGCGGCTTGAGAAACACGGGTTGAAGGTGGTCAGCATCATTCACACGCACGCGCATCTGGATCATTTTCTGGCGTCTGGCCAGCTTAAGGAGAAGACCGGCGCGACGTTGCACCTGCACAAGGACGACCAGTTTTTGTGGGACAACCTAAAGATGCAGTGCGAGTTGTTTCGCGTTCCCTACACGCCGGTACCCGCGCCGGATCGCTGGCTTTCAGACGATGAAGAATTGGCTTGCGGCTGTGGTGTCGCACTGCACACACCGGGACATACGCCCGGCTCCATGAGCTTTTGGTTTGCCGATGCGAAATTGCTGATTGCGGGCGATACGTTATTTCGGCGTGGGGTAGGGCGAACCGATTTGTGGGGTGGCGATCAGGCAACTATCGTACGTTCCATCAAGCAACGTCTGTACACGTTGGACGAAGACGCCACAGTGATTACAGGCCATGGCCCCGACACTCGCCTGGGCGATGAAATGCGCGACAACCCGTTTGTACGCGCTTGAGAAATAGATGGAATTTTTACCGTTGGTCGTGTTCAAACGCCAACAGAGTTCCATTGCCAACGGCCTTTGCCTCCAGAAAGTATTGAGTAGGAGCTTCACCATGTTTATTTCGCGTCGTTTGATTGTGGCCGCAAGTGCTGTTGCGTTGCTGGCTGGCTGCGCCTCGCCTAACCCGTATGACAATCAAGGTCAGGCGTCTTCTGGTATGAGCAAAACTGCCAAATACGGTGGTCTGGGGGCATTGGCCGGTGCTGTCGCGGGTGCGGCCATCGACCACAACAACCGTGGCAAGGGGGCTTTGATCGGTGCTGCGGTGGCGGGCCTGGGGGCTGCCGGTTATGGCTACTACGCTGACAAGCAAGAAGCCGCATTGCGCGCAAGCATGGCCAATACCGGGGTTGAGGTGCAGCGCCAAGGTGACAACATCACCTTGGTAATGCCGGGCAATATCACCTTTGCGACCAGTTCTGCGAACATCTCGCCAAGCTTTTATCAGCCACTCAATAGCCTGGCCAACTCGCTCAAGCAGCTCAACAACCAGCAACAGATTCAGATTGTGGGTTACACCGACAGCACGGGTAACTACAACTTCAACATGCAGTTGTCTCAGCAGCGTGCGCAAAGCGTAGCGACCTACCTGACGTCTCAGGGTGTCAGCGGTCAGTACCTGTCAGTTACGGGTAAAGGTCCGGCGGACCCGATTGCCAGCAACGCCACACCGGATGGCCGCGCGCAAAACCGTCGGGTGCAGATCACCCTGGCGCCGATTCCAGGCATGAACTACCAGCAGCAGGGTCAAGTCCAGCAGTACCCATAAGGTTCGTGCTTTGTAGCCGCTGCCTGAGGCTGCGGCCACAAAAAGTGAACAACAAAAAGCCCCGCGATCTTTATGAGGTCGCGGGGCTTTTTGTTGAACGCTTTGCCGGATGAATTACTTCTTCAGGCCGTAATGCTCGTCGAGCATGCCGGGGGCGTTCGGGGTTTTTGGTGCGTAATCCAACGGCGGCTCTGAGCTGTGCGGCGGGGTAAGACGCTCGCGGTGCGGTTGAGGCGCTTCGGAGTGCAGTGCGGCCAGCAGGCGTTGGCGAGTCTGCTCGTCCAGGGCCAAGCGGTTGGCGCCCTCGGCGAGGTGGTCTTGCACTTCCTGATAGCTCTGCGTGAGTTTTTTCACCAGATTGGCGGTGCTGTTGAAGTGGGTAACCACTTCACTTTGATAACTGTCAAAACGTTCCTGGATGTCATCTAGCTGGCGCTGCGTGCGGTTAGGCGCGGCATTGGGCAGCAAACGAGCGACCAGAAAACCTATGGCGACACCTGCAACCAAGGCGAGAGTCGGCAACAACCAAATCAAGAGCGAGTGTTCCACGAGTCCTTCCTCTATAAACGGCTTTGCTTTACGTTAACGGCTCGGACCTGCGCTGTATACCGCGATGCACTCGCAAATATGTCAGACAGAATCTATCAGCTAGACGAGTCGACCCAATTTGAGGTCACGGAGTTCCTTCTTGCTTACCCGCGAAACCCCCGTTGTGATTGACGGCCCTGTTGGCCAATTGGAAGCTTTATACCTTGATTGTGAAGAGCCACGCGGCCTTGCGTTGCTGTGCCACCCTAATCCGGTACAGGGCGGGACGATGTTGAATAAAGTCGTTTCAACCCTTCAGCGCACGGCGCGCGATGCTGGCCTTGTGACCTTACGGTTTAATTACCGGGGTACAGGCGCCAGTGCCGGTAGTCATGACATGGGCACCGGCGAAGTGGATGACGCGCTCGCAGCCGCCCAGTGGCTACGCGCCAAACACCCAGACTTGCCGATGACGTTGCTGGGGTTTTCGTTCGGCGGCTTTGTGGTAGCCAGTCTGGGCGGGCGACTTGAAGCCCAGGGCGAAACACTCAAGCACGTATTTATGATTGCCCCGGCGGTGATGCGTTTGCGTGACGAAGAGGCCTTGCCTCATAACGGCTCGTTGACCGTGATCCAGCCCGAAACCGACGAAGTGATCGATCCGCAGCGGGTGTATGACTGGTCCCAACAGCTCTCGCGCCCCCATGAGCTGCTGAAAGTGGCAGAATGCGGGCACTTTTTTCACGGCAAGCTGACGGATCTTAAGGATTTGGTGCTGCCACGCCTTTCGAATTGATTGCAGTCTGATAAGCGATTACCTATGACCACTCGTACTCGAATCCTCACCGGTATCACCACCACTGGTACGCCGCACCTGGGCAACTATGCCGGTGCCATTCGCCCGGCCATCGTGGCCAGCCGTGACAGCAATGCCGACTCGTTTTACTTTCTGGCTGACTATCACGCCCTGATCAAATGCGACGACCCGCAGCGTATTCAACGCTCGCGTCAGGAAATCGCGGCAACCTGGCTGGCCTCCGGTCTGGATGTCGAGCGCGTGACGTTTTATCGCCAGTCCGATATCCCGGAAATCCCTGAGCTGGCCTGGCTGCTGACGTGTGTGGCGGCCAAAGGCTTGCTCAACCGTGCGCACGCCTACAAGGCATCGGTAGACAAAAATCTGGAAAATGGTGAAGACCCGGATGCCGGTATCACCATGGGCCTGTACAGCTACCCGGTATTGATGGCTGCCGACATCCTGATGTTCAACGCCAACAAGGTGCCGGTTGGTCGTGACCAGATCCAGCACGTTGAGATGGCCCGCGACATTGGTCAGCGCTTCAATCATCTGTTTGGCAATGGCAAAGAGTTTTTCGCCATGCCTGAAGCCCTGATCGAAGAAAGTGTCGCGACCTTGCCGGGTCTCGACGGTCGCAAAATGTCCAAAAGCTACGACAACACCATTCCGTTGTTTACCAGCGCGAAGGACATGAAGAGCGCGATTTCGCGCATCGTCACCGACTCCAAGGCGCCGGGTGAAGCCAAAGACCCTGATAACTCGCACCTGTTTACCTTGTATCAGGCGTTCTCCACCCCTGAGCAGTCCGCCGAGTTCCGCAGTGAGTTGTTGCAGGGGCTGGGTTGGGGAGAGGCCAAAGAGCGCCTGTTCAAGCTGCTGGACGCCGAATTGGGTGAATCGCGCGAGCGTTATCACGACCTGATGTCGCGCCCATCCGACATGGAAGACATTTTGCTAGCGGGCGCGCAGAAGGCTCGCAAAACTGCAACCCCGTTCCTGGCGCAACTGCGTGAGGCGGTTGGTCTGCGTTCGTTTGTCAGTGCCGCGCAAAACACCACGGCCGCCAAGAAAAAAGCCGTAAAAGGCCCGCGTTTTGTCAGCTTTCGTGATGAAGACGCCAGCTTCCGTTTCCGTTTGCTGACGGCGGACGGTGAGCAATTGTTGCTCTCGCGCAGCTTTGTCGATGGCAAAACTGCCGGTCAGATCACCAAGCAGCTGCAATCGGGTGAGCCGCTGGATGTGCGTCATGAAGACTTGGGCTTCAGCGTTTGGCTGGACGGCGAGTGTGTTGCGCACAGTCCTGCTTTTGCTGACAGTGCCACCCGTGACCTCGCTATCGACGCCTTGCGTTTGGCGCTGGTGCCTGTCCAAGACTAAGAAAGTGCGGCGTTTTGCCTCAGGTTTAATTGCCATTCCTCAGGGCCGTCGCTACAGTGACGGCCCGTTTTTGTTACCTTGCTAACGAATTATGACGCCTCTAGAACGATATCAAGCTGATCTGAAACGCCCGGACTTCTTCCATGACGCCGCGCAGGAAAACGCTGTACGCCACTTGCAGCGTCTGTACGACGATCTGGTTGCCTCTTCACAGAGCAAGCCGGGTCTGTTCGGCAAGCTGTTCGGTAAAAAAGAACAGACGCCGGTCAAGGGCCTGTATTTCTGGGGCGGAGTAGGCCGGGGCAAGACTTACCTGGTCGATACGTTCTTCGATGCCCTGCCGTTCAAAGAGAAAGTACGGACGCACTTCCACCGCTTCATGAAGCGTGTGCACGAAGAAATGCGCACGTTGAATGGCGAAAAGAACCCGCTGACGATCATCGCCAAACGCTTTTCAGATGAGGCGCGGGTAATTTGTTTCGACGAGTTCTTTGTGTCGGATATTACCGATGCCATGATTCTGGGCACGTTGATGGAAGAGCTGTTCAAAAACGGCGTCACCCTGGTGGCGACCTCAAACATCGTGCCTGATGGTCTGTACAAGGACGGTTTGCAGCGTGCGCGCTTCTTGCCAGCGATTGCGCTGATCAAGCAGAACACCGATATCGTCAACGTCGACAGTGGCGTGGACTACCGTTTGCGTCATTTGGAGCAGGCCGAACTGTTCCACTTCCCGCTGAACGAAGCTTCTGAGAAGTGCTTGCGCGAAAGCTTCAAGGCGCTGACGCACAACTCGACACGCGCGGTGGAAAATGATGACCTGGTTATCGAAAACCGCACCATTCGTGCCCTGCGCACCTGTGATGACGTGGCCTGGTTTGACTTCCGTGAGTTGTGCGATGGCCCGCGCAGCCAGAACGATTACATCGAGCTGGGTAAAATCTTCAACGCTGTAATTCTCAGCGGTGTTGAGCAGATGGACGTTAAGACGGACGACATCGCGCGTCGTTTCATCAACATGGTCGATGAGTTCTATGACCGTAACGTCAAGCTGATCATATCGGCCGAGGTTGAGTTGAAAGACCTCTACTTGGGCGGGCGTTTGAACTTCGAGTTCCAGCGTACGCTGAGCCGTTTGCTGGAAATGCAGTCCCATGAATACCTGACGCGGGCACATAAGCCTTAGTCGGACACCGCATCAAAAAAAGGCCTGCATTGCAGGCCTTTTTGGTTTTTCGCCAACGGATATTTTTATGCCGCTTGCTGAAACTGCTGCCGATATTGATTGGGCGACAGTTCGGTGTGCTGGCGAAACAGCCGCGCAAAGAAACTGGCGTCGTCGTAACCCACGTCGTAGCTGATAGTCTTGATGCTCTTGCGGGTCGCGGAGAGCAGCCCTTTGGCGGTCTCTATGCGCAGGCGTTGCAAGTAGTGCAAGGGTTTATCGCCGGTGGCCATTTGGAAGCGGCGCATAAAATTGCGAATACTCATGCCGTGTTCGCGGGCGACGTCTTCAAAGCGGAACTTGTCAGCGAAGTGCTCTTCGAGCCAGTGCTGGATTTGCAGAATGATGACGTCTTGATGCAGTTTTTGCCCGCCAAAACCAATACGGCCCGGCGCGTAGTTGCGCTGCACTTCGTACAGAATGTCGCGCGCTACCGCCTGGGCTATGTTGGCGCCGCAGAAACGTTCGATCAGGTAAATGTACAGATCGCACGCCGAGGTCGGGCCACCTGCGCAGTACAGGTTGTCGGCGTCGGTCAGGTGCTTGTCTTGATTGAGATGTACGTGTGGGAAGCGTTCGGCGAAGGTGCTGAAAAAACGCCAATAGGTGGTCGCCTCTTTGCCATCCAGCAGCCCGGCTTCGGCCAGCCAAAACACCCCGGTGGCCTCGGCACACAAGACGGCGCCGCGGGCGTGTTGCGCACGCAGCCAGGGAAGAATTTGCGGGTAGCGCTGGCAGAGTGTGTCGAAATCGTCCCAGAAGGCGGGCAGTACGATGATGTCGGAGTCTTCGAGGGCGCCGTCGACCGGCAGCATCACATTGCTGAAGCTTGAGACGGGAAGGCCGTCAGGGCTGACGAGGCGCGTTTCGAACGTTGCATTGAGGCCCTGGCCCAGTTGTTTACCGTGACGCAGGCTGGCGAGGTGGAAAAAATCCTTGGCTTGCATCAGGGTCGAGGCGAAGACCCGATCGATGGCCAATATGCTGACGCGCCGCAAGGGCGTGGAGAGATGACTAGACATGATTTGATTATTCTTATAGGTGAAATTGGTCAACTTACGGCTGGATCGTCTTATTTTCTGCTGGGCATGTCTAGTAGGAGTTGGCGCAGGCCGCGATCTTTTGATTTTCGATGGAAAAAGATCGCAGCCTACGCCAGCGGCGTGGAGTGTTATTACGGTGCAGGGTTAGGCTGGGCGTTGTGAATCGCTTCGATGCCGGCGAGCACATCCTCAGACAGCGTCACGTTGACGCTGGCAATGTTGCTTGTAAGTTGTTCCATCGTGGTGGCGCCAATGATGTTGCTGGTGACAAAGGGTTGTTGTGTCACGTAGGCCAGCGCCATTTGAGCCGGGTCCAGGCCGTGTTCGCGTGCCAATGCGACGTAACGCTCGCTGGCAGCCACCGCTTGCGGGTTGGAATAGCGCGAGAAGCGGCTGTAAAGGCTCAGGCGGCCTTTAGGCGGCCGTGCCCCGCCGCTGTACTTGCCTGAGAGCATGCCGAACGCCAGGGGCGAGTAGGCGAGGAGGCCGCATTGTTCGCGAAGGGCGATTTCTGCCAGGCCCACTTCAAACGTGCGGTTGAGCAGGTTGTAGGGGTTCTGGATTGAAACTGCGCGGGGCCAGCCTCGGCTTTCGGCCAGTTGCAGGAACTTCATCGTGGCCCACGGGGTTTCGTTGGACAGGCCGATGTGGCGGATCTTGCCGGCTTTGACTTGTTCGTCGAGCGCTTCGAGGGTGTCTTCGAGCGGCGTGAACGTCTCGTCAGCGTGGTGCGTGTAGCCCAACTGGCCGAAGAAGTTGGTGCTGCGTTCAGGCCAGTGCAGCTGGTAGAGGTCGATCCAGTCGGTTTGCAGGCGTTTGAGGCTGGCGTCCAGCGCTTGCACGATGTGGTTGCGGTTGTGCTTGAGCTGACCGTCGCGGATGTAGTCAATGCCATTGCCCGGGCCTGCAATCTTGCTGGCGAGTACCCAGTCAGCGCGATCGCCGCGGCTCTTGAACCAGTTACCGATATAGCGCTCGGTGCTGGCGTAGGTTTCAGCTTTGGGAGGGACCGGGTACATTTCAGCGGTGTCGATGAAATTGATGCCGGCGTTTTTGGCGTGTTCTATCTGAGCGAAGGCTTCATCCTGCGTGTTCTGCTCGCCCCAGGTCATGGTTCCAAGGCCAATTGCGCTCACGTTCAGGTCGGTTCGGCCTAGCTGGCGGTAGTCCATACGGTGCTCCTTCGGGGAAAGAATCATAAAAGCAGGTTGTAATTTTTTTCGCAATCTGGATAATTGCCGACCTCTTTCTGCAGTGGAAGTGATGCGCCGCCTGCCGAAGAATCTTGCCGTTGAACGGACGCGCTGACCCGAGCCCCCGATAGCGTCTGTACCCGGCTGCCTTTGACTTGTCAAAGTACGCACTATTCAGTAAGATCCGCCGTCTAATTTACAGGGCGGCCCCTGAGGCTATAAAGAATGAAAACTTTTACTGCTAAACCAGAAACAGTAAAGCACGACTGGTTTGTCGTCGACGCTGCTGGCCAGACCCTGGGTCGTCTGGCTACCGAGATCGCGAGCCGTCTGCGTGGTAAGCACAAGCCGGAATACACTCCGCACGTTGACACCGGTGACTACATCGTTGTTATCAATGCTGAGCAGATCCGTGTCACTGGTGCAAAAACCTCTGACAAAATGTACTACTCTCACTCCGGTTTCCCGGGCGGGATTAAGTCGATCAACTTCGAAAAGCTGATCGCCAAAGCTCCTGAGCGCGTGATCGAGACCGCGGTTAAAGGCATGCTGCCTAAAAACCCACTGGGTCGCGACATGTACCGTAAGCTGAAAGTCTATGCGGGCGCTGTTCACCCTCATACTGCTCAGCAGCCCCAAGAACTGAAGTTTTAACGGAATAGTTCATTATGTCGGCGACTCAAAACTACGGCACTGGCCGTCGTAAAACCGCAACCGCTCGCGTTTTCCTGCGTCCGGGTACCGGTAACATCTCGATCAACAACCGCACTCTGGAGAATTTCTTCGGTCGCGAAACTGCCCGCATGGTAGTTCGTCAGCCGCTGGAACTGACTGAGACTGTCGAGAAATTCGACATCTACGTCACCGTGATCGGTGGTGGTGTAAGTGGTCAAGCTGGCGCAATCCGCCACGGTATCACTCGCGCACTGATGCAGTACGACGAAACTCTGCGTGGCGCTCTGCGCAAAGCAGGCTTCGTAACTCGCGATGCTCGTGAAGTTGAACGTAAGAAAGTCGGTCTGCGTAAAGCGCGTAAGCGTCCGCAGTACTCGAAGCGTTAATTCGCAGCTTCGTTCAAAAGCGCCCAGTCTCCTTCGGAGCTGGGCGTTTTTTATGGGTGATGATTTATTGGTGTGACAACTTGCCACATCCAGCAAATGCCTATACTACAAGGCTTGTAGCCGCCCGAGAGCGGTAATTACCTTGTCAGAGTAGGGGCTTTTCATTACCATTCTGCAAAATTTTTATAAGTTCAGATTTTTACTTAGTAGATGCCTGATTTAACAGGCCACAAAGCTGATGGGAGAGGACTGAATGAGCAATGACGGCGTAAATGTCGGCCGGCGTCGCTTCCTCGTAGCAGCCACATCCGTGGTGGGTGCTGCAGGAGCGGTGGGGGCGGCAGTCCCGTTTGTGGGGTCGTGGTTCCCCAGTGCCAAGGCGAAAGCCGCTGGCGCACCGGTCAAGATCAATATTGCAAAGGTTGAGCCAGGTCAGCAGATGATTGCTGAGTGGCGTGGTCAACCGGTTTTCATTGTCCGGCGCACCGAGGAGATTCTGTCGAATCTCAAGAAGGTTGAGGGGCAGCTCGCTGACCCGAATTCCGCACAGTCTGATCAGCCCGAGAATGCCAAGAACGAATACCGCTCTATCAAACCAGAAATTCTGGTGTTGGTAGGCCTGTGTACTCACTTGGGTTGTTCGCCGACGTTCCGCCCCGAGGTTGCACCTGTTGATCTTGGCAAGGATTGGGTCGGTGGCTATTTCTGCCCATGTCATGGTTCGCACTATGATTTGGCTGGTCGCGTTTACAAGTCTCAACCCGCCCCGCTGAACCTGCCGGTGCCGCCTTATCAGTATCTCGATGACAGCACTATTCTCGTTGGCGTCGCTGAAGGGGAAGCGTAATGAGTAAGTTCATGGATTGGGTGGATGCCCGCTTCCCTGCCACAAAAATGTGGGAAGACCATCTCAGCAAGTATTACGCCCCGAAGAACTTCAACTTCTTCTACTTTTTCGGCTCCCTCGCGTTACTGGTTCTGGTCAACCAGATCGTAACCGGTGTGTGGCTGACGATGAGTTACACGCCGTCGGCGGAAGAGGCTTTTGCTTCTGTCGAATACATCATGCGTGACGTCGAATACGGCTCCATCTTGCGCTATCTGCACTCAACCGGTGCGTCGGCGTTCTTTGTTGTGGTGTATTTGCACATGTTCCGTGGCTTGCTTTACGGTTCGTACCAGAAGCCGCGTGAGCTGGTCTGGCTGTTCGGCATGATGATTTACCTGGCGCTGATGGCTGAGGCCTTCATGGGTTACTTGCTGCCTTGGGGGCAAATGTCCTACTGGGGTGCGCAGGTGATCATTTCGCTGTTTGGCGCGATTCCAGTGATCGGTAACGACCTGACTCAGTGGATCCGTGGTGATTACCTGATCTCCGGCATTACCCTGAACCGCTTCTTTGCCTTGCACGTTGTGGCCTTGCCAATCGTGATTCTGGGTCTGGTGGTGTTGCACATTCTCGCCTTGCACGAAGTCGGGTCCAACAACCCGGATGGCGTGGACATCAAGAAACACAAAGACGAAAACGGTATCCCGCTGGATGGCATTCCTTTCCATCCGTACTACACCGTTAAAGATATTGTCGGCGTAGTGGTGTTCCTGTTTGTTTTCTGCTCGATTGTGTTCTTCTTCCCGGAAATGGGTGGTTACTTCCTGGAAAAACCGAACTTTGAACAGGCTAACGCCTTCAAAACGCCGGAACACATTGCGCCTGTGTGGTACTTCACGCCGTTCTACGCGATCTTGCGTGCGATCCCTGACAAGCTGATGGGCGTTATTGCCATGGGCGCAGCGATTGCCGTGCTGTTCGTGTTGCCGTGGCTGGACCGCAGTCCTGTCAAATCCATGCGTTACAAAGGCTGGATGAGCAAAATTTGGCTGTGGGTGTTCTGCATCTGCTTCGTGATTCTGGGTGTGTTGGGTGTATTGGCACCGACCCCGGGCCGCACGTTGCTGTCGCAGGTGTGTACGTTCCTGTACTTCGCCTACTTCATTCTGATGCCGTTCTACACCAGGCTTGAGAAGACCAAACCGGTTCCGGAAAGGGTGACTGGCTGATGAAAAAGCTATTTGCTGTATTGATGCTTGCTGTGATGCCTGCACTGTCTTTCGCTGCGGAGCAGGGTGTTCAGCTCGACAAAGTCGATATCGATGTGTCTGACAAAGCTGCCATGCAGGACGGTGCGCGTACGTTCGCCAACTACTGCATGGGCTGTCACAGTGCCAAGTTCCAGCGTTACGAGCGTGTTGCAGACGACTTGGGCATCCCCCACGACGTCATGCTCGATAACTTGGTGCTGACGGGCGCCAAGATTGGCGATCACATGAACATCGGCATGACGCCTGAAGATGCCAAGGCCTGGTTCGGGGCTGCACCGCCTGACCTGACATTGGTAGCTCGCGTTCGTGGTACCGATTGGTTATACAGCTACCTGCGTTCTTTCTATGAAGACCCGTCGCGCCCTTGGGGTGTGAACAACAAGGTCTTCCCGAACGTGGGCATGCCTAACGTCCTTGCGCCGCTGCAAGGTCGTCAGGTCATTGGCTGCAAGCAAGTTCAGATCGTCGAAGACGGCAAGAAGCAGTATGATCCGCTCACCGGCACGCCTTTGACACATGAAGCGTGCGACCAGCTGACAGTGTTGCCAAAAACTGGCGCCCTGACTGAGGAGCAGTTCGATGAGAAGATCAAGAACCTTGTGACCTTCCTGGCCTATTCGGCCAACCCGGTGAAGCTTGAACATCAGCGCATCGGTACTTACGTACTGCTCTATCTGGCCTTCTTCTTTGTATTCGCCTATCTGCTGAAGCGTGAATACTGGAAAGACGTGCACTGATATCGTTACACGCATTGCTGTTAAACGTGCGCGCCCGAGGGTGTCTCTGAATAGGTAACAGTGCAGGATGGGTGGCAAGTGAGGTCTTACGACATTGCTTGCCACGGTTCTGCGGTTACTGGAGGCTCACCTCGGGCGCTTTCGTTTTTCTGCTTCTGACCATTTCAACAAGCGAGGAGGACCGCCATGGGCGTGACCAATCGGTTGGCCTGTTACTCCGACCCCGCCGACCACTATTCCCATCGAGTACGCATTGTGCTCGCCGAGAAAGGTGTCAGCGCCGAGATCATTAGTGTGGAGGCGGGTCGTCAACCGCCCAAATTGATCGAAGTGAACCCCTACGGCAGCCTGCCAACACTGGTCGATCGCGACCTGGCGTTGTGGGAGTCGACGGTGGTAATGGAATACCTGGATGAGCGTTATCCACACCCCCCTTTGCTGCCGGTTTATCCGGTGGCGCGTGCCAATAGCCGCCTGTTGATTCATCGCATTCAGCGTGACTGGTGCGCCTTGGTCGATTTGATTCTCGACACACGCACCAAAGAGCCTGCACGGGTGCAGGCGCGTAAAGAGTTGCGCGAGAGCCTCACAGGTGTATCGGCTTTATTTGCAGACAAGCCTTTTTTCCTCAGTGATGAGCAAAGTCTGGTTGATTGCTGTCTATTGCCGATACTCTGGCGTTTGCCAATTTTGGGTATTGAACTGCCGCGGCCTGCCAAGCCGCTGCTTGATTATATGGAGCGCCAGTTTGCGCGTGAGGCTTTCCAGGCAAGCTTGTCTGGTGTCGAACGCGACATGCGCTAAGGCTTTAGGAGTCCTTTATGAATTCAAGTCGACCTTATTTGGTGCGTGCGCTCTATGAGTGGATTGTGGACAACGATTGCACGCCGCACATGTTGGTTAATTCCAATTACCCGAAGGTACAAGTGCCTCAGGGTTTTGCCAGTGACGGGCAGATTGTACTGAACGTATCGCCCGTTGCTGTGCGCAACATGCACATGGACAACGAAGCTGTCAGCTTCGAAGGTCGCTTTGGCGGTGTGCCACATACGCTGTACGTGCCTATTGAGGCTATTTTGGGGGTTTACGCCCGTGAGAATGGTCAGGGTATGGTGTTTGACCTTGAAGAGTCTCTTGAGGTTGATGACGAGGTTGAGGTGGATGACGAGCTGTCGCCTCCAGGCTCCGAGCCGCCGCGTCCTAGCGGTCGTCCAAGCCTGAAAGTGGTGAAGTAATAAAAAGGCGACCTGAGAAGGTCGCCTTTTTTGTACGTGCGGTGCAGGCATGAGCGCGCTTGCGATGATAGTGGCGCGGTTTATTGCAAAAATCGGGCGCGCATCGCAATCAGTCGATGTATTCAAATAATTTGACGATTTTTTGTACGCCCGACACGCTCTGCACCAGGTTGGTGGCGCGGGTGGCTTCTTGCTTGGTGACGAGGCCGAGCATGTACACAATGCCGTTTTCCGTCACAACTTTGATGCGAGAGCCCGGAATGGCGCTGTCGGTCAGCATTTGCGATTTGATCTTAGTGGTCAGCCAGGCGTCATTGTTGCGGGCCAGGATTGAAGACGGCGCCATGACTTGCAGTTCATTGTTGACCTTCTTTACGCGCTGTACCGACGCGGCGGCTTGTTCGGCCATGGCTTTAAGGTCGGCACGCGGGGTTTGTCCGGCCAGCAGCACAATGCCGTTATAGCTGGTGACGACGATATGTGAGCCGTTGTCCAGATCAGGGCTGGCCTTGGCGACGTTGACGGCCACTTTGGTCTCGATCAGAGAGTCGTCAATCTTGCTGCCGAAGGTGCGGGTGCCGCGGTCATCTTCAATCGGCGTGTCGCGGGTAGCCGTCAGGACTGAGCTGCAACCGGCAGTCAAGCCCAGGCACAAGGTCAGAGCTACTAAGCCAAGGCGATTAAAAGTCATTCTTCACTCCCGAACAGTTGGCTGTCGATCAGATCGCACAGGCAGTGGATCGCCAGCAGGTGGACTTCTTGGATGCGTGCGGTAACAAGGGCGGGAACGCGAATTTCCACGTCCTCTGGCAGTAGCAGGGAGGCCATGCCGCCACCATCCCGTCCGGTCAGAGCGACCACGGTCATCTCGCGGTCGTGGGCCGCCTGAATGGCCTGAATAATATTGGCCGAGTTACCGCTGGTTGAAATTGCCAGCAGCACGTCACCGGGTTGACCCAGGGCGCGAATTTGCTTGGAGAAGATTTCGTTGAAGCTGTAATCGTTGGCAATCGAGGTCAGCGTCGAGCTGTCGGTTGTCAGGGCGATGGCCGGCAAGCTAGGGCGCTCGCGCTCGAAGCGATTGAGCAACTCGGAGGAGAAGTGCTGCGCATCGCCTGCCGAGCCGCCGTTGCCGCACGAAAGCATTTTGCCCTCGTTGAGCAGGGCATTGACCATCACTTGGCTGGCTAGCTCAATGTGGGGTGCAAGCACTTCCATCGCCTGCTGTTTGGTGTCGATGCTGGCCTGAAAAAGCTGGCGAATCCGGGATTGCATGTCCATCTATGTGACCTTAAGTAGGGCGGCTGGTCGGGCGTGATTCAGGTGTTCCTGAGTGACTTCCCGGCACAAAAAAATGTGCGGCCCGCAAAGCAAAGCAAAATCGTTAATAAAAGGGGGCTGGAGTCGGTTCGCCAGCGTTTAGCTGTCGAAGGCATTCCGTAGCCAGTTCAAATGGGGTGTGGAGCTGTCGATGGCGACGACATCGAATCTGCACGGGTGATTGGCCCAGCGGGTTTCACGCTGTAAAAAGTACTCGGCAGCCAACACCAGCTTTCGGCACTTGCTGGCATCAATGCTGGCCAGTGCACCACCCCATTGCGCGTGCGTGCGGTAACGAACTTCGACGAATACTACTGTATCGCCGTCGAGCATGACCAGATCCAGCTCGCCGCGCTTGCACAGCCAATTCTGAGCCAGCAAGCGCAACCCGTGTTGCTCAAGGTGCCGGAGCGCCAGGTGCTCGGCATCCTTGCCGGATTGTTGGCGTGAGCGGTCGGGCATCAGTTGCGCGTGTCCGGGAGGTTTTGAACCTGGCCGTTGACGAACTCGGCCCACGGCAATTGACGCTCGATGCGCTGGCTTTGGCTCATGCTCAAGCTGCCGGACAGGCCGTCAATGCGGCTGTCAGGTAGCGCCTTTAGCTGCCCCAGGCTTGGCGTCAGGCGATAGGCGTCTACACCCATCGCGTAGAGACGGCCCAGGCTGCCGTTCGCTTGTGGCCATTGCGCAGACACTTGTTGGCGCAATGGGTTTGACGGGGTGAGCAGCCACGGGGTTTCGCAGAAACGGATGCCGTTCATGTCGTTGTATTGGTTTTGGTCGCCGCTGGCACTGAATACGTGGGACGTTGCGTAAACCGGCAAATCACCAGCGTATTGGTAGTTAAGGGTCGGTTTGATCTGTTGGGCTTGCTGCGGGGTCGCGGCGAGGAAGATGAACTGCATGTCCTGGCGACGCGAAGGCTCGCTTGAGTTGCCGCCTTTGCGCAATTGCACCAGATCGGCCACTTGCTGGGCCAGTGTCACCGGTTTGTCGATGTGCTCGACCCCAACGAGGGTACCGCCATTGGCTTCCCACTCCTGACGGAAGGCGTTGAGCACGCGATTGCCCCATTCACCTTGCGGAACCATTGCGCCAGCGCGGGTCAGGCCGTCAGCGCGAGCGCGGCGGGCAACTTCACGGGCTTCGTCTTCGGCAGCCAGGCCAAACTGGAACAGCTGTGCCGGGCCTTGTGCACCCTCGCTGTAGTTCAGCGCCAGTGTGGTAATGGGCAGTTGCGCGCGCGCATTGAGCTGTTTGACCAGTGGCTTCTCCAATGGGCCTACCACCAGTTGCACGCCGTCCGCCTGCGCTTTGCGATAGAAGTCGTCAAGCGAAGTCAGGCGCGAGCTGTCATAGAACAAAATTTGCGGCGGGTTTTGACCGGCCTGCTGAGCCTGGTAGTGGGCGGCCATGAAGCCGTCACGCAAGGCTTTGCTGACTGACGCCAGTTGGCCGTCCTGAGGCAGCAACAGGGCAATTTTAGTCAAGGGTTGGTTGGCCAGTGCCTTGAGCTTGATCAGGGGTGTCGGGAGCTGAACGGCGGCCGGATGGGCGGGGTTCTGCGCGCGCCACTGGTCGATCGCGTTTTGCTGATCTGCGAGCGTGCCGGCGCTTTTGACCGCCAGTGCGAGGGACATCCAGCCGCCCAGTGCGTCATTGCTTTGAGCTTTCAGTTGATCGACTGGCAACGCGGCGACCAAAGACCAGAGGGCATCATTGTTGCTGGTGGCGGCGTCGCCGGTCAGCAGGGTGTTCATGGCTGCGCGTTCACGGGCTGCCGCGAGTGTCTGGCCATCGGCTTCAAGGGCGCGTGCGTGAATGGTATGGGTGCGCACTTGCAAGTCGGCTGGCATCTCGTTGATGCGAGCAATGCTGGGGTGGCTCAAGGCAACCAGCGCTTCTTTGGTCTGATTGCGGCTCATGGCCAGCTCGGCTGACAAAGTGCTGGCAAACGCTTGTTGAGCCGGTTTGAGCTGATCCATCGGGATGAGCGCCAGAATTTGCGTCGCGCGATCAACATTGTGCTGTTTGTAGGCCAAGTCGGCAGCAGACAGTCGTAGCAGGGCTGCCTCATCTGGTTTTTGGCTCTGGGCGGCCTGCTGGAGCAACTGCTCTAGGCTGGCGTCCGGGGTTCTAGGGAGTTCGCCAAGGCTGGACGAGGGCGAGCTGGCGCAAGCCGCCAAAAGGGCAGCGAGGCAGAGGGCAGTGAACAGCCGCAGGCAAGCGATCATGTAGTGTTCCTGATACTCGATCAAATAAGGGGGGGAAGTGTACCCAAGCGCTGGCCGGGGTGCGATGTTACTGGTGATAAAGCCTAAATTTAGATGACTTCAGGCGTCTGTGACGGACAATCTTTTCCTTAATATCTCTTTTGTGTCGCGCCTCAGGGTGCTGTGAGTGAGGTTCTACGCGCTACAATGGCGCCTTTCACTCTTTTGAGGTACGTGTTTTGACTGCTCCAGGTGCTCTGAATTCCGTTGTTGGCTCGCTTTATGTGGTGGCCACGCCCATCGGTAACCTGGACGACATCAGTGCGCGTGCGCTCAAGGTGTTGCGTGATGTTGCACTCATTGCGGCCGAAGACACCCGGCATTCGCTGCGACTGATGCAGCACTTTGGTATCTCTACGCCGCTGGGTGCGTGTCACGAACATAACGAACGTGATGAAGGTAATCGTTTCATTCAGCGTTTGCTCGCGGGTGAAGACGTTGCCTTGATCTCTGATGCAGGCACTCCGCTGATTTCCGATCCGGGCTATCACTTGGTGCGTCAGGCACGAGCGGCAGGCGTGCCAGTTGTGCCGGTGCCGGGTGCGTGCGCTTTGATTGCTGCGCTGTCGGCCGCGGGACTGCCTTCTGATCGTTTTATTTTCGAAGGGTTCCTCCCCGCCAAAGCAGTTGGTCGCCGTTCGCGGCTGGAGTTGCTCAAAGAGGAGCCGCGCACACTGATCTTTTATGAAGCGCCGCACCGCATTCTTGAGTGCCTGCAAGACATGGAACTGGTGTTTGGCGCGCAGCGCCCGGCCTTGCTGGCAAGGGAGCTGACCAAGACGTTCGAAACGCTCAAGGGGTTGCCACTGGCTGAGTTGCGGGCTTTTGTCGAGGGCGACAGTAATCAGCAGCGCGGTGAATGTGTGGTGTTGGTGTCCGGTTGGACCGCACCTGAAACCGACGAAGTCGTCAGCAGCGAAGCGATGCGCATTCTGGATTTGCTGCTCAAGGAAATGCCGCTTAAGCGTGCCGCTGCCTTGGCTGCCGAGATCACCGGTGAGCGCAAAAACGTGCTGTATCAGGTGGCGCTTGAAAAGCAAAAAACCGATCAGTAATCGTCGAGCTGCTGGCCATTGGCTGCTTTTGAGCCGTTTTAGTGTCTGATGTGAGCCTTTCAGATAAGGGTTTCAAGGCGTTGTGCGGCTTTTAAAGCTTGTCCTATACGCATTGTGCCGTTAATCTTCGCGCCGGAGAGTCGATTGGACAGTCGCTGCCCTCTATGAAAATTAGGGGGGGGAGGAAAGTCCGGGCTCCATAGGGCGAAGTGCCAGGTAATGCCTGGGAGGCGTGAGCCTACGGAAAGTGCCACAGAAAATAACCGCCTAAGCGCGCAAGCGCCGGTAAGGGTGAAAAGGTGCGGTAAGAGCGCACCGCACGACTGGCAACAGTTCGTGGCTAGGTAAACCCCACTTGGAGCAAGACCAAATAGGGTTCCAAGGCGTGGCCCGCGCTGGAACCGGGTAGGTTGCTAAAGATGTCCAGTGATGGCCATCGTAGACGAATGACTGTTCACGACAGAACCCGGCTTACAGATCGACTCTCCACCTTTTTATCTTCTGCTTGCGCTGTGAGCAGTTGGCACGATGAACACGCGCTTGACCCCCTCGCTTTAATAGCCAGAAAAAAACTCAATGTAATGCCAAAAAGTTCTTACTCTTAATAAATCACTTTAAGTTTGAGCTTCAGGGCTCTGAGTTTGCTGCGCATCCCTCGTCAAAAAATCTTATCTCCTCCTGCTGTACGTCTATTTACCTAGCTAAATCTCCGTTATGTAAGGGTTTTCCTTCGGGCCGCGCCTTGACGGTGTGGTGGGCGCATTCCTATAGTGTGCGCAAGTGGCGAAAAGTGGCATAAAGTGGGTTTTCTAGACGTAAAACGCTAACATTTGGAGAAACGCAGCCGTGTTTCGTGGAGCCAACGCTATCAGTCTCGATGCCAAGGGTCGTCTCGCAATGCCGAGCCGGTACCGTGACGAGCTGATTTCGCGCAGTTCCGGGCAGCTGATTGTGACCATTGATGCGGTAGATCCCTGCTTATGTGTGTACCCGCTCGATGAGTGGGAGCTGATTGAAACCAAGCTGCGGGCGTTGCCTTCATTGCGTGAAGAGAACCGCCGTTTGCAACGTCTGTTGATTGGGAATGCTGTCGACCTTGAACTCGATGGCAGTGGTCGTTTTCTGGTGCCGCCGCGTTTGCGTGAATATGCCAAGTTGGAGAAGCGCGCAATGTTGGTGGGCCAACTGAACAAGTTTCAACTGTGGGACGAGGATGCATGGGAAGCCGTTTCGGCCGCCGACCTTGCAGCCATTCAACAACCGGGCGCGATGCCTGACGAACTGCGTGATTTAATTCTGTGACTATAGATAGCGGCTTCAACCACATCACCGTACTGCTCGACGAAGCCGTAGAGGCTCTCGCCGTACGTCCTGATGGATGCTATCTGGATGGCACCTTCGGTCGCGGCGGACATAGCCGCCTGATACTCCAGAAGCTCGGCCCGCAAGGGCAACTGCTCGGGTTTGATAAAGATCCACAAGCGATTGCCACCGGGCAAGCGCTAGCGGCCGAAGACGGCCGCTTTGTCATTGTGCAACGCAGCTTTGCCGAAATGGGTTCAGAGGTTGCAGCGCGCGGCTTGGCCGGCAAGGTCAGCGGTGTGTTGCTCGATCTGGGCGTGTCCTCGCCGCAACTCGATGACCCTGAGCGCGGTTTCAGTTTCATGAACGATGGCCCGCTGGACATGCGCATGAATCCGGACAGCGGCATCAGCGCTGCCGAATTTGTGAACAGCGCTTCCCAGGAAGAAATCGCCCGCGTGTTCAAAGAGTACGGCGAAGAGCGTTTTTCTGGCCGTATGGCGCGTGCGGTTGTCGAGCGGCGTGACATTCAGCCGTTCGAACGTACGGCTGACCTGGCAGAAGTGTTGAAAGTCGCTAACCCAGCTTGGGAGAAGGGCAAGCACCCGGCAACCCGCACCTTCCAGGGCCTGCGCATTCACGTTAACAATGAATTGGGCGATCTTGAGGCGGGCCTTGAGGCTGCGCTGGAGTCGCTGGAAATCGGCGGCCGGCTGGTGGTAATCAGCTTTCACTCCCTTGAAGACCGTATCGTCAAATTGTTCATGCGCAAGCTGGTCAAAGGCGAGCCGGACAACTTGCCGCGTGGCTTGCCGGTTCAGCACGTTGCCTTTGTTCCAAAAATTAAAATTCACGGCAAGGCGCAGACAGCCTGCGAAGCAGAAATCAAAGCCAATCCGCGCTCGCGCAGCGCTGTCATGCGCGTTGCGGAGAAGCTTCGTTGAACAAGCTCTTCGCCAAACCACTTCCCGGCGGAAGCTTTTTCATGCTGCTGTTGTTTATTGGCGTGCTGGTATCGGCTGTGGGCGTTTCTTACAGTGCCCACTGGAACCGTCAACTGCTCAACACCCTGTACGGGGAGTTGAGTGTGCGTGACAAGGCGCAGGCCGAATGGGGCCGCTTGATCCTTGAGCAAAGCACCTGGACCGCCCACAGCCGCATCGAAACGCTGGCCAGTGAACAGCTGAAAATGCGCATCCCCGGCGCCGCAGAAGTGCGGATGGTGGCGCCATGATCAAACTCGAAGGCGCGCTTTACCCGTGGCGTTTTCGTGTAGTGCTGGCCTTGCTGGCACTGCTGGTAGGCGCTATTGCCTGCCAAATCATTTACCTGCAAGTGATCGACCATGACTTCCTCAAGGGGCAGGGCGATGCGCGTAGCGTGCGGCACATTCCGATTCCGGCGCACCGCGGCCTGATCACCGACCGTAATGGCGAGCCTTTGGCGGTCAGTACCCCGGTGACCACGTTGTGGGCCAATGCCAAGGAAATGCAGGTAGCCAAAGACCGCTGGCCAGCCTTGGCGCAGGCGCTTGGGCAAGACCCCAAAGTGCTGACGGCGCGTCTTGAACAGCAAGCCAACAAAGAATTTATCTATCTGGTGCGTGGCCTCACGCCTGAGCAAGGGCAGGTCGTGCTCGATCTAAAAGTGCCTGGCGTGTATGGCATTGAGGAATTCCGCCGCTTCTACCCGGCTGGTGAAGTGACCGCGCACATGGTTGGCTTTACCGATATTGACGACAAGGGTCGCGAAGGTGTCGAGCTGGCTTACGACGAGTGGCTGGCAGGGGTTGCGGGCAAGCGACAGGTCATCAAGGACCGACGCGGGCGTCTGATCAAAGACGTGCAAGTGACTAAAAACGCCAAGGCAGGGAAGACCTTGGCGTTGTCGATTGACCTGCGCCTGCAATACCTGGCCAACCGCGAACTGCGCAACGCGCTGGTTGAAAATGGCGCCAAGGCGGGCAGCCTGGTGATCATGGATGTGAAGACCGGCGAGATCCTGGCCATGGTCAACCAGCCCACCTATAACCCGAACAACCGTCGTAACCTGCAACCGGCAATGATGCGTAACCGCGCCATGATCGACGTGTTCGAGCCGGGTTCGACGGTCAAACCGATCTCGATGAGTGCCGCACTGGAAACCGGTCGCTGGAAGCCCACTGACAAGGTTGAGGTGTATCCGGGCACGTTGCAGTTGGGCAAATACACCATTCGCGACGTGTCGCGTACCGAAGGCCCGATCCTCGACCTGACCGGTATTTTGATCAACTCCAGTAACGTGGGCATGAGCAAGGTGGCCTTCGATATTGGCGGCGAAGCGATTTTCCGTCAGATGGCGAAAATGGGCTTGGGTCAGGACACGGGCCTGGGTTTTCCCGGCGAGCGTGTTGGCAACCTGCCTAACTACCGCGAGTGGCGCAAAGCTGAAACCGCGACCCTGTCTTACGGCTACGGCGTGTCGGTGACCGCGATCCAGTTGGTGCACGCGTTCTCGGCCTTGGCCAACAACGGCAAGCTGGCCCCGCTGACGCTGCTCAAGGCCGACAAACCGGCCCAGGCGGCGCAGGTAATGCCTGAGCAAGTGGCCAAAACCGTGCAAGGCATGCTTCAGGAAGTGATCGAAAACCCGCGGGGTGTGTGGCGAGCCAAAGTGCCGGCGTACCACGTTGGTGGCAAATCGGGTACGGCGCGTAAAACGTCCTCCGGTGGCGTCAAAGGTTACGCGGTGAACTCTTATCGTTCCCTGTTTGCTGGTTTCGGCCCGATGAGCGATCCGCGTTACGCGATCGTGGTGGTGATCGACGAGCCGAGCAAAGCGGGCTACTTCGGTGGCCTGGTTTCGGCACCGGTGTTCAGTAAAGTCATGTCCGGCACCCTGCGCCTGATGAACGTTACGCCCGATAACCTGCCCACAGCGGCGGAGCAACAAGCCGCAGCGGCCGCTGCGGCAGCCAAAGGAGGGCGCGGCTAATGTCCCTGAGCCTGAACAAAATTTTCCCCCACGCCGGTCACGACTTGCTGATCCGCGAGCTGACCCTCGATAGTCGCAATGTGCGCGCAGGCGATCTGTTTCTCGCCGTGCCAGGTGGCAAACTCGATGGGCGTGAGCACATCAGTGACGCGTTGGCCCGTGGTGCCGCCGCCGTTGCCTATGAAGTGGAAGGCGCCTCGGTGTTGCCTATCACCTCAGTGCCGCTGATTCCGGTCAAAGGGCTGGCGGCGCAATTGTCCGATATCGCCGGGCGGTTTTATGGCGAGCCGAGCCGTCAGCTCAATCTGGTGGGCGTCACCGGCACCAATGGTAAAACCAGTGTGACTCAGCTGGTGGCGCAAGCGCTTGACCTGCTGGGGCAACACTGCGGCATCGTCGGCACATTGGGCACCGGTTTTCATGGTGCGCTGCAAAGCGGTCGTCACACCACTCCTGACCCGATTGCGGTGCAAGCCATGTTGGCTGACTTGAAAAAAGCCGGCGCCAAAGCGGTTGCAATGGAGGTTTCCTCTCACGGTCTGGATCAGGGGCGGGTCAGCGCGTTGGCGTTTGATGTGGCAGTACTGACCAACTTGTCGCGCGATCATCTGGACTACCACGGCACGATGCAAGTCTACGCGGCGGCCAAGGCCAAACTGTTCGCCTGGCCAGGTTTGCGTTGCCGTGTACTGAATCTGGACGATGACTTTGGCCGTCAGTTGGCCGCTGAAAAGCACGATTCGCGCTTGATCAGTTACAGCCTTGAAGACAGCCGCGCGTCCCTGTATTGCCGCGACGCGATATTCGATGACAACGGCGTGCGTGCCACCGTGGTAACAGCTCAAGGCGAGCACTTACTGCGCAGCACCTTGCTGGGGCGTTTCAATCTGAGCAACGTGTTGGCTGCGATTGGCGCGCTGCTGGGGCTTGAGTACGCGCTGGATGAAATTCTCAAAGTGCTGCCAAAACTGGAAGGTCCGGTAGGTCGCATGCAGCGCTTGGGCGGCGGCTCTAAACCGTTGGTGGTGGTTGATTACGCCCACACCCCCGATGCGCTGGAAAAAGTATTGTTGGCGCTGCGTCCGCACGCCAAAGGCAAGTTGTTGTGCCTGTTCGGCTGCGGCGGCGACCGTGATCGCGGCAAGCGTGCGTTGATGGCCGAAGTGGTTGAACGTTTGGCCGATGGCGTCCTGGTAACGGACGACAACCCGCGCACTGAAGCGCCGTCTAACATTTTTGACGACATTCGGGCCGGTTTTACTGTGCCTGACCGCATCCAGTTCGTACCGGGCCGTGGCGCCGCCATCGCCCGGATGATTGCCAGCGCCAGCGCCGACGACGTGATCGTTCTGGCCGGCAAAGGTCACGAGGACTATCAGGAAATCAATGGCCAGCGCCATGATTTCTCTGATCTGGTCGAAGCCGAAAAAGCCCTGGTTATTTGGGAGGCTGCCCATGCTTAAGCCACTGTGGTTGAGTGAGGTCTGCGCCGAGCTGGATGGCCGTCTGGTTGAAGCTGACGCGCGTTTCAATGGTGCCAGCATCGACAGCCGTGCCATCACCAAGGGCCAATTGTTTATTGCCCTGACTGGCCCGCGCTTCGATGGGCATGACTACCTCAATGAAGTGGCGGCCAAAGGTGCCGTTGCCGCGCTGGTTGAGCGCGAAGTCCCCGAATCGACGCTGCCGCAACTGATCGTCAAGGACACTCGCGTTGCGTTGGGCCAATTGGGCGCGCTCAATCGCGCTGACTACGACAAACCGGTTGCCGCGATCACCGGCTCCAGCGGCAAAACCACGGTCAAGGAAATGCTTGCGTGCATCCTGCGTACCCGTGGTCCGGTACTGGCCACTAAAGGCAATTTGAACAACGACCTGGGTGTGCCGCTGACCCTGCTGGAGCTGGCGCCTGAACACACGGCCGCGGTGATCGAGCTGGGTGCTTCGCGTCTGGGCGAAATCGCCTACACCGTCGCCATGACCCGTCCTCACGTGGCGGTGTTGAACAATGCGGGCACGGCCCATGTCGGTGAGTTTGGTGGTCCCGACAAAATCGTCGAAGCCAAGGGCGAAATCATCGAAGGGCTGGACGCTGATGGCGTCGCCGTACTCAATCTGGATGACAAGGCTTTTGCTATCTGGCAGGCGCGCGCTGCCGGGCGCAAGGTGCTCAGCTTTGCCCTGACAAATTCTGATGCACATTTTTACGCCAGCCAATTGTCCCGCGATGCACGCGGCTGCCCCGCTTTTACGCTGCACAGCCCACTGGGTGCTGAGCGGGTTCAGCTCAATTTGCTGGGCACCCATAACGTCGCCAATGCCCTGGCCGCTGCTGCTGCTGCTCATGCGCTGGGTGTCTCGCTGTTTGGCATTACCTCAGGGCTTGAAGCCGTACAGCCGGTCAAAGGCCGCGCAGTCGCTCAACTGACCGCTGGGGGGCTACGAATTATTGATGACACTTACAATGCAAACCCCACCTCAATGTGCGCTGCCGTTGATATACTCGCCGGCTTTTCCGGTCGCACCGTCCTGGTGCTCGGAGACATTGGCGAGTTGGGTGAGTGGGCGGAGCAAGGACATCGTGAAGTAGGCGCCTATGCCGCCGACAAGGTTTCAGCGCTCTATGCGGTGGGGCCGATGATGGCGCATGCCGTCGCTGCATTTGGACACCCGGCTCGTCACTTCGCCAATCAGGCTGACCTGATCAAGGCGCTTCGCGCTGAACACGAAACAAACACCACTATTTTGATCAAGGGCTCGCGCAGCGCAGCGATGGAAAACATCGTTGCGGCGTTGTGCGGTTCCAGCGGGGAGAAACATTAATGCTGCTGCTGCTAGCGGAGTATCTGCAACAGTTCTACAAAGGCTTCGCGGTCTTCCAGTACCTGTCCTTGCGCGGGATTCTGGGCGTACTGACCGCGCTGTCGTTGTCGCTGTGCCTTGGGCCGTGGATGATCCGCACCCTGCAAAACCGTCAAATCGGCCAATCGGTGCGTAACGACGGCCCGCAATCGCACTTGTCCAAATCCGGTACGCCGACCATGGGCGGGGCACTGATTCTGTCCGCCATCACCATCAGCACCTTGCTTTGGGCCGACCTGAGCAACCGTTACGTGTGGGTGGTGATGCTGGTGACTCTATTGTTCGGAGCCATCGGCTGGGTCGATGACTACCGCAAAGTGATCGAGAAAAACTCCCGTGGCCTTCCGAGCCGCTGGAAGTATTTCTGGCAGTCGGTGTTTGGCCTGGGTGCAGCGATCTTCCTGTACATGACCGCACCGAGCGCCGTCGAAACCACGCTGATCCTGCCGATCCTTAAAGACGCCAGTATCCCGCTGGGAATTGGCTTCGTGGTGCTGACCTACTTTGTAATCGTGGGTTCGAGCAACGCGGTCAACCTGACTGACGGCCTCGACGGCCTGGCAATCATGCCGACGGTGATGGTGGGCGGCGCGCTGGGCATCTTCTGCTACCTGTCGGGTAACGTGAAATTTGCCGACTACCTGCTGATTCCTTACGTGCCGGGCGCAGGTGAACTGATTGTGTTCTGCGGCGCCCTGATCGGCGCAGGCCTCGGGTTTCTGTGGTTCAACACCTACCCGGCCCAAGTGTTCATGGGTGACGTCGGCGCTCTGGCACTCGGCGCTGCATTGGGCACCATCGCCGTGATCGTACGCCAGGAAATCGTGCTGTTCATCATGGGTGGTGTGTTCGTGATGGAAACCCTGTCGGTGGTGATCCAAGTAGCGTCTTTCAAGTTGACCGGCAAGCGGGTGTTCCGCATGGCGCCGATTCATCACCACTTTGAACTCAAAGGCTGGCCCGAGCCGCGCGTGATCGTCCGCTTCTGGATTATCACCGTGATCCTCGTGTTGATCGGTCTTGCCACGCTGAAGCTGAGGTAGAACCTGTGTCTCTGATCGCTTCTGACCACTTCCGCATCGTTGTCGGCCTCGGCAAGAGCGGCATGTCCCTGGTGCGCTTTCTGGCGCAGCAGGGCGTGTCGTTTGCCGTGGCTGACACGCGGGAAAATCCACCGGAGCTGGCCACGCTGCGCCGTGACTACCCGCAAGTGGAAGTGCGTTGTGGCGAGCTGGATGTCGAATTCCTGTGCCGCGCCGACGAGCTCTACGTAAGCCCCGGCCTGGCGCTGGCAACGCCTGCCTTGCAAGCGGCTGCCGCCCGTGGCGTGAAGCTGTCGGGTGATATCGATCTGTTCGCGCGTAACGCGAAAGCGCCCATCGTGGCAATCAGCGGTTCCAATGCCAAAAGCACCGTGACCACACTGGTCGGTGACATGGCGGCAGCGGCGGGCAAACGCGTTGCAGTCGGCGGTAACCTCGGCACGCCTGCGCTGGACCTGCTGGGCGATGACATCGAGTTGTATGTCATGGAACTGTCGAGCTTTCAGCTGGAAACCACCCACCATTTGGGCGCTGAAGTGGCCACCGTGCTCAACGTCAGCGAAGACCACATGGATCGCTACAGTGGTCTGCCGGCGTATCACTTGGCCAAGCACCGGATTTTTCGCGGCGCCAAACAAGTCGTCGTCAACCGTCAGGATGCGCTGACCCGTCCGCTGATGAGCGAAGGCCAGCCTTGCTGGACATTCGGCCTCAGTACGCCGGACTTCAAGGCGTTTGGTCTGCGCGAAGAGAACGGCGAAAAATACCTCGCCTTTGAATTCCAGAACCTGATGCCTGTGCGCGAGCTGAAAGTGCGCGGTGCGCACAACCAGGCCAATGCGCTCGCCGCGCTGGCACTCGGCCATGCTGCCGGTTTGCCGTTCGATGCGATGTTGCACAGCCTGCGCAACTTCACCGGCCTTGAGCACCGCTGCCAGTGGGTACGTGAACTCGATGGCGTGAGTTATTACAACGACTCCAAAGCCACCAACGTGGGCGCCGCACTGGCGGCCATCGACGGTTTGGGTATGGACATGGCCGGCAAACTGATCCTGATCGCTGGCGGTGACGGCAAGGGCGCTGACTTCAGCGGCCTGCGTGACTCCGTGGCGCAATACTGCCGCGCCGTGGTGTTAATCGGGCGCGATGCTGATCTTATTGCCGATGCATTGGGCGACGCCGTGCCGCAAGTGCGCGCGGGTTCGCTGGATGAGGCGATTGCCTTGAGCCGCTCACGGGCTGAGCCGGGCGATGCGGTACTGCTGTCGCCCGCATGCGCCAGCTTTGACATGTTCAAGAACTACGAAGAGCGCGGCCAGCTGTTCGCCCGCGCAGTGGAGGCCCAGGCATGATCTTCGGCATCCTCAAACCGTACCCTTCACCGCTGATCACGGGCCGTGGCATCGACCTCGACTTCCCGTTGCTCGCCGGTTGCCTGGCATTGCTCGGCCTCGGGCTGGTGATGATCACCTCGGCCTCCTCGGAGGTCGCAGCGTTGCAGTCGGGTAACACGCTGTACCACATGATCCGCCACCTGTTTTACATCGTGCTCGGTCTGGGCGCATGCATCGTGACCATGATGGTGCCGATTGCCACATGGCAGCGCTTGGGCTGGATGTTGCTGGTCGGCGCTTTCGGCTTACTGGTAGCCGTGCTGATCCCGGGGATTGGCCGTGAGGTAAACGGCTCCATGCGCTGGATCGGTTTCAGCTTCTTTAACGTACAGCCTTCGGAAATCGCCAAGGTCTTTGTGGTGATTTACCTCGCGGGTTATCTGGTACGTCAGCAAAAAGAAGTGCGTGAAAGCTGGATGGGCTTCTTCAAACCGTTCATCGTGCTGTTGCCAATGGCGGGTCTGTTGCTGATGGAGCCTGACTTCGGGGCCACTGTCGTCATGATGGGCGCGGCGGCGGCGATGCTGTTTCTGGGCGGGGTGGGCCTGTTCCGCTTCGCGTTGATGGTGGCGTTGGCCGTGGGCGCGGTGTTCGTTCTGGTACAAGCGCAGCCTTATCGAATGGCGCGTTTGATCACTTTCACCGACCCGTGGTCCGATCAGTTCGGTTCGGGCTATCAACTGACACAGGCGTTGATCGCCTTTGGTCGCGGCGAGTGGTTCGGCGTAGGTCTGGGCAATAGCGTGCAAAAGCAGTTCTACCTGCCCGAGGCTCACACCGACTTCGTATTCTCGGTACTGGCTGAAGAGCTGGGCGTGGTGGGTTCATTGCTGACCGTGGCCCTGTTTGTCTTCGTCTGCGTGCGCGGCATGTACATCGGCTTGTGGGCTGAGCGCGCCAAACAATATTTCGCGGCCTACATGGCGTACGGCCTGTCGTTCCTGTGGATCGGCCAGTTCCTGATCAACATCGGGGTGAACGTTGGCCTGTTGCCGACCAAGGGATTGACCTTGCCCTTCCTCAGTTATGGCGGCAGTTCGTTGGTGATTTGCTGCGTGTGCATGGGGTTGTTGCTGCGCATCGAGTGGGAGAGTCGAACTCACTTGGGCAGCGAAGAGACCGAGTTTAAAGAAAGCGACTTCGCAGAGGAGCCGAACCGTGGGCGCTAATGTGCTGATCATGGCGGGCGGCACCGGTGGACATGTGTTCCCGGCTTTGGCCTGCGCGCGCGAGTTTGAAGCCCGTGGCTACACCGTGCACTGGCTGGGTACGCCGCGCGGTATTGAAAACGAACTGGTGGAGCCTGCGGGCTTTACCTTGCACCGAATCAACGTGGCGGGCCTGCGTGGCAAAAGCAAACTGTCACTGCTCAAGGCCCCCTTTGTGTTGCTCAAGGCGTTGTTTGAGGCGCGCAAAATCATTCGCCAGCTCAAGCCTGTGTGTGTGTTGGGTTTTGGCGGCTACGTGACAGGCCCCGGTGGTCTGGCGGCCAAAACCTGCGGCGTGCCGGTGATTATCCACGAACAAAATGCCGTGGCCGGAACCGCGAACCGCTTGCTGTTGCCGATGACCGAGCGCGTGCTCGAAGCGTTCCCGGACACCTTCGACGCCTCGCATAAGCGTCACACCACCGGCAATCCTGTGCGCCCTGAGCTGTTCACTCTGGCCGAGCGTGCGCCGCTGCCAGGGCGCAAGGCGCGCTTGCTGGTGTTGGGCGGCAGCCTTGGGGCGGAGCCGTTAAACAAACTGCTGCCCGAAGCTCTGGCGCAAGTGCCGGTCGACGTGCGTCCTGAAGTGTTTCATCAGGCGGGCAAACAACACGATCAAATGACCGCCGAGCGCTACCACGCAGTCGGTGTAGAGGCTCAGGTACAGCCTTTTATTAAAGACATGGCCCATGCCTATGGCTGGGCCGACCTGGTGGTTTGTCGCGCAGGCGCGCTCACCGTCAGTGAACTGGCTGCGGCCGGTCTGCCTTCGCTGCTGGTGCCTTTGCCCCACGCGATCGATGACCATCAGAGCCGCAATGCCGACTTTTTGGCTCGGGAAGGCGCAGCTTTCCTGATGCCACAAGCGACGACTGGCGCAGCCGAACTGGCTGCTCGCCTGACAGAGGTTTTGATGCAACCGGAACGACTGAACAGCATGGCGACCAACGCTCGCCGCCTGGCCAAACCTGATGCGACCCGCAACGTTGTCGATATCTGCCTGGAGGTGGCCCATGGTTGAGAATCAAAAAGCCATGCCGCAACCGGAAATGCGCCGTATCCGCCGCATCCACTTCGTCGGTATCGGCGGTGTGGGCATGTGCGGTATCGCCGAGGTATTGCTCAACCTGGGTTATCAGGTGTCGGGCTCTGACCTGAATGCTTCGCCGGTGACGGAACGTCTTGAGTCGTTCGGCGCACAGATCTTCATCGGCCACCGTGCTGAAAACGCAGCCAATGCCGATGTGTTGGTGGTGTCGAGCGCGGTGAACACGTCGAACCCGGAAGTGGCGAGCGCGCTGGAGCGCCGCATTCCTGTAGTGCCACGCGCCGAGATGCTGGCTGAGTTGATGCGCTACCGTCATGGCATTGCCGTTGCCGGTACGCACGGCAAAACCACCACCACCAGCCTGTTGGCATCGGTGTTTGCAGCAGGCGGGCTGGACCCGACGTTTGTGATCGGTGGCCGGCTGAATGCAGCGGGCACCAATGCACAACTGGGCACCAGCCGTTACCTGATTGCCGAAGCGGACGAAAGTGATGCCAGCTTCCTGCATCTGCAACCGCTGGTGGCGGTCGTCACCAACATTGACGCCGACCACATGGCGACGTACGAAGGTGACTTCAACAAACTGAAGAAAACCTTCGTCGAGTTCCTGCACAACCTGCCGTTCTATGGCTTGGCGGTGCTGTGCCTGGACGACCCGGTGGTGCGTGAAATCCTGCCGTTGGTCAAGCGCCCGACCGTGACCTATGGCTTTAGCGAAAACGCTGACGTACGTGCGATCAATGTGCGCCAGCAAGGCATGCAAACCTTTTTCACCGTGTTGCGACCTGATCGTGCGCCGCTGGATGTGTCGGTAAACATGCCGGGCAACCACAACGTGCTCAATGCACTGGCCACCATCTGCATCGCATCGGACGAAGGCATCAGCGACGAAGCCATTGTTCAGGGTTTGTCGTGCTTTCAGGGCGTGGGGCGTCGCTTCCAGGTCTATGGCGAGCTGCCGGTTGAAGGCGGCAGCGTGATGCTGGTCGATGACTACGGTCATCACCCGACCGAAGTGGCTGCGGTGATCAAGGCCGTGCGCGGTGGTTGGCCGGAGCGCCGCCTGGTGATGGTTTACCAGCCGCACCGTTTCAGCCGCACCCGCGACCTGTACGACGATTTTGTGCAAGTGCTGGCCGACGCCAACGTGCTGCTGCTGATGGAAGTCTACCCGGCGGGCGAAGAACCTATCCCGGGCGCGGACAGCCGTCAGCTGTGCCACAGCATCCGTCAGCGTGGCCAGCTGGACCCGATCTACATTGAGCGCGGCGTGGAGCTGGCGCCGATCGTCAAGCCGCTGCTGCGTGCTGGCGACATTTTGCTGTGCCAAGGGGCGGGCGACATTGGCCGCCTGGCCCCCCAACTTATTAAAAGCCCGTTGTTTGCCGGCGCCGTTGTGGCAGCCAGCGAAGGAAAGTTGAAATGACTGCTGCCTACGCCACTCTGTTCTCGACCCTTACCCCAGCCGACTTCGGCCGTGTGGCGGTGCTGTTCGGCGGCAAAAGCGCTGAACGTGAAGTGTCGCTCAAGTCGGGCAATGCCGTATTGAGCGCGCTGCAAAGCGCTGGCGTTGATGCATTCGGTATCGACGTGGGCGACGACTTCATCAGCCGCATCACGAGCGAGAAGATCGACCGCGCGTTCATCATTCTTCACGGCCGCGGCGGCGAAGACGGCAGCATGCAGGGCCTGCTGGAATGCCTGGGCATCCCTTACACCGGCAGCGGCATCTTGGCCTCGGCACTGGCGATGGACAAATTGCGTACCAAACAGGTGTGGCACAGCCTGGGGATTCCGACCCCGCGCCATGCGGTCCTGAGCACTGAAGCCGATTGTATTTGCGCAGCGAAGGAACTGAGCTTCCCTTTGATCGTCAAACCGGCCCATGAAGGTTCAAGTATCGGTATGGCCAAAGTGAACAGCGTTGAGGAACTGATCAGCGCGTGGACCGAAGCCAGTAAGTACGACTCGCAAGTGTTGGTAGAGCAATGGATCTCGGGTCCCGAGTTCACCATCGCCACCCTGCGTGACCAGGTGTTGCCACCCATTGCCCTGGGCACCCCGCATACGTTCTACGACTACGACGCCAAATACGTGGCCAACGACACTCAGTACCGGGTGCCGTGCGGTCTGGACGAGGCCAAGGAAAAAGAATTGATGGACCTCACGGCCAAAGCCTGTGAGGCAATCGGTATCGCCGGTTGGGGACGTCTGGACGTGATGCAGGACACCGATGGCCAGTTCTGGCTGCTGGAAGTCAACACCGCGCCGGGCATGACGGATCACAGCCTGGTGCCGATGGCGGCCAAGGCGGCGGGTCTTGATTTTCAACAGTTGGTGCTGTCGATTCTGGCAGCCAGTGTAGAGGCGCGGGGTTAAGTCCATGCAAGGCGCACAGCATCGCCAGCCACCACTCGCCCCCGGCCGCAAGCCGGTGCCGCGGGGTGCAAGCCGAATGGTGGCTAAAGAGCCGATGTCGGTGCGCCTGCCGAAAGCCAACTTTGGCTTTCTCAAGGCATTGTTTTGGCCTGTGCTGTTGGTTGCGCTGGGATTTGGCACCTATGAAGGCGCGCAACGGCTCATGCCTTACGCGGATCGGCCGATTACCAACGTCAACGTGCAAGGTGATCTGACTTACATCAGTCAGCAAGCCGTGCAACAACGCATCGCCCCCTACATTGCCGCGAGCTTTTTTACGGTCGATCTGGAAGCGATGCGTACCGAGCTGGAACAGATGCCCTGGATTGCCCACGCCGAAGTGCGTCGGGTGTGGCCGGATCAGGTAGTGATTCGCCTCGAAGAGCAACTGCCGGTGGCGCGTTGGGGGGATGAAGCACTGCTCAACAACCAGGGGCAGGCGTTTACCCCGCGTGAACTGGCCAATTACGAACATTTGCCGCAGCTGTTCGGGCCGCAACGGGCTCAACAGCAAGTGATGCAGCAGTATCAGGTGTTGAGCCAAATGCTGCGTCCGATGGGTTTTTCCATCGCCCGGCTGGAGCTGCGTGAACGCGGTAGCTGGTTCCTGACAACGGGGGCTGGCAGTGCAGGGCCGGGTATCGAGCTGCTGTTGGGGCGCGATCATCTGGTAGAGAAAATGCGTCGCTTCATAGCCATCTATGAAAAAACGTTGAAAGAACAGATTACGAACATAGCGCGCATCGATTTGCGTTATGCCAACGGATTGGCCGTCGGCTGGCGGGAACCTGTGGCACCCACGATAGCCCAACCCGCTGTCGCGAAGAATTAAGAAGAGGCAGGACCCATGGCAAACGTGCAAAGCGGAAAAATGATCGTCGGTCTCGATATCGGCACCTCCAAGGTGGTGGCGCTGGTGGGCGAGGTCGGCGAAGACGGCATGATTGAAATCGTCGGTATTGGCACGCATCCGTCCCGGGGCCTGAAGAAAGGCGTGGTGGTGAACATCGAGTCCACCGTGCAATCGATCCAGCGCGCCATTGAAGAAGCGCAGCTGATGGCCGGTTGCCGGATCCACTCGGCGTTTGTCGGCGTGGCCGGTAATCACATTCGCAGCCTGAACTCCCACGGCATCGTGGCGATTCGCGACCGCGAAGTCAGCGCGGCTGACCTTGAGCGAGTACTGGATGCCGCCCAGGCGGTCGCCATCCCGGCTGACCAGCGTGTGTTGCACACGTTGGCGCAAGACTACGTGATCGATAACCAGGAAGGCGTGCGTGAGCCACTGGGCATGTCGGGCGTGCGTCTGGAAGCCAAGGTGCACGTGGTGACCTGCGCGGTGAATGCTGCGCAGAACATCGAGAAGTGCGTGCGTCGCTGTGGCCTGGAGGTGGACGACATCATCCTGGAGCAACTGGCGTCGGCGTACTCGGTGCTCACCGATGACGAAAAAGAGCTGGGTGTGTGCCTGGTGGACATCGGCGGCGGCACCACGGACATCGCGATCTTCACCGAAGGCGCCATTCGCCACACGGCGGTGATCCCGATTGCGGGCGATCAGGTGACCAACGACATCGCCATGGCGTTGCGCACACCGACCCAGTACGCCGAAGAAATCAAGATCCGTTACGCCTGCGCACTGGCCAAACTGGCGGGCGCCGGTGAAACCATCAAAGTGCCAAGCGTGGGCGATCGTCCGCCGCGCGAGCTGTCGCGTCAGGCATTGGCCGAAGTGGTCGAGCCGCGTTACGACGAGCTGTTCACCCTGATTCAGGCTGAGCTGCGCCGCAGTGGCTACGAAGATTTGATCCCGGCAGGCATCGTCCTGACGGGCGGCACGTCAAAAATGGAAGGCGCGGTCGAGCTGGCCGAAGAAATCTTCCATATGCCCGTGCGTCTGGGCGTGCCGCACAGCTTCAAGGGTTTGACCGATGTGGTACGTAACCCGATTTACTCCACGGCTGTGGGCTTGCTGCAATACGGGCTGCAAAAACAGTCCGATGGCATCTCTCTGTCGGGCCTAGGCAACCGCGACAGTTACAGCAGTGAAGAACAAAAAGCCCCGGTACTTGAACGTTTGAAGCGTTGGGTACAAGGCAATTTCTAAGCAGTAAATGATTCAAAAGCAGTAGAAGTAGGCGAAAAAAACTAGAGAAGGTAAGGAGAGGGACCATGTTCGAACTCGTAGACAACATCCCGCAAAGCCCGGTAATCAAGGTTATCGGTGTTGGTGGTGGCGGTGGCAATGCTGTTAACCACATGGTTAAGAGCAACATCGAAGGCGTGGAATTCATCTGCGCCAACACCGACGCACAAGCACTCAAGAGCATTGGTGCACGCACCATCCTGCAATTGGGCACAGGCGTGACCAAAGGCTTGGGCGCTGGCGCCAATCCTGAGGTCGGTCGTCAGGCCGCTCTGGAAGACCGCGAGCGCATTGCCGAAGTGTTGCAGGGCACCAATATGGTGTTCATCACCACGGGCATGGGTGGCGGTACCGGTACTGGTGCTGCACCGATCATTGCCGAAGTGGCCAAAGAAATGGGGATTCTCACCGTTGCGGTGGTGACACGTCCGTTCCCGTTCGAAGGTCGCAAGCGCATGCAGATCGCTGACGAAGGTATTCGTCTGCTGTCCGAAAGCGTCGATTCGTTGATCACGATTCCGAACGAAAAACTGCTGACCATCCTCGGTAAGGACGCCAGCCTGCTGTCGGCTTTCGCCAAGGCGGATGACGTACTGGCCGGCGCCGTTCGCGGCATCTCCGACATCATCAAGCGTCCGGGCATGATCAACGTCGACTTTGCCGACGTGCGCACCGTGATGAGCGAAATGGGCATGGCGATGATGGGCACTGGCTGCGCCAGCGGTCCGAACCGTGCACGCGAAGCGACCGAAGCGGCCATCCGCAACCCGTTGCTCGAAGACGTGAACCTGGAAGGTGCGCGCGGCATCCTGGTGAACATCACCGCAGGTCCAGACCTGTCGTTGGGTGAATACTCGGACGTGGGTAGCATCATCGAAGCGTTTGCTTCGGAGCACGCGATGGTCAAAGTCGGTACCGTTATCGACCCGGACATGCGCGACGAACTGCACGTAACCGTTGTAGCGACCGGTCTGGGCGCGAAAATCGAGAAGCCGGTCAAAGTGATCGACAACACGGTTCAATCGTCCTACTCGGCGTCTTCGGCTCAAGCAGCGGCGGCACGTCAGGATGTGCGTCAGGAGACTCGCCAGGAGCTGCCAACGGTTAACTACCGTGACCTGGATCGCCCGACCGTGATGCGTAACCAAGCCCAGCAAGGCGCCACCACGGCTGCCAAGCTCAATCCTCAAGACGATCTGGATTACCTGGACATCCCGGCTTTCCTGCGTCGACAGGCTGATTAATGAAATCAATCAGGGGGATTAAGGTGATTGGTATTCAGCAAAGGTTCGGTCTGCTATTAT
The DNA here is from genome assembly GCF_016812185.1 of Pseudomonas weihenstephanensis. NCBI lineage: Bacteria > Pseudomonadati > Pseudomonadota > Gammaproteobacteria > Pseudomonadales > Pseudomonadaceae > Pseudomonas > Pseudomonas weihenstephanensis. Next base: position 1,266,924 of record NZ_JAAEBV010000001.1, on the reverse strand, counting down.
CGCCAGCCTTTGTTGATACCAGTTCGCAATTTGCGCTGAAGCGGCCAATGCCATGATTAAACAACGCACCCTGAAAAATATTATCCGTGCCACAGGTGTCGGCCTGCACTCCGGTGAGAAGGTCTACCTGACCCTCAAGCCTGCGCCTGTGGACACCGGCATCGTGTTTTGTCGTGCAGACCTTGACCCTGTGGTGCAGATCCCTGCTCGCGCGGAAAACGTCGGCGAGACAACCATGTCGACCACGTTGGTCAACGGCGATACCAAAGTAGACACGGTAGAGCACTTGCTCTCGGCCATGGCTGGCCTGGGGATCGATAACGCCTACGTCGAACTCTCCGCGTCTGAAGTCCCTATCATGGACGGTAGCGCTGGACCTTTCGTATTTTTGATTCAATCTGCCGGCCTGGAAGAACAGGACGCGCCGAAGAAATTCATCCGCATCCTGCGTGAAGTGACAGTGGAAGATGGCGACAAGCGCGCCACTTTTGTCCCTTTCGAAGGCTTCAAGGTGACTTTCGAGATCGATTTCGATCACCCGGTTTTCCGCAATCGCACCCAAAGTGCAAGCGTGGATTTCTCAAGCACTTCGTTTGTAAAAGAAGTCAGCCGCGCCCGTACCTTTGGCTTCATGAGTGATATCGAGTACCTGCGCAAGCACAACCTCGCACTCGGTGGCAGCGTGGAAAACGCGATCGTTGTCGACGCAGACGGCGTACTGAACGAAGACGGTCTTCGCTATGAAGACGAATTCGTGAAGCACAAGATCCTCGACGCAATTGGCGATCTCTACCTGTTGGGCAATAGCCTGATTGGTGAGTTCAAAGGCTTCAAGTCTGGCCACGCACTGAACAACCAGCTGCTTCGCAAGCTGATTGAGCAGAAAGATGCATGGGAAGTCGTGACCTTTGAAGATGCCAGCACTGCACCGATCTCGTACATGCGTCCGGTTGCGGCAGTTTAAGTAAAACTTCTTTCTCTAGTTTTTGAAGGCCACCCTCGGGTGGCCTTTTTTTTGTGCACCCAACCGTGCTGATGGCTGAATCAGGGCTGCACCGCTGTGGCTGGGTACAGTCCTGAATCTGGATCGCTACTTGCCGGCTTGGCTCACGGCTTAAAACACATCCAGCGGGTAATCGATGATCACGCGGTACTCATCCACATTGTTGTCCACCGCCTGATACGCATCGTTACCGCGGTTGGCTGACCAGCGCAGAGCGACGCCGAGGTTTTTCGCCGGGCCTTCTTGCAGCACGTATTTGACGGTCAGGTCGCGTTCCCAATGTTTGGCATGCTTGCCGTCGGCGTTGTACCAGTTGCTGTAGCCGACGCTGTTGGGGTCAACCTTGGTCAGGTCCAACTCACCACGCGAGTACGACACCGTCGACGTCAGGCCCGCCAGACCCAGCCCGGCAAAGTCATATTCGTATTGCAGTTTCCAGGAGCGCTCGTTCGGGCCGTTAAAGTCCGAGTACTGCTGGGAGTTGTCCAGGTACACGCTGTCGCCCTGATAGATGTAGTCAAACGGCGTGTTGCCGTTTACCCGCTGGTACACGGCAGTGACCGTGTGCCCGGCGACGGCCACGGCAAAGTGCAGGCTGAACGTGTTGTTGTCGATATCGCCGAGCAGCGCTTTGCCCGTGTCCTGAGTGTGGTAGAAGTGCAGGCCGGGGTTGAGGCTGACACTTTCGTTCAGGGCGTAGGTGTAATCCAGATCGTAGTAGTACTGATTCCAGATGTCCTTGAGCTCGGCGGCATAGAGGTTGCTGGTCAGCGCCGGTACGCCGCTCCACGAGGCCCCGGCCCAGTTGATGTGTTGGCTGCTCTGGCCTTTGAGGTTGCCGTACATGGTGGTCATGCGGCGCATGCCACTTTGGTTGTACGGTTTTTCGAAACTGACCTGCCCACCTTCGAACATCCAGCCTTCCAGGCTGTGATTGGTCAGCGTGACGCCGCGAAAAGCCTGCGGCAGCATACGCGTCTCGCCGCCGGCAATGACCGGGTTGGAGAGGAACATGTCACCGGCTTTAAGCTCGGTATCAAACGCGCGCATTTTCAGCGCTGCGCCCGCAGACGAAAACTCGGTCGGCGCCTTGCCGTTGCCATCGCTGACCGGCAGGATGCTGCTGCCGTCGGTGCCGCCACCGCCATCAAGTTTGAGGCCGAGCATGCCGTAGGCATCCACACCAAAGCCTACGACACCTTGGGTGAACCCCGACTCAAACGTACCAATAAACCCCTGGCCCCACTCTTTGCTGTCATCGCCTTTCGGGCTGCGAATGTCGTGATTCATGTAGTAATTGCGCAGGTGCAGCTTGAGGCTGGAGCCTTCGATAAAACCTTCCTTGGCGGTGTCATCGTCAGCGTGAGCGAATGTCGGGATCGTTGCGGCCAGCGCGAGGAATAGCGGGCTGAGCTTGAGTGTGTTCTTCACCGGTAAATGGCTCCTTTTTTGGGGTGGCAGTTTTTATTGTCTGTAGGCATTTGAATGCGTATTCAAAGACGCCAAACGCTGTGGCGGCTTTTTTTAAAACAAAAAAAAGCCGCTATAGTAGCGGCTTTTGAAACAATCAGTCACATATAAAGGCCGTGACTGACTGGGTCGGGAAGACTTCAGGTGGGCAATCAGCTGTCTTTGGTATCAACGCTAGCGCTGGTTTTGACCTGTGATGACTGAGGCTTGGCCTCGTTTTGGTGGTTGGCCGTCAGTTCCTGTTGGTGCTGCTCATAGGCGGCTGCGCGGGCTGCATTTTGCGCGACGAACGCGGGCGATTCTTCCGCCATGGCCAAGGGCGACAACAACAAAGACGACAAAGCGAAAACGCTGGCCATACCCATACTGCTGGACATTTCAAAGACCTTCTTGCTGAGCAAGTTCTGTGTGGTGCGATCAAAATATAGACAACCCGCCCCCTGAAAAAGCCCTGCGCTGGATAAGGACTTTTGCGTTTTGAGTAACAACGCGATTACCGCTCCTACGCGGTATGGGGCGGAAGGTGCAGGCCGAAGGTATTTATTCCGTCGCGACTGTAGGCAAACACATCTCCGCCATGCATGTGCGCGATTGCTTTGACGATGGCCAATCCCAGCCCGTGATTGCTCCCGCTGTTGTAGCGCGCGGCATCCACGCGATAAAAACGTTCAAACAGGCGGGGCAGGTGTTCATCGGCTATCGGAGTGCCGGGGTTGCTGATGCTGATGCTGATCCGCTCAGGGCCTTGAGTGATGTGTACGTCAATCTGCTGGCCGGGCCCGGTGTGTTGCACGGCATTGTTCAGCAAGTTGATGAGCGCCCGGCGCAAATGCGGTGTTTCAATGCTGGCCTGGGCATCGCCGCTGACCTGTACCTGCACGCGCGCATCTTCAAGGATGAAGTCCAGGTAATCCAGGGTCGTGGCCACTTCGTCCGCCAGCGAGGCACGGGTTAACGCACAGGCTTTGCTGCCTTGATCGGCACTGGCCAAAAACAGCATGTCGTTGATGATGCTGCGCAAGCGTTCCAGTTCTTCGAGGTTCGATTGCAGCACTTCAAAGTAATGCTCGGCCGAGCGCCCACGGGTCAGTGCGACTTGGGTCTGGCCAATCAGATTGGTCAGCGGCGAGCGCAGCTCGTGGGCCACATCGGCATTGAATGACTCCAGCCGCGTGTAAGCCTGTTCGACGCGATCCAGTGTGGCGTTGAATGCACTGACCAACTGATCCAGCTCAGGTGGCAGGGGTGACACCCGTAAACGCCCGGACAAGCGTGGAGAGGCCAGTTTTTGTGCTTCTTCACTGAGTGTGATCAAGGGCTTGAGACCCACACGCGCTACCCAATAGCCCAAAAGCGAGGCCAGCACGACCCCGATGATTGCCAGGCTGATCAGCGCAATCAACAAGTGGTGTTGGGTTTGGTGGAACGTCTCGGTGTCGATGGCAATCAAAAAGCGCAGCGCGGGGCGTTGGTCTTTGGCCGGCACGTCGCTGGTCAGCACTTTGAGCGGGGACGACATGCCGGGTAGCGTCAGGTCACGAATACCTTCCGGGCCTTGGGCGAAGGTGCGAACGCTTGCATCGGCATCCCCGAACTCATAGTCAGGGTGCGGGCTGATGACCCAAAACCGGATGCGCTTGTCTTCTTCAGTCAACAGTTTGAGTTTGGCGCTGATCTTGGCCCAATGGTCCGGGTTGCCGAAACGGTTGATCGACGACTCCAGCACGCTGTAGCGCGCCTCCAGTTCAGCTTCGGGGAGCCTGGCGATGCTTTTGTCGACTTGCTGGTACAGCGCGCCGCCAATCAACACGAACACCAGCAAGGCCACGAGCGTGAACAGCAGGCTCAGGCGCAGGGCGATGGCGTTCAAACGCAGCGCGGGCTTAGACACTGCGCCGCTCCAGCACGTAGCCCATGCCGCGAATGGTGTGCAGCAACTTGTGTTCGAACGGCCCGTCGAGCTTGGCGCGCAAGCGTTTGATCGCGACTTCGACGACGTTGGCGTCGCTGTCGAAATTGATGTCCCAGACCAGTTCGGCGATGGCGGTTTTGGACAGGATTTCACCTTGGCGCCGCGCCAGTACGCTGAGCAATGAAAACTCTTTGGCAGTCAGGTCCAGACGGCCCCCGGCGCGGGTGGCCTTGCGGCTGATGAGGTCAATCCACAGGTCATCGACCATGACCTGTACCGGTTCATGGCCGCCACTGCGTCGGGTCAACGCTTGCAAGCGCGCCACCAGTTCCAGAAACGAAAACGGCTTGCCCAGGTAATCGTCAGCCCCTTCGCGCAACCCGCGAATGCGGTCTTCGACCCGTTCACGGGCGGTCAGCATGATCACCGGGGTTTGCTTGCGGGCACGCAAGGCGCGCAGCACGCCAAAGCCATCGAGGCCGGGCAGCATGACGTCGAGCACAATGACCGCGTAATCGCTTTCGAGTGCCAAATGCAGGCCCTCAATACCGTCGCGCGCCACGTCCACGGTGTAGCCCTGTTCGGTCAAGCCGCGGCGCAGGTAATCAGCCGTTTTTTCTTCGTCTTCAATAATCAGAACGCGCATAACCCGCCTCAGTGATCAGTCGCCAGCCCGCTGGCGGGTTTGGACCGGTGGAACAGTCTTTCAAGCCACAAGTATATGACTGGCGTGGTAAACAGCGTCAGCGCCTGACTCACCAGCAGCCCGCCCACCACCGCAATGCCCAAAGGCTGACGCAGCTCGGCGCCGGTGCCGTAGCCGAGCATCAGCGGCAGCGCGCCGAGCAATGCGGCGAGCGTGGTCATGATGATCGGCCGAAAACGCGTCAGGCAGGCCTCATAGATGGCGTGCTCGGGCGCCAGCCCACGAGTGCGTTGAGCATGCAGGGCAAAGTCGATCATTAGAATGCCGTTTTTCTTCACGATGCCAATCAGCAGCACCAACCCGATCAACGCCATGATCGAAAAGTCTTGCCCGCAGATCCACAGCATCAGCAACGCGCCGACGCCCGCCGAGGGCAAGGTTGAGATGATGGTCAGCGGGTGCACGAAGCTTTCGTACAACACGCCGAGAATGATGTACACCGCCACCAGCGCCGCCAGAATCAACCACGGCTGACTGGCCAGCGAGCTTTGAAAGGCCTGGGCCGCCCCCTGAAAGTTGCCGCTGATCGTGCTGGGCATGCCGATGTCATTTTTTGCCTGATTGAGCATCAACACCGCATCGCCCAGCGCCACGCCGGGGGCGAGGTTGAACGACAGGTTAGCGGCTGGGAACATGCCGTCATGGCTGATGGACAGCGGGCCACTGATCGGTGCATCGACCTTGGCCACGGCAGACAGCGGCACCATGTCGCCGGTTTGCGGCGAACGCAGGTAGAAGTAGTTCAGGCTTTGGGCCTTGGCGCGTTGTTGCGCGTCGAGTTCAAGGATGACGTTGTACTGATTGATCTCGGTTTGGAACTCATTCACCTGTCGCTGGCCAAAGGCGTCGTAGAGCGCTTCATCGACATCGGTGGCGGTCAGCCCGAAGCGCGCGGCGGCGTTTCGGTCGATGCTGATGTGGGTGATGCTGGCGCCCAGTTGCAGGTCGTTGGACAGGTCGCGAAAGGCCGGGTTGGTGCGCAGTTTTTCCGTCAGGCGCTGGGTCCAGGCAGTGAGGGTCGCCCCGTCATTGCTCTTGAGCACGTATTGATACTGGCTGCGGCTGGGGCCGGCGCTCAGGTTGATGTCTTGTCCGGCGCGCAGGTACAGCACGATGCCGGGCACTTTGGCCAGTTGCGGGCGTATACGGTCGATGAACTCACTGGCCGACACATCGCGCTCACTGCGGTCTTTGAGGGCGATCCAGAAGCGCCCGTTGGCGATGGTCTGGTTGCTGCCGGTCACGCCCACGGAGTGCGAAAACGCCTTGACGGCCGGATCGTTGCTGACGATGTCGGCCAATGCCAAATGCTTTTTCACCATGTCCGGGTAGGACACGTCGGCGGCAGCCTCGCTGGTGCCCAACACAAAGCCGGTGTCTTGCACCGGGAAGAACCCTTTGGGGATCAGCACATAACCGGTCACGGCCATGGCCAGCGTTACGCCAAACACCCCCAGCATTAACCGTTGGTGCGCCAGGGCGCGCGTTAAGCCTTTTTCATACAGCGCGAGCAACCGTTCACCGAAGCCGGGTGTGGCATCGGCCGGGTGCACCGGGGCTTTCATGAACAGCGCGGCCAAGGTCGGTGCGAGGGTCAGGGACACCAGTACCGAAATCAAAATGGTCGAAGTCGCGGTCAGGGCGAACTCCTTGAACAGCCGCCCGACCACACCGCCCATGAACAACAGCGGGATAAACGCCGCCACCAGCGACAGGCTGATCGACACTACGGTGAAGCTGATTTCGCTGGAACCCTTGATTGCCGCCTCGCGCATGCTGTCGCCCGCTTCGAGGTGACGATGGATGTTTTCCACCACCACAATCGCATCGTCGACCACAAAGCCCACGGCCACCACGATTGCGACCAGCGTCAGATTATTGAGGCTGAAGCCCAGCACGTACATCAGCGCGAAACTGGCGATCAACGACACGCCCAATACTGACGAGACGATCAGCGTGGCTGACCATTGGCGCAGGAACAGCGCCATCACGGCAATCACCAGCAACACGGCAATCAGTAGCGTGATTTCGACTTCGTGCAGCGAGGCGCGGATGGTCTGCGTGCGGTCACTCAGCACCTTCACCTCTACCGAGGCCGGGAGCATGGCTTGCAAACCGGGCAGGGCAGCCTGAATGCGGTCCACGGTTTCAACAATGTTGGCGCCGGGCTGACGCGAAATCACCAGGTTCAAACCGGGCTGATGCCCGGACCAGGCTTGCACGTAGTCGTTTTCTGAGCCGTTGATCACCCGCGCCACGTCGCGCAATTGCACTGGCGCGCCGTCTTTGTACGCGACGATCAGTTGGGCATAGTCATCGGCGTTAAACAGTTGATCGTTGGTCGACAGCGTGGAAATGCTCGATGGCCCATACAGCGCACCCTTGGCCAGGTTGAGGCTGGTTTGCTGAATCGCCAGCCGGATGTCGGCCAGGGTCAGGCCAATGGCCGCCAGTTTGTCGGCAGACGCCTGAACGCGGATCGCCGGACGTTGCTGGCCGGTGATATTGATCAGCCCTACGCCGTCGATCTGGCTGATTTGCCGCGCCAGCAGGGTTTCAACGTAGTCACTCAATTCGGTGCCGGGCATCTGCATCGAACTGATGCTGAGAATCAGCACCGGGCTGTCCGCCGGGTTGACCTTCTTCCAGGTGGGCAGCGTCGGCATGTCTTTGGGTAATTTGCCGGAGGCGGTATTGATGGCCGCCTGAACTTCTTGGGCGGCCGTGTCGATACTTTTGTCGAGGGTAAATTGCAGGGTCAGGGTGGTCGAACCCAGCGCGCTGCTGGAGGTCATTTGCGTCACGCCGGGGATGGCGCTGAACTGCACCTCCAGCGGGGTCGCCACCGACGACGCCATGGTGTCGGGGCTGGCACCGGGTAACTGGGCCGAGACTTGAATGGTGGGGAACTCCGCCTCGGGCAGCGGCGCAATGGGCAGGCGTGGAAACGCAATCAAACCGACTAACACCAGCGCGAAAGTCAGTAGCACCGTGGCCACCGGGTGATCAACGCACCAGGCTGAGAGTGAGCGACTGGCGGTCATGGTTGCACCGACGCGTCAGGCGTCTGCGCAGGTTCATGCACTACCTCAATCCGCGAACCGGGCTTGAGCCGCGACTGACCGTCACTGACCAGCGTGTCCCCCCCGTTGACGCCGCTGATGATGTTCAGTTCGGTGTCTTGATACACCATGCGCACCGGTACACTTTCGACGCCATCGCCTTTAACGCGGTACACGAAGTAGTTATCCAGCCCGCGTTGCACCACGCTCGGCGGCACCACCAAAGCGTTCTGCTCAACCCCGGTTTGAACCTCGACATTCACCAGTTGGCCGGGCCACAGCGTGTGCTGGGGGTTATCAAACTGCGCCTTGACCTTGATCGTGCCGGTCGTCGCCGACACCTGGTTGTCGATCAGGCTTAAACGCCCTTCGCCCAAGGGGGCGCTGCTGTGCTCGCTGTCGCCGATAAAGGCTTTGACCAAGGCCGGTGTCTTGGCCTCAAGCAAGTCATGGAGGGTGGGCAGTTGCTGTTGTGGCAGCGAAAACTCCACGGCAATCGGGTCGATCTGCGTCACCGAAAACAGCCCCTGCGCGTCGCTGACCCGCAGGAAATTACCGGGATCTACCGCACGGATCCCCACGCGCCCGGTGACCGGAGAATGGATGTGCGTATACGACAACTGCACCTTGGCCGCCGCGATGGCGGCCTGATTGCCACGGGCTGTGGCTTTGAGCTGATTGACCAGCGCTTGCTGCTGATCGAGGGTTTGTTTGGAGATGCCGTTGTCGACGCTCAGCAGTTGATAGCGTTTAAGGTCGATCTGCGCCACCCGCAACAGCGCCTGATTTTGCCCCAGTTGTGCGTTGGCTTGATCGAGGCTGGCCTGAATCGAGCGATCATCCAGTGTGGCCAGCAAATCCCCGGCCTTGACGCTTTGGCCTTCCTTGACCAGCAACTGGGTGAGGATGCCGTCGATTTGCGGGCGGATCATCACACTGTGCAGTGACAGCACCGCGCCTATCCCGCTCACATAGCGTGGCACATCGCGTTGCACCACCTGGATCACGCGCACCGGAATGGTTGCCGCGTGGGTGGGTTTGGTTTTAGCCGGGCGAGTGAGCAGCCAGCTGCCGGTCACGATCAAGGCCATGATCAACAGGCTCAGCAGGATCTTGTTGTTTGAAATGCGCATGCCGGGTAAACGCCGTGTGCGTGAAATGAGAGTGTTTGCAATGTGCCAGCGGTTATAGCGCGTCAACCCGGTCAGTAGCGTGACGTCAAACTGACATCGCTGACAGTTAAGTGAAAAACCGGTTTATAACCCTAAAGAAAACAGGGTCTTGGCCGATGGTCTGGTTATAAGAGTGGGGCGCTGGCGCGTCCCTGAACCGGGGGGTAATTGATGAAAGTATTTGCACTGGGGCTGGCAGCTTGTGTGTTGTTTGGGCTTTCCAATGAGGCGGTGTCTGAAACCGCCGCCAAGGGTGGCACGATTGAATTTCGCGGCAAGGTGATGGAGGCCGCGTGTGAGCATGGCCGCTCGGGCGCCGTGGATTTTGGCGAACAGACGAAACTGATTGAAGTGGCCCCCCGCGTGGTGCTGGCAGTGAACATGGCGAACAATGCTTGCCGCACAGGCCAGTTACCGTTTGTCGCCTCCTATCAGAAGCTCAACACCCCGGCTTACAGTGAAGAGCAAGGTGTACGCAATGGTGTGCTGACTATTTCCTACCTCTGAGTGCAACGCGGGGCGAGGATGGCAGGTATACTGCGCGGCTTTATTCCTACCCCCCGCATTCTCCGGAGCTTTCATGACTTCCCCTAAACAACCGACGGCTCCCGAAACACTGGCGGCAGAACAGGTCGAGCTTGAAACCATTGCGAACGCTGCTGATAAACCGGCCGTTCCTGCGTTCAGCTTTCCGTTCAACCCGGCGGCGTTTGCCCAAGGCAAAAAAGACAACCAGCCGTGGTACCAAAAATCCGGCAAGGGCGGTCACGACAAAACCCCTGGCGCGCCGCCGCACGGCACGCGCAAAACCATGGGTAAGCGCTGATAATTGGCGTCGAAAAAACGTCATTTATCCCCCATTTTCATCGTGTGCCCGATTAACTTCGGCACACCTGCGCTAGATCAGTGTTTGGTTAATAGGTGCGCTTAGAGTCGACAGCCCTGCCGACTCTCACCTAATAATTCGAGCGCGCCTGTCATGAAAATCAATCTACCGATTACCGGCCGATCCGTTGATTTTGCACCCGACGCAAACATTCTCTCCACCACCGACCTCAACAGTTGCATCACTTACGCCAACCCCGACTTTATAAACGTCAGCGGGTACGCGCTGAGTGAGCTGTTGGGCAGCCCGCATAACCTGATGCGTCATCCTGATATGCCCGCCGCTGCCTTCAGTCACATGTGGCAGACGCTCAAGTCAGGTCGCTCGTGGATGGGCATGGTGAAAAACCGCTGTAAAAATGGCGATCACTATTGGGTCAGCGCTTACGTCACGCCGGTCAAACGCAATGGCGAAATCGTGGAGTACCAATCGGTGCGTACCCATCCGTCCCCCGAGCGGGTCGCCGCGGCTGAAGCCTGCTACGCGCGCATGCGTGCCGGGCGCGGATCGGTGTTGCAGCGCTGGGGACACCTCGGGCTGAGGAGCAAGCTGGCGCTGTTTGTCAGTGCGGTGTTTGGCGCAGTGACGGCCTTGGGCACGCTGCTGTTACCCCAGATCGACCTGCAAGCGGCGGTGATGGTGTGGCTGGTGGGCAGCCTGCTGAGTTCGGCGGCCATTAACTGGCTGCTCCAGCCTTTGAATGCTTTGGCCCGGCGTGCCAAAGACGTGGGTGATAACCCGCTGAGTCAGCAGATTTATACCGGGCGGCGCGATGACGTCGGCCAGATAGCGTTCGCGCTGAACATGCTGGAAGCGCAAGTCGGGGCGGTGGTGGGGCGTATCGGTGATGCCTCGCAACGTTTGGCCGGGCATGCCGGCGAGTTGGTTGAACACCTGCAAAGCAGCCATGACAGCACGCTGCATCAGCAACTGGAAACCGACCAGGTGGCGATCGCCATTAACGAAATGGCGGCCAGTGTGGCGCAAGTGGCCAACAATGCGCAGCAAGCCTCTCAAGCCGCCGACCGGGTCGAACATGAAACCCGCGAAGGCCATGACCTGGTGATGCAAAGCCGCACCTCTGCGCAGTATCTGGCCAGCGAGCTGGCGCGTGCCACCGAGGTGGTGCATCACCTTGAGAGCCACAGCAGTGATATTTCATCGGTGCTGGAGGTGATCCGCAGCATCGCTGAGCAAACCAACCTGCTGGCGCTCAATGCAGCAATCGAGGCGGCGCGTGCAGGTGATCAAGGGCGCGGTTTTGCGGTGGTGGCGGACGAGGTGCGGGGTTTGGCGCAACGTACCCAGCAGTCCACCCAGGAGATCCAGCAGATGATCAATAACTTGCAGGGGGGAGCGCGCGCGGCGGTAGAAGTCATGCAGCACAGCAGCGAATATGCGCAGACCAGCGTCAATCAGGCGCAGTTGGCCAGCAGTGCGTTGAGCAGTATCAGCCTGCAAGTGAAGAGAATCAACGAGATGAACCTGCAAATTGCCTCGGCGGTGGAAGAGCAAAGCGTGGTCAGCGAAGACATTAATCGCAACATTGCAGGCATTCGCAGCGCGTGCGAAGTCACAGTCGATGCCGGACAACACAGCCACCGCAACTCGGGTGAAGTGGCCGATCTGGCCGCTGGCTTGCGCTCGCTGGCGCAGGAGTTCTGGCAGACCCGGCGTTAAGCGCTTAAATGCTGAGCCTTTGAACCAGCGCCATGCCGTGTTTTCGGTACAGGCAGCAGGCCTTGAGGTTGTGCGCCATGACCTTGAGGTCGACGCAGGCTTCGCCCCGCTGCTTGAACACGCTGAACACATGCGCCAATAACGCGCTCGCAATGCCTAGACCTTGATAGTGCGGGTGCACGACCAAGTCTTTGAGGTAGGCGCTGGTCCAGCCTTGGGCGACGCCCACCACGCGGGCGTCCTGCATCGCTAAAAAACACAGTTGCGGATCGTATTCGGCATCGTGAATCAACGCCTCTCGCCACCGCTCCAAAGGTTCAACGCTGCCGTGGTCGGGCGCATAGCCTTCGACAAGCAAGGCGTGTGCGTCGGGCAGGCATGAATCACTGAGGTTCACCACGCGGATGCCTGCTGGCCAGTGCGCGGGAGGGAGTGGCCCGCGCAAGTCTTTGCGCAGCAGCAAGCACACGTCACGCGTCACGCTCAGTAACCCTGCGCGGCAACCGTGCGTGCGGCTTCAATCAGACATTTGGTCAGGTCAGGCGACGAGAACTTGGTCAGCACCGCATTGGCCCCGGACAGACGCGCTTTTTCGCTGTTCATCGCGCTGTTGAGCGAGGTGTGCAGCAGCACATAAAGGTGCTTGAAATCCGGGGTTTCGCGCAGCGTGCGGGTGAAGGCGTAACCGTCCATTTCAGACATTTCGATGTCCGACACCACCAGGTTGATTTGCTCTTTGGTGCCTTGCAGTTCCAGCAGACGGTCGATGGCTTCCTTGGCGCTGCGGGCGGTGTGGCATTGCAAGCCCAGATTGCGCAGGGTAATCACCGACTGTTGCAAAGCCACCTGACTGTCATCGACCACCAGAATGCGGGCATTGGCCAGCAGCTCGGCTTCTTCCATCGTCACCGCATCCGGCTCCTCGATGATTTTCGAGGGGGCGATGCCGTGAATCACTTTTTCGATATCGAGCACTTGTACCAGCACATCATCGACCCGGGTCACGCCGGTGATGAACGAGCGCGAGCCGCCTGCGCCGTAGGGTGGTGGGCGAATATCCGTGCTCAGGCAGTGAATGATCTTGCTTACTGCCTGCACGTGCAAACCCTGTTTAGAGCGACTGACATCGGTCACGATCAGGCAACCGCCGTTGGGGTCTTCCAGGGGTTGCTCGCCGATGGCACGGCTCAGGTCGATGACCGACAGCGACGCCCCGCGCAGCACGGCAATGCCTTTTACGTGAGGGTGCGACTCAGGCATTTTGGTCAGCGGCGGGCAGGGAATGATTTCGCTGACTTTCAACAAGTTAATCGCCATCAGCTTGCCGCTGCGCAAAGTGAATAGCAGAAGCGAAAGAGAGTCTGCGCGGGCGTTGTGGGATGACATAAAAACCTTCTGTGTAAAGAGATGCGCGCGGGCTAAAAGCCAACAGCAGCGGGCGATACAGGGTTATCGACCTGATTTAGTGGGTCTTTAGCCAGTAGGGCCAATCAGATCACAACGCGACCTTGAACACTCGCTCTCTGTTGTGGCCTGCATGTCAGGCCACAGTGTTACCCGGCTACGGAGAGATTGCGCAAAAAGTTTTTCAATCTCGACTGTTGGCCACACCCAATAAGCAGCCACAGTAAGAGTCTGGCTTTGCGCGGGCACAGAAAGCCGCTCATATGCAGGCCTTTGCCGGTCAAGTCGATTTCGCCGCCTTTGAACCCATAGGTGTTGAAGGCCGTGGGACCCGCCCCGGTGCGTGAGCCGACGATGACCGGTATTTTGGCCGCAATCGGTTGTAGAACCTCTTCCCGCTTCATCGAACAGCGACGGTGGTGTCCATACCCAGTTGTTCAGGCTGCAAATGATATCTGCGCCTTGCTGGGTCAGCAGTCGCGGGACCTCGGGAAACCATATGTCCCAGCAGATCATCAGGCCGATACGGCCAATAGGCGTTTCAAACACAGGAAAACCAAGATTGCCCGGCGTGAACCAGAGTTTTTCCCGATGCCATAAGTGAGCTTTGCGGTATTTGCCGATAAAACCGTCCGGCCCAAGTAGCACGGCGGTATCGAACAACTGCATGCCGTCCCGTTCCGCGAGCCCCGCCACCAGATAGACCTGATGGTGCGCCGCGAAATCGATCCATGCCTGAGTGCTGGGACCTTCAGGAATGGACTCGGCATGCAGATAAGCATCCTGACGGCTGGCAAATAAATAGCCGGTGTTGGCCAGCTCGGGCAGCACAATCAAATTTGCCCTGTTGGTGACAGCCTCTTGGGCTAGATGCAGGCTGTTTTCCAGATTTTTTGGCTGGTGATGAATACCGACTTGCGGATCGAACTGAACCACAGCAACGCGCACGGGACTGACAGCGACAGTGTTACTCATGGCTGAAACCTCTTCTTATTTTTATCGGGTAATGAGTAAGAAGATTTTTCAGGCTAAGCGTCTATCGGCTGATTCCTTTTGGTGGGTAGTTCGTTGGCTGATGTTTGGCAAGACCGATCTATTTACCTACAAAGCAAAGAGAAGTCGCGTAGCAACAGGCGAGTGGTGCGAGGCAGCGCCCGGGGGGAGGGGCACTACGATACCGTTGTCGTAAAACCAATCAGTGCGTCATGCTGCCTCGCGATGTTCGTCAGCGATAGGTCAGTGCTTGAGGCTTATTTCAACCCCAACCGTTTGGCCATACGGCCGAGGTTGGCCCGATCCAGCCCCAGTTCTCGTGCCGCGCTGGCCCAGTTGTGTGTGTGGCGTTCAAGGCAGGCGCTGATGAGCTGGCGTTGGTAGGCTTCGGTCGCCTGGCGCAAATCACCGGCGGCCGCAGGGGATGGGGGGGGTGGTGCCGTGGCCGTCTCAATAACCTCGCGGGAGGGCAAGTCCAGGTCTTGCGCGGTCAGGGTCAAAATACGCGGCCGTGTGCTGCAATTGCCCAAGGCTTTTAAGGCGCTGCGCCCGATCAGGTGTTCCAGTTCGCGCACGTTACCTGGCCAGTCGTACCGCACGAGTGCGGCTTGGGCGTCGGGACTCAGGCGTAGGCTGCCCAAGCCCATGCGCGAGCGGTTTTGTTCAAGGAAGAAGCCGCTGAGCAGCAACACGTCGCGCCCGCGTTCACGCAAGGCGGGCACTTTGAGCGGGTACACGCTCAGGCGATGATAAAAGTCGGCGCGGTAGCGGCCACTGCGCACTTCTTCGGCCAGGTCACGGTTGGTGGCGGCGATTAGGCGCACGTCGACGCGGTGTTCCTGATCCGAACCCAAGCGTTGCAATTGGCCGCTCTGTAGCACGCGCAGCAGTTTGGCTTGCACGGTGAGTGACAATTCGCCGACTTCATCAAGGAACAATGTGCCGCCATTGGCCAGTTCGAATTTGCCGCGCCGGTCATTCATCGCGCCGGTAAAGGCGCCGCGTACATGGCCGAACAGTTCGCTTTCGACCAGCGTGTCGGGCAACGCCGCGCAGTTGAGGCTGACCATGGGTTTGTCTGCGCGTGGTGAGGCGGCGTGAATCGCTTGCGCGACCAACTCTTTGCCGACGCCGGTTTCACCGGTGATCAACACGGTCAGGTCACTGCTGCCTACGAGCGCGATTTCATCGAGCAAGCGTTTATGGGCTTTGCTCTGGCCGATCAGTTCTTTGTTGGGCGTACCGTGCGCCTGACGATACAGCTCGGCTTTGAGTTGTTCGTCCTCAACCCGCAAGGCGAGTCGCTCAATGCGTTGGGCAACGTTGACGGTGGCCGCTGCGAGGCTGGCGAAGGCTTGCAGGGCGTCCAGCTCAATGGGCTCGAAACGTTTGGGGTCGAGCGCGTCCAGCGTCAGCAATCCCCAGGGCTTCTCATCTATAAACAGCGGGCAACCCATGCAGTCGTGGATTTCCAAGTGTTCGGCCAAGCCGTCAACCAGCCCGTCATACGGATCGGGCAAGTCGCAATTGCTGGGGAATCGTGTGGGGCCGGGGCTGCTGAGCAGCACGTCAAAGCGTGGGTGTTCACTGACTTTGAAGCGACGCCCCAAGGTGTCCAGGCTCAGTCCGTCCACGGCCAATGGCACCAGCCAATCGCCGTCCAGCCGCAGCAGTGCCGCTGCGTCGCAAGGGAGCAGGGCGCGCATGGCTTCGAGCAGGCGCCGGTAACGCTCACTTTCAGGCAGCTCGCGTGACAGGTCGGCTACCAGGGGTAGCAGGGTGGTTAGCAGTAATTTTGCAGTCATTTTGACCTCGTGTAGTCGAAGTGACTATAAATCAAGCTGAGTCAAAATGACTATTTAGTTTTCAAGTATCTGTTTTTAAAGGGTTTTAAAGTTGGCACGATTACTGATAGCTAAAAGGTAATTGAATTTTAGTTAATGCCTACGTGCTCAGGAGTCAACTTTATGCTTACTGCTCAGGATCGTGCCATCGTCAAATCCACTGTGCCGCTGCTGGAAAGCGGCGGTGAAGCGCTGATTACCCATTTTTACCGTTTGATGCTGTCTGAATACCCCGAGGTACGCCCGCTGTTCAATCAGGCGAACCAGGCCAGCGGTGATCAGCCACGTGCGTTGGCCAATGGCGTGCTGATGTATGCACGCCACATCGACCAACTCGACCAGTTGGGCGATCTGGTGGCCAAGATCATTAACAAGCACGTGGCCCTGCAAATCCTGCCGGAGCATTACCCGATTGTCGGCACCTGCTTGCTGCGTGCTATCGAAGAAGTGCTGGGCAGTGATATTGCAACGCCCGAGGTGTTGGCGGCCTGGGGGGCTGCGTACGGTCAATTGGCCGATATCTTGATAGGCGCCGAAGCGGCGATCTACGACCAGAAAGCTGCAGCGCCGGGCGGCTGGCGTGGCGGTCGTGAGTTCAAGCTCGCCGCCCGCATTCAGGAGAGCGCGGAAATCACATCGTTTTATTTCCGCCCGGTGGACAAGCAACCGATCCTTGAGTTTGAGGCCGGGCAGTACATCGGCATCAAATTGGACATCGACGGGGTCGAAGCGCGTCGCAACTATTCGCTGTCGGCGCTGGCGCAGGTCGGCCGCTACCGTATCAGCGTCAAACGCGAGGCGGGTGGGGTGGTGTCGAACTTCCTGCACGACCGCCTGCAAGTGGGTGACATTGTTGAGTTGTTCCCGCCCGCAGGTGAGTTCACCCTGACGGCCAGCGACAAACCGCTGGTGTTGATCAGTGGCGGTGTCGGTATCACCCCGACCTTGCCCATGCTGGAAGCGGCACTGGCGACCCAGCGTGCGATCCACTTTATTCACTGCGCGCGCAATGCCCAGGTGCATGCGTTTCGGGGTTGGGTGGATGAACTGGCCGAGCAGTTCCCGCAATTGCAACGTTTTTACTGCTACGCCGAACACGACGGGCAAGGCCCTGCGGTAGACCATGTGGGCATGCTCAGCGCTGAGGTACTGGAAAAGTGGCTGCCCGAGGATCGTGATGTAGACGCCTATTTCCTGGGGCCTAAAGGCTTCATGGGCGCGATCAAGCGTCAGCTCAAAGCCTTGGGTGTGCCGGAAAAACAGAGCCGTTACGAGTTCTTCGGCCCGGCGGCTGCGCTGGAGTAAGCCCTTTGGGTGAGTGCATCTGATTGGCGCGTAAGCCCGCAGCGGTCGCATTCGACGATGGCTGCGGGCTTTTTGTTAATCGCGCTTTAATCTGACTCGCAGTTAAATCCCCTCCTACAGTTGCCGTGCATCCACACTTAGGGTCTGGGTGTAAACTGCGCGCTTTATTCGGCTGTATGGCCATTCGAAAATCAGGCAAAGGGAAGCGGTATGACGGATGACATGATGCGACTGGGGCGCGAGAAGCGCTTTCTGGTCTTGCTGGGGCTGATCTGCCTGGCGCTCATTGGCGGGGCGCTGTATATGCAGATCGTGCTAGGTGAGGCGCCTTGCCCGCTGTGCATCCTGCAACGTTATGCACTGCTGCTGATCGCGCTCTTTGCTTTTGTTGGCGCCGCCATGCGCACCACACGCAGCATAACGGTGTTTGAAGGGTTGGTGGTGCTGAGTGCCATCGGTGGCATCGTTGCGGCGGGGCGCCATGTGTATATTTTGGCCAATCCGGCGGTGAGCTGCGGTCTGGATGCCTTGCAACCGATTGTGGATGGCCTGCCGCTGGCGGCGATCTTCCCGCTGGGCTTTCAGGTTGATGGCTTCTGCTCAACGCCGTACCCGCCGGTGCTCGGCCTGTCGTTGGCACAATGGGCGCTGGTGGCGTTTGTGCTGACCGCCGTACTGGTTCCGCTGGGGATTTACCGCAACCGGAACAAATCCGCCTGAATCACTAAATCAGGGTATAGCCGCCTCGTCCTTCTCCCGAAGTGCGGGGCTTTTTTTCGTCTATGAAAAATGTGAAGGGAATGTGATGCGGCGCAGTGAAGGGGGTTGCGAAACTGCGACATATTGTCACGGATAAATTGTCACAAGGCATGTTTTTATTTCACAATACACGGCTGAAACGTCTCATCTGTTTTAGGGGGAGTGAGGCGTTTTGACGCTGATGCCGGGGTTGAAATCGCAGGGGCCTGGCCCGATGAAAAACCCCTGGAACCCTTTTTCTTTGGGCGTTTTGAGGCACTGGGACGCGCGCGCAGGTGCGCTAAAAAGGGGCGATTTTTAAGGGGCGGCAAGGGGGTGCTACAGGTGCGTCGGGGGGCGGGTATAAACGCGGGGCGTAATAATAGTGTGGGATTGTTACCGGAGCCGAGAATAATTATTTCTGGATGAGACATGGTTTATAGAGAGCTACCTAACTACAATCGCCCGCACTGAACGTCCAGCCTGCTCATCCCTGAGCCCAAGCGGGAAGTTGAAGGTCGTCTGGGCAGTGAGTGACAGGCTACCCATGCGACTCCCAAGGTACTGGCAACCCTTCTAAGTTCCGCACCAAATGGAATTGGTCTGTGACAAGGCCTTTGACCACGTATCGAATAAGAAATCACTGCTAACCCAGGATTTGCCCACTCGCCTTACAGCGATGAAGCAGGCCCTTATTCAATCGGAAAAATGCCAACCCTTGGCAGGGTGAAGTGTTGGCGCATAAAACCAACTGCATTATGCAAGCTGTTTTAGAGGTCGTGAGATGACTAAAAAAAGGTACCCCAGACTCTTTGGCTTATTGCCACTTTTCGGCATGTTGTTGCTGGGAGGCTGCAATATGACGTTGCTCGATCCGGTGGGGCAGGTCGGCATCGATGAGAAGAATCTGATCATCACTGCAACATTGCTGATGCTCTTGGTCGTGGTTCCGGTCATCCTGATGACCATCATTTTCGCGTGGAAGTATCGCGCGTCGAACAAAAACGCCACTTACGCACCGAAATGGTCGCACTCCACCAAGATCGAAGTTGTGATCTGGACCGTGCCGATTTTGATCATCATCGCCCTGGGCGTGATCACCTATAAGTCGACCCACGCACTGGACCCTTACCGTCCGATTCAGTCTGACGTCAAGCCAGTCACCATCGAAGTGGTGGCAATGGATTGGAAGTGGCTGTTTATCTACCCGGACCAGGGTATTGCGACCGTCAACAAGATCGTGTTCCCGGCCAACACACCGGTTAATTTCCGTATCACCTCTGACACGGTCATGAACTCGTTCTTCATCCCGGGCCTGGGCGGCCAGATCTACGCCATGGCCGGTATGACGACCAAGCTGCATTTGATTGCCAACAAGAACGCCGAGCTGGATGGCATCTCTGCCAACTACAGCGGTGCGGGCTTCACCGGCATGAAATTCAAAGCAATCGCGACTTCCCAAGCAGATTTCGATGCGTGGGTAAGTGAAGTCAAAGCGTCACCTAAACAGCTTGATACAGCTGAATACGCAGCCTTGACCAAGCCGAGTCAGAACAATCCCGTTGAGCTCTACTCCTCGTACGCACCGAACCTGTTCCAGACCATCATCGACAAGTATGAAGGCATGAAACCAGGCAAGCCGGTAAACCACGAGAAGAAAGAAGTGGCCGGGACCGAAGGTTTGGACACCAGTTCGCATTCAGCTGCCGGGGCAGAGGAGTAAACGATGTTTGGTAAATTAAGTCTGGACGCCATACCGTTCCACGAGCCGATAGTGATGGTCACCGTCGCTATGATTCTGCTCGGTGGTCTGGCGTTGGTTGCAGCACTCACGTACTACAAAAAGTGGACCTACCTGTGGACCGAATGGCTAACGTCAGTCGACCACAAGAAGATTGGCGTGATGTACATCATCGTCGCCATGGTCATGTTGCTGCGCGGCTTTGCCGACGCCGTCATGATGCGTACCCAGTTGGCGATGGCTACCGAAGGTTCGCCGGGCTACCTGCCGCCTGAACACTATGACCAGATCTTCACCGCCCACGGTGTGATCATGATCATCTTCATGGCGATGCCATTCTTCACCGGCCTGATGAACCTTGCAGTGCCGCTGCAAATCGGCGCACGTGACGTTGCCTATCCGTTCCTGAACTCCTTGAGCTTCTGGCTCCTGGTGTCGGGCGTGGTACTGGTCAACCTGTCGCTGGGCGTCGGCGAGTTTGCCAAGACCGGTTGGGTTGCGTATCCGCCGCTGTCGGGTCTGGCTTACAGTCCGGGCGTGGGTGTGGATTACTACATCTGGGCGCTACAGTTATCGGGGTTAGGTACGACGTTAACCGGGGTTAACTTCCTGGCCACCGTGCTGAAAATGCGTACCCCAGGCATGAAAATCATGGACATGCCGATTTTCACCTGGACCTGCACCTGGGCAAACGTTCTGATCGTGGCCTCGTTCCCGATCCTGACCGCTACCTTGGCGCTGCTGACACTTGACCGTTACATGGATTTCCACATTTTCACCAATGAACTTGGTGGCAATCCAATGATGTACGTCAACCTGTTCTGGGCGTGGGGTCACCCTGAGGTGTACATCCTCATTCTGCCGGCGTTCGGGGTCTTCTCTGAAGTCATCTCGACCTTCACTGGCAAGCGTCTGTTCGGTCACCACTCGATGGTCTACGCCAGTGGCGCGATCTCGATCCTGGGCTTCATGGTTTGGCTGCACCACTTCTTCACCATGGGTTCGGGTGCCAGCGTCAACGCCTTCTTCGGTCTGGCGACGATGCTGATTTCGATCCCCACGGGTGTGAAGCTGTTTAACTGGCTATTCACCATCTACCGCGGTCGTCTGCAATTCACCAGCCAGGTGATGTGGACACTGGGCTTTATGGTGACCTTCGCCATCGGCGGCATGACTGGCGTATTGCTGGCCATTCCGGGTGCTGACTTCGTACTGCACAACAGCCTGTTTGTAATTGCTCACTTCCACAACGTGATCATCGGCGGCGCCGTATTCGGCTACATCGCTGGCTTCAGCTTCTTCTTCCCTAAAGCGTTCGGCTTCAAGCTGAACGAGAAGTGGGGCCTGGCTGCCTTCTGGTTCTGGATCGTTGGCTTCTTCGTTGCGTTCATGCCGCTCTATGCACTGGGCTTCATGGGCATGACCCGTCGTCTGAACGCCAGCACCAACCCTGAGTGGGTGCCTTACCTGTACGTGGCTGCATTCGGTGCTGCCTTGATTGCTGTCGGTATTGCCTGCCAGTTGATCCAGCTGTACGTCAGCGTACGTGACCGCAACAAGCCAGAGAACGCCTGTGAATTCGGCGATCCATGGAATGGTCACACCCTGGAATGGTCGACTTCGTCGCCACCTCCGTTCTACAACTTTGCTGTGCTGCCAAAAGCCGACGGTATCGACCCGTTCACTGAAGCCAAGGAAAACGGTACTGCGTACCAGGCTCCGGCCAAGTACGAACCGATCCACATGCCAAACAACACCGCTACCGGTGTGGTGATGGGCGCACTGCTGACCGTGTTCGGTTTTGCAATGATCTGGCACATCTGGTGGTTGGCGATCGTCAGCCTGGTTGGCACTGTCGCGTACTTCGCGATCCACGCTGCCCGTGATGACCAAGGCTACATGGTGCCGGTGGAAACCATCGAGCGCATCGAAGCCGAGCAGCACAAGCGTCTGGTAGCGGCTGGCAAGATCCCGGCTACCCGTGTTGAAACCAAGTTGGAACAGGCATAAACCATGTCGAACTTAGCGACCCATGCTGGACACGCCCATGGTCAAGACCATGGGCATGATGACCATCACCACGACTCGGGCGAGATAACCATATTTGGTTTCTGGCTCTACCTGATGACCGACTGCATCTTGTTTGCGTCGATCTTCGCGGTGTACGCGGTACTGGTTAACAACGTAGCGGGTGGCCCGTCGGGCCACGACATCTTCGAACTGCCGTACGTGCTGGGTGAAACCGCACTGCTGTTGGTCAGCTCGATCACCTACGGCTTCGCCATGCTGGCGTTGTTCAAGGGCAAGAAAAGCCAGGTGCTGTTCTGGCTGGCCATGACCTTCCTGTGCGGTGCCGGCTTCATCGGCATGGAAATCAACGAGTTCCACATGTTGATTTCTGAAGGCTACGGCCCTAGCCGTTCGGGCTTCCTGTCCGGGTTCTTCACCCTGGTTGGTACCCACGGTCTGCACGTGACCAGCGGTCTGATCTGGATGGCGATCATGATGTATCAGGTCCAGAAAAATGGCCTGACAGCGACCAACAAAACCCGTCTGAGCTGCCTGAGCTTGTTCTGGCACTTCCTGGACGTGGTGTGGATCTGCGTATTCACCGTTGTTTACCTGATGGGGACTCTGTAAATGGCTAACGCACATTCTGACGGCGCGAACCACGGCAGCGTGAAGTCCTACGTAATCGGCTTCATCCTGTCGGTCATCCTGACCGTCATTCCGTTCGGGCTGGTGATGTACCCATCGCTGCCTAAAATGACCACCCTGGCGATCGTGCTGTTGTTCGCTGTGGTTCAAGTGATTGTTCACCTGGTGTATTTCCTGCACCTGGACCGTTCGCCTGCACAACGCAATAACGTCACAGCGCTGGTGTTCGCAGCCCTGGTTATTGTGCTGCTGGTGGGCTTGTCCCTGTGGATCATGTTCAGCATCCACACTGAAATGATGGCGAAGTGAGGTAAGCCCGATGTCCTTTAAGCACTTTATCCAAATCACCAAACCGGGGATCATTTTCGGTAACGTGCTTTCTGTGGCAGGCGGGTTCTTCCTGGCCTCGAAGGGGCATTTTGATCTTGCCCTGTTCCTGGCTGCGGTGATCGGCACCTCCTTGGTGGTTGCGTCGGGTTGTGTGTTCAACAACTGCATCGACCGCGACATAGACATCAAGATGGACCGCACCAAGAACCGCGTGCTGGTGCAAGGCCTTATCTCCCTCAAGGTGGCGTTGGTTTACGCCACCTTGCTGGGGGTTGCAGGCTTAGTGCTGCTGTATCGCGTGGCCAACCCGCTGGCAGCATTGTTTGCCGCGATCGGCTTCGTGATCTACGTCGGTCTGTACAGCCTGTACTTCAAGCGCAAGTCGGTTCACGGCACGCTGATTGGCAGTCTGTCGGGTGCAATGCCGCCTGTGATCGGCTACGTGGCTGTGAGCAACAGCTTCGATCTGGCCGCACTGACTTTGCTGGTGATGTTCAGCCTGTGGCAGATGCCGCATTCCTACGCCATCGCGATCTTCCGCTTCAACGACTACCTGGCCGCATCGATTCCGGTGTTGCCTGTTAAGCGCGGGATCAAAGTGGCCAAGAAGCACATCCTGCTCTACATCCTCGCGTTCCTGATCGCGACCCTGATGCTCACCCTCGGCGGTTACGCCGGTATGAGCTACATGGCCGTGGCGGCTGCGATGGGCATGTACTGGCTGTACATGGCGTGGACCGGTTACAAAGCGGTCGACGACAAGGTTTGGGCACGCAAGCTGTTCGTGTTCTCGATCTTCACCATCACCGCGCTGAGCGTCATGATGTCTCTGGACTTCAAAGTGCCGACTGAGTTGTTACTGACTTACGCGCACTAAGAGCCTCAGGACAAAAGATCCCCGCCCTTCGAAAGAAGCGCGGGGATTTTTTTTAGTCGAGGTGGGCGACGGTCTTGCAGGCAGGCTTGCTGAGGGGCCTGCATGCCTTCACTGGCGTTGATCCGGTCGGTGTGCACTTTCAGCGCTTCGGGGGCCATGTCCTCGAAGTACCCATAGCCTATGCCGCCTTCACCCGCGCAATGCCGTGGCGCTTGAGGGTCCCCTTTTGTGCTGGCCATGCAGCGCTGTCCTGTGGGAAAGCGCTGCACGGTGCCGGCTCCAACAGGCAGCGGGGTTAGAGGCTAAAACGCGCCACCATCGCATTCAGGTCGATGGCCAGACGCGCCAAGTCATTGCTGGCAAGGCTGGTCTGGCTGGCGCCACTGGCCGATTGCACAGACAGGTCGTTGATGTTGATCAAGTTGCGATCCACTTCGCGGGCCACTTGTGCCTGTTCTTCAGCCGCGCTGGCGATCACCAGATTGCGCTCGTTGATTTCGATCACCGCGCCGTTGATGGTCTCCAGCGAGATACCTGCGCCACGGGCGATGTTGAGGGTCGACTCGGCGCGCTCGGTGCATTGGCGCATTGAGCTGACGGCGTGTTCGGTGCCGCCCTGAATGCTGCCGATCATGTGCTCGATTTCGCTGGTCGATTGCTGGGTGCGGTGGGCCAGGGCACGCACCTCATCGGCCACGACGGCAAAGCCGCGTCCCGCTTCGCCTGCGCGCGCAGCTTCAATGGCGGCGTTGAGGGCCAGCAGGTTGGTTTGATCGGCCAGGCCGCGAATCACGTCCAGGACTTTGCCAATGTCTTGCGACTCTTTGGCCAGATTGCCAATCAACTCGGCGGTGGTTTGCACGTCGCTGCCCATGCTCTCGATGGCGGTCACGGTTTCTTGCACCAGGTCGCGCCCGTCACCCGCCGAATCCGCCGCACTCTTGGAGGCTTGGGAAGTGCTCACGGCATTGCGGGCCACTTCTTCGACCGCGCTGGTCATTTCGGTCACGGCGGTGGCGGCCTGTTGAATCTCATTGTTTTGTTGTGTCAGCCCACGGGCGCTTTCGTCGGTCACGCTGTTCAACTCTTCTGCGGCGCAGGCCAGTTGGGTGGCGGAACCTGCGATGTGCTGCAAGGTGTCGCGCAGCGTGTTTTGCATGCTCTGCATCGCCAGCAGCAACCGCGCGGCTTCATCACGGCCTTCGACGTTGATCGGGCGCGTCAGATCGCCACTGGCAATGGTCTCGGCTGCTTGCAAGGCTTGGCTGATGGGGCGGGTGATGCTGTTGGTCAGCAGCCACGCGCACAGAATGGTCAGTGCCGTGGCAATGATTAGCAGGGCGACGGTGAAGTTGAAGGTGGTGGCGTAATTTTCAGTGCTTTGGCGATTGGCGAGAGCGCTTTGTTTGGCGTTGATGTCCAGCATGGATTCGATGGCGGCGCTGATATTGCGTGACACCACACTTAGCGGGCCGGCTTGCAGACGTTTCAATTCGTCTTGTTGATCGTTGCGCGCCAGCTGGATCAATTGCGCTTCCAGGGTGCGGTACTGCGCTTGCTCACGGCTTAATTGCTCATAACTGGCTTGTTCTTGCGCGCTGCTGATGAGCGCAATGTAATCGGCCATGGCCTTGTGCGTGCTTTCTTCCAGTGATTGCAGCTCGCTGAATACACGGGCCTTGGCGTCTGGGTCCGGCTCATCTCGCAGTTGATAGCTCAGTACGCGTTGGCGCTGGTTGAAGTAACTGAAATTATTGAGACCGACCAGGCTGGGCATGTCGCTGGTCGCAATGCTCTGTCCCACTTGATGGATTTTGTTCATTTGTACGAGGGCGTAAATGCCCAAAATCAACATCAGGGTGCCGATCAGGGAGAATCCCAGCAGCGCACGCGGGGCAATGTTCATGTTACGTAAGTTCATCAGCGATCCTAAAAATCAAAGGCAGCCTGCACACGGGATGCAGGTAAGACAGCGGCGCGAACAGGCTCGCACCAAAGAGTAATAGCGCAATGCTATCGTCCGATGGCTGGATAACTTGACCTTGGAGTCAAACTAATTTGTGAAAAAGTGTGCGCTGAGGTCGGCCTGCTTGCATTGCTTGACCCGCGCGTTGAGCAAGGCATCGTCTTGCTTGGATGCGTTGGGGCGAACAGGGCGCGGTCAAGACTGGCTGCGCACGTCTGAATACGCCCGTTGCAGCCTCACAATCGGTCTAAGGTGTAGGCATCGTTTTTCATCACACCCAGAGCAATAGCGCGTGATCACCCTCCACAGTAACGTTCAACCTTCTGCGCACAGCGTGATTGAGTTCTGGAAACAGGCAGGTCCAAACATTGGTTCGCCACTGATCCGCTGGCACGTTTTTATGCGCGGCAGATGATTGAGGTGGGAATGGACAAGCAGATCGAAGCCTCCTTGCAGGTGTTTTGCTACTTGCCTTTCGAGCACTCCGAAGATTGGGCCGATCAGCAGTTGTCGGTAAAACTGCACCAGGACTTCGAGCCAAAAGACGTCAAATGGGCTAAGGATCACGCGGACATCATTGAAAAATTTGGTCGTTTTCCGCATCGCAATGAGGTTTTGGGGCGCGAGACAACCGATGAAGAGCGCGCCTTTTTAGCGAGTGGGGGATTTGCCGGGTAAGGCGCTTGAGCCTGAATAATGCCGCCCTGATCGGTGGCTCATAATGTTCAAGGTTTTCTGTCAGGCGGTTCGCGAGACAGTGAGCGGGTAGTCATTACCTCTCATTAAAAAGGAACGCGTCATGTCTGATCATGAAAACCTCGGCTCCCCCTACCGTTCGCAACTGGCTGCGTGCAATGACCATTACCACGCGGTGCGCTCGATCAATAAATACGGCCCTATCGCCCATACCCACGCCTTGGCGCAGGTGTTTATGATGCAAAAAGTGGCGGATGACGAGTGGCAAGCGCTTGAAATGGCGCGTGTGTCGCTCGACCAAACCCGGCGCCTGGCCGCGGGTGAACTGCTTAACAAGCAAGCCCATGCCGTACTCAATGCACATTCTGCCCGGCACGCAGCGGGTGAAGATTGCGCTGACCCCGCAGGTTTTTTGCCTGCGTGACAGCACTCAGGCGCCAGACGCGTTCGCGCTTGGCGCTTCACCCCGTGGTTTGCTGGTGATTAGAAGGCCTGACAGATGAATAACACTCAAAAAGTAGACAGCCGCACCCGTGACTCCCTGGCCCCGACCGTGGCCGACATGCTCACGGTCTCGTTACAGGAGAGCAAGGCGCTGATTAACCGCACCTCATTGTTCGAGGCCTCAAATGTGCTGGGGGCTTTTTCCACGAGCGTGGTCGACTACGGCAAGAGCGCCCGTAAATGGCGTGCGCATACCTTGTCGCGTCTGCCGCTGGAGCACTGGAAGCACAAGGATGGCTTCTTTTATGTAGCGCCGCTCAAAGAGGCGTCGCTCAAATACATGAGCACCACCGCGCCTGACGCCGCGGACGAGAATGCCTGGAACCAACTCGAAAATCGCAAAGCGGTGCACAAGGCATTGGTAGAAATACTGCCTGCGCAGGTGCGTCAGCAGTATGCGGCCATGCTGGAGTGGACTCAGATCGAGCCTCAGTCAGAGACTCAGCCGGTGCTGGAAGACATGGCATTGGCTCGCAGTATTTATGCTTTGGACCAGCTGTTTTACCGGGAATACGCGGTGTGTGAAGCCCGGTTGCGGCGCGAAAAAGGGTTTGCGGACGGTGATTCGATCCCGTACGACTGGATAGGCTGGCTGGCCGACAAGGCGGCGCAAAAGGTCGATGCTCATCTGTACGTGTGGGGTGTGCAGCCGCTGCCTTGGCAGGTCGATGAGCGCGATGAAGCGGGCCAGCAACCCGCCGAGTCATCAGTCGAAGGGATGTACAAACCTGACGGTGAACTCACGCTGGAGTTGCTGTGCAACTTGGTAGGGAATCGGGCATTGCTTGAGTCGGCGCGTATCGCAGCGCTGGCCGATCAAGCCACCCAGGTCAGTACTGACTTGCTGCACGCGCTCAATCGCAATGGCAAGTGTGAAGTCCCTGAAGTGCGCAATTGCAACGACCTCAGAGACGAACTAACAGCATGGTTTGGCGATGCGGGTGTGTTGGCGGATGAACCCGGATTCGGCACGCCGCTCAAAGGCCATAACCTGGAGGTGGCGCTGTATCACGCCTTAGAGGTGCAAAAACACTATGTGAAAACGCGCGGAGCCCTCGACCCTTCTGCGCACCGCAACCCGGACAACACGTTTATTTTTGCGCTGGCCCTGGTGGCCTGCTTTTACGCGCAGATCAGTCTGGATAAGGAGTATTCGGGCAGTACGAACGCCACCTATGCGGTTTTCCCGGCGCAGAACAAAGCACAGCGTTTTGAACCCTTGCCAGCGCATGCCAGAGAAATGCTCATGAGTCTGTATGGCCAAATGTTCTATGCCAACACCGGCTGGGAGATTCGCGCAGAGGCGATCGAGGCATACGCCCAAAACTTCGCGCTCAAGCGTTCTTGCTTGCAAGAGCTGACATTCAACACCTTCAAGCGCATGGCCCCAGAGCGACTACTGGCGCTGCACCAAAAACTGGCTCGAATGGGGGAGAGCAAGAAAACCAGGCTGTTGCAGTCAATGCCTGAAGGCGCCGCGCCGCCCAGCGAAATGGCCTGCATCCTGGCTGCGATTGATGACCTGTTCTCCCCGCAAGCCTTGGCGGCTGCTCGATAGGTTAAAGCGGTAATACGCGGTCATGGATGACCCGCTTCATCACCAACGTTGACACCAGACGCTGCACGTTAGGCAGCGCACTCAGTTGCTCATCGTAGAGCTGCTGGTACGCGGGCAGGTCCTTGGCGATGACATGCAGCAAATAATCCGGGTCCCCGAACAATCGTTGTGCCTCCACGATCTGCGGGATCTCAGGCAGCGCTGCTTCAAAATCGGCAACCGCCTGGCGGGTGACTTCGCGCAAGGTCACGAACACCATCGCCGAAAAATTCAGCCCCAGCTCACTGGGTGCCAGCACCGCGCGATAGCCCAGAATCACCCCGGACTCCTCCAGTGCCCGCACCCGGCGATGGCACGGTGACAGGCTCAGGCCCACGCGTTCGGCCAGTTCGGTGAGAGAAAGCCGACCGTCACGGTGCAGCTCAGCAAGAATCTTTCGATCAATTCGATCCACTTGGAAGAACCTTCTAATTCAGCGGGGTTAGGCAGGTATAAACGAAAGATAATCCTAGCAGCATTTGCTTAATCTTCTACTGGCTGCTTTCACCTGTGCGGGTGTGAGCAATACGCCTGACTTTTTTAAAAAACGTGTGCTGCAAGAAGGTATCTATCCCGTGACCCTTAGTGTTCTGGCCGCTTTCTGGGCGGTGTCATTTTTGTTCATCATCACCCCCGGTGCCGATTGGGCGTATGCGATTTCGGCGGGCATGCGTGGGCGCTGGGTGACGCCGGCCGTGGCGGGCTTGCTTTCGGGGCACTTGCTGGCAACGGTGGTAGTGGCCGCGGGCGTCGGCGGGTTGATGGCCAGTAATCCGATGATTCTCAAGGGGCTGACCGTGGCCGGTTCGCTGTACTTGCTGTGGCTGGGGGTGGGAATGCTCAGAAACCCGGCGGTGCCTGAGTCGGGTCGGGTTCAGGTGTCTGACACATGGTCGCGCTGGGCCTGGAAAGGGTTGTGCGTCAGCGGATTGAACCCGAAGGTGTTCTTGTTGTTTTTGGCCTTGTTGCCGCAATTCACCGACCCGTTATCGGCATGGCCGATCCCGGCACAAATCGTTGCGTTGGGTGGGTTGCATGCCGTCAGTTGTGCAGTGGTGTACTTGCTGGTCGGGTTTGGAGCCCGCTCGGTGTTGCAGACCCGCCCTGGCGCGGCGCAAAAAGTCAGTCAGGTATCGGGGGCGGTGATGATCGTCATCGCCGTGGTGTTGTTGAGTGAGCAGGTGTTCGCATAGCGTGCTGAACGCCTGCGTTTGCCCCAGTTTGACCTTGATCCGATGTTTGATTGGCAGCGCCCTTGGGGCATGGGAGCGGGCATGACCGTGCTGGGCCGGGGTTGGCCCAACACGGCTGTGTCGTTAACCTGTCCAAAGCAGCTTGACGCTGAGGCGCCGGGTTTAAAAATCCGCCTTGAGCGACATCACGAGGTTGCGTGGTTCACCGTAGAAATTACCGAACCCTTCGGTGCCGACGGTGGCGTAATAGCGCTTGTCGAGCAGGTTGTTGCCGTTCAGTGCCACCGACCAGGTGTCGTCGATGCGATAGCCAATACGCCCGTTCCACACGGCATAACCCGCTTGGCTGATGTCGTTGCCGCTGATAGGGGATACGCGGTAGTTGCTGCTCTGAGCGTTAACCCCGGCGCCGACGGTCACGCGCTCCAGCGCGCCCGACAGTGCGTAATCGGCCCATACGCGTAGCAGGTGGCGCGGTACATAGGCGTTGTAGGCCAGGCCATCCTGTTCAGGGTTGGCGTCTTCCAGCACTTTGGTCTGGGTGTAGGTGTAGCCGGCCAACACTTGCAGACGGTCAATGACTTCTCCGCTGATTTCAGCCTCGAAACCTTGAGCACGGACCTTGCCGGAGTTGATCGAACAACTGCTGTCCGGGCACCGCGGATCGTCTTGGGCGGCGTCCTTTTGAACCGTGCGGAACAGGTTGAACGAGCTGTTCAAGCGCCCGTCGAGCCATTCGCCTTTGATCCCCAGTTCATAGCTTTGCCCGATCAGAGGTTTGAGGGTCGTGCCTGTCAAGGTGGCATAACCGCCTTGTGGGGTGAAAATGTCGGTGTAGCTGGCGTAAGTGGTGAGGTTGTCATTGAGGTCAAACAGCACGGCGGCAAACGGGGTGACCTGCCCGGTCTCTTTGGCCTTGGCACTGAGAGGCGTGCCTTCGCCGCGCCAGTACGAGACCTGATGGCTGTCAGATGAGTACCAACTGACGCGGCTGCCCAGCACCACAGTCAGCGGGTCGGCCAGTTTCAGTCGGGTGAGGGAGTAGGCGCCGTATTGCTGGATACGCATGTCCAGCGGGCCGCCTCGTGAGGCATTGGCCAAGTAATAGCTTTCGTCAGGGCGCGGCAAGTGGTGGTTCGGGTTGAGTACGTTCTGACGCTGAGGCAACGCGGCCACGGCGTAGAAGTCATCTTTGTGGGAGCGGCTGGCATTGGCCCCCACGATCAGTTCGTGCTGTTGTCCAAAGGCATCAAATTTACCGTCTACGTACGCATCGAACCCGTAATCGACCTGGTCGTAGTCATACGTGCTGCCCAGCATCAAGGTGTGAGTGGCGGTGGCGCCGACGGGCACCGAGCCACTGGGGAACGCGTACTCCATGTTTTGTGTGTTTTTGGAGTAAACCCCGGCGACTTTCAGTGCCCAGTCGTCATTGAGCTGGTGCTTGAGGTCACCGAACACGGTGGTGCGTTTGCTGCGCTGGTTGTTCCATGCGGTATTCAGGCAAGTGGAACGTTTGAGTTTCAGGTCGCTGCCATCGGCATAGCGCGGCAGCCCACCCCAGCAGGGTGTGGCGTCGACGTCTTCATAGGCCAGGCCCAACCCCAGCGTGGTATCGGGGCTAAGGTCGAAGTCCAGAGCGCCGTAGTAGATCTGGTCTTTGCGCGCAGCCACGTCATAAAAATACTGACGGGTCTGTTGCGTGACCACGGCGCGGCCCCGCACGGTGCCAGACTCGTTCAACGGGCCGCCAGTGTCGACCTGGCCCCGGTAGTTGTCCCACGTGCCCGCAGAAAGCGACAGTTGCGTATGGGGCGTGTAATCGCCACGTTTGCGCACAAAGTTGATCCCGCCTGCCGTGCCGCCCGCGCCTTTCATCATGCCAGCGGCGCCACGCAACACTTCCACCCGGTCATAGATGGCCATGTCGCTGTTGAAACTGTCGGCTTGCACGTAGCTGCTGCCGATGTCCAATGGCACACCGTCGTATTGGTACTGCCCGGTCATGCGGAACCCGCGCGAATAGAAATACTTGCCGCCCATGGGCGAGTCGTACACGGTGATGCCCGGTGTTTTTTCCATCACCTGCTCAATGGTGTTGAGGTTCTGGTCGTCCAGCATTTTGCGGGTGATGACCGTGACTGATTGCGGGGTCTCCTTGAGGCTGTGGGACCCCTTGCCGATGGTCACTGCCTGTGCGGTGTAAGAGCCGGAGCCTTCAGTGGTGGCGTCTCGGTGTTGCTCGACGATGTGGGTGAGGCCCAGTTGCAGCGCCTCGCCGTTTTGCGGGGCGGGTTCGACGCTGAAGTCACCTTGCTCTGTAATGCGCAATTGCAGGCCGCTGCCGCTAAGCGCGGTGTCCATCGCCTGTTCGGCAGACATGTGCCCCATTACCGCTGGCGCCTGTTTACCCTGCACGAGGGTGGGTTGCAGCGAGATGATCTTGCCGCTCTGGCTGGCGATGGCATTGAGCGTATTGGCCAGCGGGCCAGACTTGAGATTGAAGCTCAGGTCTTGCGCCTGAAGCGCGGCTGAGTTGGCCAGCGTTGCCAGGGCAACAGCGACAGTTAGGGCATGGGGCCACGGATTGAGCACGGCATTCTCCTGATCGTGTGCAAGTGTCAGGAGATAGGTGGGATGAGAAATGAAAACCGGACACAAATAAGATTAATTTTCAAAAAGAGACCGCCCGCTCATTTGGCGCTGATCACTGTCAGCCACGGGCTGTAATGGTCCACACGGATCGCAAGGGTGTGTGCCAGTGCCGTGAAGGCGCGTTGCGGATCATTGAGCGGGTACACGCCTTGTACGCGCAAGTTGCGCACCTCGGGCGCCACGCGCACATAACCCCGGGTATAGGGCCGCAGCGCATCGATCACGTATTCAAGCGAATCATCCAGCACATTGAGCCGGCCGCTCTGCCAGTCGGCACGCTGGCGTTGTTCGCCGGGTAGCCGACTGATGCGGTCGGTGTAGAGCAGCGCGCTCTGACCTTCTTGCACATTCAGCACGGTGCCGTTGAACAGTCGTGCTTCAATGCTGTGCTCAAGCACGACCACACGGCTGGCGCCAGGCTCTTGAGCCACCAGAAAGCGCGTCCCCAGGGCGCGGATTTCGCCTTGCGCGGTGCGCACACGCAACGGGCGATGCACATCAGGCGCAACCTGGATCACCAGTTGGCCGTGGCGCAGAATCACCAGCCTTTGCGTGGCATCGAATTGCAGGTCGACCGCGCTGTTGGCATTGAGACTCAGCTGGCTGCCATCCGCCAGGGTGTAATCCTGTCGCTGAGCACGGCCCGTCGACAGGTCCGCCAGCAGCGAATCCCCCACCGGGCTGCGGGCGCCCACCCATAACCCGCCACCGAGCAACCCCAGGCCCGCGATCACGCGCAAAGCATCGCGGCGCGAGCTGTGGGGTTGCAGCAGTAACTGACGCGCCTCGCCCGCCTGGCCGGGTACGCGTTTATCCAGTGCGCGTACGGTGTTGAACGCGCCGCCCAGGCGATCGTGCAGCAGCGTCCAGGCTTGCTGGTGGGTCGGGTCTTGGCTTAGCCACTGGTTAAAGCGTGCTTGCAGTGCAGCATTTGGCGTGCCTGCGCGCAGCTTGACCATCCAGTCAATCGCCTGCTCGCCGACAGGGTCCAGCGCTGGCTTGCTCATACGCCCAAATCGCTCAGGTAACACTGGCGCAGGGCTTGTTTCATGTAGCGACTGACGGTGCGATCCGACAAGCCCAGTTTTTGTGCAATCGCCACATAACTCAAGCCGTCGAGCTGGCTGTATAGGAAGGTGGCCTTGACGATCATGGGCAAGCCGTCTAGGGCGCGGTCGATGGCGATGAGTGCTTCTGTCAGTTGCCATTGTTCTTCGGGGGAGGGCGCCACGGCTTCGGGCAATAGGGCCAGCCGTTCCAGATACGCCAACTCCAGCTTGCGCCGCCGGTGGCGATCGAAGATGAGCCGCCGCGCAATGGTCGACAGGTACGCACGAGGTTGCTTGATGGTGTCAGGGTCGACCTGGGCCGCCAGCAACTGGCAAAACGTATCCGCCGCCGTGTCCTGCGCATCGGCATGGTTGCGCAAGCGTCGCTGAATATGTTGCAGCAGCCAGCGATGGTGATCGCTGAAAAAGAAACCCAGCTTGCTGGTTGGGAGAGATTGCACCGGTCGGCTTTCCAGAGGTGAGTGCGAATAGTTCTCAATATTAGCGGCGAGATGATGGCCACTGCAATCTCTGGTTACGTGCAGGTGCGAGTGGCGCGAGTGAGCTGTGAATGGTGGCGTGGCGAGGAGGCGGGCATAATCGTCGGCTGAAATTGTCTGCAACATCTGATCTGGAGTCGTTCATGAAACTATCGGCTTTCACCACTTTGGTCCTGACCGTCACGCTCGGCATTTTCAGTGCCGCGGCCGCGGCGGCGGGTGATGCCGACGCAGGTGGCAAGTTGTTCACCAAAACCTGCGGGGGGTGCCACAGCATCGGGCCGGGTGCGCGAGGGGGGTTCGGTCCGCAGCTCAATGGCGTGATCGGACGCACTGCCGGGATCACGCCGGGTTATCAATACTCGGACGCGATGAAGAACTCAGGCGTGGTCTGGAGCCGCGAAAAGCTGGCCGCCTACATTGAGGCGCCGAAAAAAGTCGTGAGCGGTACGCGCATGATTTTCTGGGGCATCAGCGACCCGCAGAAGATCGACGATCTGCTGGCCTATATCGCGACCTTTCAGGACACCGATCACTGAATGTCTTTGAGGTAGTCTTTGAGCTGCTCCAGCGGGGTGTTCAGTTCGGCCAGCGTTTGCGCGTGCTGGAACGCACAGGCCAGCTTGTACAGCTCGCGGCCCAAGGGCTTTTCGGCACCGCCCAACGCGTTTAATGCCTGCCTCAGGCACTCAGCGACTTTGTGCTGAATGCCTGCGATATCGCCGTTACGCACCAGTAAGGCGAAGAGTTCGCGTTGATAGTCAGCCATCACATAATCGTCACGCAGCACCGGGCTATGACCGTCCGTCTCGTGCACCAGCTTGAGAGAGAAAAGCGCAACTGCCTCCAGCGACGATTCCATGCGATAGGTTCCTGTGAGTGGGTGCCAAGCGAGCGAATTCACTTTTTGACAGGCGAAAAAAAAGACCTTGAATTTCAAGGTCTTTTTTTAAGATGGTGCCCCGAGGGAGACTCGAACTCCCACTTCTTGCGAAAACGGATTTTGAATCCGCCGCGTCTACCAATTCCGCCATCAGGGCTCAATGGCGGCGAAGTATAGAGATGAGTTTTAGGTCGGTCAACAACTTATTGGTCTATTTTTACTAAGTCCGTTAAACTCCCCGGCCCTGCTAGACGAAACCTATCATGCGCGTTGCTGACTTTACTTTCGAACTCCCTGATTCGCTCATCGCACGCCATCCTTTGGCGGAGCGCCGCAACAGTCGCCTGCTGACCCTGGATGGGGAGAGCGGGGCGCTGGCACATCGTCAATTTACTGATTTGCTTGAACATTTGCGTTCGGGTGATTTGATGGTGTTTAACAATACCCGGGTGATACCGGCCCGCCTGTTTGGCCAAAAAGCTTCGGGCGGCAAGCTGGAAATTCTGGTTGAGCGCGTGCTCGACAGTCATCGGGTGCTGGCGCATGTGCGCTCCAGCAAGTCGCCCAAGCCAGGTTCAAAGATCCTGATCGATGGCGGTGGCGAAGCGCAGATGCTGGCGCGCCACGATGCGTTATTTGAGCTGGGCTTTACTGAAGAAGTGTTGCCCTTGCTGGACCGTGTCGGGCATATGCCGCTGCCGCCGTACATCGACCGTCCGGACGAAGGCTCGGACCGTGAACGCTATCAAACGGTCTACGCTCAGCGCCTGGGTGCTGTGGCTGCGCCAACGGCCGGGCTGCACTTTGATGAGCCACTGATGCAGGCCATTGCCGCCAAAGGCGTTGAAACGGCGTTCGTGACCCTGCATGTGGGCGCGGGCACGTTCCAGCCGGTACGGGTTGAGCGCCTTGAGGATCACCACATGCACACCGAATGGCTGGAAGTGGGCCAGGACGTGGTGGATGCCGTGGCGGCGTGCCGTGCACGGGGCGGGCGAGTGATTGCCGTGGGCACCACCAGCGTGCGTTCGCTGGAGAGCGCAGCGCGTGATGGCGTGCTCAAGCCGTTCAGTGGTGACACCGATATCTTTATCTTCCCGGGCCGGCCGTTTCATGTGGTCGATGCGCTGGTGACCAATTTCCATTTGCCAGAATCCACGCTGCTGATGCTGGTTTCGGCGTTCGCCGGTTATCCCGAAACCATGGCGGCCTACCAGGCTGCGGTCGAGCATGGATACCGCTTCTTTAGTTACGGTGATGCAATGTTCATCACCCGCAATCCCGCGCCGACGGCTCCTGCCCCGGCCCCAGAGGATCAAGCATGAGCAACTGTCGTATGTCTTTCGAGTTACTTGCCACCGATGGCAAGGCTCGTCGCGGTCGTCTGACCTTCCCGCGTGGTGTGGTGGAAACCCCGGCGTTCATGCCGGTGGGTACCTACGGCACCGTCAAGGGCATGTTGCCGCGCGATATCGTCGATACCGGCGCGCAGATGATTTTGGGTAACACCTTTCACCTGTGGCTGCGTCCTGGCACTGAAGTGATCAAAAAGCACGGCGACCTGCACGACTTCATGAAGTGGCAAGGTCCGATCTTGACTGACTCGGGTGGTTTCCAGGTCTTCAGCCTGGGGGCCATGCGCAAGATTAAAGAAGAGGGCGTGACCTTTGCGTCGCCCGTAGACGGCGCCAAAGTCTTCATGGGCCCGGAAGAGTCGATGCAGGTTCAGCGCGATCTGGGCTCCGACGTGGTCATGATTTTTGACGAGTGCACCCCGTACCCGGCCGACGAAGACGTGGCTCGGGTGTCTATGGAGCTGTCATTGCGCTGGGCTCAGCGCTCTAAAAATGCTCACGGCGATAACACCGCGGCCCTGTTCGGGATCGTTCAGGGTGGCATGCACCAGAACCTGCGCGAGCGTTCGCTCGAAGGTCTGAACAAGATCGGCTTTGATGGCCTGGCCATCGGCGGCTTGTCGGTAGGCGAGCCCAAGCACGAAATGATCAAGGTGCTGGATTACCTGCCTGCCA
Organism: Pseudomonas weihenstephanensis; assembly: GCF_016812185.1. NCBI lineage: Bacteria > Pseudomonadati > Pseudomonadota > Gammaproteobacteria > Pseudomonadales > Pseudomonadaceae > Pseudomonas > Pseudomonas weihenstephanensis. The sequence goes on along the minus strand of NZ_JAAEBV010000001.1, from coordinate 1,230,070 downwards.
TGATGCCGGCTGACAAACCTCGTTACCTTATGGGGGTTGGCAAACCTGAAGATCTCGTGGAGGGTGTGCGCCGCGGTGTGGACATGTTCGATTGCGTGATGCCAACCCGTAATGCCCGCAATGGGCATCTGTTCATCGACACCGGCGTGATCAAGATCCGCAATGCGTTCCATCGCCATGATGATTCGCCGCTGGATCCGACCTGCGACTGTTACACCTGCCAGAACTTCTCCCGTGCTTATCTGCATCATCTGGACAAGTGCGGCGAAATGTTGGGTAGCATGCTCAATACCATCCACAATTTGCGGCACTATCAGGCGCTCATGGCTGGTTTGCGCGAGGCTATTCAACAGGGTACATTGGCCGCCTTTGTCGATGCCTTCTATGCCAAGCGCGGGTTGCCTGTACCGCCCCTGGACTGATTTTCGGACCCTAAGAAACACTTTTTGCAACTGGAGTGCTTAATGAGCTTTTTCATCTCTCCCGCTTTCGCGGACGCTGCTGCACCTGCTGCTGGCCCAGCCGGTACTGGTTTTGAGTGGATTTTCCTGGTCGGCTTCCTGGTCATCTTCTACCTGATGATCTGGCGTCCACAGGCCAAGCGCGCCAAAGAGCAGAAAGCCCTGTTGGGTAACCTGCAAAAAGGCGACGAAGTTGTAACCACTGGCGGTATCGCCGGCAAAATCACCAAAGTCACTGATGCTTTTGTTGTGATCGAAGTGTCTGACACTGTCGAGCTGAAAATTCAGAAGGGCGCTGTAGCCGCCACGCTGCCTAAGGGCACGCTGAAAGCGATCTAAAGTTTCAACTTTTAACAATCGACGGGGCGCGCAAGGCGCCCCGCGTTCTAAGCGGGCGGCGTGATTGATGCTGAACAAATACCCTCTGTGGAAATACGTACTGATCCTGGCGGTGCTGGCGATCGGTTTTATTTATTCCGCTCCCAATCTCTACCCGGATGATCCGGCTATTCAGGTGTCTGGCGCGAGCACGGCACTGCAAGTGACCGACGCTGATCTGGAGCGTGCGAGCAAAGCGCTCAAGGATGCCGGCATTGCTGTGAAAGGCGCCACGTTGGCAGCCAACGGCAAAGGCGGTTTGTTGCGTCTGGCGAGCAAAGACGACCAGTTGCCAGCAAAAGACGTGGTGCGCAAGGCCTTGGGTGACGACTACGTCGTAGCGCTCAACCTGGCTCAGACCACGCCACAATGGCTGCGTAACCTGGGTGCTCACCCAATGAAGCTGGGTCTGGACTTGTCGGGTGGTGTGCACTTCCTGCTGGAAGTCGACATGGACAAGGCCGTCGACGCGCGCATGAAAGTGTACGAAAGCGACGTCAAAAGCCTGTTGCGTAAAGACAAGCTGCGTTATCGCAGTCTGCCGCAGCTCAATGGTGCCATTCAGTTGGGTTTTGCTGATGAAGCAACCCGTGAGCAAGCGCGTAGCCTGATTCGCAAGAACTTCAATGACTTCGATATTGCCGCTGCGGATCTGAACGGTCAGCCGGTGCTGCGTCTGGCGATGACCCCGGCCAAGCTGGCGGAAATCCGTGAATATTCCATCAAGCAAAACCTGACAACCGTCCGTAACCGGGTTAACGAGTTGGGTGTTGCCGAGCCTCTGGTTCAGCGTCAGGGTGCCAACCGCATCGTGGTTGAGCTGCCGGGCGTGCAAGACACCGCCGAAGCCAAGCGTATCCTGGGCAAGACGGCCAACCTTGAGTTCCGTCTGGCCGCAGAGCCGGGCGCATCCAAAGCCACTTCCGAGACGTTCGAGTTCCGTGAAGGCAATCGTGCTTCCGCGCAAATCGAGCGTGGCTTGATCATCACGGGTGATCAGGTAACCGATGCACAAGCGGGTTTTGACGAGCACGGCCGACCACAGGTGAACATCAAGCTTGATGGTCATGGTGGCGAGTTGATGAGCCGTTCCACTCGCAGCAACGTCGGTCGCAGCATGGCGGTTATCTTCATCGAGCAGAAGCCGGTGACGACCTACACCAAGCAAGTGGTTGACGGTGTTGAGAAGGAAGTGCCGGTTCAGACCTTCAAGGAAGAGAAAAAGATCATCAGCCTGGCGACCATTCAGTCGCCGCTGGGCAGCCAGTTCCGGATTACCGGTCTCAATGGCCAGGGTGAAGCGTCCGAGTTGGCACTGCTGCTGCGTGCCGGTGGTCTGGCGGCACCGATGTACTTTGCGGAAGAGCGCACCATTGGTCCGAGCCTGGGTGCTGACAACATCACCAAAGGTGTTGATGCATCGCTGTGGGGCATGCTGTTTGTGTCCATCTTCATCATCGCCATCTACCGCTTCTTCGGTGTGATCGCCACGGTGGCGTTGGCAGGCAACATGGTCTTGCTGCTGGCGCTGATGTCGTTGTTGGGCGCTACCCTGACCCTGCCGGGTATCGCGGGTATCGTATTGACGATGGGTATGGCGGTTGACGCCAACGTGCTGATCTTCTCGCGTATTCGTGAGGAAATCGCCAATGGCATGACACCGCAGCGGGCGATCAATGAAGGCTTCAATCGTGCATTCACGGCGATTATCGACTCCAACCTGACAACCCTGTTGGTCGGCGGGATTCTGTTTGCCATGGGTACCGGGCCGGTCAAAGGCTTTGCGGTGACCATGTCTCTGGGGATCTTTACCTCGATGTTCACGGCCATCATGGTGACCCGCGCAATGGTCAACCTGGTTTACGGCGGTCGGGACTTCAAGAAGTTGTGGATTTAAGGGGCTGCCATGTTACGTACAATCAACTTCATGGGCGTTCGCAACGTTGCGTTCGGCGTCACTGTGCTGCTTACCGTGCTGGCCTTGTTCAGCATGTTTCACAAGGGCATGAACTACGGCCTGGACTTCACCGGCGGTACGCTCATCGAGCTGACCTACGAGAAGCCGGCTGATTTAACCAAGGTGCGAACCGAACTGGCCTCGGCCGGTTTCCACGATGCAGTGGTGCAGAGCTTTGGCGCTACGACCGACTTGCTGGTGCGTATGCCGGGCGACGATCCGTTGCTGGGCAACAAGGTGGCTGCTGCGCTGGGGCAGGCAGATACCGCCAACCCGGCCGTTATCAAGCGTGTCGAGTTCGTAGGCCCGCAAGTGGGTGAAGAGCTGCGCGATCAGGGCGGTCTCGGCATGCTGATGGCGCTGGGCGGCATCATGCTTTACCTGGCTTTTCGCTTTCAGTGGAAATTCGCCGTCGGCGCCATTGTTTCGTTGGTGCACGATGTGATCGTGACGATGGGTGTGCTGTCGTTCTTCCAGATCACCTTCGACCTGACGGTGTTGGCGGCGGTGCTGGCGATCATCGGTTACTCGCTTAACGACACCATCGTGGTGTTTGACCGAGTGCGAGAGAACTTCCGTGTGCTGCGCAAGGCCAGCCTGATCGAGAACATCAATATCTCGACCACGCAAACCCTGCTGCGCACCATGGCGACGTCGATCTCCACCTTGCTGGCAATTGCAGCGCTGCTGATCTTTGGTGGCGACAACCTGTGGGGCTTCTCGATTGCCTTGTTTGTGGGGGTATTGGCGGGTACTTACTCTTCGATCTATATCGCCAACGTGGTGCTGATCTGGCTGAACCTCAACAGTGAGGATCTGATTCCTCCTGCGGCGAGCGAAAAGGAAATCGACGACCGTCCATGACGGTGAGTTGATTCCTGGTGATCACCTAAAAGGCGCGAGTATTGAACTCGCGCCTTTTTTTATGCTCCAAGGCTGGGATTAGCGTGGGATTGTTCCTACGTAGGATGGTCTGGAGGTTCGCGTGAACAAATCTTTGCTGGTAGGTGCTGTTTTGGGTGCTGTCGGTGTCACTGCCGGTGGTGCTGTTGCCACTTACAGCTTGGTTAAAGCCCCGGAGTCTGCGCAGGTGCTGGCTGTTCAGCCGGTCAAGCAACAGATTAAAACGCCGCGTGAAGTGTGCAAGGACGTGACCGTTACACGTCGGGCGGCGGTCAAGGATGAGCACCAAATCGTCGGTAGCGTGATTGGTGCGGTGGCGGGTGGTCTTTTGGGTAACCAGGTCGGTGGCGGTAGCGGCAAGAAGATTGCGACCGTTGCGGGTGCAGTAGGCGGGGGTTATGCCGGTAACAAGGTGCAAGAAGGCATGCAGAACCGTGATACCTACACCACGACGCAAACGCGCTGTAATACCGTTAACGACATCAGTGACAAAGTGGTCGGTTACGACGTGCGTTATTCGCTGGATGGCAAGGAAGGCAAGGTGCGTATGGATCACGAGCCGGGCAGTTCAATCCCGGTGGGTAAAGATGGCAATTTGATTCTTGGGCAGAGCCCGCAATAAATTTGGCCTGTTGATTCCAGGAGCTGCCGCCTGTCAAAAGCGAGCAGCCTGCGGCACCTACGGATTTAGTAGGCAAAAAAAAGCACCCCGAGGGGTGCTTTTTTGTTTGCGCGCTTCGCTTAGCGTTTCAGCGAGGCAGGCAAGTGCGGCTGAATAGCCGTCAGTACAGCTTTGAAGCACTTGGTGTTGCCGGCAACGATGTGGCCTTTTTCAAGGAAATCGTGGCTGCCGGTGAAGTCGCTGACCAGGCCGCCTGCTTCTTGAATCAACAGTGCGCCTGCGGCCATGTCCCATTCGGACAAGCCCGACTCCCAGAATGCGTCGAAACGACCGGCGGCCACATAGGCCAGGTCCAGGCTGGCAGCGCCTGCACGACGGATACCAGCGGTTTGACCGACCAGGCTGCGGAACATGCCCAGATAGTTATCCAGGTTGTCCATTTGGTTGTCGCGGAACGGGAAGCCGGTACCCAGCAGGGCGCCTTCAAGGCTGGTGCGACCGCTGACGCGCAGGCGGCGACCATTGAGTTGGGCGCCACGGCCACGGCTGGCGGTGAATTCTTCTTGGCGAACCGGGTCAAGTACGACGGCGTGCTCAAGGCGGCCGCGGTATTTGCAGGCAATGCTGACTGCGAAGTGCGGAACGCCACGCAGGAAGTTGGTAGTGCCATCCAGTGGGTCGATGATCCACAGGTAGTCGGCGCCTTCGCCGCTGCCAGCGTGCAGGCCGGTTTCTTCACCGAGAATGCCGTGTGTCGGATAAGCCTTGCGCAAGGCGTCGATGATTTTCTGCTCGGCAGCACGATCGACTTCAGAGACGTAATCCTTGGCGTCTTTTTCGTCAACCTTGATGGTATCCAGGCGCTCGATGGAGCGGAAAATCAATTCACTGGCGCTGCGGGCGGCGCGCAGCGCGATATTCAGCATGGGCTGCATGGACGTTTCACCTAGGTCGTTAAAGAAAGCCGAACATTCTAGCAGAAAAGTTTGGCATATGAAGGTTTGCGTTAGCTTTCGTAGCTTAAGGTGATGGGCTTAGGTAAGATTTGCTCCCTTTTAACGGTCTGTGAGCGCTCCCATTGCTGTCAAATATTCGTGTCGTTCTGGTCAATACCAGCCATCCCGGCAACATCGGTGGTGCTGCGCGTGCCATGAAAAACATGGGCTTGTCGCGACTGGTTCTGGTTGAGCCGAGGCTGTTCCCGCATCACGAGGCCGATGCACGTGCGTCGGGCGCGGGCGATATTCTCGAAAATGCACAGGTAGTGGCCACGCTGGAGGACGCGCTGGTAGGGTGCAATCTGGTATTGGGTACCAGTGCGCGCGATCGCCGTATCCCGTGGCCGTTGCTCGATCCGCGTGAGTGCGGGCAAAAAGTTGTCGAAGAGGCCACGCAGGGCGCTGAGATTGCTTTGGTGTTTGGTCGTGAAGATTCGGGCCTGACCAATGATGAGTTGCAGCGCTGCCACTTCCACGTGCACATTCCATCGGACCCTGAGTTCAGCTCGCTGAACCTGGGTGCGGCAGTGCAGGTGCTGAGTTACGAGATTCGTATGTCCTGGCTGGCGGCTCAGGGGCAGCCGAGCAAGATGGAAAAAGATGAAGTGGCTTCCACCAAAAGTGGTGAGCTGGCGACCATGGACGAGCTGGAGCGCTTTTACGAGCATCTTGAGCAGACGTTGGTCGCGATCGAGTTTCTTGACCCTGAAAAACCGCGCCACCTGATGGCGCGCCTGCGTCGCCTGTATGGCCGCAGTTCGGTGAGTCGTGCCGAAATGAACATATTGCGTGGCATTCTTACTGAAACCCAAAAGGCAGCCCGTGGCGAGCTGCTCAAGCGCAAGGATTAAAAATGTTCGAGCGTCTGCGTGAAGATATCCAGAGTGTGTTTCATCGTGATCCGGCGGCGCGCAATGCTTTTGAGGTGCTGACGTGCTATCCGGGGATGCATGCCATCTGGATACATCGCCTGTCCGGGTTGTTATGGCGTGCGGATTGGAAATGGCTGGCGCGGCTGGTGTCGAACTTCGGGCGCTGGCTGACCGGGATTGAAATTCATCCGGGGGCGAAGGTGGGGCGCCGCTTTTTCATCGATCATGGCATGGGGATTGTGATCGGTGAGACGGCAGAGATCGGTGATGACGTGACGCTGTATCAGGGCGTAACCCTGGGCGGCACTACGTGGAACAAAGGCAAGCGCCATCCCACGCTTGAGGATGGTGTTGTGGTCGGGGCGGGAGCCAAGGTGCTAGGTCCGTTTACCGTGGGTGCGGGAGCCAAAGTCGGCTCTAATGCGGTTGTCACCAAGGCAGTGCCGGCGGGGGCGACGGTTGTGGGCATTCCGGGTCGTATCATCATCAAGCACGACGATGAGGTGCAGGCCAAGCGCAAGGCAATGGCCGAAAAGATCGGTTTTGATGCCTACGGTGTCAGTGAAGACATGCCGGACCCTGTTGCGCGCGCCATTGGCCAATTGCTGGATCACTTGCAGGCGGTCGACGGCAAGCTGGAGGGCATGTGTGGTGCGCTCAAAGATCTTGGCAGCCCGTATTGCGCCAAGGACTTGCCGCAGTTGCGTGAAGAGGATTTCGCCTGTGTACAGGGCAAGGATGACGTGAGGCCGGGGTAGGCTTGTCACTGCGGCGAATGCGCACAAGGGTCTGATGTGCTCATGTGCCATTACGCCGCAGACCCTGCTACAATGCGGCCGCTGTTTTGCGGGTAATCCCGACTAAAGTACTAGGTCTAATAGTTGACTTAAATAGTCGGGAATAGCATACTCGCCCCATTCCGAATTCCGTGGTACCTGTCCATGAGACTGACTACAAAAGGCCGTTACGCCGTCACTGCAATGCTCGATTTGGCGTTGCATGCACAGCACGGGCCGGTGTCCCTGGCCGACATTTCCGAGCGCCAGGGCATTTCCCTTTCCTACCTTGAGCAACTCTTTGCAAAGTTGCGCCGCAGCAGCCTGGTTTCCAGTGTGCGCGGCCCTGGTGGTGGCTATCAGCTATCGCGCGACATGCAAGGTATTCAGGTGGCCCAGGTTATCGATGCGGTAAACGAGTCCGTCGACGCCACACGTTGCCAGGGCCTTGGCGATTGCCATGCCGGTGACACGTGCCTGACCCATCACCTGTGGTGTGACTTGAGCCTGCAAATACACGAGTTTCTCAGCGGTATCAGCTTGGCTGATCTTGTCACTCGCCGTGAGGTACAAGAAGTAGCCCAGCGTCAGGATCTGCGCCGCTGTAATGGCAAGGCGCCGCACCTGGATAAGATCGAAGCGTCCGCCGTCGATTGATTGCATAAAAACGACGGTGCGCCAGCCAGCCTGATTTAGGAGATAGTCCATGAAATTGCCGATTTACCTTGATTACTCAGCCACCACCCCGGTTGATCCGCGTGTTGCTCAAAAAATGAGCGACTGCCTGTTGGTTGACGGGAACTTCGGTAACCCGGCTTCGCGCTCCCACGTATTTGGCTGGAAGGCCGAAGAAGCGGTTGAAAACGGGCGCCGTCAGGTTGCTGATCTGGTCAATGCCGATCCGCGTGAAATCGTCTGGACATCCGGCGCTACCGAGGCCAATAACCTGGCCATCAAGGGCGCTGCGCATTTCTATGCGACCAAAGGCAAGCACCTGATCACTGACAAAATCGAACACAAAGCCGTACTCGACACCATGCGTCAGCTGGAGCGAGAAGGCTTTGAAGTGACCTACATCGAGCCAGGTGAAGACGGTCTGGTCACACCTGCGATGGTTGAAGCCGCCATGCGCGACGACACCATTCTGGTTTCGATCATGCATGTGAACAACGAGATCGGCACCATTAACGATATCGCTGCCATTGGTGAGCTGACGCGCTCGCGCGGCGTGTTGTTCCATGTGGATGCAGCTCAGTCTACGGGCAAGGTTGAAATCGACCTGGCCAAGCTGAAAGTCGACCTGATGTCTTTCTCGGCGCATAAAACCTACGGTCCGAAGGGTATCGGCGCACTGTACGTGAGCCGCAAGCCTCGTGTGCGTATCGAAGCAACCATGCACGGCGGCGGTCACGAGCGCGGCATGCGTTCGGGTACCCTGGCCACCCACCAGATCGTGGGTATGGGTGAGGCGTTCCAGATTGCCAAAGAAGAAATGGCCGCTGAAAACGTGCGCATCAAGGCCTTGAGTGACCGTTTCTTCAAGCAGGTTGAACACCTTGAAGAGCTTTACGTTAACGGCAGCATGACTGCCCGCGTCCCGCACAACCTGAACCTGAGCTTCAACTACGTTGAAGGCGAGTCGCTGATCATGGCGCTCAAGGATCTGGCGGTGTCGTCCGGTTCGGCCTGCACATCTGCATCCCTTGAGCCGTCTTACGTATTGCGCGCCCTGGGCCGCAACGATGAGCTGGCCCACAGTTCGATTCGCTTCACGTTCGGTCGCTTCACCACCGAAGAAGAAATCGACTACGCCGCGCAGAAGGTTTGCGAGGCCGTTACCAAGCTGCGCGCCCTGTCGCCGCTGTGGGACATGTACAAAGATGGTGTCGACATCTCGAAAATCGAGTGGGCGGCGCACTGATATTTTAAGTCGCCGTAGATAGCCGCTGTAAACGCAGCGCATAGCCGCTTTTACAGCGTCTCAAGAGCGACTCTCTGATGAGTGAGGATAAGTACCATGGCTTACAGCGAAAAGGTCATTGACCACTACGAGAACCCGCGCAACGTCGGCAAGATGAACGCGGAAGATCCAGATGTAGGTACCGGCATGGTCGGCGCCCCTGCTTGCGGCGACGTCATGCGTCTGCAAATCAAGGTGAACGAGCAGGGCATCATCGAAGATGCCAAGTTCAAGACCTACGGTTGCGGTTCGGCAATCGCTTCCAGCTCCCTGGCAACTGAGTGGATGAAGGGCAAGACTCTGGATGAAGCAGAGACCATCAAAAACACCCAGTTGGCTGAAGAGCTGGCTTTGCCACCCGTAAAAATTCACTGCTCCGTGCTCGCTGAAGACGCCATTAAGGCGGCCGTTCGCGATTACAAGCAGAAGAAAGGTTTGATCTGATCCATTGCGCCCTTATAGGGCGCATGAGTGGTGAAGAAACCGGCAACAGGTAAGGAGTCACGATGGCTATCAGCATGACAGAAGCGGCTGCCAAGCATATCCGCCGCTCCCTTGATGGGCGCGGCAAAGGTGAGGGGATTCGTCTGGGTGTTCGCACCACGGGCTGTTCAGGTCTTGCCTATGTGCTGGAGTTTGTCGATGAAGTGGGCAAAGAAGATCAAGTGTTCGAAACCCACGGCGAAAAAGTGATCATTGATCCCAAAAGCCTCAGCTACCTGGACGGCACCGAGCTGGATTTCGTCAAGGAAGGCTTGAACGAAGGCTTCAAGTTCAATAACCCTAACGTGCGCGGTGAATGTGGCTGCGGCGAAAGCTTCAACATCTGAGGCTACTCGTGGGTACTCCTTGTCATTTTGCTTTGTTTGAACTGCAACCGGGCTTCAATCTGGATCTCGACCAGTTGGCTGTGCGCTATCGAGAGTTGGCACGTGGCGTTCACCCGGACCGCTTTGCTGACGCTTCCGAGCGTGAGCAGCGTCTGGCGCTCGAACAGTCCGCCGGCCTCAATGAGGCTTACCAGACGCTCAAAAACCCTTCTAAACGCGCGCGCTATTTACTTGCGCTCAAGGGTAATGAGACGCCGCTGGAAGTCACGGTGCATGACCCTGAGTTTCTGATGCAGCAGATGCAGTGGCGCGAAGAACTTGAAGACCTGCACGACAGCGCCGATATGGGCGGTATTGCAGCATTCAAGCGTCGGCTCAAGGTCGCTCAGCAAGAACTGAACAACAGCTTCGCTGCTTGTTGGGATGATGCAGCGCAACGCGAACAGGCAGAACGCTTGATGCGGCGCATGCAGTTCCTTGACAAGCTCAATTACGAAGTGCGCCAGTTAGAAGAGCGCCTCGACGATTAACTCCGTGCTTTCCTGATTGCACGCCTGATTACAGATAAGTCCTGATAACGATGGCCCTACTGCAGATCGCCGAACCCGGCCAAAGTCCTCAACCGCACCAGCGTCGTCTGGCTGTGGGGATTGACTTGGGCACTACCAATTCGTTGGTCGCTGCATTGCGCAGCGGTCTCTCCGAGCCTCTGGCTGATGCGCGCGGCAGTGTCATTTTGCCATCCGCTGTGCGTTATCACGCTGACCGTGTTGAAGTCGGTGAGTCGGCGCGCCTGGCAGCCTCCAGTGATCCGTTCAACACCGTATTGTCGGTCAAGCGCTTGATGGGTCGTGGTTTGTCCGACGTCAAGCAGCTAGGCGAGCAATTGCCTTATCGTTTTGTCGGCGGCGAGTCGCACATGCCGTTCATCGATACGGTACAAGGCCCGAAAAGCCCGGTAGAAGTGTCGGCCGAGATTTTGAAGGTGTTGCGCGAGCGCGCCGAAAAAACCTTGGGTGGCGAATTGGTCGGTGCGGTGATCACTGTTCCGGCCTACTTCGATGATGCTCAGCGTCAGGCGACCAAGGATGCGGCCAAATTGGCCGGTCTGAACGTGTTGCGTTTGCTCAATGAGCCGACTGCTGCTGCGGTTGCCTACGGTCTGGATCAATCCGCTGAAGGCGTTGTTGCCATCTATGATTTGGGCGGCGGGACGTTCGATATTTCGGTACTGCGTTTGACTGGCGGTGTGTTCGAAGTACTGGCCACTGGCGGCGACAGCGCGCTGGGCGGAGACGACTTCGATCATGCGATTGCCAGTTGGATGATCGAGCAGGCGGGTTTGTCTGCTGATCTCGATCCGGGCATCCAGCGTCAATTGCTGCAAGCGGCCTGTGCTGCCAAAGAAGCCCTGACCAACGCCTCCTCTGTCACCGTCACCTTTGGCGAGTGGTCCGCCGACTTGACCCGTGAAGCGTTCGAGGTGTTGATCGAACCCATGATCGCCCGCAGCCTCAAGGCTTGCCGTCGTGCTGTGCGCGACGCCAATATCGAGATTGAGGATGTGCAAGCCGTGGTTATGGTCGGTGGTTCGACGCGTGTGCCCCGCGTGCGTGAAGCCGTGGCTGACATGTTTGGTCGCCAACCGCTGACGGATATCGACCCGGATCAAGTGGTTGCCATTGGTGCAGCGATCCAGGCCGATACCCTGGCCGGTAATAAGCGTGAGGGTGGCGAGTTGCTGCTGCTGGACGTGATTCCGCTGTCGCTCGGTCTTGAGACCATGGGCGGGCTGATGGAAAAAGTCATTGCGCGCAATACCACGATCCCGGTTGCGCGGGCGCAGGATTTCACCACGTACAAAGATGGCCAGACGGCCATGATGATTCATGTGCTGCAAGGTGAGCGCGAACTGATCAGCGACTGTCGCTCTCTGGCGCGCTTTGAATTGCGCGGGATTCCGCCGATGGTGGCAGGCGCCGCTAAAATTCGTGTGACCTTCCAGGTGGATGCCGATGGTTTGCTCAGTGTGTCGGCGCGAGAGCTGGGTTCTGGCGTCGAAGCCAGCATTCAGGTCAAGCCGTCTTACGGGCTGACCGATGGCGAGATCGCCAAAATGCTCAAGGATTCGTTCCAGTACGCCGGTGACGACAAAGTGGCCCGCGTGTTGCGCGAGCAGCAAGTCGATGCGCAACGCCTGATCGAGGCTGTGCAAGCGGCGCTTGAGGTGGACGGTGATCGTTTGCTGGACGCCGAAGAGCGGATGGTCATCGAGCTGCAAATGCAAGAATTGTCCGAATTGTTGAAAGGCACCGATGGTTACGCCATCGAGCAGCAGACCAAGCGTCTGTCTCAAGTGACCGATGCCTTTGCCGCCCGCCGTATGGACTTGTCCGTCAAGGCCGCTCTGGCGGGGCGCAACCTGAATGAAATCGAGGAATAACTGATGCCGCAGATCATTTTTCTGCCACACGCCGAGCATTGCCCGGACGGTATGGTTGTCGAGGCTGAGACCGGTAAGTCGATTCTCGAAGTGGCACACGACAATCACATCGAGATTGAAAGCGCGTGCGGCGGCGTCTGCGCCTGTACCACGTGCCACTGCATCATTCGCGAAGGTTTCGATTCGTTGGAAGAGGCTGACGAGCTGGAAGAAGACTACCTTGACCGTGCGTGGGGCCTTGAAGCGCAATCACGCCTCAGCTGTCAGGCCAAGGTCGGCACTGAAGACCTGACGGTCGAAATTCCGAAGTACTCGCTCAACCATGCGGCCGAAGCGCCACATTGATAAGGAATTGTCATGAGCCTTAAATGGGTTGATGTACAGGAAATCGCGATTCAGCTGGCTGAAGCTCACCCGGATGTAGATCCGCTCTCGGTGAATTTCGTCACGCTGCGCAATCTGGTGATGGCACTACCAGAGTTCGATGACATCCCTGATCGCGGGGGAGAGAAGGTTCTCGAAGCCATTCAGGGATTGTGGATCGAAGAAGCCGACTAAGCTTGTAATCGACGTAATTATGCAATGCCCCAGAACCCGCGTATAATTCGCGGGTTTAATTTTTCGCTTAAATCACTGTTTCTGGAGTTACACCATGGCTGTTCAACGCACTTTCTCCATCATCAAGCCTGACGCTGTTGCAAAAAACGTTATCGGCGAGATCACCACTCGTTTTGAAAAAGCCGGCCTGAAGGTTGTAGCTTCCAAATTGAAGCAACTGTCCAAAGCCGAAGCTGAAGGCTTCTACGCTGAGCACAGCGCTCGTGGCTTCTTCGGCGACCTGGTTGCTTTCATGATCTCCGGCCCTGTTGTTGTTCAGGTTCTGGAAGGCGAAAACGCTATCGCTCTGAACCGCGAACTGATGGGCGCTACCAACCCTAAAGAAGCAGCTGCCGGCACTATCCGTGCTGATTTCGCTGAATCCATCGACGCTAACGCTGTTCACGGTTCCGACTCTGAAGCAGCTGCTGCTCGTGAAATCTCGTACTTTTTCGCAGCAACTGAAGTAACCACTCGCTAAGTATTGGCGTGTGAGTGAGGGTGAAGACATGATTGCAACGACTGGCAAAACCAACCTGTTGGGTTTGACCCAACCGGAAATGGAGAAATTCTTCGACTCAATCGGGGAGAAGCGTTTCCGTGCCGGTCAGGTCATGAAGTGGATTCACCACTTTGGCGTCGATGATTTCGACGCCATGACTAACGTCAGCAAGGCCTTGCGCGACAAGCTCAAGGCGATTGCTGAGGTTCGTGGACCTGAAGTCGTCAGCGAGGACATTTCCACCGACGGTACCCGTAAATGGGTCGTGCGTGTGGCGTCCGGCAGCTGCGTCGAGACCGTTTATATTCCCCAGGGCAAACGTGGCACGTTGTGCGTTTCGTCCCAGGCTGGCTGTGCTCTGGATTGCAGTTTCTGCTCCACCGGCAAGCAAGGTTTCAATAGCAACCTCACCGCCGCCGAAGTCATCGGTCAGGTGTGGATTGCCAACAAATCCTTTGGCAGCGTCCCGGCAACCGTCGACCGTGCCATCACCAACGTGGTGATGATGGGCATGGGTGAGCCGCTGCTGAACTTCGACAACGTAATCGCCGCCATGCATCTGATGATGGATGACCTGGGCTACGGCATCTCCAAGCGCCGGGTAACCTTGTCGACCTCGGGTGTGGTGCCAATGATCGATGAGCTGGCCAAGCACATCGATGTGTCGCTGGCGTTGTCGCTGCACGCACCCAATGACGAGCTGCGCAGTCAGTTGGTGCCGATCAACAAGAAGTACCCGCTCAAAATGCTGCTTGAGTCCTGCCGTCGCTACATGGCGACCCTGGGTGAGAAGCGCGTTTTGACTGTTGAATACACCATGCTCAAAGACGTGAACGACCATGTCGACCACGCGCGTGAAATGATCGAACTGCTCAAAGACACACCGTGCAAGATCAACCTGATCCCGTTCAACCCGTTTCCGCATTCCGGTTATGAGCGTCCGAGCAACAATGCTATTCGCCGTTTCCAGGAACTGCTGCAACAGGCCGGTTACAACGTGACCGTGCGTACGACACGTGGCGAAGACATCGATGCGGCCTGTGGGCAGTTGGTCGGGCAGGTCAATGACCGTACCCGTCGCAACGAGCGCCACTTGGCATCGATTGAAGCCGTTTCGGTGCAAAACGCTGCTGCCCAGCCCTGAGAGAGGCACTCTATGACCCTGCGTGCAGCGCTTTGTGTGGTGTTAGTCAGCGTGTTGGCTGGCTGCGTTTCATCGGGTGGATCAAACCCGATGAGCACCGACAAAGGCCGTGATGCAGCGCGTCAGGCGTATGTTCAGTTGGGGCTTGGTTATTTGCAGCAGGGCATGGCCGAACAGGCCAAAGTTCCCTTGCGCAAGGCCCTTGAGCTGGATCAGGACGCCCCGGACACCCACGCAGCGCTGGCGTTAGTGTTTCAGCGCGAAATGGAGTTTGAGCTGGCAGAGCAAAGCTTTCAAAAAGCCTTGGCTGCCCGCCCGCACGATGCCCGCACGCTCAACAACTACGCCAGCTTGCTGTTTGAACAGCAACGCTATCAAGACGCCTACACGCTGTTTCAGAAAGCCGCCGCTGACCATCTTTATCCTGAACGCTCCCGGGTTTACGAAAATTTGGGTATAACGGCGCTCAAGCTGGGGCAGCCTGAAACAGCACGCGGTTACCTTGTAAAAGCATTGCGCCTGAACCCCAAACAACCGCGAGCCCTGCTGGAAATGGCCGAGTTGTCCTACCAGGATCGTCAATATCTGCCCGCGCGCGAGTTTTACGATCGTTTTAGCCTGCTTAGTGGGCAAAATGCACGTAGTCTATTGCTCGGTGCGCGACTGGCGGCTGTGTTCGATGATCGCGCCACACCTGCCAGTCATGGCCAGCAACTAAAACGACTTTATCCCGGCACGCCGGAATATCAGCAATACCTGTCGGAGCAATGATGAAAGCGGCGCAACCCGAAGTTCTAGCAGCGACTCGAGTCAATCCCGGTGAGACCTTGCGTCAGGGCCGTGAAAACAATGGATGGACATTGGCTGAAGTCGCCTTGAAGCTCAATCTCACGGCCAGTGCCTTGAGTCATCTTGAGACGGGCGCGTTCGACAAATTGCCAGGCCATACCTTTGCCCGTGGCTATATCCGCGCTTATGCCAAGCTGCTGGGTATGGATCAGACGGCCCTGGTGCATGAGTTTGATCTGTTTACCGGCACTGACTCGTCCGGCAGCAACGTCCACAGTTTGGGCCGTATCGAAGAACCGGTGCGCGTGTCCCACACCATTTTGCGCATTGTCAGCCTGTTGCTGTTGTTGGCAGTGATTGGCGGCGGCTTTATCTGGTGGCAGGACCAAACGTCCATGCGCGCCAAGGACCTGATCGGCCTCACGCCCGAACACGTTGAAGTGGAAGGGGCTGACGGCACGACCCAGATCCATCCGCTGGACGAGCCTGAAGATCAGGCCGTGGCTGAAGCCAAAACTGAAAGCGAAGCGGCTGCTCCTGTTGCGCCTACTGGTGATCAGGCGGCTACGACCGCCTTGGCATTACCTGACACCCCACAAGCGGCTGTTGCCGAAACGGCCGTGCCAGTGGTTCAGCCCGCTCCAGTCCCTGCGCCCGCGCTGCCGGTCGCTGTGGCGCCCGTTGTTGCAACGCCCGCCCCGACAGCTGCGGCACCGGCAGCCGTCGCAGGTGCGGGCAACGTTGGCGTGCAATACACCGCTGATTGCTGGACTCAAGTCACCGATGCCACAGGTAAAGTGCTGTTCGGCGGCTTGAAGCGCAAAGGCGAAAATCTTGAAGTGAGCGGCAAGCCTCCCTTGAGCTTGCGCCTGGGCTTTGCCCGCGGTGCACAAGTGACCTACAACGGTCAGTCAGTGGACCTGGCTCCTTTCACCAGTGGCGAAACTGCTCGCCTGAAGTTAGGTCAATAAGTCATGCACGGCGAATCTCCAATCAAACGTCGCGAATCGCGAAAAATCTGGGTCGGCTCAGTGCCAGTGGGTGGCGATGCCCCTATTGCCGTACAAAGCATGACCAACAGCGACACCAACGATGTAGCCGCCACCGTTGCGCAAATCAATCGCCTGGAAGCTGCCGGTGTCGATATCGTGCGGGTTTCCGTGCCTGATATGGACGCTGCCGAAGCGTTTGGCCGCATCAAGCAATTGGTAAAAGTACCGTTGGTTGCCGATATCCACTTCGATTACCGCATCGCCTTGCGCGTGGCGGAATTGGGTGTGGACTGCCTGCGTATCAACCCCGGTAACATCGGTCGCGAAGACCGTGTGCGTGCAGTGGTTGATGCGGCGCGTGACCGTGGTATTCCGATCCGTATCGGTGTTAACGCAGGTTCCCTCGAAAAAGACCTGCAAAAAAAGTACGGCGAACCGACCCCGGCCGCTTTGGTTGAGTCGGCCCTGCGCCACGTTGAACACCTTGAACGTCTGAATTTCAAGGACTTCAAAGTCAGTGTGAAGGCGTCCGATGTGTTCATGGCCGTTGAAGCCTACCGTCTATTGGCCAAAGAAATTGTCCAGCCGCTGCATTTGGGTATCACTGAAGCGGGTGGATTACGCTCAGGCACAGTGAAATCTGCCGTGGGCCTAGGTATGCTGCTCGCCGAAGGCATTGGCGACACCATTCGCATCTCGTTGGCTGCCGACCCGGTGGAAGAAGTGAAAGTCGGCTACGACATTCTCAAATCCCTGCGGTTGCGTTCGCGTGGTATCAATTTCATTGCGTGCCCTAGCTGTTCGCGCCAGAACTTCGACGTGGTAAAAACCATGAACGAACTGGAAGGGCGCCTTGAAGACTTGCTGGTTCCCTTGGATGTTGCTGTGATTGGCTGTGTAGTTAACGGCCCCGGCGAAGCCAAAGAGGCCCATGTGGGCTTGACCGGTGGTACGCCAAACCTGATTTACATCGACGGTAAGCCGTCGCAGAAATTGACGAATGAAAATCTGGTGGATCAACTCGAAAAATTGATCCGCCAGAAAGCGGCCGAAAAGGTCGAAGCTGACGCTGCTGTGATCGCGCGCGGCTAATCAAACGAATTAAGGATTTACTGTGAGCAAGTCACTGCAAGCCATTCGTGGCATGAACGACATCCTGCCTGAGCAGACGCCTCTGTGGCGCTTCTTTGAAGCTAAGGTTGCGCGTTTGCTGGATAACTACGGTTACAAGCAAATCCGTATGCCGATCGTCGAGTTCACCGAGCTGTTCAAGCGCTCGATCGGTGAAGTCACCGATATCGTCGAAAAAGAAATGTACACCTTCGAAGACCGTAACGGCGATTCGCTCACGCTGCGCCCCGAGGGTACCGCGGCCTGTGTGCGTGCAGTGCTTGAGCACGGCATCACCGGTGGCGGGCAGGTTCAGAAGCTGTGGTATGTCGGCCCGATGTTTCGCCACGAGCGCCCGCAAAAAGGCCGTTATCGCCAGTTTCACCAAGTGGGTGTCGAAGTGTTCAATCTCGATGGGCCGGACATTGATGCCGAGCTGATCGTACTGACCTGGCGCCTGTGGGGTGAGCTGGGGATTCGTGATGCGGTCAAGCTGGAACTCAACAGCCTGGGCACCAGCGAAGCCCGTGCGCGCTATCGCAACGCATTGGTCGAATACCTGACTTCGCGCCTGAGCGAGCTGGACGAAGACAGCCAGCGTCGCCTCAAGTCCAACCCGCTGCGTGTACTCGACACCAAAAATGCCGACACCCAAGCGGTACTGGTTGATGCACCGAAGCTGGTGGATTACCTCGACGAAGAATCCCGTGTGCATTTTGAGGGCCTCAAGGCACGTCTCGATGCTGCCGGCATTCCTTACGTCATCAATCCCAAGCTGGTACGCGGGCTCGATTACTACAGCAAAACCGTATTTGAGTGGGTTACTGACAAACTCGGCGCCCAAGGCACCGTGTGTGCCGGTGGCCGTTATGACGGTCTGGTGGAGCAAATGGGTGGCAAGCCTACCTCCGGCGTGGGTTTCGCCATGGGGATCGAGCGTTTGATCCTGATGCTCGAAACCCTTGAGCAGATCCCGCAAGAAATCTCGCGACAGGTGGATGTTTACCTGTGCGCCTTTGGTGAAGCCGCTGAACTGGCCGCGCTTGCCCTGAGCGAACGTGTCCGTGATCAGTTGCCCAACCTGCGTCTGCAAGTCAATGCGGGCGCTGGCAGCTTCAAAAGCCAATTCAAGAAAGCCGACAAGAGCGGTGCCTTGTACGCATTGATCCTGGGTGACGACGAATTGGCCCAGCAAGTGGTAGGTGTCAAACCCCTGCGTGGCCAGGGCGAACAACAAACTATTGCCTGGGATGCTCTTTCCGAGCACTTGGCCACCTGCGTTGTGCAGGGTTGAAGCTGTAAAAACAGCCGATTTATCGAATAAGGAGTGTTGGGGTGTCGAGTAACGATGATGATCAGCTGGGCGAGTTGAAAGACTGGTGGCAGCGCAACGGCAAACCCCTGGTCACGGGCGGCTTGTTGGCGCTGGTGGTGGTGTTCGGCTGGCAGGCTTGGCACAAATATCAGAGCAATCAGTCGCAGGGTGCGTCGATTCTCTACCAACAACTGCTTGAAACAACACTGACGCCAACGGGTCAGCCCGATACAGCGCGCGTGGCTGAACTGTCCAACAAGCTCAAGAGTGAGTACGGCGGCAGTGCCTACGCGCAGTTTGGCGGCTTGTTCGTTGCCAAGGTCGCGGTTGAGAGCGGCAAGCTGGATGACGCAGCCAATGAGCTGAACGCCATTGTTGAAAAACCAGCCAACGCCACATTGGGTGAAGTGGCGCGTCAGCGTCTGGCTCGGGTTCTGGCCGCACAAAACAAGGTCGATGAGGCCTTGAAGCTGCTTGAAGGTGATTCGGACAAAGCATTCCTGGCCAGTCGTGAAGAACTCAAGGGCGACTTGCTGGTTCAGCAAGGTCGCACTGAAGACGCACGTGTAGCCTACGAAAAAGCCAAAGCTGCGCTGTCGGACGAAGCAGCGGTCGGCGGCTTACAAATCAAGCTCGACGACCTGGCCAAAGGGGATGCGTAACGTGAACCGTTGGAAACATGCAGCATTGCTGGCTCTGGTCATATTGGCCGCGGGTTGCAGCAGCAACAGCAAAAAAGAACTGCCACCGGCTGCACTGACTGACTTCAAAGAAGAAGTTGTCTTGCAAAAGCAGTGGAGCCGTTCGATCGGTGATGGCCAGGGCAAAACCTACAACATGCTGGTGCCAGCGGTTGACGGTAATACCCTGTACGCGGCCGATGTAACGGGCGTGGTGATGTCGCTGGATCGCATGACCGGTGACGTCAAGTGGAAGAAAGACCTCGAACTGCCGGTGTCCGGTGCCGTGGGCGCTGGCTATGGCCTGGTTCTGCTGGGCACCTTGCAAGGTGAAGTGGTTGCGCTCGACGCCAGCAATGGCGAAGAAAAATGGCGTTCCCGTGTTACCAGCGAAGTACTGGCGCCGCCAGCAACCAACGGTGACGTGGTGGTGGTTCAAACTCAGGATGATCGTCTGATCGGTCTTGATGCATCGACCGGTGAGCAGCGCTGGACCTATGACAGCACGCCTGGCGTGCTGACACTGCGCGGTACGGGTGCACCGTTGGTGACCAATCACTTGGCAGTGGCAGGTCTTTCGACCGGTAAAGTCGTTGCGCTGGATACGCAAAACGGTGTGCCTGTATGGGAGCAACGTGTTGCGATCCCGCAAGGCCGTTCTGAGCTTGAGCGCATCGTAGACATCGACGGCGGTCTGCTGCTGTCCGGTGGCACGCTGTATGTCACCAGTTATCAGGGCCGTATGGCAGCACTGGAGCTGGAAAGCGGCCGTGTGCTGTGGCAGCGCGATGCTTCGAGCTACGCAGGTGTCGCTCAAGGTTTTGGCAGCGTCTATGTCAGCTTGGCATCCGGCACTGTCGAAGGCGTTGACGAGCGTTCGACCACCGCCCTGTGGAGCAACGATGCTCTGGCTCGCCGTCAATTGTCGGCGCCAGAAGTGTTTTCCAGCTATGTAGCGGTTGGCGACATGGAAGGTTATCTGCACCTGTTGAGCCAGGTTGATGGCCGTTTCGTAGGCCGTACCCGCATTGACAGTGATGGCCTTCGGGCGCGTCCGCTGGTGGTCGGTGACATGATTTACGTGTTTGGTAACAGCGGCAAACTGGAAGCCCTGACCATTCGCTAAGGCGTCTATGCTTGAGACTCTAGGGTTTCAAGCAGCCTTGCTCTGGCAAGGCTTGCGGCACATTTGTGCTGTTCCGAACTCTGGCCGCTGCCTTGCAGCGGCTTTTGTATTTTCTGAAATAACGAAGTGGAGAGCCGCATGGTTCCCGTAATCGCCCTGGTGGGCCGACCTAACGTCGGCAAGTCCACCTTGTTCAACCGCCTGACCAGGACTCGCGACGCTATCGTCGGCGACTTGTCCGGTCTGACCCGTGATCGCCAATACGGTGAGGCCAAGTGGCAAGGGCGTTCCTACATTCTGGTCGACACCGGCGGTATTTCCGGTGACGAGCACGGTATGGACGAAAAGATGGCCGAGCAGTCGCTGCTGGCTATCGAAGAAGCGGATGTTGTGCTGTTCCTGGTTGATGCAAAAGCGGGCTTCACTGCCGCTGACCAGATGATCGGTGAACACCTGCGCAAACGTAACAAGCGCTCGTACGTGGTTGCCAACAAGGTCGATAACATCGACCCGGACATGGCCCGCGCCGAGTTCGCCCCCTTGGGCATGGGCGACGCGATTCCAATCGCCGGTGCCCATGGCCGTGGTATCACGCAGATGCTGGAAATTGCCCTGAGCAACTTCCCGCGTGACGAAGAAGAGCCAGAAGACGGCGAAGAAGAAGTCGTACTCGAAGGTGAGGAAGCCAAGCGCATTCCTGGCCCTAGCGAAAAAGACGGCATCAAGATCGCCATCATCGGTCGCCCGAACGTAGGCAAATCGACGCTGGTGAACCGCATGCTCGGTGAAGACCGCGTCATTGTGTACGACCAGCCTGGCACAACCCGCGACAGTATCTACATCCCGTTTGAGCGTAACGACGAGAAGTACACGCTGATCGACACCGCCGGTGTGCGCAAGCGCGGCAAGATCCACGAAGAAGTTGAAAAATTCTCCGTGGTCAAAACCCTGCAAGCGATCAAAGACGCCAACGTGGTGATCTTTGTGATGGATGCCCGTGAAGGCGTGGTAGACCACGACCTTAACCTGTTGGGCTTTGCGCTGGAGGCCGGTCGTGCTCTGGTCATCGCAATCAACAAGTGGGACGGCATGACCCCAAGCGAGCGCGAGTTCGTCAAAGTCGAATTGACGCGTCGTCTGTTCTTTGTCGACTTTGCTGACATTCACTTCATCTCGGCCTTGCACGGCACCGGCGTGGGTAACTTGTACCAATCGGTGCAAAACTCCTTCAAGTCGGCAGTTACCCGCTGGCCAACCAACCGTCTGACCCAGATCCTGGAAGACGCAGTGGGCGAGCACGCACCGCCGATGGTCAACAGCCGTCGCATCAAACTGCGTTATGCCCACTTGGGTGGTGCCAACCCGCCGATTATCGTGATTCACGGTAACCAGGTTGAGAAGGTGCCGAAGTCTTACGTCCGTTACCTCGAAAACACCTACCGTCGTGTCTTGAAGCTGGTGGGTACGCCCATCCGCATCGAGTTCAAAGGTGGCGAGAACCCGTACGAAGCCAACAAGAACTCCTTGACCGACCGTCAGGTCAACAAGAAGCGCCGTATGATGTCGCACCACAAGAAAGCCGACAAAAAACGCAGAGACAAGCGCTGATCGCGCACGCGTAGAGCGTAATGAGAAAGGGTCCGAAAGGACCCTTTTTCGTGTCAGGCGTTTGGGCTATCCTCGGTGGGTCCTGTGCCGCAGTCAGTGCCGGGAACTCAACAGGGAACGGCCATGATGACCAGCAAGTTGCCGAACGTCGGCACCACTATCTTTACGCGCATGTCGCAGCTCGCGACAGAAACGGGTGCGCTCAACTTGTCTCAGGGCTTCCCCGATTTCGATGGTCCACAAGCGCTGCGTGATGCAGTGGGCAAGCACATCGCCAGCGGTCACAACCAATATTCCCCGATGACCGGCTTACCTGCCTTGCGCGAGCAAGTGGCAGCCAAGATTGCACGCAGCTATGGCGTACAGGTCAATGCCGACACCGAAGTGACCATCACGCCGGGCGCAACCCAAGCCATTTTTTGTGCCATTCAGGCGGTGATTCATGCCGGTGAAGAAGTCATTGTGTTTGACCCGTGCTATGACAGTTATGAGCCTTCAGTCGTATTGGCCGGGGGCCGTTGCGTGCATGTGCCGTTGGCGCTGGACGACTTCGCGATTGACTGGCAAAAGCTTGAGGATGCCTTGAGCCCGCGTACGCGCATGATCATCCTCAACAGCCCGCATAACCCCAGTGGTGCGCTGATTACCCGCGCTGAACTGGACCAATTGGCCACACTTATCGAAAACCGTGACATTTACCTCGTTAGTGATGAGGTGTATGAGCATTTGGTGTTCGACGGGGTGCCCCACGTCAGTGTTCTGTCACATCCTGAGTTGTACCATCGTGCTTTCGTTGTCAGCTCTTTTGGCAAAACCTACCACGTGACCGGCTGGAAAACCGGCTACGTGGTGGCGCCGCCCGCGTTGACTGGCGAACTGCGCAAAGTGCATCAGTACGTGAGCTTTTGCGGGGTGACGCCGCTGCAATATGCGTTGGCTGATTTCATGGCGGCCTGCCCGCAACACGTTGAAGAGTTACCGGCCTTTTACCAGGCCAAGCGTGACTTGTTTTGTGACCTGTTAACCCCATCACGTTTCACCTTTAAACCGGTGGCAGGCACGTATTTCCAGTTGGTTGATTACTCTCAAATTCGTCCGGACCTCAATGATGTCGACATGGCCATTTGGCTGACCCGCGAACATGGCGTGGCGACCATCCCGGTTTCGGTGTTCTACCAGACCCCGCCCGAAGGGCAGCGGCTGGTTCGCCTATGTTTTGCAAAACGCGAGGAGACGCTGCGTGAAGCAGCAGAAAAACTATGCGTGATCTAAGTGGTTTACCCGATTTAACCGTAGCGCTGGTGCAAACCACGCTGGCCTGGCACGACCGACAGGCCAACTTTGATCATTTCGATGACTTGCTGGTTCAGGCCCAGGGCGCTGACCTGGTGGTGTTACCCGAAATGTTCACCACAGGCTTCAGCATGGACTCCAAAACCCTGGCTGAGCCCGAAGAGGGCCCGTCTACCGACTGGTTGCGTCAGCAGGCTAAAAAACTCAATGCAGTCATCACGGGCAGCGTGATCATCGAGGCGGCCGACGGCAGCCACCGCAATCGCCTGTTGTGGGCTCGCCCTGATGGCGAGGTGTTGCACTACGACAAACGGCATTTATTCCGCATGGCGGGTGAACATGAACATTTCACACCGGGTGAGCGCCAGGTTCAGTTCGAAGTGAAGGGCTGGCGTATTCGTCCGCTGATTTGCTACGACCTGCGCTTCCCGGTGTGGAGTTGCGACCCCCACGACACCGACCTGCTGTTGTATACGGCCAACTGGCCGGGGGCGCGTCGCTTGCACTGGAACCGTCTGTTGCCAGCGCGGGCAATTGAAAACCTGTGTTATGTGGCAGCCGTCAACCGGGTCGGTGCCGATGGCAAGGGCCTTGTTTACACCGGTGACAGCCATATCTTTGATTTTCAGGGTGAATCGTTGCTCAGTGCGGGCGAAGCGGATGGCGTATTTCAGATGAGCCTGAGTGCGAGCGAGCTGGCAGCCTACCGCGAGCGTTTTCCGGCTGACCTGGATGCCGACGATTTTGAGTTGCGCTAGGATGGGTTTCTGTTTTGCACTCACCCAGTGATCTATAAGAGCAAGCTCGTGTTGTTGCCACTCTCGAACAACATCAATACGAGCTTGCAATGTTGCGATTGACGCTCTGCGATTAACACCTCTACCTGATCGGCGATTATCCCTGGCGCAGCAGCGCCAAGGTGCGTGCGAGGAGGCTAGGCCGCGACAGCCGCCGCCAAAGTCTTAACGTACTTTTAATGCTGTTTTCTGAAGCGCCCTCTCCCAAACGTTCTCCATAGCCGGGCTATCCCCCTTTGAATGATGGCGTGCTTTTGAAGTGTGCCCGCGGTGCAGGCGAACTTAAACGTTCGGCAAATGCGCGAGACAAGGACGAGTTTTAAGATGGCTAACTATGTACCGCCTTTTTGAAGGTGATGTTCTTGATGGTGTGAAGACGGCAGGCATGCGTGTTCTGTCTTCTTTTTCTAATCAAGGATTAAACGGTAATGAATCATACAAGCGATCGTGAAAAGCGCCATGCGCAACCCAATGTACGCGTCGAACTCCCCGCGCTGAGCCCGGCGTTTGTGAGTGCCGATGATGCTGCCCGCTATGCGCATCGCTTGATCGGCGATTTTCGAAATGTCGAATACGGTGGCGCCATCTTGAAAGATGCTCAAGGGCGTTATTATGCAACGCGCCCCGTCAGAGACCAGTCGGGTTCTTTCAACCCGACCCGGGTTATTTCTACCGACGCTCAAGGTCTCTTCATTACGCCTGCCGGTTACACCTGTTATGCCCTATATCATTCTCATCCGAGCAACTACGAAGAGTTGCAACGCGCGTTTAAACACTGGAGCACTGAAGAGATTCAGACAGCGATCAGTTTTTTCTCAAGTAACGATATTGTGCTCAATATGCTCAATGCCTATTTTGCAGTGGCGCATTATTTATCGTGCCCCAATGGTGCTTTGCTCAAGTATGTGTCCAGTGGTTCGGCTGTGGAGCGTGCCCTGTCCGAACGCATTGCATACGATGTACACGCAAAAAAACTCAGTTTTTCCAGGATTGCCGAGTATGTCCAGGAGGTGGCCCGCGCCGGGACGCTGAGTATTATCCAGAGTAATGAGGTGTGGGGCGGCAAGCTCGGTCAGGTGAGCGCCGATTTTAAAGTGTTCACCCCACATCCCTTGCTCGATATTGCTCCGGTAATGGTTAGCCAACCCGCGTTCAGCTCCATCAGTAGCACGCTTGAACAGGCTCTCAAAGAAGCTCGGGCGCGGGTTTATCAAACCGCTGAAAGTCAGTATGGCGTGATTTTAAAATTCAAAAACCATCCCTTTTACATCAGCACTGAGCCGGTCAGCGAGGAGATGGACTTTTCGCTGGCGCGCATTTTTGGTCGCAACACCGCAGGCAGGGCTTTAGTTCCGGCCAATTTCGAAATTGTCGGGCTGTATGCCTGCGACGGTTTTTACCGTGATCCCAGTGAGGTCCCTGCGCAAGAACCCACTGTGTTCAAGAACTTCCTGCACCCTGACGCACTGGCCAAGGGTATTGAGGTGGCTAAACGGCTGAAGCTGCCAGCGGCCTCACAGGCGGTGCCGTTGTTTATCGTGTGCCGCGACGGCGCGCTCCTTAAATACGTGTCGACATTTGCCGCGGCCGAGGAAAAATTTCTGAGGGCACTGCCGCAAAGCGAAGGCGGCGCTTTAGCGGTCCTCAGAGACCTGCTAGGAGGGGTCTACACGCCAAGTAATTACATCCGCGACTTGGCCGCTGCGGGTCAGTTGAGCGTTTTGCACACCAGTGATCTGTGGCGTTATGCAGGTCGCGTAGCTGCGAACTGGCAGCCCTATAAAGATTTTTATCGGCGCGAGTTGGGGCCATCCTTCGTGTCTGCTGACGACGCTGCCCGTTACGCTCATAACGTTATCGCCAAGCGAACGGACTACACCTATGGCGGCATTATCTACCAGCGGCTGGATAATCGTTTTGTCGCCACAGAACCCATGGCGGTAAAAAATGAAACATTTGACGCCACGCTGGTGTTTCCTCCTGAGCTGATGAGGCATGTACCGCATGGTTTTTCGGTGGTGGCTGTTTACCACACCCATTGTGTGCATCCGTTGCAATTGTGGCGTTCTGCAGACGAAGAACAGCTATTTCGCAACATGCTTGAACCCCATGAGTTGTATGACGCGATCAAGAATAGTGATTGGGCCAGTGCGCGTTATTTTTCGACGCAAAACGGCACGCTGCTCAGGTACACGCCCAGTGGATCGGCCAAGGAAGTTATTCTACTGAGCCAGATTTCACCGCCGAGGCTAAATCCCGAAAAGGTCCGTCGAAATACACTGGGGGCAGCGATGCGCGCCAACTCGATCAAGCCAGGGCAATACGTTGCCCAAGTGGCAGAGGCTGGGGACTTGTACGTCGTCGTGGGCAGTGCGTTATGGGGCAAGCCCGGTAAGATCACACCAACCTGGAAGCCGGGGGGCAGGACCTCCGCCGTGACACAAGCGTTGTCGCCACCGGCTCTGAGCCCGATATTCGCGCAGTCTGAAGACGCCGTGCGTTATGCCCATGAGCACATGGGCGCTCGTACTACTGCGCAATACGGGGTGATTCTGCGCAGTACCCACAGCGAGGAGTACGTAACGACGTTGCCTTTGGAGGGTGGCGATTTCAGTATGGAGCGCCTGTATCCACGCGATGACTCTACCCAGCCCTACACCCTGCCGATGGCTTTTCAACTGCATGGGGTCTATGTCGGCGCGCCTGAAAAAGTAGCGCCGATCAAGGGGCACCTTACCAACAGACGGGTTTACGACGCGTTCATCTCACCCGTGGATCTGTTCAAAGCATTACAACTGGCTATCAGCCTCAAGCACGAAGATGCCCTCGTGGGTGAGGGGAGTGTGATTTATATCTCGGGTGGCGATGGTGCGCTGTTGCGTTTTTTCAGCACATTGGATGCTGTGCAGCTCTCGACCGGGCTGTTTAAAGACAGCGGGCAGGCGCTATTGAATGATCTGACAGCGCTTAGATTGACTCCTTTGGAATACGTGCGCCAAGTGGCAATGGCGGGTGAGTTACACGTGCTGCAGACCAATGCGGTGTGGCACGAGCCAGGTTCTGTGTCGGGAGGGTGGCAGCCTTACGGCCTCGAAAGCGCGCCCCGACCTGCGAGTACCCTCAAGTTTTTCCCCGCAAGCCCGGTATTTTGCCACCCCGATGATGCCGCGCGCTTTGTGCATCGCCGGATAAAACTGCCACACACAGTCAATATCATGGGCGGTGTCTTATATGAGGCAACTTACGGGAGCTACGTGGCGCTTGAGCCTGTGGTCAATGGTGAATCCGTCAATGTGGCTGAGATGATTAGCAAAACCCACGGCCAACCGACAGCTTCAGCCAGAGCCGTGCTTCCTCGCGGTTACTCGCTGGTTAGCCTGCATTACTCGCGTGATGTGCGAGGGCTCAGCGCTGAGTCTGAGGTTGAAGCCCAACTGATCCGCAACCTCCCGTGGCCGGAAGACCTTTGTTATGCCTTCCATACCGAAGAAGTCATAGGCATCGTGTACGACTACGTTTATGTCTCGGCAGACGATGGAGGGCTCTTGCGCTATGGACGCGGTAATGAGGCAGCGACGTTTGCGCTGTGTAATGGCGTCAGTGGATACGGGTGGACCACGCAGGCTTATTTTGTCGAGAACGCCCAGCCTCTCCCGATCCCGACCCCCGCCAGTGAAATTCTGACCAAACTGCTGAATTCTGGCAGTTTGCGCGTGCTCGTCAGCAGTGCCAGTTGGCCGCTTCAGGGGGGCATTCAGAGCCGCCATACGATCTCAACAGAGCCTTCGGATCTTGACTATGAAGGCACGACGGCGGCTCAACCCATTGCGAACGTGAAGGTCGGGCCTTTACGCGACGAGTTGTAAGTGTCAAAAACTATAGCCGCTGTCAGTAGGCTGCCATAGGCACTGTGGGACTTTCGTTGAGATTCAAAATATATGCTCAGGGGTGAGCATTATCAGGGGCCCCAAAAAAACACCCTGCGAAAGCGTAGCCCTCGCAGGGTGTGGCGCTGATCCTTTCATTGGCCCCCGTACATCAGGGGGCTTTTTGATTGCTTACGCCGCTTTTGCCTGCGCATCGCTCAGTGCGCGGTTCAGGGCGCTGAACAAGGCCTTGAAGCTGGCGGTGGTGATGTTTTCATCAATACCCACACCATGCACGGCGCGTTCGCCATTTACGCGCAGCTCAATGTACGCCGCCGCTTTGGCGTGGGTGCCTGCGCCGATTGCATGCTCGTTGTAGTCCATGATTTCAGCCTTGACCGGCAAGCCCGCCACCAATGCTTCCAGCGCGCCGTTGCCTTGACCGCTCCAGCGCAGGTTAGTCTCGCCCGCACCTTTGGCTGATACTTCAACGTCGACCGCGCTATGACCGTTTTCTTCTTGCAGGCGATGGCTTACCAGCGCGTAAGGCGTGTTGGCTTGCAGGTACTCGCTGTGCAACAGGCCGTGGATTTGTTTGGCGGTCATCTCAAGGCCCAGACGGTCGGTTTCGCGTTGCACCACCTGGCTGAACTCGATCTGCATGCGGCGCGGCAGGTTGATGCCGTATTCCTGCTCCAACAGGTAAGCAATCCCGCCTTTACCGGATTGGCTGTTAACGCGAATGACGGCTTCGTAGCTACGGCCAATGTCTGCCGGGTCGATAGGCAAGTACGGTACTTCCCACAGAGTATCGGGTTTCTGTTGTGCGAAGCCTTTACGGATAGCGTCCTGATGCGAGCCGGAGAACGCGGTGTGCACCAAATCGCCCACATACGGATGGCGTGGGTGAACCGGAATCTGGTTGCACTCTTCAACGACTTTGCGTACGCCGTCGATATCCGAGAAGTCCAGCTGCGGGTCCAGGCCCTGGGTGTACATGTTCAGTGCCACGGTGACCAGATCGACGTTGCCGGTGCGTTCGCCATTACCGAACAGGCAGCCTTCCACGCGGTCAGCACCCGCCAACAGGCCCAGCTCGGTTGCCGCAACCCCTGTGCCGCGGTCGTTATGGGTGTGCAGGCTGATCAGCACGCTGTCACGGCGATTGATATGGCGACCGAACCATTCGATCTGGTCGGCATAAATGTTTGGGGTGGCGCACTCAACGGTGGCGGGCAGGTTGAGGATCATCTTGTGCTCAGGCGTCGGGTTCCACACCTCGATTACGGCATCACACACTTCCTTGGCGAACTCCAGCTCCGTGGCGCTGAAGGTCTCAGGCGAATATTCGAACGTCCACTGGGTTTCAGGTTGCTGCGCGGCGTATTTGACGAACAGCTTTGCCGCGCTGACGGCGATTTCTTTGATGCCGTCCTTGTCCTGATTGAACACGATGCGGCGAAAGGCCGGGCATGTCGCGTTGTACAAGTGAACGATGGCTTTTTTGGCGCCTCGCAATGACTCGAACGTGCGTGCGATCAAGTCTTCACGGCCCTGGGTCAGCACCTGAATGGTGGTGTCGTCAGGGATGTGACCGTCTTCGATCAGCGTGCGCACGAAATCAAAGTCGGTTTGCGAAGCGGCCGGGAACGACGCCTCAATTTCTTTTACGCCAACACTGACCAGCGTTTTCCAGAAACGCAGCTTCTTCGCGGCATCCATCGGTTCGATCAGCGACTGATTGCCGTCGCGCAGATCAGAGCTGCACCAGATTGGCGCGCGGGTGATGGTTTTCGACGGCCACGTGCGGTCAGGCAAATCAATGACCGGAAACGGGCGGTACTTGGAAGAAGGGTTTTTGAGCATGGTCATCAGGCAATCCTTATTGTACGAGCCGAAAAAAGGCGGCTAACCGTAGATACAAAGCAGAGGGGCGAGGCACCGCAATCAGCCTTGCAGTCGTGCACTGACGAGGCAAAGGCTGCGATGTTGACGTAGCAAAATGAGGGTGTGAGGTGTGTTCATGGCCTCAACCCTAACCATTGGCCGTAAAGATGGCAAGCGGCCAAAAAAGATTGAGATAAATGCTCGAATATCGTCGTTCTACGAGTTTTTATCGCGTAATCCATGTCTTTTATTGACAAGGATTGCGCTCCGTAAAGGTAGTTAGGCGTTTTGTGCTGCTCAAGAGCTGCCGAATGGTTACGGCTGGAAAGCCCCAATAAAGATGGCCGGGTCTACGCGTGCATCATTCAGGCTGACGTTCCAGTGCATGTGCGGCCCTGTGGCGCGACCGGTTGAACCCACTTTACCTACCACCTCACCACGGGCCAGTTGCTGGCCAACCTGGGTGTCGATCTTGGACATGTGACAAAACATGCTGATGAAGCCTTGGCCGTGGTCGACAAACACGGTGTTTCCGTTGAAGAAGTAATTGCCGATCAAAATCACTTTTCCGGCTGCTGGCGTTTTGATCGGCGTGCCGGCTGGCACTGCAAAGTCGAGGCCCGCGTGCGGGTTGCGTTCTTCGCCGTTGAAGAATCGGCGCACACCAAACTTGCTCGACAACGGTCCGTTGACCGGTTTGTCCAACAGCAGGTTGCTCGGGGTGTTGGGGCTGAACGTGAGATACGCCTTGATCTGAATCGCCAGTTCATTGTCGATGCGCTTGATATCCGCCGGGTTCGGATTGACCTGGCGCTTGTTCTTCAGCGTGATGCGTTGCTCGGGGTATTTTTTGTAGCCCACTGTGAAGCTCAGGTCGCGCCCGGCCGAACTGATGAGCTGACTGCCGGGTTTTACCGTCAGCGGGATGCCGACAATGGCACGCCATGTGTCTTGTTCTTTGACCACCAATACGGGCTTGCCTTGATAGGTGGCTTTGGGGGCTTGCGCACCTTTGCCCAGCTCGATCACGGCAACGCCCCCCGGCACAGGTTTGTTCAGTAATCGGGTGATGTAACTGTCAGCTGCGTTCGCATTGACGGTCAGGCATAACAACAAAAGAGCAGAGGCAAAACGCAGCATTGATCAATCCAGTAATGAAAGGGTGACAGGCGTGAGGTGGTTATCTTCAACGCGCACGTGTAACTCGCCTTCACCCAGTTTGGCCTTCAAGCGTTGGCCGTTATGGGTTTGCCCGGCACTGCGAATGGCATTGCCGCGCTCGTCGAGCAAGATACTGTAACCGCGCCCCAGCGTGGCCAGCGGGCTGACCACATGCAGGGTTTGCATCTGGCTTTGCAATTGCAAACGACGGGCCTTGAGCCGTTCGCGCATGGCGCGTGGCAAGCGCTCGGCCAGGCTGTCCAGACGCTGGCGTAAGAGCGCCAATTGGCGCCCCGGATGCTGACCGGCCAGACGGGTTTGGAGGCGGATCAAGCGCTCGCGACGGGTATTGAGACTGCGCTCGAACGCGCGGCGCAGGCGCATGTCCAGGTCATCCAGCCGTTGTGCTTGCTGGCGCAAACGTTCGCCGGGGTGGCGCAAACGACGCGCCAGGCCGTCCAGGCGCAAGCGCTCACGCATTAAACGGTCGCGCATGCGCATCACCAGGCGGCGATGCAGGTTGTCGATGCGGTGCTGCAAGTCACGGGTGTCCGGAGCCAGCAACTCGGCGGCGGCGGAGGGGGTGGGGGCGCGTACATCGGCCACAAAATCGCTGATCGAAACGTCGGTTTCGTGCCCGACGGCACTCACGACAGGGGTCACGCAGGCGTCAATGGCGCGGGCCACGGCTTCTTCGTTAAAACACCACAGGTCTTCCAGCGAGCCGCCGCCCCGGGCCAGGATCAGCGCGTCAAAGCCGCGCGCATCGGCGAGTTTCAGTGCGCGCACGATTTGCGCGGTGGCTTCACGGCCTTGCACGGCAGTCGGGATCAGCGTCAGCTCGATGTGCGGGGCACGGCGGCGAAACACGCTGATGATGTCGCGAATCACCGCGCCCGTGGGTGAGCTGACAATACCAATGCGCTGCGGATGAGCGGGCAGGGCCACCTTGCGCTCGGCACTGAACAGCCCTTCAGCGCTGAGCTTTTCTTTGAGTGCATCGAAGGCCAGACGCAGCGCCCCCTCGCCTGCGGGTTCGACCGTATCGAGGATCAGTTGATAGTCGCCACGACCTTCAAATAACGACACCTTGCCACGTACTTTTACCGCCAGGCCGTCTTTCAGCGCTTGGCGCACCCGTGCGGCGTTGTTGCGAAACAGCGCGCAACGTACTTGAGCACCGCTGTCCTTGAGGGTGAAGTAGACGTGGCCAGACGCCGGGCGAGCGAGGTTGGAAATTTCACCTTCAACCCAGATATTGCTGAACACGTCTTCGAGCAACACCCGCGCACGGCCATTGAGCTGGCTGACAGTCAGGACTTCGCGGTCCAGGTTGAGTCTTGCAAAAGGGTCTTTAATCATGAGGGCCATCATAAGGGCGGATGCTGATCACTGCACCTGTCGGGTTAAGGCGCGTGCACTAAAGAGTAGGCCCTTGGGGGATCAGGCTTTAAGCTGCGCGCTCTGAAAAAGCTCGCATGCAACCGCGACTACACCTTTAGGTTTGTTCTTATATGTGCCGTATCCCATGAATTCGCAAAGCATCATCGTGCCTAAAATTTCCACCTTGGCGGTGCATGAGCCCCGCGCCCGTGCCATCGTGCGCTGGCTGGTGCGCAAAAACATCATTGAAGCAGAACTCACGACCTGCGGCCGCACCGGCAATGGCATGGCTTATGCCATTGCGCCGGGGGCTGCGAGCGTGGTGTTGCACCCCGAAGCCTTGCCCTTTGGTGAGGCGATCAACGGGTTGGAGATCATTACCAAGCGCTGCATTTACACCCCGGCCAAGGGCTTTCTGGAAGAGGCCGGTTGTGCCGAGTGCCGCAAAGAAGTTGGCGAAGCACTGTTCGAAAGCCTTGAAGACTGGATGCCGGGGCGAACAGATAACTTCACCTGCCCGCTCTGCGCCCATGAAGATGACATCAACGGTTTTTTGTTTTTGCAGGCGTGCGCGTTTTCCAACCTGGGTTTCATCTTCAATAACTGGGCCGAGGCGGGGTTCAAGCAAAGCTTCCTCGATGAGTTTGCCGACTGGCTTGATCAGCCGGTGGCGTGGGTGAAAGTCGAACTGTGACCCCCGGATTGCGTAGCCGCTGCCGAGCCTGCGCGGCTGCGTGCGGGGGCGACGCCGTCGTAAAACCGGAATCCCGTTTTTACCTGACGTAACGCAGTAGCCTGACCTTGCGACCGCTTCACCGCCGGACGCGGCCTTCAGCAGCCGCTACGGATCGATTTCTGCCTTCGAAGTCAATAAATCATGGCCCTTAGCGCAAAACTCTCTAAAGGTTTCCGTTGAGCCGCACAGGTGTTTTAAGTACAATGGCGCGCTTCCATTTTCCCGCTCGGGAGCCCCAGCGATGCTGCGTATCAGCCAAGAAGCACTCACCTTCGATGACATCCTTCTCGTCCCCGGTTATTCCGAGGTTCTTCCGAACGAAGTCAGTCTAAAGACTCGTTTGACCCGTGGCATTGAACTGAATATTCCGCTGGTTTCCGCTGCAATGGACACCGTAACTGAAGCCCGTTTGGCAATCGCCATGGCTCAGGAAGGCGGTATTGGTATCATCCACAAGAACATGACCATCGAGCAGCAAGCTCACGAAGTGCGCAAGGTCAAGCGTTTCGAAGCCGGTGTGGTTAAAGAACCCATCACCATCGAGGCCGATGCCACCGTACGTGAACTGCTCGAACTGACTCGCCAGCACAATATCTCC
Source organism: Pseudomonas weihenstephanensis (assembly GCF_016812185.1). Taxonomy (NCBI): domain Bacteria; kingdom Pseudomonadati; phylum Pseudomonadota; class Gammaproteobacteria; order Pseudomonadales; family Pseudomonadaceae; genus Pseudomonas; species Pseudomonas weihenstephanensis. The sequence goes on along the minus strand of NZ_JAAEBV010000001.1, from coordinate 1,196,286 downwards.
GGTGTTCCGGTGCTTCAAAACGGCGACCTGGTCGGCATCGTGACGTCCCGCGACGTGCGCTTTGAAAACCGCCTTGAAGCCTCCGTTCGTGACGTCATGACGCCTAAAGAGCGTTTGGTGACGGTCATGGAAGGCGCGGACAAAGAAGAAGCCCGCGAACTGTTGCACAAACATCGCATCGAGCGAGTTTTGATCGTTGACGACAAATTTGCCCTCAAAGGCATGATGACCGTTAACGACATCGAAAAAGCCAAGGCTTACCCATTGGCTAGCAAGGACGATCAGGGTCGTCTGCGTGTAGGCGCAGCGGTCGGCACGGGTAAAGACACTGCGGATCGCGTTGCGGCCCTCGTGGCGGCTGGCGTTGATGTGGTGGTGGTCGACACCGCTCACGGTCACTCCAAAGGCGTGATTGACCGCGTACGTTGGGTTAAACAAAATTTCCCGCACGTGCAGGTGATTGGCGGCAACATCGCCACCGGCGCCGCGGCTCTGGCCTTGGCCGAAGCAGGCGCAGACGCAGTTAAAGTCGGTATCGGCCCAGGCTCGATCTGCACCACGCGTATCGTGGCTGGCGTTGGCGTTCCGCAAATCAGCGCGATTGCCAATGTGGCCGCTGCCCTCGAAGGCACCGGCGTACCCTTGATCGCTGACGGCGGCATTCGTTTCTCGGGTGATCTGTCCAAGGCCATCGTCGCTGGCGCTTCCTGCGTGATGATGGGTTCGATGTTTGCCGGTACTGAAGAAGCACCGGGCGAAATCGAGCTGTATCAGGGCCGTTCGTACAAGGCTTATCGCGGCATGGGTTCGCTGGGTGCGATGTCGCAATCCCAGGGTTCTTCCGACCGTTACTTCCAGGATTCGTCCGCAGGTGCCGAGAAGCTGGTACCGGAAGGTATCGAAGGCCGTGTGGCGTACAAAGGCTCGCTGTCGGCAATCATTCACCAACTGATGGGCGGTCTGCGTTCTTCGATGGGTTACACCGGCTGTGCCGACATCGAACAAATGCGCACCAAACCCGAGTTCGTGCGGATTACCGGCGCTGGCATGGCTGAATCCCACGTCCACGACGTACAAATCACCAAAGAAGCACCTAACTATCGCGTAGGTTGATAGTGATCGCGCCCCGGCCAGTTCGGGGTGCGATACGAATTAAGTCACCGGGGCTGTTTGATTCAGCCCCGTGTCGTTTCTGAAATTAATCGAGATTTTGTCATGGCCCTCGACATTCACGCTCACCGCATCCTGATCCTGGACTTCGGTTCCCAGTACACCCAACTGATCGCCCGTCGCGTGCGTGAGATCGGTGTTTACTGCGAGCTGCACCCGTTCGACATGGACGACGCCGCGATCCGCGAATTCGCCCCTAAAGGCATCATCCTGGCCGGTGGCCCGGAATCGGTTCACGAAGCCGACAGCCCACGCGCGCCACAAGCCGTTTTTGACCTTGGCGTACCGGTTTTCGGTATCTGCTACGGCATGCAAACCATGGCTGAACAGCTGGGTGGCAAGGTCGAAGGCTCTGAGCTGCGTGAGTTTGGTTATGCCCGCGTCGACGTGGTCGGCAAAAGCCGCCTGCTTGACGGCATCGAAGACCACATCGACGCGGATGGCCTGTTTGGCCTCGACGTATGGATGAGCCACGGTGACAAGGTCACCAAAATGCCATCCGACTTCCACATTCTGGCCAGCACCCCGAGCTGCCCGATTGCCGGCATGTACAACGACGAGCGCGGCTACTACGGCGTGCAGTTCCACCCGGAAGTGACCCACACCAAGCAAGGCGGTCGCATCCTGTCGCGCTTCATTCTCGATATCTGCGGCTGTGAAGCGCTGTGGACACCGTCGAAAATCGCTGAAGACGCCATTGCCAACATCCGCGCCCAGGTCGGCACCGACAATGTATTGCTGGGTCTGTCCGGCGGCGTTGACTCCTCGGTGGTAGCAGCCTTGCTGCACAAAGCCATTGGCGATCAGTTGACCTGCGTATTCGTCGACAACGGCCTGTTGCGCTTGCACGAAGGTGAGCAGGTGATGGCCATGTTCGCCGAGAACATGGGGGTCAAAGTGATCCGTGCCAATGCGGCCGATCAGTTCCTGAACAACCTGGCGGGCGAAAGCGACCCGGAGAAGAAGCGCAAGATCATCGGTCGTACCTTCATCGACGTGTTCGATGCCGAATCCTGCAAGCTGGAAAACATCAAGTACCTGGCGCAAGGCACCATCTACCCGGACGTGATCGAGTCGGCTGGCGCTAAAAGCGGCAAGGCACACGTGATCAAGTCGCACCACAACGTGGGCGGCCTGCCGGATGAAATGAACCTCAAGCTGGTTGAACCGCTGCGCGAGCTGTTCAAGGACGAAGTCCGTCGTCTGGGTCTGGAACTGGGCCTGCCGTACGACATGGTCTACCGTCATCCGTTCCCGGGGCCGGGTCTGGGCGTGCGCATCCTGGGTGAAGTGAAAAAGGAATACGCCGACATCCTGCGTCGCGCTGACCACATCTTCATCGAAGAACTGCGCAAGGCCGACTGGTATCACAAAGTCAGCCAGGCGTTCGTGGTGTTCCAGCCGGTGAAATCGGTGGGCGTTGTTGGCGATGGTCGTCGTTACGCATGGGTTGTGGCCCTGCGTGCCGTAGAAACCATCGACTTCATGACTGCACGTTGGGCACACCTGCCTTACGAACTGCTTGAAACCGTGAGCGGGCGTATCATCAACGAAATCGAAGGCATCTCCCGCGTTACGTATGACGTGTCGAGCAAGCCACCGGCAACGATTGAGTGGGAGTAGGTTTTATCGTAACTGATTGATTTTTATGTAAAAAATTATGATTGTTACGATATTCTCTATGTTGTCAATGGCGTTGGCCATGGTGCTCAGTGCAAGCATCACTAGAAAAGGACATCGATACCACGCTCAGTTGGACAATGCTGGCATGGTATCGAGTGTGCTTATCCGCGCAGAGGAAGTAATGGGTGGCGGGGGGGCTGATTTCAGCATCAAATGTGGTGCGGCTCATTGCTCACACGATGTTTACCGACTGTGCGAAACGAAATAATCGCTTGATGCTGTGCGATTATTCTTTTGCTGGAATTGATAACGTAGCCCTCAAACCTCCCTCTGCCCGGTTTACCAGTTCGATACGTCCGTTCAAACGCATGGCGATTGTGTTGACGATGGTTAGCCCCAAACCGGCTCCTTGCGCCGTTCCACGGCTATAGAAACGTTCAAACAATCGCTCTCTACATGACTCATCAATTCCCGGCCCCTGGTCGTCGACAGTCAAATGACAGAAGCCATCAGCCTGGTTCAATTGCACAGCGATTACCCCGTGTTCGGGAGAGAAATTGGCTGCGTTGGTGATCAGGTTGCTCAGCGCGATGTCGATGGAGGCGGGGTTGGCGGATACATAAAATGGCTGCTCGCTGACATCGAATATCAGTTCTAGATTTTTGCTCAATAACCACGGTGTCAGCTGCACGAGACTATTACGCACGGTTTCGCTGAGGTCGATGCGCTGTAGCGGTGGCGGATTGGCTTGGGGTTCCAGTCGCGCCATGGTCAGTAACTGGTTGACCAGTCGGCTGGTGCGATCAACGCCTGATATAAGGAATTCCAGTGATTCGCGACGTTCCTGTTCTGTGCCTGCCTCCAGCAGGTTTTGCGCGTGTACCCGCAGCACGGCGAGTGGCGTACGCATTTCGTGGGCAGCGTCGGCAATGAAGCGTCGTTCGCGGCCAAGCACGTCTTGAATCTGCGCGAGCATGCGGTTGAGCGCCGCCTGCATGGGCTCTAGCTCGCTGGGAAGCGGTGCCAGTTGCAATGGCTCAAGTGAACCGCTGTGACGGGCACGCAGGGTCTCGGCCATGTCTGCCAAGGGCTTCAAGCCCCAGCCTATAGCGAGCCAAACCATCGCAGCGAGCAGCAAACTGCCCACGATGTTCGGCCAGAGCGTATGACGCACGATGCGGTCGACCAGATCCGCGCGCACATCATCGCGCTCGCCAACCCAGATGCGCATGCCGTTTTGTGGGTCTTCAAGGAGGAAGGCGCGCCAATGACGACGGTTCACATCCACCACATCACTGAAACCCGTTTGCGTCGGCGGTGAACTGAAGGAGGGTGCGCTGGCGGTGTGCACCAACACCTCCCCGCCAGGGCTCCATACCTGAAAAGCAATTTTCCGTTCGTATGGATGACCATCGCCGCGCGGCACCGCTTCGCCCAGTGCAGTATTGAAGGCCCGGTACAGTTCGGCGTGCTGCTTGCTCGCCAGCGGCATGCGCATCACGCCTTGTAATAAGCGCGCGCTCTGCGCCAATTGAGCATCGTAAACCTCGGCGATTTCATGATTGCTATCGTGCAGATTGAAGAGGCTGAGCACCGCCAGACCGGCCAGCAGCAGGCCAATGATCAGCGTCAATGTACGGCGGCGGATCGAAGTCATCAACGCTCCTCCACCAGATAGCCCACACCTCGAATGGTGCGGATCAGCTCAGTGGAGAACTTTTTACGTAGGTGATGGATGTGGACTTCAAGCGTGTTACTTTCCGCTTCTTCACTCCAGCCATAGAGCAGTCGAATCAGTTGATCTCGAGTCATCACCCTGCCCGGAGGTGAGAGCAGTTCATGCAGCAACTGATACTCCTTGGGCGTCAGTGCTACGGGAAGGCCCTTGTAGCTGACCTGCTGTGTACCGGGGTTGAGGATGATGCCGGCATGTTCGATCAGCGCTTGCGCGCGCCCGGCACTGCGCCGCAATAACGCTCGCAATCGCGCCTTGAGTTCGGCCAGGTCGAACGGTTTGATCAGGTAGTCGTCGGCACCGGCATCCAGCCCCGCGATGCGATCTTCGGTTGCATCGCGGGCGGTGAGAATCAATACCGGTAGGTTCGAGCCGCTGTCGCGCAGGCGCCGCAGTACTTCGAGACCGTCCATGCGTGGCAAGCCAAGATCCAGCACAGCGACATCGAACGTTTCGCTTAGCAGAGCATGCAGCGCGCTGCTGCCGTCCTTGAGCCAATCGACGGTGTATCCCTCGCGCCCAAGCGCTTGATGGATGCCTCCACCTAGCGCCACATCATCCTCAATCAGTAATAAACGCACGCGGACTCCTGTCAGTCGAGTTTCTTGTTGACATCCACCAGCAGAGTGGCGATCTCTTTGCGGCGTCCCGCATCTGCCGTTTCACGGCCGTGACGCGGCGCCGCCTGCAGGGCTTTTTGCAGCGCTGCTTTTGCTTCAGCGTAGTGTTTCTGACGGTAGAGGTGATCGCCCCAGAAGTACAGGCTGTCGATGCCGTCGGGGTTGAGTTGCAGCGCCTGCTTGATCAGTTGCTCAGCTTTGTCGCTGTCGCCGAAACCGATGGGCCAGCCGGGCACCCGATCATACAGCGCCGCCAAGCTAGTGTAGGCGGAGCCTTGCAGGGCCTTGGGGTCGAGCGTCAGGGACTTCTCCAGGTCGGCCTTGGCTTCCTTGGCTTTCCCCAGCGCTCCGAGTCCGCCTTCGGCACCGGCCCAGCTGCTGGTGACAATGCCTTTCCAGATCCAGGCTTCGGCTACCGCCGGGCGCTGCGCGGCGAACGCCTGGGTTTCACTGGACAACTGCTCGAACGCGGCAGCGCGCTGTTTTTCCGCCACTTCATATTGGATGTGCGCCCAGCTTTGCTGAATGCTGCTCAGGCGCTGCTGGTCGGCGGCCTCCAGAGCCCAAACGCTTTGGCTGAGAGTTGCTATCAGCAGGCACGCGAAGATCTTTTTCATGGCTTGAGGGTCTCGTTCTCGGGTTTTTCGCTGAAGCGACGAATCAGGGGCAACTGCTTGCGCAGACCTCGATCGACCAGTTGCGGCAGTAAATTGTTGAGGCGCACGAAGAAGCGTTCGGGCCATCCCAGATACAGGTCGCGGCGGTCACCCGCAATCGCGTGGATCACCGCCGAGGCCACGATTTGCGGATCATCGACGTTGGCCTTGAGCGCATCGTTCAGGGCTTGCGCAGTCGCGCTGTTCATCGACGTGCGGGTTGCCCGCGGCGCGACATAGAGCACGCTGACCCGGGTGTCGGCCAGCTCTCGGCGCAACGCTTCGGAAAACCCGCGCAGGGCAAACTTGGTCGCGCAATAGCTGGCGTAACCGGCATAGCCGATCGAGCCATAGGTCGAGCCGACGTTGACTACCATGGCGCTGTCGGCCTGCTTGAGTAGCGGCAGCAACAGCTTGGTCAGGCAGATCGGCGCGCTGATGTTCACCGCGAGCATCGCATTGATGTCACTGTCGTCGAGCTGTTCGAGCATGGCGAAGTGGTTCAACCCGGCGGCGTTGATCAACAGATTGACTCCGCCAATCGCTTCTGTGGCGGCGAGTACTTTGCGCCGGTCGCTGAGGAGCGTAAGGTCAGCCGCTACCCAGCACAGGGCGTCTGGGTAGCGTTTGAGCAGCGGGGCCAAGGCTTCCTGATGCCGCGCCACGGCCAATACCCGAGCGCCGGCGGCGCACAAGGCTTCGGCGATAGCCATGCCGATACCGCCACTGGCACCGGTCAAGACCACGCGCGCGTTACGCAGCTGCATGTTCAATCTCCGCGTCACGAGGCAGGCTGCGAAACATGTCGGTGTACAGTCGGTAAACGACTTTTGAAGCATGAATCACTGCCGCTTGATCCTCAGGATCTTCCAGCTGGTTCATCAGGCGGCGATAGGTTTGCATGTGTTCGATGTCGAGCGAACCATGAGAACTCAGGTAACTGAAGGCGGTTTCCGGCAACGCCAGGCGCTCCCGAATACTCCCTGCCGCGTGTGTGGCCAGAGCGATGCTGGTGCCTTCGAGGACATTGACCATGCCGAATAGACCCACCGGGTTGCCTCGGGCGATCAGGTCATAAAGGAAGCTCACCATCAGCTCTATCGGCAGCGAAGGCTCGCCATCATGCACGGCTTTGCGATCACCTCCGCAGGCCGCAATGTCATTGAGCACCCACTGTTCGTGGCCGTATTCGTCTTCAATGTACTCGCACACCGCTTTGCGCAACCATTCCAGACGCGTCGGCAAACGTGCGCCGCATGCCATCATCAATGGCACGGTGTGGCGCACGTGATAGTAAGCCTGAGCGAGAAAAGCCCGATAGCTATCGAGGCTGACCTTGCCGTGCAACGCATCGAAGATGATCGGCAGATTGAACAGCTCGTGGCGCTCATGCTGTGTTGCTTCTTGCAGGGTGTCGAAAAAACTCATGATGCGGCTTCCTCTCGGACAACGGATTCGGTCAATTGGGCGTGGTACTGCGCGACAATGGCATCGCGGCGTGGGCGGCCATTGGCGGTTAGAAAGCCATTGGCGGCGGTGAAGGGTTGCGGCAGGCGCGTCCACTGATGCACCTGGGCGTAATCGGGCAACACCTCGTTGGCTTCGGCCACGGCAGCGGCTAGTTCGGCATCGGTGCAGTCCGGGCGATGCGGCCAGAGCAGGGCGTGATTGCGCGGCAAGGACTCGCCGTAAACAAACGCCTGGGCGATGTGGCGGCGCTGGGTCAGCTCGGACTCGACCCATTCCGGGTTGACGTTGCGCCCGTAACTGGTGACGAACTGATGCTTCTTGCGGCCCTTGAGATAAAGAAAACCTTCCGGGTCGAACTCGCCCAGGTCGCCGCTCGGCCACCACTCATCGGCGTACGGTGCGTCTCCTAGATAGCCGAGCAACGTCGAGCCCTTGATCAGCACTTCACCGTCTTCGGCCAACCGCACTTCGACATGGGGCAGCGGTCGACCGACACTGCCGGGTCGAAGTGCGCCGGGGCGGTTGAGGCACACCACTGACGCGCATTCGGACAAACCGTAACCTTCAAAAACTGGTAAGCCGACCCGTTGCGCACGGTCCAGCAAATCTTTGGAAACTCGTGCACCACCGACCGCAGCAAAGCGCAGAGTTTGCGGGGCGAAGGCTTTCTGTTCGGCGGCGCTGACTAGCATCAGTAACAGCTGTGGCACCAGAATAAGGCTATGCGGCGCACGCCCGGCGAGATAACCGAGCAGGTGCGGGACATCGACGCCACTGGCGCCCTGAATGCCGAGGGTTTTCTGGCTCGGCAAACTGAGCATCGCACCGGCATACAGCGCGGCATAACAGCCTAGGTTCTCCAGCAGTATCGCCAACGGTAGTAGCGCCAAGTGATGCTGCGGCCGGGTGGTTTCGCTCGCCTGATCCAGCTCTCGTGCGACCCGCAGCAAGCTGTCGGCACTCAGGCAAACACCTTTCGGCGTGCCGGTGGTGCCGGACGTGAAGGTCAGTTTGGCGGTGCCAATCGGCATGTGTGTTTTGCTGGTAAAGGCGCGGCACCAGAACTCGCCGCGTTGCTCATAGCCCGCAGCGCGCAGTTCGGGGTCCAGCTCCGGTTCGGCAATCACGCGTTCGGCCTGACTCTGCTCCAGGCAATGGGCGCGTTGTGCCGCGCTGAAAAACGGCGGCAGCGTCACACAGGTCAACCCTTCGAACAACACCGCCAGATCCCAGAGCATTGCGTCGACGCCGTTGTCCAGCGCCAGGGCGACGACTTGCACCTGCTCATCGCGTAGGCGCTCCTGGCGATACAGCACTTCTGCATACAGGGTGGCGTAATCGAGTTTCAGCGTATCGCCCCAAACCGCGGTCGTGTTGTCATTGCGCCGGGCATACTCGCGCAAGTTTTCCTGAAAGCGTTGCAGTTCAAGCGACATGGCAGGCTCCTTCAATCGGGGTCGGCAAGCCCAGGCGGCTGAACAGGCCGATATTGCGTAGGTGGACGAACCCGGCGCGGATGTCGCCGACGTGCACCCAGGGTTTGCTCTCGTAATAACTGCCCCAATGTTGGCGCTCGTCACCCAGTCGATCCGGATCAGCGGCGCACAATGTCACGGGTTTCAGGCCGAGACGACGGAAGCTGTTGACCAGTCCGATATTGCCGGTGAACGTCACCCATTCCAGGCCACCCATGGCCAGCAGATAGGTGATGGCGATGATGCTCAGGCGCGCGCTGCCGGTGTCGCTAGCCGCCAGATTGCCAACCTCGACAATGGCATTTCGGCCTACCGAGTGATCAGCGGCCGCGCTAATCAATGGCTCGATCGGCTCGTCCAGATACCGCTCCAGAAATAGCCTTTCAAGGTGCGCGCGACGCACACCGGCCACTGCGCACAACTGGCCCTCACCGTTGTGCATGCCGAACAGCTCGGGCATGAAGTGGCGGATGTCGGCGCCGTGGGCCTTGTGGAAACGCTGCTGGATAAAGTCTTCGAACGTCGCTCGCAAAGCGTCGTTCGGCAAAGCACCAGCCAAGGTTAACGGTGACGTTTCAGCTTGGCCAAAATGCAAGGGCAGGGGGATGTTCCAGTCGAGATCGAGCATGGGCCGAACGCCTTCCTCAATGAGATTGAGCGAAGTATCCAAGCCATTTCTTAACGAAGTCTGAAGGTGAAAGAGGAATAACCTTTGGGTCGATCTTCAGACTCTCTTAAGGCAGGACGAGCAGGGTTACGCAGCCGGTTCAAGGAAACCGGATCAACGGTCCCTCACAACAATCAACAGGCGCTTCTTATGACCAGCGACACCTCCGTAACCCGATATGGAAAACTTTCAATAGCCCTGCACTGGCTGATGCTCTCCCTGTTCGTCGGGGTATATGCCTGTGTTGAAATCAAGGGTTATCTGCCCAAAGGCAGCGAAGCGCGGGGTTTGCTCATGGGCTTGCACGGCTTGTTTGGTACAACCATCTTCGCTCTGGTGTGGGTTCGCCTGGTCGGGCGCCTGAACCCACGACCACCGATTACCCCAAAACCACCGGCTTGGCAGATTGCTATCGCGCATCTGACACACCTTGCGCTGTACGGGCTGATGATCGCAACGCCCATCCTCGCCTGGCTGATGCTCGCCGCTGGCGATAAGCCGTTCCCGTACTTTGGCTTTCACGTGCCGGCACCGGTAGCCATTGCCCCGGACTTCGCCAAACAGCTCAAGTACTGGCATGAGCTAGTTGGCACTACAGGATATTGGTTGATTGGTTTGCACGCTGTGGCGGGGATGTTTCATCACTATTGGGTGAAGGACAATACGCTGGAAAGGATGTTGTTTGAACGAAATTCATGAAGGACAGCCGTTGGCCGATTTCTGTCAGTCTTCACAGCCAGTACCGGCCAGAAGCTGACGGATTTGTAGGAGTCGGAGCAGGCTATTCTTGACGCTGAGGGCATTTGCGAACTAGGGGCGATTGATGAAAGACCGTAGTCACGCTGAGGCAATGGCAGAGCTTTTCCAGGTCGATCCGTCTTTCGCGGCGGATCTGCTGGCCGAGGTTGTTCGTGATGGGAATGCGGATGAGTTGGCCATTCTAGAGAGGCAGCTATCGGCAGCCTTTGCCAAGAGAGAGGCTAATCCGACTTCTTGAACGCTTTACTGTGCATGGCATTTTTCATGGTTGTTCAAATATCCAGCGTCTTAGGGCTATGTTTTATAAGAATCTTTTTGGTCAATTGATAATAGAGTGGGAGTAAGTCTGGCCGGGTAACCGGTTCAAACTAAAAAAGGCGGTCAACACCCAGTGTTGACCGCCTTTTTTGTTTTCGTCTGACGTGTCGGATTGGCGCTGATTCAGCGCCGTGCCACGTCAGAAAAATAGAACTTGTCCAGTGTGTGCCGCGACTCGGTGTACTCAAACTGCCGCCCGTCCTGCAAGAACGTCTGGTTGCTGACCACAATGACATGGCTTTGATCGCCCAGATCCAGGTGTTGCTGGTCATCTTTGCTGCGCGGTACGGCTTCAATGGTGCGCTGGGCGTAGCTGATGTACAGGTTCAGCGTTTGCTCGATATAGGCGTAAATCGAATGTTGTGCAATGTCCTCGTTCAGCCCTGGAATCAACGCGTTCACAAAGTGGTTGATGTCCAGAATCACGCGCTTGCCATCAATGCGCCTTACCCGTTTGATGCGAGTGATCGAGCTGCCTGGCGGGGCGTCGATATGCTCGCACAGCGTACCTTCGAGCGGGAACTGCACGCACTCGACCACGTGGGTACTCACGTCATTGCCCAGTCGCGGCCAGGTTTCCTGAAAGCTGACGATGCCACCCAACTGAAACTCAATCGGGCTGGATGACAGTACAAACGTCCCTTTGCCATGCACCTTTTGCGCAAAGCCGCGCTCTTGCAGCTGCTCGATGGCCTTGCGCACTGTGCCGCGGCTGGCGTCATAGGCGGCCATCAACTCGGCCTCGGACGGCAAGCGCGCACCGCGCTGCAAGCGTTCGGTGGTGATGCTGGCAAGCAGATCCGTATAGATCTGGTTGTATTTAGTCATGAAAAAGTTTCTTTGCCGTGGTGGCTCAAGGGCCGAACCTTAAGGGCAGGGTGCAGGCAGTGCAAGTCCCATAGAGCCTTACGCCTTTTCAGGCGATGCCTGAGGATTGGTCTTACTGTCAATTTTTTTGCTCCCCAACGACATGTCCATAAAAATAGCCAACTCGTCTGTACTAGTTGTTGATTTAACTGGTACAGACGAGTAGTTTGCGTTTTAGCGCGCTGTACGGGTGACGCTCCATAACAAGAATTCCAAACAGGACATCCTGCATGAGTCACGATTACTCATCGATCGCCAGCCAGTTGTTGCACAGCCTCGGGGGGGCCGAAAACCTTGAGCAGGCAGCCCATTGCGTGACACGTCTGCGCCTGGCGTTAAAAGATCCTGCTCTGGTCGACAGCACCACGCTCAATCAGATCGACTTGGTCAAAGGTTCCTTCTTTACCGGGGGGCTGTATCAGGTGGTGATTGGTCCCGGCGAGGTTGAAAAGGTTTACGCCGCTTTGCGCGAGCAAACCGGGCTGGCGGCCTCCACCATCGCGGATGTCAAACAGAAGGGCGCCGACAAGGCCAACGCCATGCAGCGGCTGGTGCGGGTGTTCTCTGATGTGTTCATGCCCATTCTGCCAGCGCTGATCATCGCGGGCCTGCTGATGGGGGTGAACAACCTGCTTGGCGCCAAAGGCATTTTCATCGCCGACAAAACGTTGCTCGACGCCTACCCCTCACTCGACGGCGTGTGGAGCCTGATCAATCTGATGGCCAACACCTCGTTTGTATTCCTGCCGGCGCTGGTCGGCTGGTCGGCGGCCAAGCGCTTTGGCGGCAGTGAAATCCTCGGCATTGTGCTGGGCTTGATGTTGGTTCACCCCGACCTGCTCAATGCCTGGAACTACGGCAAAGCCGTTGCCGGGCTGGACGGCCAAAGCCTGCCTTACTTCGACATCCTGGGCCTGTTTCAGATCGAAAAAGTCGGGTACCAAGGGCAAATCCTGCCGATCCTGCTAGCTGCCTACGTGATGAGCGTGATTGAAAAATGGCTGCGTGCCCGGGTGCCCAATGCCATTCAACTGCTGGTGGTGCCGATCACCACGATCGTGGTGACGGGCGTGCTGGCGCTGGCCATCATCGGGCCTGTGACCCGGCATCTGGGCATTCTGATTACCGAAGGCGTGGTCATGCTGTTTGATCTGGCACCGGTGCTCGGCGGCTTAATCTTTGGCCTGCTTTACGCACCGCTGGTGATCACCGGTATGCATCACATGTTCCTCGCCGTCGACTTGCAACTTATTGCCACACAGGGCGGTACGTTCATCTGGCCGATGATCGTGATGTCCAATCTGGCGCAGGGCAGCGCTGCGCTCGGCGTGTTCTATATGAGTCGCAATGTGCGTGAGCGCAGCATGGCGTCCACCTCGGCGGTGTCTGCGTACTTTGGCATCACAGAACCGGCCATGTTCGGTATCAACCTGCGCTACAAATTCCCGTTTTACGCCGCGTTGGCTGGGTCGGCGCTGGGCAGCATTTTCCTGTCGCTGAACAAAGTCCAGGCCTCGGCCATTGGTGTCGGCGGCTTGCCCGGTTTCATCTCGATCATTCCCCAGTACATCCCGATGTTCGTCATCGGGATGCTGGTGGCCATCGCGGTGCCGTTTGTCCTGACCTGTGCCTTGAGCCTGAAAATCATCCGGCCAGGCTTTCGCGTGGCCTGATTCACTGCCCCGCGCGTTTAAAAAAATTATTGAAGGAACCCCCATGCAAGACTGGCAGCGTTCGGTGATCTATCAGGTTTACCCAAAAAGTTTTCACAGCCACGCGGGCAATGCCACCGGGGACTTGCTGGGTGTGGTCGACAAGCTTGATTACCTGCAATGGCTGGGCGTTGACTACCTGTGGCTGACGCCTTTTCTGCGTTCACCGCAACGCGACAATGGCTATGACATCAGTGATTACTACGCCATTGACCCGAGCTACGGCAGCATGGCCGATTGCGAGTTGTTGATCGGCGAAGCCCGCGCCCGAGGCATCAAGTTGATGCTCGACATTGTGGTCAACCACACCTCGATCGAACACGAATGGTTCGTGCAGGCGCGTAGCAGCCTCGACAACCCGTACCGCGACTTTTACATCTGGCGCGACCAGCCCAATAACTGGCAATCCAAGTTCGGCGGCTCGGCGTGGGAGTACGAGGCCCAAACCGGCCAATACTATTTGCATCTGTTTGATCACACCCAGGCCGACCTCAATTGGGACAACCCGAAAGTGCGGGCCGAAGTCTACAAACTGATGGGCTTTTGGCGTGACAAAGGTGTAGGCGGTTTCCGTCTTGACGTGATCAATCTGATTTCCAAACCCGCTCACTTTCCGCAAGACGACAGTGATGGCCGCCGGTTCTATACCGACGGGCCGAACGTGCATGCCTACCTGCAAGAGATGCACCGCGAAGTGTTTGCCGGCCACGATCTGGTCAGCGTCGGTGAAATGTCCTCCACCTCCCTTGAGCATTGCATTCGCTACTCCAACCCCGAATGCAATGAACTGTCGATGACCTTCAACTTTCATCACCTGAAAGTGGACTACCCGAACATGCAGAAGTGGGTACGCGCCGACTTCGATTTCCTTGAGCTCAAACGGATCTTTTCTGACTGGCAAGTGGGGATGCAAGCGGGGGGCGGCTGGAATGCCCTGTTCTGGTGTAACCACGACCAACCGCGTGCCGTGTCGCGGTTTGGCGATGACGGCGAGTATCGCGTGGTCTCGGCCAAGATGCTCGCCAGCGCGCTGCACTGCCTGCAAGGCACGCCGTATGTGTATCAGGGTGAAGAAATCGGCATGACCAATCCGGGCTTCGAACGCATCGAGCAATACCGCGATGTCGAGACCTTGAATATCTATCGTCTCAAGCGTCAAGCGGGGGAGGCTGAAGCCGATTGCATGGCCGCGATCATGCAAAAGTCGCGGGACAACAGCCGCACGCCCATGCAGTGGAGTCATCAGCCGAACGCAGGTTTCAGCACGGCGCAACCCTGGATCGGCATCCCTGATAACGCGTCATTGATCAACGTTGAAGACCAAGTGAATGACCCGGCTTCGGTGCTGCATCACTACCGTCAGTTGATTGCCTTGCGCCGTACCGAACCGCTGTTGCAGCACGGCCAATATCGCGCGCTGCTGATCGATCACCCGCAGGTTTGGGCATACCTGCGCCAAGGCGACAACGAGCGTTTGCTGGTCCTTAACAATTTTTACGGCACCGCCTGTGAGCTTGAGCTGCCCGAGCACGTCATCAGCCACGGCATGACCCAGCGGGTAGTGATCAGCAACTACGCCGACTGTTCGCCGCGAACGCGCAACATCCGGCTGAGACCCTATGAATCGTTCGTCTTGCACCTCAAACACTGAAACACCCCGCTGAAGGAGAGGGTGTTTAACGGCTCTGCCCCATAAAAATAAGAAAGGTCGTCTTTATGAACACAGCACTCAACCGCCGCATTTTCACCACCTGTTTATGCCTGCTGGCACCGCTGCCAGCCCAGGCCCTGGAGTTCTCGGGTTACTTGCGCAGTGGCGTTGGCAATTCGCTCAACGGGGGCAAGCAATCGTGCTTCAAACTGCCGGGCGCCGAGACCAAATACCGGCTGGGCAATGAATGTGAACAATACGCTGAACTGGAGTTGCGCCAGGACCTCTACACCCTCGATGACGGTTCGGTGCTCAGCGTCGATGGCATGGCCTCTTTCTACAACCAGTACAACCGCCAACTGACCTTTCAGGGCGACAACGGCTCGGTGCGCATGCCGCAGCTATACGCACAATGGTCCAACCTGCCGAGCCTCAATGGCGGTTCGCTGTGGGCCGGACGGCGTTATTACAAGCGTAACGACATCCACATTTCTGATTTCTACTACTGGAACCAGAGCGCCACGGGCGGCGGTATAGAAGACGTGCTGATCGGCGGCCTCAAATACAGCTACGCCCTGTCACGCAAAGACAGCCTGTATCAGGAAGACTACGTGACGCGCCACGATTTCAACGTTGCAGGGTTCAACATCAACCCTGACGGGGCGCTGGAATTTGGTTTGACCTACCTCGACAAGCCTCAGCGCACTGACGCCCACAGTGGTTGGGCGATCACCGCGCAGCACGTGCAAAGCGCCTTTTTAGGCGCCCAGAACAAATTTGCCGTGCAGTACGGCGAAGGTTCCGGCACAGGCTTGGGTTACACCGGCAACACCAAACTGGACAACAGCAGCAAGCGTTACCGCATCGTCGAGTTCTTTGACTGGCAAGTGACCCCGCGTTTCGGTGGGCAGGTCGAAGCGGTCTATCAAAAGGATTTTCGCCCGCACGGAGGCCATCAGGAGTGGATGTCCCTGGGGGTGCGGCCTGCTTATGCCGTCAGTGAGCAATTCAAATTGGTCACTGAGCTGGGGCACGATCAAGTCAGGGCAAAGGAGGGCACGCGCACATTAAGCAAGTTCACCTTCGCGCCCACATGGTCGCCTAAAGGCCCCGGCTTTTGGGAACGCCCGGAAATCCGTTTGTATTACACCTACGCCAGGTGGAACAAAGCCGCGCAACGTGCCGCTAATCAGTTGGATGCAGGTTCAGCGTTGTCGGACAGCGGCGCTTTTGGCAAGGCGCGGCACGGGTCAAACATGGGTGTGCAAGTCGAGTACTGGTGGAAATAAGCGACGCTGTCGGGGCTTGCGCTCCATCGGCATATAGCGAATCAACTGTAGGTGAGTTCATGGCCATATCCCCACAACTGGAACTGCTGGCGCCATTGGCTGGCGTGCTGCTGGCGCTTGATGATGTCCCGGACCCGGTGTTTTCCAGCCGCCTGATGGGTGACGGCGTTTGCATTGATCCCACCTCGCAGGTGTTGTGCGCACCACTGGCCGGGGTGGTCAGTAATCGGCAACACACCGGTCATGCGCTCAGCATCACCCATGACACGGGTGTGCAAGTGCTGCTGCATATCGGCCTCGACACCGTAAACCTCGGCGGCGCAGGCTTTAGTGCCCTGGTGGTCGAGGGACAGCGGGTCGAGGCCGGGCAACCCTTGATTGAGTTTGACGCTGATTACCTGGCCCTCAATGCCCGCAGTCTATTGACGTTAATGCTGGTGATCAGTGGCGATGGTTTTGTCGCGCTGGATGCAGACCAGGGCGTGGTTGAGAGCGGCCAACCGCTGTTGCGGGTACGACCGCGCGAGCTGGACGTGCAGCCTGAGGTTCAAGGCGGTGAAGCATTGCACTCAGCGGCTCAGTTACTGGCTAACCCTAATGGTCTGCACGCGCGTCCAGCAGGCGTTTTGGCTCAGGCTGCAAAAACCTTTGATTCGGTCATTTATCTGCACCTACAGCACGAGACAGCCAACGCCAAGTCACTGGTGGCAATCATGGCGTTACAGACGAAATATGGTGACAGTGTGCACCTGAGTGCCGCGGGCCATGACGCTGAGGCGGCAATCACGGCGTTGTCACACCTGTTGGCCAGCGGTTGTGGTGAATCTGTAACGAGCGCAATGCACGCGCCACAGCCCGAACCTCTCGTCCAGCAGCCCGTATCGGGTGTGCTGCGCGGTGTGTGCGCCTCTTCGGGTGCAGCGTTTGGGCACGTGGTACAAGTGGCGGCGTGTACGTTGGAGGTGGTCGAAAACGCCACCGATGCGCCGCATGAACGGGCCTGTTTACAAGACGCTTTAGCGCAGGCAGACACCCAGTTACAGACGCTGCGCGACAACGCCTCGAATACCGCACAGGGCGAGATTTTCAAAGCGCATCAGGCGTTGCTGCAAGACCCGAGTCTGCTAGAGCATGCCGACGAACTGATCTATGCGGGCAAGAGCGCAGGCCATGCCTGGCGCCGCGCCACTGAGACCACGTCAACCTTGTTCAAAAGTTTGGGCAGCCACCTGCTGGCTGAGCGCGCGCTGGACCTTGACGATGTCGGGCAGCGGGTGCTCAAACTGATCCTCGGTGTGCAAGACCAAATGCAGGTCTTGCCCGAACATGCCATTTTGATTGCAGAGCAATTGACCCCTTCACAGACGGCGGCATTGGACACCCGCAAAGTGGTGGGCTTTGCCACGGTGGGCGGCGGAGCCACCAGCCACGTTGCCATTTTGGCCCGCGCCCTGGGTTTGCCCGCTCTGTGCGGGGTTGCCCCGCAGGTGCTGGCATTGGCCAATGGCATGCCGGTTTTGCTCAATGCAGACGCAGGCGAGTTGCACTTGCAACCTGATGACGCCCTGGTCGAGCGGCTGGAGGTTCAGCGCGTTCAGCTTCAACAACGTCGTCAGCTCGATGTGCAGCACGCATCGCAGGCCGCCTGCACCCGCGACGGGCACACGATAGAAATCACGGCCAATATCGCCTCGCAGGCAGAAGCTGAACAGGCCATGACCCTGGGTGCTCAAGGGATCGGGCTGTTACGTTCGGAGTTCCTGTATCTGGAGCGCAACAGCGCACCCACGCACGAGGAGCAAGTGGCCACCTACAGGGCTATCGCTGATGCGGTGGGGCCTGAGCATAATTTGGTCGTACGCACGCTGGACGTGGGTGGTGATAAACCGCTGACCTACGTGCCGATGGCGCTTGAGAGCAATCCGTTTCTGGGCATGCGCGGCATTCGCCTGTGCCTGGAGCGACCTGAACTGTTGCGTGACCAATTGCGCGCAATATTGGCCAGTGTTGATCTGGCGCGCCTGCACATCATGTTGCCGATGGTCACTCATTTGTCCGAGCTGCACGAAGCCCGCCGTGTGCTGCAAGACGAAGCGCAGCGAGCGGGCCTGGTCCAACTGCCCAAGCTGGGCATCATGATCGAAGTGCCTGCGGCGGCGTTGATGGCCGACGTGTTTGCGCCGCACGTGGACTTCTTTTCGATTGGCACCAATGACCTGACCCAATACACCTTGGCGATGGACCGCGATCACCCGCGTCTGGCCAACCAGGCCGACAGCCTGCACCCGGCAGTGCTGCGTCTGATCGCCCATACCGTCAAGGCTGCGCATGCACATGGCAAATGGGTGGGTGTGTGTGGGGCTTTAGCGTCCGAGGCGCAGGCGGTGCCTGTGTTGCTGGGGCTGGGTGTGGATGAGCTGTCGGTGAGCGTGCCGCTGATCCCGACCATCAAGGCGCAAGTGCGCGAGCTGGATTTCAATGCCTGTACCACCTTGGCGGATCAGGTGCTGGGGTTCGATAGCGCGCAACAAGTACGCGCTGTTTTACAGCCTCAATCCGTGGTGTTGGAGAACTGAACATGTTTGCAAAATTGCATCAGGCGTTTTGGAAAGCACTGACGCCGGACTTGCTCCCGGACACGAACGTTGCCTCCTCGTTACTCAACAACGCCACGTTGGCAGGCTTGGGGGGCGCGGTGAACATCAAATCCGAACAAAAAGTGGCATTGACCCGCGTGCGCGTGGTGTTGCGCGACGGGTCGAAGCTGGACACGCAAGCGCTGCACAGAGCGGGCGTGCCGGGGGTCATGGTGCTGGCAGACAACGTGGTGCACCTGCTCGTGGGGCTTACACCTTAGGTGCTGCCGCGGGCTGCAATCTTCGGATGTGCTAAAAAAGCTCGCAGCCAGCCAGGGTGTTTTCGGCGTGTGGACTGCGGCCCTTCGCCACCCCGGCCTTACTGTTTCTCAACCGCAGGTGTATCGTATTCGCCTTTTGCGGGCCTAAAGCCCGCTTACGATACGAGAGGTAGTTGAGCCCATGTCCTTTACCCGTCGACAAATACTCGGTGGTTTAGCCGGCCTGGTAGTGGTGGGTGTTGGCGCAGGAGGCGCTTCGCGTTACTGGTTGGGCAAAATGGCCGATGCCGAAGCGGGCCACGATTACGAACTGATTGCCGCGCCCCTCGACGTGGAACTGGTGCCCGGTCATCAGACCGAGGCGTGGGCCTTTGGCCCTTCGGCACCTGGCACCGAATTGCGGGTGCGTCAGGGCCAATGGCTGCGGGTACGCTTTATCAACCACCTGCCAGTATCGACCACCATTCACTGGCACGGTATCCGCTTGCCGCTGGAGATGGACGGCGTGCCTTACGTCTCGCAGTTGCCGGTATTGCCGGGCGAATATTTTGACTACAAGTTCCGCGTGCCAGATGCGGGCAGCTTTTGGTATCACCCGCACGTCAACAGTAGCGAAGAGCTGGGCCGTGGGCTGGTCGGGCCGCTGATTGTTGAAGAGCGCGAACCTACCGGCTTTACGTATGAACGCACCTTGAGCATCAAGAACTGGCATGTGGATGAAGAGGGCGGTTTTATGCCGTTCAGCATCACCCGTGAGGCGGCTCGCGGCGGTACGCCCGGGCGCTTGTCGACGATCAATGGTAGCCATGTGCCGACGATTGAGCTGCCCGCAGGGCAGATCACCCGCGTGCGCCTGCTTAATCTCGACAACACCTTGACCTACCGCATCAACATCCCCGGCGTGCAAGCCAAAATCTACGCGCTGGACGGTAATCCCATCGAGCCAAGGCCGTTGGGCAAGGAATACTGGCTAGGCCCTGGCATGCGCATTTGTCTGGCCATCAAAGCCCCGGCGGTGGGTGAGGAGCTGTCGTTGCGTGATGGTCCGGTACGCCTGGGCACTTTGCGCTCGGTTGCCAGCAACGACGCCCCCGCCCAATGGCCCCCTGCGTTGCCCGCCAACCCGATTGCCGAGCCGGACGTGGCCAATGCCGAGAAGATCAACTTCAACTTCGAGTGGGTCGGTTCGGTGTCCGAGGATCTGGGGCCTGATCAGCCGCCGAGCTTGTGGCAGATCAATGGCATCGCGTGGGACATCAAAGACAAAACCTGTGCTGACCGGCCCATCGCCAAGCTCAAGCTGGGCCGCAGTTACATCTTCGAATTGAAGAACATGACCCAGTACCAGCACCCGATTCACTTGCATGGCATGAGCTTCAAGGTGCTGGCGTCTAACCGCAAAAAAATCATCCCGTACTTCACCGACACCTACCTGCTGGGTAAAAACGAACGTGCCCGCGTAGCGCTGGTGGCGGATAATCCCGGCGTGTGGATGTTCCACTGCCATGTGATTGACCACATGGAAACCGGCCTGATGGCCGCTATTGAGGTTTCCTGATGCGACAAGGGCGTCAACCCCAGATCATCGACCGCAGCCGCGATCAAGACTATATGCGTGAAGCGCTGGCGCTGGCGGCACAGGGCGCCGCACTGGGTGAAGTGCCGGTGGGTGCAGTGCTGGTGCAAAACGGCGAAATCATCGGGCGCGGTTTCAACTGCCCGATCAGCGGTCACGACCCCAGCGCCCATGCCGAAATGGTCGCCATTCGTGCGGCGGCGGCGGCGGCCAGCAACTATCGACTGCCCGGCAGCACGCTGTACGTGACGCTGGAGCCGTGCAGCATGTGTGCCGGTTTGATCGTGCATTCGCGGGTCGCGCGGGTGGTGTACGGTGCATTGGAACCCAAGGCTGGAATTGTGCAAAGTCAGGGGCAGTTTTTTACCCAGGGCTTTCTCAACCACCGCGTGCTGTTTGAAGGCGGCGTGCTGGCCGAGGAGTGCGGCACAATGCTCAGCGAGTTCTTCAAGGCCCGCCGGGCGAAATCCTGATCTATCGGCGCTGCCCAAGGCTGCGATAAGGGCCGCTGCGCAGCCCATTGCAGCCTTGGGCAGCGGCTACAGCGGTTTATTTTTTGGCCACAATCACTGCGCGCATGGGCGCAGGCAAGCCTTCGATGGTTTTGCTGTGATCGTTGGGGGCAAGGTAGTCACTCAGCGACTGGAACTTCATCCACTCTGTCGCCCGTTGCTCCTCAACGGTTGTAATGCTTACGTCCACGCAGCGCACATCGCTGAAACCGGCGCGCCGCAACCAGCGCTCCAGCGCAGCAATCGATGGCAAAAACCATACGTTACGCATTTGCGCGTAGCGGTCCTCGGGCACCAGCACCTGATTCACGTCGCCTTCAATCACCAGTGTTTCCAACACCAGTTCGCCACCTTTGACCAGGCAATCCTTGAGCGCCAGCAAATGCTCGATCGGGGAGCGGCGGTGGTAGAACACACCCATGGAGAACACGGTGTCGAAGCCTTCCAGATTCGGTGGCAAGTCTTCAAACGGGAACGGCAGGTGCCAGGCGGCTTCTTGCTGCAAAAAGCGTTGCACGGCCTGAAACTGGCAGAAGAACAACCAGTTGGGGTCCACGCCGATCACGCTATGGGCGCCTGCACCGAGCATGCGCCACATGTAGTAACCATTGCCGCAGCCGACATCCAGGATGCGCTTGCCTTTGAGGTCGATGTGCGGCGCAACCCGTGACCACTTCCAGTCCGAGTGCCATTCGGTGTCGACATGCACCCCGAACAGGTCAAACGGGCCTTTGCGCCACGGCGACAAGCCCATCAGCGCCTGGCGCATACGCGCACGGGTGTCGTCGTCGCAGTCAGTGTCGAGCGTGAGGCCATTGAGCAGGTCAATTTCAGTGGGTGTAACGTCAGGCAGCGCATCCAGAGCGCTTTGCCAGCGCTCAAGGTCACCGTGACCTTTCTCCATTTTGGTGTCGAGCTGAGCTTGCAGGGTGTCGGCCCATTCAGCCAAAGGCGTGCCGGCCAGACGCCGGGCGAGAGGGGAAAGATCAATCATGGCAAGGCAATCAACGAGGCAAAGTTAAGACACTGGAACCACGGCACGACTTTCGAGAACCCGGCCGCCAGCAGGCGTTCGCGATGTTCTTCGAGGCTGTCGGGCTTCATGACGTTTTCGATGGCGCTACGCTTTTGTGCGATTTCCAGATCGCTATAGCCGTTGGCGCGCTTGAATGCGATGTGCAAGTCGGTGAGCAGCGCGTGCTCGTCTGCGTCATTGAAGCGCAGCTTCTCCGAGAGGATCAACGCGCCGCCCGGCAACAGCGCCTGGCGGATACGGCCAAGCAAGGCCAGGCGATCTTGGGGGGCAATGAATTGCAGGGTGAAGTTGAGCGCAACCACTGAGGCCGGCTCAAAGCGCAGCGCGAGAATATCGCCTTCGATCACGTCGACCGGCAACAACTCCTGAAACATCGAGTTTTGCCCATTCAAGTATTCGCGGCAGCGCTCGACCATCGCCGCCGAGTTGTCTACGGCAATCACCTTGCACCCTTCACTGCGCACATGCCGGCGCAGCGCCTGAGTGACTGCACCCAGCGAACAGCCCAGATCGTAGAGCACGCTATCAGGCTGGGCGAACTGTGCAGCGAGCACACCGAGGTTTTCGACAATGGTCGGATAACCCGGCACCGAACGTTTGATCATGTCCGGGAACACCCGCACCACGTCTTCGTTAAAGGCGAAGTCCGGCACCTGGGCCAAGGGCTGGGCGAATATACGGTCGGGTTCTTTGCTCACGAGGGTTCCGGCGATGGAAATTTAAAAGGGGCGGCATTTTAGCCAAGTTGGCGCCGGGATGCGCGGTCTGTCTGATAAACCGTTTGGTGGGGTGGACAGATGCTGACTCAGCGTTTGCTCTGACTAAACGCTGAGGCGGCAATGCCCCATTGCCCGAGCCAGTAACTGAGGATGATTAGATACGGTGCAGCGCTGAACTTGAACACAAAGCGGTCGATGCCGATCAGGCTGTCCGAGACCACAAACGCCAGTGCCCCGGCTGCCGCCAGCCAGGCCGAACGCGCGGGGACGGCTGTGCCCAGTCGGGCAAAGGCGCGCCACAGCATGGCGCTGATGGCCAGCGCGTACACGCTGACGGGAATCAACAATTGGCCCAGACCCTGCGCCGCCATGACGCTGAATAAACTCACGCCCGCCATCAAGGCTAACGTCAGCGGTAACCAGGCGACACGCCGGCAATCGCTCAGGTATGCCTTCAGATATGCCAAATGGGCCAGCAGAAAGGCACCCAGACCGAACACAAACAGGTCCACCGGCCAGGCCAGCAGAATGTCCCCCAGCAGTGAAAACAACAGGCCAAGACTGATCCAGCGCCTGTACAGGCTGGGCGGTGCATCTTGCAGCCAGCCGAGCAAGGCCAGCACCGGCAGCGGTTTGCTCAGTAAACACAGCAGCGTGGACTGCATGTTCACACCGTACAGATAGGCGGCGGCGCCCATAACCGCGAGGATCAGCCAAGGCATGTCATTTCACCGTGATAGCGCAGTCAAACACCTGTGCAGGCTCGGCTTCAGGTTCCCACGGTTGCTGATAGGTCAGGCGCAAGCGCCCGGAGCCTGCGGCAAATGCCTGAAAGCGCCAGGTGGATTGCCCGCCGCTACCGAGTAGCTGGCCACTGTCGACGCTTTTGTAGACTTCAGGGCTGAGGCTGCGTAACACGCCGCCGGCGGAGTCCTGAATCGCCCAGCGATAGCCGGTGGTGGGGTTGCTGGGCAAGGTCAGGGTCAAGTTTTGCCCGGTGTGCAATTGCATCGGGCAGTCACTTTGTTCTTCAACGATCACGTTGTGTGCCGGTTGCTGGGCGCAAGCCGTCAGCAGCGTGAGGCCGAACAAGGGAATGAGGCGCGCGAGGGACATTGAAGGCTCCGGTCAGACAATAACAAGCGCGCAGCATAACCCATGCAAGGTGTTGCACCACGCCGCGCGGTTAAAGTCGTGCGCGGCCCTCACTAACTGAACGATGCGTGGGGTGGGGTGATGATGAAGTCACCGCATATTTCGAAAGGCTCGTTGTTGTGGTCACGGCCATCAAAGGTAAACAAACGCGCGCTGTAGCAACTTTCGACCACACTCAATTGCAGGCTGCCGATCTCTGCCTGAATCAAGTAGTAGACATGCTTGCCGTTCAGTTCGACGCACTCTGTGTATGTCATGTCGTGCACAGGCCCAAAATTGCCGCGTGCAAACGGGTAAATACCGGTCTGGATATTGATGTCCAGGGTGAATGCTAGGGAGCGATAGCCTATAGACCCAAAGTCACCCATGTCAGCCGTAATGACGATTTTCTTGTGGCTACTGGCAAAGGTCATTTCATGGGCGTCGAACAAGGCCCTGTCCAGAACATCGGCTTTGAGCTCACCGCTGGTTCTTGGATTGAATGAAGGGCTGCCCAAAAACTTCTGACAGATAACCGCTGGATTTCCATATGCAGGGTGATGCAGTGCCATGATCGTTTCTCGACGCAGTTTTAACAGGCTTGGGGCTATTAGCGTCGGGAATAGGGCAGGTGTCTACTGACAACATTGACAGTGTGGGGTGAACGGCTTGAACCGCGGGACAAGATACGAGGTGTAGCGCATCGTGTCCCGCGACGTGCGGCGTTAGTTCAGGCGGTTAAAACAACACGTTTGCCACGTCGCTAAAGCGCTTGGCAAAGTGGGCGGTAATGCCTTCTTTCAAGTAGTCCGGCAACTCTTCGAAGTGACCACGGTTGGCGTCAGGCAGGATCAACTCGTGAATTTTTTGCCGGCGTGCCGCAATGACTTTTTCACGCACACCCCCAATCGGCAGCACATGCCCGGTCAAGGTCAACTCGCCGGTCATGGCGATGCCTTTTTTGGGCGCTTGATTGCGAGCCAGGGACAGCAGGGCGCTGGCCATTGTCACGCCAGCACTGGGGCCGTCTTTGGGCGTGGCCCCTTCTGGCACATGCAAATGCACAAAGGCCTCATCGAAGAACTTGGGATCGCCGCCGAATTGCTTAAGGTTGGCGCTGATGTAGCTGTAAGCAATTTCAGCTGACTCCTTCATCACATCGCCCAATTGCCCGGTCAGCTTGAACCCGCGGTTGAGCGTGTGAATACGCGTGGCTTCAATCGGTAACGTGGCCCCGCCCATGCTGGTCCAGGCCAGCCCGGTGATGACACCCGTGCCGCTGATCACTTGCTCGTTACGGAACACCGGCATGCCCAGTGAGGCTTCGAGGTCTTTTGGACCTATCTTGATCACCGCTTTGGGATCATCCAGCAACTTGACCACGGCTTTGCGCACCAGTTTGCCCAGCTGTTTTTCCAGCTGACGCACGCCGGCTTCGCGGGCGTAACCATCGATCACGGCGCGCAGTGCACTGTCACTGATACTCAGGCTGCCTTTAGACACACCCGCCTTTTCAAGCTGTTTTGGCCACAAATGACGCTTGGCAATCGCGACCTTTTCTTCGGTGATGTAACCCGACAGGCGTATGACTTCCATGCGGTCGAGCAACGGGCCGGGGATTGAGTCCAGCGTATTGGCCGTGCACACAAACAGCACCTTGGACAGGTCCAGCCGCAGGTCCAGGTAGTGATCGAGGAAATCGACGTTTTGCTCCGGGTCCAGGGTCTCAAGCAAGGCCGAGGCGGGGTCGCCCTGAAAACTTTGGCCCATCTTGTCGATCTCATCGAGCATGATCACCGGGTTCATCACCTCAACGTCCTTGAGCGCCTGCACCAGCTTGCCCGGTTGGGCACCGATGTAGGTGCGACGGTGGCCCTTGATCTCGGCTTCGTCGCGCATACCGCCCACGCTGAAACGGTAGAACGGGCGCCCCAGCGACTCGGCAATCGACTTGCCGACGCTGGTCTTGCCCACACCCGGCGGGCCGACCAGCAGCACAATCGAACCACTGACCGAGCCTTTGTAAGCGCCAACGGCGAGAAATTCGAGGATGCGGTTTTTGATGTCATCCAGCCCCGCATGGTGCGCGTCGAGCACTTTACGCGCGTGCTTGAGGTCGAGTTTGTCTTTACCGAACACGCCCCACGGCACCGACGAAGCCCAGTCCAGATAGTTGCGAGTGACCGCGTATTCCGGCGATCCGGTTTCCAGAATCGACAGCTTGTTCAGTTCTTCGTCGATGCGCTTTTGCGCTTGCACCGGCAGGTTTTTGCCTTCAAGGCGTTGCTTGAATTGCTCGATGTCTGCGCTGCGATCGTCCTTGGTCAGCCCCAACTCTTGCTGAATGACCTTGAGTTGCTCCTTAAGGAAGAACTCGCGCTGATGTTCGCCAATTTTGAGATTGACCTCGGCCGAGATCTCTTTTTGCAGCCGTGCCACTTCGACTTCTTTGCGCAGCATCGGCAGCACTTTTTCCATGCGCTTGAGCATGGGCACGCAGTCGAGCACTTCTTGCAGCTCGTTACCGGTGGCCGAGGTCAGCGCTGCGGCAAAATCGGTCAGCGGCGAAGGATCATTAGGGCTGAAGCGATTGAGGTAGTTTTTCAGCTCTTCGCTGTACAGCGGGTTGAGCGGCAGCAGTTCTTTGATCGCATTGATCAGCGCCATGCCATACGCCTTCACCTCATCGGTGGGCTCTTTGGGCTGCTGCGGGTATTCAACCTCCACCAGATACGGCGGGCGGTGATGTTTGAGCCACATGCTGATGCGCACGCGGGTCAGGCCTTGGGCCACGAACTGCAATTTGCCGTTTTCGCGGCTGGCGTGATGCACTTTTACCAGCGTGCCGTATTCAGGAAGGCTGTCGGTGTCGAAATGGCGAGGATCATCGGGCGGGGTGTCGACAAAAAACAGTGCCAGCGAGTGGTGAGGTGATTTGCTGACCAGTTCGAGGGTTTCGGCCCACGGCTCTTCATTGACGATGACCGGCAGCACTTGCGCCGGGAAGAACGGCCGATTATGGATCGGGATGATGTACACCTTGTCCGGCAGATTCTGTTCTGGCAACGCCAATTCAGTCCCTGCCGAGTGAGGTTGATGTTCGCTGTGCGGGTGTTCTATGTCGGTGTATTCAGTGCTGTTATCCGGGAAATCTTGCTGGTCGCTCATGGGGCACCTGCGCAATGGGGTATGAGGGTTAGATGGGGCGCGGTGTCAGTGGTTTCAATGGTGAAACGTTTTTCATCCTCTAGCCGCTGCCGAAGACTGCGCGGGGTAGCGTAGTCGAGCGCAGGGTTTGCGGTTCAAGAGGCCTGTGTTCAAGCCTGTGGCGAGTGTCAGGGCAGGCCCTTGTCTCATTGATAAAATCTTCCCCGAAGTGCCCGCTCGCTAGGCCTTTGTCGCCAACAACTTGACGGTGGACGGCCCTGATTTATTAGGCGATCTTCTCTCTTGCAGCAGTTACGATTGATAACAATAAAAAGGGAATGGAAAGCCTTGCGACAGGCTTTTCTGGCGATGCAGAGGGAGCGGCGTATGCCTCAGGACATAACCTCAGAGCGGGTAGTGGCATTGACTCAGTGGATCGAGGAGGCAGCATGAAGCTGCGTAACAGTTTTCAGGCGCGTATCAGCCTGTTCCTGGCGTTGCTCTTGCTCGTGGTGATTGGTGCGGTGTACTTCGCCGTCAAAGCAGTGACCATTACGGTGGCCAGCGATCAGGCCGAAGAGCAATTGCGCACCGGCACGCGGGTGTTTGAGCGGTTCATGGATTTGCGTTGGCGGCGCATCCAGTACGGGCTCAACTGGCTGACCAATGACTCTGACTTTCGCCTCGCGAGCATCAATGGCACCCCCGCG
Source organism: Pseudomonas weihenstephanensis (assembly GCF_016812185.1). Taxonomy (NCBI): domain Bacteria; kingdom Pseudomonadati; phylum Pseudomonadota; class Gammaproteobacteria; order Pseudomonadales; family Pseudomonadaceae; genus Pseudomonas; species Pseudomonas weihenstephanensis. The sequence goes on along the minus strand of NZ_JAAEBV010000001.1, from coordinate 1,168,583 downwards.
GACATCGAGAACGCCTTGCTGGAGTTTGAGGCGAGTATTCGCGGCAGTGATCTGTTTGTACTCGACCTCAATGGCAACATCATCACCAGCACCCTCAAAGGCTTACCGTCCGGGCAGGCCTTCCCCTACGCCAAGGCTTTGAAGATGGCGCGTCGTAACGCTCAAACCATGCTTGTCGGCGTACTCGATGGCCGCCCTTACATGATGGTGCAGAGTGCCGTGATGGCCCCTTTACCGGTGGTGCGCGTGGTGTCTGCGATGCCGATGGACGACGTATTTGCCCATGAGTTGCGTTCGCTGAGCAACCTTGAAGTGTCGTTTATGACCCTTAATAACGGCGAAAACGGGGTGCTGAGCAGCACTCAGCCTGACGTAATGAACGCCAGCATTGTCGCGTTCATGCACACGCATGCGCCGGGCCTGACCGTTCATTTCAGCGAATTTCACCACCAGCGTTTTTTGGGTCAATTATTGCAATTGGCCAACTCCGGCGACCCGGCTAACGGGCAAGTGATGGCGTTGCTGCAGAGCCCGCTGGATCAAACCATGCAGGCCTTTAATTCGCTTGATCGCAAGTTTTTGTGGGTCTCGGTCGGTGCATTGCTGGCGTCCTTGCTCGGAGCCTTGTGGCTGGCGCGGGCGGTCTCGCGCCCGGTCAGTCTGCTGGCAGAAGCCGCGCAACGGATTGGTCGGGGCGACTACGAAACGCCCGTCGAACTCAAGCGTAAGGACGAACTGGGTTTTCTGGCCAAGGCCATCAACGCCATGCAGGCCGGTATTGCGCAGCGTGAGCAGCAATTGGCGCATAACGCCTTGCATGACGCGCTCACCGGCTTGCCCAATCGCGCTCTGGCCATGGAACGATTGGGCAGTGCGATCAGCGCCCGGCGCAACGTCGTCCTGATTTATCTGGGCATTGAAAACTACCGCGTGATCAACGAAAGCTTTGGCCCGGACGGCATGGAGCTGATCATGCGCGAGGCCAGCCGCGCGATGCTCGACACCCTGCACGAGCGCGATACGGCGGCGCGCATCACCGGCAATGAATTTTTGTTGCTGCTGGAGAGCACTCAGGTCGATGCCGGGGTCGCGATGGCCGACACGTTGTATGCGCTGTTGAATCGACCCTTGAGCATCGATGGCCATGACGTGTTGCTCGAGGTTTGCATGGGCATTGCGGTGTACCCGATCAACGGCCAAAGCGTCGAAGAACTGATCAGCAGGGCCGCGATCGCGCGCCGCGATGCAGCGGCCTTACCGGGGTACTTGCAGGTCTATCAGCAGGATCGGGACTTGGCGCATCAGCGGCAAATCCAGCTGATTCGCGACTTGCGCAGCGCCGCCAGCGAGGGCGAGTTGTTTTTGCTGTATCAGCCCAAGCTGGAGATTGGCAGTGGCCAGGTGCGCCAGGCCGAAGCCTTGTTGCGCTGGCGTCACCCGGAGCTGGGCGTGGTGTCGCCAGCCGAGTTCATTCCCTTGGCCGAGCGCACGGGCAGCATGGTATTGCTGACGCAGTGGGTGCTGGAGGAGGGCGTTCGTCAACTGGCCGAGTGGAACCGCAAGGGGCTGGCGCTGCAACTGTCGCTGAACATTTCGGCCGCGGATGTGCACGGTGAAGACCTGTTGCATAAGGTCGAAACCCTGCTCAAGCGTTATGAGGTGTCGGCCGAGCAACTTATTTTCGAAATCACCGAAAGTGCGGTCATGCGCGACCCTGAGCACTCGCTTGGCGTGCTGGAAAAACTGCGCGATGGCGGTATCAGTCTGGCGGTCGATGACTTCGGCACCGGTTATTCATCGCTGGCTCACCTCAAACGCTTACCGGTGCAAGAGCTGAAAATCGATCAGTCGTTTATTCGCAACCTGGATGAAACCAGTGAAGACGCGGTGATCGTGCGCTCGACCATCGAGATGAGCCACAACCTGGGGCTAAAAGTGGTGGCCGAAGGGGTGGAGTATCAACATACCCTTGACCTGCTGGAGCGCTGGCAATGCGACACGGCGCAAGGCTACCTGATCAGTCGTCCGCTGGATGCGCAGGCGTTTGAGGTGTGGTTGTCGCGCCTGAAAGAAACGGCGTAATGATGCGTTTTGAAGGCCAGTTGTAATGGGTGCCGCAAAGTAGAATGGCGTGTAGCGTTGCCGTTGTGAATATCGCAGGTCAGGCTCGTATAAAACGTCAGCCCTAAAAAAAGCGGCTATCTTTCGATAGCCGCTTCGCTTGCCACTCGCTGTGTTACTTAATCGGCGAGTTTGAACGCGATGACATAGTCACCTTTTTTGGTGCCCAGGCCGCCGTGACCACCCGCCATGACCAGCACGTATTGTGTGCCGTCTTTGCCGGTGTAGGTCATTGGAGTGGTTTGGCCGCCAGCAGGCAGGCGACCTTCCCACAGCAACTTGCCGTTGCTTACATCGTAAGCACGCAGGTACTGGTCAAGGGTGCCGCTCAGGAAGGCTACGCCACCGGCGGTGGTGAATGTGCCGCCCAAGCTTGGAACGCCCATCGACAGCGGGATTGGAACCGGCGAACTGTCACGCACGGTGCCGTTCTTGTGTTTCCAGATCACGTTGTTGTTGGTCAGGTCGACCGCCGCAACGTAGCCCCACGCCGGAGCCTGGCAAGGCAGGCCCAGTGGCGACAACAGAGGCTCCAGGATCACGCCGTAAGGCGAACCTTTGTTCGGTTGTACGCCCGAGGTTTCGCCTTTACGTGGACCCATTGCAGCCACATCCGCCTGGGGTACCAGTTTGGAGGTGAAAGCCATGTAGCTTGGGTTCAGGAATGCGATCTGACGCACGGGGTCTACCGAGATGCCGCCCCAGTCAAACACGCCAAAGTTACCGGGATAAACGATCGAACCTTGCAAGGAAGGCGGGGTGTACATGCCGTCATAACGCAGGGATTTGAAGTTGATACGGCACAGCATCTGGTCAAACGGAGTCACGCCCCACATGTCACGTTCGGTCAGGACCGGCGGGATCATGTTCAGCTCTGAGCGAGGCTGCGTTGGTGCGGTGTGGTCGCCTTCAACGGCGCCGCCCGGTGCTGGCACTTCGTGGATCGGTACGATGTCTTTACCGTTGCTACGGTCAAGCACGTAGATGCTGCCTTGCTTGGTGGACGCCAGCAGAGCCGGTTTAACACCGTCAGTCGTTTTAATGTCCATCAAGGTAGGTTGGCCACCTACGTCCATGTCCCACAGGTCATGGTGAGTAAGCGGACGGTACCAGCGGACTTTACCGGTGTTGATGTCCAGCGCAGTGATGCCAGCAGCGTAGCGCTCGGAATCTTCGGTACGGTTGCCGCCGAACTGGTCAGGCGTCTGGTTGCCCATCGGCAGATAGAGCATGCCGAGGTTTTCGTCGACGGCGAACATCGACCACATGTTAGGCGAGTTGCGGGTGTAGGTTTCGCCTTCGGCAATCGGCGCGGTGGCGTCCGGGTTGCCGCTGTCCCAATTCCACACCAGCTTACCGGTACGTACGTCGTACGCCCGGATCACGCCCGATGGCTCATCGGTAGAAATGTTGTCAGTAACGTGGCCGCCAATCACAACCAGGTCTTTGGTCACGGCAGGGGGCGAGGTGGAGTAGTAGCCGCCTGGCGCGAAGCCACCCATGTTGTGGCGCAAGTCAACTGCGCCATTGTCACCGAAGTCTTCGCAGACTTTACCGGTGTCGGCGTTCAGCGCGATCAGGCGCGTGTCAGCCGTCGGCAGGAACAGGCGACGTGGGCACGAGTTGCTCGACGTGGCCGCAGCAGGCTCGGCAGCGCTTTGCTCAGTGCTGGCTTTGGCGTAGGCGTTTTCGTCGTGATACGTCACGCCGCGGCAGGTCATGTGCGCCCAGCCTTTGAAGTTAGCCGCGTTCTGCGTGCTGAGCTTCGGGTCGTAGCGCCAGATTTCCTTGCCGGTGTCTGGGTCAACAGCAATCACCTGACTGTGTGGGGTACACACGTACAGCATGCCGTTCACTTTCAGCGGGGTGTTCTCGGCGGTTGTTTCGCCCGGATCGCCTTCGCCCGGAATGTCCCCGGTACGGAATGTCCAGGCTGGAACCAGCTTGTGGGCATTTTCTGGCGTAATTTCTTTCAGTGGCGAGTAACGGTCACCGTAGGCGGTGCGCCCGTAGGACTGCCAGTCACCCTCCGGCATGGCCGGTGCGGTGTTGGTCATGCCGGGAACAGCATCACGGTCCAGTTGACCCTTGATTTCACCAGGGCTGGTGAACTGGCTGGCCAGTGCAGCCAGGCCTGCCAGTACGACGGCCACGCTCAGTGCACCCGTCGCCACCGGGGCCGATTGGCCGCGCAACAGTGGGCGACGCAACCATGGCAGCAGCAATACGATACCGATCGCAAACCACAGGGCCAGGCGCGGTACCAGTTGCCACCAGTCCAGGCCCACTTCGATCAGTGCCCAAACGGTGCTGGCGAACAGCACCACGGCGTACAAGCCCAGCGCGGCGCGGCGCCCGGCCATCAGCAGTGCGCCTGACAGGCCAAAACCGATACCGGCCAGCAGGTAGTACATCGACCCGCCCAGCGTGACCAGCTTGATACCCCCGACCAGCATGGCCAGGCCCATTAGCAGCAGCAAGATACCGAGCAACGTCGGTAACAGGCGGCTACGACTTGAAGCACCTTCAGTGCTCATAGTGTGGTTCTCCGTTACGTTGATAGTGTTCCCGCATGGGCCGTGGAACACGGCGCGATGCGAGGCGATTCAGTAAAGTTAGTCCTTGTGAGTCAGCTTCAAGCTTCATGCTCGTCGCGGTCGTTCGTGCAGGGATCAGAACGAACTTTGAATCTTCAAGCCGCCGATCAGCGCGTCATCCAGTTGGTTGACGCCGCCCGGATGGCGGATGTATTGCAGGTTCGGTCGCACGGTCAGCCAGTTAGTGACGTGCACGCCGTAATACAATTCGGCGCTGTATTCGGTGTCTTGCGGCGGCAGATAGCTGGCGTCGTCAAAGTCGTACACCGTGCGGGCCTGATTGGTCGCCTGAGCGTTTTTACGATAGGCCGGGTTGACGTGAACCCTGGCCACGGCAAAGCCGATGTCGTCTTTGGCCCGCGCATCGAACACGCCTTTGTAGACGATGCCTGCCTGCACATAGTTATCGATCGGGTTGGTTTTCTTGTCGTGAACGGTGGCGTTGGCGAACACACTCAAGCCCCTCGACTGATCGCTGGCGCGGCGGGTCAGTTGCTGTTGCACACCCAGCCACATGCCGTGCTTGCTCGAACTGCTGCGATAGGCTTCGCCGCTCAAGGCTGCGGCCTGGCCATTGGCATCTTTGTAAACATCGGTTGCCTTGGCACTGCTGTAGTAGTACCCCGCACGATACTCCCCAGGCAGCCCATTAATTTTTGGCGTCCATACCAGTTCAACCGGCAGCACGGCACCTTGGGTGCCACTGCCGCTGAGTTTGAAACCATTGCCACGGTCCAGGTTGGACGGGTTTTGCTCGTAGGCACCGACCTGTGCATACAGCTCAGGGGTGAGGTGGTATTTAACGCGCAACGCCCATTGGCTGACCGGCCAGTTGTACCAAATGCTGCCAGCCCAGTTACCGACCTGCGAACCGCAAAACGCCAGGTTCTGGAAGTCGCACGGGAAGCTGTTGAAGTCTTCGCCCTGACCAAAGCGGCCGACTTTGATGTCGAGCTTCTGATCAAAGAATTTCTGTTGGTACCACATCTGCGTCAGGCGGGTGGTCTGGCCACGGCCCCAGACTTCTTGCGCCGAGGTGAAGCCCCCCACGCGCGGGTCGTTGATGCGATCGTTGCTGATGTTGTTACCGCTGCGATGGGTGATCGTCAGCTTAAACTCGGCATCTTCCCAGCCCAGAATCTTTTGCAAATCCAAGTGCGTGCCCAGGCCGAACTGATCGCTGTAGCGCGCCGTACGGTCGTGGTCATAGCCGCCATGCAGGTTGGAACCCACTTCGCCGACATAGTCGAGGGAGAAGGCGTAGCCTTTTTGCTCCAGCTCGCTACGGGTGCCGTTCCAGTCCCCAAACATCCATTTGGACTCGCTGTCGAACGCCGGGTTTGCCTGCACGCAGGTGGCCAGGCCGAAAGCAGTAAGGCCGCCCATCAGGCTCAGGGCTTTTTGCCCGGCCATAGGAAGCAGCGCACTGTGTTTGCGCAAAATCAGAAATGTGGACATAGGTCGAGGTCGTGAGTCTTTATAGGTATGGCTGTGGCAGTGGTAGCGCTGTCTTGTAAAGATCAGCGCGCACCCTTGAAGATTTGGAGGCGCCGTGAATCGGTTCAGCCTCTAAGAATGGGATGATAAAGCGCTGTAACCTTTTGAAACAGCACTTTAAATGACATGGATCATTTCGGATTTGGTAACAGTGTGCTGCGACCGATCGTCTCAGGCTGTTTCGGCCAGCATTTGCTGGAGTTCGTCTGAAATAATGGCCAGTGCGTCATGCTGTAAAAAATCTTCGGCGATCTCCTTTGCACGGAGGCGATAAGAGGGTTGAGTGATGATTTTTTGCACGGCGTGCGCAATTGCCTGCTCAGAGGGGTAGCTGGTGTTGAGGTTAATGCCGCACCTCGCCCATACCACTCGCGTAGACGTTTCGGCTTTGTCTTCGCCGGTGCCCGCGATCAGCACTGGTACGCCATAGCCCAATGCGCTGTTGATCGAGCCATAGCCGCCGTTGGTGATAAATACACTGGCGTGTGGCAGCACCTGTTCATACGCCACAAAATCGGTGACGCGCAGGTTGTCGGCCGTGGGGATCAGGGACGGGTCGGTGCCCCGGCCGCCGGTAAGCGCCAGCACCTTGACAGGTAAGCCTGCCAGCGCGCGCAACGTGGGCAGCAGCAGTTGATTGAGGTCGGCATTGGCCACCGTTCCCTGCGTCACGATCACCAGCGGACGTCCATCCTCCTCGATGAATGGATCTTTGACGGCGTTTCTGGAGGTTGGAGGATTACGCAGCGGGCCGACAAATCTCAAGTGTTGTGGCAGGTCATCGCGCGCATATTCAAACGCTTGGGTCGACAACTGGCAGAAGCGCTCCACGTCGTTGACCAGCGTATCGCTGAGTGCCGCACGCAATGTGGGGTGCCCGTGCTGGATCAGTGTTTGATTGAAGTAGTCATGAACCTCGTCGATAAGTCGTTGATGATCGCTGATAACCAGCGACTCTCGCGTGCAGTCCGTTGGCAGCACGGCGGGCGGTATGCGCGGGCCGAAGAAGATCGAGTCCCGTGAGCTGAGGCCTAGCGGCGTTTCACCGATGCACATCACTGGGGGGCGTGAGGCGACAGGGCCCAGCAGTAACGGCAGGGCGCCATAAAACACGCTTTCAATGATCAGCGCGTCGGGTTTGAAGTCTTGAATCAGTTGACGCAATTGCAGATCTTGCAGTGGCATGGCATCGGCAAAAAAATTCCTCAGGGCCAGAGCTGTTTGCTCGGGGCCTGGAGGTAGCAAGGCGCGTTGTGGAAAAAGACGGTCTACGTGACGGTAATCGAAGTCGATGTTTTCGTTGAATTCGAAAAACTCGGCGCCAATGTGTTCACCCTGCTGGCGAAACAGTTTGCCGGTCAGTACCCCCAGCTCATGGCCTTGGCCTATCAAGTGTTCAGCGATTTTAAGCAGCGGCAATACATGCCCTGGGCTGGCGGTGCAAGCAATCAGAAGACGTGCCATGTCGAAGTCCTTTCGATGTGTTTATCAATGTGTAAAACCGTGATATCTGGCCGCTGACCGGGTACGCAGTTGGCGCACACGGGCAGCGGTCACAGGTCAGGCGCCGGGCTGTAAAGCGGTGTTGTGGCAGATGGGATCGGCGTGGATGTGTACCCGCTGCAAGTGTCGTGCAGAACGTGCGGTAAACGCCTCGCGGCCGTGCAGCAGCGAGAAGTTGTCGGCAATCACCACGTCGTTTTGTTGCCAGGCATGGCCGTAGTAAAAGCGCGGGTCATGCAGCCGGGCCTGCAGGTCCTGTTCAAACGCCAGCACCTGGTCCGGCTCGATACCGTGGTACTGCAACGCATGGCGATTGAGAAAACGCTCGCCCTCCTGTGCCGGTTCGTTGTAACGCAGCACCGGCTTGCCAGTGCGCGGGTGCTCAACCAGCAACGAGGAGCACACTTGGCCGCCGTAATGCACCACCTGACGAATACGGTAAGTGACACTGACGTCACGCCAGCGCTCAATCACTTCCCGCGGGGTATGGGCCAACAGCGCCTCAGTGTCGAGAAAGGTCGTACGCCCACCTTCATCCTCTGCGGGGGCATGCAGGCAATTGAACAGTTGAAATTCAGGAATGGTCGGCTTGTACATGCCGTCCCAGTGCAAGGGCACGCCGCTGTGATCAAAGATATGGTCGGTGGCGTCCGGGTGCTCCTTAACGTCAAGTACCGCGCCAAAGGGCCACATCTTGATCGCTCCCCATTGCTCGGCAAAGCGGGTAAAACTCGGTGAATCGACGAAGGTCGGCGCAAATCCGCGCAGTATCAGCAAGTGATGCTCGCGTGCCAGGGCGATGAGCTGGCTGACATCCAGTTGCTCGACTGTTTGCCCGTTGTGGGCAGGCGTAATCATCAGGCCAAAAGGCGAATGTGCACTGACGTTAAAAGCAGGTGTGTTTTGCATCACTGTTTACCGTATGAGACAGCGAAAATTCAGAAGCATCCGTGCTTCTCATGCGCATTCGGCTGACTTACGCGAGTCGAGCGAGTAGTGGCTGTGGTTGCCATCGACCCACACCGGCTCGGCATTCAGCTCCATGGCTTCGGTTTTTCTCATCAGCACAAAGGTGCCGTCCACATCCACGGCTGTGCCATGCCAGGGCGTCAACCAGTCATCCTTGGTGGGCAGCATATGAATGCCCATTTTTAAACTCGACGTAGGTTGCGGGTGGATCGACAGGCGAATGGCATCCGGGAAACATTGCGCCAGCAGGTTGCCCCAGGCCCAACTGCTTTGAATCACGCCATAGGCGCGTTGGCGGGCGTCACGTTGCAGCGCTGTTTTTGAGCCCTGGTAATCCGGCGTCAAACCGTCCTCAAACATGAACCGGGTGATGGCGCGGTACAGGCGGGTGCCGTCCTCGTCGTTGAGCAGGTGCTCGCGAATGTCTTGCAGCGGGTCGGCGTAGCCTTCCAGCAATGTGCTGCGCAGCACATCGTAGTCATCGGTCAAGGCCGCGAACTCTTCGATATCACCCAGGTTCAGAACGTCCAGGTGTGACAGCTGTTCATCCTTGATCAGCGCTTTGATCTTGTTCTGGTAGGTGTTGATCGTGGCGTCACTGACGTTGATCAAGTCAGAAAACACATGGCCATCCGAGCAAATGGTCAGGCGTGCGCCGGGTGCGTAGTGGCTCTTAATGTTTTCGCACAATGAATTGAGAAACGTCAGGGCAAGTTTTTCAGCCATATCCGGGACAGCACCCAACACTTTATTGGGGTTCGGTGACTTGGCCGGGAAGGCTGGCAAGATGAAGTGAATGGGCAGGTTGGCGCTGATAAAGGTCTGGATGCGCGGCAATTGGGTGAGGGTAACGATGTCGTTTTCGAGGGAAATATCTTGATCGCTGCCTGAGAAGCGACGGCGGTAATGCAGCATTTCTTTAAGGATGTGCGAGGCGGTGGTGCTACAGCTTCCGTGCATAACGACTCCAAGTTCTCTGTGGGATAAATCTAGTTACAAGGTGAGAACGGAGAAAGAGCGTAGCGATAAAGCGAAATGTTGCTTTTATTTAGTCTCGTATTAGTGGCAAAAAGCCTGTTCTAGAGCCTTCGATAGCGCCGCGCAGAGGGCTGCGCGACGCTCAGTGCAGGTGCGCAGGCTTAGAACGTGGTACGTAAACCGACCTCAATGCCACGCCCTGGCGCAGGCGCTATGTCGCGCAGAATTGAGCTGGCGTAACGCACGGTCTGGTTGGTCAGGTTCTGGCCTTTGACGAAGGCCAGCCATTGGCTGCTGCCCACTTCAAAGTGATAGCCGGCGCTGGCGCCTAAGGTGGTGTAACCCTCAGTGCCCGACTCATTGCGCGGTACGCGCCCTTGATGACTGGCGTGTTCGATGTCCACCCGTGCCTGCCAGCGATCCAGTTCCCACAGCAGGCCACTGCTCAAGCGCAGTGGTGCAATACGAGGCAACGCTTCGCCCGTGTCGAGGTTGGTGGCTCGGGTGTAGTCACCTGACAGTTCCAGCGCGAATTTGCCGTAGGCACTTTCACCAAGTTTCCAGTGATCTTTCGCTTCAAAGCCCGTGAAGCGTGCGCGTACTCCGGAGTAGGTGTACTCCGGGATACCATCGGCGTCGGGTTCACCTTCGTCATTCAACGTACGACCCGAGCCGAGTAAGCCGATGTAATTGGAAAAGTGGCTGTAGAACACGCCGACACTGCCCGTGTGGGTGCCGTTATCAAAACGCAGGGCCAGGTCGCTGGAGACGGCTTTTTCTTTTGACAGGTTTGCGTTGCCAACTTCATAAGTGCCGGTCGCAACGTGCGCGCCGTTGGCGTACAGCTCATAAAACGTAGGGGCGCGCTCGGTGTAGCCCAGGGTGGCAGCCAACGACCAAATCGGAGTCAGGGTGAAGACTGCACCCGACGACACGCTGCCTGTGGTGAAGCTTTTAGAGCGATCAGCCGCTGAAAAGCGCTCGTTACCCTTGGCATCCGGGTCGACCACGGTGTGCTCCAGACGAGCGCCCAGGCTGAGCGTCAAGCGTTCGGTGGCTTGCAGTTCTTCGAGGATGAACAGGGCGCCACTGTTGGTGTCGGTGTGCGGTACGAACGCTTCTTCGCCCAAGGCAGAAAACTCGTTGCGGTTGACCTGAGCACCCACCACGCCATTCAGCGGTCCCAAGGGCACGTGCCGCGCTTCAACACCGGCTTCATAGCCTTTGTTCTTGAAGGTGGTGCCGACCTCGCCGCCTTCGATTTCGCGGTGTTCATAGTCGGTGTAACCGGCGTTGAATTTCAGCGAGCTGAAGGGGCCTTGCAGGTTGCGCAATTGGGAGGCAAACGCGTAATGATCCTGCTTCATGCGAATACGCACGTCTTGTTCGGCGGGTGAGCCGTAATTGGCGTCGTAGTTGCTGTAGGACAGACCGGCATAACCATCGTCCCACGTGTAAGAACCTCCCACCGCGCCGCCGTCCTGGCGGCCATTGCTGTTGCCCAAACGGCCTTTTTTATCGTTGCCGTCTTCACTTGCCGGTGCATGACGACTGCGCGCATCACCGGGGATTTTCAGGTCGTTAAATTCGCGGGCGTTGGCATCCAGGTGCAGGGCGAAAGTGCCATCGCCCGCTTCCAGCTTGCCTGCGCTGCTGCGCGTGGTGTCTGCACCGCCGTAACGCAACTCTCCCGCACCCTGAATACCCTCGATGGCCTCAGTCGGGATGCGATTGTCAAAGGTGTTGACCACGCCACCGATGGCATTGCCGCCGTACAGCAAGGCGGCGGGGCCGCGCACAATTTCCACCCGTTCGACATTCACCGGGTCCAGCGGCACGGCGTGATCGTAAGACAGGGATGAGGCATCCAGCGCCCCGACGCCATTGCGCAGAATGCGAATGCGGTCACCGTCCAGGCCACGAATAATCGGGCGGCTGGCTCCGGGCCCGAAGTAGGACGAGGACACACCCGGTTGCTTGTTCAGGGTTTCACCGAGGCTGCCTTGTTGTTGCAAGGTCAGGTCGTCACCCTCCAGAACGGTGGTCGGTGAGGCCAACTGGCTGCTGCCAAGCGGGTTGCCGGTAATCACCTGGGGTTGCAATTCAAGGGCATATACCGGGGAGGCAACGAGCAGGGCGGTAGCCAGTGGGGTCAGGCGTAGACGGCGAAGATGGCGTGGGAAGGCGGGGGACGACATTGCAAGTTCCTTGGAAGGGTTAGACGTGAAAGGCGCGCGCGATACGCTCTGATTGGAAAGTATTGGTTACAATATAACATCACTGTTAATGTAACCAAGGGGAACTTTCCTCTCACCTGTCCAGTCACGGCTAAGCTGTGGCGTGGCAAATGCACTTCCCCCTGAGCGAGTGCTCGGCTAAGGTGCGCGACTTTCTCTCTATTGCTTTCTTAAGGCTCGGCATGACTGAACCCACTAACAACCCCTTGCACGGCGTGACGCTGGAACAAATCCTTACGGCGCTGGTGGCGCATTACACGTGGGAAGGGCTGGCTGAGCGCATTGATATTCGCTGTTTCAAAAGCGACCCGAGCATTAAGTCGAGCCTGACCTTCTTGAGGAAAACGCCCTGGGCGCGGGAAAAAGTTGAAAAGCTCTATGTGAAATACGCCCGCACCAAGCGCGATATTTGATTCGCCGATGAACAATCCCCCGACGAGAGTAAGCGCCACCGCCACACGCACGCTGTGCACCCTGCTGGCGATGGTGGGGTGGAGCGGGTTGGCGTTGCAGCTTGATCTGGTGTTGCTGGCCCGCTGGACATCAGGCGCTAGCGTGTTGGGGGGATTGGTGAACTACTTCAGTTTTTTCACCATTCTGACTAACACCCTGGCGGCGGTGGTTTTGACCTGCGAGGCAACGGGTCGTGAGTCAGGCGTCAGAAGGTTCTTCTTGCAGCCACGGATTAGCAGCGGTGTTTGCGTGAGCATCATTGTGGTGGGCGTTGCGTACAGTGTGCTGCTGCGTAACCTCTGGCAGCCCCAGGGTTTGCAGTGGCTGGCCAATGAAGTGCTGCATGACGTAATGCCCGTACTCTTCGCCCTGTATTGGTGGTTTTGCGTACCCAAAGGCGCGTTACGCATCCGGCACATCGGGTTATGGGCGCTGTACCCCATTTTGTATTTCGCCTACATCCTGTTGCGCGGGCATCTGCTGGGTGCATACCCGTATCCGTTTGTGGACGTCGAGAAGCTGGGGTATGCGCTGACATTTATCAATGCCAGCGCAATTTTGGCGGGGTTCATAGCCGTGGCCGTCATTGTGGTGGGGCTGGACCGATGGAAGCGGCCTGCAACACCCGATTAACGTACAGGCCCGATGGGTCAGGCGCGCAGCCTATCGCCGCTTCGTGCCTGGGCAGCGTGCGGGTGCGAAGTAGCCGTCAAACCCATCAATCCGATGCGTCAGAGTACAGGCACGTACGCGGTCGATTAATCTTCGGCGCTGTCGTTCAACCGCCAGTAGCCGACCGCTTTTACAAACTCGTCATTCAAACCATGGGTGTCGAGCAGCACACGACGCACCTTGCGCGCCAGCGCACTTTCGGTCGCCACCCATGCATACAACTCGCCCTCAGGCATCTTCAATTGTGCAACGGTCTTGAGCAGGTCCTCATTCGGCTGGTCGCGATGCACCCAGATCACGTCAACCGTTGCGGCGCTGTCAAACGGTTGCTCTTCCCCCGCATTTTCGATGTCTACCACGACCAGTGCCCGGCGATTGGCGGGGAGCTCTTGCAGGCGTCGGGCGATGGCGGGGATGGCTGTTTCGTCGCCGATCAGCAGGTAGCTGTCGAAGATATCGGGAACCACCATTGAGCCGCGCGGACCACCGATGTGCAGGTACTGCCCCGGCGTGGCCTGGGCTGCCCAGGTAGAGGCAGGTCCGTCGCCATGCAGTACAAAGTCGATGTCCAGTTCGAGGGTGTGCAGGTCGTAGCGACGCGGGGTGTAGTCGCGCATCGCAGGCATGCTTTTGCTCTTCAACCCGGCACTGAGTTCCAGGCCTTCGAGTGCCGCCTGTTCTTCGGCGTTCTGCGGGAAGAACAACTTGACGTGGTCATCGCTGCCCAGGCTGATGAAGCCGGCCAATTCAGGTCCGCTTACGGTAATACGGCGCATGCGGGGTGTCAGGTCGGTCACCCGGAGCACCTCAAGTTTGCGGCGTTTTATTTCATGCATGACCCGGTGAATGGTCTGGGGGGCGATGGCATTCATTCAGCGTTCTCCTGCGATGACAGTGCAGTAACAGGGCCATCGACAATGGCTTTGGCGGTGTTATTGAGCAGGTCGCGAACGCGCAGGATTTCTTCCGGGTTCCAGCGGCCATGGTGCATTTGTAACGCGTGACGCAAGTTGTGCACGGCTTCGTGGATTTCAGCCGGCCGGTCGTGGCCGCGCAGCGAGCGCTTGCTGACATCAATGCGCATGCGCACGCCTTCCAGCGCAATGGTTTGCTCGGCCAGTGACTGACGACCGGCGTCGGTGACGGTATAGCGTTTTTTACCGCCTTCGGTATCGCCCGTGATCATTTCGCTTTCTTCAAGGAAGGTCAGGGTCGGGTAGATCACGCCGGGGCTGGGGCTATAGGCGCCGTCGAACAGCGTTTCGATTTGGCGGATCAAGTCGTAACCGTGACAAGGCTGGTCGGCGATAAGCGCCAGCAGCAGTAATTTCAAGTCGCCAGGGGCGAATACCCGTGGGCCACGGCCTGCGCGTTCGCGACCGGGGCGTTTTTCGAAACCGTCGGGGTCAACACCGTGCTCGCGGTGATGAGGATGATGGTGTTCTCTCATTTATCTTCGCGCTCTGTAAAAGTCAGATACAACTTAAGATATATCTTAAGTCTGTTCAAGCAGAGGCGATGAACGGTAATTATTCTCATGTACTGATCGGCGCTAGAGACTTTAGCGACCGGCCCAGAAATACCAGGCTGCATCTTCAGCTGCACCCCAGTAGTGATCGGGTAAATGATCACTTTGCAATCGAACCTAGACTCGCCAACGGCGGCGTCAACCTCGGCAGTTTCACAAGCCGCTGAAGAGCCGCGCCGCAGTGCCGGGTTTATGGATGATTACAACTGGGCGGCAGGCGGATGGCACAAGGTGTGAGTGTCAGGTTGAAGGTACGGCGTCAGGATCGGGGCCATGCCCTTGAGGACTTGCACCGGCAGGGCGGAGGTGAATTTGAAGGCTTCGGCCGAGCGTCCAGGCACAAACGCAGTCAGGGTGCCAAAGTGGTGTTCGCCGATGTAAAACACGAAGGTTGCCGTGCGATTGATCGACTTGGAGCTGAGGATGCGTCCGCCCGCTCCCATGGCTTCGATGCGGTTATCACCGGTCCCGGTTTTGCCGCCCATGGCCAGTATGCTGCCGTCGGTTTGTTTGAAACTGCCCGAAACCCTGCGCGCAGTTCCGGCGTCCACTACGTTTGAAAGGGCTTCACGAAGGGCCGTGGCCACTTCGCTCGGCATCACCCGCTCGCCTTTGTCTGGGTCGTTGATCAGACGGGTTTCATAAGGCGTATCGGCGGCGAAATGCAGGGTATCAATGCGTAACACCGGTAAACGCACGCCATCGTTAAGGATGATGCCCATCAACTCCGACAGCGCTGCCGGACGATCCCCCGAGCTGCCCAAGGCCGTGGCCAGTGATGGCACCAGGTGGTCAAACGGGTAGCCGACCTTTTGCCAGCGCTGATGAATATCGAGGAATGCTTCGATTTCCAACATGGTACGAATCCGGCTATCACGGGCACTTTTGTGCCGGCTTTTAAACAACCAGCTGTAAACCTCCTGACGTTCGAATTGGCTTGCCGCTACGGCTTGCTGGAAGGTGGACTGCGGGTTGTTCAGTAAATACCCCATCAGCCACAGATCCAGCGGATGGACTTTGGCGATGTAACCTTGGTCGGGCAGGTCATAGGCGCCAGGGCCGTAGCTTTGGTAAAGCTTGATGAGGCGATCGTCGGGGATCTTGTCGCTGCGCAGGTGTGAGCGCACGAAGCTGTTAAAGGTGGCCTGGTCAGCATGTGGGAACAGGTAGCGGTGCACCGCGGACATGCGAATGGGGGTGGGGTGCATGCTGTCCAAAAAGGTGTCGAGGCGCGCCTGGGTGTCTTTACCTTTGTATTTTTTCCAGAACTTGAGCATGTAGGTGGTGCCTTCGCGATCGGCGAAACGGCTCAAGTATTCTTGACGACGCGGATTGAGGTCGTCTTTGAGCAGTTCGGCGCTGTTGCTTGGCGCCTGATACGTGGTGTAACGCACCACATCGCGCATCAGCCTAACGAAGGGCAGGTTGATAGACTCGCGGATGGCCTCGCGCAGGGTCGGGTTGCGGCCATTGTCCTGATTGCGGAAGTTGTGAAAGTGATGCATGCCGCCACCGGTGAAGAAGCTTTCGCCGGGGCTTGCGGAGTATTGGCGGTTGAGCGCGGCATCGAGCATGTTCGCGAGGCTGGCGCCGGGGTCCCGGATCAGGTAATCCAGCGCCCAGCGACTCAAGCGGTCCTGGTCATTGACCTGGACTTTCTTCAAGTTGGCGCTGGACTGACCGCCGTAGCGATCATGCAGCTCGGCCATGATTTGCAGGTAAGTGGTCATGACCCGCAGTTTGGCGGTCGAGCCCAGCTCCAGTTTGCTGCCTTCGTTAATGTCAAAAGGCTGATCGGTGCTGTCGGTTTGGACTCTGGCGCGAGCGCCATCGGGTGTGAGTTCAAACAAGGTGAAGCTGTAACGCACTTGCGCAGTGCTGGAGGGCGTCAGTAAACGTTCTCCG
The DNA here is from genome assembly GCF_016812185.1 of Pseudomonas weihenstephanensis. Classification (NCBI taxonomy): domain Bacteria; kingdom Pseudomonadati; phylum Pseudomonadota; class Gammaproteobacteria; order Pseudomonadales; family Pseudomonadaceae; genus Pseudomonas; species Pseudomonas weihenstephanensis. The sequence goes on along the minus strand of NZ_JAAEBV010000001.1, from coordinate 1,152,123 downwards.
AGCAATCCCAGCTTGCCGGCAAAAGCGGGATCGGCCAGTTGACGCAGATAGTGACTGACTTCGCGCTGCAAGTCGGCTTGCAATGTGCTGGTCGCCGACAGATCAAGGCGATCAAGGTCGTACAGCGGGCGCTTGAGCAGCGCCGAGAGACGGCCACGCGCCACGCTGATGCCTTTGTTGGTTTCGATGGGCTGTATCGTCGGTGCTGTATTCCAGTTGCGGTAGGTCACTTTGCTTGCCAGCGCCGCAGCCGTTAATGCGGGATCAATGACGTTGTTCTGCGCCAGCAGGCGTATGTGGCTGTCGGTCAATTGCGCCAATTCTTCGCGGCCTTTGGCCAAATAATGCGAAGGGCGGCGCTGGGCGATCATCAGCGACAGCACTTCTCGTAATGCCAGGCCGCGGGATGCAAGGCTTTGCGGGTCACTCGCAGTGCTGGCCAATTGTTGATTGACGTGATTGAAATCGGCGCCGTACCACACCCGTAATCCTTCAGCCATGCCGTGGACTTCACCATGCCCCGGCACCGCAGAGAGCGGCACGCTGTTGAGATAGTCTCGTACCACGGCCTGGCGGGCTTGCAGGGTATCAGGCCCATCCTGATAGGCCCGCATGCTGGCGGAGATCATCTGCCGCACTTTTTCACTGCCGGACACTGTCAGGCCATCTGGCGAGTGACGGTATTTTTCGAGTTGCGTGGCCAAGGTGCTGCCCCCCGCTGATTGGCCAGGCATGTGCAGCACTTTTGCAACTTGCGACCACGCGGCCATGGCAAAACGCGGCCAATCCACGGCGGGGTTGGCCAACGGCTCATTGGGGTCGAGCAGGTCGCGGTTTTCGATAAACAACAAGCTGTGCACCACCACTGGCGGAATACTGGCGAAGTTCGAATAGAGCTGTTGCGGGTAGTTGTACTGATAGAGCGGTGCGCCGGAGCAGTCAGTAATGGAAAGTCCAGCTTGAATTTTTTCTGAGTACGGTACGAAAAAACCTTTTTTGCTGTAGCTCAACAGCTCTGGCGAGAAGCGAGTTTGTTCGGCAATCACGTAATCACGTTTTAACAAGCGCGGCAAAAAGTCGCCCAAAGCGCTGTAGCCCAGTCGCTTGTCAAAAGGTCCCGCACCGGGGTACAGCATCGAGTCGCTTGGACCTGCCTGCATCGAGTAACTCAGGGACGCGGCAAAGCGACTGAACTCACGCGCCTGAAAGGCAGAGGTGCGCACTTCTTTGACGACCATCAGGCTGACTGCGGCCAGGCCTGCCAGTGATAAAACGCTTACTAAAATCCAGCCATAGCGCCGCCCGCCGGGCCTTTGCGGTGGGGGCAGCACGTGCTCCACTGACGTTTGTGGCCCTGCGCTTTGATTGGAATTGGAATGCCACAGTGCGCCCATAATCGACAGTTCCACATACGCATTTTGGCTGCGCTTGTGTGAAGCGTAGACGTTGAGTGAGGCCGGCGAAAACTTTGTGGTGGCGCTGCATAAATGCTTTTCCGACGGGTGATGCAGGCCCCGGCTGACGGGGCATGCGCCTGAAAGTGTAGGAATAGAGCCTTTAAAGTAGGTAAATACGTCCTAGGTAGGGGAATGACTGTGCACCAACGCTGTGCAATACTCGCCGCCGATCTCAGTAGGGCATTTCCCTTTTGACCTGTCGACCCACAAGGTCAGGGCCGATCAAGAGGGGAGCCAGGTGACACGCCCGGCTTGATAGAACGCCCGATTGATGCCACATCCAATAACAATATGAGGTTGTACTTTTATGCCAGTCGGCAACCACCAGCCCCAAGGCGAAACCGCACAAGGCGGTCCGCTCAAGCGCGAACTGGGCGAACGTCATATTCGCTTGATGGCGCTCGGCGCCTGTATCGGCGTAGGCCTGTTCCTGGGTTCGGCCAAAGCAATTGAAATGGCAGGCCCTGCCATCATGCTGTCCTACATCATCGGTGGCTTGGCCATCCTGGTGATCATGCGCGCCCTTGGCGAAATGGCCGTGCACAATCCGGTAGCTGGCTCTTTCAGCCGCTACGCACAAGATTACCTTGGCCCCTTGGCGGGCTTTTTGACGGGCTGGAACTACTGGTTCTTATGGCTGGTGACCTGTGTCGCGGAAATCACCGCCGTGGCGGTGTACATGGGGATCTGGTTTCCCGATGTACCGCGCTGGATCTGGGCGCTTGCTGCGCTGATCAGCATGGGGTCTATCAACCTGATCGCGGTCAAGGCTTTCGGTGAGTTTGAGTTCTGGTTTGCACTGATCAAAATCGTAACCATCATCGCGATGGTGCTCGGTGGCATTGGCATCATCGCGTTTGGTTTTGGTAACGATGGCGTTGCACTGGGTATTTCCAACCTTTGGGCCCACGGCGGTTTTCTGCCAAACGGCATCCAGGGTGTGTTGATGTCCCTGCAAATGGTGATGTTTGCCTACCTGGGCGTTGAAATGATCGGTCTGACGGCCGGTGAAGCCAAGAACCCGCAAAAGACCATTCCCAGTGCGATTGGCTCGGTGTTCTGGCGCATTCTGCTGTTCTACGTCGGCGCACTGTTTGTGATCCTGTCGATCTACCCTTGGAATGAGATCGGTACCCAAGGCAGTCCGTTTGTCATGACCTTTGAACGTCTGGGCATTAAAACCGCGGCGGGCATCATTAACTTTGTGGTGATCACGGCCGCGCTGTCGTCATGCAACGGTGGCATTTTCAGCACCGGTCGTATGCTCTACAGCCTGGCGCAGAACGGTCAGGCGCCCGCCAACTTCGGTACCACCTCGAAAAATGGCGTGCCGCGTCAGGCATTGTTGCTGTCGATTGCAATGTTGCTGCTGGGCGTGGTCCTCAACTACCTGGCGCCCGAGAAAGTGTTTGTATGGGTGACGGCGATTGCCACCTTCGGTGCGATCTGGACCTGGTTGATGATCTTGCTGGCGCAACTGCGCTTTCGTAAAAATCTGAGCAAGGAAGAAGCGGCTGCCTTGAAGTACAAGATGTGGCTGTACCCGTACAGCTCGTATGCTGCGCTGGCGTTCTTGTTCTTTGTGGTAGGGCTGATGGCTTACTTCGTTGAGACACGAGTGGCTTTGTTTGTTGGCCCGGCGTTCTTGATCTTGCTGACGGTTCTGTTTTACGTGTTCAAGTTGCAGCCTAAGCACACGACCCCTGCAGTCGTAAGCTCGGCCTCATAAGCGCGTAATACAGTTCAGGCAACGGTAGGAGCGAGCACGCTCGCTCCTACCCATGAATACTCAGCGGCTCGACACAGTCGGTGCCTGCTTGCCCAACCGTTTGTACCAGTCCAGCCATGTGGCCAGTATGGCCATGATCCCGACGCCCAGCAGGGCGCTGAAAAGCTTCATCGCAAACGTATCCCCTCCCAGTGCATTGAGCATGTCGGCCAACGGCGCCAGAATCACCCCCAGACAAAACACTTCCAGTGAGTAACGGCCCATGCGGCAAGTATGGCGAGCCAGCCCGCGATTCAGCCAATCAGTGTGCGGGACGACTTTGGCGACCACGTAGGCCAATGCCAAAAAGTGCAGCAAGCGAACCGGTGAAAGGTTGGTTTTACTGATCGGATACAGGTGCTCACCGAGCCAGAGAGGCATTAGCGCATCGTGTACCTGTGGCCACTTCCACGACAACGCCAACAGGCCCGTCAGCAGCAGATAAAGCACTGCCAGCAAAAATACCGGTTGGCGTAACAGTGGGCGGTTCTCTGAAACTTTGCGAGGTTGGCTGTGGAGTGCGGCCGCTCCGCCCAGGATAAACAGGAACTGCCAGGCAATCGGGTTAAAAAACCAGACGCCGCCTTCTTGTGCTGCCAGGTTCCAGAAAGGCGCAATCAAGTACAACACCAGTGACACGCCCACCACGTACTCGGATTTGCGCAGCAACATGGGCAGTACCAGCGGCAAACCCAGCAATAACACGATGTACAACGGTAATGGGTCCATCAGATTGGGTTTGAAGCGCAGCAGCAATTCGTCGGTCAGGGCCTGCTGTGGGTTACTCAGGAAATACTGCAAGCCCATTTCCTGCACCAAGTCGCGGGTTTCAACGTGGCTGTTGGCGTAGAACACAATGCCCATCAGTACTGCCAACAAGAAAATATGCACCACATACAGCACCCAGGCGCGGCGCAGGATTTTCACACTGGCGATCAGCAAACCCTCGCGTCGAGCGATTTTTCCGTAGGCCAGCACGGCGGCATAGCCGGCCAAAAACACAAAGATTTCTGCCGCATCGCTCAAACCGAAATTGCGCACGGTCACTTCCGCCAGCGGGTTATGCGGAATGTGGTCCCAAAAGATAAAAATCAGCGCCAGCCCGCGAAAGAAATCGATACGCTGGTCACGTCCGTTAATGATCAAGACGAGTACTCGGTTAAAGAGTGAATAAAGACCTTGGGGTCTGTACGAAATGTATCTGCACTCGGTTATGCGGCGTTGAAAACAGGCTCGCAATGCTCATTTACAACCCGTAAAGTCGTGCGCTATCCTGGCTTTCCTCGCCTGTTTTCGCTTTGCCAAACCGTCTCTCGAAAGCATGTCGTACCTACCCCGGAACGTCGTGCAGGTTGCGCGCCACACACACACAGGCGGCGCGCAGGGTGAAGGTATTCAAGAGTAAATGCAAAGGTTGAATATGACGGAATGTATCCTGTGCGGCGAGCCTTGACCGCCGGGGTCGTGTCACTCCTTCTGCGCCAGGTTTTTCGGCAGATAGCCGCGTCTTGATTCCTTGTTGATCACGATCTCGTAGGCGGCCTCGATTTGCTCGTCGCAGGTTAAGGCGCTGGTACGGAATTTCATCGATGTCGGTTGCCAAGGCAATTCAAGGCGTTGGGCCCAATCAACCTGATATATCCGTTGGACTTCTAGCAGGTCAGGCTTGAGCCGGCTGGCAGGTGTACCGGGATTTTGGTTTGCAAGTCCTTCGTTATAGGCCTGTAACTGCAACTCGTATTGACTCTCTGCAATGTCATCCAGCGCCTGCAAACGTACTCGACCTTTCATCAAATTCAGCAGTGGTGATTTAAAGGTCACTGTTAACTATGTAATACCGTGCGCAATGATGTTTGTTGTAGGGCCTTGTGCTGTCAGCCTTCTCGTTCGGGCGGCGTGAAGGCGGACAGCGAAAGTTAGAGGTTATGGCCTTATTCAGAACGCGTGCATCAATATAAACGTGCACGCTTTTGCCTGATGCGCATTAATCATCGGCACCAGCCGCCTGAAGTGCTCGCTTTGACAGTGAGCATCCAATGCCGCTTGATCGGGCCATTGCTCGATAAAAATGAAATGCCCCGGGTTTTGCTGATCCACGTACAAGTCGTAGGCGATGCAGTCCGGTTCCAATCGGGTTTTTTCCACCAGTTCGGCGTACCACGGGCGTACGGTGTTCAGGTGTTCGGGTTTGATGAAGTCTTCGGCAATCACTTTCAGCATGTTTTACGTCCTTGTGGTGGGCGAGGTGCGTTTCAAGCCGCCGTAATGACATTGGCGTCAAAGCTGTCGGCTCGTGCCATTTGCCACATGCGCGAATAAAACTCCCCGTTCACTTCGCCGGTCAGCAATTCGCCGGGCTTGAGAAACACGTGGAGTTGCGAAAACAGTTTGACCTCGGTCGCCGACACGCGACGTACCAAATGTTTGGCCTGCAGTTGTGCTGGGTGTTCAAGGCCCGCGGCGGCGAGCATTTCGGCCAGGCCCTTGAGGGTGTTGCGATGGAAATGAAATACGCGCTGTGCTTTGTCCGGGACCACCAGGGCGCGCTGACGCAATGGGTCTTGTGTGGCTACGCCGGTTGGGCATTTGTTGGTGTGACACGACTGCGACTGAATACAGCCGATGGCAAACATAAAGCCGCGTGCCGAGTTGGCCCAGTCGGCGCCAATCGCCAACACGCTGGCAATATCAAAGGCGCTGACGATCTTGCCACTGGCGCCCAGTTTGATCTTGCTGCGCAGGTTGAGCCCCACCAGGGTGTTATGCACGAATAACAACCCTTCACGCATTGGCGCGCCCATGTGATCGGTGAACTCAACCGGTGCGGCCCCGGTGCCACCTTCTTTGCCGTCGATGACGATGAAGTCCGGCAAGATGCCGGTTTCCAGCATGGCTTTAGCAATGCCCATGAACTCCCACGGATGGCCCAGGCAGAACTTGAAGCCCACGGGCTTGCCGCCGGACAGTTCACGCAATTGGGCGATCCACTGCATCAACTCAAGCGGTGTTGAAAACGCGCTGTGTCGTGAAGGGGAAATGCAGTCTTCACCCATCATGATGCCGCGTGTTTCAGCGATTTCTTGAGTGACTTTATCTTTTGGCAAAATCCCGCCATGACCGGGTTTTGCCCCTTGGCTCATCTTGATTTCGATCATGCGCACTTGCGGGTTTTGCGCCTGAACGGCAAAGCGTTCCGGGTCGAAACGGCCATCGGTCGTGCGGCAGCCGAAATAGCCGCTGCCCAACTCCCACGTCAGGTCCCCGCCGTTTTCGCGGTGATATGGGCTGATGCTGCCCTCACCCGTGTCGTGCGCAAAGTTACCCAGTTGGGCCCCTTTATTAAGTGCGCGAATCGCGTTGGCGCTCAGGGAGCCGAAACTCATGGCTGAGATGTTGAACACCGATGCACTGTAAGGCTGCGTGCACTGAGGCCCGCCGACCATCACTCTAAAACCCGCCGGGTCGCTCAAAGGGGCCGGACGCATGGAGTGCCCGATAAACTCAAAGCCTGATTGGTACACATCGATCAGGGTGCCAAATGGTTTGTCAGCACTCTCATTCTTGGCCCGTGAATACACCAGTGAGCGTTGTGCACGGGAGAAGGGCAGGGCATCGCTGTCCGATTCCAGCAGGTATTGGCGTATCTCTGGGCGAATGGTCTCAACCATGTATCGGATGTTGCCCAGGATGGGGTAGTTACGGCGCACGGCGTGGGGGGTTTGCATCAGGTCGAAAATACCGATCAGGCTCAACACCAGGGTCACAGCAGTAAAGGGCCATAACCACTCGTGGTGCATAAACGGCAGGCTGACGAGAGTGAAAATCACGCAAAAGGCAAAAAACGCATAACGGCTCAACAGTGACAGGCTCATACGGTTTCCTGTTTCAGGCTTGTTTTTTCAGTCAGGCCATTGCGCCTGAAGGGCTTGTGAACTGCACAAGCGGGAACTCACGGTGTGGTCAGGACCCTCTCTTTAGCTTGGAGGTTTCCCGGGTGCGGTGTTTGCCCTGTATCAAGCAAACGTCATTACAGAAAGCAGACCAGTCATTGAACGGTATTTCGCTTGGCGCGGCATCCCGACGATAGTCGCGGGCATATAACGTGAGCGCCGAGTTGAAGCAAGTTGTCATTTGCAGGGGGGCTGTAGTTACTGTCTAACGTTTCGAGCTTGCCTTAACGGCGGAGACATTTCATGACACCTGGCATTCACCCTGACGACCGGACAGTGCTTTTTCACGACAACGCGGCTGACGCGTACTTTCTGATCGGCTCTACGATGGACACGGATCGCACGCATGTCCATACCGATGGCAACACGTACCCTTTTGTGGTGCTGGATATTTCCAGCGCCTCGCATCCGGTGTACACCGGGCAGCAGCGCAAGACGCAATCGGAGTGGAGGATTGCAGGCTTTAACAAGTGTTTCGCGGGGTGTGGTTCGAAGGCCGTGGCTCAAGATTGATACGCACAGGCCTAACTGGCCGCCCTCGAACGGGGCGGCCAAACATCATCAAACGGTAGTGGTTTGCGTCTTGCCCTGCAAAATCTGCTGCTTGCGCAGCGCTTCAGGCAGGTCGTTGATGCAGTAGTTGATGTAATAAACGTTGAAGATGAAGGTGTAAAAACCGTTCATGCGCAGATCAATTTTGTGTTCGTTGAGTGCGTATTCTTGCAAGGCAGCCCGCGCTCGAAACGCCCACACGATGTACAAAACAGCCCCAGCAAGGCTCAAAAGGCTACCAATGAGAATCAGGGCGTTATCCCCTGTATTGCCCAGTGCACCCCCCCAGCCAATACACACCGCCAGCCAGATAAGGTAAGTAGTGTTCGCGGTTTGACGTTGAGTCACCTGATCAATGATCGTGTGGTTTTGCCATAGCCAGAGCAGGGGGTACAGGCCCGCAGTTGCAACAGCCAGCAATACCAGGTTCCAGGTTTTAGTATTAACGCGTTCTTTTAGCTCAGTGATGCTCGACATTTAAAACTCCTTTTATCCTTTGTCTCGGCGTAATTATTCACGCGCTCAATCCTTGCCTCCGGGCAGGACGGTGCGCACCTTAACAGAACCTTACAGGCAATGTTTTATTAACCATTTCAGCGGTTTGATAAACCTCTAAAAAAGGCGGATCTGTATCTTTTCAGCGAAGTCTGGCCGTGTGATCCTGCCCGCCTTCGCACTCTGAGTGGTTAATTCTTGTGACGCGTTCCGATCAATCTTTGCCTGTACCGACAAACATCATTCGTATCGCCGCCGCTGTGCTGATTGGTCCCGACGGCCGAACCCTGTTGGTGCGCAAGCGCGGTACTCAAGCCTTTATGCAGCCGGGTGGCAAAATTGATGCCCATGAGCAACCCATTGAAGCGCTGGCCCGGGAGCTGGAAGAAGAGCTTGCGCTCAAGATTGACCCGGTCCGCGCCACCTACCTTGGGCACTTTTGTGCACCGGCGGTGAATGAGCCAGGGTTTGAAGTGCAGGCCGAGTTGTTTTTGCTGCATATCGACGCTGACGTGGCCCCTGCTGCGGAGATCGAAGAAGTGCAATGGATTGATCCCCGTGGCGATGGCGGCTTGACCCTGGCGCCCTTGACCGGTGATGTGATTTTGCCGTTCTACCGCCAGATTATTCCGACCTCCGCCTGATTTAATGCCGATAAGGACCCTTGATGATTACTGCCCACGATGTGCTGATTTTCACTGCGGCGTGTTTGCTGATGGTGCTGACACCGGGGCCAAACATGATCTACCTGATTTCGCGTTCGATCTGTCAGGGGCGCGCAGCAGGGGTGACGTCTTTGGTGGGGGTGGTGGCGGGTTTCTTTGTTCACATGCTCGCCGCTGCGGTCGGGCTGACAGCTGTGTTTTTGGCTGTGCCGATGGCCTATGAGGCCTTGAAATGGGCAGGTGCGCTCTATCTGTTGTGGATGGCCTGGCAGGCGGTTAGACCCGGCGCACGTTCGCCGTTTGAGGCCCGTGAGCTGGTGCCGGATTCGTCTTCGAAACTGGTCGCCATGGGCTTTTTGACCAGTGTGCTAAACCCCAAGGTGGCGCTGTTTTACCTCTCGATTCTGCCGCAGTTCATCAGCCCGGCTCACGGCTCGATGTTTATCCAAAGTATCCTGTTGGGCCTTATTCAAATCAGCGTCAGTTTTACCGTCAACTTGCTGATTGCCTTGTTCGCCTCGGGGATCGCCGTCTGGTTTGTACGCAACCCGTTATGGTTGGCCGTGCAGCGTTATGTGATGGGGTTCGTCTTGGCGGCGCTGGCGGTGAGGCTGATGCTCGAACAACGTAAAACGCTATGACGTGGACCCTCAATGGCTATAGAACTGCTTGATCCTTCACACGCCGCTGGCTATTGCCGCTTGATGCTAGAGGCCTATGAACGACACCCTGAGGCGTTTGTCTCCACGATTACCCGGCGAGATCTCGTGCCGCTGAGCTGGTGGCAATCGCAGCTGGATGACGAATTCAGTGAGCTGTACGGCGCATTTATTGAGGGCGAGTTGGTGGGGATCGTCGGCCTGGCCTTTGAGCCGTGGGCAGAGGCGCAGCACAAGGCCACCTTGTTTGGCTTATATGTGTGCGAACGCTTCAGAGGTCAAGGGTTGGGCGAGCAATTGGTGCAGGCGGTCGTGTCTCTGGCTGAGCAAGAACCCGATATCAAAGTGATTGAACTCACCGTCAGCGCCAATAGCACGGCGGCGCTGGCGTTGTACAAGCGTTGCGGGTTTGAACAGTCGGGGCTGGAGGATTGTGCGATTAGGGTGGGGGAAGACTATTACGACCGCGTGCATATGCGCCGCCGGCTGACGGTTGCCGAGCACAAAACCCTGTAGGCGTTGGCGCAGCTGCGATCTGTTGGTTTTCAAGATCAAAAGAGCGCAGCCAATGGCGTTTGCGAGGTTTAGCGCACGGCGCTGACGCCATCCAGCGTCGAGAACGAGGTGTCTTTGGCGGTGAGCAAGAAGTCGCGCATGTACGGCGCATCCAGCATGTCTGCGCGAATCGCTGCATACAGCGTGGCGAACAACCCTTTTTCTCCCAAGCGCTTGGCTTTCACGTAACCCCGTGAACTGTATTCATGCAGCGCCCAGTGCGGCATCCCGCACACACCTCGGCCGCTGGCCACCAGTTGCATCATCATGACCGTCAACTCTGAGGTACGTACTTGTGCGGGCTCTACGTCAGCCGGTTCCAGAAAGCGGGTAAAGATGTCGAGCCGGTCACGCTCCACCGGGTAGGTGATGAGAATTTCGGTACTCAAGTCTTCAGGCACGATAAATGGCTTGCTGGCCAGCGGGTGCTGATTGGCAACGGCCAGCATGGCTTCGTAGGTGAACAGCGGCACGTACGTTAGACCTGCAATCTCTTGTGGGTCAGAGGTGACCACCAAATCCAGATCGCCGCGCGCCAGCGCAGGGAGCGGGGCGAACGCGAAGCCTGATGCCAGGTCCAGTTCAACCTCGGGCCACGCATCACGGAACTGGTCGATGGTGGGCATCAACCACTGGAAGCAGCTGTGGCATTCAATCGCCATGTGCAAGCGGCCCGCGGTACCCCCGACCAGGCGCGCTATATCTCGCTCTGCACCCCGCAGTAGCGGCAACATGGCGTCAGCCAGTTGCAGCAGGCGCAGACCCGCACTGGTGAAGCGCACAGGTTTGGTTTTGCGCACGAACAACGGCATGCCCATGCGTTCTTCCAGCTCTTTGAACTGATGAGACAGGGCCGACTGGGTCAAGTGCAGGCGCTCTGCCGCCTCGACCAGGCTGTCGGATTCGCGCAAGGCGTGCAGGGTTTTGAGGTGACGAATTTCCAGCACGGGTGCTCCATGAGTAATTTTGATGATGAACGCGAAAACGTTGAGTTTGTCTCATGTTGATGCGTCTGTCGATAATTGGGCCATTACTGACATGGAGGAATGCCGTTATGGCCCTGGCTCACAATCTTGGTTTCCCACGCATCGGCGCGGATCGCGAACTGAAAAAAGCCCTTGAAGCCTACTGGAAAGGCGATATCGATCAAGCCGCACTTAACGCCGTGGGCCGTGAATTGCGCGCCAAACACTGGCAACTGCAAAAAGATGCAGGCATTGACCTGGTGCCGGTCGGCGACTTCGCCTGGTACGACCAGGTGTTGACCCATTCGCTGATGTTTAGCGCGATTCCAGAACGCTTTTCCAGCACCCTCGATGACGAAGGCCGCCCGACCCTGGACACCTTGTTTGCCATGGCCCGTGGCGCGAGCCAGAGCTGCTGCGGCGGCGAGCACAGCCAAGGCCAGTATGCTCAGGAACTGACCAAGTGGTTTGACACCAACTACCACTACCTCGTGCCGGAATTGAGCCTTGATCAGCGTTTTGAACTGAGCTGGAACGAACTGTTTGAAGAAACTGCTGAGGCGCTTGCACTGGGGCATCAGGCCAAGCCGGTCATCATCGGCCCGCTGACCTACCTGTGGCTGGGCAAGGCCAAAGGCGATGAGTTCAACAAACTCGACCTGCTGGAAAACCTGCTGCCGGTCTACGGTGAAATCCTGACCCGCTTGGCCGAACAAGGGGTTGAGTGGGTACAGATTGACGAGCCGATTCTGTCACTCGACTTACCGCAAGAATGGAAAAACGCCTTCGAGCGCGCCTACCACATCCTTCAGTACTCGCCGCTAAAGAAGTTGGTTGCTACGTATTTCAGCGGCCTGGAAGACAACCTCGGCCTGGCGGTCAGCTTGCCGGTTGAAGGGCTGCATGTAGACCTGGTGCGTGCGCCAGACCAGTTGAACGCGATTCTGGATCGCTTGCCGACCTATAAAGTGTTGTCGCTGGGCCTGGTGAACGGCCGTAACGTATGGCGTTGCGACCTGGAAAACGCGCTGGCGCAACTGCAACAAGCCGAAGAGCGTTTTGGTGACAACCTGTGGGTCGCGGGTTCGTGCTCATTGCTGCACAGCCCGGTGGACCTGGACCGCGAAACCAAACTCGATGCCGAGCTGAAAAGCTGGCTGGCGTTCGCTAAACAAAAATGCGGCGAAATAGCTGTTTTGCGTGATGCGCTGAATAAACCGCACGACGCCAGCGTGCAAAAAGCCCTGGCCGAAAGTCGGGCCGTGCAAGAAAGCCGCGCCAAGTCGCCGCGTATTCACAAGCCCGCCGTCCAAGCGCGCCTTGGCGCGATCAGCGAGGCGGATAGCCAGCGTCATTCGCCGTTTGCTGCACGCATTGAAGTACAGCGGGCGCGTTTGAACCTGCCAGCCTTTCCGACCACCACCATCGGTTCATTCCCGCAAACCGCTTCTATTCGTCTGGCGCGCCAGTCCTACAAGCAAGGCAAATTGTCGGTCAGTGAATACACCGAAGCCATGCACAGTGAAATTCGTAATGCAGTAGAGACACAAGAACGTCTGGGGCTGGATGTCTTGGTACACGGCGAGGCCGAGCGCAACGACATGGTGGAGTACTTTGCCGAACAACTGGATGGCTATGTATTCACCCAATATGGCTGGGTGCAAAGCTACGGTTCGCGGTGCGTGAAACCGGCGATCATCTTCGGCGACCTGAGTCGTCCGAAAGCCATGACCGTGGAATGGATCAAATACGCCCAGGGCCTGACCGAGAAAGTCATGAAGGGCATGCTGACCGGGCCGGTGACTATGCTGATGTGGTCCTTCCCCCGCGAAGATGTGTCGCGCAAGGAGCAGGCGCAACAGCTGGCTTTGGCCATTCGTGACGAAGTGGTCGACCTGGAAAAAGCCGGGATAAAAATTGTGCAAATCGACGAAGCAGCATTCCGTGAGGGCTTGCCGCTGCGCCGTGCGCAGTGGCAGGAGTACCTGGATTGGGCGGTCGAAGCGTTCCGTCTGTGTGCCTCGGGCGTTGGGGATCAAACCCAGATTCACACCCACATGTGCTACAGCGAGTTCAACGATGTGATCAAGTCGATTGCCGAGATGGACGCTGACGTCATCACGATTGAGACCTCCCGTTCGGACATGGAATTGCTGGACGCCTTTGAAGCGTTCGACTACCCGAACGACATTGGCCCAGGGGTGTATGACATCCATTCGCCACGGGTTCCGGACACGGCCGAAATGGTCAAGTTGCTGAGCAAGGCTGCGCAGCGTATCCCGGCGCAGCGGCTGTGGGTGAACCCGGACTGCGGCCTCAAAACCCGCGCCTGGGCCGAGACGGAAGCCGCGTTGATCAACATGGTGGCCGCAGCACGTCAGTTGCGCGCCGAGGTGGCTTAAGGCCGCACGTTATGCAGGCGCTGATGCAGGCAGTCATCTTTTGATCTTCAAATCAACAGATCGCAGCCTGCATCAGCGCCTACAGGGTTTGGTTAGCGCACGATTTTTTCGACATGGATATCGAGTTTTTTCAGGCGATACCAAAAGCTTCGTTCTGAAATGCCGATGAGCTGCGCCGCCGCCGCTTGCACGCCGTTGGCCTGTTGCAAAGCCGCGAGAATGTAGGCCTTTTCAACCTCGGCCAACGCCGCTTCCAGGTCCGGTGGCACGCTGGGGCCAGACTCCAGCACGCTACATTGTTGATTGGGTTGTGCGGTAAACAAATACGGCGGCAGGTCGCTGTCTTCAATGGTGCTGCTGGTGGCCACAATGGTGGCGCGCTCGACGCAATTTTGCAGCTCGCGGATGTTGCCCGGCCAGTTGTATTCGGCCATGGCCTGCAAGGCATCTGGACTGAACCCGGTGATACGTTTACCTGCCGTTGCCCCCAGGTTATGCGCAAAGTGCCGCGCCAGCGGTGCGATGTCTTCTATGCGCTCGCGCAAGGCGGGCAGTTGGATCGGAAACACATTCAAACGGTAGTACAAGTCTTCGCGAAACTCCTTGTTGGCGACCGCTTCGAGCAGGTTTTTGTGGGTGGCTGCAATCACCCGTACATCCACCTTGCGCTCACGCGGGTCACCCACGGGTTCGATCACACGCTCTTGCAGGGCACGCAAAATCTTCGCCTGCAACGCCAGTGGCATATCGCCGACTTCATCAAGGAACAACGTGCCCTTGTCGGCCTGCATGAAGCGTCCTACACGGTCGGTGACCGCGCCGGTGAATGCGCCTTTGCGATGGCCAAACATCTCGCTTTCCAGCAGCCCTTCAGGAATGGCCGCACAGTTAACCGCGACAAACGGTTTGTCGGCGCGGCTGCCATGTTTGTGAATGGCGCGTGCCACCATCTCTTTGCCCGTGCCGCTTTCGCCGGTGAGCAAAATGGTCGCGCTACTGTCGCGTACTGAGTCAATGGCCTGCAACACACGGCGAAAGCTGGGGCTGTCGCCCATCAGGCTGTCGAAGGGCTGGTGTTGGTCCAGTTCGGCCCGCATGCGTGCGTTGTCACGCAGGATGTCGCGAAATTGCAGGGCTTTGTGGACAGTAATGTCCAGCTCGTCGATGTCGAAGGGCTTGGCGATGTAGTCATAGGCGCCGTTGCGCATGGACTGCACGGCATTTTTTACCGTGCTGTAGGCGGTCATCACGATCACCGGCAGGTGCGAATAACGCTGTTTGACTTCGGCCAGCAGTTGCGGCCCGTCCATGCCCGGCATGCGCCAATCGCTGATGACCAGGTCGATGTCTTCTTGCTCAAGAATGGCCAGTGCTTGTACCCCGTTGCTCGCTGTGAACACGTGCACGTCATTCTGGCTGAGCGCTGAGCTGAGCAGGTCACACAACTTCGGTTCGTCGTCCACCACCAGCACGTTATGACTCATGCCTCATCCCCTCCATGTGACGGAATGTACAGATTGAAGGTGGCACCTGCGCCCCTGTCGCTGAGGCACTCGATGCGTGCGTCGTGGCTGTCCATGATCGAGAAAACCTTGGCCAGCCCCAAGCCTGTGCCTGAGGCTTTGGTGGTCACAAAAGGGGTGAAGATGCGTTCTATCATGTCAAGCGCGATCCCTTCGCCGCTGTCGGCAATGCTGATGACGGTGTAACCGTCTTTCTGGTCAATGCTTACGCTGAGCTGCCCGCCTTCAGGCATGGCGTCGATGGCGTTGATGATCAAGTTCAGGAGCGCCTGTTTCAACTGCCGTGCATCGGCATACAAGGTGGCACCGGGTGCTTGGTCATAGATGTGCGCATCAATGTGGTGGCTTTCAAGTTCTGGTTTGCAAAAGCCCAGAATGTCTTCAACCAGAGGGCGCGCGGCTTGAGTTGAGCGCACGGGTGTACTGGGTTTGGCGAATTCGAGAAAGTCGGTGATCAGGTCATTGATGCGCGTGACTTCACTGACCACGTATTCGAGATGGCGTTTGTCGGTTTCCCCCAGTTCGGCGCGGCGGTGCAGCAATTGGGTGGCGGTTTTGATAATGCCCAGCGGGTTGCGGATTTCGTGGGCCAGGCCCATGGCCACCTCGCCCAGGGCATGCAGGCGATCCCGTCGACGCAGTTGCGCCTCAAGGTGATGCAGCTCGCCCAAACGCAATGTCATGTGGTTGAAGGTACTGCTCAATTCGGCCAGTTCGTCATGCCCGGAAACGTCCATCCGTTGGTCGTAATCCCCGGCGGTGACCGCGCGCACACCTTCAGAAAGTGCTCGCAAAGGCCGCGTCAGGTGCTCGGACACCTGCCAGCCAACGGTTAACGAGAGCATCGAACCCAGCAGAAAAATCAGCATAAACAGGTTGGGTTGGTTCACCAGTCCAACCAAATTGGTGTTGCACAACAAACCGCTGTAAATCACGCCTTGCAGCTCGCCCGTGTCATTAATGATCGGCCAGTACAAGCCGCAATAACGGTTCGTGAACTGCTCACTGGGCAACTTGGTATCGCGCAGTTTTTGCTCGATGGCATTGGGTACTGTGGGCTGTCTATCTTCAAAACGCTGGCTGGAGAATATTTCAGCGAAGCCTTTTGGGGTATGCAGATAAAGACGCAGGTCCAGAGAGTGCACCTCTGCCACGCTGATCAGAAAGCTGCTGTCGATGTTGGTCGCCACCAGTAGTTGATAGTCCACGCCGTCCTGGCGTGCCGGAAAAGTCGACACTACTGTGCCGGTCGTGACTTCGCCTACGTTAACCGTTTGCAATACCGCGTTGGGTGACAAGCTGATCTGCTTGACGATGTTATCGCTTGCGGTGCTAAACACCACTTTATGGTCGCTGTCACGTATCAGCGCGACAACGTCGATGCCCATGGCGTCAGCGATGTCGGCGGTGAGTCGATCATGGCGAATGGCTTTACTGCTGGAAGGCGGGTGGGTGTATTGCAAAAAAAGCTTTGCCGCTCTGGCGTTGTCTAGCAGGGTTTCGCTGATTTCGTCTTTGACGATTTTGGTCGACTCTTGAAGCCATACGCGCACGTTGCTGTCGAAAATGTGCGACAAGGTGGTCGCGGCCAGTTCCGAGGCGATCATGGTCGGAATAACACTGACTAGCCAAAAGGCCAGTACCAGTTTGCGCTGGACCGTCCAGCGCGAAACTTTGAACGGAGGTGGCGTGTGCGCGGAGTGGGGAGAGGTCGACATTAATACTCGCTTATCGAAGCGGTCATGGCGGTCGGAGCGGGTAACCCCCGCTCATGTTGTCGTGTTATTCAAGGGCCTGAGAATACTCGCCAAATTCAGCGCCGGTAAGCGTCCTGATCGAAATTGGTTGTCAGGCTAAGCGACCCCGGTTTATAGGACACGGGGTAAGCCTGTGAGCGGTTCAGGAACCATTCTTCACGTCAGGTTCCCTGTAAGAGCGGGTCTTGGACCTGCGTTTCGAGACTGTTTTTTTTCACGAAGGCATTACTTAACTCGATCACGCGCGGGTATTGCAGGTCGACGGTGATCATGTGGTAACAGTTATCGAGCAGCACTTTGGTCACCGGCCCGCCCAAGTGGCGTTCAACGTAATCGGCGTTCCAGCGGCTGGTCAAGTCGTCTTCACTGGCATGGATCACCAGTGTCGGCGTCATTACGCTAGGCATTTTGCGTTTGACCACTGCAATTAACCGGCGAAGTTCGCGCACGCTCAGACCTGGCATGCTTAAAAGCCCGGCGCTATTGCTGTCCCCTGCTTTCATCTGCCGCTCTACGATGGCCCGCAAACGTGGATTCTTGATCCCATAGGGTGGCCTTTCGTTGAAGCTACACAGGTGTACGCCAAAAGGAAGCATCATCATCAGCGGGATAAGTAAGGAGGTCTTTGGGATATTCCAGCCGTCATAACGCAAGGTCGTGGAGTACAGCAGCAGGCCCGCGATTTGCCCTGGATGTTCGGCCGCCATGTACATCGACATCACGGCGCCCATCGACAGGCCGCCGACAAACACCTGTGAGTGCTTTTGCCGAATCCCGGCAAAGGTGTTGCGCGCACTTTCATACCAGTCTTGCCAGCCGGTGGTCTGCAAATATGCGTTATCGGCGCAATGCCCGGCCAAGGTAGGCACGTACACCGTGCAGCCAGCCTTGGCCAGGCCCACGGCCACCCGACGCAACTCCGTCGGGGTGCCGGTAAGGCCGTGGATCAACAACACCGCGACCTCACCTGTGCCGAGAACGAAACCGGCGTCGCCTTCGCCCAGATCGATCTTTGACGTGTTCACCGTTTCATGGCCCGGTGCAGCAGGCGGTCGAGCAGGGCGATGCCCAAGTCGATTTCTGTGTAGCTGATTTCCAGCGACGGTGCCAGGGTGATTACGTTTTTGTAGTAACCGCCCACGTCCAGAATCAAACCCAGCCGCTTGCCGTCGATTTCGATGTCGCCTTTCATGCCTTCTTCGACCATGAAGTCCAGCGTCGCCTTGTCTGGTGTGAAGCCATCCGGGCCGCAGATTTCGCAGCGCAGGGCCAAGCCCAGGCCGTCCACGTCGCCGATGATTGGGTAACGCTTTTGCAGGTCTTGCAGGCCGGCCAGGAAATATTTGCCTTTGGCCATGACCATCGCGCCGTAATCGACTTCGCTGGTCATTTTGAACATTTCAAGGCCCACAGCGGTGCCCAGCGGGTTCGAGGCGAAGGTGGAGTGGGTTGATCCTGGCGGGAACACCGTCGGGTTGATCAACTCCTCGCGTGCCCAGATGCCACCCAGCGGGTTGAGGCCGTTGGTCAATGCCTTGCCGAATACGATCACGTCGGGTTTGACGTCAAAGTGTTCAATCGACCACAGCTTGCCGGTGCGCCAGAAACCCATCTGGATTTCGTCCACCACCATCAAAATGCCGTGCTGATCGAGCACCTGCTTGAGTTCGCTGTAGAAATTCATCGGCGGAATGACATAGCCGCCAGTGCCCTGGATCGGCTCGACGTAAAACGCGGCGTATTCACTTTGGCCGACTTTTGGGTCCCATACGCCGTTGTACTCGGTCTCGAATAAGCGGGCGAATTGCTGCACGCAATGGCTGCCGTATTCTTCCTTGGTCATGCCTTTTGGCCCACGGAAGTGGTACGGGAACGGAATGAAGTTGGCGCGTTCGCCGAAATGCCCGTAACGGCGGCGGTAGCGGTAGCTCGACGTAATAGACGACGCGCCGAGGGTGCGGCCGTGATACCCGCCTTCGAAGGCAAACATCAGGCTTTTGCCGTTGCTGGCGTTGCGTACTACTTTGAGCGAGTCTTCGATGGACTGCGAGCCACCCACGTTGAAGTGCACACGCCCGTCGAGGCCGAACTTGTTCTTGGCGTCGACAGCGATGCACTCTGACAGCTCGATCTTGCCTTTGTGCAGGTATTGGCTGGCGATCTGCGGCAGCGTGTCGATCTGCTGTTTCAGCGCGTTGTTCAGGCGCGGGTTGGAGTAACCGAAGTTAACCGCCGAATACCACATTTGCAGATCGAGGTAGGCTTGGTCTTCGGTGTCCCATACGTAGGAACCTTCGCAGCGGCTGAAAATACGCGGCGGTTCAATGTAGTGAACGGTATCGCCGTACGAGCAGTATTTGGCTTCTTTATCCAGAAGGATCTGGTCTTCAGGGGTGGCGATTCGGATGTCAGACATGGTTGAAGAGTTCCTGCTGTTCACGAGAAAAGTGGAGGGTGTTGGCAGCATTGCTGGGCAGTTTGGCGAGTAACGCTGGAAGATCTGCGAATGTGTCGAAACGGGCGTAAGGAATGCCGTTGTCCTCGCAGTGTTTGGCCAGACTGTCTTTGGCGAACACAAAGTCGGCAGTCGCGGCCACGCACATGTCGGAGCGGCCATCACCAATCACCAGCACGCGTTTGCCGCTGGGTGTGGACTTGCATTTGCAGTTGCCCGAGGCGGCACGGCAAGCATCGCTGGAGTGAGGGAAGTCGATACGCCAGCGGTTTTGGTCCATTTGGCGCAGGCGATTGGCGAGTATCGGCAGCAAGGTGACGTAGTTACGCGCCAGGATCCGCGCGATGGCTTGTTCGATGCCGTCGCTGACCACTTCAATGGACGCCCCGAGGCTGATCACGTGATCGACGAAATCCGGAAAGTCCGGGTCGATGTCAACGCTGTCGAAATAGGCCAGCAATTGGGCTGGAGAGGCTTGGACCAACGACAGTTGGCGTCTTAGGCATTCACGTGAGCCGATCTCGCCTTTCATCCATTGGTCTTCGATCGCTTCCCAACTCGCGTCGGCGAAGCGTTGAAGAATGTTATCGATGACGTCGGTGCCCGTAATGGTTCCGTCGAAATCGCACACGATATGCCATTGCATCATCAGCATTGTCCTGTTGGAAAGGGGCGCACGTTGCGCTGCAACAGGGCAATTGCACTGATTGTGCCAAGTTGAAAAAACCCCGGCAGGCCGGGGCTTTGACCAGCCAAGAGCAAAAAATAAGACGCCAGAGCTACATTTTTTGTAGCTCGCTACAAACAACATCGGTGCTTGCACTGAACAGGCAATAAAAGGCGTGATGCGCGCATGAATCACAGGGATACCTTGAGATGAAGGCGCCACTATCGGTTGTTTTGCTGTTCGTCTTATTGAGCGCCACTGCAGGTGCGCGTGCCGCTGACGACTTGACGGGTGAAATCGGCGTGGGGGTCGGGTATCAGCCCTCCGACCCAAGCGCCAGTCGCTACGAGACTGTTCCGTTACCGTATTTAGATCTGGATTGGGGAAATGTCAGTCTGGACAGTGACGATGGCCTGACCTGGAGTGTCTTCAAGGCACAGGGGTGGAGTGCGGGGCCGTTCATTAACGACGTGTCGGGGCGCAACGCCAATGGCTCATTACGTGGCTTGCGGGATGTTTCAGGCATGGCTCAACTCGGCGGTTTTGTGCAATACAGCCCTGCCGAGTTCTGGCGGGTGTACGCGCAAGTGGGGCAAGCCGTGGGGGGCGCCAGCGGGCAGGGCGGGGTGTTGGGCAAGTTCGGCGGCGAGCTGGGTTATCCGCTGGGGCTTGGGGTCATTGGCAGCAGCCAGTTGGCCGCCCACTTCGCGGACGGGCGCCAGACTTCGACGTTTTTTGGTGTAAGTGCCAGTGAAGCGCAAGCGTCAGGGATTTCGGGGTACAAGGCCAGTGGCGGGTTTCAACAGATCAGCCTGACGCAGAACTTATCGTTTCCTTTGGCTCAACATTGGTCTTGGGTGGCCAGTGCCACCTGGACCCACTTGATCGGCTCGGCGGCAGACAGCAGCATGGTCAAGGCGTTGGGCGATGTGAATCAGGGCGCGGTGCAGACGGCGCTGAGCTACACATTTTAAGCGGCCTTACGTGGAAGGTTAGTGCAAGCGCACCCACACACTGACCAGCACGGTGGCGGCCATTAACCAGGCCACAGCGGCCAGCGCCAGCGAGGCTTCAAGGCGCATGCGGTCTACCAGCAGGTAGAGCGCGGCAAGATACACAAAGTAAGGAATGATCGACCACATACCGAAAACGATGGTGGTTTTAAGATCGTCGAGGGAGCGCCCCTTGCCAACAATGTAGTGTGCAATCAGCGCAAAGGTCGGAAACAGCGGCACCAGGCCTGCGATGTAGTAGTTTTTGGTTTTTGCCAGCATGGCCAAAATGATGACCACCCCAGCCCCGAGCGCCGCTTTTAAAATCAGATCCATTAGTGAGCCAAACCGTATTTTTTAACTTTATCGAACAGCGTGGTCTTGGCCATGCCCAGCTCCTGGCTGGCTTGAGTCAGGTTGCCACCGCTGCGCTGCAAGGCGTCGTTGAGCAGGTTGCGCTCGAACGCTTCCACCGCTTCGGAGAAGCCCAGGCCTTGTGCCACGTTATTGCCGGATTTTTTGAACGCGGGCAGGCCAAGGGCAAACCGCTCGGCCACGTTGCGCAGCTCTCGCACGTTGCCCGGCCAGTCGTGGCTCATCAGGGTCGACAAGGTCTGGTTGTCCAGCTCGGGTGCCGTGCGGTCGAAGCGAAGGGAGGACTGCTGCAAGAAATGCTCAAACAATTGCAAGATGTCTTCGCGCCGCTCGCGCAAGGGCGGCAGTTCGAGCGTGACCACGTTCAAGCGGTAGTAAAGGTCGCTACGAAATTGATTGGCTTTGCTCAGGTGATCAAGGTCGGATTTGGTGGCCGCAATGACTCGGCAATCCACGTCGATGCTGTGGTTGGAACCCAGACGTTCCAGCGTGCGTTCTTGCAGTACCCGCAGCAGCTTGATTTGTAAATTGAGCGGCATGCTTTCGACTTCATCAAGAAACAGCGTCCCGCCGTCGGCGTGCTCAATCTTGCCGATGCGCCGTTTGCCTGCGCCGGTAAACGCGTTGGCTTCGTGACCGAAAATTTCACTTTCAAACAGGTTTTCGGGCAAGCCCCCGCAGTTAAGCGCGACAAACTGCTGAGGCTGGCGCCGACTGAAGTCATGCAGGCAACGTGCGACTAACTCTTTGCCCGTGCCGGTTTCGCCTTCAATCAATACGTTGGCAGAGGTATCGGCAACGTTGGCGATCAATTCGCGCAAGTGCTGCATGGCTGGAGAGCGGCCGATGATGCGCCCTTCAAGCGAATCGCGCTCAGCCAATTGTCGGCGCAATGACCAGACTTCGCGTGCCAGGCTGCGCTGTTCAAGTGCCCGGCGCGCGGCGTCTACCAGGCGTTCCGGTGAAAAGGGTTTCTCCATGAAGTCATAGGCACCGTCACGCATGGCCCCGACAGCCATTGAAATGTCGCCGTGGCCGGTAATCAGTACCACTGGCAGGCTGGCGTCGCGAGCCTTGAGGCGTTTAAGCAGTTCCAGGCCATCAATGCCCGGCAGGCGGATGTCGCTGATGACGATACCGGGGAAGTTGTCGCCCACCAGGGCGAGCGCCTGCTCGGCACTGCTGACACCCTCGCTGCGGATGTCTTCGAGCGCCAGGGCCTGTTGGCAACCGAGCAGCACATGGGGGTCGTCTTCAACGATGAGGACGCTCAACTCGTGGTTCATATCTGATCGACCTTAGCGGGTTGCACCAACGGTATTAAGAGGACAAACGAAGCACCCCCGCTGGCCGGGAATTCGACGCTGAGGTTGCCGCCGGCGGCTGCGGCAAGGCTGGCAGACAATGTCAGACCCAGGCCAAGCCCTTGTTCACCGGGTTTGGTGGTGAAGAACGGTTCAAACAGATGCTTGCGGGTTTCGGGGTCAATGCCGGGACCGTTGTCGCGCACTTGCAGGCGGTATTTTCCTTCCTGTAAATGCCCCTCAAGCCACACCTGCGGCGCAGAGGTCTGGCCCTGCATGGCGTCCAGTGCGTTACCGATCAGGTTGACCAGTATTTGTTCAAGGCGGGTCTGGTCAATTTTCAGCTCGGCGTCGCTGAAGTCTCGATGCAGGCGCGCACCGGAGGCTTCCAGCCGGTTGGCCAGCAGTTGCAGGGCCGCGTCGACCGCATGATTGAGGTTGGCCTGGCCGTGATCATCGCCGCGGCGGGCAAAGGAGCGCAGGTTGGCGGTGATGCGCCCCATGCGGTCCACCAGCTTGTTGATGGTGCCAAGATTGTCCGCCGCCACTTTCAAATCGCCCCGTTCAAGAAAGCGCACGGTATTGCCTGAAAGCGTGCGCAAGGCTGCCAATGGCTGATTCAGTTCGTGAGCGATGCTGGTGGACATTTGCCCGATGGCGGCCAGTTTGCCAGCTTGCACCAGTTCGTCTTGAGCGCGACGCAATGTGTCTTCTGTTTGCCTACGTTCACGAATCTGCCCTTTAAGGCGTTCATTGCTGGCGCGCAGGTGAGTGGTGCGTTCGGTGATTTTGCGTTCTAACTGGTTATTGGCCTCTTGCAGGGCCTCTCGCGCAGCCAGTCGGGTGGCGATGACTTTGCGCCGCTCGTTCCAGGCAATCAGCAAAAAAGCCAGCAACGCAAACGCAACGGCTACCAGCATGCCTTGGTTGGCGGCTTCGCGGCGCAGGTCCTGTAAGGGTGAGAGGAGGGTGATGTCCCACGGCGTGTCGTTTAGCTTACGGGTTTGCGCCAGATAACTCACTTGATCGTGATCGGTAATGACTTCGCTGTTGGTGGCAAAGGTGACTTTCTCGACCCCTTCGGCCAAGTGCTCGCGGTCCAGCGGTTGCAGCTCATTGAGTGGCCACCAGTAATACTGAAGGCTGCGCGCCAGCTTCTCTTTGATGTCGGGGGTCAAAGGGCGCACAGACTTCAGGCGTCGCGAGGGATCGCTGGACAGGATAATGATGCCGTTCTCATCGCTGACATAGGCTTCCAGGCGGGCACGTTGCCAGCGTTCTTCCAGCGCTTCGAGACGCACTTTGATGACCGCGACGCCGATGATTTTGCCTTGCTCTTCCAGGCCGTGTGCCAAGTAGTAGCCGGGTTCGCCGCTGGTACTGCCAATGCCGTAAAACCGGCCGGGCTGCCCGCGTACCGCGTCTTGAAAATAGGCGCGAAAAGACAGGTCTTCACCCAGGTAACTGTCGGCATCACGCCAATTGCTGGTGGCCAGCACGCGCCCTGTGGTGTCGAGCACATAAATGGCGCGGCTGCGACTACGCCGATTCAGCCCTTCGAGGTATTGATTGACCGTGGTGCGATGTTGCAGATTCGGGTCGCCCAACAGCTTTGAGACGCTGGACTCCAGTTCCAGCAGGCTGGGCAGGTAGGTGTATTTGCCCAGTTCACTCTCAACCGTGCGTGCGTGCAGCTCCAACTGGCGTTCACCGCTTTCGCTGAGGTTGCGAATGCCGAAGTGTTCGCTGACGCGATAGCCCGCGTATCCCAGGCCGATTGTCAGCAGGATGATCAAGGGCGGCAACAGCAAATGGCGAAGCAGACGAGGTTTCACGGCAAGTGAGGGCGGGGCACCGCGATAAAGTGTGGGGTCGCATTTCATCACAGATGCCTTGGGTCAACCACTGCGCAATGGCCGTTGATCAATGGTTTCCTGTAGGCGCGAGCAGGTCCGCGCCTACAGGTGATGGCTGTTGCTTAGTGCTGCAAGATTTTGCTGAGGAAGTCCTGGGCGCGCTGTGAACGGGCGCTTACGTCGCCGAAAAACTCTTCTTTTTCGCAGTCTTCGACGATTTTGCCCTGGTCCATGAAGATCACGCGGTTAGCCACTTTGCGTGCAAAACCCATTTCGTGGGTGACGCACATCATGGTCATGCCTTCGTGAGCCAATTGCACCATTACGTCGAGCACTTCGTTAACCATCTCAGGGTCGAGGGCCGAAGTGGGTTCATCGAACAGCATGACGATCGGGTCCATCGCCAACGCACGGGCAATGGCCACGCGCTGTTGCTGACCGCCCGAAAGCTGGCCCGGATGCTTGTGGGCGTGCGCCGATAGCCCTACGCGCTCCAGCAGTTCCAGGCCCTTTTTGGTGGCTTCGGCTTTGCTGCGGCCCAGCACCTTGACCTGCGCAATGGTCAGGTTTTCGGTGATGGTCATGTGCGGGAACAGCTCAAAGTGCTGAAACACCATGCCCACGCGCGAGCGCAGTTTTGGCAGGTTGGTCTTGGGGTCGGCAATCGAGGTGCCGTCGACCACGATGTCGCCTTTCTGGAACGGTTCGAGGGCGTTGACGCACTTGATCAGGGTTGATTTGCCGGAGCCGGACGGCCCACAGACCACCACCACTTCACCCTTTTTGACTTCAGTACTGCAATCGGTCAGTACCTGAAAGTCCCCGTACCACTTGTTGATGTTCTTGATCGAAATCATACGGCAAACCTTTTTTGCAGACGCTTGACCAGCAGCGAGGCGGAAAAGCTGATGATGAAATACACCAGACCGGCGAAGATCAGGAACTCATTGGAGCGGCCGATGATATCGCCACTTGAGCGTGAAGCATTGAGGAAATCCACAAGCCCTACGGTGTAAACCAGCGAGGTGTCCTGGAACAGAATGATGCTTTGTTGCAGCAGCAACGGGGTCATTTTGCGAAAGGCCTGGGGCAGGATGATCAGGCGCATGGCCTGGCCGTAACTCATGCCCAGCGCTTTGGCTGCACCCATCTGGCCTTTGGGGATGGCTTGAACGCCTGCGCGCACGATCTCGCAGAAGTAGGCCGCTTCGAACATGACAAAAGCCACCATGCACGACTCAAAGGCGCCGATGGGGGTGTCTTCGCCGGTGATCCAGCGCAACACGAACGGCACTGCCAGGTAGAACCAGGTGATGACCAGCAGGAGTGGAATCGAGCGGAAGTAGTTCACGTAAGCGCCGGCCAGGTTGGCCATCCACTTGCTCGATGACAAACGCATCAGCGCCAGTACGGTGCCCAGGGCCACGCCGCCAATCACACCCAATACCATGAGCTTCAAGGTCATGATCATGCCGTTCCACAGGCCCGGCAGGGCAGGGACAATCCCGCTGAAATCGAAGAAGTCCATTATTTGCCCCCCAGAGACATCAGGCCGGGTACAGCGACTTTCTTCTCGATCAGGCGCATCAGCAGCATCAGGCTCATGTTCAAGGTGAAGTAGATCAGCGTGGCCAGGGTGAAGGCTTCAAACAGGTTGGCGGAAAACTCGGCCGTCTGTTTGGTTTGTGCCAGCAGCTCCATCAAGCCGATCAATGACGCCACCGACGAGTTCTTGAAGACGTTGAGGAACTCAGAGGTGAGGGGCGGAATGATGATGCGGTAGGCTTGAGGCAGCAGCACGTTCCAGTAGATTTGCGCCATGCTGAAACCCATTGCACGGGCAGCGGATTCCTGACCGCGCGGCAAAGCTTCAATACCGGTGCGTACCTGTTCGCAGACACGGGCGGCAGTAAACAGCCCCAGACACACAACAACGCTCAGGTAGGCAGAGGTGGTCGGGTTGAGGTCCTGTTTGTACCACTCCTGCAAGTTTGGTGGCAGCAGATCGGGTACCAGGAAGTACCAGATAAACAGCTGCACCAGCAGCGGTACGTTACGGAAAATTTCCACGTAAACCGTGGCGATGCCTGCGATAAAACGGTTCGGCAGTGTGCGCATAACGCCCAGCAGCGAACCCAATACCAGCGCAACAATCCAGGCAACGACAGCGATCGCGATGGTCCAGCCCAAGCCCGAAATAAACCAGTCGAGATATGTCTCGCTGCCTACGCCGGTGGACTTGAAGAACACGGTCCAGTCCCAGTTGTAATTCATGCAGGGTCTCCCCTCAGTTGGTTCTATAAACACGCACTTGCTTCAGGGAATCCGTTCACACCTGACACGATCGTCAGGCACACACTCCCCGCTCGACAACCAGCGGGTCGAGTGCTTTCTCATGCAGTCAGTAGCGAGTACAGCAGGTGATCCAAACATCCCGAGTGCGATCGTTCACACTCGGGAGTCAATACAGGCCGCTATCAGATTTTGATTTCTGGCGCTGGTTTGTCGTTTGGATTGGCGATCAGCTCTTTGACCTTGTCGCTCATCGGGAACATGAGGTTCAGGCCTTTAGGCGGGATTGGCGATTCGAACCACTTGGCGTAGGACTTGTTGACGTCGCCGGACTTGTAGTACGCAACGATGGCGTCATCCACTGCTTTTTTGAAATCCGGGTCGCCTTTGCGCACCATGCACGCGTAGATTTCATACGACTGTGGCGTGCCTGTTACGGCCCAGTCAGTTGGCTTCTTGGCTTTGGCCATTTCACCGGCCAGCAGGGCGTCGTCCATCATGAACGCAACAGCGCGGCCCGACTCCAGCATGTTGAAGGCTTCGCCGTGGTCTTTGGCCGAGATCACGTTCATGCCCATTTGCTTGTCGGCGTTCATGGACTTGAGGATGCGCTCGGACGTTGTACCCGCGGTGGTCACGACGTTCTTGCCTTTGAGATCAGCGAAATCTTTGTAGGTCGAGTCTTTTTTGGACAGCAGACGGGTACCGATTTCGAAGATGCCGACCGAGAAGTCGACTTGCTGAGCGCGCTCTGCGTTGTTGGTGGTGGAGCCACATTCAACGTCAACAGTGCCGTTTTGTACCAGCGGGATACGGGTCTGGGAGGTGACCAGGTTGTACTTGACCTTCAGCTCAGGCATGTCGAGTTGCTTTTTCAGCCCTTCAACGATTGCCAGTTGCACATCGTGGGAGTAGCCAACCGGCTTGCCGGAAGCGTCCGCGATGTAAGAGAACGGGATGGAGGAGTCACGATGCCCGAGGGTGATGGTGCCGGATTCTTTGATTTTCTTCAGTGTGCCGGTCAATTCGGCAGCAAAAACTGGAGTGCTAATCAGAGCGGCAGCAATAGCTGCGGCCAAAAGTTGCGGAACGATGCGCATCGGTGTTTCCTCGACATTGTTTTTTTTATTGAGCCAGTTCACTGGACCCTTTATGTACTTCGAGCCACTCAACAGGCTAACGCTGTTTAAGCAGTCGGCCCTGAGTGTAGAGCATGAGTCGTGCCAGACTTGGAATTTAAATTTAAGCCTTTGTTTTATATAGATTTATTTGCTTGTTGAGTGCAGGGTTAAAGTCCCTGGTGCCCGGAAAGCCGAATAGGTATGGGTAAGGCTGTTCGGAAATCCGAATGAAGGGAGAGGCACAGGTCTGTCCTGTAGGGGCGAATTCGCCCCTACAGGTTTTGCGAGGTTTGGGCGTTAAGCCGCTTCAACTTTACGGTGTTTGAGGTTGAGGCTGGTCATGTATTGCGCCAGGTGTTCCTGCTCTTCAGCGGTGGTGAACAGGCCCAGCTTGGTGCGACGCCACAGGATGTCGTGTGCATCCAGTGCCCATTCCTGACTGCACAGGTAATCCACTTCACGGCTATAGAGGCCGCTGCCGATGTGCTCACCCATGTCTTCAAGGCTTTGAGCGCCGTCCAGCAGGCGCCATGCGCGGTTGCCGTAAGTGATTGCCCAGCGTTTGGCAATGGCAGCATCGAGCCAGCTGTGAGCGTTGATCAGGGCGGCACTCAAGGCAGCCGGGGTGGTCATGTCTTCGCCGCCAGGCAGTGGGGCGCTGGCAGTCCAGCTTGGCTTGATGTGCGTGAAAAAGGGCGTCAGTTGCGCCATCGCCGATTCAGCCAGTTTGCGATACGTGGTCAGCTTGCCACCGAATACCGACAACAGAGGCGCTTCACCCGGTATGCCGGACAGGGCCAGGGTGTAGTCGCGTGTCACAGCCGACGGGTTATCGGATTCGTCGTTGCACAGGGGGCGCACGCCGGAGTAAGTGCGCAAGATATCGGCACGGCTTACTTGCTTTTTGAAGTGGGCGTTGACCACGTTCAGCAAGTACTCGGTTTCTTCTTCGGTAATGCTGACCTTGGCCGGATCGCCGGTGTATTCGCGGTCAGTGGTACCGATGATGGTGAACTGGTCCATGTACGGAATGGTGAACACAATCCGCTGGTCTTCGTTTTGCAGGATGAACGCATTCGGCGCGTCATACAGCTTGGGCACGATCAAGTGGCTGCCTTGAATCAGGCGGATGCCATACGGCGATTCGAGCTTGAGGTCGTCCTTGATGAACTTGGCAACCCAGGGGCCAGCCGCGTTGACCAGCGCTTTACTGCGAATCGAGAACACGCTGCCGTCAGCGCGTTCCAGGTTCAATTCCCACAAGCCTTTGCTGCGACGAGCCCCTACACAGCGGGTTTGGGTATGCACATGAGCGCCATTTTCGCGCGCGGCCATCGCATTGAGCACGACGAGGCGGGCGTCATCGACCCAGCAATCCGAATATTCGAAGCCTTTAGTAATTTCAGCTTTAAGCGGGCTGTCTGCACCGAACTTGAGGCTGTTGGAGCCTGCCAGCTTTTCACGCTTACCCAAATGGTCGTAAAGGAACAGACCTGCGCGGATCATCCAGCCAGGACGCAGATGGGGGCGGTGTGGCAACACGAAACGCATCGGTTTAACGATGTGTGGGGCTTTGGCCAAGAGCACTTCACGCTCAGCCAGGGCTTCTCGCACCAGGCGGAACTCGTAATGTTCGAGGTAGCGCAGACCGCCGTGAATCAGCTTGCTGCTAGCTGACGATGTGTGGCTGGCGAGGTCATCTTTTTCACACAGAAAAACCGACAAGCCGCGCCCGGCTGCGTCTGCGGCGATGCCGACACCGTTGATCCCGCCGCCAATCACGGCAACATCGTAGACTTCAGCGAGAGGGGTGGCAGGCAAGGTGTTGTGCGACATGGATGAGCCTCGCGTTGTTTACGCATATTTGAATTCGAACATTAATGTTCATTTTCGAAAATGGTAGCGGATAAACAGGCGGGCAGCCAGCACCCTTCGATTGAAAAAACTCATCGAAGAGGGCTGAAAGGAAGAATTTCGAACATTTTGCCGATATGCATTAGGTAGAAGCTGCTGATGCACGAAGGCTGCTTCTTGATCTCTGGCCACTATTTATTACGAAATAACCGCCAAAAATCGCAGCCTGCCCTAACGCCTACAGATTAGCGTGGCATGTGGTTACACCACTTCGAGGCGGATTTTGTTCTGGGCCAACAATTGAGCCAGCTCCGGCACGGGTGGTTGATCGGTCACCAGGCAATCAATCAGTGTGATTGGACCCAGGCGTACCATCGCGTTACGTCCGAACTTGCTGGAGTCTGCGGCCAGTATGGTTTGTCGGGCATTGGCAATGATGGCTTGGGAAACGCGTACTTCCTGGTAGTCGAAGTCCAGCAGGCTGCCGTCTGAATCGATACCGCTGATACCCACCAAGGCGTAGTCGAATTTGAATTGGTTTATGAAATCGACACTGGCCTGACCAACGATGCCGCCGTCGCGACGCACGTTACCGCCTGCAATCAGGACTTCAAAGTCATCCTTGGCGCTCAGAATTGAGGCGACATGCAGGTTGTTGGTGATGATTTTCAGGTGGCTATGGTTGAGCAACGCTCTGGCTATCGACTCGGTGGTGGTGCCGATGTTGATAAAGATCGAGGCGTGGTCAGGAATCTGGGCAGCGATGGCTTCGCCGATACGGCGTTTTTCATCGCGCATTTGATCCGCGCGCATGGCGTAGGCGGTGTTTTCAACACTGGAGTCATAGGCTGCTCCACCGTGGTAGCGACGCAACAAATCGGCTTCGGCCAATTGGTTGATATCGCGACGAATGGTCTGCGGCGTGACGACGAACAACTGCGCCATTTCCTCGATGCTGACATAGCCGCGCTCGCGAACGAGTTCGAGGATCTGCTGTTGGCGTGGAGGCAGATTCATGGAGTTTCCTTTGGGCGGCGAAGCAAATTCGCCCATGATGCCGCAGGAAAGCGCCGCCTGCTACTCACAGGCGCCATGAAATCAGTTGATAGAAGCCAACGCCTCAGGCGTCAGCTTCTGGCATTGCCTGGCTTGCTTAGTTGTTTTCTTCGTGAGGTTCCCAATCGCGGGTTCGGCTCACGGCTTTTTTCCAGCCCGCGTAGAGCTTCTCTTTGTTGGCTTCTTCGAGCGTTGGTTCGAACTCGCGTTCGATGACGGCTTTACCACGCAACTCGTCCAGGCTGCTCCAGAAACCGCATGCCAGACCCGCCAGGTAGGCAGCGCCCAACGCTGTGGTTTCGCGCATTTGCGGCCGTTCAACCATGGTGCCCAGAATGTCAGCCTGAAACTGCATCAAGAAGTTGTTGGCGACTGCGCCACCGTCGACGCGCAGGGCTTTAAGGCGTTCGCCCGAGTCCTGTTGCATGGCGTCGAGTACGTCGCGAGTCTGGTAGGCAATCGACTCAAGAGCTGCGCGAATGATGTGATCTACACGCACGCCACGAGTCAGACCGAACAAAGCACCCCGTGCATACGGGTCCCAATACGGTGCGCCAAGGCCGGTAAACGCCGGGACCAGATACACGCCATTGCTGTCTTTGACTTTATTGGCGAAGTATTCGGTGTCGTGCGCATCGTTGATGATTTTTAGTTCGTCACGCAGCCATTGCACGGTGGAGCCACCGTTGAAAACTGCACCTTCCAATGCGTAGGCAACTTCGCCACGGGGACCGCAGGCGATGGTGGTCAACATGCCGTGTGTGGATTTGACCGCGTTGGTGCCGGTGTTCATCAGCAGGAAACAGCCGGTGCCATAGGTGTTTTTCGCCTGGCCCGGCTCTACGCACATCTGGCCGAATAAAGCGGCCTGCTGATCGCCTGCGATGCCGCCAATGGCGATGCCGCTTTTGGTGCGACCGTAGATTTCGGAGGAGGATTTTACCTCTGGGAGCATTTCACGCGGGATATCGAGCACTTCCAGCATCTTCGCATCCCATTCCAGCGTATGGATGTTGAAGAGCATGGTGCGCGAGGCGTTGGTGTAGTCGGTGACGTGGGTCTTGCCGCCGGTAAATTTCCAGATCAACCAGCTGTCGATGGTGCCGAACAGCAGTTCGCCATTGCGGGCGCGCTCGCGGCTGCCTTCAACGTGGTCGAGGATCCATTTCAGCTTGGTGCCCGAGAAGTACGGGTCGGTGACCAGACCGGTGGTCTCGCTGATGTATTGCTCGTGGCCGTCGCGTTTGAGCTGTTCGCAGATCTCGGTACTGCGTCGGCATTGCCAAACGATCGCATTGTAGATGGGACGGCCGCTGTTTTTGTCCCACACAACGGTGGTCTCGCGTTGGTTAGTGATGCCAATGGCGGCCACTTGGTCATGATGCAGACCGGCTTGTGCCAAGGCTTCAACCATTACGGCACTTTGGGTGGCGAAAATTTCCATCGGGTCGTGCTCAACCCAGCCGGCTTGCGGGTAGTGCTGTTGGAACTCACGTTGTGCGGTGCAAACCACGTTGGCGTCACGATCAAATATGATCGCTCGCGAGCTAGTGGTGCCTTGGTCCAGCGCAATGATGTAGTTCTTATTCTGAATGTCGGTCATGGGATTGCCTTGCAGAATGAAGTAATGGGTTCAGGGCGCGAGAGCGTTAACGGGCAGTGATCTGCTGCGCCCCGTTTCATAAATCGATGTCAGGACGCTGTTTTTACCTCAGCGCTGGCTTGGGCATCCGTTGCCACAGCTTCGACGGCAGGCAGGTGGCGGGCAATCATCCCGCGATAAATCGCTGCGCCGAGGCAGGCACCGACGATCGGTGCAAAGATAGGAACCAGGAAATAAGGGATATCCCGCGCGCCGGTGAAAGAAACTTCCCCCCAGCCCGCAAAAAAAGTCATCAGCTTAGG
The DNA here is from genome assembly GCF_016812185.1 of Pseudomonas weihenstephanensis. Taxonomy (NCBI): domain Bacteria; kingdom Pseudomonadati; phylum Pseudomonadota; class Gammaproteobacteria; order Pseudomonadales; family Pseudomonadaceae; genus Pseudomonas; species Pseudomonas weihenstephanensis. Next base: position 1,119,498 of record NZ_JAAEBV010000001.1, on the reverse strand, counting down.
CCCGAAATCACGTGCAGGGTTCATCGCAAAGCCGGTCAGCGGGCCCATCGAGCTGCCAATCACCGCAATCAGCAAGCCAATCAGCAACGGCGCCAATGGGCCGCGTGGCAGACCATTCTTGTCATCAGTGAGGGCCATGATTACGCCCATCAGGATAGCGGTGATCACCATCTCAACCATAAACGCCTGCAAAGTTGAGAGCGCCGGGTGCGGGTAGGTTGAGAACACCGACGCCAACTCCAGGCTTTCCTTGCTGCCGCGTACCATCTGGTGAGTTTGTTCGTAATCGAAGAACAGGTTGCTGTAGAGGGTGTACACCAATGCCGCCGCGCAGAAGGCACCCGCCACTTGGGCGAGGATGTAAAACGGCAGTTTTCGTTTTTCAAAATCGGTGAACAGGCACAGCGCGATGCTGACTGCGGGGTTTAAGTGTGCGCCTGAAACTCCCGCGGTCAGGTAAATCGCCATGCTGACGCCAATGCCCCAGATGATGCTGATTTCCCAGAGGCCAAAGCTGGCGCCCGCCACCTTGAGGGCTGCGACACAACCTGTACCAAAGAAGATGAGAAGTGCGGTGCCGAGAAACTCGGCCATACACTGGCCTGAAAGCGTAGGGTGCTGCGATGCAGTCGTCATTTGAAACCTCTTTTTTGTTTTTTTTGACATCGTCAGTCAGGTTGGTCGTGAAGCTGCACAAAAACCGGGAAGCTTTGCGCCCGGTTTTCGTGTGCGGATAAAAATGTTCAGGTATCGAGCGTTTATATTCAGAATCGAAAAAATATAGACAAGAAACACCGCTGTCAAAGGTCGAAAGTGAACGAGCCGTCGTATTCTGACTTTTGGGAGATGTTTTGGGGCTTGTTTTTCTGTAAGCAAAGGCTACAAATTGGTAGGGTCAGGTGTAACGATTCATCAGGGATTTAATTCGGAACGCCCGTTCCAATGCCTTTTTACGGGCCGATGGCCTAAAATCCGCACGCGACTGTCTTTATTCACTCCACGATTGGAACGCACATGACCCCCGCACTGGACCTGCTGAAAAAAGTTTGCGCGCCACACCGGGTACACAGCTATCAGCACGACCCCAAAGCGCCTTCTTATGGTCTTGAGGCCGCAGAGAAACTGGGGCTGGAGCCTGTTCGGGTGTTTAAGACGCTGTTGGCGAGCAGTGAAAAAGGTGAGTTGTTGGTTGCTGTTGTACCGGTCGTCGGAAGTCTTGATCTCAAAGCGTTGGCTCAGGCGGCAGGGGTTAAAAAAACCGAGATGGCTGACCCTGCGGCGGCGCAAAGAGCGACAGGGTATTTGCTGGGTGGGATCAGTCCGCTGGGACAAAAGAAGCGTCTGCGTACCTTTATAGATAGTAGTGCACAGGCTTTCACCACCCTTTATGTGAGTGCGGGGCGACGCGGGCTTGAGGTCGAGCTGGCGCCTGGCGTGTTGGCAGCGCAGACACAGGCGACCTTTGCCGACATTGGGCGAGGTTGATCAGCCGCTACAGGCGTCGGTATTTACGCGATGTAGCGGCGCGGTTGCGGGTTAAGCCGCTCGGGAGCACAGCGCCTGCACGTTATGCATTCGTGTGGGCGGGTTGTCGTTTTCAGTGGGACGTGCTGAAACGTCTTACGCCAGCCTCGCAGTGCGGGATTTGCGCTGCGGTGCTGCCACTGGTTTGAAACATCACTAAATGCTCTGCCGCGACCCGGATGCCCACTTCTGTACCAGGCAAATGGTCCACGTGGCTTGGGAAAATGGATTCCAGCTGGCTGCCTGTCGGTAATTGCAGACGATACAGCGTTGAAGCCCCCAAGAAGGTTTTACCGATAATGCGCGCTTTCAAGTTGCTGTCCGGTGCGTAGACGATGTCGTCCGGGCGCAGTAATACATCGACAGCACACCCTGTTGGCCAGGTATAAGCCCGATTGCCTTGCAACACGCCCAGCTCGGTCTGAACCGATTCCGGGCTGAGTAACTGGCCACGAATGAAGTAACCCTGGCCAATAAAACTTGCGACATAGGGTGTGAGCGGTTCGTGATACAGGTTGTAGGGTGTATCCCATTGTTCGAGACGACCTTCCTTGAACACGCCGACGTGGTCGCTGACAGCGAAGGCTTCTTCTTGATCGTGTGTCACCAAAATCGCACTGGTGCCACGGGCTTTCAGAATGTCCCGTACCTCGTGGCTCAGCTTGCGCCGCAACTCACCGTCCAGGTTCGAGAACGGCTCATCAAGCAATAGCAGTTGCGGTTCTGGCGCCAGCGCACGGGCGAGTGCTACACGCTGCTGTTGCCCACCCGATAGCTCGTGGGGGAAACGCTTGCCCAGGTTCTTCAGGTTGACCAGTTCGAGCAACTCTTCAGTAATGCGCTCTTTGTCTGGAAGTTTGCGAATACCGAACGCAATGTTGTCCGCCACGCTGAGATGGGGAAACAGCGCGTAGTCCTGAAACACCATGCCGATCCGGCGTTTTTCGGGCGCCAAGGTGAATCCGGCGCTGGAGATGATTTCACCGCCTAGCTGGATTTCTCCTTGATGAACGGGTTCAAAGCCTGCAATCGCGCGCAAGGTTGTGGTTTTGCCACACCCTGAAGAGCCCAGCAGACACCCGATGTCGCCTGCATTGAGGTGCAAGTTGAGGTTCTGTACCACGCTCTGGCCTTGATACCCGCAGGCCAGATCGCGCAGGTTAAGCAGTAGAGGCTGACTCATGCGTGGTGGTACGCCGGTTGAACGAGGAATTCGAGCAGCGCTTTTTGTGCGTGCAGGCGGTTTTCGGCTTGATCCCAGGCGACTGAGCGCGGATCGTCCAGCAAGTCGACACTGATCTCTTCGCCGCGGTGAGCGGGCAGGCAGTGCATGAACAGCACGTCCTCGGCAGCCAGGTCGAGCAGCGCTTTATTGACTTGGTAAGGGGCGAACTGCTTCAAGCGTTTGGCCGTTTCTTCCTCTTGGCCCATGGACGTCCACACATCCGTACTCACCAGGTGCGCCCCTTTAACAGCCTCGCGTGGATCGCGCACGATGGTCACGCGTTCGCCTGCCAAGGCAACAAACTGCGGGTTGGGTTCATAGTCTTGCGGGCAAGCGATGCGCAGTTGGAAGTCGAACTGAATGGCCGCTTCTATATAGCTGTTGCACATGTTGTTACCGTCGCCGATCCAGGCCACGGTCTTGCCTTTGATCGAGCCGCGATGCTCCATGAACGTTTGCATGTCAGCCAGTAGTTGGCAGGGGTGCAAGTCGTCTGACAGACCATTGATCACGGGAACGCGGGAATTGGCCGCGAACTCAGTCAAGGTGCTGTGAGCGAAGGTACGAATCATCACGGCATCAAGCATGCGCGACATGACAATGGCGCAGTCACCGATAGGTTCGCCACGGCCCAGTTGGGTGTCGCGCGGCGACAGGAAGATGGCCTGACCGCCGAGCTGGATCATGCCGGCCTCGAAGGACAAGCGGGTGCGGGTCGACGATTTCTCGAAAATCATGCCCAGCACGCGGTTTTTCAGAGGTTCGAAGAGTACGCCGCGATGGCGCAGGTCCTTGAGCTCAATGCCTCGACGAATCACGCTGATTAGCTCTTCGGGCGTGCAATCCATGAGGGAGAGAAAGTGCCTTGCGCTCATCATTAGCTACCTTTTTTACAACGACTGCAGATGCTCAAAGCCGGGATTTTCACAAAAACGGGCGAGACCTGCGGCGTAAGCCGCACGGGGCGACGAAATAGGGGAAGGCGCGATCTTATAAGGAAATGTCGCGTCTTGCCAATCAGGGTGTTTTTTTAGAGGGTTCAGGTTCCGTTCGCCCGCCGTTAGCGTGTGTCTGGATCACCTGAAGGGTGGCTTCCAGCCCTCAGATGCCCATTTGTACACTGCCCTGACATTGCTTGGCAATTCATGGGCGGCAGAAGCAGACTATCGTCTGTGGGGCCGACCGAGCGTCTTGCTTGTGTTTCCGTTACAATGCGCCACCGTGCCGACAACTGAGTCGGAAAGTTCAGCCGAGGTGCTCCATGGATATCATCGAAACTATTAAAGAACAGATTGCCAACAATACCGTTCTGCTCTACATGAAAGGCTCGCCGAATGCCCCGCAGTGCGGCTTTTCGGCTAAAGCTGCTCAGGCTGTGATGGGCTGCGGTGAAAAGTTCGCTTACGTGGACATCCTGCAAAACCCGGAAATTCGCGCCAACCTGCCAAAGTACGCCAACTGGCCAACCTTTCCTCAATTGTGGGTAGGCGGTGAATTGGTGGGCGGCAGCGACATCATGGCTGAGATGCATGCCACGGGTGAGCTGCAAACGCTGATCAAAGAGGCCACCGCGAAGGCAGCCGCCGCCAAGACCGAAGCGTGATGACGGTGGTGCGCTAACTATTTGCGCACAATAAAAAACCCCGCCCTGCGATGAACAGGGCGGGGTTTTTTAATGAGTGCGAAGTTGCTTATTCACCCATTTGAGATTGCAGATAGTTCTCAATGCCGACTTTGTCGATCAGGCCTAATTGAGTCTCCAGCCAGTCAATGTGTTCTTCCTCAGATTCAAGAATATCTTCGAGAAGTTCACGGCTGCCGAAGTCGCCGACAACTTCGCAATGGGCAATGGCGGCTTTTAGATCAGCATGGCCGGTGCGCTCAATACGCAGGTCGCACTCAAGCATTTCTTTGGTGTGCTCGCCGATGTGCAGCTTGCCCAGGTCCTGCACGTTGGGCAGACCTTCTAGAAACAGAATGCGTTTGATCAGCTTGTCAGCGTGTTTCATCTCATCGATGGACTCGTTGTACTCGTGCTTGCCCAACTTTTCCAGGCCCCAGTCCTGATACATGCGTGCATGCAGGAAGTATTGATTGATTGCGACCAGCTCGTTGCCGAGGATTTTATTGAGGTGCTGGATGACTGAAATGTCGCCTTTCATCGCGAGGGCCTGCCTTAGTTAACTGTATATGCGCCAGAGTTTGAGCCGCGCACTTACAGCTGTCAAACCTAAGTATTTGAATAATAAATGAAAATTAATCGGAATAAGAATGTTTGTGTTCCGCGTCTTGACGCTAAGCACTTGAATTCAGAGCATAAAAAAACCGGACATTCGTCCGGTTCTTTGAAAATAGCTTATTCAGGCAGCTGAAAAATCTGCGGGATAACTCATAACGCCCTGGCTGGCTTGTAGGGACGTCAAGGTTTCACGAACCACTTGTTTGGCCAGGCATGCACATTTGCCGCATTGGCTGGCAACACCCGTCGCTTCGCGAACTTCACGGTAGCTGCAGCAACCGTCGTAGATCGCATCGCGGATTTTTCCATCGGTGACGCCAGTGCAAAGGCAAACGTACATAAATAAGAACCATCACTGGTTGGGATTCAATGCGATGGATCTTAATGTTAACGAGAATGATTGTCAAAGCAACTTAGGTCTCGATTGGACCTCGATTTAGCGTGGCTGACGAACGGTGCTGCGATGATCTGCACTTGCCATGAAAAAGGGGTAAGGCCGGTTCCGACGAGCGGTGTATGATGCGCGATCTTTTCACGCGAGCGCTGGCGGTAATAACGCCTTTCAACGAAGGTTAGCCAGTTCCCGTTCTTCACGCTGCACATCAGGAGATATCCATGAGCGTACTCGTAGGCAAACAAGCCCCTGACTTCACCGTAGCCGCTGTTCTGGGCAATGGCGAAATCGTTGACAGCTTCACGCTGTCCACCGCGATCAAAGGCAAATACGGCCTGGTGTTCTTCTACCCGTTGGACTTCACCTTTGTGTGCCCATCGGAGCTGATTGCCCTGGATCACCGCATTCCTGAGTTCAAAGCACGCAATGTTGAAGTGGTTGCAGTCTCTATCGACTCCCATTTCACACACAATGCGTGGCGCAATACCCCAGTTAACAACGGCGGTATCGGTCAGGTGCAATACACCATGGCTGCGGACATGAAGCACGAAATCTGCAAAGCCTACGACGTTGAGTCCGAAGGTGGTGTTGCTTTCCGTGGTGCTTTCCTCATCGATGACAAGGGCGTTGTTCGCTCGCAGATCGTTAACGACCTGCCACTGGGCCGTAATATGGACGAGTTGCTGCGTCTGGTTGATGCATTGCAGTTCCACGAAGAGCACGGCGAAGTGTGCCCTGCCAACTGGAAAAAAGGCGACAAAGGCATGACCGCTTCGACTGCGGGTGTTGCTGCTTACCTGACCGAGAACGCTGACAAGCTATAAGCCTCCGTTTCAGGCATAAAAAAACCGGACTCAGTGTCCGGTTTTTTTATGCTGACAAGAAAGTTCAGGCGACTGAATCAGTCGTTGAAGTCTTTCCAACCGCCCATTTGTTTCCAGCTGTTGACGATGCCACAGAACAGCTCAGCTGTTTTTTCGGTGTCGTAACGTGCCGAGTGTGCTTCGCGCCCGTCGAAGTCGATATCAGCGGCCTGACACGCCTTGGCCAAAACGGTTTGACCATAGGCCAAGCCAGCCAGTGTTGCAGTGTCAAAGCTTGAGAAGGGATGAAACGGATTACGTTTCATGTCCAGGCGCGCGGCAGCAGCGTTCAGGAAGCCCAAATCGAAACTGCTGTTATGGCCTACCAGAATGGCGCGCTTGCAGCCGTTGGCTTTCAAGGCTTTGCGTACGCCACGGAAGATGTCATTCAGCGCGGTTTCTTCGCTAACGGCCATTCGCAGTGGGTGATCAAGCTTGATGCCGGTGAACTCCAGCGCAGCGGCTTCGATGTTGGCACCTTCGAACGGCTCAACACGGTGGAAATAGGTGTGCTCGGGGAACACGAAGCCTTTTTCGTCCATGCCGATGGTTACAGCGGCAATTTCCAGCAATGCATCGGTCGCGCAATTGAAGCCACCGGTTTCAACATCAATCACAACCGGCAGGTAACCGCGAAAGCGTTCGGCCATTGGGTGGCGAGGGCCGCTATGACCGCCTTCGTGCTCGTCATCAAAATGTTCGTCACTCACAGCTGTTCCTCCAGCAGGCGCCAGCGCAGTTTTTCACCGGCGCGCAGCGGGATTACGGTCAGCTCGCCGAAGGGCAGGCTGCTTGGGGCGGTCCACTCCTGGCGAACCAGGGTGATGTGTTCGGCGCTCGGCGGCAAACCGTAGAAGCGCGGGCCGTTCAAGCTGGCAAATGCCTCCAGTTTGGGCAGCGCATTGCGCTGTTCAAAGGCTTCGGCATACAGCTCAATGGCCGCGTATGCGGTATAGCAGCCAGCACAGCCGCACGCCGCTTCTTTTGCGTGTTGGGCATGCGGGGCCGAATCGGTACCCAGGAAAAACTTTTCGCTGCCACTGGTTGCCGCATCCAACAGCGCTTCCTGATGGGTGTTGCGCTTGAGAATAGGCAAGCAATAGAAGTGCGGGCGAATGCCCCCCACCAACATATGGTTGCGGTTGTAGAGCAGGTGGTGAGCGGTGATGGTTGCGCCGACGTTGGCCGAGGCCTCGTTGACGAACTGCACGGCATCAGCAGTGGTTATGTGCTCAAACACAACTTTCAGCGTAGGAAAGCGATCCACAACGCGGCGCATGTGCTCGTCGATGAAGATTTTTTCGCGATCGAATACATCCACATCGCTGCGTGTCACTTCGCCGTGGATCAGCAATGGCATGCCGACTTCGGCCATGGCTTCAAGCACCGGGAAAATGGCATCGATGCTGGTGACGCCAGAGTCGGAGTTGGTTGTGGCGCCAGCAGGATAAAGCTTGGCAGCGTGAACGAAACCGCAAGCCTTGGCCGAACGAATATCTTCAGGCTGTGTGCGATCGGTGAGGTAAAGGACCATCAACGGTTCGAAGCGGCTACCGTCAGGGCGCGCAGCTAAAATACGCTGGCGATAGGCATCTGCTTCGGTTGCATTACGCACCGGAGGTACCAGGTTGGGCATGATGATGGCGCGGCCAAAAGTGCGCGCAACATCCGCGACAGTGTGAGGCAACATGGCGCCATCGCGAAGATGTATGTGCCAGTCGTCGGGACGCAGCAGGGTCAGGCGGTCGGACATTGGGGATTCCAGGCGGGTCAAACTGAGGCGAATGCTACCGGAAAACACTCTCTCAGGCACTCGCTATCAAGTTTTGTGGCGCTTAACCGATATCTCTTGAGAATGCCGTAAATCTGTTTGCTGTTTTTTTGCCGTACAAGCCTGTGGAGCCTCCCGTGCGCCAGCGTTATCTAGCCCTACTCAGTATGTTTGCCAGCCTGCCTGCCATGGCCCTGACTTTCCAGACGCGTCTGGAGAATATCGAGTGGAAGGTAGAAGGTGACAAGTTCGAGTGTCGTCTGATTCAGCCCATCACTGATTTCGGCTCCGGCGCCTTTGTACGTCGTGCGGGTGAGCAAGCGGTTTTCCGTTTGAATGCCTACAACTCGATGATGGGTGAAGGGTCTGCGACGCTGCTGGCTGCGGCTGCACCCTGGCAGCCAGGGCGCGGTGATATTAATTTGGGGGCGGTGCGCATAAGCCGCGGCCACGTGCTGTTTAACAGCTCTCAGGCCCAGGCAGGCAGTCTGGTCAGAGGGTTGCTGGAAGGTCGCAGTCCGTTGGTCAGGCATTACTCCTCGTCAGGTGGGCTCTCGGAGGTTCGCTTGTTACCGGTCAAGTTCCGTCAGGCTTATGGTGATTACGAGGCATGCACTGCCAAGCTGCTGCCGAAAAACTTTGAACAGGTACGCCAATCTCAGATTGGCTTCCCGGGGGGAGGTATTGAGCTGGACGCTCAGGCGCGGATCAATCTGCAAGTCATGGTGCAATACATGAAGGCAGATCCCTCGGTGAATCATGTCACGCTGGATGGCCATTCCGACAATAGCGGGAACCGTTTGACCAATCGTGATTTGTCCAGGCGCAGGGCGCTGGCCGTGATGGAGTATTTCAAGGAGAACGGCCTGCAAGAGTCGCAGATCACCTTGCGTTTCCACGGCGAGCAGTATCCTTTGGTGCGCAATTCCAGTGCGGCAAATCGTGCGAAAAATCGTCGAGTCAGTGTGCGACTCGATCGTACCCCTCCACCTGAAAAAACGGCTCCGGCGGCAAGCGTTATCAATCCTGCAAACGTCTCTTGAATGCGCCAGGTTCGTCGCGCAAATGAAAGTAACTGTCGCTTTGTCGTCTTAAGCTGTCGCGCCTCTGTAAATTCATACACTTGAGCGGTAGACTGTTCGGCTTTTCGAACAACCCGTGGAGTGATGGCATGGCGGACGTAAACAAGGTCGTTCTGGCTTATTCGGGCGGCCTGGACACTTCGGTGATCCTGAAGTGGCTGCAGGATACTTATAACTGTGAAGTCGTAACCTTTACCGCTGACCTGGGGCAGGGTGAAGAGGTCGAGCCTGCACGTGCCAAGGCGCAAGCCATGGGCGTCAAGGAAATCTACATTGATGACCTGCGCGAAGAGTTCGTTCGAGACTTCGTGTTCCCTATGTTCCGCGCCAATACTGTTTACGAAGGCGAATACCTGCTGGGCACATCTATTGCTCGCCCGCTGATTGCCAAGCGCTTGATTGAAATCGCCAACGAAACGGGCGCTGATGCCATTTCTCACGGCGCTACAGGCAAAGGTAACGACCAGGTTCGTTTTGAGCTTGGCGCCTACGCCTTGAAGCCTGGGGTCAAAGTGATCGCTCCTTGGCGTGAGTGGGATTTGCTCTCGCGTGAAAAGCTGATGGATTACGCTGAAAAGCACTCCATCCCTATCGAGCGTCACGGTAAGAAAAAATCCCCGTACTCGATGGATGCCAACCTGCTACACATCTCTTACGAGGGCGGTGTACTGGAAGATACGTGGACCGAGCACGAAGAGGATATGTGGCGTTGGACCAAGTCGCCCGAAGACGCGCCTAACACGCCAACATATCTGGAGCTGACTTACCGCAATGGCGACATCGTTGCACTGGATGGCGTTGAAATGACGCCGGCCACAGTGCTGGCGACACTGAACCGTATCGGTGGTGAGAATGGTATTGGACGTCTCGATATCGTTGAAAACCGCTATGTAGGTATGAAGTCCCGTGGTTGCTATGAAACGCCAGGCGGCACCATCATGCTGCGTGCGCACCGTGCTATCGAGTCGATTACGCTTGATCGTGAAGTGGCGCATTTGAAAGATGAGCTGATGCCTAAATACGCCAGTTTGATCTACACCGGTTACTGGTGGAGCCCTGAGCGGGTGATGTTGCAACAAATGATTGATGCGTCCCAAGCGCACGTTAATGGTGTTGTGCGTCTTAAATTGTATAAAGGCAATGTGATTGTTACGGGGCGCAAGTCTGACGAATCATTGTTTGATGCCAACATTGCAACGTTTGAAGAAGATGGCGGTGCTTACAATCAGGCAGATGCAGCAGGCTTTATCAAGCTGAATGCACTGCGCATGCGGATTGCGGCGAACAAAGGCCGTAAATTGTTCTGATACGCACGGTGTTAAAGAAGCCCTGGCCTTGGCCAGGGCTTTTTTATGGGGGGCATTCAGTGACGAGTGTCAAAGGGGCAACCGAATGGCGTCGTCTTGGGTGTTGTAGGTGATAACTCTCGTGTTCTCCATTAACTGATTCTTCTTATGTGTATGCATTGTTAATGAAGTGTCTTGCATCAATGCATTAATGTGATGATTGATTAATAGAATAAGCGTGGTATTTTTCTTAAGTATATTTTTGGTCGGGTGCAAGGCCTTATTCAGGCGATGTAGGACTTCCTCGAGCCTGTTTATATCCAGGATACGAAGGTTCGGATGCGTAAGGTTTGCAATGTGCAAGCCGTCTGTTCCGGCCTTCTTTAAGGCAATAAATTGTGGGGCACTGGCTTCTTTGGTGGCAGGGCTAATACCAGGTGCTGTTTTTATTTTGTGTCGTTTGCAGTGCGTTGAATCATAATCTCGATGCCCTTGAGGCAAGAAAATAAGGCTCTGCGGGCGGCAAAGAGTCAGCTTTACATTTGCCCAGTCGAGGGCTTTTTTGTGGGCGGGCACGTCAGAACGTGTGAAGTGAGTGCTGCCGCCATTTTGCGGGTGTGCGCGGTCAATATTGGTGGTTATGAAGTTTGTTTCATTGGTGAAGTCGGAGGGCGAGTAAAGGGATTTGTTATTGAAGTTTAAGGTGATGAAAAAAAGAACAATTAGAATAAGTGGAAAAATGATCAAAAACCATACATAGATCTCCTGGTTCTCATTGTTGATGTAAGGCAAGGAAATAGAGGCAGACGCCTGCGTAAGCATTGAAAAAATAGCGATAACGGTCAGCGGGTTTTTGGCTTTGTATTTTTGAGTAATCATGGTGCGGCCTGTATGAAAAAAAAGGGTGGTTTTTACGTAAATGTTCTGTACGCAAGAGGCCGTTCCTGAGAGATGTCAGCATCAGGGAGGGCGTTTGCAAGGGGTGAAAAAGTGTGACTTCTTATAAAGCTAGACCTGGCTTTTTGAAACTGCAAGGGCAGGCTTGGTCTGTATTTATATGCGCGATATGTGAATGTTTGTTTTTGACGGTTTCTTGTAGTACTTATCGTGAAAATGGTTCGGAAGTTTTCTTTTTATGTAATGCATCAATAGGTGCTAAGGGCAGATGGTTTTTGAGTGAGATCAAATGCTGGGCGGGTTCGGGTAATGAACTTGTTAGTATTGATTAAGTAACGCTTAATCTCTTTCCGAATGATCTGTAGTACTTTTCCTTAAGTGATAATTTGAAATATTTTCTTATGAAAGGAGAGTAGATTTTGCCGGGTGGCAATAATTATCGGGTAGCGATGTTGTAAAGGCATGCTAGTGTGGTTGGTAGTCATATTTTTCATACGTATCCGGGATGTTGCTGAATGATTGACGTGCTGCTAAATAGGTGTGTCAATATTTCTCTGTTTGTGTGGGTAGGCGGTGCGAATGTTTTGTAAGGATTTTTTTTACGCGTTTATATTGGACCATTACCCATACATAGTGTGAAGGTGAGTGATGCTTCAGAGCGGGCGCAAAGGAAGGTGATTGAAAAAGGCAGTATGTAAAAGTATGGCGTTGCGTCGGAGCATCGCTTGCGTAAGTGCGATGGGGTTGCACAAAAAAACACTCGTTTGATTAATTCAATATACGTGGAGGCTTCGAAATTCGATTTTTCTTACGTGGGGTGATTCGCGCGTTTGATGGACGGGAAGCTTTTCTTTAGAGCGGTTTTTTGTAGGATAAATCGTTATTTTATGTAGGTGATGTCTTTGGCTGTTAGTGCTCGGGGGGGAGCGCTATGCCCAGGGTGTTACGACTAGGCTATTGTGCTGACTCTAAAAATTCGAACAGCGAAAATTGGAATTGCCCATGAATAAAGTGCTGATCGTGGATGACCATCCCGTGATCCGTCTTGCTGTACGTATGCTCATGGAACGACATGGCTATGAAGTCGTTGCTGAGACGGATAACGGTGTAGATGCATTACAACTTGCGCGTGAACATGCGCCAGATATTGTCATTCTGGATATAGGAATACCCAAACTAGACGGGCTCGAGGTTATTGCCCGTCTTTCAACACCCGCATTACCCGTAAAAGTACTGGTATTGACTTCACAGGCTCCCGGGCATTTTTCCATGCGCTGCATGCAGGCGGGAGCTGCGGGGTATGTATGCAAGCAGCAAGATTTGACCGAGTTGCTGAGTGCAATCAAAGCGGTACTGTCCGGTTACAGTTACTTTCCTAATCAGGCACTGCACTCAGTGCGTACGAGCCTTGGGAATGCCAGTGAAGCGGATATGGTCAATCGTTTGTCGGGTAGGGAAATGATGGTCTTGCAGCAGTTGGCACGGGGGAAAAGTAACAAGGACATTGCTGATGGCATGTTCTTGAGCAATAAAACGGTTAGTACTTACAAAACCCGGCTGTTATTAAAGCTCAATGCGCGCTCGCTTGTTGACCTGATCGAGCTTGCACAGCGTAATGGCTTGGTGTGAGGGGAATGTGAACGTAGCTTGCCTGTACTGATGTCCCCGTGCGTTGCGGCCTTAAGAATAAAAGCCTCCGAGACAGGAGGCTTTTGAGGACGTTAAAGGTCGTAGTCATAGTCAGACAGTTGTTTCTTGAGGCGCTTTTCCTCCAGAAGATTGTCTATGGTCCTGCGCTTGGCGAGATTGATCTTCGCCACAGGCTCAGGAGAAGGGGTAGGCACGCTATCGTCCAGCTCTTCCAAATCGTCGTCATCCAGTCTTTCTTTGCCAGTGCTCATTCTTTTCACTCCAGGCCAAGACAGCTATTGGCGCCCCTTATAGCGACAAACGCTTCGGGGGTAAAAAAGATTTTCTCAATCGATCAACCCTAAAAGCTTCGATGTTTCAATCATCGGATGTTTTTTGCTTGAATTCGCATAGGTCTTCTATACGGCAACTGCCGCAACGTGGCTTGCGTGCCTGGCACACATACCTGCCGTGCAGGATCAGCCAGTGGTGAGCATCCAGCAAATAAGGCTTGGGTACGAATTTCATCAATTGCTTTTCTACCTCCACCACATTTTTTCCAGGAGCGATTCCTGTCCGGTTGCTGACCCTGAAAATATGCGTGTCCACCGCCATTGTGAGCTGCCTGAAGGCGGTGTTCAGCACGACATTAGCCGTCTTGCGACCTACACCAGGGAGTGCTTCGAGTTCCTCGCGGGTTTGAGGCACCTGGCTGGCGTGACGTTCGATCAATAAGCGGCAGGCCTCAATCACGTTCTTGGCCTTGCTGTTGTACAGGCCAATGGTCTTGATGTAGTGCGACAAACCTTCTATTCCCAGAGCGTAGATGGCTTCTGGGGTATTCGCGACCGGGAACAGCTTGGCCATCGCCTTGTTTACGCTAACGTCCGTTGCTTGGGCTGACAAAATCACGGCGATCAATAGTTCGAAAGCCGATGTGTAGGCCAGTTCTGTCTTGGGCTCGGGGTTGTCTTCGTGAAATCGACGAAATATTTCAAGGCGCTTAGCGGCGTTCATGAGTAAAAAGGTTCCCGATGTGCAGTGTTAAGGGCCTTGAGAGTAAGTAGGTGCAAAGCCTGATATTTCAAGCTTTGACTACGTCTAGCGCGGCCAGAGTCGATTCTGCATGAGTGACTGCTTCGTTCAGTGAAGTGAGCTGCTCACTCGGCAATGCCTGGTTAATGGCTTTTTTCAGTTCTGCGCGACGCAAAGCAAGCTGGATTTTTGCACGCTTAACATCGGCGCCGGGCGCTGAGGGAGCAGTACTCGATAGCTCTGGACGCTGCTCGAGCTGAGCCAATGCCTGTTCTGCACGTTCAAATTGCGCTTGAAGCTGGATCAACTGGGATTGCTGTGGTGCAGTTGGCGGGTGACCAAATGCTTTAAGCGATTTGTGAAGTTGGGCGCGGGCCATCGCAAGGGTGACTTTGGCCTTTTTAAGGGCTGCATCGTTAAGTGATGCTGATGGGGTTGTCGGGTTGTGCGCAACTTCAGTAGATGTACGAGTGTGCTGAGTGCGAGCGATTCGTTGTGATTGCTTGAGTTGCTCCTCAAGACTCAGGCGCGTCATGCGCTGCTCATAGCGTTGTCGAGCGTGATCGCGCTTGCGCGTACGTGCGTGATACTGGGCTGTTCCATGAGCAAATCCGCTTACCACCGGGATCACATCGTCAGGTAGCGCACGCATTTCAATGCAGTCGACAGGGCAGGGGGCTACGCACAAGTCGCATCCCGTGCATTCATCCACTATCACGGTGTGCATGAGCTTGGCGGCACCTAGAATGGCGTCTACCGGGCAAGCTTGAATACACTTTGTACAGCCGATGCATTCGGCCTCGCGAATAAAGGCGATTTGTGCCGGTGCCGTGCCGCGCTCGGTGTCCAGTGCAATGACGGGTATTTTCAATAATGTGGCAAGCGTACCAATGGTTTCATCTGCACCAGGCGGGCATTTATTAATCGCTTCGCCTTGAGCAATACCCTGCGCGTAGGGTTTACAGCCGGGATGGCCGCATTTTCCGCATTGGGTTTGCGGCAATAAAGCATCAATCTGTTGAATCAGGCTCATGGTGTTTTATGTCCAGCGACAGCAGGCCGCCCCCAAGCGCTATTCATCCGGCGCGGTGGTTGAAATGGGCTGGCGATAACGCGTGAATGTCAGATCAGTCATGCTCAATACGGTTAAGTGAGCGTGGCTGATTATCCGACAAGGCAGGAAGGGCGGCTACTGATGAACGTCCGCTAACGGCCTATAAGCCGTTAGCGGGTGTGTGTGGCAAGTATTATTTGATGCGCTGGCCTGGCTTTGCGCCGCTATCGGGGCTCAGCAGGTAAATTTCTTCACCGCCAGGACCGGCGGCCATCACCATGCCTTC
The DNA here is from genome assembly GCF_016812185.1 of Pseudomonas weihenstephanensis. NCBI lineage: Bacteria > Pseudomonadati > Pseudomonadota > Gammaproteobacteria > Pseudomonadales > Pseudomonadaceae > Pseudomonas > Pseudomonas weihenstephanensis. The sequence goes on along the minus strand of NZ_JAAEBV010000001.1, from coordinate 1,104,213 downwards.
AGAGATGCCAAAGCGCATTTTGCGCGGCTTCAAGTTGGCAATCATCATGGTCAAACGGCCTTCAAGCTCTGCCGGGTTTGGGTAGGCGCTTTTGATGCCGGAGAACACATTGCGCTGTTCATCGCCGATGTCCAATGTCAGGCGCAAGAGTTTGTCAGCGCCCTCCACGGCTTCAGCTTTGAGAATCAGCGCGACGCGCAGGTCTACGGCGGCAAATGCATCAAACTCAATCTCGTCCGCCAGCGGCTCTTTTACCAGCTCACCGTTGCCTTTCGGCTTGGCAGCCCCCGTATCGGTCTGGCTAGCAATCAGGTCTTCTTTAGAGGCGTCAGTCATGGCTTGAACTTTTACCGGGTCAATGCGGGTCATTAGCGGCTTGAATGCATTCAACTGATGATTGTTGAGTAGCGTGTGGTGGTCAGCCCATGTCAGAGGCTCGACATTAAGAAATGCCTCGGCATCTGCTGCGAGCACGGGCAACACGGGCTTGAGGAAAATGATCAGTTGGCGGAACAGGTTGATGCCCAAGGCACAGACCGCCTGCACTTCGTCCTGTTTCCCTTCTTGTTTGGCCATTGCCCAAGGCGCTTTCTCGGCAATCCAGGCGTTGGCACGGTCGGCTAGCGCCATGATCTCACGCATGGCGCGCGCGAAGTCACGGGCTTCGTACGCTTGCGCAATGCTTGGTTCGGCAGCAAGAAACGCTTCAGTCAGCTCAGGTGCTGCGTTCCCCTCAACCATGACGCCCGCATTGCCTTTGTGGATGAATCCTGCACAACGGCTGGCAATGTTGACCACTTTGCCGATCAGGTCCGAGTTAACCTTCTGCACGAAATCTTCAAGGTTAAGGTCCAGGTCATCGACGCCGCGACCCAGTTTGGACGCGTAGTAGTAGCGCAGGTATTCAGGCGCCAAATGATCCAGGTACGTGCGGGCCTTGATAAAGGTACCGCGGGATTTGGACATCTTTTGACCGTTAACGGTCAGGTAGCCGTGCACGTTGATGGCAGTCGGCTTGCGATAGCCTGCGCCTTCGAGCATGGCGGGCCAGAACAACGCGTGGAAGTTCACGATGTCCTTGCCGATGAAGTGGTACAGCTCGGTGGTGGAGTCTTTGGCCCAGTACGCGTCAAAATCCAGGTCTGGACGACGCGAGCAGAGGTTTTTGAAACTGGCCATGTAGCCGATCGGTGCATCCAGCCACACATAGAAGTACTTGCCCGGTTCGTCCGGGATTTCGAAGCCGAAGTACGGTGCATCGCGGGAAATGTCCCACTGTTGAAGCCCAGCATCCAGCCATTCGGCGATTTTGTTCGCTACTGCATCTTGCAGTGCGCCGCTGCGCGTCCAGCTCTTGAGCATGGCGTCGAAGTCGGGCAGCTTGAAGAAGAAATGCTGCGAATCCTTCAATACCGGGGTGGCGCCAGAAATGGCCGACTTGGGGTTCTTCAGATCGGTGGGGGCGTAAGTGGCGCCACATTTTTCGCAGTTATCGCCGTATTGATCTTCAGTGCCGCATTTCGGGCAGGTGCCCTTGATGAAGCGGTCGGCCAGGAACATTTTCTTTTCCGGGTCGAAATACTGGGTGATCGAGCGAGTTGCAATGTGGCCAGCTTCGCGCAACTTGATATAGATCGCACTCGACAGCTCGCGGTTTTCTTCGGCGTGGGTCGAATGGAAATTATCAAAGTCGACATGAAAGTCAGCAAAGTCGGCGCAGTGTTCAGCCTGGACATTGGCGATCAGTTGCTCTGGCGTGATGCCTTCTTTTTCGGCGCGCAACATGATTGCCGAGCCGTGAGCGTCGTCTGCGCAGACGTAAGTGCATTGATTGCCGCGTTGCTTCTGGAAGCGCACCCACATATCAGTCTGGATGTACTCAAGCATATGGCCAAGGTGGATTGAACCATTGGCATAGGGCAGGGCGCTGGTGACGAGGATCTTGCGTGGCTCGGACATGGGGCTCGGCTACTTGATGAGACGGTGGTCGGCCACTATAAAGCGCCGGGCAATTTATTTCACCCCGTGGGCGCGTATCAGTTGGCATAGGGTGTTTTTAAAAGCCTGCGTCCACCGCTTTAGAAGGGTTAGGATAGCGGCCTGTTTTGTTCAGACCTATTTAGGGAGTTGCCCATGAGCGCCGTCAATCGCGCAGCGGTGGAGGCTGTACTTCGCCAATACACTGACCCTTATTTGAATCAGGACCCGGTCAGTGCCGGATGTGTACGGCACATTGCTGTTCAAGGTGATCGCGTCAATGTCCAGCTTGAGCTGGGTTATGCCGCAGGTTTGTTCAAGAAAGGCTGGGCGCAAATGCTGCAACTGGCCATCGAGAATATGGACGGTGTCGCAACGGCCAGCGTTGAGATCAGCTGTGTGATTGCTGCGCACAAGGCACAAGCGCAAATCCCGGGTTTGGCCAATGTGAAGAACATAGTGGCAGTGGCCTCGGGCAAGGGCGGAGTCGGCAAATCGACCACCGCGGCCAACCTTGCGCTTGCGCTTTCGCGTGAAGGTGCGCGGGTCGGAATCCTGGATGCTGACATCTATGGTCCGAGTCAGGGCGTGATGTTCGGTATTGCCGAGGGCACTCGCCCCAAAATCCGTGACCAGAAGTGGTTTGTGCCCATTGAAGCCCATGGCGTTGAAGTGATGTCGATGGCTTTCTTGACCGACGACAACACGCCGATGGTGTGGCGCGGCCCGATGGTGTCCGGGGCACTGTTGCAGTTGGTGACACAGACCGCCTGGAATGATTTGGACTATCTGGTCATCGACATGCCGCCCGGCACCGGGGATATCCAGTTGACGTTAGCGCAAAAAGTCCCGGTCACCGGGTCTGTTATCGTCACTACGCCGCAGGATCTGGCGTTGCTGGATGCTCGCAAGGGCGTCGAAATGTTCCGCAAGGTCAACATCCCTGTGCTGGGTGTTGTCGAGAATATGGCGATCCATATCTGCTCCAATTGCGGTCACGCAGAGCATCTGTTTGGCGAGGGGGGGGGTGAAAAGCTGGCGACTCAATATGGTGTTGAGGTTTTGGCGTCATTGCCTTTGTCGATGAGCATCCGCGAGCAAGCGGACAGTGGTAAGCCGACGGCGATCGCAGAACCTGACAGCCAGATTGCGATGATCTATCAGGAGCTGGCCCGCCACGTGGGCGCGCGCATTGTCCTGCATGAAGCGACGTCACAGGCCATGCCGACGATTACCTCCAGCGACGATTGATGCTGAGGTAAGGGGTTATTCTTTCTCGCGATGTTGTCCGTCTGGATTCAAAAGGCGGACTTGAAGGCATTGCGAGACAGGCTCAAGCTTTGAGGTTCGTTTTTGCGGGCATAAAAAAACCCCGCTTTTGAGGGCGGGGTTTTTTACTGGATCAGTACAAGTTAGATAACTTGTACTTCCTCAGCTTGCATGCCTTTCTGACCGCGAGTAGCGATGAAAGAAACCTGTTGGCCTTCTTTCAGGCTCTTGAAGCCGTCGGATTGGATTGCTTTGAAGTGAACAAACAGGTCGTCACCGGATTGTGGAGTGATGAAGCCGAAGCCTTTTTCATCGTTGAACCACTTAACGGTACCAGTTTGGCGATTAGACATGGTGTAACTCCTTGAACAAAGATAACTGCGACGCAGGAAAAGCCCTGGCCGAGACTGAGTGCAAAGAGCAGGAAAAATTCTTGGAGATGGTTGGATCGAAATTCAACATCGTGTAGAGATTCTCAGTGACACAAGCAGCACAGTGGCGCCACCTTAACCCTTTTTCAGGAACGTGCAAAGGGTCTTTGCAAAGGTTTCTCTAAAAACGTGACTGACGGTTGGCCTGAAGGCCCGTATTCACGGCGCTTGGGGCTATTTTTAATAAATCTGTTCCAGTTTTTTGAACCTGGCCCCGCGCCCCGGTAAGATGCCGGACAGAATTTTTCCACCTCGCTATTCAGGACACCCCGCCATGAGCATCAAATCAGACAAGTGGATTCGCCGCATGGCGCAAGAGCACGGCATGATCGAACCTTTCGTTGAGCGCCAGGTTCGTGGTGAAGGCGCAAACCGTCTGATCTCCTACGGTGTGTCGAGCTACGGTTATGACGTACGTTGCGCGAACGAATTCAAGGTGTTCACCAACATCAACTCCGCCACCGTCGACCCTAAAAACTTCGATGAAGGCAGCTTTGTCGATGTCACCAGCGATGTCTGCATCATCCCGCCGAACTCTTTCGCACTGGCGCGCACCGTCGAATACTTCCGTATCCCGCGCAACGTGTTGACCATCTGTCTGGGTAAAAGCACCTACGCTCGTTGCGGCATCATCGTGAACGTGACACCGCTTGAGCCTGAGTGGGAAGGCCACGTCACGCTGGAGTTCTCCAATACCACGACATTACCGGCGAAAATCTACGCCAATGAAGGTGTCGCGCAGATGCTGTTCTTCGAATCCGATGAAGAGTGCGAAGTGTCTTATAAAGACCGTGGCGGTAAATATCAGGGCCAACGTGGCGTCACCTTGCCTCGTACCTGACGAACAGAGGGAATTCCTGAGCGCAAATGCACTCTACTGAGTGTATTTCCGGTGATGCACCCAGCGAGCCGGATCCACGCTCAGGAGTGCCCTTATGAAGATTGATCCGAGTATCCGCGCCCAGTTGGCAAACCTTGAACCTAATCAGGTCGGGATGCTGGCCTGGTCGTTACTTGCACACCCTCAGATCCAGGCAGGCGGTATTCCCGGCCAGCCAGACCCCGATACCCCGCAACCCACAGAACCTGGCGTGCCGACCCTGCCGGATGAGCCGCCGCCTGCGCCTGTGGCCTGAATGATGAGTACGCCATCCTTACCTGTGCAGGCCAACACCCCACGCTGCATCGCGGGTGTTGTGTGCTGCTATGGCTCAAGCGTAGCGCCACAGTCTGGACGAACCTCAAGCCGATAAGAGATACCCGCTGCGATATGCCTGTTCGCCTGCCACATGGGCAATGACCATCCCGGCGGTGGCCATGCGGCGTGTTACACGGGCATACAACACGCCGGAACAGGTGCAATGAATGGGCGTGATGCGATCACTGATCGGGTCAATGACCTCGGCAACCAACGCACCGGCTTTCAGGTAATCGCCCGGTTTTGCGCTGAACACCAGCAAGCCTCCGACGGTCGTTGTGACGGGTTCAACACCGGCCAGAGGGGTCGCAGGGTACATGAGGGCCGGAAGTGGCGCGGGTTGGCCCTCAATGGCGCCATAATCGATCAGGTAGTCAATCAATGCCTGACAGTCTTGCTCGGCTAGTGAGTGGTTCACATCGCCTTGGCCGCGCAGCTCGACGGTGACCGAAAAACTGCCCTGCGGGATCGCCGCAGCGTGCCCAAAGCGCTGGCTCAACGCCCACCACAGCAAGGTAAAGCACTCGTCGAAGGACAAGCCCCCGGAGTCGGTTGCCAGCAGGCTGGCCTGCGCGCCGATGCGCCGGGCCAGTGGCTCGACCTGTGGCCAGGCTTCGGGAGTTGAGTACAGGTGCGAAACGGCTTCGAAATCGCAATGTAAATCCAGCACCATGTCTGCATCGCAGGCCAGTGTTTGCAGGGTCAAACGCTGTGATTGCAGCTGTGTGGCGGGCACTTGTGCCGCAAGCGCATCACGCAAATGACGGCGGATGAGGTGCAGGTTGTGCGTGGCATCGTCGGTCAAATGACCTTCGATGGCATCGCCAATTGGCCCGCTCAAATCGAGGAAGTTGCGGTTGAAGTTTTGCCCGCTGGCCATCTCAAAACGACCTAAAGGCACGTCCATTAAAATTTGCTCGAGGCCCGCCGGGTTGGCCACCGGGACGATTACGATCTCGCTGCGCAGTCGGCCAGCTGTTTGCAGTTCGGCCAGGCGCTGCTTGAGGTGCCAGGCCACCAACATGCCGGGCAGTTCGTCGGCATGCAGGGACGCCTGGATATAGACCTTGCCCTGTGGCTGCGCTGGCCCGTAATGAAAGCTATGGATGAATCGTTCAGTACCCGGCACCGGGGCCAGCAAAGCGTGGATCTGATGTCGTTGTGCTCGCATAAAAAAATCCTGGAGAACGGGTAATGAACGTCAATTCGCAGAGCAGGGCATCTTAGCCTTGGGCCTGCGGCTCATGGGTCTGGTTGCCGGTTTTACTTCCCGGGTGTCAAAGTCAATCGTGTTTTGCCATACACCTTGTCGAAGTTTTGTGGCTGCATCGGGAGGCTGAGGTACTGACCCTTGAGCCACGGATCGATGCCGTCAGCATAATGCTGGCTGGCCGGGTTACTCGATTGCCCCGTGCTGTTTTGCACCATCATCGGTTCGATTTGGCCAAAGTCGATGATCATGCGCATTGCCGGAATCACGGTGGCCTCGAAGTCGCCAGCGCCCATGTTGTAGGCCGCAATGTTCAGTGTGGTGTGATCGCCGCCCGCTGCAATCGGGCCGCGCACGGTTTGCCCTTCGGTGTTGCGCCATACGTAAGGGTGCAGCTTGCCCCATTGCCAGGCTTTGTGATCGCTGCCCATCGACTGTTCTGCGGCGTTCACTGCGGCCACCAGGCTGCGCGCCAACACCGTGGGTTTGTCTTCTTTTTGCGCCGTTTTTGAATCATCCCAGAACGGGCTGTCTTCGCGGCTCAACAGGTGGTCAGCCTGAGCCGAGTACGACAGGTTGCCATTGCTGATGAAGGCCTTCCAGCTCGCGCTGTTTTGCGGGCCAAGTGCGCTGAGGAACGTTTGCTCAGCACTTTGCTGCAAAAACAGTTCATACAACGCCGCATCGGCGGAGGTGGCGCTGAGTTTGCCGTCAAACGCCAATAAGCGCGCCAAGGCTTCGCGGGCTTTGACCTGCTCGCCTGCGGGTAGCCCGGCAATCGCTTGCTTCAACGGCTGCGCCATGCCGGGCGCTGTAAGCATGGCCTTAAGCTTGGGGGCGAACAGGGTGGTCTGGTCGTACTGCATGGCAATCAGGCTGCGCGCGTCCTGCCTGCCGCTGGCCGCCAGTTGCGCAATGCGTTCGCTGCGCTCGGGCGATAACCACGAGTTGGACAGCTGCATGCCATAGCCGTACGCAGCCGTGCGCTGGTTCGCCATGCCGAGCCAGCCTTGCGCCGGGTCCTGGTCGTAGGGGTGCAGCATGGCGTCGGCATAACCGTCCCAGTCATAGCGACTGTCCCAGCCCGGCGACGGGAACAACCCCAGACCTTCGCGGCGATTAGGATAAAGCCCCGTCAATTGCCAGCCGATGTGTTGGGCGTCTGCATAGAGAAGATTGAGCGCTACGGCGCGGATTTCGCGACTGGCATCGGAGGCGGCTTCACTGTTTTGCGCACGCGACAGATCGAAAAACCCATCAAGGGTCTTGTCACCCTTGAAGTCCGGTACTTGCAGGGCAAGCCCCAGACTGCTGTTCAGCGGGTTATTGAGCAAAGGGCCGTGGCGGGTTTCATACAGTGCTTCGCGAATGGGGCGCTGGCCTTTGATGAAAAAGGTTTCGTTGCGCACACTCGCGGGTACCCATTTGCCATTGGCGAGGTAATACACACTGTTGCCCTGACGCTTGAGTTTCTCCAGGAAAACGTCCTGGTTGTCGCCCATCGCCATGCTCATGCCCCAAGCGACTTTGCCATTGAAACCGGCAAACAGCGTCGGTAGGCCCGCAATCGAGGCGCCAGCAGCCTGATATTTTGGCGCGCGAATTTGCACGTAGCTCCAGGCGGACGGTATGCCAATAGGTTGGTGGATATCAGTGGCCAGCAGGCTTTTGCCTGTGCGGCTGCGCTGTGGGCCAAACGCCCAGTCACTCGACGCGGTGACGCCCGGCATACTCAAGCGCGTGACCTGCTCAAGGGCTTGAGTGACGCTGTCCAGCCCTTGTAACTGGCTGCCCAGGTTCAGGCCTTTGAGTTTGTCGGCCTCGGCGCTGGGCAAGGCTTCGCCTGGGTACGTCGGCACCAGCCATGGGAGCTTGTCGGTGCCGACTTTCTGCGCCAGCACCAATGCGTTCAGCTCTTCTTGCAAGTTGGTCGACATGCCGAAGCTCAGCAGGCTGAAAATCAAGGCTGAATCCTCAGGCTTCCAGTACTCGGCTTTATAGCCGGCCTGTGCCAGATCAGCGGGCAGCTTGTCGCGGTAGCGGAACACGTAAGCGTTCACGCCGCGAGCATAGACTTCGAAGAACTTTTTCAGGCGCGGCGATGCACTTTTATAGAGTTCGCTGGCGTTTTTTTTCAGGTTGATGCTGCGCATCAGGCGATCGGTTTGCAGGGCGTCGGCACCGTTGAGTTCCGCTAGGCGGCCCTGAGCAAGCAAGCGCAAGCGCACCATTTGGCTGAAGCGATCACTCGCGTGCACGTAACCCAAGGTGAACAGCGCGTCATGAAAACTGCTGCTTTCAATCAGTGGCATGCCCTGACTGTTACGACGCACCGAGACGTTCTGGGCCAACCCTTTGAGCGGTTGCACGCCGGAAGCAGGTACCAGGCTTTGAGAGGCGTGGTTGTTTATCTGGCAACCGGTCAGGCTTAAAAAACCGACCACTGCCGCGGCAACGCCGAACCGGGGTAAAAAATGAGTGAGGGCTGGCGAGGCCATGGCAAAGCTCCTGCGGGGGATGTCATCGAAAGGCGCTACGTTAGTGAGGCCGATGATGGCGCGCAAGGGTTAGCCAGATAAAAGCTGTGGTCGGTATGACAGGTGGCGATTAATGCCCCGCCACGCTGTCAAAAACAGCGCAGATACCTACGCGTAGCGATGGGATCTGTTTACTTCGATGGATTGATTTTTTCCACCAGCGCATAAGCCCGCTCGGTTGCGGGACGTGCCTTGACGCGGGCGAACCAGGCTTTGAGCGCCGGGAAGTCATCCAGGTTTTGACCTTGCCAGGTGTGAGGCACAATCCAGGGATATATCGCCATGTCGGCGATGCTGTACGTGGCGCCTGCGACAAACTCTCGACCTTCCAGCTGCTTGTTCAATACACCGTAGAGGCGTGCGGTTTCGTCGGTATAGCGCTTGATGGCATAAGGAATCTTTTCTGGCGCAAAACGATTGAAGTGATGGTTTTGCCCGGCCATCGGCCCCAGGCCGCCCATTTGCCAAAACAGCCATTGCAGCGCCATTTGCCGGCCGCGTAGGTCCTTGGGTAGGAATTGGCCCGTTTTTTCGGCGAGGTACAACAAGATAGCGCCGGATTCAAACAGCGACAGCGGGGCGCCGCCGTCTGCCGGTGTTTGGTCGACGATGGCCGGGATGCGGTTGTTAGGTGCGATCTTCAGAAAGGACGGTTCGAACTGTTCGTTTTTGCCGATGTTCACCGGGTGAACGTTATAGGGCAGCCCCGCTTCTTCAAGGAATAGCGAAATCTTGTGGCCGTTGGGGGTGGTCCAGTAATAAAGATCGATCATGAAGGGCTCCAGAAGGGAAGTTCACGCAGCAACTGATGCCAGCCAAAGGTAACAGTTCACCGCGGCCTGTCAGTTTTACTCCCAATCTTGTGCAGGAAGAAAGTACCTGACCCTGTTCTGGATGCATTTTTCATGTGGTGAAAACACACACGCCGCACATGCTTGAAGGCAAGTGCGGCGTGGGCGAGGCGCTTTAAAGTATCAGGCGCCGTGGCACTTCTTGAATTTCTTGCTGCTGCCGCACGGGCAAGGGTCGTTGCGGCCAACGTCTTTCAACGCATTGCGCACAGGCTCCTGGTGGGCGTGACCGCAGTTCGGGCCATGCACATGACCGTTATCGTGGTCATGGGCGTGATCATGCTGGTCATGATCGTGGTTGCAGTCCGGGCCGTGAACGTGGGGTTGCTGGGTCATTGCTCAATCACTCTGGAATAAAATCGCCGGGGATTATCTCGCCTTTGCGCATCAGGTGCACGTCGTTACCGTAGAACAATCCGGTTTCCAGTATGCCTTCCAGCCGGTAAGGGATCGGTTGGTCGGGGGATTCGAGCAGTTTGACCAGCGGTTTGACGTGTTGCCACATATTGGTGCGCACCGGTACGACATAGTCGACGTGGCTTTTTGGCTCAACGCTGAACCACTGGCTGTGTTCGCCTTCGGTCAGCAAGATGGGGCCCAGATACACTTTGTAGCTCAGCCCGCGTACGGTCAGCGTCGAGTCATTAGGGTTATCCACCCTGAAATGCAGTTTGAAGCGTTGCTCCAGCAGCTTTGCTTGAACCAGCTCCACTTTGGCAAGGCGAACTTGCGGGTCCTTGTCGGCTGATTCAAACCATGATGCACAACCTGATAGCGCCACAATTAACATGACGGCGAATGAGCTTCTAATAAGTGCCCGAGATTCCATTCCTTGCTCCTTATTACGCGCGTCAGTTCAGCTTATTGGGCGAAATAGCTGGCGCAGCATTTTTTGAATTTAAGCCCGCTGGCGCAGGGGCACGCGTCATTGCGGCCTACTTTGAGCGGTACCGTGGGGTCGATGAAATACCAGCGACCAGCACTTTGCACAAACGAGGAGCGCTCCCGGTGGCGGTGTTCACCGTCGGCGTCGTGCCAACGTGCAGTAAAAGTCACAAAGGCATGTTCAGGTTGACCGCCAAAGACCTCACTCTGTTCAATTTCCAGGCCCAACCAAGTGCTTTGGGCACTCCATGCTGCAATCGACTGGCGATCCAGGCCGGGTTGCTGCACGGGTAAAGTCGTGCCAATCAGATAATCGATCAGCCCCAGCACATAAGCGCTGTAGCGCGAGCGCATGAGTGTTTCGGCGCTTGGGGCGGCAACGCCGTCGTGATAGTGCCCGCAGCATGCGTCCAGTAAATTGCCGGTGCCACAGGGGCAAATAGATGTACTCATCGGGTTACCACCAATACTTGCCGAAGTTTTCCGGATTGGCCCAGAACCTTGCATTAAGCCAGTCGGGCACTTGTTTGTACTCGTGTAAGTCATAAGTGAACAGAGTCAGCATCTGCTCGGCACGCTGAAAATTCTCATTGTTTTGTAGGCCTAAAGCGAAAAAGTCTGTCTCTTTCCATTTACAAGCGTTGAGGTCCGCTAGCACGGCAATTCGGCTGGCATTCAGATTGCGAATCCCTGCGAGCAATTCAAAGCCCTCTCTTTTTGGCAGGTGTTCAAGGCAATCCACTACCAGCGCGAAATCAAAGCGTTGGGCGGCCAAGTCGGCGGGCAGCGCGCCGGGGTTGGCGTGGGCAACAACGGCCTCGGGGTGCTCGGCCTTATAAGCGTCCAGGGCCGGGAAGCTGCTGGCGCCGACGATCAGCAAACGCTGTGATGCATAACGATCGAGCATGGCCGCCAAAGCGTGCTGAGGCGTGCGCGTGGAAATGCCAAGGGTCATCGTAAGTCCTCAATCAGAGTGTTCAAGACTAGCGTGCCCAGAACGTGTGGCCTAGTAGATGGACGCGTATGGCGGGCAAGACAGTGTACTCATCTTGGCAGTGGCACTGTTGGAAGCGCTATAGCGGTGTACCACCTGGACAGGGTTGCAGCGTGTGTCAATACGGAACGGGTCATTAGGCCGCCTAAAAATAAAAGGGATTTTTATGTCGACACCTTCAATCTCCGCCCCCGTTTTACTGGAGCCTGTTTCACCGGTTCAAAAAGCGGTCAGTGCGCAATTCGCCAGCCGTGCACGTATTGATACGGTTATTCGACAAATGCTGACGGCTGCGCTGCATGAGCGATTCCCAACGCTTACGCTCGATTTGTCCAGTACGCGGTTAGCGACGCCTAGGGTAGGTGGTGGGTGGGAGTTGCCGCTGTTCATTGATCGCGTGCTGGCCTGGCTGGTCGATGGCGCATCGCTGGATATCAGTCATGTCAGCCCGCACAACTATTATTTTTTGTCTGACCCTGAAGGTAATCGACTTAAGCTCGCGCAGGGCTATGAAATCGACATGAAGGTGGTAGAAACACTCGTTAAAGAACTGTCCTGGAGTGTGCCGATAGGGCTTAAAAGCGCGTTGAGCCAATACTGGAGTGAGCAGACCGAAAACGGTATCAGCCGATGGCGGTGGCTGAGCAATGTACTTAAAGACACGTTGGCGATCAAAGCCGTGCAACAAACCGATTTCAGCGATGCTGAGTTAGAAACCTTGCGCCAGGTGCTTGATTTTCCGGATGGCAGCGACAGAGTCCGCCTTTACGGTGACCACGCTACTCGAGCTTATTACGTACGAACCACGCTCACTTTTGCGGGTACGAGCGGTTCGATCATTAACCCGCATCTGTTGCTGGTTCGTTACGCCGGCGGCCAAAACGTGCAGCCGCTGGTGATGATGTGTCTGCCAGACGGCACTATCGAAACATTCAGTTCAGTGCAGGCGGTCGCTCAATCCAGAGCCGCGCTTGCTGAGTCACTGTATGTCGTTGAGGCGATTGTCACTAAACACTACGAAATTGACGGTGATGCCTTTGATGCTGAAGCGGCGTTAATACTCAGCAGGCATATGAGCCGACTTTCAGCACTGAAATTGCCCACTCAAACCGGTTTACAAGCGCTGGAGTCTGTCTGTTTCGCAATGACCGATACCTCAAGCGCGTTCCTTAACGCGCCTACTGGCAGCGCTGATACCGTGAGCAGGCTGCAATCGTTACTGCCCGACTGGCTAGCGAAAGCCTCTGCTGCGGATCAGGCGCTCTATCGTTCCTGGAGCCTGGCGTTGGCCAACGCCAAAAAAAGCGCGCAAGGGCAGAGCTACCTCACCGGTATTGCAGACATACATCGCTTTACCATTGAGTCATTGAAACGACAGCTTGAGCGTGATCAGCAGCGTTTTGGGCATCAGCAAGCGAGCGAGCTTTCAAACGCATCCTTCGAGCCGGACGATATTGAACTGACCTTCCTGCTCGTGGCAGGCACGTTGGCACCTGGCTCCACCCATGTGTCAGGTATTGCGCAGCAGGTGAAAATGACCCTGACGGAACTGGCCCTTAATAACCTCAGTGGCAAACCAAGGGGTGAAATCATCAGCGTGATGCACCGCCAGGGTTTGGCGCTCCCCGTTTGGCTCACGGCGCATTACATCACGCAACGCAATGGCTTGATCGAGACTGTCGACATTGGCAGGTATTACCCTGAAACACTCAAGCGCGAGCTACTGGGTGATGGTCAAGCGCGAATGGACCGCGAAAAGCTGTTTACTGAGCAACTCAGGTGGCAGTTACCCCTGCAAGCGCTGGAGTTGAGCCTAAAGAATGAAAGTGGGATCACTCCTGAAGGGGCGCGTTATGTGGCAGCAGTCATGCAAACAAACGCCGATGCGCGCAGGGTCGATGGTCAGGAGGTAGTGATTCGCCATCTGGCACTTCTCAGTCATAGCGAAGCAAAACCAGACATTGTCAGTAATATGTTCATTATTGAATCGATGCATCTAGACGTTGGGCCGTGTGTGTTGTATCGACCTCTTTACGACCAATCACTGCTGGAGTTTGCGTCGCGTGATGATTTGATGCGCGCTATCGCACAGTCAGGTGCGTTACAAACCAGTGTGCTGACCTGGTTAACCGACGCGGCCAGAACGATGTACGACAATGAGGGATTCAAAGAGCCACATTACGTGCGTTTTACGTTAGAAGATGACTTTCCTGTGAGCGCATTTGTTAAGCCTCAACCGGCCAGCCTCGCGGTCAATGGGGTCAATGACGAGCTGATGCAGCATTTACAAAACGGCACGTTACTGCTCTATCTCTATCAATTTAACGCGCTGTCGCTAACGCATCAGGCAGATCGCGACACGGTCTCTAATCGTGAAAGTCGTTGGCGTATTTTTTTAGAGGGCGCCAACCTGTTTTTAAACATCTTTCTGCTTCCTTATCTTCGCGGCCCGGTCATGCTCACTGCCTGGTTTGTGTTGTTGCTGGATGCATTGCGCAGGGATATACCGGCGCTTCATAGCGATGATCCGGTTACCCGAGAGTTGGCACTGGTTGATGTATTGCAAAACCTGGCGATGGTGCTGTTTCAATGGGGACCTGCCTTCACCGCTTCACCCACAAAACCGGGTGAAGGTGTCATTAAGCAACTACGACGGGCAGGCGTACCGCGTCGCGCCCCCCAAGAGTGGCCTCCTCGGCCATCAGCAAAAATCACCGAAGGGCCTGTAGTCCTGGCAGGCGAGTGGGAAAAAAGGCTGAGCAAGCACGTGGACTTTAGTTTTTCCAACGCCACTAACCGGCTAACGCCGAATCAGCGTCGAGCGCTACAGGCGCTCGCGGTTCCGGCCCCCGAGCCACTGCCGTCGCCCGAACAGTCAGGGGGGCAGGCGGGCCTCTACAACGTCCAACAGTCTTGGTATGCCTTGATAGATGAGGGTTTTTACCCCGTGCGAATTGAGGCGGATCAGGTCGTTATCGTAGGTGGGCCCCACTTGCAGCGGGACCGCGCTGGCCGGTGGTCCCTGGACTTGAGGTTACGGTTGCGCGGTGGCGGACCTACCCGGCAAGTTGCCGCATTGCGCGCACGTAAAGCCAAGCGTATCGCTGAGTTAGATGCCGAATACACGCTGTTTTTACAGGAACACAAAGTTAAACAGAAAAAAATAATGCTAGAAAACACGGTATTAAAAGCATTTGAAAATGACCCGCGCAGAACCGAGGATGAAGTCTTGGATCGCCGTGCACAATTTCTGATGGACATCGAATCAGAAACTAACTTGATAGAGCGTGTGGTGATAAGCAACCAGGAACGCAATGAACTGGGTGTGGGATTTACACCTGAGCATGTGATAGCGCTCATTGAAAGCGTGATCAACAATGCCAGCGTCAGCTTGTCTCAGATTGAAAAAATAAGAGTGATTTTTAACGCGCGATGGGCAGAGATAACGGTGGCTCAGAGCGGTATGTCAGGCGACGTGTCGGCCTTGAATTTGGCGAGCATGGTGCACTTTAGGGCGCATATGAAAGCGCTGGTTGACCTTAACGATCAAAGCATCCGCATGATCGACACGCTGGACAGAAATATTGTCGAACTCTCAACCGTCGGGCCTAAAGGTGTTGAAGCTGCTGAACGTCTACGCACAGAATATTCAGATGAAACATTGACCTCACTCCAGTTGAAAAGTTTACAGATCGTGTGTTTGAAAACGATCAGTTTAAAAACGTTCGCTACCGAACGGATCGTTCAGCTAAATGAGCATCTTGAACCGCTACGCGAACAGATCCAGACACACGATCAACTCAATAAAATTGAGCTGGACGCTCGCGAGCGTCTTGACGTGTTGGGCAGCTTGCTTGAGCAATATGGCAAAGCCCTGGATGCATTACTGAATATTCAAAAAGTGAGTGCTGAAGAGCTGGAGGGAGACACCTATCAACGGCTCATTGATTTGGTTGCAGGTTTCTACAAAGACGTTGAGCAGCAACTGGCAGCGGAGTTAAAACCCCTTGAGTCAATGCCCGTAAAAATCAAAAAAAACAAGCCTAAACTGTCTGAACGCCCCCTTAAACGCATCATTAAAACGCGCAATAAGGGGCAACTGATCGGTGACTTAAAACTGTCAACAGACGGGGCCGGTATCGAGACTATCGAAGTGCGTTCAGATCGGGACAATGAATTGTTTTCTACCTATATCAGGGATGGCGACACCTGGAATGCAGTCCCCGTCGAGCGGCCCGCAGAGCCTTTGCCATTCAAACGTAGCCTGTCAGATATCAAGGGTGAAGCCCGCAAGTTGTATGGCATGGCGCAGGTCCACTTAACGCGCGCAGAGGGCCTGCTTAATAGTGCGAGGTACCCGCAAGAAGCTGAAGAAACCTTAGTGCATGTGGCGGATCGCTTGAATAAATCGGCCGCCGAACTCGAACGAGTGATTGGGACCGATACCGAAAGCTGGCGCCAAAGAGACGATCAGGAGTTGGTCGGTAGCATGCGCGAGAGGGCCCTGGATATGCGTGCCAAAGCATTCGATTTGCGCATACGGCTCAGTCTTAAACTGCCGCCCACCCACGGCAATCTTCAATACCTGCTTGAGCTGCACCGTGTCACCGTTTCGCTGTTCAGAGCCCGCAAACGGCTTAAACGAGACTTTATTGATGAGTACGCTATAAAAGACACGGACGGTAACTTCTTGTGGTGCGCGCACTTTCATTACAAAGATGCAAATAAAGCAAAAAATGAGTATGAGGTTGCGCACCTGAAAGTCTGGAGCCAGCGCACCGATGACTACTGGGCACTCAAAGAAAACGCGCGAAATCAGTATGAAGTGGTTGAGGTGTATCGAAGTGAAATCGGCAGGGATCTTGCGCAACGCTGGTTCTTGCCTTTGGCGCCCTGACCGACAGCCTTGGCCGAGGGATGAGTTGCTCGTACCAGAGGTTGCGCATTAAGGAATTTTTATCGACGCCTCTGGCGCAGCTATCCTGCGAGCCGTTAAGGTGCGTCCAAAGAAAAACATAAATGAAGGGGGGACGCTATGAAGGTGCTTTGGGGGCTGGGGAAAGTCTTGACCCTATTGTTCTGGGTTGTTGTTGTCATCAACGTGTTCAGCCCACTGATCAACCCGTTCGATTTACTGATTAATCTGGCAGGCAGCTTGCTGCTGTTGACGCACGTACTTGAACTGTTGCTGTTTAACGGCAGTTTGAAACAGCGGCCGCACCCTTGGCGTGATCGTCTGAACATCCTGTTGGTGGGCATCTTCCACTTGCAAACCCTTCGCTCCACTTCAGAACAAGGCGCTCATCATGCGTAAGTTATGTTTACTGGTCGCCCTGTGCAGCCCCTTTGTGCATGCCGAATCGGTCAAGGTTGACCCCAACACCTTGATGCGCCTGCCCGCCAATGCCAGTGTGTTGCAGCTGGAAGCGCTAGAGGTCGCGGATTACGGCACCTTGTTGATCCCGGCGGGTGTTACACAGGTCAACATTGATCAATTGCGTTTGGGTCATGAAGCGCGCATTACCATCGTGCCCGCCGAACGGGCCATTGAGTTGCGGGCAGCGTATGCAGAGTTTGGCGAAGGCAGCCAAATCAACGCCCGCGGCGCGGCGGGTACCTATGAGAAACCGGCTCGGCCCGCGCGTGATTTGAGCCTGCGCTTTGATGCGTTACAAGCCGCAGAACTGTCCATTGATGCCCGTGGCGGTACCGGCGCTCCTGGCTTTGCCGGCTTGGACGGTGGTAACGGCGAGGCGCCGGGTTGCACGTGGGGTTCGGCAGGTTCGGGCTTCAATGGACAAAACGGCGGCAACGGCCAGCAGGGCGCCCCCGGTGCACAGGTGCGTGTAGAGCTGCCGCGTGACTTTCCTGATGACTTGATCAAAGTGCGCGTCGACGGCGGCGCTGGCGGCAAACCGGGTGTGGCCGGGCGCGCAGGATCAGGCGGCAAATCCAAGGGTTGCTTGGTGTATCGCACTGACGGCGGTAAGTCGGGCCGTCCAGGGTTGGCCGGTGAACCGGGTGAAGCAGGTTCAGCTGGCGCAGTAACCATCCAGCGCCTGTAAAAGCGCGCGCCGTAGTGGCTGGCAAGGTACGAAGGCTGCGAGCTGTTGCATGATCGTTAGGCGGTCCTCATGCAACGGCCGCAGGCGTTAAAACACCGGGCGCGCTGCTGCGATGGCCACCAGCACCAGCCCCACAATCAAATTGCACCCCACCAATCGGCGAATTTTCCCCATCACCGCTGCGCCCGTTGCCCACTGCTCAGATTCCACAGCCTTGCGCAGTTCAGGCAATTGCAGCGATTGAATCCGGATAAATAACGCCACCATCACGATGTACAGTCCCATCATGATCTGCACATAACGCGGCGCGGTTTCGAAACCGTTAAAGCGGATTTGCAACAGGCCCACACCGCTTATCGGCAAAATCACGACGGCCACCCAGACCCACCCAAAAAAACGCTGAAAGACCTCGACCCACAGTTTTAGCCTCACCGGGCCGTCAAGGGCCGCCACGCTGGCGGGGCGCAGGATCATCCAGGCAAAAAACATCCCGCCCACCCAGATCAGGGCGGCCAAAACATGCAGGCTGTAGGCAAGGGCAAAGGCGGTCATGAGGTACTCCGTGCGGCGCGGGATGAATTAGCGGGGTATGATAGCGGCCATTCGAACCACTGAAAATTTATCCAGCGTTTCTCGCGCCCGAAGAACCATGATTAGTACCGAACTCAAATCCCAGATCCAGGGCGCATACTCGCGTTTTCTCGAAGCCAAGAGCCTCAAACCACGCTACGGCCAGCGGTTGATGATCGCTGAAGTGGCCAAGGTGCTCGGCGACATTGACACCGATGAAGAAGGCCACCGCAGTGGCGAACCGGCCGTGGTCGCTGTAGAAGCGGGCACTGGCACCGGTAAAACCGTGGCTTACAGCCTGGCGGCGATTCCTACGGCCAAGGCTGCCGGCAAGCGTCTGGTCATCGCCACGGCGACCGTGGCCCTGCAAGAGCAGATCGTCTACAAAGACCTGCCTGACCTGATGCGCAACAGCGGGTTGAATTTCAGTTTCGCGCTGGCCAAAGGCCGTGGGCGCTACATGTGCTTGTCCAAGCTCGACATGCTGCTACAAGAAGGCCACGCCCAAACGGCGACCGCGCAGCTGTTCGAAGAGGAAGGCTTCAAGATTGAAGTCGACGAAGCCAGCCAAAAACTGTTCACCAGCATGATCGAAAAACTGGCGGGCAATAAATGGGACGGTGACCGCGACAGTTGGCCTCAGGCCCTCGAAGACCAGGACTGGGCGCGTCTGACCACCGACCATAGCCAATGCACCAACCGGCATTGCCCCAATTTTGGCCAATGCGCCTTTTACAAGGCCCGCGAAGGCATGAGCAAAGTGGACGTGATCGTGACCAATCACGACATGGTGCTGGCAGACCTGGCCCTGGGCGGCGGCGCGGTGTTGCCCGACCCGCGTGACACGCTGTACGTGTTCGACGAAGGTCACCACCTGCCGGACAAAGCCATCGGTCACTTTGCGCATTACACGCGTTTGCGCTCGACCGCCGACTGGCTGGAGCAGACTGCCAAGAACCTTACCAAGCTGCTGGCGCAACACCCGTTGCCGGGCGACTTGGGCCGCTTGCTGGAGCAAGTGCCTGAGCTGGCCAAAGAGATCAAGGCACAACAGCAGTTCATGTTCACCACCTGCGAGCAAATCGCTGACTTCAAGGTCGGTGAAGAGCCTGAAGGTCGTGAGCGCCCGCGCCATCGTTTTGTCGGGGGATTGATACCCGAGCACATGCGCGAAATGGGCATCGAACTGAAAAAAGGTTTCTCGCGCCTCACCGACCTGTTCACCCGTTTGACCGAAATCCTCAAAGACGGCATGGACGGTGAGGTCAGTATCGGCATCACCAGCAATCAGGCTGAAGAGTGGTACCCATTGTTTGGCAGCTTGCTATCCCGCGCCCAAGGTAATTGGGAGCTGTGGACGGCCTTCACCACCGAAGACCCTGAAGACAACCCGCCGATGGCGCGCTGGCTGACCCTGGCTGAAAGCGGCTCGTTGTTTGACATTGAGGTCAACGCCAGCCCGATTCTGGCCGCTGAAATGCTGCGTCGTAATCTGTGGAACGTGGCGTATGGCGCGCTGGTGACCTCGGCCACGTTAACCGCTCTGGGCACATTTGATCGCTTTCGTATGCGTGCCGGCCTGCCCAAAAAGGCCGTGACGGCGGTAGTGCCAAGCCCGTTTCATCATGCCGATGCAGGGGTGTTGCGAGTGCCCGACCTCAAGGCTGACCCGCGTGATGCCACGGCCCACACGGCTGCGATCATTCGCGAACTGCCAGGGTTGGTCGAAGGTTCGAAAGGCACGCTGGTGCTGTTTTCATCGCGCAAGCAAATGCAGGACGTGTTCGACGGGCTGGAGCGCGACTGGCGCAAGCAGGTGTTCATTCAGGGCAATCTGTCCAAGCAGGAAACACTCAACAAGCACAAGGCGCGGGTCGACGGCGGCGACTCCAGTGTGCTGTTTGGCCTGGCCAGTTTTGCCGAAGGCGTGGACTTGCCCGGCGCCTACTGTGAGCACGTGGTCATTGCCAAAATCCCGTTCTCAGTGCCTGACGATCCCGTTGAAGCGGCACTGGCGGAATGGATTGAAGCGCGCGGTGGCAACCCGTTCATGGAAATATCCGTGCCCGATGCCTCGCTCAAACTGGTGCAGGCTTGCGGGCGCCTGCTGCGCACCGAGCAGGATCGCGGGACGATCACGTTGCTGGATCGACGACTGGTCACCCAACGTTATGGCAAGGCGATTTTGAATGCCTTGCCGCCTTTCCGGCGCGAAATTTCTTAAGTGCAAGTCGGCCATATGGCCGATTTTGCTGTCTATGCTTTGTCTTTCACCACCTTACAGGCCGCTTATCGGTCGTCAGGGAGAACCACTGTCTTATGATTCGCCGTTCGCTTTCTGCTGTTTTAGCGCTGCTGGTCACGACCCCGCTTCTGGCGGCGCCTGCGGGTCAACAAACCTTGTTCAACTTCGTTCGCCCTGCCGATGTGGTCCAGGTGGCGACCGTGGATGCGAGCTTGCCGCAATACAATGCGGAGCAAACGGCGGAGGGTGAGGTGCTGCGCCGTGTAACCTTCAACCCGGCCACGACCCCGAGCCTGATCCTGAAACCGCAGACCGGTGTGTGGGACTGGTCGCAGTCCGGGATGATGACCTTGCGCATTCAAAATGCCATGAACTGGGCGCTGACCCTCGACATCACGGTTCACAGCAGCAACGGTAAAACCCTGACCAGCCGGGTCGCCTTGCCAGCCGGACCTGCGCAGACATTGTTATTACCCTTGCAAGCCAACACCCCGCATAGCCAGGGCATGCGCGCCGGGCCGCCGATGCCAATGACCCTGGATGGGCAACGTATTTTGCTGGCCGCCAGCCAGGGCGAACTTGATCGCAGCCAGGTGGTGTCGGTGACCCTGTCGATCCCGCATCCCAATGCAGCGCAAAGCATCTTGCTGGAACGTTTTGGCGTGCAAGACGGCGAGGGCGTAATCAAAGCCGTGTACGGCTCGATCGTGGACGGCTATGGGCAGTCAACCCGCGCCAGATGGCCGGAGCGCGTGACCAATGACGAGCAGCTAAAGGCCGCAGCCGCCAAAGAGCAGCAACAGCTCAAAGGATGGTTGGCCAAACGTGGCGATCAGGACCAATACGGCGGCTGGACCACGGGCACCCCTTTTGAAGCCACGGGTTTTTTCCGGACTGAAAAGCGCGACGGGCGGTGGAATCTGGTCACCCCCGAGGGCCACCCTTTTTACTCCCTGGGCTTGAATGCCGTCACGGCCAACGACAGTCAGACGTACGTCGCCGGGCGGGAATGGATGTTCAGCGCTTTGCCTGAAAAAGACCAGCCGTTGCATGCCTACTACGGCACGTCAAACCACAACAATGGCAACGGCGCGACTCAGGGCCGCGATTTCAACGCCGGGCGCTGGTACAACTTTTATGGCGCTAACCTGCAACGCATTTATGGTCAGCCGTGCAGTGTCACTAAACCCGCCGATGGCGCACAGCCGGCCACACCTTGTGCGCCGCAGGCCTTCGATGCCAAACGCTGGCAAACCCACACGCTGGATCGCCTGCAAGCATGGGGTTTCAACACCATCGGCAACTGGAGCGACCCGCAGTTGGGCCAGAATGATCGCGTGCCTTACACCCTGCCACTGTCGATCGTCGGTGATTACGCCAGCATCAGCACCGGCTCTGATTGGTGGGGCGGCATGCCTGACCCGTTTGACCCGCGCTTTGCAATGGCTACCGAACGCGCTGTGGCCATTGCGGCGCGTGACCATCGTGACGATCCGTGGTTGATCGGCTACTTTGCAGACAACGAATTGGCATGGGCTGGTCCCGGCGATGATGCCAAAAGCCGTTATGCACTGGCCTTCGGCACGTTGCGCATGACCACTGACGTGCCGGCCAAGCGTGCGTTCCTCAAGCAACTGCGCGACAAATACCGTAACCAGCAGGGCTTGTCCAAGGCGTGGGGCGTTGAAATTGCTGCGTGGGAACTGCTCGAAGACCCGGGCTTCGAAGCACCGTTGCCCAATCCGCAACACCCGGAAATCGAAGCCGACTATCAAAACTTCCAAAAAGTATTTGCCGACACGTACTTCAAGACCCTCTCCGATTCTTTGAAATGGCACGCGCCCAATCACCTGTTATTGGGCGGCCGATTTGCAGTCAGCACCCCGCAGGCGGTGGCGTCTTGCGCGCAGTATTGCGACGTACTGAGTTTCAACTTCTACACCTTGCAACCTCAGGACGGCTACGACTTCGCCAAACTGCATGCACTGGACAAACCGGTCATGATCACCGAGTTCAATTTCGGTTCGCGTGACCGTGGCCCGTTCTGGGGCGGTGTGACAGAAGTGGCCAATGAAGAAGCCCGCGGCCCGGCCTACGCCAAGTTCCTTAAGCAAGCCGTGGCAGAACCCTCGATTGTGGGCGTGCATTGGTTCCAATATCTGGATCAGCCCGTGACCGGGCGCCTGTTGGATGGTGAAAACGGGCATTTCGGTTTGGTCGGCATCACCGATTTACCGTTTACCGGGTTTGTCGACAGCGTGCGTAAGACCAATTTGCAAGTGCTTGAGCAACTCGGCCAAGAGGCTGCCAAGGCCCAAGCTGACGCACAAAAAGTGCTCAAAGCGCCACGCCATGCGCCACAGGACGGCAATGAAGGCGGCTCAGGTGCGGGCCACGCGGGCGGGCATTCAGGTAAAGGTCACTGATCCTATGAACCCCGATCAGCGGCGGTGTCTTTCGTCGCTGATCGGACCTTTTCACGTTTACCTCCCACGCTTAAAACGAGCTTTGTTTACTCGCACACAGCACTTTTTTCTCACCATCCAAACCCCAGGTTTTGACTGATTGCTGGTCAAAGCGCTTGCGAGGCATGCTCGCTCTTACACGTTCTGCTGAAATCCCGAGTATTTTTCACAAAAAATCCACTCTCATCTCGTTACCTTTGGCGGGTGATTTCGCATGCTCAAAAATTGTGCGTTCAGAACCGTTTAGTCTGTTTCAAAATCTGACAGGGACTGGAACAATGCACGCCTTGTAGAGCCATGCTTGAACCAGGAGGTGCGGGTGCAGATTCAGGGTTTTCACGACCTTAAGTTCGAAGCAGTGCGCGAAGCATTTGCCGATCTTTTCAATGATCCGCAAGAGCGCGGTGCAGCGCTGTGCATCCAGATTGGCGGTGACACGGTGGTTGATCTGTGGGCCGGCACAGCGGACAAAGACGGTGAGCAAACGTGGCATACCGACACGATTGCCAACCTGTTTTCCTGCACCAAAACCTTTACGGCCGTGACCGCTTTGCAATTGGTGGAAGAGGGCAAGTTGGCGCTGGACGTCCCCGTGGCAAAGTATTGGCCTGAGTTTGCGGCAGCGGGCAAAGCCTCTATTACTTTGCGCCAATTGCTGAGTCACCGTGCCGGGCTGCCTGCATTGCGCGAACTGTTGGCGCCAGAAGCGTTGTATGAATGGCCAACCATGGTGGATGCGCTGGCTGCTGAAGCGCCTTGGTGGACGCCGGGCGAAGGCCATGGCTATGCCGCCATCACCTATGGCTGGTTGGTCGGTGAGTTGATTCGTCGCGCAGACGGGCGCAGCCCTGGCCAGTCGATCGTGGCGCGTACTGCCCAGCCTTTGGGCCTGGATTTTCATATCGGGCTGGCAGATGACGAATTTTACCGGGTGGCGCATATCGCTCGCAGCAAGGGCTCGCAGGGCGATGCGTCTGCGCAGCGCTTATTGATGGCGATGATGAAAGAGCCTGCGTCCATGAGCACCCGGGCATTTACCAACCCGCCGTCTATTATGACCAGCACCAATAAGCCGCAATGGCGCCGGATGGAACAGCCCGCTGCCAATGGTCATGGTAATGCCCGCAGTCTGGCCGGTTTTTACAGCGGTTTGCTGGATGGCAGGCTATTAGGCCCCGAGATGTTCGCTGAGCTGACGCGTGAACACAGCGTGGGTGAAGACAAAACATTACGCACCCAGACGCGGTTTGGCCTGGGTTGCATGCTGGATCAGCCCCAGGTTGGGAATGCAACCTATGGTTTAAGTGCTAAGGCATTTGGCCATCCGGGGGCGGGCGGTTCGATTGGTTTTGCGGACCCGCAACGGGAGGTGGCCTTTGGCTTCGTCACCAACACGTTGGGGCCTTATGTACTGATGGACCCGCGAGCACAAAAGCTGGTGCAGGTATTAGCGACGTGTTTGTAAGACTCTTTTGTAGGCCGTAGGTCGGATCACTGTGGCTTTAATGCGCTTAATACGCTTTTTTATACGTATATCGCGTCCGATTATTTCTAATTCATTGTGTGGATATTCAATGTCATCTAATAAGACCCTCGCCTTGGCCCTGTGCCTGGCAATCACCGGTTGCGCACAAACTCCACAAAATGACGCCGAAGGTGGCCACAAATGGTGGCAGCTGGGCGCGTCTGACCAAGCTGACGCCCCCGCTTCGGTCGATAAAAAGGATGCCGTAGCGACCAAACCCGCGGATAAAAAAGCCTCTGCGCCCGTGGCTGCCAAGGCCGCACCTGCGCCAGCTTTAGCAGACGCTAAAAAAGACAGCGGCTTCGATTGGTGGCCTTTCGGCTCTGACAGCGCGAAGAAAGACGCCCCGACTGAAAAGCCAAAAACCGTGGCGGCCGCGCCCGCAGCGGCTACCAGCACTGAAAAGAACTGGTGGTGGCCGTTCGGCAGCACTGCTAAAGACAGCAAAACGACCGCTGGCAACGTCGTCCCGATGCCGGACCCAAAAATCACGCAAGCCTGGCTGGACGAATACGAACCCCGTTTGCGTGCGGCCATCAAAGACACCAACCTGCAACTTGAGCGTCGCGAAAGCCTGCTGGTGATCGTGGCTTCTGCGGACAGCTCGTTCAAAGCCACGCGTCCTGACTTGTTGATGCCTTCTATGCTGGGCCCTTTCACACGCGTTGCTAAAGTGGTTGAAGGCGATCCTAAAACCGCCGTGCTGGTACTCGGCCATGCCGACTCCACGGGCGCTATGGCGGGTAACACCAAGCTGAGCCTGGACCGTGCGCGTTCGGTGGCGGCTATTTTCCGCATGAGCGGCTTGCAAGCCAACCGGTTGACCCTGCGTGGCATGGGTTCGGTGATGCCGCGAGCGGCCAACGACAGCAACGAAGGTCGTGCATTGAACCGTCGTGTTGAAATTCTGATGACGCCGCAAAACACCATGTTGGCGCTGGTCAGCAAATACAGCCAGCCAACGTTGTCGCCAGCCGATCTGGTTGCCGTGCAGCCTGCCGTTGCGCCCACCAAGGCCGTAGCGGCTAAAAAGGGCGCGGCCGCGTCCAAGAAAGCCGTCGTTGCCAAAAAATCCGCGCCAGCCAAGAAACCCGTGAAAGCTGCGCCGGCCAAGAAAGCCGTCGTCGCGAAAAGCGCAGCGGCTAAAAAGGACGTTGCCAACGCTCAAGCCAAGAATTAATCGGTTTGATTAACGGGAGGGTGTCATGACTCAAGCGCTGGCTGATATGCGACGCGATTACACCCGTGATGGACTCGCCGAGGCTCAGGCCCCGGCGGAGCCTTTCGCGCTGTTTCACCAATGGTTTGCGGATGCGGTCAAAACCGAGCAACCGCCTGTCGAAGCCAATGCCATGACCTTGGCAACGGTTGATGATGAAGGGCGTCCGCATTGCCGGGTCCTGCTGCTAAAAGGGCTGGATGCACAGGGCTTTACCTTCTTTACCAACTACACAAGTGCCAAAGGTCAGCAACTGGCAGCACGGCCTTACGCAGCCATGACATTTTTCTGGCCAACGCTGGAGCGTCAGGTGCGTATCGAGGGCCAGGTGGTCAAGGTTACGCCAGAGGAATCCGACGCTTACTATCAGGTGCGCCCACTGGGCAGCCGGATCGGCGCGTGGGCGTCACCGCAAAGTCAGGTCATTGCAGACCGTGAGGCGTTAGCCCAATTGCTTCGCGTTACTCAAGAGCGTTTCAGCGACACGCAGCCCCATTGTCCTGAGCACTGGGGCGGATTCAGGTTGTTACCCGAGCGTATCGAGTTCTGGCAGGGGCGACCTAGCCGCTTGCATGATCGTCTCAACTATCGGCGTGACGGGGCTGACTGGACGCGGGAGCGGCTGGCGCCTTGATGCTGTAGTCAGCCGCCGCAGCTTGCAGCCATTGAGGCAAGTCGCGGCGTTTGATCTTCTGCTGGCGCGCTGCTGTCAGGCGTTGCAGCATAAAGTCCTTCTTGGCGGGATCGTCTCCCGCTAAAGACAGCGCCAAATCCCTGTCCATCCAGCGCTTGATACGGACATACAGCCACCCGTGGAAATACAACCCGGCGGCAGTGGTGATGAAAATGATGAAGTAGTCCATGACGGTCCTGTGATGGGCGAGGCGAATTCGTCGATTTCCCGCTACGCTTGCTTAACGTTTTGAATAAGTAATGGCTTGAATTTGCCTGTACAAGCGCTGAATAAAGGCCATTTTATCCGGGCTGAGCCGTGACAGGCCTCAAGCAGCGGAGTTTAATGAACCCCTGATCTTTTGGAGTTGATCTAAATGCGTAAGTCCGTACTGTTAATTGCTGCTTTTTCTACCATGACAGTCTTGTTGGGCGGCTGCACCTCCAACTTGACTGGCGACTCTTACTCGCGTGATGAAGCCCGCCGTGTACAAACGGTTCGTATGGGCACCATCGTGGCTTTACGCCCTGTGCAAATTGAAGGCACCAAGACCCCAATCGGTGCTGCAACTGGCGCCATCGTAGGTGGGGTGGGCGGCAGTGCGATTGGTGGCGGGCGCGGTAGCATCGTCACAGCGGTTATCGGCGCTGTCGCCGGTGGCTTGCTGGGTTCTGCGGCTGAATCGGGCCTGACTAAAACCCAGGGCGTTGAGATTACCGTGCGTGAAGACGACGGCAGCACCCGTGCTTATGTTCAACAAGTTGAACCTAACCAAGTGTTCCGCACCGGTGAGCGCGTGCGCATCATGACCGTTGACGGCACCAGCCGCGTCACTCAATAAGTCATCGGGCAAAAACAAAACCCCGGCCAGTGTGAACTGGCCGGGGTTTTTATTGCCTGTCGCCTGCGTAAAAACCTGTAGCCACTGACGAGCAACGCGAGGCTGCATCCGGCGACAGGGTCGTCGTAAGCCCCGTCAACAGGGTATGTCAGACATACCGCAGTGACAGGGGTTACGGCTCGACCGAACACCTACAGAGTGCAGGTGCGAATCGTACGGCTACGAGGAGAGTTGTTGCTTGCGACTCGCCATAGCGGTGACGGCATAACCGATCAACGCCGCCAGGATCGAACCGGTAAGGATACCCATGCGGTCCATGCCCACGTAGTCGCTGCTGCCCGCGACAAACGCCAGTGAGCCGACAAACAGGCTCATGGTGAAGCCGATACCGCATAGGATCGCCACGCCAAAGACTTGCCCCCAATTAGCGCCGGACGGCAATGCGGCCAACCCGGTTTTGACTGCGAGCCAGGTCAGGCCGAACACGCCGACGGTTTTACCAATCAGCAAGCCTGCGGCGATCCCCATTGGTACGTGGCTGATGAAGTTATGCAGGGTGATGCCGGACAGAGAGACGCCCGCATTGGCAAACGCAAACAGCGGCAAAATCCCGTAAGCCACCCAAGGGTGTAGCGCATGCTCGATGGTCATCAGGGGTGATGGCTCCGAGTTTTTGGTGCGCAGCGGGATGCAGAACGCCAAGGTGACACCGGCCAAGGTTGCGTGCACGCCACTTTTGAGCACGCACACCCACAGGATCAAACCGACGATCATGTACGGCGCCACTTTTATCACGCCCATCCGGTTCATCAGGATCAACGCGACGAGGCATGCGGCTGCCAGAGCCAGGGAGATCCCCGACAGTTCGCTAGAGTAGAACAGTGCAATCACGACGATCGCACCCAAGTCGTCGATGATTGCCAGGGTCATCAGGAACAGCTTGAGCGACACGGGAACACGCTTGCCCAGCAGTGCCAGCACACCCAGTGCAAAGGCAATGTCGGTGGCCATCGGGATAGCCCAGCCGCCGAGTGCGTCCGGGTAGTCCTTGTTGATGAACCAATAGATCAGCGCTGGCACCACCATGCCGCCAATCGCCGCCGCACCGGGCAGCACGACTTGGGACGGCTTGGACAGCTGGCCTTCCAGCAACTCGCGTTTGACCTCAAGGCCGATCAACAGGAAGAACAAGGCCATCAGGCCATCGTTGATCCAGAGCAGAGAAGGTTTGGCAATTTGCAAGGCACCGATTTGCACAGCCACGGGCGTGTCCAAAAAGGCCATGTAGAAGTGCGAAAGCGGTGAGTTGTTGATGATCAAAGCCAGAGCGGCTGCGGCAATCAACAGCAAACCGCTGGCAGCTTCCAACTGAAAGAAACGAGTGAAAGTGCTACGCAGAGGCAAGGTCGCTCTCCATCAGTGAGTAAAGGGGTGCAACACCCTAACCTGTGGGGTTAGTTGTTAAAACAAAAACTATATTCTTTTTTGTTATAAGCAGGTGCGTGATCTCACACTGCCAAAAACGCTGGCCGTTGTATGTCAAATTGAGTCGGGAATATGCCGTTAACGACCGTAGGAAAGGGGTGTAACAACGCTGGAAAAAAACCTGTAGGAGCGCGTTTGCCTCGCTCCTACAGGGCCCATTCGCTTTTAGGCGTCGAGGCCGAGCATGTCACGGGCCACGGCTTCGGCAATACGAATGCCATCCACCCCGGCTGACAGGATGCCGCCCGCATAGCCGGCGCCTTCACCGGCCGGGAACAGCCCTTTGACGTTGAGGCTTTGCATCGACGCGTCACGGGTCATGCGCAGGGGCGATGAGGTGCGGGTTTCGATACCGGTCAGGATCGCGTCATGCATCGAGAAACCTTTGATTTGCTTCTCAAACGCAGGCAAGGCTTCGCGGATGGCTTCAATGGCGTAATCGGGCAAGGCCAGCGCCAGGTCGCCCAGCGCTACGCCAGGCTTGTACGACGGTTCTACACTGCCCAACGCCGTCGAAGGTTTACCAGCAATAAAGTCACCGACCAACTGCGCCGGCGCTTCGTAGTTGCTGCCTCCCAAAATGTAGGCGTGCGCTTCGAGGCGCTCTTGCAGTTCGATACCGGCCAATGGGCCGCCCGGGTAGTCTTCGGGGGTGATGCCGACCACGATGCCCGAGTTGGCATTGCGCTCGTTACGCGAGTATTGGCTCATGCCGTTGGTGACCACACGGCCAGGCTCGCTGGTGGCGGCAACCACAGTACCGCCAGGGCACATGCAGAAGCTGTACACCGAGCGACCGTTTTTAGCGTGGTGCACCAGCTTGTAGTCAGCGGCACCCAGTTTCGGGTGACCGGCGTATTTGCCCAACCGCGCGCTGTCGATCAGCGATTGCGGGTGTTCAATCCGGAAGCCTACCGAGAACGGCTTGGCCTCCATGTACACGCCGCGGTCGTGCAGCATACGGAAGGTGTCACGGGCACTGTGGCCCAACGCCAGGATCACATGGCGGGAGTTCAGTTGCTCGCCATCGGTCAGTACCACGCCGGTCAGCTGACCATTGTCGATCAGTACATCTGCCACGCGTTGCTGGAAGCGCACTTCGCCACCCAGCGCTTCGATTTGCTGACGCATGTTTTCTACGACACCGGTCAGACGGAACGTACCGATATGCGGCTTGCTGACGTAGAGGATTTCGTCGGGTGCGCCTGCTTTCACGAACTCGTGCAGCACTTTTCGACCGTGGTGCTTGGGATCTTTGATCTGGCTGTACAGTTTGCCGTCAGAGAATGTCCCGGCACCGCCTTCACCAAACTGCACGTTGGACTCCGGGTTGAGCACGTTTTTGCGCCACAGCCCCCACGTGTCTTTGGTGCGCTGGCGCACTTCAGTGCCGCGCTCAAGGATGATGGGTTTGAAACCCATCTGTGCCAGCAACAGGCCAGCAAAAATGCCGCAAGGCCCGAAGCCGACCACAATCGGGCGTTCGCTCAAATCGTGTGGGGCGTGACCGACGACTTTGTAGCTGACATCCGGTGCCGGATTGACGTTGCGGTCGTCCGCGAACTTGAGCAGCAACGGCGCTTCATCACGCACCGACAGGTCGATGGTGTAGATAAAGCACAGTTCGGAAGATTTTTTACGCGCATCGTAGCTGCGCTTGAACAAGGTGAAGTCGAGCAGGTCAGCATCGGCGATGCCCAGGCGTTGCACGATGGCAGGGCGCAGGTCTTCTTCGGGATGGTCGATCGGCAACTTGAGTTCGGTAATTCGTAACATGACGGTGTCCAGTATCGGGGCCAGGTATACCCCAGCAGCCATAGACCGGCGATTATAGGCTGCTTCGGGGTAAAACCGTCAGGCTAAAACGGCAATGTTCAGTAACAACCGTCGATTAATCGTTCCGTGCGCCGCCGAAATAACCGCAGCCGCGTTGAACCTGACCATTGACGCGCAGTTCTGCCCCCAGGTGCTGCACGCTGCCATCAACGCTGTCGGTGCAGCGTTGCGGGGCGACCCACAGTTCGATGCGTTGGTTGTTGGCTTCAGTGGACAAGTAGAAGCGGCCGTCACCCACTTGTTCTTCAACATAGGGCAGTACCAGCGGTGGCTGGCCTTCACGGGTCATTTGCAGGCCTTTGCCGCTGGCGCGCACTTCCCACGCCGGGCCGTTACCGTTGGCATGCACGGTCAGTTGTTTGAAGTTCGGGTCTTTGCAGGCGCTGCTGCTGCGCTCCAGACGATAGAGCTGCTTAACATCGACTTCGCCATCGGAACCGGCTGATTTGCTGGCAGTAAAGCTGCCACGAATGTCTGCGAATAACGCGCCAGGTTTGACAGGCATATCCATCGCATCTTGTACGAGGGTGGTGTCAGCGCTGTCGCGAACCACATAGCGCTGTTGCCCGATACAGGGTTGAAACACCAGCTCGCCGTTGGCCGAGAGCAGTTCACCTTGCAGGCGGGACAAACCGGCATTGCTGTCCACCGGTTTGCTGTTGAACAGTTGGCAGCCCGCAAACACGGGGAGCAGGGCGACTAAAACGAAGGAACGGGCAACACGCATCATTGGGACTCCTGACAAGTGTCGCCACGTTACTTAGGCGCGACGCGCATCACAAGTGTTTAGCCCACCTGATAGGTCTGACCTGTGTGCAGACCTTCGACACTTTTGGCGTACGCCAAAGCCACGTCCGCAGCCGGCACCGGCTTGAAACCGCGGAAGTACGGTGCGTAATGGCCCATGGCTTCTTCGAGCACCGTCGGGCTAACCGAGTTCACCCGTAGCCCACGGGGCAGTTCAATGGCGGCAGCTTTTACAAAACCATCCAGTGCGGCATTCACCAGCGCGGCCGAACTGCCCGTGCGAATCGGTTCGCGATTGATCACACCGCTGGTGAAGGTGAACGAGGCGCCATCATTGGCGAATTCGCGTCCGATCAACAGCAAATTGACTTGGCCCATGAGCTTGTTCTGCAAGCCCAATGCAAAGTCTTTTTCGCTCATCTCGCCCAAGGGAGCAAACGTGACGCTACCGGCGGCGCAGATCAGCGCGTCAAATCGACCGGTTTGTTCAAACAGTTTGCGAATCGAGGCGCTGTCGCTGATGTCCACCTGCACGTCACCACTTTTAAGGCCAATGCGCACAATCTCATGGCGGCCCGAGAGTTCGCGATCAATGGCCGAACCGATGGTGCCGTGTGCGCCGATCAACAGAATTTTCATGATGTGTTCCTGGAGTGGGTGGGTGTGGACTCAGTCTAGTACTGGTTTTTTGGAGCGATAAGCGCACTAATAGGCAACCTTTGGTTTTCATATGGAAACAATTGATGAGCGAAATGGATGACCTTGCGGCGTTTGCCGTGTTGATCGACGCGGGCAGTTTTACCTTGGCTGCCCAGCAACTGGGTTGCAGCAAGGGTCAGTTGTCCAAACGCATCAGCCAATTGGAAGCGCAGTTTTCGGTGGTACTGCTGCACCGCACCACCCGTCGTTTGAGCCTCACGGCGGCGGGTGCAGCGCTATTGCCCCAAGCGCAGGCATTGGTGGTGCAAGTGGAGCGAGCGCGTCAGGCTTTAGCCCGTCTGAAGGAAGATATGGCGGGGCCTGTGCGTATGACGGTGCCGGTTTCTTTAGGTGAAACCTTCTTCGATTCGTTGCTGCTGGAGTTCTCGCGTGATTACCCCGATGTCCAGGTCGAACTGGAACTCAACAACAGCTATCGCGATCTGGCGCGTGACGGGTTTGATCTGGCGATCCGCTCACAGGTGCACAGTCACGAGCGCCTGGTGGCCAAACAGGTGGTCAACTGGCACGAAATGACCTGCGCCAGCCCTGCATACCTGGCGCAAAACGGTGAACCCGTAACGCCACAGCAACTGGTCGGGCACAGCTGTTTGCTTAACAGTCACTACAGTGGCCGTGAAGAGTGGCAGTACCACCAGCAGCATGAACTGCATCGGGTGCGTGTCTCTGGGCCGTTTGCCAGTAATCACTACAGCTTGCTGAAAAAAGCGGCAGTGATTGGCGCCGGTATCGCACGTTTGCCGTCGTACATGCTTCACAACGAATTGGCAGACGGCCGCTTGTGCGTATTGCTGCGTGACTACCAGACCCGCAGTCACCCGATGTACCTCGTGCATCCGTATCAGGGCGGTTTGCCCAAGCGTACCCAGGTGTTGGCAGATTACCTGGCCGGATGGTTTCAGCGCAGCGGTGAGAGCATGGCGCAGCTCTAACCAAAACGCCGGGCAATCAGGTGATCAATCGAGAAGGCTCCCGGCCCTTTGGCCATCAGGTACAGAAAAATTGCGATCCACGTGCCGTGAGTGGGATACGCATCGGGGTAGACGAATAGCTGAATGGTCAGGGTCATGCCGAGCAGGGCTAACGCTGAAAAGCGCGTAGCCAGGCCCAGCAAGATCAGCACAGGGAAAAAATGTTCGCAAAACGCCGCCGCGTGGGCCGCGAACTCAGGAGAAAGCACAGGCAGCTTGTATTCGTGACTGAACAGGTAAACCGCAGAGCCTGACAAACGTGGCATACCCAGTTCGAACGTGCCGGACACCAGGTCCACGGCAAACCCTTCGACCTTGGTTTGCCCGGACTTCCAGAATACGGCCGCAATTGAGACCCGGGCGATCAAGGCGATCAGTGTGTGGGGAATGCATTGCATCCACCCAATCACACGGGCGAGTGCGCGCCGAAACACGCAGGAATGTTCAGCACACGTGTTCATGGCGATACCTCGGGGCTGGGCTGCAGTTCAGTGATGGCGCCTTGGCTGATCAATAGCGCCAGGCTTTGGCTTAAATCGAAAAGCGGGTCGGCTTGCAGTGCATAGGCGGCAGCTTCGCCGAGCGGGCAGCCGCTTTTCATAAACCGTACAAAGGCCACGCACCCTGAGCGCACGGCGAAGACTTCAACACTCAAGCCGTTACGCAGCACCAATGTGCTTTGCGGTTGGAGCGGGTCAAGTCCTTTGATTTGGCCTTGACCATGATGCGCGGCCCATAACGCAGCGACGGCATAAGGCGAATGCAGGGTGGCAACGCTGGGGTGCAGCGTCATGCGTAACTGGTCCAATGTGTCGGGCGTGCTCAATGCAAGGGCCAGGGTTTGCGGGGCCACGGGGCTGGCATCGGCGGCGTGAAAGGCCTGCACACACAGCCGTTCAAGACGGGCCACATCCGCCAGGTAAGGCACTTTGCTGGCGGGCGCGAAACCCTGGATGAAATCCGCAAACTGGCGGCCGTAGGTGCTCATGACCGGGTTTTGGGGGGGGTGTTTCTGAATGAATAACTGCGCCATGGCGTTAAAGAACGCTTCGCCGACCAGCTGTGCAACCACCGGAAAGCTGGTCTCTAACGCGTTGATCAAGCCACTTTGTACATTGTTGCGGTAGACCGAAAAACGGCTGAGGATATCGCCGCCGCTGGGGCTGATGATCCCTTGTGGGCAGGCGTGTTGTGGGGCAAGCACCGCGGCGCTGAATGCCTGTTGCAAGGTCATGGGAACACCTGTGGGGTTGAGTGTAAAAAGTGCTCGGCGAGTTGAGCTTCGGTGATCAGTGCGCTCAGCTCAGGCAGGTGATTGTCGCGTTCGATCAGCGTCGCCACAGGCCCGGTGCGTGCCAGCACCTGCTGATAGAGGGCCCACACCGCGTCATCGATAGCTGCCCCGTGGTTGTCTATCAACAATCGTTGACCCGCGCTGTCGGTGTCTTCGGCAAAACCCGCCAGATGTAGCTCACCCACCGTATGTAACGGCAAGGCATCGATATAGGCCAAAGGGTCGCGTGCATGGTTGGTGCACGACACGTAAACGTTGTTGACATCCAGCAGCAAACCGCAGCCGGTGCGTTGTATGACGTGCTCTATAAAGGCTGCCTCGGTATAGCTGGCCTGATCGAACTCGATATACGTGGCCGGGTTTTCCAGCAACATCGTGCGTTGCAGTGTGTTTTGGACCTGGTCGATATGGGCGCACACCCGTGTCAGCGTGGCGTCGTCATAGCGTAATGGCAGCAGGTCATTGAGGAAAAAAGGGCCGTGGGTGGACCAGGCCAGATGTTCGGAAAACTGCTCGGGCTGGTAGCGCTCAAGCAAGGTTTTCAAACGTTTCAAATGTTCGGAATCGAGCGCTGCGTCGGCGCCTATAGACAGGCCGACACCGTGAATGGACAGCGGGTAGTGTTCACGAATCAACGTTAAGTAATGATGAAACGGACCCCCGGCCACCATGTAGTTTTCGGCATGTACTTCGAAGAACCCGACATCAGGACGGGTTTGGAGTACATCCTTGAAATGCTCGGCCTTGAGCCCCAACCCCACGCGCGGTGGAAGTTGGGGCGCACCAGGCGCGATGAGCGAAGCATCAGGGCTGTGCATCATCATGACTCTGGCGCCGTGTTTCAGGACTTGGCTGTGAAAGCGGCCAGTTGGCCAAAACCGGTGGGCGAGGTGCTGCTGGTGGTTTTTTCGCAGCTGCCTTTAGGGACGAGTTTCCAGGCGTTGGCTTGATGGTCAGTTTTGGCAGTGCCAGCGCAGGTGGTGCCAGCGCCCGCCGCGCAATCGTTTTGGCCTTTCATGGCCACACCGAAGCATTTTTCCATGTCGCCCGCAGCCACAGCGGTCGTTGGCAGAGCAGCGATGCTCAATGCAGAACCCAACGCCAAAGCCAGAGCAGCGGCGGACACAGTGCGGGTGGTTTTGTTAGTCATGGTGTTTCTCCAGGGTTGAGGTTTTATGCCTGCCAGCAGCGAATGTCTGCCGGCTTACCCCACTAGAGAAACGAGGTCTGGATTTGTTACAGAGAACTCAAAAAAAATTGAAATGAGTGTTTTTTATTCACCGGGTGAATGCGGCCTCTCTTAGGCGCGGTTGAAGGATTTTACGACCGCTGCGTCTCTGAACGCCGCAGTCTCACTGCTCGTCCGCGGCTCCAGGTGTTAGGTGCGTGCGGCATGACTTCATGGCTGCGGGTCATAAAAAACGGCCCCGTAGGGCCGTTTAGGGTGTGGCTGGCAGGGTTAGCCGCCCAGGTAAGCGTCGCGCACTTTTGGGTCGTTGAGCAGTTGCTCTCCGGTGCCCTGCATGACGACTCGGCCGTTTTCCAAGACATACGCGCGGTCGGCAATTTTCAGTGCCTGGTTGGCGTTTTGCTCCACCAGAAACACCGTCACGCCTTCTTTGCGCAGTTGCTCGATGATGTCGAAAATCTGCTGAATGATGATCGGTGCCAAGCCTAATGATGGCTCGTCAAGCAGCAACAGCTTGGGTTTGCTCATCAGTGCGCGCCCAATCGCGAGCATTTGCTGCTCGCCCCCGGACATGGTTCCGCCGCGTTGGGTAAAGCGCTCTTTCAGACGCGGGAAAAGATGCAGCACCTTGTCCATTTGCTCCTGATAGTCGTGCTTGTCGGTGAAAAAACCGCCCATGGCGAGATTTTCTTCCACCGTCAGTCGGGCAAACACCCGACGGCCTTCAGGCACCACGGCGATGCTCTTGCGCATGATGTGCGCAGAACTCAAGCCCACCAGCTCTTCGCCCAAATAGCGAATGCTGCCGCTGTGGGCTTGCGGTGAGCCGCACAAGGTCATCATCAACGTCGATTTGCCAGCACCGTTGGCACCGATCAGCGTCACGATTTCCCCCTGACGCACTTCGACATTGACACTGTGCAGCGCCTGAATCTTGCCGTAGAAGGTCGAAACGTTTTCGAATTGCAGCATTTACGCTTCCCCCAAATAGGCTTTGATCACGTCAGGGTTGTCGCGGATCTGTTCCGGTGTGCCATCAGCCAAAGGCGTGCCTTGGTTGATAACCACGATGTGGTCAGAAATGCTCATCACCAGCTTCATGTCGTGTTCAATCAGCAATACCGTGGCGTTGTGCTCTTCGCGCAGCACGCTGATCAACGCTTTCAGGTCCTCGGTTTCCTTGGGGTTAAGCCCCGCAGCGGGTTCGTCGAGCATGAGAATGCGCGGGCGCGTCATCATGCAGCGAGCGATTTCAAGGCGCCGTTGCTGGCCATAAGCCAATGTGCCCGCCGGGCGGTTGGCGAACTCGGTCAGGTTGACCTTGTCCAGCCAGTACGCGGCGTACTCCATTGCATCACGTTCGCTTTTACGAAACGCCGGGGTCTTGAACAGCCCTGCCAGAAAGTTGGTATTGAGGTGGCGATGCTGTGCGATCAGCAGGTTCTCGACGGCGGTCATGTCTTTAAACAGGCGTACGTTCTGGAAGGTACGCACGACGCCCTTGCGGGCGATTTCATGACCCGGCAAGCCTTCAATCGACTGACCATCGAGCAGGATGCTGCCAGCCGAAGGCTTGTAGAAGCCGGTCAGGCAGTTGAATACGGTTGTTTTGCCGGCCCCGTTAGGGCCGATCATTGATACAACCTGTTTTTCTTTGACGGTCAGGCCCACGCCGTTGACCGCCAACAAGCCGCCAAAGCGCATGCTCAGGCCGCTGACTTTCAGGATCTCGCGGCTCATTGGCGCAGCTCCAGGTGAGGACGTTGCATGGGCAGCAGGCCTTGCGGACGCCAGATCATCATCAACACCATCAGGGCACCGAACAGCAACATCCGGTACTCACTGAAGTCACGCATCATTTCGGGCAGCAGGATCATCACCACAGCAGCCAGAATCACGCCCAGCTGTGACCCCATACCGCCAAGCACCACGATGGCCAGAATGATCGCCGACTCAAGGAAGGTGAACGATTCCGGGGTCACCAAGCCTTGGCGAGCGGCGAAGAAGCTGCCCGCAAAGCCCGCAAAGGTCGCGCCCAGGGTGAAAGCTGAAAGCTTGATAATCGTCGGATTCAAACCCAGTGCACGGCAGGCAATTTCGTCTTCGCGCAGCGCTTCCCACGCACGACCAATGGGCATGCGCAGCAGGCGGTTGATCACGAACAGCACCACCAGCACCAGGACCAATGCGATCAGGTACAGGAAAATCACCTTGTTGATCGAGTTGTAGGGCAGGCCGAAGTATTCGTGGAAGGTTTGCATGCCTTCAGCGGCGGTTCTGTCGAAGCTCAACCCGAACAGCGTCGGTTTAGGGATGTTGCTGATGCCGTTTGGTCCGCCGGTGATCTCGGTCAGGTTACGCAGGAACAGGCGAATGATCTCGCCGAAACCCAGCGTCACGATGGCCAGATAGTCACCGCGCAAACGCAGCACCGGGAACCCCAGCAGGAAGCCAAACGTAGCTGCCATCAACCCGGCGAGGGGCAGGCACACCCAAAAGCTGAAACCGAAGAAGTGCGACAGCAACGCGTAGGTGTAAGCGCCCACGGCATAGAAGCCCACGTAGCCCAGATCCAGCAGACCAGCCAGACCCACCACGATGTTCAGGCCCAGGCCCAGCATCACGTAGATCAGGATGAGTGTGGCAATGTCCACCGCACCGCGTGAGCCATAGAACGGCCATACCAATGCCACCAGCACCAGCCCGAGAATGATCCAGCGCTGAGTGCTGGGCAGGGTCAAGAAGTTACTGGCTTTGGCTGGCACTTTTGGCAGGCCGGGCGTGGCTTTCCAGGCCGCGCTCAATTGTTGGTTGAATAGCACGCGCACAAACATCAGCAACGAGCAGATTGCGATCACGCTCAGGGTAAAGGCGCTGGTGTTGTGAACTTCAATGTTGATCCCGACGATGGTCAGTTTCAGGCCAAGCACCGGGTAGGCGACTGCCCAGACCAGCAGGGCGCTGAAGAGCGCCGACTTAAGATTCCTAGTCATACTTTTTCGATCTCCGGACGCCCCAGAATGCCGGTCGGACGGAACAGCAGCACCAATACCAACAGGCCAAACGCCACAACATCTTTGTACTGGTCGCCGAAGATGTCGGCACCAAAGGCTTCAGCTACACCCAATACCAGCCCTCCGAGCATCGCGCCCGGAATGCTGCCGATACCGCCCAGTACGGCGGCGGTAAAGGCTTTAAGCCCCACCAAAAACCCCGCATTGGGGTTGATCACGCCGTATTGCACGCTGATCAGCACGGCGGCGACGGCGGCCAGCGCGGCACCAATGACGAAGGTCAGGGCGATCACGTTGTTGGTGTTGATGCCCAGCAAATTGGCCATCTTCATGTCTTCGGCGCAGGCGCGGCAGGCGCGACCCAGGCGTGAACGGGAGATGAACAGTGTTAGGCCCAGCATGGCGAGGAAGGTGACCACGAAGACCACAATCTGCATGTAGGAAATAACCACTTCGCTGGCGCCACCCGGACCGAAGGTGAAGCCGCCAGGAATCAAGTTTGGAATCGATTTGTCTTTTGAGTCCTGAGACAAAAGCACCATGTTTTGCAGGAAGATCGACATACCGATGGCAGAAATCAAAGGGATAAGGCGATTACTGCCGCGCAAAGGACGGTAGGCCACCCGTTCAATGCTGTAGCCGTAGGCACTGGTGACCACGATGCTGGCCAGAAAGGCCGCGGTCATCAGCAACGGCACGCTGTCCAGACCCATCATGGTCAGGCCGGCGATGGCGATAAACGCAATATAGGAACCAATCATGTACACCTCGCCGTGGGCGAAGTTGATCATTCCAATAATGCCGTAAACCATCGTATAGCCGATGGCGATGAGGGCATATGTGCTGCCAACGTTGAGGCCGTTAACCAGCATTTGGAAAAAGTGATAGATGTCAGGCATTACCAAGCTCCTAAAAACCTGAGACGCATTTCACTGGCGGAGTCATTTTGCGGACTTGCCTGCGTGGATTTGCATCCACTTTGAGCACAAGTCTTCTCCCAGCGAACCGCTGGTGACGGTTTTAAAGATTTTCAGGTGGGCAGACTTTCGGATCACGAAAGCGCGGCCCCAATTCAGTCCAACGAACGTCTGTAAAACAAAGCCCACCGCTTGTGCAGTGGGCTTTGTGATCAGATCAAAACGCTGCCCTTACTGAGGGCTTACTTCGGTTTTAGGTTTGCCGAAGTGCCATTCGTACACCACGAACTTGAAGTTCTTCACGTCGCCTTTTTCGTCGAAGCTCAGATCACCTGTCGGGGTTTTGAAGGTGCCTTTGTGGATGGCCTCGGCCACTTTCACCGGGTCTTCGCTTTTGGCTTGCTCGATACCGCCCGCAATCACTTCAACGGCGGCGTAAGCAGGGAAGACGAACGGGCCGCTTGGGTCTTCTTTCTTGGCGGCGAAGGCTTCAACCAAAGGCTGGTTGGCAGGGTCTTTGTCGAAAGCTTGTGGCAAGGTCACCAGCAGGCCTTCGGAGGCACCCTGAGCGATTTGCGAGATGGACTCGTTGCCCACACCTTCTGGGCCCATGAACTTGGCGCTCAGGCCTTTTTCTTTGGCTTGGCGCAGGATCAGGCCCAGTTCTGGGTGGTAGCCGCCGTAGTACACGAAGTCGACGTTGGCTTGCTTGAGTTTGCCAATCAGCGATGAGTAGTCTTTTTCGCCCGGGTTGATGCCCTCAAACACCGCGACTTTCACGCCTTTGTCTTCCAGGGTCTTTTTGACCGCGGAGGCGATGCCTTCTCCGTATTGCTGCTTATCGTGAACCACGGCCACGATTTTAGGTTTTACGTGATCGGCGATGTAGTTACCGGCGGCAGGGCCTTGAGCGCTGTCCAGACCAATGGTGCGGAACACCATTTTGTAACCGCGATTGGTGATTTCCGGGCCGGTCGCTGCCGGGGTAATCATGATGATGCCTTCGTCTTCGTAGATGTCCGAAGCAGGCTGAGTGGAGCTGGAGCACAGGTGACCGACCACGAACTTGACGCCGTCGTTCACGACTTTGTTGGCTACGGCAACGGCTTGTTTGGGTTCGCAAGCGTCATCGTACTCAACGGCCACCAGTTTTTTGCCGTCTACGCCGCCTTTGGCGTTGATTTGTTCGATGGCCATTTTGGCGCCGGAGAACTGCATGTCACCGTACTGGGTCAGAGGGCCTGTTTTGGCACCCGCGATACCGATCTTGATGGTGTCTGCTGCAAACGAATGGCTGGCAACCCCGGCCAAAACCATAGCGGCAAACAGTTTAGTCATGTGCTTAATAGCCATCTTTATTGGTGCTCCACTCTTCTGTTGTAATTTTTATAGTCCTGGAAGCCAAGGCAGCCGGACCGGGTCTTCATCTGAGCGAAATTCCCGGTCAATCCCCCCTGCAACTGTACCGGTACAGTGTAGGGCCACGATTCAGCGCTTGAATAGCGGGCGGCTGAGGGAAAAACCAGAAAATGTCGCTTAAACGAAAGAAAAAGACAGAATGGCGGCTAAACAGGCTGATGATTCTTAACAGAATGTTGCTGCCTTGACGCCTGTTGCACAGCCTTCGACTCTTTCTTCGTTCTCCCACCTGAATCCGGGTTTTGCTACCGGGTGTGCAGCGCTATCATTGCGCCGATTTTTTACCTGGTGAAACCCATGATCGAAGAACCTAGCACCCTCTATGCCAAGCTGCTCGGCGAGACCTCAACTATCGAATGGAAAGCGTTGGAGAAGTTTTTCGCCAAAGGCGAACTGCTGTACGTTGACGCACAGTTGGACTTGATCGAAGCAGCGCAGGCAGTGAGCCAGGATGATGCAAGCAAAGTGGGGGGCTGGATGGCATCCGGGACACTCAATAAATTGTCTGACACGCAGGCATTAGACTTCGCCGAGCGTGATCCGCAGCTGTGGGCCGTGGTGGTTTCGCCGTGGATACTGATCCAGGAAAGGGCATGAAAAAAATTCTGCGCACCAAAATTGAGCGTTTTTTGGGGCGCGAAAAGAAGGGGGAAGTGTGTAGCCCAGTAACTGGCGGCTAAATAGTGGCCAGTTGCCGTAGAGAAACGCCACAGTCGTGACTGTGGCGTTTTTTTGTACCTGCGGCGAGGATCAGTAGGCCGTTTTGCCCGTGTGATTGTTCAGCGAGATGATCTTGGTTTTTCCGATACGGTGACGGTAAATTTCACGCAGGTACTTGATGGCTTTTTTCACGCAGTCTCGGGAAAGGCGGATGTCATTGATCGACACAAATTTGTCTTTGTCGTTAATCAGCTCACGGTATTTCTTCTCGTACATCGGCTTGATCGCGTACCAGTTGGTATCGAGGATTTTGGCCGGGTTCTCGAACTCGTTGAGCAAGTCATCAATCTGGCTTTCATCGAACGCGTCACCGGTGATGAATTCCAGCATCGAATCATCCAGCGTGTCGTCAAAACGGTAAGGATTTCGCGCAAAACAGCGTTTGATAAAGGCAACGATCAGCGTGAGAAAGTCGTCCGACAAGCAGGGGCTTTTGGCGATCAATGTTGTCAGCGACAAGTTGGCCGAGGCACCGATGACCAACGCATAACGTTTGAGCGTGGTATTGGGGAACAGGCTATTGAGGTGGGTCTTGAGCCGGTTCAAGTCCATGTACGACAGCTTGTAGTCCTTGGGCAAGGACACGATGGAAACCACCGAAGAGCAGTTCTTGAAGAAATGCAGGTCGTGCAGCGCAGCGGCGTCGTAGCCCGATTGCTTGTATTGCTCCAGGGCTGCGCGGTAACGCTGAGACTCGATCGGCAGCAAGCTGATGCCTTCGATAGCCTGGGTGTCCTTGTTGAAGTGCGGCAAATCGATGGAGCGAAAGAACAAGTCGTCAATGTCCAGACGCAGTGGCTCTTTTTCGAAGACTTTGAATTTGTCGGTTCCCGGTACAGGTTGTTCGGGCACCACGGATTCTGCGTAGGCAATGGCTACGGGGCCCGCCAGGCTCATAAACAAATCGTTGGCATCGAGGCGGATGGTTTCGCCGATGTCGATCCCGGCACGGCGGAAGTAATTCTGATCGTAGTCAGTGGTCACCGCCTGCGCCGTCAGAATGTTGAAGATCTGCTGCGAGATGTATTGGTTGGCGTGCTTTTCCATCGCGTTGACGTCGATGTTCTGGATGTTGCCGTCATCGCTTTGTTCGGCGTAACGCATGATGTCGTTGGAGATCAACATCATGGCGTTCCAGGGGCGAATACGGCCCATGACGCTGGCTTCGCTGCTGTCTTCATTGTCGAAGTTGTATGAGAAGTCCCATTCTTCTGACAGGTATTTACACAACAGTCGGCCCGCGTTGATGTGCAAGGCTTCGGACATTTCGCTGCGGTGATCGGAAATGTTCGGCAGTACGCAGATGCCGCTGGTGAAAATAGGCTCGAACACAAAAGCGTGTCCGCTCTTGCTGTCATGTTCATCGGCCGGTTTGGTGTCGAAGGTTTTGTTCATGTACGAGAACTGCTGCGCCAGACCAAACTCCGAGGCCATGCCCGAGCCTGTCCCGCCGCCTGCGCTGAAAATCGAAAAGTACAGGCGCGACTGGTTGGCTTTGATGCCGCAGGAGTCGATCAGGTATGAGTGGATCAGTTTCCAGTCCGGGCTGGAGAAGCGCTGCGCATCCTTGTTGAGAATGATCTTGGCCAGGTACTGACCCAGAATCGGCGCGTTACCGGCACCGCCTGCGTGGACTTCCGACAAGTCCATGATCTTCATCTTGCTGTAGTCGCGGATAAAGTTACTTTTCTCACTTTTGCGCGAGAAGCGAATACGCCCCGCGATGTCTTTGTCCAGATCACCCAGCAGCACCAGCGGTTCGACCAAAAACACCGGTTTAGTGGCTTTGTTTTGCACCAGTCGCAAGTTATTACGAATCCATTGGCCAGGGTTGTAGCGTTTGTCTTCGTGTTGCGGGTCGATGGTATTGAATTCGTTGAGGTAGAACTTGCGGGCGTTGTACACCAGTTCGGCGACGTCCAGCGCAATGTTGGACCCGCAGCGCCCCAGGCCAATCAGGCACACCGAGGGGAATTGCTGCTCGACACGGCTCGCGCTGTCGTCTTCAACCAGCTC
This sequence comes from Pseudomonas weihenstephanensis, assembly GCF_016812185.1. Lineage (NCBI taxonomy): Bacteria > Pseudomonadati > Pseudomonadota > Gammaproteobacteria > Pseudomonadales > Pseudomonadaceae > Pseudomonas > Pseudomonas weihenstephanensis. The sequence continues at coordinate 1,060,930 of NZ_JAAEBV010000001.1, read as the reverse complement.
GGGTTGCGGGAACACCAAGTCCCGTAAGCCATCAAGGTTTTCGAGGATACGGTCGGTATTGGTTTCGGTGAAATACAGGTATTGCTGGGTCGCCAATGGTTGCTGGCTGGAATAGCTTTTCGATGAACGTAGGGGCTCGTTTATTGTTTTTAGAGACACTTCAGAGACCAAGGGTGTCGCATTATTGTTCGACGTCATTGTGTGCCATCTGTCTGGGCTGGACGACTGTTGAGGGATGTTCAACAGGCCAAAACGAGGTTGGGAATCGCGCACCAACGGGGCGATAAGGGTATTCGCACGTTCTAATCCATATTTTGTATAGGGGGTTAAACGGTACGGATAGAAAAGAATCGGCCTGAGGCGGTGGTTCTTTAATGGCTCTTTTCGAGCAGCGAAGAGGATGCTGGCATTTTACTGGCTTGAGAGTTGAAAGGTTGTGTAGTCAAGGGTCTCAGGCGGTCGTTTATTGAGCTGTTCGAGCAGCGCATTCAACTCCTCGAACGGCACGGGGCGGCTGAGCAGGAAGCCTTGGATAAAGTCGCAGCTGTACTGGTTGAGGAAAGCGAACTGTTGGTGCGTTTCAACGCCTTCGGTGACCACTTGCAGGTGCAGCGTGTGGGCCATCAAGATGATGGCCTGGACGATTTCCATGTCCTGGCTGGACTTGGGGATGTCCTGGATAAACGAGCGGTCGATTTTCAACGTGTTGAGCGGCAGTCGTTTCAAGTAAGCGAGCGATGAGTAGCCAGTGCCGAAGTCGTCAATGGACAGTGAAACGCCCAGCGCCCGAATCTGTCGCAGCAGTTGCGAGGTATTACTGATGTTGCCCATCAGCGCGTTTTCGGTGACTTCGAGTTCCAGTCGGTTAGCGCTGATGCCCGAGCTGCGCAGGGCGCTCTCAATCTCATCAGCCAGTTCAACGCGTACCAGGTTGAGTGCCGAGCAGTTCACCGCGACGCTGATGTCTTTCCAGCCAAGATCGGTCAAGGCCGCGAGGTCATGGCAGGCTTTGCGCAGTACCCAGTTGTCGAGTTCGGCGATCAGGCCATTGGCTTCGGCAATGCTGATAAAGCGCTCTGGCCCCAGCAGGCCATGCTCCGGATGGTGCCAGCGGACCAAGGCTTCGAGTTTGGCTACCTGGCCACTTTTAAGGTCGAATATGGGCTGGTAATGCAAGAACAGCCCGTGATCTTCACGCAAGGCATGGCGCAACTCTTCTTCGATTTGCAGCTCAAGGGAGGCGCGGGCTTTGAGGCTTGAGCTAAAGAAATTCAGGCTGTTGCGGCCATTGTCTTTGGATTGGTACAGCGCCAGATCGGCATGTTTGAGCAGTTCATCAATGGTGGTGCCATCGTCAGGGAACACACTGATGCCGATGCTGGTGGTCATCACCATGTTTCGTCCGGCAAGCTCGATGGGGTCTTTCATTTTGAGCATGATGCGCTGCGCCATTTGGCGGGCTTCTTCACGATTGTTCAGGCTGATCAATATGCAGAACTCATCGCCCCCAAAGCGCGCAACCACATCCTCGTGACTGCGGGTGGCGCTCTTGATTTGCGAGGCAATCACTTTGAGCAGTTCGTCCCCCGCATCGTGGCCAAGGCTGTCGTTGATGCGTTTGAAGTGGTCGATATCGAGGAACATCACCGCCAGCATGGTGTTATTGCTGGCGCGTTCAATCAGCTTTTCGGCAAACAGCTGGTTAAAACCGCGACGGTTGATCAAGTTGGTCAGCGGGTCGTAATGCGCCACTTGTTGTAAGGAGGCGCGGGCCTGATCCAGTTGGCTGAGCAGGGCGTTGACCCGCCTGAGATCGTGCTCTTTGAGTTGCAATTTTTTGTCCACCAGCGCAGCACTTATGCTGCTGCCAATGAGCAGCAAGGCAATCAGCGCCACCATCAGGGCCAATTGCCAGTGGTTATTTTCTATGTGCGGCTGCACGTTGCTGCCCAGGGGGGCATAGGTGTGCAGCGCCCACATGCCGATGAAGTGAACACTGGTAATGGCCAGGCCAGCGGCCAGGCTGATGGCGTACTTGTAGAGCTGATGCGCCAAGCCGCTGGTGGTGCGCAATGACTTGGCCAGTAACAGGGCGGCATAACTGGCGACTATGGCGATCACGAATGACAGGGTGAACAGGGCGGGGTTGTAGTGCTGCTGACTGCTGGAATGCATGGCTGACATGCCGACGTAGTGCATGGTGCAGATGCCCAGCCCGAACACCAGCGCGGTGAGTATCAGCCTGGGGCGCGTGAGGGGCGTTTGGGTGAGGATTTGCATCGCAATAATGGCTGCGAGTAAGACGATAAACAGCGAGCCAATGGTGATGCCCAAGTCGAAGTGAACATTCAATGGGGATTCAAAGGCGAGCATGCAGATAAAGTGCATGGCCCAGATGCCGCCCGCCAGAGAGCATGCGCCTATCCAGCGCCACACCGTTTTGGCCGTGGTTTTTTCCGCGTTGCAGGCGCGTTCAAACATGTGCAGGGTGGCGAGGCTGGCGGCACAAGCGACTAAAAATGCCAGAAACACCAAATACGGGTTATGACTGCTGTTGAGCGCCATTTGCCCGTTTGCGGTGTGCTCCCCAATAAACTGCAGCCCCAGCCATTCCATAGCATCCCTCAACACTGAGTGCAGGTTTGCCAGTCGTCAGACGCTAGCTTGCTCTGAAGTGTAGAAGCTGAAATGGGGGAAAAAGCGATGATGGCAAGATGATGCCTATGATTTTGCGATTAAACACGGCTTTGACCGTGTTTAACGCTATAACCCCTGCCTTGAACAAGGGGGGGACCCTGTAGGGGCTAGCTTGCCTGCGAAAAAAACAACGCATCTCATCAGACGGGGCGCATTGTTTTGTTTCGCGGGCAACTTGCTCCTACAAAGTGTGTGGCGTCAGCCTGCAACCAATACGCGAATCGCTTCAAGGCGCAGGGCAGCTTTTTCAAGCATGGCCAGACCTTGTTCACGTTGTTTGCGCAAGGCAACCAGTTCGCTGTCACGCACGCTTGGGTTCACAGCTTGCAAAGCAGTAAGGCGGGCCAGTTCTTCTTCGGTGTCAGCGGCCAAGCGACGTTGCGCGTCGGCGACACGTTCAGCATGACGCGGCGCAATTTTGGCTTCACCGGCGTTGATTTTGGGTGTCAGTTGGTCGCGCTGGGCCTGCACGAACTTGTTGGCGCTGGCACGTGGCACGCTTTCGAGCTGTTCATTGAGCGTCACGAAAGAAACCCGTGATGACAGGTCATTGCCGTTAGCGTCGAGCAAGCAGCGCAGAGCAGCAGGCGGCAGGTAGCGGCCCAGTTGCAGCGCGCGCGGAGCGACCACTTCGCTGACGTAAATCAGTTCAAGCAAGACAGTGCCGGGTTTGAGTGCCTTGTTCTTGATCAGCGCCACCGAGGTGTTGCCCATCGAGCCGGAAAGCACCAAGTCCATGCCGCCTTGCACCATCGGGTGTTCCCAGGTGATGAACTGCATGTCTTCGCGTGACAGGGCCAGGTTGCGGTCGTAGGTAATGGTCACACCTTCGTCGTCACCCAAGGGGAAGCTGGCGTCCAGCATCTTCTCGCTGGGCTTGAGGATCAGGGCGTTTTCCGAATGGTCTTCGCTGTCGATGCCAAAGGCGTTGAACAGGGTTTCCATGTAGATCGGCAGGGCAAATTGATCGTCTTGCTCAAGAATCGCTTCAACCAGCGCTTCACCTTCACCAGCGCCGCCAGAGTTCAGCTCCAGCAAGCGGTCACGACCCGTGTGCAGCTCTTGTTCAAGCCGCTCGCGCTCGGCGCGGGCTTCATTGATCAGGGCTTGCCACTCCTCGTCATCGCCGGCTTCCAGCAACGGCAGCAGGCGGGGGCCGAACTGGTGTTGCAGGGCGTTACCGGTCGGGCAGGTGTTGAGAAAGGCGTTCAGGGCTTCGTGATACCACTGAAACAGGCGTTGCTGAGGGCTTGGCTCAAGGTACGGCACGTGCAGCTCAATGGTGTGTTTCTGGCCGATACGGTCCAGACGACCAATGCGCTGCTCCAGCAAGTCGGGGTGTGACGGCAGATCGAACAGTACCAAGTGGTGTGCAAACTGGAAGTTGCGGCCTTCACTGCCGATTTCCGAGCAGATCAGCACTTGTGCGCCGAACTCTTCGTCTGCGAAGTAGGCGGCGGCACGGTCGCGCTCAAGGATGTTCATGCCTTCGTGGAAGACCGTGGCAGGGATGCCGGAGCGCACGCGCAGGGCGTCTTCCAGATCCATTGCGGTTTCAGCATGCGCGCAGATGACCAAGACTTTGGTGCGCTTGAGCATCTTGAGGGTGTCAATCAGCCACTCGACACGCGGGTCGAAGTTCCACCAGCGCTGTTCTTCGTTGGCATCCGGCAGGGCCTGGAAGCTGACCTCCGGGTACAGCTCGGCGTGTTCGCCCAGCGGCAACTCAAGGTATTCGTCCGGGCATGGCAGCGGGTAAGCGTGCAGCTTGCGCTCCGGGAAGCCTTGGACAGCTGCGCGGGTGTTACGGAACAGCACGCGGCCGGTGCCGTGGCGGTCGAGCAGTTCACGCACCAGGCGGGCACTGGCTTCAGCGTCCCCTGCATTGACGTCTGCGAGCAGGGCATCGCCCTCAGCGCCGAGGAAGCCATGAATGGTTTTTTGCGCTTCAGGCGACAGGCTGCCTTTGTCCAGCAACTCCTGTACGGCCTGGGCCACCGGGCGATAGTTTTCGCTCTCGGCGCGGAAAGCGGCGAGGTCGTGGAAGCGGTTCGGGTCCAGCAAGCGCAGACGGGCGAAGTGGCTGTCTTGACCCAATTGCTCCGGGGTCGCGGTCAGCAACAGCACGCCAGGGATGGTTTCGGCCAGTTGCTCAACCAATGCGTACTGGGGGCTGACATTGTTTTCGTGCCACACCAGGTGGTGGGCTTCGTCGACAACCAGCAAGTCCCAGCCCGCTGCAAAGAGCGCGTCCTGAGCTTTTTCGTCATCAACCAGCCATTCCAGTGCAACCAGTGCCAGCTGGGTGTCTTCAAAGGGATTGCTGGCATCGCTTTCGATGAAGCGTTCTTCGTCGAACAGGGCTACTTCAAGGTTGAAGCGACGGCGCATTTCCACCAGCCATTGGTGCTGGAGGTTCTCTGGCACCACGATCAGCACACGGCTGGCACGGCCGCTGAGCAGTTGACGATGGATCACCAGGCCGGCTTCGATGGTTTTACCCAAGCCTACTTCGTCGGCCAGCAGTACGCGCGGCGCGATGCGGTCTGCGACTTCGCGAGCAATATGCAGTTGGTGTGCGATAGGTTGTGCACGCACGCCACCCAAGCCCCACAGTGGCGATTGCAACTGACGGCTAGTGTGTTCGAGGGTGTGGTAGCGCAGCGAGAACCAGGACAACGGGTCAATTTGCCCGGCAAACAGCCGGTCGCTGGCCAGGCGGAACTGGATAAAGTTCGACAGCTGGGTTTCGGGCAGGGTCACGGTTTCGTTCTGCTCGTTCAGGCCGTGATAGACCATCAGGCCGTCGGCATCATCGACCTCGCGTACAGTCATCTTCCAGCCTTCGAAGTGGATGATGGTGTCGCCTGGCGAGAAACGTACGCGCGTCAGCGGTGCGTTGCGCAGCGAATATTGACGGGTTTCGCCAGTGGCCGGATAGAGCACGGTCAATAAGCGACCGTCCTGTGCCAGAACGGTGCCTAAACCTAACTCAGCTTCGCTGTCACTAATCCAGCGTTGCCCCGGTTGATACTGCTGCGCCATGCTGCCTGACTCCCGCTTTGAAAAAGCCGAGTATATTAACGGATCAAGGGCCTCAGTCCAAAGGACTCTGACAAAAAGCTACGCGTAGGGATTTAGTCAGTCATGGGTTTACGACCGGCGGCTCAAGTCGAACCGTCTTGGGCCGACAGCTTGAATACAGGAGAACAATAATATGCTGCCGCCGATCCTACCTCTCAGCCTTGTGCCCGTGACCTCTCAGCAAGACCCGGTTCGCCCGCGTCCCGATATTCCGCCCGTTGTGCCAGCCCAGCCAAGTTCAGGCGACAGTACGATCAACCTGAAGAATCAGGACAGCGATCAAGCCACGTTGCTGCTGCGCGAAGAGCAACAGCGCCAGCAGGACAAGCGTCGTCGTGAAGCGGCTCAAGGGCAGGAGGTGGTGGTTGTGCCGGGCGATGAGTTAAATGAAGACAACACCGTGCCGGTATCGCCGTTGATTGATGGCGCGCCACGCCAGGGGTTGTGGGTTGATATTGAGGTTTGAGTGTTTTTTCTGGTCAGGGCTGTAGGTGCGTCGCATTATTAGCGCATTGCCGATTCCCACTGACAGTGACCCCATTTCGTTATGAGCCAAGACAACAAGCTGGTCGACCTGGGCGCCGAACGCGCCAAACGCGTGCATGACCTCAATGAAAAACGTCTAAATGAAGTGCGCCAGGCGTTTGAGCAAGCGATGCCGCTGAAAAGCCCCAAGAAAAAAGCTAAGAAAAAGCCTAAAAAGCGCTGAACATCGGCGTTTCCCTGATCTGTATCAACTATTCCCTCTAACACCCTGCTGGCCGGAGTCACTATTGATCCCGGTCAAGTTCCTTGCCTGCGTGTGGGGTTAATCTGGCTTCACACAAACAAACACGCGCAGGAGGCCGTCATGTTTCTCGATAATGTGGTTATCGCTGGAGTACTTACCGTCGGTCTCATGGTTTTATTTTTCGCGGGTTTAGGGATTTTTATCTGGAAAGACTCCCAGAAGCGCAATAAGTAGCGCCGGGTCTTTTCGAGTCACGAGCACGCAAGGCATTTTGGGCGACTTCGGTCGCCTATTTTTTTGCGTGTGTGTTTTGCAAGGCTTGCGGTTGTTTTTGGTACAGGTTGCGAGCTGTTCAAGCGACGGCCTTGGTGCCATCCCCTGAAACCCGAGGCATAAAAAAAGGTACGGCCCGTGAGGGGCGTACCTTTTTTAGTGCGTGCTGCTTAGGCGAGGGCTTTGGAGGCCAGCCAGAACAGGGTTGCAGACAGTGCGATAGTGGCCGGTAAGGTCAGTACCCATGCCATCAGGATGGTCTTGATGGTGCCGCCTTGCAGGCCGCTTTTGTTGGCAACCATCGTACCCGCTACACCGGAAGACAAAATATGCGTTGTCGATACCGGCAAGGAGTAGATGTTGGCCAGCCCGATCGCAAACGTGGTGGTGATCTGCGCCGACATGCCTTGAGCATAGGTCATGCCCTGCTTGCCGATCTTCTCACCGATGGTTTTAACCACACGTCTCCAGCCCACCATGGTGCCCAGGCCCAGGGCCAGGGCGACCGCCAGAATCACCCAGAACGGGGCGTATTCAGTCGTGGCCGTCAGGTCTTTGCGCAGTTTTTCGAGGTCGGCTTTTTCGCGTTTATCGAGCACTGGCAGCTTGCTGACTTTCTTTGCCGTGTCGTCCAGGCAAAGCAGGTAGCGACGGATCTCGATACGCTTTTCAGCCGGAATCGAGTGGTAGTCCGCTACGCCTTTAAGCGAGCTGAGCAGGGCTGCGATGGTCGGCTCGGTTTGCTGAGGGTTGCAACTGAACTGTTCCGGCAAGTCGCCTTTTGCGCTCTTGCCCAGTGCCAGAAACTCGCTCAGGGTGGCGTTATTGCGCTGATAGAACTGGCTCAGGTGCAAGGTGGCGTCGCGTGTACGCTCGATCTGGTAAGTCGTGCTGTTGAGGTCCAGTACAAAGACGCTCGGCACGATACCGATCAATACCAGCATGATCAGGCCAATGCCTTTCTGGCCATCGTTGGAGCCGTGTACAAAGCTCACGGTCATGGCCGAAATGACCAGTACCAGACGGTTCCAGAACGGCGGGTGCTTTTTGTCGTCCATCTTGCGGCGCTGTTCCGGGGTTTTGTGCATCTTGGAACCCGGACGCCACCATTTAAGGCCGATCAAGACCAGCGCGGCAACCACAAAGCCTGCCAGGGGCGAGAATACCAGCGAGGCGCCGATGTCGATCGCCTTCTGCCAGTTCACACCCTCGCTCACCGGAATCCCGGTGATCAAGGCATTGGCCAAACCCACGCCCAGGATCGAGCCGATCAAGGTGTGCGAGCTTGAAGCCGGGATCCCGAAGTACCAGGTGCCCAGGTTCCAGGTGATGGCAGCGGCGAGCAGTGAGAACACCATGGCCAGGCCATGTCCGGTATTCACATTCACCAGAAGCTCTACGGGTAACAGGTGGACGATGGCATACGCCACGCCCACACCGCCCAGCAAAACGCCGAGAAAATTGAACACACCGGAAAAGAACACCGCCAGGTGAGGCGGCATGGCTTTGGTGTAGATGACAGTCGCTACCGCATTCGCGGTGTCATGAAAGCCGTTGATGAACTCAAACGCGAGAACAAAGGCTAGGGCGAAGAAGAGGCTGATAAGAACCCAGGCATCCAATCCGCTTAATAGATCGATCATGAAGGTTTTCTGACACGGTCATAAAGGGGGCCGGATTATGCCAGAAAACCCCGGTAATCGATGCACTAGCTGCTCGTTGGTAACATCTGTAAATGAAAAAACCTGTCAGACCGGATCGCTTCAACGGGTGGGATGTTGGTTACAAGCCGCTGATATCAAAGGCTATAAGCCATTGAACAGGTGATGAGTCAGCCTTTATGTATGTCTGAATCATGCGTATGAAATTTCTTGTCCAAGAGGTTTCAGCAGCGACATTCCGTCCTCGATGCCGAAAATCCGCCCCCTGCGTTCAAAGAAAGGACGCCGCATAGCGAGCCTCATGGACTGTGCGTGGAACCTGATGGCGCAGAGGTTATGGTTCCTCGGGTTTCAGCTCTTTTTCGATTTTTTGGATTTCTTGGGTAAATGCCTGATCAATCAGGCTGGCGCGTTTGCGCCAAGGCTTACGCTCAGGCTCAGGCTGAGCCGCGTAAGTCGTCACTTCACCGCCGTAAACGTCCTTGTAACGTTGTTCCTGTCGCTCAAGTTCTGCGCGCAGTTCGTCTTTCGTCACCGTGTTACCTAATGGAGTAGAGAGTGAGTCGGGTGAATCCTAGTTGCTCCGTGCAGGGACGGAGTAACAGCCCTGCGTATTTAAAACAGGCACGCCGTTCGTAGTTTCAATCATGAAACTGTACGCCGTTGTTTTGAGGTCGCCCCTAGGCGAGCGGCCGGCTTATCAATAGCTGATTTAAACCACGGTACTGAATAGGCCACTGGTCTTCTTAACAAAGATGACTTCAAGGTGGCGTGAGAGGTGTGCTGCACCGTGCAGGAGCACAACAGCCGCTACTATCGCTGATGGACTTTGCAGGCGTCAACTTTCCTGTGTAGGGCCATGACCGCCCTGGCTGATGGGCGGTACAGAGTGGTTTGGCTAACCCGTGAACAGGGCTGGCGCCTTACAACTTAAGTTAGCGCTTCACGTGATGTTGAGTGCGCGTGATATAGAACGGGCGTGCTAAAGCAACTCACTCAGGTCTATGTGCCGCAGAACTTAAACCTGTCTGAAAGTACTCAGCAAGTTTTCATGCCCGCAAGGGTGCGTGTAATAAAGCGTGGTTATACGGTGCTTATGTTGCCTGTGTGAGGCGCGCACATTAGCAATGGCTGCTGACATGATGTCCGGCAGCCATGTATGAAACACAGCGCGAGTCAGACAGTCGCGAGGATGAAAATGCGTTTGAACGGGAACAGCGTCTGGCCATTGGCTTCTTGTGGGTAGTGTTGATGCACCACACGCAGGTATTGCTCAATGAAACGTTCTTTCTCATGCTCGCCCAGTGCCAGTAATACAGGTCGCAGTGCGGAGACTTTGACCCAGTCGAAAATGGGCGATGTTCCTTCGACGACTTGTAAGTGTTCGGTTTCCCAAATATCCAGCGCCTTTGTCAGGGGGGCCAGCAATTGGTAATAGCTTTTAAGTGAGAGCACCGTACGTTCGGCCATGAATTGGCGCAGACGTGCAGAGCCAAGGGGTCGCCCCTGCGGGCCTCCTGTTTCCAGGGTTTCCAGCATTAATTCGTACCACAATGCATCGCGCCAGTTAGGCATGTGCGCGGCGAGGCACCCGCCCGTGTTCAACTGGCTCAATAACTGCGGGAGCAACGATTGATGATCATTGATGAAGTGCAACACAGCGGCGGCAAATAAAAGATCCGCCGGGCTTTGCGCCCGCCACTCGCGCACATCACACTTTTGCCATAACGCTTTGATGGGCAAATAAGTTGCCTCTTCCAGCATTTCGGCTGAGCTGTCGATGCCGGTCAGGTCAGCCAATGGCCAACGTTTGGCGAGGAGTTGCGTCGCAATGCCGGTGCCGCAGCCCAGATCATAGATACGTTGCGGGTGTTGCAGGTCGACATGGTCCAGCAGCTCAAGCACCGGCCGCTCACGCAGCCGGGCAAATTGCTGGTAGGACTTGGCGTCCCATTGGGTGCTGGCAGTCCGTGCCGGGGGTGTCTGAACATTGGAAAGCATGAGGTGGTCCTCCAGTGCATTTCAGAGTTGTCTTCCGATGACATTGAGTGTTCGTAAAGCAACAGCGCAGCCACGTCGGGTGTCTTCCTGACGCAGCAGTGACAGCAGTTGGCGGAGGCTGGGGGCTTCGGTTTGGGCGGTGGTTTGCGCGCTCGCCATGCGCACCGCATTGCCCAGCGACCAGGTGGCCGCCGTGATTTGTTCAAACAGCAACGCCAGTTTTTCCACCATGGCCGGGTCCAGCAGGTCTACGGTATCGCTGACCAAGGACAGGGCGTCGACCAGATTGTCCAGGCGGCCGCTTTGAATCAAGGGCTCAAGTTTGCTCAGCAGGTCGCCCAGATCGAGAGGGGACTGATCAGTGATAGGGTTTTGGCAAACCTGACCCTCAGTGGGTGTTTGATTGACGGGTTCCATACGCACGCTCCTCCCGGTATCGGGTCACAGCATTCCACGGGCGACAGCCCAATACAGTCCGCGGTTAAATCCGTTTCTAAGTAAACCGCCGAGCTTGGTCGGCGGTGTTGGCAGCACGTCGACTTGATAGTCGTACCACAGTGGCATGCCGGCATTCAGGCCCATTTGAGCGACGGCCTGCACCCGGCCGTTATAGACACTGACGTTAGTGCCCAAGCGAACCTTGCCCGCAATATTGTTGGCGATGACCGGCCCCTGATTGTGACAAGCACCTCCGGCTTTGCTGATGGGCAGGTCAACCGTGTCACCGATCACGTAGACGTTTTCCAGGCCATACACTTCAAGGGTTTCATGATGGGTAGGCAGCCAGCCTTCATGGTTCTGCGCCTGCGACACACCACTGTTGAGCACTGCGTCCACGGCGCGAATGGGCGGTGTGGCCATCAAGATGTCGAATGGTTGTTCTTCGCCCTCAGCGCTGTACGCAATGCGCGCGTCGGGATCTACCTTGCTCAGGGTGAAGCTGCGTTGGAACTGTATGTTTTTTTGCTCGAAAACCCCCGGTAGCACATCGCCCACACGGCGTTGCATAAACAGGCAGTTACGCATCAATTGCGCCGTAGTGGGGTAGGTGTAGATGATTTCGATCTGATCGCGCACCCCGCGCTTGCGCAAAAAATCGTCCAGCATCAAGGTCGTTTCTACAGGTGCGATCCCGCATTGATGGGGTACGTTGGGTGTCTGGGGGAACGATACGGTGATAAAAATACGGCCTTTTTTGATCGTGCTTAAGCGTTCTGCCAATTGTCTTGCCGGTGTGTATTGATAGAAGTGGTCGCCAGCTTCTTTCAGACCCTCGATACGTTCTGGCGCAGGCACGCACCCTGTGGCTATCACTAAATAGTCATAGCCATAGCGCTTGCCGCTGCGGGTATGCAGGGCTTGAGCGTTGAAATCGAAGCGTGTGACCTCTTCAACGTTGAAGTCGATTTCGGGTCGCAGCAGCGATTTTTCAGAGCGTTTTAGCTCCTCCTCGAAGAACTGGTTGAATGCCACGTACATGAAGGCGGGCTTGTAGTAGTGGTCGGGCGAGTTTGAAAGCAACGTCAGTTGCACATCGCCTCGATTGATCTCTGGATAGAGTTTGGTGACCAGTTGGTTGGCGAGCAATGTGCCCCCCACACCGTCACCGACGATGATGATTTTTTTTACCATTGCGTGACCTCCGTGGTCGGGTCGTCACGCGGCTTCCTGAAAAGAGCCGTGCATTGACCTATTGTTTTAAACACGCACACAAAATCCGGGTATTGAAATAACTGTATGTGGTCGGTGCTTTTTCGCCAGCCGTGTGAGCAGGATGCAAAAGGGGAGGGGAATGTTGGCTCGATAAGGGAGCGGCACTTATCAGGCGTGTTAAGTGCTTATCAAAGAACAATTTTTCTACACAAGGGGCGATCAAATCGACGTGGTGAAGGGCTGCATACAACCGGTTTGATGGATTAAATGACGTGTTTAATCCGGATGGACGGAGGGTGATTTGACTGAAGTAGCGGTGATTTACAGCGGTGAACAAATAAAAAAACCCGCCATCAGGCGGGTTTTTTGGTGACGCTAAGTGACAATCAGGCCTTCGGTGGTTCTGAAGAGATCGGGCGGTTTTGCCCGGTCTGTTCGTACCATCCGCCACCCAGTGCTTTGTACAGGTTGACCTCACTGGTCAACTGCGACAGGCGGTCACTGATCAACGACTGTTGGGCGCTGAACAGCGAGCGCTGGGCATCGAGGAAGGTGAGGTTGCTGTCCACGCCAATGCGATAACGACGTTCCGCTAACCGGTAATAATCCTGGTTGGCGTTGACGAAATCAGTCTGCGCTTGCAACTGCTGGCTGTAAGTCTGGCGAGCGGCCAAACCATCAGAGACTTCCTGAAAGGCCGTCTGGATCGCCTTCTCGTATTGCGAGACGGTGATGTCCTTCTGGATTTTCGAGTAGTCCAGGCTGGCGCGCAAAGCACCTGCGTTGAAGATGGGCAGTGTGATTTGCGGCGAGAACAGCCACGTACCCGAGCCACCCTTGAACAGCCCGGACAAGTCCGGGCTCAAGGTCCCGGCATTGGCGGTGAGGCTGATGCTGGGGAAGAATGCAGCACGGGCCGCGCCGATGTTGGCGTTGGCGGCCAACAGCTTGTGCTCGGCCTCCAGAATGTCCGGGCGACGTTGCAGCAGGTCCGATGGCAAACCGGCCGGTACTTCGTTCAGCAGGTCGGCGGCCAGCGGCTTGCTCGCGGGCAAGTTCTCTGGAAGCGTCGTGCCGAGCAGCAGCGCCAGGCTGTTCTGATCTTGAGCGACCTGGCGGGTGTAACGCGCCAGTTGCACCTTGGCGTTTTCGACCGAGGTACGGGACTGGCTCACATCCAGTGCCGATGCCACGCCCACTTCATTGCTGCGCAAGGTGAGCTTGTAGCTCTCATTGAACGCTTTGAGCGTGTCTTCAGTCAGCTTGAGCAGCTCTTTGTCGGCCTGCCAGGTCAAGTAGGCATTGGCGACGCTGGCAACCAGACTGATCTGTGTCGTGCGGCGGGCTTCTTCGGTTGCAAAGTAGTTCTGCAACGCCTGATCGTTCAGGCTGCGAATCCGCCCGAACAGGTCCAGTTCATACGCGCTGACCCCAAGGGTTGCCGAGTACTGGCTGGTGATGCCCGACTCGCCTGTTTGCGACATGCGCCCAGGCGTGCGTTGACGGCTACCGCTGGCATTCGCGTTTACTGCCGGGAACAGGTCCGCACGCTGAATACGGTACTGCGCGGCATATGCATCAATGTTCAAGGCCGCGACCCGAAGGTCACGGTTGTTGACCAGTGCCGTCTGAATCAACTGTTGCAGGGCCGGGTCATGAAAAAACTGACGCCAGCCTTGCTCGGCAGCCGTTTGATTCGGCGCTTCGTTTGGCTTGTAGGCCGGGCCTTGCGGGTACTGCGCTGCTACCGGCGCTTCAGGGAGCTGGTAGTCAGGGATCAGCGAGCAGCCGCCCAGCGTAAACGCTGCGACCGCTACTGCGAGAAGCGACTTGCTCATTGGCCAGCCTCTTGATTTGGAGTTTTAGTCAGATCTACTTTCTTCTGTTCTTCTTTGTCCTTGCTGCCAAAGGACGACACGGCAACGAAGAACAGCGGCACCCAGAACACGGCCAGAACCGTGGCGGTGATCATACCGCCGATTACACCGGTACCAATGGCGTGCTGGCTGCCTGAACCGGCACCCGAGGAGATGGCCAGCGGAATCACACCCAATACGAACGCCAGCGACGTCATGATGATCGGACGCAGACGCATACGGCACGCCTCGATGGCGGCTTCGGTCAGGGTTCGTCCTTGTTCATGCAGCTCTTTGGCGAACTCGACGATCAGAATGGCGTTTTTCGATGCCAGACCGATGGTCGTGAGCAAGCCCACCTGGAAGTACACGTCGTTGGACAGTCCGCGCAGGCTGGTGGCCAGCAAGGCGCCGATAATCCCCAGCGGTACAACCAACATCACTGCAATCGGGATTGACCAGCTTTCATACAGCGCTGCGAGACACAGGAACACCATCAGCAAGGAAATTGCGTACAAAGCAGGTGCTTGCGAACCCGACAGACGCTCCTCGTATGACAGGCCAGTCCAGGAAATACCTACACCTGCCGGCAGTTTCTTGGCCAGGGCTTCAACTTCAGCCATGGCTTCACCACTGCTGTAGCCAGGTGCCGGGGCGCCGAGGATTTCCATAGCTTCTACGCCGTTGTAGCGCGACAGCTTCGGTGCACCGTAGGTCCACTTGCCTTTGGCGAACGCCGAGAACGGCACCATGGTTCCTTCGTCGTTACGCACGTACCACTTCTTCAGGTCTTCGGGGTTCATCCGCGAGTCAGCTTCGCCTTGCAGGTAAACCTTTTTCACACGACCACGGTCGATGAAGTCGTTGACGTAGCTGGCACCCAGACCGATAGACAGGGTGTTATTGATGTCTGTCAGGCTAACGCCCAGGGCGCGAGCCGCTTCGTCATCAATTTCCAGTTGGTATTGCGGTTCATCGTTCAGGCCGTTAGGTCGCACGCCTGCCAGGATCTTGCTTTGCGATGCCATGCCCAGGAACTGGTTGCGGGCTTGCATCAGCTTTTCGTGGCCAATACCGGCGCGGTCTTGCAGGTACACGTCAAAACCGGTGGCGTTACCCAGCTCCATCACTGCTGGCGGGGCAAAGGCAAACACCATTGCATCGCGGAAGGTGGAGAAGTGCGCCTGAGCACGGGCTGCCAGTGCAAACACGCTGTTGTCGGCATCACGCTCGCCCCAAGGCTTGAGCATGATGAACGCCAGACCGGAGCTTTGGCCGCGACCGGCAAAGTTAAAGCCGTTCACGGTAAACACCGAAGACACTGCCGCCGATTCATCGGCGAGCAAGTATTCGCGCATGCGGTCAATTACTACCTGTGTGCGTTCTGCTGTCGTACCGGCTGGAGTTTGGACCTGGGCGAAGAGTACGCCCTGGTCTTCTTCTGGCAGGAACGAGGTAGGAATGCGTGTAAACAGGAAGACCATGCCGACGACGATCAGCACGTATGCCAGCAGATACGGAGCCTTGTGGCGCAGGATGTTGCCGACACCTTTCTCGTAGCGCTTCACGCCACTGTCGAAAGTGCGGTTGAACCAGCCGAAGAAACCGCGTTTGTTTTCGCCGTGATCCCCTTTTTTGACGGGCTTGAGCATGGTGGCGCACAAGGCCGGGGTGAAGATCAGGGCAACCAGTACCGAAAGCGCCATCGCCGAAACAATAGTGATCGAGAACTGTTTGTAGATCACACCGGTTGAGCCGCTAAAGAACGCCATTGGCAGCAATACGGCCGACAGTACCAAGGCAATACCCACCAGGGCTCCCTGGATTTGCTCCATGGATTTCTTGGTGGCTTCTTTGGGTGACAATCCTTCTTCGCTCATGACCCGTTCGACGTTTTCCACCACAACGATGGCGTCGTCCACCAGCAAACCGATGGCCAGTACCATGCCGAACATGGTCAGGGTGTTAATGCTGAAACCGGCTGCTGCGAGAATGCCGAATGTACCCAGCAATACCACTGGCACCGTCATGGTGGTGATGATGGTGGCGCGGAAGTTTTGCAGGAACAGGAACATCACCAGGAACACCAGAGCGACGGCTTCAACCAGGGTTTCAACAACGCCCTTGATCGAGGCCGATACCACTGGCGTGGTGTCGTATGGGTAAACCACTTTCATGCCGGGCGGGAAGAACGGAGCCAGATCATTGATGGTTTGGTGCAGCGCCTTGGCCGTGTCCAGTGCGTTGGCATTGGTGGCCAGTTTGATCGCCAGACCCGAAGACGGTTTGCCGTTGTACTGCGCGCTGATGCTGTAGTTCTCACCGCCCAAAGCGACTTCGGCGACGTCGTGCAGACGTACCTGAGAGCCGTCAGTGTTGACTTTAAGCAGTATCTTTTTGAACTCTTCAGCAGTTTGCAGGCGCGTTTTGCCGATGATGGTTGCGTTCAGCTCTTGACCTTTTACAGCTGGCAGGCCGCCCAGTTGCCCGGAGGACACCTGTACGTTCTGTGAGCTGATAGCGGACTTAACGTCCACCGGGGTCAGGTTGTACTTGTTCAGCTTGGCTGGATCGAGCCAGATACGCATGGCGTACTGGGCGCCGAACACCTGGAAGTCGCCCACACCTTCGGTACGGGAGATCGGGTCCTGCATGTTTGAGACGATGTAGTTCGACAAGTCGTCTTTGTTCATGCTGCCGTCTTCAGACACCACACCGATAACCATCAGGAAGTTTTTCACTGCCTTGGTCACGCGGATACCTTGCTGCTGAACCTCTTGAGGCAGCAGTGGGGTCGCCAGGTTGAGCTTGTTCTGCACCTGCACCTGAGCGGTGTCGGGGTCGGTGCCTTGCTCGAACGTGGCGGTGATGGTCATGCTGCCGTCGGAGTTACTTTCAGACGATACATAACGCAGGTGGTCAATACCGTTGAGCTGCTGCTCGATCACCTGGACCACGGTGTCCTGCACGGTTTGCGCCGAAGCGCCCGGGTAGGTCACGGAGATCGAGATAGCCGGCGGTGCGATGCTCGGGTATTGGTTGATCGGAAGTTTGAGGATCGATAAAGCCCCGACCAGCATGATCACCAGGGCGATTACCCAAGCGAAAATCGGACGGTCGATAAAAAATTTCGACATGGTTTACTCCCCTTTACTGCCTGCAGCTTGTTCTGTTGCCGGGGCAGCTGCCGGGGTTGCGCCTTGTGGTTTTTCCATGATCTTGACTTCAACACCTGGCTTGACGAATTGCAGGCCGTCGGTGATCAGGCGATCGCCAGGGTTCAAACCTTTCTCGACCAGCCAGTCGCTGCCCACGGTACGGGATGCTTGCAGTACGCGCAGTTCGACCTTGTTGTCCGGCCCTACAACCATTGCTGTCGGCTGGCCTTTGAGGTTATGCGTCACGCCCACTTGAGGTGCCAAAATCGCGTGGCTGTCGATACCCGCTTCCAGTTGCGCGTGCACAAACATGCCTGGCAACAAAATCTCGTCGGGGTTGGGGAACAGTGCACGCAGCGTCACGGAACCGGTGGTTTCGTCGACCGACACTTCGCTGAATTCCAGGCGACCTTCTTGTGCGTACTCGCTGCCGTCCGGCAGGGTCAATTTGACCTTGGCCGCATTATCGCCGGCTTTTTTCAAGCGGCCATCAGCGAGGTCTTTGCGCAGTTCCAGCATCTCGACAGAGGACTGGGTCACGTCAACATAGATAGGGTCCAGTTGGGTGATGACGGCCAGCGCGTTGGCTTGACCGCTGGTCACCAGCGCACCTTCGGTGTACAGCGAGCGACCGATACGGCCAGTCAGCGGCGCCAGCACTTTGGTATAGCGCAGGTTGACTTGAGCGGTATTGAGAGTGGCCTCAGCTTCCAGGCGAGCGGCTTCAGCGTTGTCGTATTCCTGACGGCTCACGGCTTGCTCTGCGACCAATTGCTTGTAGCGATCAGCCAGCGACTTGGCGGATTGTAAGGTCGCGCGGGCACTCAATACGGCACTTTCATAGATAGCCGGATCGATTTGATACAGCTGTTGGCCAACTTTGACGTCAGAGCCTTCTTTGAACAGGCGCTTGAGAATAATCCCGTTGACCTGAGGTCGAACCTCGGCAGAACGATAAGACGTAGTTCGGCCGGGAAGATCAGTGGTCAGGGTGAACGGCTGAGCTTTGAGCGTCACGACGCCGACCTGAGGGATTTGGGGGGCGGGTGCCGCTTCTTCCTTTTTGCATCCGCTGAGCAGCGATGCCAGGGCGACGGCGGCAACCAGAGCGGTAACAGCTGGCTTGAATTGCATGAAGATCCTCGGGTCAGGCACGCGAAAGCGCACAAGAATAGTGGAAAGGTAAAGAAAGCTGTTCCGGGTGGATAAGTAGCTTGCTAAGGAATATACTTACATTCGTGTCTGTTTGTAAATAGCGGGGTTGTGTCGTTAAAGGCATGCCGCAACCCTTTTTAATGCGTGAGATGTAGGCCGGGATAAGGCACAACAAACGCCACCCGATATAGGTTTTGAAGGCTTTACGCCGTGCTCAGAACCGCCCTGATTGAGGTTTTTATTGCCATGGTGCGTCGTACCAAAGAAGAAGCTCAGGAAACCCGCAGTGCCATCCTTGAGGCGGCCGAACGGGCCTTTTATGAACGGGGTGTAGCGCGCACGACGTTGGCGGATATTGCCACATTGGCGGGTGTGACTCGAGGTGCCATCTACTGGCATTTCAGCAACAAAGCTGACTTGGTGCAGGCGATGCTCGATAGCCTGCATGAACCCTTGGACGCATTGGCAAAAGCCAGTGAAAGTCAGGACGAAATTGATCCGCTTGGCTGCATGCGCCAGCTGTTGATCCATTTGTTTCATCAAGTTGCGAACGATCCCAAAACCCGACGTATCAACGAGATTTTGTTTCATAAGTGCGAATTCACTGACGAAATGTGCGATTTGCGCCGTCAGCGCCAAGTCGCGATGGCCGACTGCAACAGTCGAATCGAGCTGACCCTGAGTAATGCAGTTCATCGCCAACAACTCCCTAAAACACTCGACGTACGCCGAGCCGCCATTTGTTTACATGCCTATATCGACGGTATTCTCGGGCAATGGCTACTGGTTCCTGACAGTTTCGAGCTTCATGGAGAGGCAGAGGCATGGGTCGACATTGGCCTGGACATGCTACGACTCAATCCTGCGCTGCGAACATCAGACAAAACCGAATCTGAGTCTAGTTCTCTACAGCCATAAGGTGAGAGAAGATTTTGCTCTAATGACTTTTTAAAACCCGGCGGTCTTTATATACGTCTAGGTCGCGAGTTTAAAGTTAGCGAGCTAAGTATTTTGTAGGTCAATTGTTACGACCATGTTAATGGAAAGGTCACTCGAACGGCCTGCACGTCAAAGAGTTGCGCAAGCGCGACACCTCGCGCATTTATTTGTGCGCCATCTTCACTCATGGCTAGAGTTCCCGCGCCGCCTTCCCCTACACTCGGGCAACGCGTTGGCTTAAGGCCAATGCAGCCAGAATCGGGGAGCGGGCACCTGCCTTACTGTGTGTTCGTTCTCGACTAAAGCAAGCAGGCCACGTACGGCATGTGTGCGTGGTGAATTCGAGGAATAACAAGTGAATAAGATTTACTCGAGTGCGCAATCCGCCTTGCAGGGGCTCGTCGAAGACGGCATGACCCTCGCTGTGGGCGGTTTTGGATTGTGTGGGATTCCAGAAGCACTGATCGGCGCCTTGCGTGACACCGGCAAGCGTGACTTGACCGTCATCAGCAACAACGCGGGTGTCGACGGGTTTGGATTGGGCCAACTGCTGGCCACCCGTCAAATACGCAAAATGATTTCTTCCTACGTGGGTGAGAACAAAGAGTTCGAGCGTCAATACCTGGCAGGCGAGCTGGAGCTGGAATTCACCCCACAAGGCACCCTGGCTGAAAAGCTGCGTGCGGGGGGCGCGGGTATTCCGGCGTTCTTTACCAAAACCGGTTACGGCACCCTGGTTGCCGAAGGCAAGGAAACCCGAGAGTTCGACGGGGAATGGTATGTCATGGAGCGTTCACTGCGTGCGGACGTCGCGTTGGTCAAAGCCTGGAAGGCGGATAAGTCCGGTAACCTGCTGTTCAATAAAACCGCACGTAACTTCAATCCGCTGGCTGCAATGGCGGCCAAAGTGTGTGTTGTTGAAGTTGAAGAGATCGTTGAAATTGGTGAGATTGAACCTGATCAGGTTCATCTGCCCGGGATTTATGTGCAGCGGCTGATACTCAATGCCACCCCGCAAAAACGCATCGAACAACGCACTGTGCGGAGCGCCTGATCATGGCTTGGACTCGTGAAGAAATGGCGCACCGCGCCGCCCAAGAATTGCAGGATGGTTTCTACGTCAACCTGGGTATCGGTTTGCCGACGCTGGTGGCCAACTACATTCCCGTGGGCATGGACGTGTGGCTGCAAAGTGAGAATGGCTTACTGGGTATTGGCCCATTTCCCACCGAAGATGAAGTCGATGCCGACCTGATTAATGCCGGCAAGCAAACCATCACCACCTTGCCTGGCAGCAGCTTCTTTAATAGTGCCGATTCGTTTGCCATGATTCGCGGCGGGCACATCAACTTGTCGATCCTGGGGGCGATGCAGGTTTCCGAGCACGGTGACCTGGCCAACTGGATGATTCCCGGCAAGATGGTAAAAGGCATGGGCGGTGCGATGGATCTGGTGGCAGGGGTCAAACGCGTCGTCGTGTTGATGGAGCACACTGCCAAAGGTGGCGTTCACAAACTGCTCAAGCAGTGTGATTTACCGCTGACCGGCGTAGGCGTGGTGGATCGAATCATCACGGATCTGGGCGTGCTTGATGTGACGGAGCAAGGTCTCACGCTCGTTGAGTTGGCTTCAGGTGTTACCCGTGAGCAGCTTCAAGAAGCTACGGGCTGTGAGATCAACGGCTAAAACGCTGATCAAAGCTTGTAGGCGCTGACGAGAAACACGAGCCTGCGACTACGTAGCGGGCCCTGAAACGTAAAAAAGCCCCGGCTCAGGTGAGGCGGGGCTTTTTGGTGCAGCGTGGATCAGCGTTCCAGATCTTTGAGCTTGCCTTTCACGCCATCCCATTCTGCCGCGTCCGGCAGAGCGTCTTTACGTTCAGTGATGTTTGGCCAGATTTCAGCCAGTTCCACATTCAACTGAATAAACTCTTGCATGTCAGCGGGCACTTCATCTTCGGAGAAGATGGCTTGCGCCGGGCATTCAGGCTCACAAAGCGCGCAGTCAATGCACTCGTCCGGGTGAATCACCAGGAAGTTCGGGCCTTCGTAAAAGCAGTCCACCGGACAGACTTCTACGCAGTCGGTGTACTTGCACTTGATGCAGTTGTCGGTGACGACGAAGGTCATTTCTAATTTTCTCCTCAGGCGGCGGCAGCGAAGCCCTTCCAGGTCGGGTTCGCCAGGTTCGGGAGTGATACCCACTGATCAGGCTAAAAGGCCAGTAGCATCCCGAACCGCGCGCGATTCTAGCGCATGGTTAGATGCGTGTCTTTAATGTGTAGAGCAAATCAAGGGCTTTGCGTGGCGTCAGCTCGTCAAGATCAAGCTTGGCCAAGTCGTCCAGCACCGGATGCGCAAGGCTAGCAAACATATCGCTCTGCTGGGGCGCTGATTTTCTTCCGGGCACCGGAGCAGGCGCTTCGTGCGGCAGGCTGGTGGTTTCAAGACGGCTCAAATGCTCCCGTGCGCGGGTGATGACATTGGCCGGAACCCCCGCCAATTGCGCCACTGCAAGTCCATAGCTCTGACTGGCCGGACCGGGCAAGACGTGATGCAAGAAGACGATACGCTCATTGTGCTCGGTGGCACTCAAATGCACGTTGGCCACCAAGGGTTCGTTTTCAGGCAGTACGGTCAGTTCGAAATAGTGGGTGGCAAACAACGTGTAGGCGCGAAGCTGGGCGAGTCGTTCTGCCGCAGCCCATGCCAGCGACAAACCGTCAAATGTGCTGGTGCCGCGGCCCACTTCGTCCATCAGTACCAGGCTGCGTTCGGTTGCGTTATGCAAGATATTGGCGGTTTCGCTCATTTCCACCATAAAGGTCGAGCGTCCACCGGCCAGGTCATCGCTGGAACCGATACGGGTAAAGATTCGGTCGACCAGTGACAGTTCGCAGCTGGCGGCCGGAACAAAGCTGCCGATGTGTGCCAGCAACACGATCAACGCGGTTTGTCGCATATAAGTCGATTTACCGCCCATGTTCGGGCCGGTAATCACCAGCATGCGGGTGTTGTCATCCAGCGCCAGATCGTTGGCCACAAACGGTGTGGTCAGCACTTGCTCAACCACCGGGTGACGGCCCTGGCTTATGCGCATGCACGGTTCTTCAACAAAACGCGGGCAATTCAAATCGAGATTCAGTGCACGCTCGGCCAGGTTGCTCAAAACGTCCAGTTCGGCTAAAGCCGCCGCGGTGTCTTGTAGCGGTGGTAACTCGCCGATCAAGGTTTCGAGCAACGCTTCGTAAAGCATCTTTTCGCGTGCCAGTGCGCGGCTCTTGGCCGACAAGGCTTTATCTTCAAACGCCTTGAGTTCCGGGGTGATAAACCGTTCGGCGCCTTTGAGGGTTTGACGGCGAATGTAATCGGCGGGTGCCTGTTCGGCCTGTTTGCTCGGCAGTTCGATGAAGTAACCGTGCACTCGGTTGTAACCGACCTTAAGGTTGGCCAGTCCAGTGCGGGCTTTTTCGCGTGCTTCCAGGTCGATCAGAAACTGACCGGCGTTTTCGCTCAGGGCTTGCAGCTCATCGAGTTCGGCGTCATAGCCAGTCTTCAGTACGCCGCCGTCGCGAATGACCGCAGGCGGATTATCAATAATGGCTCTGTCCAGCAACGCGGCCAGCTCGGGGTAGGTGCTGGTGGTCACGGCCAGTTGCTGCAAGTGCGGGGCATGCAGGTCCAGCATGGCGTCTTGCAGTTCAGGCAGTGCCGCCAGGGCATCGCGCAGTCGGGCCAGGTCGCGCGGCCGCGCATTACGCAGGCCGATACGCGCCAGAATACGCTCAAGATCACCGATTTCCTTGAGCTGCGGTTGCAAGCGCTCAAAACGGTAGCCATCGAGCAAACAGGTGATTGACGACTGGCGTGCCAACAGAACGGGCAGGTCGCGTAGTGGACGGTTCAACCAACGGGTCAGCAAGCGGCTGCCCATTGAGGTTTGGCAGCGATCAACCACCGATTGCAGCGTGTTATCACGCCCCCCCGCCAGGTTGGTATCCAGCTCAAGGTTGCGTCGACTGGCGCCGTCCAGCACTACGGTGTCATCGAGTCGTTCATGGCGCAGGCTGCGTAAATGGGGCAGGGCGGTGCGCTGGGTTTCTTTGGCGTAGCTAAGCAAGCAGCCTGCGGCGCCAATGGCCAGGGTCAGGTTCTCGCAGCCAAAGCCCTTAAGGTCCTGGGTCGAGAACTGTTGGCACAGGCTTTTTAATGCAGAGTCGCGCTCAAAGTCCCACGGGGCTCGACGACGTACACCACGGCGCTTCTCGGCTGGCAGGCCCTGTGGCCAATCATCCGGGATCATCAGCTCAACCGGGTTGATGCGCTCCAGCTCAGCCAGCAGGTTTTCCCAGCCCTTGATCTCGACGACCGAAAAGTTACCACTGGTGATATCCAGCACGGCCAGGCCAAACAGGCGCTCATCACCCAACACGGCGGCGATCAGGTTATCGCGGCGCTCATCCAGTAACGCTTCGTCACTGACCGTACCCGGCGTGATGATGCGCACCACCTGACGGTCGACCGGGCCTTTACTCGTGGCCGGATCGCCGACTTGCTCGCAAATCACCACCGACTCGCCGAGCTTGACCAGCTTGGCCAAATAGCCTTCGGCTGCGTGGTAAGGAATCCCGCACATCGGAATCGCCTGTCCTGCCGATTGCCCACGCGCCGTGAGAGTGATGTCCAGCAACTTGGCGGCCTTCTTCGCATCCTCATAGAAGATTTCGTAGAAGTCGCCCATGCGATAGAACATCAACTGATCAGGGTGTTGGTTCTTCAGGCGCCAGTACTGCTGCATCATCGGGGTGTGTGAGGACAGATCGGAAGTATTTTTACTCATCAGGGCTTAGGCGGATTCATTTAAAAAGAGGGGTGAAAAGCGGGTGCCACGCACGGCTTTTGTGCAATGGGCGCAAGGTTAACACGCCTGTGCCTTGCACCTACAGCCAAGCACCGATCGCTGTGGTGGGTTGTTATAAATAGAAGAAATAGCATTTGCCATCTGCCTGGGCGCTTAGCAATATTGCGCGCATGGCTAAACGTAACGTCTCAATCGTCCTTAAAGAATTGCTCGCCCGGCATCAAATCAGCGCGATGGCGCTGCACCGTCTGACCGGGGTGGCGCAATCCACGTTGTCCAGAATTTTGAGTGGCCAAATTGCCGAGCCGTCTGACCGGCACCTTTCTAAAATAGCTGCTTATTTCAATATCAGTACAGACCGTCTGCGGGGGCGTGAAGACCCGGTCGCTCTCCTCGAACCGTCGCATCCCGAGCTGCGTGATATCTGTTTATGGGATGACGAAACCCCTGTGGCCGAGGATGAGGTGTCGATTCCGTTTTTGCGTCAGGTTGAGCTGGCGGCGGGTTCTGGGCGTTTTGCTATCGAAGAAAGCGAGCGTGCCAGGCTGCGTTTTGGTAAGCGCAGCCTGCGTCACAATGGCGTGCAATTCGATCAAGCCAAGTGTGTAACGGTGCGCGGGGACAGCATGCTCCCGGTGTTGCGCGATGGCGCGACCGTGGGGGTCAATGCAGGTAAACGCTCAATGGCTGAAGTGATAGATGGCGACCTGTATGCGATTAATCACAACGGCGAACTTCGGGTGAAACAGCTGTATCGCCTGGCTGGCGGTCTGCGTTTACGCAGTTTCAATCGCGACGAATACCCGGATGAAGATTACCTCTACGCTGACCTTGAAGATGATCGACTGGTGATCCTCGGGCATGTTTTCTGGTGGGGTATGTACGCTCGTTGAGTCTACGTTTTGAGCTAAGGCCTACATAGAAGTAGGCCTTTTTTTCGGCCTTTTAAAGCCCTGTCCGACGAAGTTTCTTCCTTTGGATGATGATTTTGCGCAGCGCCCTACAAATTATGCATTGGTGCATTGACTGTATATCCATACATGCATAGTCTTTGTGGCAGGGTTGTCGTCGTTGACCTTTCGCAGTGATTGGGGTGAGAGGAGCGTCAATTTTTCAGCCTATCTGTCAGTTAATGACGCGTTTGGATAAGG
This sequence comes from Pseudomonas weihenstephanensis, assembly GCF_016812185.1. Classification (NCBI taxonomy): domain Bacteria; kingdom Pseudomonadati; phylum Pseudomonadota; class Gammaproteobacteria; order Pseudomonadales; family Pseudomonadaceae; genus Pseudomonas; species Pseudomonas weihenstephanensis. The sequence goes on along the minus strand of NZ_JAAEBV010000001.1, from coordinate 1,035,712 downwards.
AATCAGGAGTGATGACACGATGAATGATCCGCAGTTTTTGTTGGATATGCCGGTTTTGCTGGTCATCCTTCTGGCCTTGGTAGGCGGTATCTTTGGTGAGATGTGGCGAGCCGACAAAGACGGCGCCAGCGGCTGGCCTCTCGTGCGACGTTTGGCCCTGCGCTCGGGAGCCTGCATGGTGTGCGGTGTGTCCACGTTTATGCTGCTTTACTCGGCGAGTATGTCGGTGTGGGCAGCCGGTGCTTTGGGCTGTTTTACCGCATTGGCCGGAGCGGATGCGGCCATCAGCCTTTATCAGCGTTGGGCGGCAAAGCGTTTGGGGGTCGATGGGCAGCAGTAAGTCGCGTTTCAGACCTAGTCGTTTACGCAGGCTGACCGCCTCTCCCGTGGCGACCCAGATGTGGGTCGTGTAGCTTAGACCGCTGTTTTTTGCGCTTCGGGAGACCATCGTGGACGAATTAACTCAACTGGCGACTGAACTGGGCCAGCACTTGCAGGCTCTTAATGCGCAGGTCACAACGGCTGAATCTTGCACAGGCGGCGGTATCGCTGAGGCCATTACCCGTATTGCTGGCAGTTCGTCCTGGTTTGAAGCCGGGTTTGTCACGTATTCCAACCAGCAGAAAACCAAGCAGTTGAGCGTGCCCGCGACTCTATTCGGGCAAGTGGGTGCGGTCAGCGGTGAGGTAGTCCAGGCGATGGTGCGCGGTGCGCAGGCACAAAGCGGCGCGCATTTTGCGGTGGCGGTCAGCGGCATCGCAGGGCCGGGCGGCGGGTCGGCGACCAAACCGGTGGGTACCGTTTGGCTGGCGTGGGGCGCCGGCAACGAGGTGTGGACGCAGTGCAGGCACTTCCCCGGAGATCGCGATAATGTGCGCCGACAAACGGTGATAGCCGCGCTAGAGGGTCTAATACGCCGAACGGTACGAGAAATAAAAAATCAGGGGTAGGCGATCCTGAAACCCTGTGGAATAATACTGGCTACTTATACAGTTATCGGCCGTCAGGCCTTATTGATTACGAGAGGACTTTAATGGACGACAACAAGAAGAAAGCCTTGGCTGCGGCCTTGGGTCAGATCGAACGTCAATTCGGCAAAGGCGCCGTGATGTTGATGGGTGATCAAGACCGCCAGGCGATCCCGGCTATCTCCACCGGCTCGTTGGGTCTGGACATCGCGCTGGGTATTGGCGGTCTGCCAAAGGGTCGTATTGTTGAAATCTACGGTCCGGAGTCTTCGGGTAAAACCACGCTGACCCTGTCCGTTATCGCTCAAGCCCAAAAAGCTGGCGCTACCTGTGCGTTCGTCGATGCGGAACATGCCCTTGATCCTGAGTACGCCGCCAAATTGGGTGTCAACGTTGATGACCTGCTGGTTTCCCAGCCAGATACCGGCGAACAGGCGCTGGAAATCACTGACATGCTGGTGCGCTCCAATGCGGTTGACGTCATCATCATCGACTCCGTGGCCGCGTTGACGCCTAAAGCTGAAATTGAAGGCGAAATGGGTGACACCCACGTTGGCCTGCAAGCCCGCTTGATGTCTCAGGCACTGCGTAAAATCACCGGCAACATCAAAAATGCCAACTGCCTGGTGATCTTCATTAACCAGATCCGTATGAAAATCGGCGTGATGTTCGGCAGCCCGGAAACCACCACCGGTGGTAACGCTCTGAAGTTCTACGCCTCTGTACGTCTGGACATTCGTCGCACCGGCGCCGTTAAAGAAGGCGACGTGGTCATTGGTAGCGAAACCCGCGTCAAAGTGGTCAAGAACAAAGTCGCTCCGCCATTCCGTCAGGCTGAGTTCCAGATTCTGTACGGCAAGGGCATCTACCTGAACGGCGAGATGATCGAGCTGGGCGTGTTGCACGGTTTCGTCGAAAAAGCCGGTGCTTGGTACAGCTACCAAGGCAGCAAAATCGGCCAGGGCAAGGCTAACTCCGCCAAGTTTCTTGATGAGAACCCGGACATTAAAGCCACGCTTGAGAAGCAACTGCGTGACAAGCTGCTCGGCCCAAAAACCGAGAGCGAACTGGCTGCAATGAAAGTCATGCCAAAACTGAGCAAGGCGGCCAAGCAAGCGGCAGCTGAACAGGAAGCGGCGGAAATGGAGCTCGAAAACTCGGGTTCAGACGACGCTAGCAACTGATTGAACCATGACTGTTGTTCTGGATGACCTCGTCGCCATACGGCGATCTGCAATGGACCTGCTCGCGCGACGCGAGCACGGTCGTGTCGAGCTGACGCGCAAGTTGCGTCAGCGAGGCGCTTGCCCTGACATGATCGACATAGCCCTCGACCGTTTAACGGAAGATGGCTTGCTGTCAGAATCGCGTTACCTCGAAAGCTATATCTCCTACCGTGCCCGCTCGGGTTATGGCCCTTTGCGTATCCGCGAAGAATTGAACCAGCGAGGCTTAGCGCGTAGTGACGTGGAGGAGGCGCTGCGTGAATGTGAATTCAACTGGCAAGCACAGTTGCAAGACACTTGGCAGCGTAAGTTTTCAGGGCGTATGCCTGAAGATGCCAAAGAGCGTGCACGTCAAGGGCGCTTCTTGAGTTACAGAGGGTATCCGCTTGAAATGATTGGCCGCTTGCTCAGTGGCCGAGAGTTCGATGACTAAAAACCTTAAACGCGCTACCGCAGAGACCTCGCAGTCATCGGATATACAATCGCTTCGCAATCGAGAGTCGCCAGCCCCGGCAGTCCCTTTGTAGCCGCTGACGAGCAACGCGAGGCTGCGTCCGAGCGCGTAGCGGTCGTAAAACCGTTAAACGCGCTACCGCAGAGCCCCCGCAGTCAACGGATATACAATCGCTTCGCAATCGAGAGTCGCCAGCCCCGGCAGTCCCTTTGTAGCCGCTGACGAGCAACGCGAGGCTGCGTCCGGGCGCGTAGCGGCCGTAAAACCATTCAATCTGATACATCAAACCTGCCACAGTCTTGCGATTCCCTGCCGCTTAGTACCCCAGCGACAGAGCATGAGCGCAACACCTGCCACGCCGGCATGCAGAACATTGCAGGCCTATCGAGACAAAGGCTCAAGTGACTTCTTCTGGATCATTCCCCCAGCATCAGCCCAGTTCTGCGGCAGATTGATAAAGTCCACCAGCTCGCGCAGACGCCCCTGATTACGGCCGCTGAAAGCAAAACTCAAACGCGTAAGGTGTTCAAACGCAGGTTCGTCATCCAACTGTTGATGAAAGCTATCGTTTAAGCAGATATCGGCAAATTCGTGCTGTATTTGTTTCAGCGCCAGCGCACTGACGGGGCGTTTCATGCGTATCGCAAAAATCTTGTTCAGCCAGCGTGTGGAGTGGAAGTTGTTGTAAAACTGATCGATCTGCGCCACGGCTTCTTCGGCGCTGTGGACGAGGCGCATTAACTTCAAGTCGTTAGGCAGGATGTAATGATTGGCTTGCAGCTGCGCTTGAATGAAGTCCAGTGCGCTTTGCCAGAATGTCCCGCCCGGTATGTCGAGCAACACCACAGGCACCAATGGCGTTTTGCCGGTTTGTATCAGCGTCAGCACCTCCAGCACTTCATCCAGCGTGCCGAATCCGCCAGGGCACATCACCAGTCCGGCCGCTTCCTTGATGAAAAACAGTTTGCGCGTAAAGAAGAAGTGGAACGCCAGCAGGTGTGAGCTGCCCAGGATGGTCGGGTTGGCGCGCTGTTCAAACGGCAAGGTGATATTGAAGCCCAGGCTGTGTTCAAGACCGGCCCCCTCATGGGCCGCGGCCATGATGCCTGCACCGCCGCCGGTGATCACCATCATGTCGGCTCTGGCCAATTCCGCGCCTACTTCACGGGCCAAGGCATACAGCGGGTCTTCCATTGGGGTACGTGCCGAGCCAAATACGGTGATTTTGCGGTGGGATTTGAATTGCTCCAGCACGCGAAAGGTTTGCTCCAGTTCACGTATGGCTTGCAGCGTAATTTTGGCGTTCCAGCGATCAAAGTCGTCGTGCGCCATACGCAATACCGTGAGCATCATTTCGCGGTAAAGCGGTCGGTTTTTACTGTCGGGAGCAATCAACTCAAGTTGGGCATCGACGTGCTGCGCAAGGTCGAGGCTCAAGCGTTCGAAATCGAGAGGCAGGTTCGCATGGGTTTGATCAGGCATGTAGATCTCCTTCAGCACAACATCCTTTGGGGCGCAGTAAAACATGGCAGCGCACAGACACAGCGTGTCAGAAGTAATGGCCTGATGATGGTCTTGTGCCGTCGAACCTGGCAACCGCTAATTGCCTGAAATCCATGAAAATAGGCGGGAGGAGGGGGAGAGAGCATCAGATAGAAAGCTGCGAACGCCGCAACGAATTACGGCGTGCATGCACCCCGAAAGGGTTTATTTTTTTGGCCGACAGTTATCAGCGACAATTTCTTGGCTGAGAATCGTGATGTTGTTTTGGTCATCTTTGATGTCCAGTCGCACAATTGCGCCGTTGGCGAGCAATGTACGAAACTCTTTATTGCTACACACACCTCGGCCGAGGACCGACGCAGCGGCCTCTTTATTTTTGAGTATGTCTAAAGCCAATGCCTGTGGAGCGACCAAGTGATTAGTCAGTACCCGGCCTTCAGCGCTAAAACCGTTATCGGTAAGGCCTGAACTCATTAGTCTGGGTGTGCCCTGGCTGCTTTTTTCGGCCGTCTTTTTCAGGTTTTTTTCAAGGTTGAATTCGGCAAGAGAGGCCGCTTGTGCGCCCAAAGGCAGTGCCAGCATTAAAGCGACGGTCGGAATGATAGTGCGCAACATGAAACTCTCCTGATTCAGTGACGCAGGCTTTGACCCGCCACAGTTGTATGCGTTCAGTGGCGCGGGAGTATAGGTCAGCCTGCGGTTACAGGAAATGCCTGAAGTCACGGGTTGGCACGCCACAAGGCGGCCTCTGATAGACTGCGCGCCTTTCCCAGCCAATCTGCCCCAGCGCTAACCCGAGGCGTGCCGGCGATCTGCATCTCAAAGTAAACACCATGACCCTGATGACCTTTTCCCCGAATGCTGTCGCCCGTTTACGAGACGAGCGAGAAGAGGAAAGCACAAAACCCTATTTGTCCCGTGGCTCGCGCGCGCCGCGCTGCCCTACCTGCCGCGTGATTGCCAGCCATTGTTTGTGTCGCTGGCGCCCGCAGGTCAGTACGCGCGCCGGGGTGTGCCTGATCATGACCAAAAAAGAAGTGTTCAAGCCGAGCAATACGGGCTGGTTGATTGCTGACGTGGTGAGCGACAATTTTGCCTTTATCTGGTCGCGCACTGAAACCGATCCGGCATTGCTTGAGCTGCTGGCCGACCCGCAGTGGCAGCCTTATCTGGTATTTCCGGGCGAGTATGTCGAGCCTCGGCGCGTCACCCATACGGTTCAGGCCGAGAGCGGAAAACGGCCACTGTTTATTCTGCTTGACGCCACGTGGACCGAGGCCCGCAAGATTTTCCGCAAAAGCCCGCATTTTGATCGTTTTCCGATCCTGAGTCTGTTGCCTGAAAAACTCTCACGCTATCGCCTGCGCCGCTCCACCCGCAGTGAGCATTTATGCACTGCCGAGGTCGCCAGTCTGTGCCTGGACCTTGCAGGTGATACCCAGGCGTCCACCGCGCTGGATGCCTACTTCGATGTGTTCAGTCAGCACTATCTGGATGCCCGAAATCAGTTGCCGATGAACGAAAGTAGCGCAGCGCACCATGAGCTGGGTGTTTTTTGTAAAAGACCTTCGCCAGAATCGCTCTCAATAGACTAAAGAAGTAGCGCTACAATTTTGCGCGTTCACAACGTGTGTCAAAGCGTCGCATCCTGACCGGTGCGTTTGACGTCGCACAAAGTTGAACGTTGAGGTCAGGTTTATCCTTGACCACCCACAGTTCGCTGGGCATCCTTGGCGCCGATTCGGGCGCTGTTGCTGTTCAAACGCTTATTTTTCACGACGTTTAGCCTAAGCACGCCCTTTGACGCACAGTCTTTCAACTGCTGCTCAAGTTGCCTTAGCGAGTGCTGGAATTCATCAGGGCTCGCCTGAAACGGGATCATTTTAAAAATGGCCACATACGAAATCCTGATTGCCGACGACCACCCATTGTTCCGCAGTGCATTGCTTCAGGCGGTGACGCTGGGGCTGGGACCTGATGTTCGTCTGGTAGAGGTCGCCAGTATTGCCGAGCTTGAAACGCAACTGGTAATCAAGGCGGATTGGGATCTGGTACTGCTCGACTTGAACATGCCGGGCGCTTACGGGTTTTCTGGGCTAGTGTTGCTGCGTGGGCAATACCCGCAAATTCCGGTGGTCATGGTGTCTGCCCAGGAAGAAGCCTCGGTCATGGTCCGCTCTCGCGAGTTCGGCGCCAGCGGGTTTATTCCCAAGTCCAGCTCTATGCACGAAATTCAAAAAGCTGTACGTGCCGTACTGGATGGCGATGTGTCGTGGCCGCCTCAGGCATTCGAAGAGGTGCAGGTGTCTGCCGAAGCCAAAGCCGCCAGCGAAGGCTTGGCCAGCTTGACGCCGCAGCAGTTCCGGGTGCTGACGATGGTCTGTGAAGGGTTGCTGAACAAGCAGATTGCGTATGAGTTGAGCGTGTCGGAAGCCACGATCAAGGCGCACGTTACCGCGATATTTCGCAAGCTGGGTGTACGCACCCGCACGCAGGCGGCGTTGCTCCTGCAACAACTCGAGTCAATTTCTAACCATTAAATTGCCAGGCTTCACGCTTTTTTGACGAAGCGTGAATTAGCGTTCTTTTCTCATTTTTTGCTCAGTTGCCTATCTATGTCGCCTTTTAAAGGGAAAACCGGGTTTAAACGGATTTTGAATGCAGGCGGATACTCGCTGGATGGGTTGCGCGCAGCCTTTACGGGCGAAGCTGCTTTTCGCCAGTTGGTGCTGCTTAATGTGGTGCTGATTCCCCTGACGTTTTTCTTGAATGTCAGCCGGGTCGAGCGCGCGTTATTAATCGCTGTATGCCTGCTGGCATTGATCGTTGAGTTGCTCAACTCGGCCATTGAAGCAGCGATTGACCGGATCTCCCTCGATCTGCACCCCTTGTCCAAGAACGCCAAAGACATGGGCAGCGCCGCTCAGTTTGTGGTGCTGACCCTGATTGCCGTGGTGTGGGCTGTCATCCTGCTTTAAGCGATGCTGGGCAGTACGATCTCGTCGCTGCGCTGAACCCCGGCGGTGAAGGCGCGGCACAGGTCCAAAAACTCGCGCATGGCAGAGGTTTGGTACTTTTTCTTGTGCCAGATGAAGTAAAACTGCCGCGCAAGATCCAGCTCCGGCGTTTCAACCGCCACCAGGCTGCCGCGTCTGAAGGCATCGCGCAGTGCCAGGCGAGAGATGCACCCAATGCCCAGACCTGACTCCACCGCGCGCTTGATCGCTTCGGTGTGTTCCAGTTCCAGGCGAATGTTGAGCGCACTCTGATGATGGCGCATGGCCTGGTCGAAGGTCAGTCGTGTACCTGAACCCTGCTCACGTAAAATCCACGCTTCACGGGTCAGCTCTTGCAGTGTGGCGCTACCCTTGGTGGCCAGCGGATGCTGCGGTGCGCAAAACACCACTAATTCATCCTCGACCCAGCTCTGAACTTCGATGTCAGGATGGCTACAGTCGCCCTCAATTAGACCCAGATCAATTTCATAATGGGTCACTTGTTGCACGATGTGCGCAGTGTTTTGAACAACCAGTTTCACTTGGCTTTCGGGGTGAGCTTGCATAAAGCTGCCGATGAGCAAAGTGGCCAGGTAATTACCGATGGTCAGGGTTGCCCCTACCGTCAACGAGCCAAACCCGGACTTACCGTTAAGCAGGTCTTCGATTTCTTTGGCTTGGTCGAGCAGGGCGACAGCTTGTGGCAACAGTTGGCGGCCAAGCGCGTTGAGGCTTAAACGCTTGCCGGCGCGATCAAACAGTTGGCAACTGGTTTGGCGTTCCAGTTCGGTAATTGAGGTGCTGGCGGCCGATTGTGAAAGGGCCAACAAGCCGGCAGCGCGTGACACGCTCTCTTGTTGGGCGACGGTGACGAACACTTGGAGTTGTCTGAGAGTAAATCGCATATCGATATAACCGATAACCCTTATCTTAATAATTCAGTTAACAGATATTGTCGTCGCCATTAGAATGCTATGCAATCGCGCCCATAGTCAGCGCAGGCGAAATTAGGAGCCCCGTACATGAGCAACATGAACCACGAACGTGTCCTCAGTGTTCACCACTGGAACGACACCCTGTTCAGCTTCAAGTGCACCCGCGACCCGGGCCTGCGCTTTGAGAACGGTCAGTTCGTGATGATCGGCCTGCAACAACCCAACGGCCGTCCGCTTATGCGTGCCTACTCGATCGCCAGCCCGAACTGGGAAGAGCATCTGGAGTTCTTCAGCATCAAGGTGCCAGACGGCCCGCTGACGTCCCAGTTGCAGCACTTGAAGGAAGGCGACGAGATCATCATCAGCAAAAAACCTACGGGTACGCTGGTGCTGGACGACTTGAAGCCGGGCAAGCATTTGTACTTGCTCAGCACCGGTACAGGCTTGGCGCCGTTTATGAGCGTCATCCAGGACCCGGAAACCTACGAGCGTTTCGAAAAAGTGATCCTGTGCCACGGTGTGCGTTACGTCAACGAAGTCGCTTACCGCGAGTTCATCACCGAGCATTTGCCGCAGAACGAGTTCTTTGGTGAAGCGCTGCGTGAAAAGTTGATCTACTACCCCACCGTAACCCGCGAGCCGTTTGAAAATCAGGGGCGCCTGACTGACCTGATGCGCAGTGGCAAACTGTTCAGCGACATCGGTTTGCCGCCGATCAATGCGCAAGATGACCGTGCCATGCTGTGCGGTAGCCCAAGCATGCTGGACGAAACCAGCGAAGTTCTGAACAGCTTTGGCCTGACCGTTTCGCCGCGTATGCGCGAGCCGGGTGATTACCTGATCGAGCGCGCTTTCGTAGAAAAGTAAGCGTCTTTCAACAAAAAGCCCGCGGTGTCTGACGACAGCGCGGGCTTTTTGCTGACCGGGTTTTATGCTGCTGTGATCACTTCCAGCACTCGGATCATGCCCGGCTCGGGGTAGTGCCAGCGCACATCCAGGTCCCAAAACTGAGCACCGTACTCTCGTTCTGCTGTAGGCGTCTGGTAGGCCGGACGTGGGTCTTGCGCCAAACACTGTTCAATCAGGGCCACGAGCGGCTCTTGAAGGCGCAGGGCGTGGGCATGCGCCTGTTGCAAGGCGCTCTCGGCCCAAACCACCGGGATCAGCACAGGGGCTGCGCTGGCCATGTCGTTACTGGCGCCAGGGATTATGTCGGCGTAAGGCACATAGGGCTTGATGTCCAGAATCGGCGTACCGTCGAGCAGGTCGATGCCAGAGATGTGCAGCCGGCCAGCTTCAACGCGATCCAGCTTGACGACGGACTGGCCGATGCCATTTGGACGATGAGTGGCACGGGTCGCAAAGACGCCCATCGACGTGTTGCCCCCAAGGCGCGGCGGTCGCACTTTTAATCGTGGTTTGTCCTCCAGGGCTTGATGGAACACAAACAGTAACCAGACATGGCTGACCTGCTCAAGCCCTTGCACCGCATCGCCCTGATTGAACGGCGCGACCAGCTCCAGCACGCCGCGGGCGGCGGGGGCCAATTGCGGCTGACGCGGAATGGCGAACTTCTCCTTGAAACAGGAGCGCACAAAACCGATGGGGGAAACGCTGTAGCTCATGAAGGGACCCTGTAGTCGCGGCCGCAGGCTGCGATGGGCTGCGGTTGCGGCCCTTGAAATAGGTGTTGCATCAGATCTTCAGATCTTTTCGCGGCCTGCGCCAGTGACGACTACGGCAGCACTCAGGCGGGCCGTACGCGCAGGGTCAGGCCTTTGAGGAAGTTGCGCAGCAACTGGTCGCCGCAGGTGCGGTAGTTGGTGTGACCAAACTTGCGGAACAGGGCGCTCAGCTCAGGCTTGGACACCGGGAACTCGGCGGCTTTAAGAATGGCGTGCATGTCGTCTTCTTTCAGCTCGAAGGCCACGCGCAGTTTTTTCAGGATGATGTTGTTGGTCACTGGCGTTTCAATGGGCTGCGCAGGACGGCTTTCGTCTTTGCCGCGCTTGAAGATCACCAGGCCATCCAGGAAATGCGCCATCACCACGTCCGGGCAGAAGACATAACCTTCTTCATCTTCTTTTTTCAGGTAGTTCAAGAGATCTTCCTTGGACACTTCAAAGCCGCCAAGTTTGATGATGTCGACCATCTTGTTGTCGCTGATGTCGAGCATGTAGCGCACGCTGCGCAGTACGTCGTTATGAATCATGGTGGGTAATCCTGATATTCAGCAGAGAGCACCGCAGGCGTGCTGCGGTGTCGATATGTTCGGGGTAAAGCCGTGTTTAGAACTTTTCTTTGGTTGTCATGTAGCGCCATTGGCCTACAGGCAGCTTGCCCATCGACACGCCGCCGATACGAATACGACGGGTGGAAATAACCGTCAGGCCCACGGCCTGGCAAAACAGTGCGATAACGCCCGGCTGCGGGTTCTTCATCGCAAAGCGCAGGCGGTTTTCACTCTGCCAGCTGGCTTTGACGGCAGGCAATTCACGGCCTTTGTACGTCATGCCGTGATTGAGGCGATTGAGGCCGTGAGGCGCCATCTCGCCAGACACTTCAACCACGTATTCCTGTTCAATCTTGTTGGCGTCAGCGGTCAGCTTGCGCACGATCTTCCAGTCCTGGGTGAACACCAGTAAGCCGCTGGCACCTGCTTGCAGTTCATTGCCAACGCTCAGGCGCAGGAAGTGACCTTTCAGCGGGCGTTTGCCGTAACGGTGCTCTTCACTCAGGGTGTCCGGGCCGATCAACGCCATGGCGCTGTCAGTGTCCAGCCCGGCGGGGGCATTCAACAAAATGGTCACCGGCTCGGGGGCGGTGGCCTTGGCTTCAGGGTCCAGCTCGACTTTTTGGTTGTCGACCTTAAATTGTGGTTCGTCGATGACTTCGCCATCTACCGTGACCCAGCCACCTTCAATGAACAGTTCGGCCTCACGGCGCGAGCAGCCGACGAGTTCGATGAGGCGTTTGGAGAGACGTATCGGTTCAGACATGACAAGGGCCGTAATGTAATTGGGCGGCTATTGTACCCGCCTCGCGTCGGTTAAGCCCGGCTACATTTGCCTTGGGCCGGTGTTGTGCGCTTATAACGCAGGTGCAGTAGCGGATAAGGCTCGCCCATGCCGTCTTTTTCACTGCGGCCGATGACTTCAAATCCTTGTTTGAAGTAAAAACCGATGGCTTGCAGGTTCTGCTCATTGACGTCGAGTTGCACGGCGTGAAGGTGGTTGATGGCATGCCTGAGCAGGCTGTTACCGACGCCAAGCCCTCGGTACTCAGGGTCAATGAACAGCATTTCAACTTTGTCAGCATGGATCCCGGCAAACCCCGCGATGCGACGGGTGAGTGGGTCTTTACAGCAAATCAGCGTCACCGCCTTAAGGTAGGAGTGCTCCACCAGTTCGCGCAGTTCTTGGATGTAACGGTTAGGTAAAAAGTCATGAGTTGCCCGCACGGAGTCGTCCCAAACCTGGCACAGCTCTTTTAAATCGTTGTGTTGTGGTGTTTCTACCACCCATACCCGGCCCATTACGCCTTTCTCCTGACGCCCGTGATTAAAACCATGAGTTAACCATAGCCGTAAAAAAAGCCCTGGCGCGAGTGCGGCAGGGCTTTTTCAGAGTGTGCGGCGATTTAGATCACTTCAGCCCACAGGTCATACTCGTCGGCGTCGGTCACGCGACACATGATCTTGTCACCCGGCTTGATGTCTTTGTCGGTGGCGATAAACACGTTGCCGTCGATTTCCGGTGCATCAAAGAAGCAACGCCCTACAGCGCCTTGCTCGTCCACTTCATCGATCAGGACTTCGATGTCCTTACCGATCTTCATTTGCAGACGTGCCGCGCTGATGGCTTGCTGGTGCGCCATAAAGCGATCCCAACGGTCCTGCTTGATGTCATCGGGCACGATGTCCAGATCCAGATCGTTGGCCGGTGCGCCTTCTACGGGCGAATACTGGAAGCAACCCACGCGATCCAGTTGCGCTTCGCTCAGCCAGTCCAGCAGGTACTGGAAGTCTTCTTCGGTTTCGCCGGGGAAGCCGACGATGAAGGTCGAGCGGATGATCAGGTCCGGGCAGATGACGCGCCAGTTCTTGATCCGCGCCAAGGTCTTGTCTTCAAACGCCGGGCGTTTCATCGACTTGAGTACTTTAGGGCTGGCGTGCTGGAACGGGATGTCCAGGTACGGCAGGATTTTGCCGGCGGCCATCAACGGGATCAACTCATCAACGTGCGGGTACGGGTAAACGTAGTGCAGGCGCACCCATACACCCAGCGAGCTCAAGGCTTCGCACAGTTCGGTCATGCGGGTTTTGACGGGAGCGCCGTTCCAGAAACCGGTACGGTATTTCACGTCAACGCCATAGGCACTGGTGTCTTGGGAGATCACCAGCAGCTCTTTAACCCCGGACTTGACCAGACGCTGCGCTTCGTCAAGCACGTCGCCGACCGGGCGGCTGACCAGCTTGCCGCGCATCGAAGGGATGATGCAAAAGCTGCAACTGTGGTTACAGCCTTCGGAGATTTTAAGGTACGCGTAATGGCGCGGGGTCAGCTTGATGCCTTGAGGCGGCACGAGGTCGATCAGCGGGTTGTGATCCTGACGCGGTGGCACCACTTGGTGAACGGCGTTGACCACTTGCTCATACTGCTGCGGGCCGGTGACAGCGAGCACGCTTGGGTGAACGTTGCGGATATTGCCTTCTTCGACGCCCATGCAGCCAGTCACGATGACTTTGCCGTTTTCCTTGATGGCTTCGCCGATGACTTCCAGCGATTCAGCTTTGGCGCTGTCGATGAAGCCGCAGGTGTTAACCACCACGACGTCAGCGTCCTGATAGGTGGAGACGACATCGTAGCCTTCCATACGCAGCTGCGTGAGGATGCGCTCGGAGTCGACCAACGCTTTTGGGCACCCCAGTGATATAAACCCTACACGTGGATTGTTGCTCATATACTAATAACCTGCAGGGTTTACCCTGGTCGAATTTCGTGGCGCGCGATTCTAAGCGCTGATTAAAAAATGCGCAAAAGCAATTGTTGCTATTGGTTTTCGTTCTCATTTTGGGGGTGAAGGTATTGAAGGTATTGAAGGTAGGTATAGGCAAGGTATTTAGTTATCTTCGTTTCTCAGACCCTCGTCAGGCTGCTGGCAGTAGTGCGGATCGCCAACTTGCCTACGCTGCAACTTGGGCGGCGAAGCAGGGTATGGAGTTGGATGCCACCCTCACGCTAAAAGATGAGGGTTTATCTGCTTACCACCAACGTCACGTTACCCAGGGTGCATTGGGCGTATTCCTTCGAGCGATTGAGGACGGGCGTATTGCCAGCGGCTCAGTTCTGGTGGTTGAGGGTTTGGATCGTCTGAGTCGAGCGGAACCTATACAGGCTCAGGCCCAGTTGGCCCAGATCATCAATGCAGGTATCACTGTCGTCACCGCCAGCGATGGCCGCGAGTACAACCGGGCGAGTTTGAAAGCCCAGCCTATGGACTTGGTCTATTCGCTCCTGGTTATGATTCGGGCGCATGAAGAATCCGACACAAAGAGCAAGCGCGTTAAAGCCGCGATCCGCCGTCAGTGTGAAGGGTGGGTAGCGGGTTCATTCCGAGGCTTGATCCGCAATGGCAAAGACCCTCAATGGTTGCATTGGGGTGAACAGGGCTGGGAGTTGGTTCCTGAGCGCGTCAGTGCTGTGCGTCGAGCTTTAGAGTTGTATCAGCAGGGGCTTGGTGCTGGGCGCGCTGCGAAGCTGATGCACGATGAGGGGTTCGAGCTTTCCAGCTGGGGAATTTCTGGGCAGCAGGTTTATCGACTGATTAAGTTGCCCGCGTTACGCGGAGCCAAGCGGCTGGCTGTGGATGGCGAGGCCTACATGCTGGAGGAATATTATCCCCGGATTCTTTCCGATACAGAGTGGGCAGAGCTGCAACACCTGGCAAGCCAGCGCCATCGACGTCGTGGAGCTGGTGAGATCCCCGGAATAATTACCGGCGTTGGACTCGCCTATTGTGGGTACTGCGGAACCGCCTTAGTGGCTCAAAACATCATGCAGCGTCGGCGAGCCGATGGAAGTCTTGCTGACGGTCATAGGCGTCTGCAGTGTACTTCGTACAGCAAGAACGGGGGTTGCTCAGCCAGTGGAAGTTGCAGTGTCGTGCCGATCGAGCGTGCGCTGCTGAATTTCTGCTCTGACCAACTCAATCTGCAGCGCTTGTTGCAAGTGGGGGACGATGGGCAAGGCATTCGTCAGCAGTTGGTAATTGCACGAGCAGCCGTAGAAAAAAACACTAGGCAGCTCGGCAAGATCACTGAAGCGCTTTTGGATGATGAGAGTGGTTCTGCCCCGATCGCATTTGTTCGTAAGGCTCGCGAGTTGGAAGCGCAACAGGTTGTTGCTGAACAGAAGGTACTGCAACTGGAGTATGCGCTGGCTACAGTCTCCGGGACTTCTCAACCTGCTCAGGCAGAGCGTTGGGAGGAGCTGGCAGAGTTGGTTGGTACTGGTGACTATGGTGCTAGGGAGAAGGTGCGTCAGTTGGTCATGGATACGTTCGAGCGTATTGTCATTTACATGAGAGGGCTTGAACCAGATGGTCGAAAAGGTCAATTAATTGATGTTCAGCTGCTCTCTCGGACAGGGCAGCACCGGCTGATTCAGATTGATCGTCGCAGTGGTGAGTGGGTGTCAAGCGAAGACTGGGATTAAGCCGTGCCTCGTGATACTGTATGCTTATACAGTAATGGCAGGGTGCCTTATGTTTCCACATGTTCTTCCAGCTTCCACCCATCAGCAGTCAACATCTTGCGAACAACTCGCTCGTCGCATTCTGAAACAGGTCAACAGTTCAGCAGCACAATTGTGGAGGCGGACGTTGATCGTAAGGCAGTCCAGCGAAAAAATGGATGATTGGGATGCACTGCTTGAGCAGTTTGAGCTAGAGGAAAGCGTGCGCGTGACTCGTATGGATGAGGGTGTCGTGTACCTGAGTTGGACAAATCAGCATCGAGGCTAAATGTCTATGGTTAATTATTGAGCGAAATTATTAACCGCAGGCATTGACTGAATCTTAGCCTGCGGCTAACGTGTCTCCAACAGTTCAGGTCGGTGAAATACGCTGACTTGATCACAAAGGAGATTCCTCGCATGCACACCCTCATCCTTTCCCCCAATACACGCACGCAATTGGCTGAGCAGATAAACCAAAACGGAACGTTTATTCACTCGCTGCACGCCCGAAACGGGATGATCTGCGCCATGGCCTACGTGGTGATCGAGCAGTCCATCAGTGCTGTGTCTGTGCGTGTCGAATTGGGTGATAGCGTCAACAGCCTCACGTTGACTCAGCGTGTAGATAACGCTGAGAGGGTTGCGCTTTTCCTTGAAGAGCTGGCCAACGGCGCATCTCCGTGCAGCGTGCGGGAAGTTGACGAGCACTTGGTGGTGAGTGACGTTGAATCAGTGCTGCGTGACGCGGTTCGCTTGCGCCAAGGTAGTTATTACCTGCCAGCTGAAGGGATCGAGCAACTTGGCCTGTTGTTGCATCCCAGCCGCAGCGATCCTGCGCGTACAGTCTTTCGCTTTGAGCTGGATAGCGTCGGGCTGACCTTGCCGTTGTTATTGCCTAGCAATCAGGCACTGGCCTACGAGCTGCTTTCAGGCTGCGTGCAAGAGCTGATTGCCAACTACCGCTGTGCGGCTTGAGGGGGCGGCTATGACGATGACGATCATCATTTCGGAACCCGACACCAAACGATTGTTCGACCGAAGCATTGCTGGCTACAGAAGCGCAAATACAGACCTGGATGTCGCCATCGATGCTGAAAACTGGGGAGCAATACATCAGGCCCAGAGCAATCGAGAACTGCACGCCAATACCATTGCGTTGATCATCAACATGTACACAGACAAGCCAACAGAGTACGGAGCGCAGTCATGATAGGTATCCCCAAGACAGGCACACTGGAAAATGGCTGCATTAGTGCCAATGTCACCAGTGGCTACCAGTTCAGTACCGCCGACGGTCGATCAGCTCGGCTGGCGATAATCGACGACCAGGGCAATGTGATTGAGTCCGGCGACGCTGTGGCAAGGGAGGCATGGAATGTATGCATTGCTGTGATCAAGAACTTCAAGATCGGGCAGGGCCATATTGTGGTGCACAGCGCGCCGCCAGGACTTGTCAAACGAAAAATGATGAGCTGACGTTGTGCTGCTTGCGTTCAACTCACCGGCAGTTCAAGCGCACGTATGCAACACGTCGCGCTTTTGGACTGCGGATTACATGCCGGTTATCTTGGCGTCAATTGCCCGGCCCGTGATCTCCCAAGTCCCGTCCAGAGTCACAGTCTGATACTCGGGGTTCAGAGGCACTAAATATCCTACACCAGCGTCTTGAACATATTGTTTGAAGGTGTGCTCGCCGCTGATGGTATGTTCAGCGATGTAAAATTTCCCGCTGATAAGATCAAAGCCTTCTGGGCGGATCAGGATTGGGGTGCCCTCCGGAAAGCTTGGAGGTGTATCCGATGTCATCGATCTGCCTTTTACTCTTAGCCAGTAGCCATGCGGACCCGCATTCTCGGTAGAACTTAGCCACTCTTCGGCAATGCCGGTTGGATAGCTGTTTACAGACTCAAGCCTTTCACCTGCAGCGACCCAACTCAAAACTGGATATTCCCTACTCTGACGGTGCGGCTGCACCATTGGCCCAACGTTGCTCATCTCTGCAATTTCCGCAGCAAGTCGTGGGCTAAAACTTTCAATTGGTTCGTTAAGCAGTTTCGCCAAAATTGCGGCAAAACGAGCATTCAACGGGTTTATACCCTTCAAATAGTGATTCACCGAAACTGGTGTGATTCCAGCAGCGTCAGCAATTTTCCTTTGGTTGAGCTTAAGCGCGTTCTTTTTCGAGAGATAAAGATCGTGAGCTGCTTTGCATTCAGCCAGAAGTGCCGGGGGGAGAGGTTTTTTCTTGGTCATCATAAAAGTATAAGCCGCTAGCTAATGCCGATGATTAGCTAGCGGCATTGATAAAAAATATGTCTGCGGTTAATATTCGCCATTCATCAGGTAGAGGTGTGTGGCATGGAAAACGTTTCCTTGAATGACTTGGTATCTAAGCTAGGTCAGGCACGAGTTGCGCGAGCACTTGGCGTTAAGCCTGCGTCTATTGCAAAAGCTATTCGCATTCGTCGAAACATCATGGTGATGGTCAATGACGACGGCTCATGTGTCGCTAAAGAGATTCGGCCTTTTCCATCAAAAGTGCTGGAAAACCAAGACGCTGCTGAGGCTATAAGCAGTAGCGTTGTATGAATATGTCCAACTCAGGACAGCAGTCCATCTCCCGTGATCAGGTGCTGGTAGCTCATGCCGCTGAAATGATTGCGCGCACAGGTTTTAGCCAGGATGACTTTGCTCAGGCACTAAGCAGCCATTTACATCGCCTGATTCCTGAAAAGGCTACCAGCAAGGATGTACCTGATTTCAAGCTGTTGGCGAAGGGCAACGATTCTGAGACCTTTCTAAGATCATCAGGGGCTTGGCTGCGGCGTGTTGGGCGTTGGCTCAGTGGTGAAGTTGACCTGCCAAGTTGGCTTGAGGAGGCTTGGGTTGATGCTCTCGAAGGAGACTTTCAGGAGCGCTGTCTGAATGAGCTGGCCAGCCGTCACGGGCTGACTGGAGCGCGTGCGCTGATCGGTGATGCCAACCCTGTTGGGGTCTTCGGCGCGTTGGTTGCCCGCTTGGGCAATACAGTCTCCCTCGGTAGTGAAATCTTGGCTGATGGTCGAATTGATATCGAAGACCTGGACAAACTGCCTGAGTTTGTCGATCGCTTGCGTTCGGTCGAAGCCCGCTGCAGCGAACTGCGTTCGCGTGCTGAGAGCGTACTTCACCAGGTGAATACGTCTCTGTGAACCCCCTTGATAAGGACATCAAATCTCGCACGGCAAGCGGCCGCACCGACAGCCCCAAGAAGGGCAGGCCTCCTGCTGTCCATCGTGACAAGAAAGATCCCCATGCCGCACTCCGTGCGCCAATCCGTGCGCCGCGGTACTCAGCTCCACGCCGACTGACTGGCCAGCAGCTGAAAAATCCCCTCCTGCGCATGGCATTCTCGCGCCTAAGCCGCATTGGTGATCTGCGTGGGCAGTACCTGCGCGACCTGGACACGATCCACGGTGGTCGCCGTACCCGCTCCGAGAAATTCGACGCACTGGCCAAGGCAGCCGAGCAACTGTTGCTCCGCTTGGACTTGGCCACCGGCGTGCTGGGATGGCTGGATATCGAACGAGGGCAGTACTTCCTTAACACCCAATGCGGTGTCGCTGAAGACTGCGATATGTCCCCTGCTTCCCTTAACCGGCTCATGCACAGCTTGGACTTGGCCGGATACGTCTACCGGCGCATCGAGAAAGTACGGTTGGATGAGAAGGACGAGGCTGGACTTAACCTGGTGCGAACCCGGGTGCTGGTGCGCTTCACAGAAAAATTCTTTGCCGATCTTGGTGTTCGCTACCTTTGGTACCGGGCCAAGAAGGCCGCCATCAAACGCAGAGAGAGAGAACTTCACCAGGTCAGCGGGCTTCGTGCAGCTCGTCAGGAAAAGGCATCCCTGGAGGAGTTCCGCAGGCAGCAATCCCGTAGCAATTGGGAAAAGAGTGAGGCGCGCAAGGCGGCTCATGTGCATGGTGGATCAGTAGTGATGACCCCGTCTCGAGGGTCAGGTAGGGGCGTAAAACCTGCGCTTGAGCCTGACAAGAGTTCAGGTGGACTGGGCGAATCCATGGCGCGGCTACTGCGCAACGTCCAAGTCAAGAAAGACATCCCTCAGAACTAATCGCAAATCTTGCGAGGCCGGGCTACGCCTGGCAGTCGAAAAACACACTCCCTATCATACGATCACTGTTGGCACGCATCGCTATGCAGGCTCAGGCGGACGATCACGCCCATTTTTCAGCGTCATTTCTATACGCCGCCAGCGGCCGGCCGGGTAATCCCAAAGGTCTTTGAATTAAATGGAATTTTAAACCCCACTCAGCATCCCCAAAGGGAAAAAAAAAGAGCTTTCCGAGGTGTCCACAGGGTCAGTGTGTTGGGTACAAGATGATGCCTCGAGCACTTCGCGCCAAGGCGCGGCCCGAGTACAAGTCGCGGGCTGCGCGCCCGCACAGCGGCAGGGCAGTGCCCTGCACCCGTGCTGGAAATCCATGGGGCACAAAAGCGGTAATTGGGCGCGTCGAGGTGAGTTGCAAATTCGCAGGTAGCGGTCGCGGGCTTTATCTTGCGGTGCAGCACATTTCTTTGGGGCGAGCTTGGCGTATAGCCGACCGCTTCGCGAGTGTCGCCGCTGTAAGATCGGAGGTATCAAGTTAGATGGTGTCGGCGGCTTATATGCCTGCTGCGCAGGCATTCTGAAACACAGACCGATGGTTATCATTTGAGATGTCCGTGGTGGACACTCGAGAGGCAGGCTTTGGCAAATGTTAGGAGGTTGCGACAGTAGGCGAGTTGTTAGTCGAATTGTTGCGAGCCTACTTGCTCGAATAGTTCCTGTTGTTGTGCTGTCGATAAGTTTCTGATGCGCTCGACTAAAAGTGTATCTAGGTGCTGTGCTGGTGGCCGTAACGAATGTATGAACGTTAGTTCGGATAGCCAAGTGTGCCCGCACTTTGCGTCCAAGCACTGACAATACAATTTCACGTAACCTCGTGTTACTTCCGCCCGTGAGCTGATACGTCCTTTGTGGCCACAACCGGTACAGTAAATTCGCATGTCTCCCTCCCCAGGGTTGAATAATCACTATTATGCCTTTTCGTGTAGTGGTTTTCACTGCTAACTGTGTATTTAGTCAGTTGTTATTTCTGTTCTTTCTGGTTTTTTCCAATCAATTTTCCTGTCTGGTCTCAAGACATCGTTGACCTGGTTAAACAACTGGCAGATGGGCCGTATCTCGTTGCTGGTGTAGACCCCGTCAATCTTTTCGATATCGCCAAACCCCCCGCTGTTTTCCGGGATGATGCCCGCCAGGGCCGGGTTCATGCGCCATGCGGCGATGATGTCGTTGCGGGTGATGTTTTTGACCTTTTCCAGTTCGTCTTTGGCCTGAAAGTCGCCCACCGGGATGATTTGGATGGCGTTTTCTTTGCCGTTGGGGATGTTGACGAACATCGAGCGGAAGTTGCCCACGCCTTTGCTTGCGCTGATTTGTTCGCGCAGGTTGTTTTCGTCTTTTTCGGTCAGATCGGGGTCGTTGGTGTAGAAGATGTAACCCGCGTGGGCGCCGTTGCTGTAGTAGCGGCGGCGGAATAAGGTCGCGGCTTCGTTGAGCAACAGTGCTTGCAGGGCGCCGAGATAGTCCGGGATGCCGTAGATGGTCTGTTCGACGTCATAGTCCATGACATGGATGATTTCATCTCGCTCGAAGTCCATGAATTTACCGTCGGGTAGTAGCATTCGATAACAACCGTCCACTTTGACCCGCATGTTGATTGCGGGCAGGTGTTTCAGCTCCAGCACTTGGCCGAAGGTGTTGGTGTCGCAATAGAAGAAGGCATCCCCAAACACCATGTAGTCCAGCGCCGCGCAGCCCATGGTGTGGGCACTGCACCCCGCCGAGGGGATGAACTCACGCAATAGCAGGTTGCGTTTGAACTTCGGAATGGCGCCGTGGTGTGCGTTGGCGCGCAACAGCTTGGCCAGCCCGGTGCGCGACACCGGGGGCTTGTAGATGTCGCCGTCGTCGCTGGGAAATACCCCCACGTACTCCCCGATGTTGCCGCTCAATACCTGTTCCGGTTCCCCGAACGTGAACGCGCGCATGGGCTGCTGTTGGCGTGGCTGCTGAGTGACCTGGTGCTGTTTGCGTCGTGCTTTGGACATGGGTTCCGCTCGTGATGTAGCGGCTCCGGCGCCGCTTGTTTGTGTTCAAGGGTTCGTTGGCCAGGGCGTGCATGATCGCCCACGCGATGTCGGCGTGGCCGGTGGCGTCGGTACGCGATGCGCTGTAGGTGACTTGGCCGCTGCCGGTGGTGCCGCGCTTGATGGTCAGGAATGCCTGGGCGATATCAGTCCACCCCGCATCCCATTCGATGCGGCTGCCCTGAATGGTGTCTTGAGCCTTGAGTACCAGAGTGTTTTTGGTCTCCAGGCTGTAGTGAATCGATGTGGCCCGAGGGTAGAAGTCGCGCACTAGGTCAAACACGCCGTAGCCAATGCCCGTGGTATCGATGCCGATGTGCTGGACGTTGAAACGTTCGGTGAGTTTTTTAACTTGCTCGGCCTGGTATTTGAACGACTGACCCCGCCAACTGTATTTTTCGAGGATGCGAAATTTCGCCCCGGCCTCCAGCGGTGGAGCAATAACCACACAGGTGGCGTCGTCGCGGGTGCGGCTGGGGTCGTACCCAAGCCAGACCGGGCTGTTGCCATAGGGGCGGTCGTCGTCCGGCTTGTAGTCTTCCCACAACGTCAGGTCGGAGTAGCAGCGCTCCAGATCCTTGAGACCAAACGCGCTCTGTGTGCTGTCGATGAACTTGCAATAGAACAACTGCTGAAACTTGTCTTCGTCGTACTCCAGTTGCAGCAGCTCAAGGTCGAACAGATCGCAACCGCCGTCGATTGCGTCCTGAATCGTGATGGTCTTGCGCCATTGGCCATCCGGGCACAGCGCGCCCTGTGTGTACGCTGATTCAGTGGGCCAAGTGCCACCGGCCTTTTTTCCGCGCTTGCTGTTGCGAAACTCTTCACCGGACCAAAACGGGTACGCCTGATGCGACACCGCGCTGGGCGTTGAAAAGTAGGTTTTACGCCACTTCTTGTGGGTGCCCATGGCGCTGGCCACGGTGCTGAGTTTTTCGAAGTCGCGGATCCAGAAGTATTCGTCGACATAGACGTGACCGTGATAGCCCTGGGCCGTGCTGCTGTTGGTGCTGAGAAAACGCAGCTCGGCACCATTGCTCAGTGTGATGGGGTTGCCGGTCAGTTCGATGCCAAACCACTGTTGGGCGAACTGGATGATGTAGCTGCGAAAAATCTCCGACTGCGATCGGCTGGCGGATAGAAACACCTGGTTGTCGCCGCTCAGTACGGCGTCCATGAACGCTTCACCGGCGAAGTAATAGGTCAGACCGACCTGACGGCTTTTAAGGATGTTGCGGATCCTGCGCGTCAGCGGATTCTGTTTTGCGGCGAACAGTTCTTTTTGGTAGCCGTACATCTTTGAGATGAACTTATCCAGGAAGTCCACTTCGGTCAGGCCGCTGATGTCGTTCTTGGCCTTCTTTTCGCGTTTCTTCCCGCCGCTGTCCCCACGGTTGGCACGTTCCCTGCGCGGCGCTTGGGGGCTTTCGTCCGGGGCGTCCTGAGCACCCCCGGTCGGGGCTGTCGGTTTCACGGCCTGCTTTAGCAGTCGCTCGCGAATGCTGGTCAGTCGATCCAGTTCGTTCAGATCGTCTTTGCTCAGGCTGCTGGCTTTGTCCAGCAACAGGGTGATTCTGCGTCCGACAGCGGTCAGCGGTTCTTCATCGGACAGCATGTCCTCCCAACCGCCCTGGCGGATCCAGTAATAGACGATCCGAATATTGGGCAGGTTGAGTTGCGCCTGAATTTCCTTGGCCTTGCAGCGGCGTAGAAACAGGCGTTTAGCGGCTTCTTTAACTTCGGTTGAGTAGAGCATGGGCCGCAGTCTATGCGGCGAAAACGGTGAAAACGTGCTGATAATTTCCGAGATTCTCCTAAAAGCTAAAAATAGGAGAAGGGCGGATTTGAATCGTTTGTTTCGGGCTGGATCGCTCCCTATCTTGGCGGCTCAAATCACCGATTGAGCGCAGTTAACCACCATGCCCCGTTCCCTTGTCTCGTACTGGAAACGTGTCGCCACCAGCGGCCCGACCACTGATGGTCGTGACATCCTTCCCCAGGAACTGCGTGATATCGCCGAGACCTACAAGCCGTCTCTTTACACCGCTGTCATCTGGTCTGAACACGATCGCTCGCAGGGATCCTACGGCACCGTGTTTGCCGTCCGCCTACTTGAAGAAGGTGAGGATCTAGAGCCTGGCCAAGTCGCGCTGGAGGCCCAACTCAAGCCGAATGACCGACTGCTTGAACTCAATGATCAAGGCCAGAAGCTGTTTAGCAGTATCGAGATCTATCCGAATTTCCGGGGTAAGGGCAAATCCTATATGACCGGATTGGCTGTCACGGATGAGCCGGCCAGCATTGGCACCCAAGAACTCTACTTTTCGAGAAAGACCAGCGAGCGCACCTATTACGCCGCTTCGGTCGAGCTTGTCCACGCGCATCACGACAGCGCGAATTCAGATGAAAAAGGGCTGATTAAAGCGCTAACCACGTTCTTCAAAAATTTCGCAACCGAAACCCCGCCCGCTGAAACCACTCCACCTCAAACAGAGAACAAATCCCAAATGGATGAAGCCAACGGCACAGCCTTGAAGGCTCTGCGCGATCAGCTGCTGATAATTGTGGCTGGTATAGACGTCGTTATCGACAGCGCTGCAGCCGACACCCCAGACCCCGAACCTGAGCTTATTGAAGATGTGCAGGCAGCAGTTGACGACATCGTCACCACTGCCGAAGAAGAGCGCGAATTCAAACGCAAAGGCAGTTCGTCCAACAAGGCGGTACTGACTGCACTGCTGAAACTGCAAAAGCAGTTCTCCACCTTGCAGAACACCGCCGTCGGTCGCCAGTTGCCGCGTAACCCAGGCCCTGTAAATACTCCCAAAAAGCGGGTGTTTTAACATGGCACAACTGAGCGCCAAGGGCGCCAAGCACTACGCTGAATTGCAGGATGCAATTGCCGACACCTACGGCGTTCAGCGTGCCAGCAAGATGTTCAGCGTTGATCCTTCGGTCGCTCAGGAATTGAACGACGCGATCACGGCGAAAGCGGACTTTCTGGAACGCATCAACATCATCCCGGTCAGCGAGATCAAGGGCGAGAAGGTGTTTATTGGTGTCAATGGCCCGGTCACCGGCCGAACCAACACCAAAACCGCTGACCGCCAGGCCAAGGATGCGTCGGCGCTGGAAAACACCACCTATGAGCTGGTGGATACCCAGTCTGACGTGGGCCTGCCATACGCCAAGATCGACGCGTGGGCGAAGTTTCCCGACTTCCAGGATCGCTATTCCGCTGCGGTGCAAAAGCGCATTGCACAAGACCGAATTGTGATCGGTTTTCACGGTAAAACGGCGGCACCCCAGACCGATCTGGACGCCAACCCCAAGTTGCAGGACGTCAACAAAGGTTGGTTGCAGCAACTGCGTGAAGATGCCCCGCAACAAGTGCTCAAAGAGGGCAAAACCGCTGGCAAGATCACGTTGGGTGCCGGTGGCGATTACGCCAACCTTGACGCCCTGGTGCATGACACCAAGCAAATGGTTGACGAAATCTTGCGTGAAGACGGCGACCTGGTAGCGATCATCGGTTCTGACCTGTTGGCGGCTGACAAGGCCAAGCTGTACACCAAACAGGGCGATACCCCGACCGAAAAAGAGCGCATCGAAAACGCTCAGGTCATTGCCACCTATGGCGGTCTGCCCGCGTTCAGCGTGCCGAACTTCCCGGTCAACGCCGTGTTGGTCACCAGTTGGGACAACCTGTCGATTTACTTCCAGGACACCAGCTGGCGTAAGCAGACGGTCGACAACCCGAAACGCTCCCGTGTTGAGGACTACAACAGCCGCAACGAAGGTTATGTGATCGAGCAAATGGAAAAGATCGCACTGACTGAAAACGTTGAGTTGGTGGTCGCGTGAGTCTGGCCCTGGCGCACAAGCGCCGCACCCTGGCACAGGGAAGCGCAGCGGCAGTTATGGCAGCGGGCGCTCCTTTGGCGTACTCGCCCGCTGATGCCTTGAGCAGCCCGGCCAACGCCCGTAAGCACCTGATGTTGCAGGAAGCCGCTTTGGATCAAGACCTTGAGCGCCTGAGCGCGATCAAGGGACTGGCTGGGCGTCAGACGCTCAAGCGCGACGAGCTGCTGCCCAAGTACCAGGACTATGTGCAGCGCTACTGCGAGTCGGGCCTGAACTTTCCCAACCGTGTCCTGGTGCAGGTGATGGTGTGGCTGTTTGACACCGAGCAGTTCGAAGACGGTCTGGAACTGGCGGACTTCGCGATCGAACAGGGCCAGGTGATGCCGGAGCGTTTCAAGCGCCGCGACATCCAGACCTTTGTCGCGGATGCCGTCATCGACTGGGCCTTTGCCGAGTACAACGCTGAGCGCAGCCCTGAACCCTACTTGAGCAACATGCTGCCGCTGGTCGATGGCGAGTGGGAACTGACGGAGCAGATCCCGAGCAAGTACCACAAGTTGATCGGCATGCGCGCCATAGAAGCAGGGGAGTTGAGCACCGCACTCAAGCACCTTGAGCGCTCGACCGAGTTGTACCCCAAGGCCGGTAATGAAACCCGCATCTCCAAGTGCCGTAAGGCGCTGGCGAAGCAACAGGCCGCACCGGCCACCGAATAACCGACTACCCCCCCCAGCGGGAAACTGTGGATGAGAGTGAGCCATTTATGGCCTGCCTCCCTGAAACAGTTCTCCCGCCCTATTTGAGCGCCCGGCAATGAGCTTTTCAGGCAAACCCACCACGTTGGTTGAACAGCAAATCGTCAATGACGGCTTTTGGCCCGACTTGTCGGTGAGCGAGTTCCAGAAAGGCTATCGCCTGCCGGGTGAGTACCTGGGCGATATGCTGGTCGCGGATCTGACCACTGCCATGGTCGAGGTCAACACCGACTTGGCGCGCTGCAAGTCCAAGTGGCAATCCGTAGGCGTTGTCTGTGTGGAATCTGCTGACCCTATGGTGCTGCCAGAGCGTGCTTTTCACGTAGTGACGTACAAGCGCGCCGTGTATGCACGCGCCAAAGCCAGCCTGTTGACCCAGTTCGCCACCGTGACCCGTCGCGAGAGCGCGGAAAACACCGGCAAGGAAGCCCCTGAGCGCGCCGAAACCTTTCTGTCTTTCAGTCAGCAGGCTGTGCGCTCGCTGCAAGGCCGTGGGCGCATCACGGCGGTGTTGCTATGAGCCAGCCAGTGACAATCGCGTACCTGGAAATTTCGCCACGTCAGACAGGCAAGACGACCCGCCTGGCCAAGATGGCGTGCGCACTGGTCGAGGCTGGCAAGTCAGTGGTCTTTGTAGTCCATAACCGACGTTTCGCAAGCGAACTGAGCCAGCGTTACTCGGGCCTGACCGTTATCTCTGATGGGCAGCGACTGCCGCCCGAGATCGATCCGAATCTGGCCGTATGGTTCTACGACGAGTTCGACTTTTTGAAGTCAACAGCCATCCGAGAGGGCGCCTACTACGCCACCACTGCAGCACGCCTTCGTGTCCTCGGCCGTGATGGCCCTGACAACGACATGCTTATGCAACTGGTTAAAGCCAACGGCAACCACCATGAACGGCACCTGTGGGCTTTGGACATGTCCGACTTCATCAGCGAAAGCCGCCACCTCATGACTGCCGAATGCTTCCGCAGAAGCGTGCTCGGGGAGTTTCTGTCGTGAAGAAGCTGAAAGCGCTGACCTCGTATTTGCTGAGCCGCAATCTGGTCATGCCCGAGCAGCTCGACAGCTGGGCAAACCAGATCAGTCTGGAAATGATCTGGAAGCCCGATCTGAAAGGCATGCACTTCGCGAACATGCGTTATAGCGCGGTCGTGGTGTTTGAGCGCTTTGCTGATGATCCCGGACGGCTGATGGCTTTGGTGGGGAGTTGGCTGGAGAGCCACGACCGCGACCGCGACGGGCTGCCGATGCTGAGTTTTGCCATCGACATGCTGGACAACGACCTGGCTGACGTCGAAATCACCGTGGAGTTCGTCGAGCCGCAGTACCTGGCCGAAGACCCGGACGGCGAAATCGAGGCTTTCGGGCAGACCTGGTCATTCATCCCGTTTGACCTGTGGGTCGCGGAAGAAGGCGAGGTGGGCAGCAATGGCCGCTAGCCCGCTCGACCTCGATATCCGGGGCTTGCTCAACGTTGACGCGCAACTGGCCCTGATGGAGCTGCGGCCACAACTGCGCCGCCGCTTGCTGAACAACGTCACCAAACGCGTGCGCTCGATGAGCCGCAAGCGCGTGCGCGAGCAGAAGAACCTCGACGGCTCGCCGTTCGCTGAGCGCAAGGGTTCGGCCAAGGGCAAAAAGAAGATGGAAGCGGGGTTGGCCAAGCTGCTGCAAGTCACCCGCGTCAGCCCGGACGAGGCCGAATTGGGCTGGAAAAACGCCCTCACGCGTTGGGTTGCCTCGCAGCAGCACAACGGCGTCAGCGAACGCCGCACGGCCGCGCAGATGCGCCGCTGGAACAAAGTCCCACCCGGTGTCGCCTGCACGGACAAGCAAGCCAAGCGCTTGCGTCAGTTGGGTTTTCGGGTGCGCGTCAAAGGCAAAAAGAACCTGACCAAACCGTCTGTGGCGTGGATTCAAGAGCACGTGAACTACGCCAAGGCCGGTCTGTTGATCCGCATTTTGAACGATGAAAGAACCGAGTCCTCGGGCGCACAAAGCTGGGACATCACCCTGCCCAAACGCCAGTTCCTCGGCGTGCAAAGCAGTAATGAAA
Organism: Pseudomonas weihenstephanensis; assembly: GCF_016812185.1. Classification (NCBI taxonomy): domain Bacteria; kingdom Pseudomonadati; phylum Pseudomonadota; class Gammaproteobacteria; order Pseudomonadales; family Pseudomonadaceae; genus Pseudomonas; species Pseudomonas weihenstephanensis. The sequence goes on along the minus strand of NZ_JAAEBV010000001.1, from coordinate 1,008,017 downwards.
CCCGCGAACTGGTTAACCAGGTCTTTGAACAAATCCTAAATTCACCCCGCTAAAGAGGCACCCCATGGGACTCGGCAAAGTCAGCGTTAACAATCTCAATCTGGGCCAAGGCGAAGTGACCGCGATCGAGCGTTATTTCCTCTTCATTGGCCCCAGTACCAAAAACATCGGCAAGGTGTTGGCCCTCAACACCGACAGCGATCTGGATAACGAGCTGGGCATTCCTGCCAGTGATTTGAAAACCCAGATCACGGCTGCGCGACTCAATGGTGGCGACCGCTGGGCCTGCGTGGCCGTGCCGATCGGCGCAGACGGCGCGTGGTCGGACGCGCTGGAAATGACCCAGCAGAAAGGCTTTTCAGTCGAAGCGGTGGTGATTACCAAACCGGTCACCACCGGCGCCGAGCTGTCGCAAATGAACGATGCGGCGGTGGCGTTGAATAACGTCTACGGCCGCCGTTCGTTCGTGATGGCCGCCACGTCGGGCATTACCGCGTTGCAACCGTGGTCGCAGTTCCTGACCGAACAGAAAGCCATCACGGCCGGTCTGGCCGCGCCGCGTGTGTTGGTGGTGCCGCAGTTGCACGGCAACGATTTGGGCGTGTTGGCCGGTCGCTTGGCGAATGCCGCCGTGAGCATTGCCGATACGCCGATGCGCGTGGCCAGCGGTGCGGTGTTGGGCCTTGGCCCGGTGCCGGAAGACTCCGAAGGCGTGCCGCTGCCGTCCGCGATCCGTGCCGAGCTGGATAAAGCGCGGTTCTCGGTCTCGCAGACCTACCCGGACTACGAGGGCGTGTACTGGGGCGACGGCAACCTGCTGGACACCCCTGCCAGCGACTTTCAGGTGATCGAGCATTTGCGTCTGGCCGACAAGGCTGCGCGTCAGGTGCGCCCGCTGTTGATCCGTCGCGTGGGTGATCGCCGCCTGAACAGCACGCCCAACAGCATGGCGGTGAACATCAACGCGCTGATGGCGCCCCTGCGTGCGATGGCCAAGTCCGTCACGTTTGCGGGCCAGGTGTTCCCCGGTGAAATCCAGACCCCCAAGGACGGCGACATCGTGCTGGTCTGGAAGAGCAAAACCGCCGTAGAGGCGTACATCAAGCTCAAACCCCACAACTGCCCGAAAGACATCACGGCCAACATCGCCCTGGATCTTTCCAACGACGCCACGGAGTAACCCCCTATGCCACGCATTAGCGGCAAGAATTTTGACGTGAACCTGGGCGATCTGCTGGTTCACGTGGAGAGCTGCACCCTCGACATCACCGACAACAGCGCCGTGGCGCAAACCCGTGGCGTGCCCGATGGCTACGTGGATGGCGACGTGTCGGCCAGCGGTGAATTGGAGCTGGACAGCTACAACTTCGGCCTGCTGGTGGATGCCGCGCGCACGGCGGGCAGTTTTCGCGAATTGAAGCCGTTCGACAACGTGTTTTTCGCCAAGAGCGGCGATGAAGAAATGCGCATCGAAGCTTTCGGCTGCAAGTTAAAGGTGTCCAGCTTGCTGAGCATCGACCCCAAAGGTGGCGAGAAATCCAAACACAAGGTGCCGTTCGACGTCACTAGCCGGGATTTTATCCGCATGAATGGTGTGCCGTACCTGGCTGTGTCCGAGATTGAGGGGCTGAGCTGATGTCGTGCCCGTTCGATCGCGCCCAGGCGCTGGAGCAACGTCAGCGCGATCAGGCGATTGCCGCCCAGTTGGCCCGCGTGCGCCCGATCGGGCCAAGCCGTAGCGAGTGCCTGGACTGTGAGGGCGAAATCCCCGCAGCACGCCAGGCGCTGGGCGGGATCCTGCGGTGTGTGCCATGCCAGTCCATCTACGAAAAAGGAAGCCGCAGATGAATATCAACCCGGCGTTGAGCAGCAATCCTCTGCCATCCACCCCACCTTCGGCACCGCCACCAGCTCCCGCACAGGTTACTGACCCTATGCGTCTGGGGGTGCTGGAGCAAAAAATGGCGGTCACTGAGCATCGGCTTAATGAAATGACAAGTCGGCATGAAACCGTGCCTACCCGTGTGACCAAGCTGGAGGGCCAGTTTGAACACATGGCCGGTCAATTGGTGAGCCTTAACGCTGGCCAAAAAAAACTGACCGTAGCGGTTACGGACATCGGCGCCAAGGTAACAAAACTACTGACCATCCTGACGATTGTCGGCGCGGTGTTGCAGATGGTTGTCCCGGCTCTGCTTCGGCTGGTTTTCCCATGAACCTGCGCCACAAGATCGCCACCGGCGCCATTGCGCTGGCCAGCGCCTCGTTGGTCGCTTTTCTGGGGAAATGGGAAGGCGAAGGCCAGCACGTCGTGTATGCCGACACCCTGGCCCGTGGCCTGCCCTCGGTGTGCAAGGGCATCACTCGCTACACCAGTCCTTTTCCCGTGGTGGTGGGTGACTACTGGTCTCCAGCCCGCTGCGCCGAAGTGGAACAGTTGGTGATTGAGAAAGGCCAGCTTGCCTTGGCGGACTGCCTGACCAATCAACGTATCGGCCAGAACCCTTTCGATGCCCTGAGCAGTCATGGCCACAACTTCGGCATGCCCAGCACCTGCGCCAGTCGCGCAGTAGGCCTGATAAACGCCGGACGGATTGCCGAGGGCTGCAACGCCTTGGCGTGGGCGGCGGATGGCAAAACCCCGGTGTGGGCGTACGTCACCGATGCACAGGGCCGAAAAATCTTCGTGCCCGGCCTGCATGCGCGCCGGTTGGCCGAAGCCAAACTGTGCGGGGCCGGACTATGACCGCGTTGCCCACGAACTTGCTTTCGTTGCTGCTGTTCTTGGCCGCCTGGTTTCTGTTCAACCACCTCATCGATGAGCGTAACCGCGCCTTGTTTGAGGTCAGCGGACTGCGCGAAGCGGCCCGTATCAGTGGAGAAATGCTGGCTGATCGTGACGAAAACGACCGCACTCGAACTAAGGCTCTGAACCATGCACTTTCTGAAATCAATGATCTGCGCCGTGCTGTTGATAGTGGTGGTAAGCGGCTGTTCGTTAAAGCCACCTGTAGCACCCCAAAGCCCGACCAGACCGGCTCCGGCAGCGTGGCTGATGCAGGCGCCGCCGAACTCGCAACAGACGCTCGACCGGATTATTTCACCCTCCGCGATCAACTCGCCCTCAGTCGAGAAATGATCCTGGGGCTGCAAGACCACGTGCGCCGGATCTGCCTGCGCTAACCCGAATCACCCACTTTTAAACCTGAACGGAAAACACCCCATGACTGAACGTCGCGAAATCGAACTGGAAATTGGCAACAGCGAATTCACCTTTGAGCTGACCCCTCAAGACGTGACCAAGTACTTCAACGCCGTTAACCAGAACAACAAAGTGGCCCCGGCCAACAACTTGCTGGTGACCACGGTGAAGCAGGAACAGCGCGCCTCCCTGAAACCGTTGCTGGCCAACCCGGTGATGGTGATGCAACTGGCCGGCACGTTGCTGGAAGAGTACGGCCCGGACGTTGAAATCATCGTAAAAAAGCCCTCGACCACGCCGAAGGACTGAGTGAGAACGGCCTGGGGCAGTTAGTGGCCCTGGCCAATCGCTGGCTACCGGGCGCCGAACCCACCGCCGAGGTGATGGGCACGGCCAAGTGGTTGGAAGACGAGTATTGGAAACGCATGGAATATGCCGTGGCTAACGGCATTGCCCATGCCCTGAACGGATAGCCACACATGGCAGATCGCAGCGCCCGCCTGGCCTTTATCTTGAGCCTGACCGACAAGATCACCGCGCCCCTGGGCAAGGTGAAAACCAGCTTTTCGAACTTGGCCGAGCAAGGGCAAAACAACATCAAGACCATGGGCCTTGGCCTGGGTGGCTTGGTGGGGGCGGGTGTTGCGATCAGCCAGTCACTGGAACCGGCGTTGGAGATGAACCGCGCCCTGGGCGAAGTCCGCTCATTGGGCGTGGCCGAAGACGCGCTGAATGCACTCAACCGCAAGTCGCTGGAGTTCTCAGTGGCCTACGGTGAAAACGCCCGTGACTTTGTGGCCTCGGCGTCCAGCATCAATGGTGCCATTCAAGGTCTGAGCGGCAGCCAGTTGGCCACCTTCACCAACACCAGCAACCTGTTGGCCAAGGCCACCAAAACGGACGCCGACACCATGGGCGCCTACGTCGGCACCATGTACAACCTGTTCAAAGATCAAGCCGATGCCATGGGCAAAAGCCAGTGGGTCGAGAAGATGGGCGGGCAGACCGCGTTGGCGGTGCAACTGTTCCGCACCGACGGCGCCCAGCTCAAGGATGCGTTCAAGGAAGTCGGCGCGATCGCCACCACGGCCGGTGTCGATCTGGCCGAACAGTTCGCGGTGATTGGCACGCTGAGCAGCACCATGGAAGGCGGCGACGCCGGGGGCATGTACAAGGCGCTGTTTGAAAACATCGGCGCAGGGTCGGAAAAACTGAGCATGAAGTTCACCGACCAGAACGGCAAGTTGCTGCCGATGCTCGACATCCTGGACAAGCTGCAAGGCAAGTTTGGCGACCTGACCACCGCCGCCGCTGGCACGGCCTTGACCGATGCCTTTGGCGGCGAAGGAGCGCGGGTGATTGGCGCTCTGGCCAAGGACACCGGGCGTTTGCGCAATGGCATGGAGCAGTTGGGCAACGTGCGCGGGCTGGAGAGCGCCGACAAGATGGCGCGGGCGATGGTTGACCCGTGGCAACAGTTCGGCGCCGCTGTGCAGGCGCTGCGCATTGCCTTCGGCCAAGCTTTGATCCCGATCCTTGCACCGCTGATGGCCAAGCTGACCGGCGTGGCGCAAACCCTCACGCGCTGGTCACAATTGTTCCCCAACATCACCCGCGTGGTGAGTATCACAGCGTTGACCGTGCTCGGCATCACGGCGGTGATGTCCGCGCTGACGTTGGTGGTGGGTGTCAGCAAGATGGTGTGGCTGGGCCTGGTAACGGTCTGGAAGATCCTCACCTGGACAGGCTTTCGCAGCATTGCCATGTTCCTGGTGCACGTGGCCATGGCCACTACTTTCGTGTTGAGCATGATGGCCATGGTCGCGTGGATGGGCATCGTTCGCGGCGCCATGCTGCTGTGGCAAGGCGCGATATGGCTGGTCAACGCGGCCCTGCTGGCTAACCCCATCGTGTGGATCGTGGTCGGCGTGGTGGCGTTGATCGCTGCCGTGGCTGCTGCCGTTTATTACTGGGATGAGTGGACGACCGCGCTACTCAACAGCGAGGCGTTCAAGTGGGTCAGTGACCAGCTCCAGGGCTTGAGTGACTGGTTCAGCTCCATGGGCGGCTGGATGGGCATGGCTAAGGCCGCGTGGGACGGGATTATCAACATCTTCAAAGGCGCGATTAATGGCCTGATCGAGATGCTGAACAAAATCCCCGGCGTGCAGATCGATGCCGCGTTTGGCGACCTGCCAGCACCGCCGCAGATGCCGGACATCGGCGTGGCGCAGGTGCAGGCCCAACCGGCGCCGCCGCTGGTCATGGCCCCCGTGCCGAAAGCCCCCACGGCCATGCTGCCGGAGATGGAAAGCCCGTTGCGGCTCGTGCCTCAAGCGCCGCCGTTGGTGATGGCACCGGCACCTGTGCCCGTGCAACCCAACATCCCCGGCCCTCGGGCGCTGGCCACCCCGGCCATGCCGCAGGTCGATGCACTGCAACCGCCGCTGCAAGTCCCTGCACTGGTGACGGCGGCACCGCCGCAAGCCAAGTCCGAGCAAAGTCAGGAACGCCTCAACAGCTCGCTGAGCAGCCTGTCCCCGTCACGGCCCAACGCCGTGCCTAAGGGCGGCCTGTTGAGCAGCATTCAGAACAACAGCCAAACCCAAAGCAAGGCCACCCACGTGGAAAACCTGAACATCACCAACACCAAACCCATGAGTCCGTTGGAGCTTGAAAACATGATGAGCATGGCGGTGGGAGGATGAATGACTACATCGACCTGCTGATTGTGGACAACGATTTGTCGCTGGATCCGTCGCGTCAACCGTTGCTCATCGATGACCGCGCCAGTATTGCCCAGGACATCGCGCACATGATCCGCGAAAGCGGCTTGCTGGTGACGTTGGTGGCCGAGCGCAGCCGTCTGCGTCAGCGTGATTGCATCCAGCAACTGGAGCTGCTGGTGGAGGCCGATGTGCGCCTGGTGCCGGGCACGGCGTTGATTCAGTCCTACGACAGCGGCAAGTACCTGGTGACGGCTAAAACTTTGAAGTTTGGCGCGATCGAGGTGTTCCTGTGAGCGACGTGGATTTTAAACAGGCGCTGATAGACGCCGGGATCCCGACCACCGAGGCCGGGTTGCGCAAGGCGTGGGAAAGCGAGGTGGCGACCCAAGGCAGCAAGCTGAGCAACACCAGCGCCTATTCGCCGTTCTGGCGGCTGATTACCGCGCTGGTGACCAAGCCAGTCATGTGGCTCATCAGCTTTATCAGCGACACCGTGCTGCCGAATTTCTTTGTCAAAACGGCCGGTGACACCTGGTTGGACATGCTGGCCTGGGCGGTCAACGTCGAGCGCAAAGGCGCGACCAAGGCCAAGGGCGTGATCCTGTTCACCCGCATTGCAGCCGGTGGCACGCTGGAATTGCCTGCGGGCATCGTGGTGCAGTCGTCCGCGATCAACGGCCATATTTATCAACTGGTCACCACCACACCCGCGACCTTTGCCGATGGCCTGCTGCAACTGGAAGTGCCGGTGGAGGCGCAGGAGGTGGGCAGCGGCTACAACCTGGCGCCCGGTTACTACGCCATTTTGCCGGTGCCACTGGCGGGCATTGCGCAGGTGGTGAACGCCGATGGTTGGTTAATCGCCCCCGGCGCCGACCCTGAACCCGACGAGCAACTGCGCTTGCGCGTGCGCAACCAGTTCTCGGCGGTCAACCAGTGGCACACCGACGCGGTGTACCGGGCGATGATCTCAGCGTTCCCCGGCGTGCGCCCGGACGGGGTGTATTTTCTGCACGGCGCGCCCCGTGGCCCCGGTAGTGCCAACGCCTATGTGCTGTTCGATGCGGACGTGCCAGCGGCCACGTACCTGGAGCAGATCAATGCGCACATCCGTGACCAGGGTAACCATGGCCACGGCGATGACCTGGTGGTGATGGTGATGCCCGAAACCCAACACGCCATCCGCCTGACCCTGTGGCCACGCGCCCTGATCGGCAATGACAAGCGCGACAGCCTGCGCGATGAGGTGGCGTTGTTCGTGCGCGCAGCGTTCCGTGAAAGCACGGTCACCGACTACCAGCCGACCCTGACCTATCCGCAGTCGCGCTTTTCTTTCAGCCGACTGGGCGAAGAGCTGCACCAACAGTTCCCCGGCATCGAGTCGCTGCACTTTGACAATGCCGACATCGTTTCAGAACTGAGCATCCCCCGGATCAACAGCCTGGTAGTGACGCTCGCATGATCAAACTCAAGTTGCCGTTCTGGCTCGATGGTAAGGAGCTGAACAGGCTCAAGACCGCCAGTCAGTCCTGGTGGAACAAGGTCGAAGGCTGGTTGCAGTGGCCGCTGCTGCAAATGGACGCTGAAACCTGCCACCTGACCGTGCTCGATCTGCTGGCCTGGCAGCGCGACATCAGCCGCTTCAAGGACGAACCCGAAAGCCTGTACCGGTTGCGGGTCAAGTTCGCCTTTATCAACGCCGTGGACGCGGGCAGCACCGCAGGGCTGAAACGGATTTTGCAGCGCCTGGGCGTGGGCTACGTCGAGATCGACGAGCGCCTTCCCGATCGGGACTGGGACGTGGTGCTGCTGCGCCTCTCCGATTCGCAGCTGTCGCAAAACCCGGAACTGATGCGGGTGTTGATCCAGCAGTACGGGCGCACGTGCCGCCGCTATGACTTTGTGACCATCACCCCTGTATCGCTGCGCATCGTCGCGGTGGACTTTAACGACGACCAGCAAACGCTGGTTGCCAGCCTGTAGGAGCCTCCCGTGGGTGCCAGTATTACCCTTGCAGGTGAAAGCCTGATCGCGCAGAAAGTCGGCGCACAACAACCCCTGATCGTCAGCCGCTTTGTGCTGGCCAACGTGCCGGGCCTTGACCCGAACGGCCCGGTAAACCGTGGCGCGGCCAAGCCGCCCGTGAGCCAAATCGTGGCCACTTACGACGTGACCCAAAAAGGCTTTGTGAACCCCAATCAAGTGGTTTACAGCCTGATGATGGGCAGCGACATCGGGGACTTCGACTGGAACTGGATCGGCCTCGAAACCGCCGACAACGTGTTGTTGGCCGTGGCGTACGTGCCGGTGCAGCAAAAGCGCCGCAACATCCCGCCGCTGCAAATCGGCAACAACGTCACCCGCAACTTTCTGGTGGTGTTCGACGGCGCCCAGGCGCTGACCGGCATCACCATCGACGCCAAGACCTGGCAGCACGACTTCACTGTGCGCCTGCACAGCATCGACGAGCGCGAGCGCCTGAGTAACCGCGATATGTTCGGGCGTTCGTGCTTCTTTGACGGCGGTTTGCAGTTGGAGAAAGTCGGGGCGGTGTACCAGCTCAAGCCTGGTATTGCTTACATCGAAGGCGTGCGGGTGCTGTCAGCGGCAGCCACGCCAGTCGCCCCGGCCAACCTGCCGACCAAAGCCTGGCTGGATGTGTGCCTGGAACGCCAGTTGAGCGATGCCGTGGTCAGCTGGAAAGTGAGCTTTGGCGCCTCGTTGCCTGACTACATTGACAGCGTTGGGGTGCGTCACTACGTGGTGCCGCTGGCCGACATTCCCAATTCCAACACCATCACCGACATGCGCAAGCCCGAGCCGATCACAGACGCGCTGGTCAAGCATTTTGCCGGTCGCAGTTGGGTCGAATCCGAACTGCTGAAAAAGGCCAACAAGGGCACGACGCTGAAGGATTACGGCATCACCGACGCCATTCAGAACGTCAACCCGCTGCCCGGTACCAGCCTGGATCTGCACGGCGGGCAGTTCGCTTTTGTGTCGGCTGAAAGCGAAACCCACCTGTGCCAGAACTGCTACTGGAACGGGAAAGCCTGGCTGAGGCATGACGTGGCCAAGCCTGCTGTGGTGTTGGTGGGCGGTGGTGGTCGATTGCGGGTGCAGCGTGCGAGCGCAGGTGAGAACCCGATCGTGTGGACATCTTCGGCCTCGATCCGCGACAGTGGCGACACGTACAGCATCGTAGAGATCGATCGCTTGCTGACGGCGCTCAATCTGGTGGTGGACTCCAAAGCCGAAAAAGCCACGACGCTGGGAGGGTATGGCATCACCGATGCCATCCCGAACCTTAACCCGCTGCCTAACAACAGCCTGGACATTCACGCGGGCAGCTTTGGTTTTGTGAGTTCGATTCTCGAATCCAGCCTATGCCAGAACTGCTATTACGCGGACGGCCGCTGGATGCGTCACGACACCAACAAACCTGCCGCCTGCATTGCCGTCACCAATGGCCGGGCGATCATCCGCAAGGCAGCGGCCGGGGCCAATCCCATTGTCTGGACGTATGACGCCACGTTAATGGACAGCCTCAATACCTACAGCGCCAACCAGGTGGACGACTTGTTGGTGCCCATCAATAACGCGATCGACAAGACCAATGTGAACGTGGGTCAGATCAATAAAGACCTGGTTGTCATCAACAAAACGCTGGATAAAAAGGCCGACAAGGGCACCACGCTTAAGGACTACGGCATCACCGACGCCATTCCAAACCGTAACCCCTTGTCGGGTGACAGCCTGGACATTCACGCGGGTCAGTACGGTTTTTTAAGCTCTATCAGCGAGACCAGCCTGTCTCAAAACTGCTACTGGGACGGCGCCAAATGGATGCGCCACAACACCGGGCTGCCTGCGGTGGTGATGGCGGGGGCGGCCGGTCAACTGATCGTGCGACGTGCAGAGGCCGGGGCCAACCCGATTGTGTTCAAAGGGCAAGCCACAATCATCGACAGCTCAAAGCTGGCCACTACCGCCGACGTGGGCGTGGCGCGCATTGCTTCTGACGCCCAGATCGATGCGGGAAACGATGACAGCACCATCGTCACCCCGAAGAAACTGCGCCGGGGTTGCTCCTGGTCGATCGGGCGCAATGGCTACTTTGCCGCCCCCACCTGGTTGGGCGGGTGGGTATTGCAATGGGCGACCACCAGCGAGTGTATTTCCAGCAGCGATTACCGGTACTTCCCGACCCCGTTCCCGAATGAGTGCTTCGGCATGCTGTTCAGTCTCATGTCCAGCACGCAGGGCGGTTTTGGCAACAACTTCGGCATGGTGCACCAGGTTGTGGACAGTTCGCGTTTCCTCTGGAGCGCGGGCGGTACCTTTTCACATGAGGGCCAAGCCTTCTTTCTGGCATTAGGGAAATAACCATGGCCCGTTTTTGCTTTCTGCTGGCCACTGACGGCCGCATTTTGACTCGCTATTCATCGGCACTGCACGGCAATGCCATACCGGACGACGCCATCGATGTGGCGAAAACGATCTATGACGGTTCGCTGAACTACCGCAAGGAGCAAGCGCCGTACTACGTCAACAACGTGCTGGAGTTCCGCCCTTATCGACTGGATGCCCAGCAGCAAAGCCTGCGCACGCGCCGCGACATTGACCAGCGCTGCGAGGACGCTATCACTTCGGGATTCAGCTCAAACGCCACCGGTACCCGTTTTGATTACGACAGTCAGCGGGACGACCAATTGAACCTGAACGCCGCCATTTTGCTGGGCATCGACATGCACTATCCCTGCCGTGATGCGCAGGGGGAGAAGGGCTTTCACCTGCACACGGCGCAGCAGTTGCGCCAGGTGGGGGAGGACTTCAACCAATTCAAAATGAAGCTGCTGGTGTACGGCAATGAGCTGAAACAGCAGCTCGACCAAGCGTTGGCCAGCGGCGAGCTGGAGACGGTCGAGGCCATCCGTTGGGGAGAGGCGCTTTCATGACCTGGGCACCTGTGACCCTGCGCTGGCCCGAGCAGTCCACCGGCTGGATGCAGCAACTGAGCGCGGCCAAGGACTTGGCCAGCGGCGAGCTGGCCAGCACCGCGTTGCGCCTGAGCGGCCTGGACGGCATGACCAGTACCAATCCGGGGCCGGTGGGCGCCGCCGCGCAAGGCGTGATTGCGGCCGGGCGTGCGGCCCTCACGGAACAGATGGGCGAAGCCCCGGCCTGTCTGGTGGTGACGCCGTTTCAAAGTGGTGTGGGTCAGGGCCGTGGCTACCAGCGGTATCTGTCGGCGCCGAACCTGGTGCAGCAGTTGGCCAACAAGTTGGTGGACGTCAGCGATGCCAGCCGTCCCCAAGGGCAGCAGTACGCGCTGTGCCTGATGTTCCTGGCCACACGCTTTGACCAGTTGGCCGACAGCCTGTCGCGCTTCAATGCGTTGCTGCCGATGCCGGATCTGGTGCGCGCCGAGCGCCGCGCCCGGCACCTGTCAAAGCTGGAAACCGAAAAGTGGGAAATCCCCAACGCCGGGCCGTTGCCGCGCTGGCAGTCCTTGCCGCTGGAGCGCTGCACCTTGCTCAAGGCCGCCAAACAGTCGATGGCGGGCCAACTGGCGGTGCTGGAGAGCTATGCCGCCGACAGCTCACCGATGAGCGATCTGGCCGCGCTGGCCAGCCGCAAGACCGCCCAGCAAAAAGGCCGCGACCAACAACTGGCCGACCTTAAAGCCTTGCTTGCCGGTGGCCAGCAGGACGGTAGCCTGCGCGCGCGGATGATCGGCCCCGGCACCACCAGCGACCTGCGCCGACACTTGCTCAGCACCGAAGCGCCGGGCCATGAATGGGTGCTGTGCGCCGGGGCGCTGTTGGTGGGGTCGGAAAAGGGCTTGAGCTTCGTCCGCGAGCTGGTGGGCCTATGACGCTGCTACTCGATGGCGAACAGGTGCGCGGCAAGGGCCTGAAAGTGACCGCCAATATGCGGATCGAAAGCGGTGATATGTCGGGCCAGACCAGCAACACCGAAACCGCCCACAAGGGTTTCAAGCCCAAGACCCTGACTGCGTCCCTGATGATCCCCTACGTTGACCAGGTGCAACTGCGTGACCTGATGCGCATGGCCGAGGCCACCGAAGGCGGTGGCCAACTCAAAACCTATCGCGTGGTCAACGATACGGCGAGCACGTTCGGCATCCGTCAGGTGGAGTTTTCCGAGGGCGTCAGCGCCCGCGAAGACGACACCCTCAGCGCTTGGCGGATCCAGTTCACCCTGACCGAAAAAGTCTCCAACCCGCAAAAGGTCGAAGGGCGCCGCACAGCCAATGGCGTGACGGCCCAATCCGGCCCCGGCGCTGCCGTGGGTGGCAAGGGCGGCACCGGCGAGGACGCCGCCGAGGGCGAGCAGGCACTGACCGGTTTTGAAGCCACCTTGAAAAAGGTCGACGGCTGGCTGGGTGGGGGTAATTAACCGATGAAACTGCACAAAATCCTCAGCATCAACGGCGAACGGGTGGAACTGGTCAAAGACGACGTGCGACTGGATCTCAAAAGCCCCGGCCGGGCCACCTTCACCATTCAAGCCCAAGCCCCCGTCAGGGGGCTGGTCACACTCGACATCGGCTACAACGAGCGCACGCTACAGCGGCACTTTATCGGCTACGTCGAGCGCTGCACCGCGGCTAATCGCGTGGAGCAGGTGCTGTACTGCCGCGAGATGGCCGCCATCCTGGCCAGACCGCTGCCGTTGAACCTGCGTCACGTCGATCTGCGCGACGTACTGACCGAAATCAGCCAGCACACCGGCCTGCGCTTTCGTGTGCCGGAACAAGCCTATGCCAGCGTGAAAGCGCCGTTTTTCTACAGCCTTGCGGCGGGCTATCAGGCGCTGGACAGCATGGCCCGCGTTTTCAACATCCCCGACTTTATCTGGCAGCAACAGGGCGACGGCGAAGTGTTCGTGGGCAGTTGGGCTGACAGCTTCTTTGGTGTGCGAGCGCCGCTGCAACTGCCTGCGGAGCTGTTCGACGGCTACCAGGGCAATCAAAGCGCCATGATCGCGGCCCTTCCCGGGTTGCGACCAGGTGCAACAATCAACCAAGGCGAGCGCATCACCAGTGTGGCCCTCGTCGACAACCAGATGGCCATCCGATGGACGATGCAATCCGCCGCAGCGTAGAACGACAATTCCCTGAACTCACTGGCGGCTACCACCTGCCACGCTTCGCCCGCGTGGTCGCCGTGGCTGATGCCCCGAGCGGCGCCGGGATCTGCGACGACTTCCGCCCGCGCTACGCGGTCGACATCGAGGTCATGGGGCCAGACGGCGAGCCAGACACCCAACTGCCAATCTTGGCCGGAGTCCCGCTGCCATTGCCTACAGGCGGCGAGGAAATGGGCATCTACGCCTTCCCCGAGGAAGGCACCCAAGTCGTGGTGTGCTTCGCCTACGGCCTGCCGCACAAGCCTTACATCCAAACCATCCTCCCGCACGGCCTGAGCATGCCCAAAGTCCCGAAAGGGGATCAGGTCTGGCAGCACAGCGAAGCGTGCCAGCAACGGGTCGACGCCGACGGCAACTGGCTGCGCCAAACCGATGGCAAGATCCAGGACAAAGCGATCGAGCGCGAAGTGGAAGCCCTAGATAACACCGAGACGTTCCAGAACCACATTAGGACGGTGGACGATCATTCAACCGAGTCAGTGGGCGGGATCAAGAAAATAGAAGCCCTGGGCGCGCTCAAGCTGCTATCGGGCGGATCTGCGAGCCTGGCGGCAGTGGATGATCTGCACCAAGCGACCGGCCGGGACTTCAACATGGTCGTGGGGCAGAAGCACAACGCCACGGTGGGTGGCGACATGCAGGAGCGGATCGAAGGGCTGCGTAAGAGCGTGGCAGGCGTTAGCCAACGGTGGGTGGCTCCCCAAAACTGGATCGGATCGGAAAGCGTGAACCTGTTCCAGGTGGTGTGTGATTTGCTGGATTTGGTGCAGGAGATGAATGTGCAACTGGCTAGCCATACCCATGGGCCGACACCAGTGCCGGCGAATGCAGCGGTGTTCACATCAAACGCCGGTAAGGCCACCTTGTTAGTGGGCCAGTTAAAACCTATTACGTTATAAGTCCTGAAACGTTTTAGTCTGCACACAACGGGGGACTTAGATTCGTTGGGGATGCTGGCAAAATCACATCAATCATGGAATGATGTACTTAAATCGTTGCTACTAAAATTAATTTTGTACACCCTGAGTGGGGTGATAAAGCAGTAACGAAAGATAGATGTTTTATGCCGCGCTGTTCAGTAGTGCGGTATTTTTTTGAATAAGGGTTGTTTGTGCGCAAGTAATCCCTTGAATTTTAATAAGCCCTGTCGGCCAGGGTGGTGGATTTTGAGATTTAGATATGGAACAACATGGATATTAAGAAGAGCAACTTCAGGGCTGATATCAATGGGTTGCGTGCTTGGGCAGTAGTCTCGGTAATTTTGTACCATTTTGGTATTTTTGGCTTTTCAGGAGGTTTTGTAGGGGTAGACATATTTTTCGTGATATCTGGTTATTTAATGACTGGAATAATCGTGAGAGGCTTAACTGATTCACTGATTTCAGGCAAGCGATTTTCAGTGCTTGAGTTTTATGTCTCTAGGGCTAAACGCATTCTTCCTGCTTTGATAGTCCTGTGTCTATTTGTTCTTGCGCTGGGGTGGCTGGTTTTACTGCCTCAGGAATATCATACCCTTGGCGCATATGTTATTAGTGCCTTAGGTTTTTTCTCGAATATAAAATTTAGTCGTGAGTCGGGGTATTTCGATGTATCGTCCCACGAGAATTTATTACTACATACTTGGTCGCTTTCGGTTGAGTGGCAGTTCTATTTAGTTCTCCCGCTGGTTATGTTGGGTGCTTGGAAGTTTCGCCCTAAAATCTCATCATTGAAGACCTTGATTGTTATCGGCCTTTTGTTGTCGCTGTATTGGTCGGTCAAGATGACTCCGCATAAACCTTTGATCGCATTCTATCTCATCAAAACTAGAGCCTGGGAGCTTCTTGCTGGTGGGGTGGTTTATTTGTGGGCCAACAATATTGCAATGTCCTCAATCATTAGAAGGATGATTGAAGGATTTGGCTTTATTTTGATAATGGCATCTGTCGTTATTTTTGATCAGACCAGCCAGTGGCCGGGCTGGCGAGCACTGATTCCTGTAATGGGAACGGTACTGGTTTTAATCGCTGCAAGACAAGGTTCTTGGTGGACGGGTACTAAGCTGGCCCAGTGGTTAGGTGATTGCTCATACTCTCTATATCTGTGGCACTGGCCGATTGCAGTCATGCTGGTCTTTCTGAATTTCAAAGGCCACATGTTGGGAGTTGCATTTGGACTGGTTTTAACTTTGCTTTTGGGGTGGCTGTCCTATCGCTACGTTGAAACGCCAACGCGTATAAATCTATCGAAACGGCCTATATTCATTTCGTTTGTTTTATTGTTGTTAGGGGTTTTGATAGTCGGCGCGCTTGGTGCTTTGGTTCGCTGGCAGGATGGTTTTCCTGGCCGCGTATCATCGGAGACAAATGCTATTTTCGCCGAAGCACTTAATAAGAATCCGCGTTTGGAAGAATGTGCATCCCAAGCTTCCGGAACTAGCTCTAAGGATAAACCCGTACCTAATTGCACGTATGGGACCGACGGTGTTATCAAGGCTGTAATGATTGGAGATAGCCACTCATCCTCTCTGGTGACCTCATTTAAGGCCGCGATTGGGAGCGGTGATGTGCTTCAATGGACTGCAAATGCTTGTCCTCTTGCTATCGGGATACATAGCAGCATTGTAAAGCATAAGTGTGAAAATTTTCTGACTTGGGTTTTGAAAGAAGCTAAGACGTTGCCAAGCAATGTGCCTGTCGTTTTGGTCAATAGATTTTCGGTTTACTTATATGGGCCTAATGAGGTTGACCCGCCTTTAATGAATTTAATTTCTTTATTTGGATTCGAAGGGGTGAATTTTAAAAGTAACGAATACCCGACTAAAATGAGAGAGGGTGTTCTGAAAATGGTTTGTGAACTTTCTAAGGATAGAGAGGTTTATATCGTGCGTCCTGTGCCGGAGCAAGGGTTCAACGTCCCTATGAGTATGGGGCGCTCAATGATGTTTCATGTGCCAACACGGATCTCAGTCTCGCGAGAACAGTACAACAAACGAAATGCATTTGCTCTAGAAACCCTTGATTTGGCTGCGAAAGAGTGCGGAGCTAAAATTCTCGACCCAGTACCATTCTTGTGCGAAGAGAAAACATGTTGGGGAGATGTAGGCGGACTGCCGATTTATTTTGATGACGATCATCTAAATGAGCGAGGCAGCCAAATGCTGGTTCCTATGTTTAAAAAGGTAGCTGGGCATGCGGCTGGTGGTGCAGTCCAGTAATGAACTGATGCTGTGCCTTAGGTGTAAGTTTCCATACACATTCTGACAGTCCCAAGCCCTCAATTGAGGGCTTTTTAACATCTGTCGTAAAGTTGTAAGGAGCAGTCAGTGACGCAAGCCTTTGATTGCGAGTTTGTTTATAAAAATAATTTAGGAAATAAAAATCTGGAGAAAAAAGCACTTATCCCCCTCCCGCCGACGGGCCTTGTATCCTTTTTTTGTGCAAATCCGGGTGTAGTGCAAACGAACCTGCAGCCTAGGCGGGCCATGGGGGGCTGCAGCCGATCGGGAATTGCACAGAATGCAAAGTTTTGAAGAGAAGTGCAGCGCGGTTGCACTGAGGTGCTCAGAGCGAACGCGGAGGGCGTAGCGGCGAAGTCCCCGGATTCATTGGACGAAAAATTATAAAACTCCGTTTTCGGTAGGTTTTCTATTTTGGAGGCGGTATGTTTCTGCAGCGTCATCAAACTTGTCCGCACCCGCCGATATTGGCGCAGCCCATTGGTTACAAGGGCTGCGACTGGCTTCGGTGCTACCGTAGACTGCACAGCATTGCACGATGCAATTTATAAGACCCCATCATTAGAGCTGGCCTGTAGCGGAGGAGCTACAACAATAGGTGCGCGCGCAGCGGGCTGCGATTGAGGAAAGATCGAGGTCCGACGGCCGTGGGGGTCGTCGACTGTAATTCCCCAGCGTCTTTGGCCATTCTCAGCGCAGTGATATTGCATAGCGCTGATTCGTCGCGAGTATCGCTGAACAATCGCGTCATAGTTGGAGTGCGTATGGACGTTGTTGAAGGGGCCTGCGCAGACAGTGCGACCTGCAATCGGGTACAAGATGGTCGAGCAAATAAGATCTGCAATTTGCAGGCATGCGTGATTGTCGCTGATGCCGAATACGGCGGCCTCTTCAATTGACGGGTAAGCATCACCACCTTTCCCAAGCTTGTGTTTTTGGGTGAAGATTGAGTGGGCCACGTAACGATTGCGTGCGGGGTCGCGGAAGTCGGCAATGATCATCCCCCGAGATTCTTGATCAATCAGGAAATGCTGGAATCGCTTTGCTATGTTCTGAGCAGTGATGGTGTAGATAGATCGGTCTTCGAGCGCTACGCCGTATTGTTTGACCCACACCCGTGCCACCAGCTTGATGTTGTGGGTTTTGCAGATCCTAAGCACACCATCGATGAACTTGAAATGGTGTTCTGCGAATGGATGGCCTGCAGGATGGCGTCTGATATCACTTCTGAGATCAGACCCCTTAATTTCTTTGAGAAGCACGTTGAGCGCGTGCTTCTCGTTCTTGAAAAGTTTGGGGTAGAACTGGCGTTTGAGGCTGATGAATTCATCAGTAATGCGGCTGATACGTTGGGCGTCCACAAACAGGCCCGCGACGACCAGCATCGGCTGCTTGTCGTCGATGTCGCTGCGGATTTGTTGGGAATCGCCAGATTCGTCGATGTAGCAAATGTGCATACCGAACCCCAGAAATAGAACAGCCACCTCAAGGGTGGCTGTGGTCTGCTTTCGCAGTATGTTGCATCGGATTTAACCGACACTTAGGTCAACCGTTCGACGGCTGTGCGCGCATATTGAGACTGTCGATTGTGCTTGTCAATACTTGCAGAACCTTGCGGACCATTTCCTCAACACAGATACGACGGAAAATTTCAAAGTGTAGATTGATAATCTTAAGGGCAACCCAGGGAAACAAAACCAACCTTGGGGTTGGCAGGCTTGGTAACGGTGGACATGGCGAACCTCGGTATGTAGTGACGTTACATGCCCGTAAAGGCTGCACGACGAACGGGCGCTTGATGCGCCTCTAATGAAAAAAAGTGCGTGATTTTAGCTATGGTCAACGCACTTGACCAGCGTTATGCGGGGATTTACGACGAGTGCTGCGCTATGCTGCGCGCCGTCGCGAAAGTAGGGTTTCTAAACTATGAATTTTCGTAGATAACAGTCAGACAATCAGCGCATGCTGCCGAGCAAGCGTAGCGCTCGCCATTAAGAACAGCGGTCTAGAGTTGTAGGAGTGGTTGATGGG
This sequence comes from Pseudomonas weihenstephanensis, assembly GCF_016812185.1. Classification (NCBI taxonomy): domain Bacteria; kingdom Pseudomonadati; phylum Pseudomonadota; class Gammaproteobacteria; order Pseudomonadales; family Pseudomonadaceae; genus Pseudomonas; species Pseudomonas weihenstephanensis. The sequence continues at coordinate 989,662 of NZ_JAAEBV010000001.1, read as the reverse complement.
GCAGGCAAGTAGTCAGGCGGCAGAAGGCGGGCATTCAAAAGCCAAGCCGATTGGGATGCTGGTTGCGGCGGTCGGGGTGGTTTACGGCGACATTGGTACCAGCCCGTTGTACACCCTCAAAGAGGTGTTTTCCGGCGGTTATGGGGTGCAGGTCAACCACGACGGTGTGTTCGGCATTTTGGCGCTGATTCTGTGGTCGCTGATTTGGGTCGTGTCGATCAAATACGTACTGTTCATCCTGCGCGCCGATAACCAGGGCGAAGGCGGCATTATGGCCTTGACCGCGCTGGCTCGCCGAGCCGCTTCGCCTTATCCCAAATTGCGTTCGGTGCTGGTGATTCTGGGGTTGATCGGCGCATCGTTGTTTTACGGTGACAGTATGATCACCCCGGCGATCTCGGTTCTATCCGCGGTTGAAGGGCTTGAGCTGGCGTTTGATGGCCTGGACCACTGGGTAGTGCCCCTCGCGTTGGTGGTGCTGGTGCTGCTGTTTCTGATTCAGCGCCACGGTACTGCCAGCATTGGCAAGCTGTTTGGCCCGGTGATGGTGGTGTGGTTTCTGGTATTGGGCGGGCTGGGCATTCACGGGATAGCCCAGCACCCTGAAGTCCTTAACGCGCTGAACCCTGTTTGGGGCGTGCGCTTTTTTGTGTCGCACCCTGGCATGGGCGTGGCCATTTTGGGCGCCGTGGTCCTGGCCTTGACCGGGGCCGAGGCGTTGTACGCCGACATGGGGCACTTTGGTCGCAAGCCGATTGCACGGGCGTGGTTCATTTTGGTGTTGCCTGCGCTGGCGCTTAACTACTTTGGACAAGGCGCATTGCTGCTCGAAAACCCGGACGCTGCGCGTAACCCGTTCTATCTGCTGGCCCCCAGCTGGGCGCTGATCCCGTTGGTGGTGCTGTCCACGCTGGCCACGGTGATTGCATCGCAAGCGGTAATTTCCGGGGCGTTTTCCTTGACCCGCCAGGCGATCCAGTTGGGTTACATCCCGCGCATGCACATCCAGCACACCTCCAGCGCCGAACAGGGCCAAATCTACATCGGCGCCGTGAATTGGTCGTTGATGGTGGGGGTGATTTTGCTGGTGTTGGGCTTTGAGTCCTCGGGCGCGCTGGCATCGGCTTACGGCGTGGCGGTGACCGGCACCATGTTGATCACCAGTATTTTGGTGTCGGCCGTGATGTTGTTGCTGTGGAAGTGGCCACCGATTTTAACGGTGCCCATTTTGGCCGGTTTTCTGCTGGTGGATGGCCTGTTTTTTGCGGCCAACGTGCCGAAAATCTTCCAGGGCGGGGCGTTTCCGGTGTTGGCGGGTATTGTGCTGTTTGTACTGATGACCACCTGGCGTCGCGGTAAACAGTTGTTGGTTGATCGCCTCGACGAAAGCGCCTTGCCGCTGCCGCTGTTTATTAGCAGCATTCGCGTGCAACCGCCGCACCGTGTGCAGGGTACCGCTGTGTTTTTGACTGCCCGCCCAGACGCTGTACCCCACGCGCTGTTACATAACCTGCTGCATAACCAGGTCCTGCATGAGCAAGTGGTGTTGCTGACGGTGGTCAACGAAGACTCGCCACGGGTGCCAGCTGAGCGACGCTTTGAGGTGGATGCTTACGGTGATGGCTTCTATCGGGTGATTCTGCATTTTGGTTTTATGGATGAGCCGGATGTACCGCAAGCGTTGAAGCTGTGCCATCTGGACGAGCTGGATTTCAGTCCGATGCGCACGACCTACTTCCTCAGTCGCGAGACAGTGATCCCTTCAAAACTGGTGGGCATGGCGCGTTGGCGCGAAGGGCTGTTTGCTTTCATGCTCAAAAACGCCAACGGCAACCTGCGCTTCTTCAAGCTGCCGGTAAACCGGGTGATCGAGCTGGGAACCCAGGTCGAGATGTAGCCTGATAAAAAAGCCCGGCCTTGTGAGAGGTCGGGCTTTTTGTTGTGCAGCCGTTGTAAAACGCACCCGTCATGGACGTCTGCGCACCGCTTGCATCGGGTTATTCGGCTACGGCCTGGTGTTTCTTGATCAGGTCGACCAGCCGTTGCGCCAGTGCCGGGTAGTTCTCGTCGAAGTGATGGCCGCCCGGTAGCTTCAAGCCTTCGCCCACTGCTGTTTTGGCCGTACAGCCGCTTTCGTCAACTTCCTCTTCGCCATAAATACACACGACTTTGGCTGCCGGCAGTTTTGACATTTCTTCGCCCGTGTCGGCTTCTGCACCCGCTTTACCCAGCCAGCCATCCACATGGATTTCAAAACTGCCACTGCGGGCAAATGCGAGCAACATAATGGCATCTACCCGCTTTTGCTCGGCTTCGGGTAGACGGTTGTAGGTGGCAGGCAGCACATCAGCACCAAACGAGTAGCCGACCAGCACAAAACGCTGGGTGCCCCATTTCTGGCGGTAGTGCTGCATCAGTTCTGTCAGGTCGGTAGCACTTTGCTCCGGGGTTTTGTGCTGCCAGTAGTAGCGCAGCATGTCGATACCCACCACCGGGTAGCCGATCTTGGCCATTTCACCGGCCACGTCACGGTCCAGGTCACGCCAGCCGCCATCACCCGACAAAAACAGCGTAACGGTATTGTTTTGCTGACCGGCCGGGACTTCGACCACCGGCATGCTCAGTCCACCGTTTTCATTGCCCACCAGGATTTTGCGCAGTTCATTGCTCAGCACTTGCGGCAAATGGATGTCGTAGTCGCTGATGCTGGTCTGTGCATTGCCCTGATCGCGTACGAACGCAGCGCTTGGATCGTCAGGGTTGTCGTTCCAGGCCACCAGCCAGTTGCCGTGGGCAGCCGACTTTGGCACGGGCAGGGCGCATCCCGGCTCTTCCAGCTTGAAGCCCACTGACACCGCTTGCGCTTTGTCGTTGGTTTGCCCGGCCAGCCAGCGCCAGGCCAACGTTGCACCGGGACCTATGCCACTGACCAGCGTGGCCGGGCCTTTGAGTTGTGCGAGTGCGTTCTGCAGCGCTTGCTGCTGCAAGGTGCAGTCCTCTTTGGGCAGGATGACCTGCGCCAACTGAGCGGCGCCGCCGCGGCTCAACGCCAGTAATTGCTTATCGTTGAGCGCTTCTTCGGCAGGTACGGCGATGACCACTTGGGCGCGGGCTTTCTGGCCCGGGATAACTTTGGTCAGCGTCGAGCCGTCGGCTTGGCTGATGTGTTCAATTGTGGGCTCAGGAGCGGGGCGGTTCCATGCCCAATAGCCGCCTGCCACCAGCGCGACCAACACCACCAGAGTGACCAGCAAAAACCGCCAGGAACGATGTTTCATTAACGTTTCACCAATCCAGTCAAGCCGCCTGCAATCAGGGCGGCGGTATCAGCCAGTGCGACCAGCGGATCAAGTCCGGCAGGCACGGCCATATAACGAGGTTCCCAGTCAGGCTGGAATTTGTCTTTAAAACGGCGCAACCCCTGGAAGTTGTACAGGTGCTCGCCGCGCTGGAACAACATCGATCCCAAACGCTGGGTCAGCGGTGCGCCCCGGCGCGGTTGCAAGCCAGACAACGGCACCATCCCCAGGCTGAAACGGGCATATCCGTGCTTCTTATAATGTTGAATCAGGCCGACCATCATGAATTCCATGGTCAACTTCGGCGCATCGGGGTGAGCGCGCATCAGGTCAAGGCTCGACAATTCGTGGCTGTGAGTCTCCAGCAAGTTGGCGAAAGCCACCGGTCTACCTTCGAAACGAATAATCGCCACACGAAAATGCTTGATGTAGTCCTCGCTGAATCGTCCCAGCGAGAAGCCTTTTTCGCGCACGTTCTTGCCCGTGAGCCAGGCATCGGAAATCACCTTCAATTCATCCATCGGTGCTTCACCCGGTTCGTGAATCTCCAGTGACAGACCGTCACGAGTACCGCGGTTCCAGGTGTAACGCAGGTCCTTCATCTCTTTGCCTTTGGCGTCGAGATCAAAGCGATGCAAATCGACGCGGGCTTCTTCGCCCAGCTTGATCGCGGTCAGGCCGATATCCATATAAAACGGCAGGTTTTCAGCGCGAACCTGATAAAAAACCGGGCGCGCGTGATAGGTGTCGCACAGGTCGCGAAACTGCCAGATCAACTCGGCACGTTGTTGGTTCGGCCCAATCGGGTCGTACAAGGCCACCAGGCTGCGGCCACGGCGGGCGTACATCAAAAATGCGTTGTCGTGCGGGTGGAACAGCAAGGCTTTATCGCCGGTCAGGGACAGGCCGCCGTCGGGTTGGTTGGACGCCAGGAGGATTTTCTCGGCGCGTGCCAGTTCCTCGGCATCCGGCAGGTGGATGACGGGCCGGGCGGTGCGCAGCAGCCAGGTCAGCGAAATGATCACCAACACCACGGCGGCGCCCAGCAATGAGCGCAACCCGCGTGGCGCGTCGGCATCCAGGGTGAATTGCCACCACAGCTGATGGCTGTAAGGCACGTCCTGATAGGCAAACAGCAGCAACCAGATCGAGGCGCCCAGCACACAGAGGCTGGCGACCAGGTACAGGGGAGAGAAGGGCAGTTCAGTCAAACGGCTGGGGCGATAGAACGAGCGGCGAAACAGCGCCAGTAGGCTGGCGGTCAGTGCCAGAATGCACGCTTCTTCCCAGTCAAAGCCCTTGAGCAGCGACAGCACGGCACCCACCAGCAGCAAAATGGTGGTCAGCATCCACGCCGCCGACAAGCGTCGACGCAAGCCTTGAGCCAGCAACAGGCACAGCACGCCAATCAGGCTGGCGCCAAAGTGTGAGGCATCAATCAGGCGGTGCGGGATAAGAAAGCCGATGTGTTCAAGGCGGGTGTCGATTTCAGGGGTCGCCCCCGAGAACAGCAACACCACGCCCGACATGAACACCAGCACCGCAAGGATCGGAGCCGCAAGGCCGGAAGCGACGCGCAGACTTTGGCGGGTTTGAATCAGGCGCTGGGCTTCGTTGATCAGCAGCATCAGGCACGCGACCAGCAGCGGCAGAATCACGTAAATCATGCGGTACAGCAGCAAAGCGGCGGCCAACGGCGCAGCCCCAAGCTTGTCGGCAAAGGCAGCGAGCAATATGGCCTCAAATACACCCACGCCGCCGGGTACATGACTCAACACGCCTGCGGCCAGCGCCAGCAGATAAACCAGCATGAAAGCGCCAAACGGGGGCGCTTCGGGCAGTAACAAATACAGCACGGTGGCGGCTGCGGCCACGTCCAGGGCAGTGATCACCAGTTGCAGGAGCGTCAGGCGTGGGCTCGGCAGGCGCAGGGTGCGTCGGCCAGCCTTGACCAGCAAGTTGTCCGGTATCGGTTGTTCGGGCAGCCGGCGACGATAAATGCCCAGTGCCAACAAGCCGAACAGTGCCAGCACCGCGAAAGAAATCGCACCCAATAAATAGGCGGGAATGTGCAGGGCGGCTGCAGCTGCGGGCAAATTACTTAATGTTGCGAGCGCTGCCAGGGGCGGTAACGCGCAGCCTAAAGAGAGGCTGGCGAACAGCGTCATGTGTGCCACTTCCGAGGCGCCGACACCGTGGCGTGCATATAAGCGGTAGCGCACCGAGCCACCGGACAGCAGCGACAGGCCGATGGCGTTACCAATGGCAAAGGCGGTGAAGCCGCCAAGTGCCAAGGTTTTGGGAGGCAGTTTGACCCCCGCGTAGCGACTCGCAGACCATTCATACCCGAGCAGGATCAGAAACCCGACAGCCGTGGCAGCCACAGCGCCGAAGAGGGCGGGCTTGGGCACCTCAAGAATGGAGTCGTGCAGTGCGTACAGGTCAAGTTCGCTGAGTAGATGGCGACATGCAATCAGGGCTATCGCAAACAGCAGCAAGGTGAGCACCAGCCCGATGGGTTGACGGTACTTGCTCAGCAAATCCAGCCAGCGCAAGCGGGTCGCGGCAATCGGGTGGGCTGCTGTAACGGTGTCTTTGGGGAGTGGCGAGTTATCGGGCATCAATCACCTCGTGGATCGTGCGCGATAGGATGGAGGCATAGACTCAAGTTACCAATCCTTTTGGCTAAAATATTTTGAAATACTTTCAGTTGTTTGCCTGAGGTTCAGGTTGACGAGGTGAAAAGAAGGTAGTTGCTGCGCCAGGGGATAGCTGCACGCACTCTCAGAAATATGCCGTTTATTGTCAATAAACGCATGCGAGGTACTTTTCGAGCGCACACAAAAAAGGCCACTCTTTCGAGTAGCCTTTTTCGATGTTTGGTTGCGGGAGCCGGATTTGAACCGACGACCTTCGGGTTATGAGCCCGACGAGCTACCAGACTGCTCCATCCCGCGTCTGTGTGGGCGCATTCTACAGCTGAAAGAAGATGTGTCAACGCTTAATTGACCGTGCGGTCGAAATAAACAACTTTCAGGTGGCGGGTCAGCAAAAACACACACGCACAAAAAAGGCCGCTCTTTCGAGCAGCCTTCTTCGATGTTTGGTTGCGGGAGCCGGATTTGAACCGACGACCTTCGGGTTATGAGCCCGACGAGCTACCAGACTGCTCCATCCCGCGTCTGTGGGGCGGATTCTACAGCGATACGCCGAAGTGTCAAACTTTAATACGTAAAAACAATGAATTAGGTCGCATGCGCAGATTTCAACCTCAAAGCAGGGCGCGGACTTGGTCGTCACTGCCGCAGGCTTCAATGGGGTTGCCAGTGCAAATGATGGTCAGCAAGTTTCATTGCATAAAACGCACGCGCACAAAAAAGGCCACTCTTTCGAGTAGCCTTTTTCGATGTTTGGTTGCGGGAGCCGGATTTGAACCGACGACCTTCGGGTTATGAGCCCGACGAGCTACCAGACTGCTCCATCCCGCGTCTGTGGGGTGGATTCTACAGCGATAGGCTTTGCTGTCAAACGTTAATTTACGGAAAAACCTTTTGGTTCAATTGGTTAGCTGATAAATGCAGCTATAAAAAGCGTCACAGAGCCCGCGGCGCAAGGGTTTAGGCTCTATCAGGGGAGTGATTTCGATTAGAAAAATAAATTAAGCGTAAAATTCCCACGCTGGTCGGGGAGTATTAAGACTACTGGTGCTATATACAGTTCAGGGTGACATACTGGCGATCCGCTTTACTTCACCTCGGAAAGAACGCCGGCCTACATGACGCAGCGAAAAATCATCCACGTCGACTGTGACTGTTTCTATGCCGCCATCGAGATGCGTGATGATCCGAGCCTGGCAAACAAGCCTATGGCGGTCGGCGGCTCGGCCGATCGACGCGGCGTGATCTCTACCTGTAACTATGAAGCGCGGGCTTACGGCGTGCGCTCGGCGATGTCATCCCGGCATGCCCTTAAGCTGTGCCCGGATCTGGTGATTGTCCACGGCCGCATGGACGCTTATAAAGAGGCGTCCAGGGAAATACACGGCATCTTGCGTGATTACACCGAGCTCATTGAGCCGCTGTCGCTGGACGAAGCTTATCTGGATGTCTCGGATAGCCCGCATTTTGCAGGCAGTGCAACGCGTATCGCGCAAGATATTCGGCGCCGGGTCTCTAATCAGTTGCATATCACCGTCTCAGCGGGCGTGGCGCCAAACAAATTCCTGGCCAAAATTGCCAGTGACTGGCGCAAGCCCAATGGTTTGTTCGTCATCACCCCTGACCAAGTGGACGATTTTGTATCGGCACTGCCTGTAAACAAGTTGCACGGGGTGGGCAAAGTCACGGCTGACAAGCTGGCGCGACTGGGGATTGAAACCTGCCTTGATTTGCGCGACTGGAAAAAAATGGCGTTGGTGCGTGAATTCGGCAGTTTCGGTGAGCGACTTTGGGGGTTGGCGCGGGGGATTGATGAGCGCTTGGTGCACAGCGACAGTCGTCGTCAGTCGGTCAGTGTCGAAAACACCTACGATGTGGACTTGCCGGATCTTGCCGCATGCCTGGAAAAAATCCCTGAACTGCTCGATACCCTCAATGGGCGCATCAGTCGGCTCGATGCCAGTTATCGCCCGGGCAAACCGTTCGTCAAAGTGAAGTTTCATGACTTCACCCAAACGACTCTTGAGCAGTCGGGTGCAGGGCGGGACGTGGAAAGCTATCAAAGCCTGATGAGTCAGGCGTTCGCACGAGGAGCCAAGCCCGTTCGATTGCTCGGGCTGGGGGTGCGTTTACAGGATTTGAGCACCGGATTTGAGCAATTGGAACTGTTCGGCGCGCGCCCGTAGCCGCAGCCTTGGGCGGCCGCTACGGATGGCTTGTATGTCAGCTAACCCCCGGATCTGCCACCAGGCGCCCGGCGTTTTTGGTCAAGGACTGAAGGAATTCGCGCTGTAATTCAGGATCATTACGCGTGAGTTCGATCAGGCTCTGCTCCAGCTCGCTGGCTTCTTCTTCCAGCCCCAGTTCAGACAAGCGTTTAACCCGATGCACCCATTGGCTGACGTCATCACCCTCCAGGTCGTCGTAAATCAGGTTGTGCGCTTCCAGCAGTTTGCCTCGCAGGTTGCTGCTTACCGACAGGGTTGAATCCGAATGAGTTTCGTCCTGCGCGTCTTCTACGGTGATCGTCAGCTTGCCGATGTGATTGAGATCTTGTTCGGCAAACGGGCTGTCCAGCAAATTGAGGCGCAGCACGCCATTACGGTCAGTGGTCAGCTCATGGTGTTGGGTGCCTGCGGTCACCACCACGGGACGCTCGGCCCACGGCAGGCTGGAATATTCCAGGCGCGATTCGCGCTGAACGTCTTCAATGCCTGCCAGGTTCTGCTGCGCACGGCCGTTGGATTGCACATTCATGGCCGGGTTCAGGCCGTCGACGCCATAGCTGAGCCAGTCTCTGGTGACACTGTCTGGCAGTTGCCCAAACATGAAGATGTTCAGCACATTGGCGCCCACACCTGCCACAACCGCTACAGCTCCCAGTGGTACCTCGTAGATTTCTCGCCAGGGTTGGTAGGGGGTGTAGCGGTCATAGCGCCGGGTAACATCGAACTCAGTGACCTCAAAGGTCTTTTGTTCATTGATGCGCACACGGCGTTGCGGCAGCTCAAGCACAGACGGTGAGCCCACATCGATTTGTAAGCTGTGGGAGAGCAATTTGCGCTCAATGCGCTCCTCGTGCTCGCTGCGTTGCGACATGTGATTGGCGCAGCCGCTCAACAGCAGGGCGCCGCACATGGCGGCGCCCCCGAGGGTTAAGGTACTTCGATTGAACATGGCGTCTCTATCTGGGTTCAGCGACGGATACGTGCCTGAAGGAATGCGAGGACGTCAGCGACAGGCAGGGCTTGCGGCTCTGCTTCTGTGCGGCTCTTGTACTCAAGGTTGCCTTCGGCCAGGCCACGGTCGCTGACCACGATGCGGTGCGGGATGCCGATCAGTTCCATGTCCGCGAACTTGATGCCCGGGCTGGTTTTCTTGTCGCGATCATCCAGCAGCACTTCAAAGCCTGCGGCGGTCAGTTGGGCATACAAGGCATCTGTGGCTTCACGTACCGCTTCGGTTTCGTAGCGCAGTGGCACCAAGGCAACCTGGAAAGGTGCCAGAGCATCGCTCCAGATAATGCCGCGCTCGTCGTTGTTCTGTTCGATGGCGGCTGCCACCACACGCGAAACACCGATGCCGTAGCAGCCCATGCTCAGCGTGACCGGCTTGCCGTTCTCACCCAGCACCTGGCACTTCATGGCTTCGCTGTACTTGGTACCCAGCTGGAAGATGTGACCGACTTCGATGCCGCGCTTGATTTCCAGCGTGCCTTTGCCGTCCGGGCTAGGGTCGCCAGCCACCACGTTGCGCAGGTCGGCAACGGTAGGGACGGGCAGGTCACGCTCCCAGTTCACGCCGAAATAATGCTTGTCGTCGATGTTGGCGCCAACGGCAAAGTCGCTCATCAGCTCGACCGAGCGGTCAATGATGCACGGCAATGGCAAGTTCAGCGGGCCCAAAGAACCTGCACCGGCACCAATGGCCTCGCGCAGTTCAGCGTCACCGGCCATGACCAGCGGGCTGGCCACGAGCGGGTGGTTGGAGGCTTTGATTTCGTTCAGCTCGTGGTCGCCACGGATGACCAGGGCGATCAGCTTGCCTTCTTCGGCAGCGTGAACGATCAGGGTCTTGACGGTTTTCTCGATCGGCAGGTCGTAGCCCTCGACCAATTGCACGATGGTTTTGGTGTCTGGAGTGTCCACCAGGCGCAGCTCCAGTGCAGGAGCAGGGCGCGAAGTCTCGGTGGGTACGGCTTCGGCTTTTTCAATGTTGGCCGCGTAGCTCGAACCGTTGCTGAAAACAATGTCGTCTTCGCCTGACTCGGCCAATACGTGGAACTCGTGGGAGCCGGCGCCACCGATAGAACCGTTGTCGGCTTCAACCGGGCGGAAATTGAGGCCCAGGCGCGTAAACACGTTGCAGTACGCCTGATGCATGCGGTCATAAGTGACCTGCAACGACGCTTCGTCAGCGTGGAAGGAGTAAGCGTCCTTCATGATGAATTCGCGGCCGCGCATCAAGCCGAAGCGTGGGCGGATCTCATCACGGAATTTGGTCTGGATCTGATACAGGTTGATAGGCAGCTGTTTGTAGCTGTTCAACTCGTTGCGGCACAGGTCAGTAATGACTTCTTCGTGGGTCGGCCCCACGCAGAATTCGCGACCGTGGCGATCTTTAAGGCGCAACAGCTCAGGGCCGTACTCTTCCCAGCGACCGGACTCCTGCCACAGTTCAGCCGGTTGAATGCTCGGCATCAGCACTTCCAGAGCACCGGCAGCGTTCATCTCTTCGCGAACAATGGCTTCGGCCTTGCGCATGATGCGCAGGCCCATCGGCAGCCAGGTGTACAGGCCCGAAGCCAGTTTGCGAATCATGCCGGCGCGCAGCATCAGCTGATGGCTGATAACGACCGCGTCCGATGGCGTTTCTTTCTGTGTGGCGAGCAAATATTGACTGGTGCGCATGGTTAGCCGGTGCCGTTGCTGATGACTAGAAATGACTGGGCATTGTACGGGCGAGAGTTGCTTGCGTACAGGCCAGGCGGGGGAGGTAGGCTCCCCCTCGTGTTTACGGGGTTTTTTCGAGGTCGACGGGGGGATTCAAGCGAGCGCGACGGCTCTCTTGATACCAGTGCAGGCTAATCAGCAGCAGCGTTGGTATGCCCATGACGGCCGTAATGATGAAGAAGGTGTGGTAGCCGAACTTTTCGACCATCACACCCGAATAGCCGCCCATCAAGCGCGGGAGCAATAACATGATCGAGCTGAGCAGGGCGTATTGCGTGGCCGAGAACTTCAGGTTGGTCAGGCTCGACAGGTAGGCCACGAACGCTGAAGTGGCGAGGCCCGAGCTGAAATTGTCGAGTGAAATCGTGACAATCAGCATCTGCAGATTCGGCCCCATATCCGCCAGCAGCATAAACAGCAGGTTGGTGCCTGCCGACGCCGCGCCGCCAATCAGCAGAATCGGCAAAATGCCAAAGCGCACAATCAGCAAGCCGCCCATGCCGGCACCCACCAGGGTCATGATCAGGCCAAAAATCTTGCTGACGCCGGCGATTTGATCTTTGGTGAAACCTTGGTCGATATAGAACACGTTGGCCATCACGCCCATTACCGTGTCCGACATGCGGTAGGTGGCAATCAGCCCGAGCAGCAACAGGGCTTGCCAGCGATAGCGCACGATAAAGTCGTTGACTGGCGTCAGTACAGGCGCCAGCCCGCGTCGTCCAATTGACGACAAGCACAGCACGGTCAGCAGGGTGTACAGAATCGCTCGCAAGAATGCGCGGTCTTCGAGCAGCAGGTCTGTGGGGCTCAGGTCCCCAAACATGACGCCCGCAAAGTCGGTGTTGTAGAGCTGCGTAAACATCGCGGGCACCGACACCAGCAGCACAATCAACACAAAAACCGACGCCAGTTGATGGCCGAAACTGTAACGCCCTGCCGACAATTGGGTGCGCAAAGGCACCGGGGGTTCGCGCATAAAGAATGTGGTCAGCAGGGCCGGGACCATCAGCACCCCAAACAGCACGTAGGTGCCTGTCCAGGCCGAGTGTTTGTAATTAAAGCCGGTTGAGCCGAAGCCTTCGGCAAAAAACAGAGCGCCCGCGGTGGCCAGCAACGCGGCCACGCGATAGCCGGACATATAACTGGCGGCGAGAGCGGCCTGGCGGCTGTCTTCTGCAATTTCCAGGCGATAGGCGTCCACGGCGATGTCTTGGGTTGCCGAGGCAAATGACACAATCACCGCGATGGCAATCAGCCATGAAAGGTGTTTTTGCGGATCGCAGAAGCCCATGCCGATCAGGCCCAGGATCACCAGCGATTGCGACAACACAAGCCATGAACGCCGCCGCCCCAGTTTGCCGAGCAAAGGCAGGCGCCACTGGTCGAGCAGCGGTGACCACACCCATTTAAAGGCGTAAGCCAAACCAATCAGACTGGCGTAGCCGATGGTTTCGCGGGCCACACCGGCTTCGCGCAACCACACGGAAAGGGTTGAGAACACCAGCATGTACGGCAAGCCGGCGGCAAAACCGAGCAACAACAGCACAAGAGTCGAGGGGCTGGCATAGGCAGCGAGCGCGGCGCGCCAGGTTTTACGGGGCATGGGCTGGAGTCTGCCTCAGGTTACGGAAACAAAGGGCGCACTCTAACCGCAGTGCTCTATCGGGCGCCAGCCATGACGCTGTATATCCACACGATTATTCATAATGCTTAAACCCTCAGTGCGCAGGCGCGCACGTTGCTCGTCCCCCGACGGGCTGCCTGCTGGCAAGCTGATACGTCCTCCAGCCGCCAGCACGCGGTGCCAAGGCAGTCGCGAGGCTGCGGGCAGTTGGCTGAGAGTGCGTCCCACCCAGCGAGCGGCCCGGCCCAGGCCTGCCAGCGCGGCGAGTTGGCCGTAAGTCACAACGTAACCGGCCGGGACCTGCATTAATGTGGAGTACAGCGCCTCACGACGAATCTCGGCGGCTGTTTGAGTGGCGCAAGAGTCTGAATTCATCGCCAGTGCCTTAATGTTTTTTGCTTATAAATGTAAATGAAGACATTTCTGTCAATTGGAATACTGAAGGAACTACAACCTTTTCAGTCGGTCTTTCTATGCCTGGGGCGTATCCATCTGGATAATGCCGGCATTCTTTCGCAAATCTGAGTTTCGCATCTGCTTATGTTGTCCAGAACCTTGTTATGCCTCGCTGTCCTGAATGTGTCCACGCCTTTGCTCGCTGATACGGTCTGGTTGAAAAACGGTGACCGCCTGAGCGGCAAAATCAAAGTGTTTGATGGTGGCAAATTGCTCATTCAAACGGAATATGCGGGTGCCATTCCGATTGACTGGAAACAAGTCAAAACCCTGGAGAGCGATCAGGAGCTTCTGGTCAAGCAAGATGCTTACGCAGGCGAAAAGGCCAAGTCACTCAAAGCCGCTGAAGACGGCAAGGTTATTCTGGCCAACGGGGAAGCGCCTAAAACGGTAGAGCTGGCCAGCATTCAGCAAATACTCAAGCCCAAGCCGGTGATTGAAGACCTGGTCTGGAAGGGCAATGTAGATGTGGCGCTGGACTACAAGCGTGCAGACAAAGACACCGACGATTACGACATCGATTTCAAAACCACGGCGCGTCACGGGTCTTGGCGTCACCATGCTGAAGGCGAATACAACCGCGAGTTCCAGAACGACGTTGTGACCACAGACAACTGGAGCGCCGAATACGCGCTCGACCACTTTATTGATGAAAAGTGGTATTGGCAGGGCCGTTTGACCTACAAGCGCGACAAAGTAGAAGACGTCTCCCGCCAGCGCACTGTGGGTACAGGTCCCGGTTACCAGTTTTGGGATGATGAGTTGGGTTCGTTTTCCTTGGGTTCTTTGCTCAACCGTACCGATTACGAATACTCGGATGGCAAAAAAGACAATTTCTACTCCCTGGCCATGAAGTGGGATTACAACCGTTACTTGTTGGGTAAAACGGTTTCGCTCTTCACCAATGGCGAGGTGGGTAAACCGCTGGGCAGTGCTGCGGATTACAGCTTGGATGCCGAGATCGGCCTGCGCTACAAAGTCACCGAATGGGCATCGCTCAACCTCAAGGCCGAGAAAGACCTGATTGGTGGCGGCAGCGGCAGTGACAACACCCTCAACAAAACCCGCTACACCGCAGGCTTTGGTGTGACCTGGTAAGGGCCTCGACAGCGAGCACTCTGTAGCCGCTGACGAGCAACGCGAGGCTGCGTGCGGCGGCGAAGCCGTCGCAAACCCCTCCAACCTTGAACGTCAGCCCTGCCGCAGCACGCGTCTCATTTACAGGTGCGGTGTCCCCCAGCGGGTTAAATCCGTAACCCGCCATCCAGCTCAAGAATCCGCCCGGTGTAGTAGTCGTTTTCAAAGATATAGGCCGCCGAATGGGCAATTTCTTCAACGTTGCCCATGCGCTTAAGTGGAATAAATGCCGTCATTTTTTCCAGCGCTTCGGGCTTCATGCCCAAGGTCATTTCTGTCTCAATAAACCCCGGAGCAATACCCGCCACGCGGATGCCATAGCGCGCCAGTTCTTTGGCCCAGGTCACGGTGGCGGCGGCAACCCCTGCTTTGGCGGCAGAGTAGTTGGTTTGACCCACATTTCCGGCCCGCGAAATGGATGAGATGTTGATGATCGCGCCCTGATTGCTCAGCTCTACCATCTTGGCCGCCACCTCACGGGTGCACAGAAAAACACCGGTCAGGTTTACGTCGATCACCGCTTGCCATTGCGCCAGGCTCATTTTGCTCATGACGCCATCTTTGACCTTGAGCAACAGGCCGTCACGCAGGATACCGGCATTGTTGATGAGGCCGTTGATCGCACCAAAATCATCAGCAATTTGTGACACGGTTTGTGTGACTTGTTCTTCATCCGCCACGTTGCACAGGTATGCGCGGGCCTCGACGCCGTGGGCCTGACAGGCCGCCACTGCCAATTCGAGCTTCTCGGGGTTGAGGTCAATCAACGCCAGTTTTGTCCCTTTGCCCGCCAGATACTCTGCCATGGCCCGACCTAAGCCTTGGCAACCGCCAGTGATAATGATTACTTTGTCTTTTAGTTGCATGACAGCCCTCGGCAGCAGTTGAACGGTGTGATTCCTTACGCAGCCGTTGATCAACGCCTTGGGAGCGGTCGTCTATCAAACATAGCCCTGAGCGCGGGTGTGCTACATGCCCTGAACTCGTCCGTTTTTGACGGATTTTTTATAAGGAGTCATAAGTTGAGCGTTGAAGCCGTCAAGCATGCCCGAGAATTACTGCTCAAGGAATACCGTGGAGCGCTGGCCACCCAGTCCAAGGCGATGCCGGGCTTCCCGTTTGGCTCGGTGGTGCCCTATTGCCTGGACGAGCAAGGGCGGCCCTTGATCCTTATCAGCCGGATTGCCCAGCACACCCATAACCTGCGCAAAGACCCCAAGTGCTCCTTGATGGTCGGCGAGCGGGGCGCTGAAGATGTGCAGGCGGTGGGTCGCCTGACCTGCCTGGCTGAAGCCGAGCAGTTGACTGACCCTGAGGCGATTGAAGCGGCTGCCGAGCGTTACTACCGCTATTTCCCTGAGTCGCAGAGCTACCACACGGCCCATGATTTTGACTTTTGGGTGCTCAAGCCCGTTCGTCATCGTTACATCGGCGGTTTTGGCGCGATTCACTGGCTCGATCAGGTTACGTTGGCAAACCCGTTCGCCGGTCAAGCTGAAGTGCGCATGGTCGAGCACATGAACGATGACCACGCCAATGCGATCCAGCACTATGTTGAACTGGCCGGCTTACCGCAAACCGTGCCCGCCGCGCTGGTCGGTATTGACAGTGAAGGCATGCATTTGCGCATCGGCGACGGTCTTTATTGGCTAGGCTTTCCAGAGGTCTGTAACAACCCGACACAAGCCCGCGAGGCTCTGGTCTTTCTGGCGCGTGCGAGCCAATGGCCGAAAAAACAGCCAGCCTGACCTTGAATTCAGCGCCAAGCGCCGTCATCTAAGAGGGGTTGGAAGATATTCTTCCGGAGAGGAATCATTTGATGCGCGCTTTTCTATTGCTCTTTCTGTTGTTTCCAGTGCTAGAGCTGTACGTCTTTTTCAAGGTCAGCACCGCTATCGGGTTCTTCCCCGCGTTGCTGCTGATCATTGCTGGTTCCATGCTGGGCGTTCTCGTCGTGCGTGTGGCAGGTTTGGCGACTGCGCTCAGTGCGCGTGAAAGTTTGAACCGCGGTGAGTTGCCCGCTGAACAAATGCTTCACGGTCTGATGATGGCATTGGGTGGCGGTTTGCTGGTGCTTCCAGGTTTTATCAGCGATGTTGCCGGTTTGCTGTTGTTGCTGCCGCCCGTGCGCAGCCTGTTGGTGAATCGTCTGCGTAAACGTGCGCAAGAACAGGCCATTCGTCAGCGTGCTTTCGCCGATGAATTTGATGTGCCGACCCGGCCTGGTTCGCACACGCCTCTAGGCCGTGAGCCTAATGTGATCGAAGGCGAATTCGAGCACCGCGACAAGTAAAGCGGCTTAGCGTTTTCAACACGGCACCTAGAGTGCCGTGTTTGTTTTTTAACGGTGTGTAAACGCAAAAAAAACACGCGTGGGCCCTTGTAATCAATAAGGGCGCCCTCATGTAACGGACACCGCAGGGTTTTGCTGGCAACAGCAAACACTCTTCCGCGAAACACTCCCGGCAATTCCGGACTTGTAAACCCAGCCGGTATGAAACCGGCCGATGAACACCACAATTAGGAGAGATCGACAATGAAGCTTCGTCCTCTGCATGACCGCGTCGTAATCCGTCGCAGCGAAGAAGAAAAGAAAACCGCTGGCGGTATCGTTCTGCCGGGTTCGGCTGCTGAGAAAGCCAACAGCGGTGAAGTCATCGCTGTGGGCACTGGTCGCGTTCTGGACAACGGTGAAGTGCGCGCGCTGGCCGTAAAAGTGGGTGACAAGGTTGTGTTTGGCCCGTACTCCGGCAGCAACACCGTGAAAGTAGACGGCGAAGACCTGTTGGTAATGGCTGAGAACGAGATTCTCGCTGTTATCGAAGGCTGATTTCCCGCTCATTTTCCCGTTACTACACAGTATTTAAGGAAGAACGAACATGGCTGCTAAAGAAGTTAAATTCGGCGACTCCGCCCGTAAAAAAATGTTGGCCGGTGTAAACGTCCTGGCTGACGCAGTAAAAGCGACCCTGGGCCCTAAAGGCCGCAACGTGATCATCGAGAAGAGCTTCGGCGCTCCGACCATCACCAAGGACGGCGTGTCCGTTGCCAAAGAAATCGAGCTGAAAGATCGCTTCGAAAACATGGGCGCGCAGCTGGTTAAAGACGTTGCTTCCCGTGCCAACGATGACGCCGGTGACGGTACTACCACTGCAACCGTACTGGCTCAGTCGATCGTCAACGAAGGCCTGAAAGCCGTCGCTGCCGGCATGAACCCGATGGACCTCAAGCGCGGTATCGACAAAGCGACCATCGCTATTGTTAAAGAACTGCGTCAGCTGGCCAAGCCATGCGCTGACAGCAAGGCTATCGCTCAGGTAGGCACTATCTCTGCTAACTCCGACAGCTCCATCGGCGACATCATTGCCGAAGCCATGGAAAAAGTCGGTAAAGAAGGCGTGATCACCGTTGAAGAAGGCTCGGGCCTGGAAAACGAACTGTCTGTGGTTGAAGGCATGCAGTTCGACCGTGGCTACCTGTCCCCTTACTTCGTAAACAAGCCAGACACCATGGTGGCTGAGCTGGACGGCCCGCTGATCCTGTTGGTTGATAAAAAAATCTCCAACATCCGCGAAATGCTGCCAGTGCTGGAAGCCGTTGCAAAAGCCGGCCGCCCACTGTTGATCGTGGCTGAAGACGTTGAAGGCGAAGCCCTGGCGACTCTGGTTGTGAACAACATGCGCGGTATCGTTAAAGTCGCTGCTGTTAAAGCACCTGGCTTCGGCGATCGTCGTAAAGCAATGTTGCAGGACATCGCTGTTCTGACAGGCGGTACCGTCATCTCCGAAGAGATCGGCCTGAGCCTGGAAAGCACCACCCTGGAGCACCTGGGTAACGCCAAGCGCGTGATCCTGTCCAAAGAAAACACCACCATCATTGATGGCGCTGGCGTTGACGCGGATATCCAGGCCCGTGTAACTCAGATCCGTGCACAAGTGGCTGATACCACTTCTGACTACGACCGTGAAAAACTGCAAGAGCGTCTGGCCAAGCTGTCGGGCGGCGTTGCAGTGATCAAGGTTGGCGCGGGTTCTGAAGTAGAAATGAAAGAGAAGAAAGCCCGCGTTGAAGACGCCCTGCACGCAACCCGTGCAGCCGTTGAAGAAGGCGTGGTACCTGGCGGTGGCGTGGCACTGGTGCGTGCGTTGCAGGCTATCTCCGAACTGAAAGGCGACAACGCTGATCAGAACGTAGGTATTGCTCTGCTGCGTCGTGCTGTTGAAGCACCTCTGCGCCAGATCGTTGCCAACTCCGGTGACGAGCCAAGCGTAGTCGTCGACAAAGTGAAGCAGGGTTCGGGTAACTACGGTTACAACGCTGCCACTGGCGAATACGGCGACATGATTGAAATGGGTATTCTTGACCCGGCTAAAGTGACGCGTTCGGCTCTGCAAGCGGCTTCCTCGATTGCCAGCCTGATGATCACCACTGAGGCGATGATCGCTGAGATCCAGGAAGACAAAGCAGCTGGCGGCGGTATGCCAGACATGGGCGGCATGGGTGGTATGGGCGGCATGATGTAAGCCAGCCTTACCCCGCTACGCAAAAGCCCCGCCTGAGTAATCAGGCGGGGCTTTTTAGTGCCCGGCTATTAGTGGGTCGTTGTTCGGCCACATGTGCTTGCGACGCCATCGCGCGGTGATAGCACATGAGCGCCGCAACGGGAGATCACGCACTTGCGTGCTTAGCGTTGAGACACCTGTTGTTAAGCCGCTTGCGCCGGTTTCCAGCTCAACATCTGCGCGGCAAGCTGGCGTAGAACTGCTGGTCATCGAGTTCGTTGTTACGAGAAGCGGCGAAGAATTGAGAGGGGCCGTTACTGCCCGTTCGTGCTGGTAAGCATTGCGGCCCTGGCCGCGCCAGCAGACCTGCGAAAGCGATCACGCGCGTGCGCAAGTCTGATGGCGCGGCTGTCGGTCGCTTGTGAACCGCAGGTGAAAAAAATGTCAGGCTCTGATGAGCGTCAACTAAATACGCAGAACGCCTTGTGGCACTGGCCCTGCGCCGATCTTCACTCTAAGCTGCGCGGGCCAAGACGGCCGTAACTGCGTACGGAGAAAGTGCCCATGCGAATTCTGTTGGTTGAAGACAACCGCGATATCCTCGCCAATCTGGCCGATTATCTAGGGCTTAAAGGCTATACCGTGGATTGCGCACAGGATGGTTTGTCGGGCCTGCACCTGGCGGCCACCGAGCATTACGACTTGATCGTGCTCGACATCATGCTGCCCGGCATTGACGGCTATACCTTGTGCAAGCGCTTGCGTGAAGACGCGCGCCGCGACACACCCGTGATCATGCTCACCGCCCGTGATCAGTTGGACGATCGCCTGCAAGGCTTCAAGTCCGGTGCCGATGATTACCTGCTCAAACCCTTTGCGCTGTCTGAATTGGCGGCGCGCATTGAAGCCGTATTGCGTCGTGCCCAGGGCGGCGGGCGGCGCGAGCTGCAAGTAGCAGACCTCAAATATGACCTGGACACCCTTGAAGTCACGCGCGATGGGCGCCTGCTCAAGCTCAACCCGGTAGGGCTAAAACTGCTGGCTGTGCTGATGCAAAAAAGCCCGCACGTGCTGCGCCGCGAAGTATTGGAAGAAGCCTTGTGGGGCGACGATTGCCCGGACAGCGACAGCCTGCGCAGCCACGTACACCAACTGCGCCAGGTGATCGACAAACCGTTCGATAAACCGCTGCTGCAAACCGTGCATGGCGTGGGCTATCGCCTCGCCGAGGCACGCGATGGAGTTTAAGCAAAGCCTTGCCCAGCGGATCATAATCGCGTTTGCGCTGATGAGTGCGCTGGTTGCGGGCACCTTCGCGATGGGGATTGTCGCCACCGTGCACCTGGTGGAAGAAAAACTGATCTCGGCCGGTTTGGGCGGAGACTTGCAGCGCTTGCTGTTGATGGACAACGTTGCCGACTGGAATCACCGCCCCGAGCCAGACCAGTTGTTCTACTTCAGTGGTGGGCGCGGCGACTTTGCCTTACCCAAGGATCTGCGCCATTTGCAGCCGGGCTTTCACGAGGTGTTTCGCGACCAGTTGTCGTATCACGCCATGGTTGAGGTGGTTGACGGGCGGCGCTATGTCTTGCTGCAAGACCAAAGCGATTTTGAAGAGCGTGAGCGCGTGCTGTTTGCCGTGGTGCTGGTGGGCTTTGTGCTGGCGCTGGCGCTGGCGGTCTTCCTGGGCTGGGTGCTGGCCAGACGGGTGATGGCGCCGGTGGTAAGGCTGGCGCGCCAAGTGCGCCATCGCGATCAATTGCTCGGGCTGGCGCCGCCCTTGGCGCCCGATTACGCTGCCGATGAAGTGGGTGAGCTGGCCGTTGCCTTTGACGCCACGCTGGGGCGCCTGCGCGACACGCTGACCCGCGAACGGCTGTTTACCAGTGACGTGAGCCACGAGTTGCGCACGCCGTTGATGGTCCTGGCCAGTTCCTGCGAGCTGTTGCTCGAAAACCCGGCCCTGGATCAACGCAGTCGTTCGCAAGTGGAGCGTATTTCCCGCGCTTGCGAAGAGATGCGCGAGTTGGTGCAGACCTTTCTCATGCTGGCTCGTGCGCAACACGAAGACGCCAGTATGTCGCCCAAGGTCAACCTCACCACTGTGGCTGAAGGCTTGATCAGTCTGTGGCGTGGCCCGATTGAAGCCAAAGGCCTGGAGCTGATCTACCAGCCGGGTCAGCCGCTGGACACGCTCTATAACGCGACATTCCTGCACGCGGTGATGGGTAACTTGTTACGTAATGCGTTGCACTACACCGATACCGGCTTCATTCGCCTGACCCTCGAACCGACCGGTTTTGTGGTGGAGGACAGCGGTGTTGGTATCCCTGAAGAGAAACGCCAGGCCATGTTCCAGCCTTTTGTACGCGGCAGTGAAAAGCGCGGAGAGGGGCTGGGGCTGGGCTTGTCATTGGTTCAGCGCATCTGTGACAGCCAGGGCTGGCGTGTGTCATTGACCACGATGGAACCCAACGGTTGCCGTTTTCACGTCGAACTCGAACCCAAGGATTGATGCCCGCTTAACGACGGCCTGCACCTTGCTCGCCGTCGTCTCCTCTTAGCTTTTAGTCGTTAAATGGCCCCGCGCCAGCACTCCATGCCTGTAAAACCCTGCGATCTTTTCGGTGTTTAGCGGCACAAAATTTTCACTCGATGATGACCTGATGCTCACACCCGCCTGATTAAGGTAGGGCTACATGCTTCAGGAGAGCCGTCATGAGCCCCGTGATCACACTTAAGTTTTCTGAAAAGTACGACCAGCAACACGCAACTGACTATCTGTTAAAGCACCAGAACGGTTGGGCGCGACGCTTGTCCCATACCCGTGACGAGCAGTTGGCGCGCCGTGCCCTGGCGTTAGCGGGCGAACCTGGGGTGGTGCTGGATTTGCCGTGCGGCGCAGGTCGTTTTTGGCCGTTACTGGCCGCAAAACATAACCGTGAAATCATCGGGGCTGATAATTCAGCGTCTATGCTGGAAGTGGCTTGCGTCGCTCAGCCGTCCGAAGTGGTGAAACGGGTACGCCGTTTGCAGACATCTGCGTTTGATATAGACCTGCCAGATAACGCGGTCGACAGTATTTTTTGTATGCGCCTGCTCCACCATATCGGTGACGCAAGTCATCGGATGGCTCTATTGCGGGAGTTTCACCGTGTCAGCCGCGACAGCGTGATTGTTTCTTTGTGGGTCGACGGCAACTTCAAGGCGTGGAAGCGTAAGCGTCTGGAGCGTCAACGGGGCACTTCGCCTGTGCAGGAGGGTTACCAAAATCGGTTTGTGTTACCTGCTGTTACGGTTGAGGCGGAGTTTAGGAAGGCTGGTTTCACTGTTCAGGAGCATTTGGACTTTATTCCGCTGTATGCGATGTGGCGGGTTTACGTACTACGCAAGAGGTAACTCATGGCCGTTGATTGTGTACAGCAACCCCCGATGTCGACAGAAGACTGTTTTGAACATTACTGGCGCCAGGAGGGCGAGTGGGTCGAAGAACCCAACCAGCGTCGTGGCGGGGAGAGTGGGGTACAACGAATCCACGAAGCGGGTCGGTTGTTGTATGCCAAGCGGCAAGTGGGCCATATCTACCGCAGCTGGCGCTACCCGCTAGGGCGCCCGACTGTGTTGCGTGAGCGCGATGCGCTGCTGGCCCTGAGCGCCTTGTCCGTCAATGTGCCGGAACTGGTGTTTTGTGGGGCCAGGCAGGCACCGGACGGGCAATGGCGTGCGTTGTTGGTGACGGCGGCGCTGGACGGCTTTATCGAAATCGACAATTGGTACGCCGCCGGTGGGCGTGAGCGCTATGGCGAAGCCGTGCATGAGCGCGTGCTTGAGGCTGTGGCGCAAAACCTGGCGCGCATGCACCTGGGGCGTTGGCAGCACGGTTGCCTTTATATCAAACATGTCTTTGTACGGGTCACGGGCAGCGCGCAGAGTGCAACGGTAGACGTCGCCCTGCTTGACTTGGAGAAATGCAGGCAACGCCTGACACCCTACAAGGCGGCCTCACACGATCTGAAACAGCTGCGTCGCCATTCGTCGTGGAGCGACACCGACTGGCGCAAGTTGATCTACTTTTATGAGACGGTGTTTGGCAGCGCCATCAAAGGTTTACGATGATGAAGAGAGAAATAGCACGAGGTTTGTTCCTGCTGGGTGCGCTGGCGATTGCTTCGGTGGCAATGGCCGCCTGGGAGCAACCCCGTTTGCAAGTGTTGAGTTCAACCACCAGTGGCAGTCAATGCCCGCTGCCGCGCATCGCTAAAGTCGAAACCATAGCCAGGCCGGATCATGATTTATTGCTGTTCATGTTTGGTATGTCCCAAGGCCTGCGCCCCTGACAGGCTGTCTGTCGCCGTTGCCGAAGGCCCTGTGCGCAAGCGAAGACGTCGTTAACTCAGGGTGCTGGTTTTGCCTGATTTAACGACGTCATCGGATGTCGTGATCGCTGCGCAGACAACTGCCCTACATCACATGCAAATGGTTGTCCCAAAGCCCTGCGGGCAAATCCAGCGGTTTGGCGGTCAACGGTGTTTGTCGGCAGTCATAGAACCGGCAGCGCCCCTGGCCTGATGTCACCACGAAACCCTCTTTTACGGCGGCTACGCCTGCGCAATCGGGCAACGGCGCATCCAGTCGTACTGCGCCACTGTCCAGATCCCACACAAAAAACCGATTACCGCGAGGGGCCGTCAATGCCACCAGCCGCAAGTCGCTGTGCACCGCCACGCTGGCGGTGTAATGGCCCATTGCACGCAGTTGCTGTTCGGCCACCGGGAACGGCTTAAAGGGCTGGCCGGGGCGCTTGATTGCCAACAACTCGGACAGCGCGTGGGCGTCGCCCATAAATTGTTGGCACGCCACTATAGTGCCATCGTTGGCAATGCCTAAGTGACGCACGCTGTTCATCGGCTGGCTGAGGGTTTCTTTACTCAGCAGGGTGCCGTCACGCTGCATCAGCACCAGGCTGGGTTGCATGGCGTTGAGGTTCATCTCGACCCGGCTTTCAGCTTCGGTACGGATACCGCCGTTGGCCACCACCAGCGTTTCGCCGTCTGGCATCCACGACACTTGATGCGGGCCTACGCCGTGAGTCGGGATTTCGCCAGTGTGTATCAGACGCTCGCCTTCAAAGCGGTAAACCCCCAGCACGCCACGGCCCGGGTCGGTGGTGTCGTTTTCTGTGGTGTACAGCCACTCGCCATCTTTATGAATCACCGCGTGACCATAAAAGTGGCGATTGGGCAGGGATGTCAGGGTTTGCAGCAACTGCCCATCCTTGAGGTTGATCAGGTAGCTCTCGGTGCCGGGGCGCCGGGCAACGAACAACGCAATGGGCAGTGTGGGGTGGTTGATGATGTCGTGGCAGCGCTGGCCCACTGGGGTGTTGAATACCTGAGTGCCGTCGAGCGTGTAACCCACGGCAAAGTGATTGCCGTCCACGTCATCCCGGGCGCTCAACAACAGCGGGCTGTGGCCTTTGTTTTTGAACAGCGACCAGCCGCCCAGCGTAACGGCGCTCAGCAGTAAACCGCCGAGTTTCAGAGCTTGCCTGCGCATCATCGAACCTTCCTTCATTAATCGCCGTCGTTGGCGTTAAAGCCCAGTTGAATGCCCAGCGCCTTGGCCAGTTCACCTTCGTGCAAGCGGTGAACCACGTTCAGGCTGTCGTAAATCGCATTCAGCCTGGCGCGGCCGGCGTCATCGGCCAGCAATTCATTCAGCGACTGCTGGTTATCATTGAACAATTTGAGCGAGGCGGCATACGCGGCGTCAATTTTGTCGGCCAACGGTTTCTGGTCGGCGGGCAACAGACCACGCAAACCTTTGTTGTCAACGCCAGCCCATACGGTCTGAGCGGCGGCCAAGCTGGCGGCCAGGCTCTTGAGCGACGACTCGCTGCGCCATGCATCGGCCTGGAAAGGCTGCGCAATGCCCTTGCTCTGGCGGCCCATCGGGGTGCCGAGTTTCTTTTTCAGGGTGTCCAGTGCGGTGACCTGAACCCGCAGCAGGTCAGCAATGGCTTCGTGGGAATCGGCATAGCGCTGGTTAGGGAACTTGCTCATCTGCGCCAGCATGCCGTCGGTGCTGTTCCAGCTCCCCAGAATTTCTTCGGCCAGTTGTTTCTGACGCTCGCCAATGGCCGTGAGCAGTGGGCAATAACGGGCTTTTTGCGTGTCATCGGCAAGGTCAATCTTGCTGTCGAACAAGATGTACTCGTAAGCCGACAGACCCTGCACCACAACACTGGACTTGGCCAGGGCAGCAGCATCGATCTGCGGCTGAGCGATGACCAGTTGTTCAACCTGACGCCCGACCAGGTTCTTTTTGTCCGGCCAGAACTGCACTTGCCACGAACGATTGCCCTCAGCCAGCGGACCGATCAGCAGCGGTTGCAGCTCGGCCCAGGCTTTCTGCGCATGCAGGAAGTCGGCACGGGCGGTTTCCAGGGTTTCTTTGCCTTCGCAATACGCCAGGGCGCTGACAGCCAATTGGCGATCGGCATCGGCCCAGCGGCTGTAAGTTGGCAGGATCACTTGCTTGGCAATCGCGGCCGAGGTCACGGCTTGCGGGTCTTGCGGTGCACACGCGCCCAAGGCAAGGGCGGCAAGGCTGGTGAACAACAACTTGGGTCGAAACATGTCGGGGTCCCCGATCTTATAAGCGTTTAAAGAGAATTCAGGAACGCCAGCAACGCAGCGCGCTGCTCGGCATTGAACTGTAAAACCTGCTGCCTGGCCGGTTCGGCCTCGCCACCATGCCACAGCACGGCTTCGAGCAGGTTGCGTGCACGTCCATCGTGCAAAAACTGGGTATGGCCGCTCACGTTCTGGGTCAAACCAATCCCCCATAAGGGCGCAGTGCGCCATTGTCGACCACTGGCGGTGAACTCGGTGCGGCCATCGGCCAGCCCTTCGCCCATATCGTGCAATAACAGGTCGCTGTAGGGATGAATGACCTGATTGGCCAGCTCCGGTTCAGCCGCCGTGGCTGAGGTGGTGAAGGTCGGGGTGTGACACGCAACGCAGCCAGCTTTGTAGAACAGGTTTTTACCGGCCAGCACTTCTGGTGCGCCGACATCCCGACGCGCGGGCACCGCGAGGTTGCGGGTATAGAACTCGACCAGACGCAGAATGTTGTCGCTGACCTCAGGCTCACCTTGCGGGCCATTGCCGTTGGGCGCTTCAAGGCAGGCAGTTTGAGCCTGGGTGCAATCATCAAACGGTCTCAGGGACGTGGTAAGCCCCATATCACCAGAAAAGGCGTGAACATTTTGTTGATTGAGATTGGGTTGGCCAGCTTTCCAGCCAAATCGGCCCAAGACAGTTTTTTGTTGTGCGTCGTCCCACACCCAATTAGGGCGCCCGGTAACGCCATCAGCGCTCTTGTCCTTGGCGTTGGCCAAAATGTCTTGGTCCGGGATTGCTTCAAGCAGCCCCAGGCCAATCATAGGCGGCGCAATACGGGCGGAAAAACGCGCGTCAGGGTGCATCGGGCCGTAGCCTAATTGAGTGATGTGCAGCACAGGTTTGCGCAGTTCGACTTCGGTGCCGTCCTTGAAACGCACGGGCACAGGCGTGTAATCGACCCGCACCTTGCCCTCAGGTGGCACGCCGGGCACTGACATGTCCTGTAATTGGCCGCCGTAGACCGGTTCGGGGACGATGCCGATTTGTTCGATCAGCGTGGCAAATGCCGGGTCATTGGGAATCGACAGGCGTACTAGCATCGAGACGGCGTTCTTGGCGTTGGGGGCGGGTGGATGACCCCGGCCGTCCTTGATGTGGCAGTTTTGGCAGGCGTTGGTATTGAACAGGGGCCCCAGCCCGTCGCGCGCCGTGGTGGTAGACGGGGCGATCACCCACGGGCTGCGGAAAAAACTGTTGCCGACACTGAAATCCAGACGCCGTGTGGGCGCCAGGTTGGCAGAGGGCATCGAAAACGCATTTTGATCGGTTTTACGCACCGTCGTGGCCCCACCGGAGCGGGCTTCGCCAGGCTCGGGTTTGGTAAAACGCGGGGCGTCATCACAACCGCCAAGGCCAAGGGCCAGGAGCAGCAGAGACAGGCGAAGAGGCAACGAAGGCATCAAGCGTCCAGTTCAGCGAGCAAAATCGAGGGCGCAAAGTTTATCAGGGAAGGTGAATTGAAATAAGAGGAATTAGCGTTTGGTTTGATCTGCGGCAGTCAACGACCGTAAACCCTTCATCGGATGGCATGATCTGCCGGGTTGAATAATCGCGTGCCGGGGTGGCGCATCGCGACCCATCGCAGCCTCGCGTTACTCGTCAGCGACTACGGGCCATGCATCGGTGAGGCATCTGTAAACCCACAAAAAAGGCGGCCCGCAGGCCGCCTCATGTTCAGTCACTCAAACGCTATCGATCAAAAATCGTGATCGGCGTTGTCCGGGTTCAGGTCGCTGATGCCCAGCTTGCCAGCGGCTTGTTCAATGGCACCGGTCTGCTTGACCAGCGCGCCGATGGCGTCACGAACCACTTGGTTGCCGGACTCGTTGCCCGCGGCGATCAATTGGTCGTAGTGCTCGCCCTTGGCTGCACGATCCACCATGACCTGGATCTTGGCTTCGGTATCGGCCAGGTCAGACTTCAAGGTGGCGTCAGCAGCCGGGTCAACTACGGCTACCAGCGAAGACAGGCTAGGGCCGGTCATCTTGGTGCCATCGGCGCGTACGTATTCACCCAGGTACACGTTACGAATACCTTTGGCGTCGTAGAAGTGCGAGTTGTGGGTGTTGTCGCTGAAGCAGTCTTGTTCGTCTTCAGGGGAGTTGGCTTCCAGCGACACTTTCATGCGCTCGCCTGCCAGTTCGCCCAACGACAGGCTGCCCATGCCGAACAGCATTTTGCGCAGACCGTTTTGGACAGGCTCTGCTTCCAGCGATGCGCGGTAGTTGTCGGCCACCTCAGGTGCCCAGTTCGCCACCATTTCGTTCAGGTCATTGACCAGCAATTGGGTCACGGCTTTCAGGTAGGCACGACGACGGTCGTTGTGGCCGCCCGTAGCGCCTTCACCTTCAAGGTAGTCCGACGCAGGGCGGTTGCCTGCACCCGGACCGGTGCCGTTGAGGTCCTGGCCCCACAGCAGGAATTCGATAGCGTGATAGCCAGTGGCTACGTTAGCTTCCGAGCCGCCCAGCTCGTTGAGGCTGGCAAGGACTTCAGGGGTGATTTGGGTGACGTCGACTTTGTCTTCGCCGACCTGGATTTGGGTGTTGGCAATGATGTTGGCGGTGGCACCCGGGTTGCCCAGAGCGTGCGCGTAGCTGGTGTCAACGTAGTCGATCAGGCCCTCATCCAGTGGCCAGGCGTTAACTTGACCTTCCCAATCGTCAATGATGGTGTTGCCAAAGCGGAACACTTCGCTTTGCAGGTAAGGCACGCGGGACTCAACCCAGGCCGCTTTGGCCGCTTTCAACGTGTCATCGTTAGGGTTGGCCAAAAAGGCGTCGATTGCGGTTTGCAGTTTTTTAGCGGTGGATTCGGCGTCGCTGTAGACGGCGTGCACCATGTCGGCGTAATGCGCGACAACAGCCTTGGCGGCAGCTTCGTCGATTTTCACTGCGCTGATGTCAGCTGCGGGAGTCGCTTGAGTCGTCGCTGCGGCAGGCGCTGGGGTCGCTGCATTTTTTTCTTGGTCTTTGTCGCCACAACCGGCGAGTGAAATAGCAATGGCCAGCAGACTGGCGGAGGCCAGGGGCATACGAATCATGGCGAAAATCCTGCTTCGAGAGGTGGGACACGCGTGCGACTGCACGCAATACTGGCGACATGATGCGAAAGATATGCATTTTCTGTAAAGGGTTAGCGTTGTAAATATTTCCTATTCACGTCACCTCTACGCCGGATGCTTCACCGCACTCGAAACATGCATTTACATAATGACGGCATTGTTGCGCTGCGCCTGCTTCAGAAAAATGCTCAATTCCCGTGCAATCAGGGGCTTGCTGTACAAGTAACCCTGGCCTTCATGGCAGCCTTCATTGATCACGTACATCTCTTGCGACAGGGTTTCGACGCCCTCGGCAATCACTTGCATGCCCAAACTTTTACCGAGCTGGATGATGGCCCGCACGATGGTGGCATCGTCGTCATCGTCAATCAGGTCCTGCACAAAGCTTTTATCGATCTTGATTTTGTCCAGCGGCAGGCTCTTGAGGTAGCTGAGTGACGAATAGCCTGTGCCAAAGTCATCAATGGCGATCAATGCCCCCGAGCGGCGCAGGCTCAGCAGGTGCTGGGCGGCGGTGCTGATGTCTTCCATCAGGCCGGTTTCAGTGACTTCCAGTTCCAGACTGCGCGCGGGTAAACGGTAAATTTGCAGCAGATTGTTGACCATGCGCGGCAGGTCGGCGTGGTGCAGCTGCACGGTCGACAGGTTGACCGCCATGCGCAGCTCAGTGAAGCCCTGATCGTGCCACTCGCGCAATTGATGACAGGCTTGATCCAGTACCCACTCGCCAATGGCGATGATGCTGCCGTTTTGTTCGGCCAGGGGGATGAACAAGTCAGGTGGCACCATGCCGTGTTCGGGGTGCTGCCAGCGTAACAGCGCCTCGACGCCGACTACGCGGTGATCGCTGTAGCGAATCTGCGGTTGATAGACCAGGTACAGCTGATTGCACAGCAAGGCGTCACGCAGGTCTTTTTCCAACTCTCGCCTGCGGCGTATCTCGCTGTCGACGCTGGCGATGTAGAACTGGTAACGGCTGCGCGAGCGGCTCTTGGCCAAGGTCATGGTCTGCTCGGCCTTTTGCAGCAATTTTTCGCTGGTGTCGCCATCTTCGGGGAACAGCGTGATACCGATGGTGGCCCGCAGTCGAATCGTCTGTTCTGCCAGCGAAAACGGGGTTTCGAGGTCGTCGAGAATACTCTGCGCCAACTCGGCCACCTGATAAGGCTGGTCGATATCGGCCTGCACCAGGGCAAATTGGTCACCGCCCAGGCGGGCGAGGGCGCCCAGTCGGCCGCTGTGAGAGCGCAGACGGTCAGCAACGGCCATCAGCAGTTGGTCGCCGGTCTGGTAGCCATATTGCTCGTTGATACTTTTGAAATCGTCCAGGCCCACGCACAACACGCCCACCCTGCGTTGCAAGCGCCCGGCATCGAATAAAATCTTGGCCAGTTGCGTTTGCAGTTGCTGGCGATTGGGCAGGCCGGTCAGAAAGTCGTACTGGGCCATGCGCAGCAGGGTGTTTTCGGCTTCGTGGCGCAGGTGCGTATTGCGTTCTATTGAGGTCAGTAACTGGTTGGCGGTGTTGATCCAGATCCCCAGTTCGTTTTTTTCGTGGCCCTTGAGCAACGGCAACAGGTGTTCGCTGGGACGGTCGGGGTTGATCGTGCTCAGGTGCTCAATCATGCGCGACAACGGTTTGGTCAGCAGCCAGTGATAGATCAGGTACAGCACCAGCCCCATCAGCAGGGCGCGCAGTACACCGGAGATGAAAATAATCCCGGAATTGACCAGAAACCCGTCGCCATAGGTCGCGGTGTCCAGGGTGATGGTCAAATCGCCGTAGTACTCGCTGTAAGGGCCGCGACCGACCAGAGGGGTGACGAAGGTGAGTTCCTTGCCCAGAAACACATCTGTCAGCCAGCGGCTGGAGGCTTCTCGCAGCGGTCGGGACTTTTGCGCCAGGGTGGTTTCTTTGGGGTGCCCGATAGAGGCCTGGCGTACGGCTTCGTCCTGAAACAGCCCCTCGATCACTTGCATGGCCATTTCGCGGTCCAGGCTATAAACGGCCTGGGTCGAAGGGTCGCGAAACATGTCGAGAATGCGTTCGGCGTCATTGTTGATCGACTGCCGGGTTTTGTAGGCGTCGAACACAATTTGCGCGCAGCTGAGCACCACCCCGACGACCAGCGCTGACAGCAGCACGATCCGGAGCAACTTGACTGACAAGCTGTTTTTAAGTTCCAGCTTCAAAGAGCGCTTCCTTGTTTCCGGCCGATGATATCAAGTAGCCATGACTGTGGGTAATCCCTCGCAGACACTCTTCGCTTTCAAAACGTTGATGCGGCCATGCTGTGCACACTGTGTCGGTCTTGTGCCTGCTGAACTTGAGCCGGTGCCGAAGAATATTTCAGTGGTTTGATTCTAGCTGGCGTTAGTGCACCGGCCAGTGGGGCACGGACTTTTCAGCAGGCAAAAAAAACCCGGCAATGCCGGGTTTTTTATCTGGCGCATCGCTTAAGCGGTGAAGGTTTTGCCTTCGAACTGCTCGGCCACGAACTTCCAGTTAACGAGGTTCCAGAACGCTTCTACATACTTCGGACGTACGTTGCGGTAGTCGATGTAGTAAGCGTGTTCCCACACGTCGCAGGTCAGCAGCGGGGTGTCGCCGCTGGTCAGCGGGTTACCGGCGCCGATGGTGCTGGCCAGTGCCAGGGAACCGTCAGCCTTTTTCACCAGCCAGCCCCAGCCGGAACCGAAGGTGCCGATGGAGGTTTTGCTGAATTCTTCTTTGAACGTGTCGAACGAGCCGAACGAGGCGTTGATCGCTTCAGCCAGTGCGCCAGTCGGTT
Source organism: Pseudomonas weihenstephanensis (assembly GCF_016812185.1). Taxonomy (NCBI): domain Bacteria; kingdom Pseudomonadati; phylum Pseudomonadota; class Gammaproteobacteria; order Pseudomonadales; family Pseudomonadaceae; genus Pseudomonas; species Pseudomonas weihenstephanensis. Next base: position 958,490 of record NZ_JAAEBV010000001.1, on the reverse strand, counting down.
GGCCGCCGCCGTTTGGCGTCATGCAGTTCCAGTAGAACGTGTGGTTCCACACTTGGGCTGCGTTGTTGAAGATACCGCCCGAAGAGGTTTTAACGATCTCTTCCAGGGTTTTGCCTTCAAACTCGGTACCTGGCACCAGGTTGTTCAGGTTCACGACGTAGGTGTTGTGGTGCTTGTCGTGGTGAAACTCCAGGGTTTCTTTGGAGATGTGCGGCTGCAGGGCATCGTGTGCGTACGGCAGCGGCGGCAATTCGAAAGCCATGTTGATTCTCCTAATCAGGTCAGTTGCGATGAGCGCAAGGCCGATCACGGGCGGCCAAACACGCGCCGATGAGTTTTTACTCTTCGCGGCGCAGGGTCAGGATCATAGCACCGGGGTGACGCCTTAACCACGCAACAACTGTGTGGAATAGAGGTTCCAGCGCGATTGATGGAAAAACTCGATGGGTTCGGGCGCGTCGTTTTTGTCCTCGATCACCCGGCAACAATCAACTGTACGGCCACGGTGTACATCATCACGGCCACCAGCAAATCGAGCAGGCGCCAGGTGCCGGGACGGGCCAGCCACGGTGCCAGCCATGCCGCGCCGAGGGCCAGGGTGAAGAACCACAACAGTGAAGCGCTGGCTGCACCGATGACATAAGCGCCGGGTACACTTTGCTGCGCCCCCAGCGAGCCGATCAGCAAAACGGTGTCGAGGTACACATGGGGGTTGAGCAGGGTGACGGCCAATGCACTGAGCATCACCGCCTTGAGCGAGCGGGCGGTTTGCCCCGCCGATTGTTCAAGGCTGGAATTAGAAAAGGCGCGGCGCAGCGCCTGGGTGCCGTACCACAACAAAAACACAGCGCCACCCCAGCGCGCCACGCTGAGCAGGATGGGGTTTTGCGCCAAAATCGTCGCCAGCCCGAACACCCCGGCAGCCACGAGCAAGGCGTCGCACACCACACAAAATGCCGCCACTGGCAGGTGGTGCTCTCGGCGCAGGCTTTGCGCCAGCACGAAAGCATTTTGGGTGCCAATGGCCATAATCAGGCCGAACGCGACCAACAGGCCGTTGAGGTAGCTTTGCCACATAAGAATTACTCGTCTAACTACAGCGCGGGGAGCGGTGTGCTGCTGGCTATTCTCCGGTCGTTAGAGGTATAAGAAAAACCAATATTGCTGATCGCTCATTAGGAAAACTGATGTTCGACTATAAATTACTCTCCGCGCTGGCGGCGGTGGTGGAACAAGCGGGTTTCGAACGTGCGGCGCAGGTGTTGGGGCTGTCACAATCGGCCATTTCCCAACGCATCAAATTGCTCGAAGCGCGCATCGGTCAGCCTGTGTTGATACGTGCGACACCGCCCAGCCCCACCGAGATCGGGCGCCGTTTGCTCAACCATGTGCAGCAAGTGCGTTTACTAGAACGCGATCTGCAAAGCGCTGTGCCTGCGCTGGACGACGAAGGTTTGCCGGAGCGTCTGCGCATTGCCTTGAACGCCGACAGCCTGGCCACGTGGTGGGCGCAGGCGGTGGGAGATTTTTGCGCCGAACAGCACCTGTTGTTGGACTTGGTGGTCGAGGACCAGACCGTAGGCCTCAAACGCATGCGTGCCGGTGAAGTGGCGGCGTGTTTGTGTGCCAGTGAACGCCCGGTGGCGGGTGCGCGCAGTGTGTTGCTGGGTGCCATGCGGTATCGGGCGTTGGCCAGCCCTGCGTTTATTGCGCGGCATTTCCCGCAGGGGGTGAGCGCAGCGTTACTGCCAAAAACCCCCGCGCTGGTCTTTGGCCCGGACGATTTCTTACAACACCGTTATCTGGCTTCGTTGGGGGTGGACGGTGGTTTCGAGCATCATCTGTGCCCGTCTTCCGAAGGCTTTATTCGCTTGACCGAGGCTGGGCTGGGCTGGGGGTTAGTCCCCGAGCTGCAAGTGCGCGAACAACTTGAAAGCGCAACACTGGTGGAGCTTTTGCCAGATAAACCGATTGACGTGCCACTGTACTGGCATCATTGGCGCAACGGCGGACAACTGCTGGGGCAACTGACCGAACATTTATCGCGTTCGGCGCCGCGCTGGTTAGTGCCTTTGGCCTGATATCCAGCGTTTAAACAGCAGGCAGCACGCATTAGAGCATTTGGAGCGATTGATGAAGATTCTGGTCACCGGCGCAAGCGGCTTCATTGGCGGACGCTTTGCGCGTTTTGCCCTGGAGCAGGGCTTTGACGTACGGGTCAGTGGGCGGCGTGCCGACGGTGTTGAACACCTGGTGCGGCGTGGCGCTGAGTTTATTCCGGGTGATTTGACCGATGGCTTGCTGGTGCGCGACCTGTGCGTCGACATCGACGCCGTGGTGCACTGTGCGGGCGCCGTCAGTGCGTGGGGCCGTGCGCAGGACTTGCAGCGCGACAACGTGCTGGTTACCGAAAACGTGGTCGAAGCCTGCTTGAAACAGCGCGTACGGCGCCTGGTGCACTTGTCTTCGGCCTCGCTGTATTTCGACGGCCGCTCACACGTGGGCCTGAGCGAAGAACAGGTGCCAAGACGTTTGAGCCACACCTATGCCGCCACCAAAAACCTGGCCGAGCAAAAAGTCTTCGGCGCCCAAGAGTTCGGCCTTGAAGTGATCGCCTTGCGCCCGCGCATGGTGACGGGGGCGGGGGACATGAGCCTGTTTCCGCGTTTGCTTCAAATGCAGCGCAAAGGCCGTTTGGCGATCATCGGCAACGGGCTTAACAAAGTCGACTTCACCAGTGTGCAAAATCTTAACGAAGCCCTGCTCAGCAGCGTGCTGGCCACAGGTTCGGCATTGGGCAAGGCGTACAACATCAGTAATGGCACGCCGATCCCGTTCTGGGACGTGGTCAATTACGTGATGCGCCAAATGAACGTAGCGCCGGTTACGCGTTACCGTGGCTACGGCTCGGCGTACAGCGTGAGTGCGCTCAGTGAAGTTGCCTGTAAACTGTGGCCCGGTCAGCCCGAGCCGAAACGCTCGCGCTTGCGCACGCAGGAAATGAGCAAAGACTTCACGCTCGATATCAGTCGCGCCCGGCATTGCCTGGACTACGACCCAAAAGTCAGCGTGTGGGCGGCGCTTGATGAGTTCTGTGGCTGGTGGAAAGCCCAGGAATCGCCCTACCGTTAAACACCCGTACTGCCGATGAACCCGATGAAGGTTCAAGGACGATCAAGGCGCGAGTCAGCGGTTTATACTCGCGCCATTCAGCTTTCACTCAGGTTTTGAATAAGGTTTGCCATGCGTAACGATGCCCGCGACGACTTCGATGATGTCCCGACCCTGCGAGCCACGGTCGATGACCACGATGAACTGGCCACCCCAACCGGTGCCCGAGAACGCACCACGGTGTATTCGCGCAACACCCCTGTGATCAAGGTCAAGGCGCCCACCACTGGCCCGCTGTGGGCACTGCTCGGCGCGGTCTTGCTGGCGTTTGCCGGGTTGGCGTGGTGGAGTTTTCAGCAGTTGTCGATGATGGAGCAGCAACTGGTGGCCACCCAGGAAAGCTTTGCACGCATCAGCGAAGAAGCGGCGGGGCGCTTGCAAGCCATCTCCGGCAAAGTGGTGGCCAGTGAATCCACCCTCAACAGCGGCAGCGAAGCGCTGAAGTTGCAGATCAAGCAGCTTGAAGAAAAACTCCTTGAGCAGAGCAAGCAACAGCAAGGCGCTGTGGTGGGCCAGCAAGGTGAGCTGGACAAACGCTTTGAGCAAATCAATGCGGCGATTGTGGCGCAAGTGACCGCTCAGCAAGCGGACAGCACGCAACGGGCCACCGAGGTGAAGGCCTTAGGCACCGAGCTGACCACGCTCAAAGCCACTGTGGCGGAGCAGGGCAAGCTGGACGCTCAGCTCAAAGGTTTAAGTGCCGATGTGGCTGCGTTGAAAAAACAGGGCAACCCGGCTGCGGCCATTCAGCGCCTGGAGCAGGACTTGATCGTGCTCAAGAGCGAACTGGAAACCCGTCCGGCAGCGGCCCCGGCGCAAGGTGCCAACACCGCCGAGTTTGACCTGTTCCGTGGGCAAGTCACACGCAACATCAACACCTTGCAAAGCCAGATCCAAAACCTGCAAAAACAGATCAGCGCCAAGTAAGCACGCGTAGCCGCAGCTTTCGTAGAATCGATACTCGCGCAGTGTCAGGCTGGTCGAGTTGTCAGGTTCTACGCTTGCTGCGCAACCGGACGTCGCCTGCGGCAAGCTCTACGTCATGGGTTGCGAGCGCTTACCGGGCCTTGTCTTCACGCCCGCGCAGCACTTGATTGGGCATGGCAAGTGCCGCACATAAACCCAGCACTGAAATGGCTGCGCTGACGCTCAGTAAATGGCGGAAGGTCACCTGCAACTCGGTCCGCAAGTTGTCCAGCGCGGGGCCTTGAACCGCGTTGAGTCCGTCCAGCAGCACGTTGCCCGAACTGCCTTCGCCCAGCAGCGGCTGGCCCATGATCGGGGTGATCAACGAATCGTGCAGTAACGCCAACAGCAGTGCCGACATCAACGCCACGCCCATCGCGCCGCCCAGCGAACGAAACAGGTTGGTGGTACTGGTCGCCACGCCGATATCACGTTGCGCCACGCTGTTTTGTGCCCCCACCAGAGAGGTCGGAAACTGCATGCCCGAGGCGATCCCGCTGAGCAGCATGAACACACCGCTCAGCAGTTCGGCACTCGGCGGGCTGAGGGCCATGCCGAGAATCGCCAAGGGCATTAACACTGCGCCGCCCAAAATCATCGGTTTGTAATGCCCGGTCACGGACGTCCTGCGCCCGGCAAAGTACGCGCCGATGGGCAAGCCGATGGCCAGCGGCAGCAAGTGCAAGGCCGCGCTGTCGGCACCGGCGCCGGTGATGCTCTGGTATCGCAGCGGCATCAGTACGATCAACGAGATGGCCTGAAAACTGGTGAAGAACACCGTGCACCAGCACAGCACCGCACTGCGATTGGCAAACAGGTGCATGGGCAGCAGCGGTTCTGGCGCCCGTCGTTCATGCCACACAAACAGCAGCAGTGCGATCAGCGAGGCGCTCAGTAACATCAGCACCTGCTCACTGCGCCAGCTCTGGCCTTGGCCAATCAGCGTGATGCCCAGCAGCAAGGAACTCAGGCCGATAATCATCAGCACCGTACCCAGGTAATCAATGATCGGTTTGCGCTGTGGCACCGGCAGCCCGACCAGGGTGCGGTGGGCGATCCACCACGACACCAGCCCCAAGGGCAAGTTGATCAAAAACACCCAGCGCCACGACAGGTATTCGGTCATGTAACCGCCCAATACTGGCCCGGCGACGCTGGCCAGCGCGTACATGCTGCTGAAATACCCCTGGTAGCGACCGCGTTCGCGCGGGGGCACGATGTCCCCGATGATGGCCTGGCTGACCGAGATCATCCCGCCCGCACCAATGCCTTGAATGATCCGCGCCAGTACCAACTGCTCCATGTTTTGCGCCAACCCGCAAAACAGCGAGGCCACGGTAAACAGGCCCATGCCAAACAACATCAGGCGCCGCCGGCCATACAGGTCGCCAAGTTTGCCGTAGATCGGCACGGCCACCGTCATGGCCACCATGTAGCCTGAAATCACCCAGGCCAGTTGGCTGACATCTTTGAACTGGGCGGAGATAGCGGGCATCGAGACCGCCACGATGGTCTGGTCCAGCGCACCGAGGAAAATGGCCAGCATCAGGGCGACCAGGATGCTGCGAATGGCGGGTTTGGCTTGGGCGGGTTGGTTCAGACTGCTCATCAATACACCTGTGGGCGCAAAGGCACAGGCGCGGCCGCCTGTGGCGTAATGGCGCCCAGTGTACTGGATAGCTGGCTAACGGATGTGCGCAAAATCGGTGCAGGCGTTATTCCATCAACGGGTGCACCGACCTTGTTATCGCAGTGCGCTGAATGCGGCATTCAACGAGTTGCAGTGCTCGCCCTGGCAACTGGCGGTAAAGCGTGGGGACAAGCGTGTTTGCTCAGCGCGGTAGCAGGCGCTGGCGAACAGTACGGCGGCAGCCAATACAACAAACGCGGTCATGCATCTGGCTTTTGTTTTCGTGGTCATGGCAGTCATCTCCTGATACCTAGACGTCACACTTTTAAAGCTAGTACAGACCATCGGACTTGCCACGCCCGTTGTACGACTGCCTTTGTAAGCCTTCATCCCTCAAATGGACTACCTGTTACAAACCTGTGTCCCACGCAGGCTCTGCTGTGAAACGCTCTGCCAGAAAGTCGAGCATGCTGCGCAGCGCGGCCGGCATGTGTTTGCGCGAGGCGTACACGGCATAAATGTTCATCACTCTGGGTTCGGCGTCGGGCAGCAAGCGCACCAGGTCGCCTCGATGCACATGCACGCCAGCCTGATAGCTGGGCAGCAATGAAATGCCTGCGCCCGCGAGGGTTGCGCTGAGCAACGTACTGGCCTCGTTGGCGCTGATATTGCCTTGTACGGGCACCGACACGTCTTCGCCCTGGCAGGTGAAATGCCACAGGCTTTTGCCGAAATAGGAATGGGTCAGGCAGTTGTGCAGGCTCAGGTCATCTACCTGCCGTGGCGTTGCGTGCTCACGCAAGTACGCGGGTGCCGCGCACAGCACCGAACGGCACACGGTCAATTTGCGGGCAATCAAACTGGGGTCCAGCTCATTACTGGTGCGGATTGCCAGGTCGATGCGCTCGTCCACCAGATTCACGGTGCGGTCGAGCATTTGCAGATCAATGGTGACGCCGGGGTTGAGGCGTACATAGTCGGTCACTGCCGCGGCCAGTTGTGACTGCCCGAACGAAGTGCTGACGCTGATGCGCAACAGGCCGCGAGGCGCATCCCCGGCGGTGCTGACAGCGGCCTGCAGGTCTTCGGACAGTTCCAGTAATTGGCGGCAGCGGGGCAGGGTTTCATTGCCTGCGGCCGTCAGGCTCAGTTTGCGCGTGGTGCGGTGCAGCAACCGCGCGCCCACCCATTCTTCCAGTTCAGCCAAATAGCGCGACACCACCGGGCGCGACAGGTCCAGGTGATCGGCCGCCGCTGACTGGCTGCCGAGGTCGACGACGGTGACGAACACCCGCATTGCAATGAGACGGTCCATGATTTGCCCGATTTGTGAAACAAACTATGTCGCAGCATCGCATTTTTTATGCCTGACCGTGCGGCTAAGCTTTGTTCATCGCCGACCTTGGCCTCTTGACTACGGACACACTCATGACAGCACTGACAACCCTGCGTCGTTTCTTCCTCAGCGCCGTTGCGCTGGGTTTTGCGGCCCATGCCGCAGCGGCGCCAGCGCCCTTGACCCTGGACGTTTACAACCCTGGCGCGGCGGCCATTTTTCCGGTGTCTTCAGTGCTGGTCAGCGGTGACAAAGACGCCATTTTGATCGATGCCCAATTCGGCAAGGCTCAAGCCCAGCATGTCGTGGATAAAATCCGCGCCAGTGGCAAACACCTGACCACCATCTACATCAGCCACGGCGACCCGGACTACTACTTCGGTCTTGAAACCCTGACCCAGGCATTCCCGGACGCAAAAGTACTGGCCTCAGCCCCCACGGTGGAACACATCAACCACACCAAAGACGCCAAGTTAGCGTTTTGGGGCCCGCAAATGGGGGTTGATGTACCGGCCAAGCTGATCGTGCCTCAAGTGCTCAAAGGCAATAGCCTGCAACTGGAAGGTCGCGAACTGGACGTCATCGGCCTCAATGGCAAGCAGCCGGACCGCAGTTTTGTATGGATTCCATCGCTCAAGGCCGTGGTCGGTGGTGTGGTGGTGGCCGACAACATCCATGTGTGGATGGCCGACACCCAAACCCCTCAATCCCACAAACAGTGGCTGGCCACTCTCAAACGTATCGACAGCTTGCAGCCCCTGACGGTGGTGCCTGGTCATTACATGGGTGATAACGACCGCTCAGTAAACGCCGTGCATTTCACGCGTGATTACATCAAGGCGTTTGATGAAGAAACCCTGAAAGCCAAAAACGCGGGCGAGCTGATTGCGGCAATGAAAAAACGCTACCCGGACCTGGCCGAAGAGTCTTCGCTGGAACTGAGTGCCAAAGTGGCCAAAGGCGAAATGAAGTGGTGATTCAAGCGCTCAGTGAAATCTGATCTGTCCATTCAACAGGAGAACGTCATGAGCAACATTGCAATCATAGGCGCCACCGGGCGTGCGGGTAGCCAACTGCTGGAAGAGGCGCTGCGTCGTGGTCATAGCGTGGTCGCCATTGCGCGCCACGCCTCCAAAATAGGCGAACGTGCGGGGGTAGTGACCAAAGAGGTAGACGTTAACGATGCTCAGGCTTTGCAAACGGCTGTTGCCGGCAGCGATGTAGTATTAAGCGCGGCGCATTTTTCGACGTTGCCGGCTGCGGCCATCATCGAACCGGTGAAAAAAGCGGGTGTTAAACGTTTGCTGTTTGTGGGCGGGGCCGGTTCTCTGTTGCTACCGGATGGCAGCCAAGTCATCCAGAGCCCCGATTTTCCTGAAGCGTACAAACCGGAGGCCACGGCAGGCGGCATTTATCTGGACACCTTGCGTGCCGAGAAGGACCTGGACTGGACGTTCCTCTCGCCGTCAGCCGAGTTTGTAGAGGGGGAGCGCACGGGCACTTTCCGTTTGGGGCAAGACCACCTGTTGGTCAGCGCTGAAGGCAAAAGCTGGATCACCTTTGCCGACTTCGCCATTGCGATGCTCGACGAAGTTGAGCAGCCCAAGCACACGCGTCAGCGTTTCACGGTCGGTTATTGAGCCCCGACGGTCATCCACGTTTTGTAGTCGCTGACGAGTCACGCGAGGCTGCGATCAAGCGCGAAGCGGTCGTAAACCCAGGCACTGAGGTGTACCCGTCGCACACGGTTGAATGGTTTTGCAACTGCTGCGCAGCCTCGCACGCTCGACAGCGGCTACACGCTTATCCACGTTTTGTAGTCGCTGACGAGTCACACGAGGCTGCGATCGAGCGCGAAGCGGTCAATGGTTTACGCGTCAGCTGCTACGGGTCTCTGCGGCTTTTTCCACCAGCCAGTGCATCAGTTCATGCAAGGGCGCGGACGGTTCGCTGCGGGGCGGGCACACCAGGTAATACGCCGCGCCGGTTTTTACCTTCAAATCAAACGGTATGGCCAATCGGCCTGCCTTTACATCGTCCCCCACCAACGACCAGTCGCCAATCGCGACACCATTGCCTTGCGCCGCCACGGTCATGGCCAGGTCCAGCGTGTCGAAATACTGCCCTTTACGCGTTGTAGGAACATCCGCGCCCGCCGCACTCAACCACAGCGCCCAATCGCGTTGGTCACGGCTGGGGTGCAGTAAGGTGTGTTGCTCCAGGTCACGCAGGCTGTTGAGCGATGCGCTGCCCTCTAACAACTGGGGGGCGCAAACCGGGGTGAGCTGTTCGTCGAACAAGTGTTGGCCTTGGCGCTTTGGCCCCGGTAAAGGGCTGTAGACCACCGCAGCATCAAACGCCTCATGCCGAAAATCTACCCCATGTTGCACGCTGCTGGTGAGTTCGACGGGTACGTCGGGGCGCAGGGCTTGCCAGTCCTGCAACTTGGGCATCAGCCAGCGCAACAGGCAGCTCGGGGCTTTGAGTTGCAGCGGTGTGCGACGAATGCTGGCGTGTTCGATGGCTTCGTCGATCAGGTTAAAGGCTTGCTCAATACGCGGCAGTAATGCCTGGCCCTGTTCGGTGAGGCTCAAACCTCGCGCCTGACGGTGGAACAGCGCAAACCCTAATTGATCTTCAAGCCCGGCGATTTGTCGGCTGACGGCGCCCTGGGTGATGTGCAAGTGCTCACCCGCCCGGGTGAAGTTGCAGTGGTGAGCCGTGATCAAAAATGTGTGCAAGGCGGGAAGAGGCGGTAAGCGTTTCATAGGGGCTGAGCCATGCGTGCAGGACATGGCCAGTATGAGCAGGTTTACGTTGTGCGCGCTACCTGCGCTCGCTTCAATGGTTGCCATCGGGACCCCATCGTCCAGACTGCGATGTCCAGTCCCAGGCACAACAAGAGAGGGCGTAATTGATGGCAACCTGCGGCGAAGTGTTGGTCAAGTTATTGGAAGCCTACGGCGTTGAGCACGCTTTCGGTATTCCCGGCGTGCACACCATTGAGCTGTACCGGGGGTTGGCAGGTTCCAGCATCCGGCACATCACCCCGCGTCATGAGCAGGGCGCAGGCTTTATGGCCGACGGCTATGCGCGCAGCAGCGGCAAACCGGGCGTGTGTTTCATCATCACCGGGCCGGGCATGACCAATATCGCCACGGCGATGGGCCAAGCCTACGCAGACTCGATCCCCCTGTTGGTGATCTCCAGCGTGCAGTCGCGCAGCCAGTTGGGCGGGGGGCGCGGCAAACTGCATGAGTTGCCCAATCAAGGTGCGCTGGTGGCGGGCGTGGCCGCGTTTTCCCACACCTTGATGTCGGCGGCCGAGTTGCCCGGCGTGCTGGCGCGAGCATTTGCGCTGTTTCAGGCCGCACGGCCAAGGCCGGTGCATATCGAAATCCCGCTGGATGTGCTGGTTGAAAATGCAGACGCGCTGCCCCACAGCCCGCCGATGACCCTCGCGCGCCCCGGCCCTTCAGTCGCGGCTATTGAGCAGATGAGCGAGCGCCTGATGCACGCCAGACGTCCGCTGATTCTGGCCGGAGGCGGCGCCATTGACGCGGCCCCGGCGCTCACGTTACTGGCTGAGCGCTTAGGCGCCCCCGTTGCTTTGACCATCAACGCCAAAGGCATGCTGCCCGCCGCACACCCGTTATTGATCGGCTCGGTGCAATCGCTGGCGGCCACCCGGGCATTGGTGGCTGAGGCCGATGTGGTATTGGCCATCGGCACGGAGCTGGCGGAAACCGACTACGACGTATTTTTTGGCGGAGGATTTGAGATCCCCGGCGCTTTGCTGCGCATCGACATTGATAGCGACCAGACGGTGCGCAATTATCTGCCGACGCTGGCGCTGGTGGCCGATGCGCGGTTGGCCGCGGAGGCGTTACTGGCTGCGCTCAGTCAACGTTCGCTGGCCCCACGCGAAACCGCTTGGGGGGCTGCTCGCGCGCAACGCTTGCGCCTTGAAGTGGATGCTCAATGGGACGCGCCGACCCGCGCGCAAACGCACTTCATACACAGCGTATTCGACGTCTTGCCACACGCGGTCTGCGTGGGCGATTCCACCCAACCCGTCTATACCGGCAATTTCACCTTCAACCCTGCGCAGCCACGGCGCTGGTTCAACTCGGCCACCGGCTACGGCACGCTGGGTTATGCGTTGCCTGCCGCTGTTGGCGCATGGTTGGGGCGGCGTGCCGCAGGCAAGGCGGGTGGCCCGGTGGTGTGTCTGATCGGTGATGGCGGTTTGCAATTCACCTTGCCGGAGCTGGCCAGCGCGGTGGAAGCGCGCACGCCCATCATCGTGCTGCTGTGGAATAACCAGGGGTATGGCGAAATCAAAAAATACATGCTCAACCGCGGTATCGAGCCAGTCGGTGTCGACATCTACACTCCCGACCTGGTGGGTGTCGCCAGAGCGTTGGGCTGCGCGGCTGAATCTGTGGCGGATGAAGCGCAATTACGCACGGCGCTGGCCACGGCGGCAGGCCGACAGGGGCCTAGCGTGATCGAGATTGATGAACACCAGTGGCAGCAATCGTTGGGCTTATAAACGCATGCGCAGGCGCGCCAGATCCCTGACCGGTGGCGCGCCGAATTGGCGGCGGTACTCGCGGCTGAATTGCGACGGGCTTTCATACCCCACGCGATAGCCTGCCGCTGACGCGTCCAGCCCTTCGCAGAGCATCAAGCGGCGTGCTTCATTGAGGCGCAGTTGTTTCTGGTATTGCAGCGGGCTCATGGCCGTCATTGCCTTGAAGCGGTGATGCAGCGTCGACACGCTGAGATTGGCTTCACGGGCCAGGCTATCAATACGCAGCGGTTGCTCAAAATGACCGTTGAGCCATGACACGGCCCGGCTCACACGGTGGGTTTGGCTGTTTTCGGTAGCAATTTCATACAGCCGGTAGCCCAGTGGGCTGCGCAGCAAGCGGTAAAGGATTTCGCGGCGAATCAACGGCGCGAGCATGGCGATGTCTCGCGGGGTGTCCAGAAGCCGGGTGAGGCGCAAAAGGGCGTCAAGCATGACTTGATCGATTGGCTCGACGTACAGGCCGCGTCCAGCCGTGCGCGACGGCATCCCTATGGGCCCGGCATCGCTGATCAGCGTTTTGATTTCCATCGGGTCGATGTCCAGGCGCAGGGCCAGGACCGGACGTTCGGGTGATATCTCCACCACCCGGCCACTGATGGGCATCGACACGCTGACCACCAGATAATTAAGCGGATCGTAGGCGAAATACTCATCGCCCAGCCGCACTTCTTTGCGGCCCTGGGCGAGGATGCACAAGGCCGGTTGCGGCAAGCTGGGCGAAAAGTCGCTGGAGTAGCTGTAGCGCGACATGAACAGCGCGCCGACGGCGCTTTCGACGGTGCCGTCCTCGCGCGTATGGCGGTAGATCAGGTCAGCCAACTCCACGCGCTTTTCTTCGAGGGCTGCGTCGAGTGTGGCCTGGGGCGGTTCCAGCAGTGACATCGGCACGTCCTGATTCAGCGGTGATGGGACCCTAGCTTAAGTTTGTGCAAGGCAGGGGGGTAGCCAATTTCTGCCGCACACTTGCCTGATCCTGTCAGGCCACACCGCAAGTGATGTGCAGACGGCGTTTCAGGGCCGGGAGATTGCTTGAAAGGGCGGCTGAGAGTGGGGTGAGTGCATGGACGATGATTTTTTCGCGAGTGTACTGTTTGGCACGATTGTGCAATCGAGGGGCAGGAATCGACTAACGGTCAGGTGACGGTGGCCCCCAAGCTTTGAACCTCCCCTCACGCCACTTTCTTTTGTGGAGGCCACCATGCCCCAGTCCCCTGTTGTCAGTCACACGACCTTGGTACGCGCCCGCATTGGCTGTGCGGCGCAAGTCCAGACATGCCTGAACCAACTGATTGAACCTACGCTGCAAACGCCAGGTTGCCTGCATTTTTCCTTGCAACATTCCCACAGCGACCCGTTGCTGTGGCACGTCGCAGGGTATTGGCTAGATGAACCCTCGATGCAGGCGTACTTCCACTCACCGGTGATGCAGGTTTACAGCGACCTGGTGCATGAACAGGTTGTCGATCACCTGGATTTTCAGACCTTCAGCGATGTGGCCTGCGCAGGTTTGCGCCAGCGCACCGGTTAAGCGGGTAGAATGCCGCTTTTTCACAGGCCGGAATTTGAAACATGGCACGTAAGGAATTTGCACAGTTTGAAGCCGTCTCGGCAGTGGTACCGGTGGAACCTGGGGTTTACCACGCAGCGATAGCCGTTAAAGCCTTGTACGAAGGTGGTGCACCGCGCTTTCACACGATCTTGCCGGGCCAGACCTTCAGCACCGCGACGGCAGCCGATGCCGCCGCCGAGCAGCAACTTCACGCCCTTCAAGGCGTGAGCGAAGACGCTGAACTGGTCTGGTAGTTATTGAGGGCGGTGCATTTTGAACAGCGCTTCAGGGCCAAGCTGGAAGTAATCTGCCGGGCCGCCGCCGCGCAAGATCGGTTCGGCGGCGGCCGTGTCGTAAATCCCGTCTTTGAGCAGATGTTTGGCGATGTGCACCGCCACCACTTCACCCAGAATCAGCCAACTGGGCACTAATGCCTTGTCCGCACGTTGCAGCTGAATAATCTGCGTCACCTTGCATTCGAATGACACCGGCGTTTCAGCCACCCGCGGCACACTCACCACCCGCGACGCGACAGTCGTCAGCCCTGCCAGCTCAAACTCATTTACATCCGGCCCGACTCTGGCGCAGCTCTGGTTCATGGCCTCTGCCAGTGGGCGCGTGGCCAGGTTCCAGACGAACTCGCCGGTTTGCTCAATGTTGTTGAGGCTGTCTTTGCGCCCCACGCTGCAAAAACCAATGATCGGCGGGATGTAGTTGAACGCGTTGAAAAAACTGTAAGGCGCAAGGTTCAGTCGGCCTTGGGCATCCTGTGACGAAATCCAGCCTATCGGGCGCGGCCCGACAATGGCGTTGAACGGGTCGTGGGGCAGACCGTGGCCCAGGGATGGTTCGTAGAAATGGATATCGTCAGGCATCAGAAGTGTCCGTAAACAGCTGAATTAGAAGGCCCTATAGTGCAAGGCAATGGGGCGAAAGACAAAGTGTGTCTCAACAGGGTGTGAGTGATTGGCCTTGATTTGAATCAGCTCGCAGCCCTCGGCAGCGACGACAGGTTTTGCGTCCCCCAAAATGACTAAGCCCGGCCGAGGCCGGGCTGATGTGCCGCGTTCAGGTGTTAGCTGAAGCGGGCACCTTGCGTGCGGTCATAGCCATCTTCAGCAAAGGTCGCCGAGTGAGTGCGGTCATAACCGTCGGCAGCAAACGTGGCTGAGTGGGTGCGGCCGTAGCCGTCCTCTGCAAAGCTCGACGAGTGGGTGCGGTCATAACCGTCAGCGGCAAAGGCGTTGAGGGCCAGGGCAGAGAGGGCAGTGGCGAGGATCAGTGAGGTTTTCATGGTGGTGCTCCGTGTAAGGGGGTGTTGAGTGGGTATGGATCTAAGATTACGCTGATCAATTCGATTAAAAAGCGCAAAAAATAGCACTAAAGAATCGTTTTTTTCGATGTTTTAAGGCAAGGCTTCGCCGATCCACGTTGCGATCATTCCGGCGTTAAGCCTTCGATCAAAATGCGTATCGCTTCAGGGGCTTTATTGAGGCTGAGCGTGAGCTTTTAGAATTAACGGGTAATTAATTCCGAAAAATCTTACTCATGAGTGGCGGGGGGAGTTGCAGGGGGGCAGGTTGCTCAGGACTCAAAGCAACCGGTAAAGCGACCGCTAAACCCCTTGACGGGGTGCCTCACAGGCACCGCCGTCATTGGGTCCAGGACCGCTTCGCATTGAAGCCGCGGCTACGCAGCCTTGGCAGACGACGTTTAGTCGGTCTCGATGCGCGAGTGTTTACGGGTGTCTTTCATGGTGGCGTACACCAGCAGCGAGCAGGCGATACACGCCGTGACGTACCAGTAGTAACCGGTTTCCATGCCAGCGCTTTTGAACCACAGTGCGATGTATTCGGCAGTGCCGCCAAAGATCGACACGGTCAGGGCATACGGCAGGCCCACACCCAGTGCGCGAATTTCAGTCGGGAACAGCTCTGCTTTAACCACAGCGTTGATCGAGGTATAGCCGCTGACGATGATCAGTGCCGCCATGATCAGGAAAAACGCGCCCCACCACGTAGTGATGGTGTGCAGCGTGGTGAGGATTGGCACGGTGAACAAGGTGCCCAGCACGCCGAACGCGATCAGGATCGGACGACGGCCCACTTTGTCTGAGAGCGCGCCTACCAGCGGTTGAATGCACATGAACAGGAACAGCGTGGCAGCCGAAATCGTGGTCGAGTCCGAAATGCTCATGCCCACCGTGTTCACCAGGTATTTCTGCATGTACGTGGTGTAGGTGTAGAACGCCAGCGTACCGCCCATGGTCAGGCCGACCACCGTCATCAGCTCTTTGGGATGGCGCAGCAAGGTGCGCATGGCACTTTCTTTAGGCTTGACCTTGGTCTTTTTGAAGGACTCGGTTTCTTCCATGCCGCGACGCAGGTAGAGCGCGACCACTGCACACAGCGCACCGATCACAAACGGCACACGCCAGCCCCAGCTGTAGAGTTGCTCTTCGGTCAGGGTTTGTTGCAGCACGATCAACACGCCCAGCGCGATGAGCTGACCCGAAATCAGGGTCACGTACTGGAAGCTGGAGAAGAACCCGCGGCGCTCCTTGGTGGCCATTTCGCTCAGGTAGGTTGCCGAGGTGCCGTATTCGCCACCCACCGACAAGCCTTGCAGCAAGCGGGCAAAGACCAGCAGCACTGGCGCCCAGACGCCGATGCTTTCGTAACCCGGCGACAGCGCGATGATCAGTGAGCCGAAGCACATCAGCAGCACCGAAGCCATCAGCGCGGCCTTGCGGCCTTTGCGGTCAGCGTACAGGCCCATCAGCCAGCCGCCGATGGGGCGCATCAAAAAGCCCACGGCAAAAATCGCGGCGGTGTTGAGCAGTTGTGCAGTGGTGTCGCCTTTAGGGAAAAAGGCTTTGGCGAAGTACAGCGAGAAAGCCGCGTACACATACCAGTCGTACCACTCGACCATGTTGCCGACGGAACCACTGAAAATGGATTTGATGCGACTGGAGGTGGTCTTTTCTGGTGGGGTCGTAGAGGCCGACCCGGCAGGCAGGGAACTGGCGTTATCCATTAAATGGATCCTTCTATTTTTGGTTTTGTTATAGCGCGTCAAAACGCGTGCTTACGGGGCAATAGCAGGAGTTGTGCCAAGATGTGAACCCCCGGTTTATAAGGGGTTCAATTGATAAGTGAGCGGAAATCCGCTGATTCACACTTTGCGGTGAGCGGATTTCCGCCGATGCGGCTGAGCCAGCGCCTGCGAACCGATATCAAGCGTCATTCAAAAACGCTTCACGCACTAAGCCATGACGCTGCATTTTTTCGTTGAGCGTGCGGCGCGGCAGTTGCAGCTCGGCCATTACTGCCTTGATATCGCCTTTGTGCCGGGTCAAGGCTGAGCGCAGGCATTGGGCCTCAAAGGCTTCTTGTTGGGCCACCAGCGATTGCCCCACCTCAGGTTCATCCCATTGCGGTTCACCCAGGCCCAACACCTGACGCTCGGCCACGTTGGCCAGTTCGCGCACGTTGCCTGGCCAGTCGTGGCTGAGCAGTGTGGTCAATTGCACGCCGCTCATCGGTTGCACGCTACGGCCCAAGCGTTCAGCGGCGCTGCGCGAGAAATATTCGTACAACAGCGGGATGTCTTCGCGGCGCTCGCGCAAGGGTTGCAGGCGCAATTCGGCCACCGTCAGGCGGTAGGCCAGGTCTTCGCGAAACCGCCCGGCGCGGGCTTCTTCCAGCAAGTCCGGTTTGGTGGCGGCAATCACCCGCAAGTCCACATGAATGCTTTGGTTGGAGCCTAGCCGCTCCAGTTTTTGCTCCTGCAATACCCGCAGCAGTTTGGCTTGTTGAGCCAGTGGCATGCTTTCGATCTCGTCGAGAAACAAGGTGCCGCCATCGGCGTATTCGAGCTTGCCAATACGCTTGCCTTGCGCCCCGGTAAAGGCGCCGCTTTCGTGACCGAACAATTCTGCTTCAAACAATTGCTCAGGGATGGCGGCACAGTTGAGCGCCACAAACGGTTTGTCGGCACGCGGGCCAAAGTCATGCAGGCAACGGGCAACCAGCTCCTTGCCGCTGCCGGTCTCACCGCGAATCAATACATTGACCGGCAACGGTGCCAGGTCCATGACTTGGCGGCGCAAGGTGTGCAAGCTGCGGGACACGCCCAAAAGGCGCCCCTCGATCTGTTCGCGCAGGTCGACCTGTTCATGCAAACGCCGGTTTTCCAGCACCAACTGACGCTTTTCCAGGGCGCGGCGCAGGCTGCTGAGCAGCGCATCCGGGCTGAAGGGCTTTTCCAGAAAGTCGTAGGCGCCGTCGCGCATGGCTTCGACGGCCATCGGCACGTCGCCGTGGCCGGTGAGCAAAATCACCGGCAAATCGGGGTCCAGTTGTTGCAAACGTGTGAGCAAGGCAAGCCCGCCCATGCCCGGCATGCGCACGTCGCTGACAATCACCCCGGCAAAGTGTGCGGGCAACTGGCTCAGGCAGTCTTCGGCGCAACTGTACAACTGCACCTCAAAGCCGCTCAGGCTCAGCCACTGTTCCACGGCAGACCGAATGCTGGCTTCATCATCGACCACGATTACCGAGTTGAGCATGGGTCAAAGTTCCTGTGCGATGGGCAGCGTCAGCGTGAACAGCGCGCCATCGGCATGGTTGCAAGCGGTCAGGCGGCCGCCGAGTTCGTGAACAATGGCGTAAGACACCGCCAGCCCCAAGCCCAATCCATCCCCCACCGGTTTGGTGGTGAAGAAGGGGTCGAAAATTTTACCCAAATGTTCGTCGCTGATACCGCCTCCGCTGTCGCTGAGGGTCAAGTGCCACAGCTGTTGATCGGCTTCGATGCGAATCTCCAGGTGCTTGCGCGGGGTGTCGCGCATGGCATCCAGCGCGTTACGCAGCAGGTTGATCAGCACTTGCTCCAGACGGATGGCATCACCGCGCACCCAGGCCGGGCGTATGAGCTGGATGTCCAACTCAACCCCTTCTTCCTTCATGCGTGGTTCTACCAGTTGTAAGGCCTGATCGACCACACTGGCCAGGTCCAGCCGTTCGCGCAGGCCGCTGGGGCTTTGCCGGGCGTAGGTCTTGAGGTGGCCTGTGAGCGCCGCCATGCGTGTCAACATGTGCTCAAGGGGTGTCAGCGCTTTATAGGCGTCCTCAATACGACCGTGGTCGAGCAGCAGGCGCAGGGTCGCCAATTGCATGCGCTGGGCGGTCAGAGGCTGGTTGATTTCATGGGCCAGCGCTGCTGACATCTGCCCCAACGCCGCGAGCTTGGCCGATTGCACCAGCCCGTCCTGCGCGGTACGCAAATCTTTGGTGCGCGCTTCAACCAGTTGCTCAAGCTCTTCGCGATTGCGCTGGCGCAACCTTCCAATGCGCCAGCGTTGCAGCAAAAAAAGCCCCAGGAAAACCAGCGTCAGCCACAGGCCGATGGCGGCCAGCGCCGCATTTCGTCCATCCTCGGCAGCAGTGGGCGGCTTGCGTAACAAGTGCAAGGTCCAGCCTTCGGCTTTGAGCGCCAGTGAACCCCACAAGTAATCGGCCGGGCCGCCGGGGCCGTCAACCCGGCTCAGGTAGCTGTTGTCGCCAAAGCTTTGCAGCGTGCGTGTGGCCATCAGGCTGAGCGGCTGTTTGTCGTATTGACGGGTGGTGGCAATCTCGCTGCGGTCAGTGTCGTTCAACGCGCGCAGATGGCGATAACGCCAGCCGGGCTGGTTGGCAATAAACACAATGCCTCGTGCATCACTGACCAGCAGCGTGTCGTTGCCCTGGCTCCATTCGCGCTCCAGCTCCGGGAATTCAAGCTTGACCACAATAGCGCCCAAAAACGCGCCGTTGGCATCGTGCAATGCACTGGATAAAAAGTAGCCCGGAATTCCGCTGGTCACACCCACGGCAAAAAAGCGCCCGGTGCCCTGGCTGCGGGTTTGGCTGAAATAAGGCCGAAATCCGTAGTTATGGCCGACGTAACTGTTGGAGGTGTTCCAGTTACTGGCGGCAACTGCCAGGCCGGTGCTGTCGAGCAACTCCAGGGTCGAAGACTGCGCGGCGCCGTTGATACGTTCAAGTTTGCGGTTGAGCTGTGTCTGTATGTCGGCGGTGATCGGCCCCGCCAACGCCGAAATCAACTCGGGGTCTTGTGCCAAAACAGCCGGTAAGGCGCGGTAGCGTTCAATCAGGGTATGCAGCGAGTTGGCATACAGGTTCAACTGCTCGGGGCCGCGTCGGGCGCTTTCTTCTAATGCATGCTGCTTGGCCTGCTGCATGGCCCAACTGCCAACCACCGCCGCTCCCATCAGGATTAACACGGTGTACAGCGCCAAACGCAGAGAACGGGACGTCACGGGCATAGTGGCCATACGCTCGATTAGGGGGCGCAAACGATAGCATGCAGGCATGCCGGGCCAATAATGGCGTTTGCGCAAAGCCGCATAAAGCATGACGCAGGTCTATGTCATGAGCGGGTGAAGCGATTGTGCAGGGCGCACTCGGACGTGACGTCAGGGGCGCTGATGCGGCGAACCGTGAATGGCCACCAGGCTCAACAACTGACCGTCAGTCAGCGCAAATTGGCCGTCGATCTCGCGCCCGTGTTGCCAGTGCTCAGAGAGATCAGTCAGCAGGCGCAAGCGCACCTGCCCGTTCGGCGTCCAACTGAGGACTTCGGCGTGCTCAAAATAAAAGCGTGTGTTCACCAGCGGATACAGGGCTTTGAACAAACTTTCCTTGATAGAAAACGTCAGCGTGACCCCCAGCGCCATGTGCTCAGCAGGGCTGGCGGCCATGCGCTCCAGCTCGGCTGGGGTCAGGATCTCTTTGGCCAGACGCTGCGCGCGTTCTGCACTGAGCAGATTTTCAAGGTCGATGCCAATGCCTTGCCAGTCACGCTTGAGCGCCACCAACGCCGCGGCGCGGCCGTTGCTGTGGGTGATGGCACCGCTGATGTGCGCGGGCCACACGGGCGCCCGGTCCTCGCCGATGGCGGGTTCGCCAAGGGTGCCGTCCAATTGCAGCAAGGCGGCGCGAGCGCACAGGCGCCCGGCCAGAAATTCGGCTTGGCGTTTGGCCACCGAGCGTTGAATACTGGCGGGCATTTCGATGGCACAGCGCGCAAAGTCATCCACGCCAAGCTGTGCCGGAACGAAGTTAGTGCTGCGCCAGACGCTGCCGGGCAGTGGCTGGGGCATGGGCCAGTCGGCACGCAATGGCGTGCAGCAGGCGGGCAAGGTGGGGAGTCGGGTCATGCCGCGCATTTTGCCGGGTCTGGGCCGAGCTGGGTAGGGGGCCGGTACTCTTAGGCTATTGTTCAGAGTGTGTTCAGGGCCAAACCCGTAGAGTGCGGGTGTGTTTTATGCCTTTGCAGGCGCGATCAAGCGTGGGAGAGCGCGATGAAATTGCTGGTGGTTGAAGATGAGGCGCTGTTGCGTCATCACTTGCAAACCCGCCTCACGGAAAAGGGGCATGTGGTCGAGGCGGTGGCCAATGCTGAAGAAGCGTTGTACCAGAGCGAACAGTTCAACCACGACTTGGCGATGATCGACCTGGGCTTGCCCGGTTTGGGCGGGCTGGAGCTGATCCGCGAGTTGCGTAAACGCGCCAAGACCTTTCCGATCCTGATCCTCACGGCGCGCGGTAACTGGCAGGACAAAGTGGAAGGGCTAGCGGCAGGCGCCGACGATTACGTGGTCAAGCCCTTTCAATTTGAAGAGCTGGAAGCGCGATTGAATGCCTTGTTGCGCCGCTCCAGCGGTTTTACCCAATCGACCATTATTGCGGGCGAACTGGAGCTGGACATCAATCGCAAGCAAGCGAGGCTTGAGGGTGAGCCGCTGGCGCTGACGGCCTATGAATACCGGATTCTGGAATACCTGATGCGTCATCACCAACAGGTGGTGGCCAAGGACCGACTGATGGAGCAGCTGTACCCGGATGACGAGGAACGTGATCCGAATGTGATCGAGGTGCTGGTCGGGCGCCTGCGACGCAAGTTGGAGGGGGCAAACGGCTTTAAGCCAATCGATACCGTGCGCGGCTTGGGGTATCTGTTTACTGAGCGCTGCCGATGATTCGATCGCTGCGCGTCAGATTGATGCTCGCGGCCACGTTGCTGGCCGTGTTGTTCATGCTTGCGCTGTTACCGGCCATGCAGGGGGCTTTCAGTCTGGCGCTCAAAGACGCCATCGAGCAGCGTTTGGCTTCAGATGTCACCACCCTGATTTCTGCTGCGCGGGTCGAAAAAAATCACCTGAAAATGCCGGCCCTGCTGCCGGACGAACAATTCAACCTGCCGGACAGTCGCCTGCTCGGCTACATCTATGACCGCGAGGGGCACCTGGTGTGGCGCTCGCGGGCCACGCAAGAAGAAACCATCAACTACAAACCGCGCTATGACGGGCGCGGCAACGAGTTTGCGAGCATTCGCGAGGACAACGGCGAAGAGTTCTTCGTCTATGACGTGGAGGTCAAGCTGCTGGGCGGCAAAAGCGCGGCCTTCAGCTTCGTCGCGTTGCAGCCCATGCGCGAATACAACATGACCCTCGCCGGGCTGCGTGAAAATCTTTACCTGGGATTTGGCGCGGCATTGTTTGTGTTGCTGGCGCTGTTATGGATTGGTTTGACGTGGGGGTTACGAGCCTTGCGACGTTTGAGTCAGGAACTGGACCAGATTGAAACCGGCGAGCGCGACAGCCTCAGCGAGCAACACCCGCGTGAATTGCTGCGTTTGACCGGCTCCTTGAACCGCCTGCTGCAAAGCGAGCGCGAACAGCGCGCGCGGTACAGGGATTCGCTGGATGATCTGGCCCACAGCCTGAAAACGCCGCTGGCGGTGTTGCAAGGGGTCAGTGAAAGCATGGCGCAGCGTCCGCAAGACCGTGAGCAGGCGAGGGTGTTGCAAACCCAGATCGAACGCATGAACCAGCAGATCAGCTACCAATTGCAGCGGGCCAGCTTGCGTAAAAGCGGTTTGGTGCGCCATCAGGTTGAGCTGATCCCGGTGGTTGAAAGCCTGTGCAACACCCTTGAGAAGGTCTATCGCGACAAACGGGTCAACGTCAGCTACGACATTCCGGCCTTGAGCCATGTGCCGATTGAGCAAAACGCGCTGCTGGAATTGCTCGGCAACTTGCTGGAAAACGCCTGGCGGCTGTGTTTGAGCCAAGTGCGTATCAGCCTGCATCGCACTCAAGCAGGTATCGACGTCTGCGTGGAAGATGACGGTCCCGGTGTACCGCCCGATCAGCGCGCGCGTATTCTGCAACGCGGCGAACGCCTTGATCGTCAGCACCCGGGACAGGGCATCGGCCTGGCAGTGGTCAAAGACATCATTGAAAGCTACGACGCTCAACTGACCCTCGATGATTCACCCTTGGGCGGGGCGGCGTTCCGCATCTATTTCCCGGCGCTATGAAGCACCTGTCGTCGCTGTCGAGGTACGAGGCCCGCAGTCGCGACACAGGTATTTATCGTTTCAGACATCCCAATAACGGCGGTTTACGCACGCTGCGCCCTCAATCGCGCCCTAGTACCTGAGCTGCGACCTGCCAGCCTGGCAGGCGGAAACCCGCCATCTGCTCTGTTCATTTACGCCAAATGGGCGGAAACCCGCCAAAGTTGTCCTACAAGATTTATCTGCAATTTCCTGCAAGGCTGGGTGCTGCCGGGCGTTCGCGAGGTTTAGTCAACATTGGCCCGCGCCTTGCAATAAGTGCGAGAGGTCTGCCGTTAGAGCAGCTCGACACAACAAATCCCTCCAAGTACAGGAGGGTTCGCGCTTTGGGCGTTGCCGGTCTCAGATGGAATGATGGCCGAGTGATGCACTTGAGGAACTTTGCAATGACGACTCGTCAGCCACTGTACAAATCCCTGTATGTGCAAGTGATCGTAGCGATCACCATCGGCATTTTGCTGGGCCACTACTACCCGGAAACCGGTGTAGCACTCAAACCGTTGGGTGATGGCTTTATCAAATTGATCAAAATGGTCATTGCCCCGATCATTTTCTGTACGGTGGTGAGCGGTATTGCCGGTATGCAGAGCATGAAATCGGTCGGTAAAACCGGCGGTTAT
This sequence comes from Pseudomonas weihenstephanensis, assembly GCF_016812185.1. Taxonomy (NCBI): domain Bacteria; kingdom Pseudomonadati; phylum Pseudomonadota; class Gammaproteobacteria; order Pseudomonadales; family Pseudomonadaceae; genus Pseudomonas; species Pseudomonas weihenstephanensis. The sequence goes on along the minus strand of NZ_JAAEBV010000001.1, from coordinate 935,195 downwards.
GCACTGCTCTACTTTGAAGTGGTCTCCACCATTGCGCTGTTGATCGGTCTGGTCGTTGTCAACGTGGTGCAGCCGGGCGCCGGCATGCACATCGACGTGTCTACCCTGGACGCCTCCAAAGTCGCGGCTTACGTGACCGCGGGTGCAGACCAGAGCATCGTTGGCTTCATCCTCAACGTGATCCCGTCGACCATCGTCGGTGCCTTCGCCAATGGCGACATCCTGCAAGTGCTGATGTTCTCGGTGCTGTTCGGTTTTGCCCTGCACCGCCTGGGCGCCTATGGCAAGCCGGTGCTGGACTTCATCGACCGCTTCGCCCACGTGATGTTCAACATCATCAACATGATCATGAAGCTGGCCCCGCTGGGAGCGCTGGGTGCGATGGCCTTCACCATCGGTGCTTACGGCGTCGGTTCGCTGGTGCAGCTGGGTCAACTGATGATCTGCTTCTACATCACCTGCGTGCTGTTCGTGCTGGTGGTGCTGGGCGGTATTGCCCGCGCTCACGGTTTCAGCGTAATCAAGCTGATCCGCTACATCCGTGAAGAACTGCTGATCGTGCTGGGCACCTCCTCGTCCGAGTCCGCACTGCCCCGCATGCTGGTGAAGATGGAGCGTCTGGGCGCCAAAAAGTCTGTTGTAGGCCTGGTGATCCCGACCGGTTACTCGTTCAACCTTGACGGCACCTCGATCTACCTGACCATGGCGGCGGTGTTTATCGCGCAAGCCACCGACACGCACATGGACATCACGCACCAGATCACCCTGTTGCTGGTGCTGTTGCTGTCGTCCAAAGGTGCGGCGGGCGTGACGGGTAGCGGCTTTATCGTACTGGCGGCAACGCTGTCGGCGGTTGGCCACTTGCCGGTGGCTGGCCTGGCGCTGATTCTGGGTATCGACCGTTTCATGTCCGAAGCCCGTGCCCTGACCAACCTGGTGGGTAACGCGGTCGCGACGCTGGTCGTTGCCAAGTGGGTCAAGGAGCTGGACGAAGACACGCTGCACGCTGAGCTGGCTTCTGGCGGTCGTCCGCTGGAAGAAACCCGCCCTGAAGACGATTTGGGTGTGGCTGAAGGCCCAACCCCTTCACTGATGAAGTAACGCGCAGCGCATTAAAAAACCCATCTTCGGATGGGTTTTTTATTGCGCGTTATTCGACGCGGGTCAGGCCGCTGAATATCAGGGTTTCGCGGCATTTACGGCACAGGTAGCGCCGCCCTTTTTTTACCAGCCCGTGGCGTTGCGCGGTGAACGCAAAGTCGCTGTCGGGGCAGGGGCAGCGGTAAATGTAGCGGGTGACGCTGCGGCGCTTGATGTCGTAGGTGTGGCAGCGGTTGGGCGGCAGTTCGTACACGCCGCGCATGATCAGTTGCCACTCTTCGCCATGGGCCGCGATGCGTTCGCCAAACAGTTGATGGGCGATCAGGTGCGCGACCTCGTGGGCCACGGTCTGCTTGAGAAAGTCTTCACTGTTTTCGCGGTACAGCTGGGGGTTAAAGCGCAGCAGGTTTTCATGCAGATGGGCGACGCCAGCCTTTTGGCCGCGCAATTTGAAACTGACCACGGGGCGTTTGAAGGGGCGCTTGAAAAACACTTCGGCCTGTTTGAAACAGTCTTCGACGCGGGTATTGAGCAACTCGGGCATGCGGTTCGGTTCTCCAGAAGCCGCGATTATGCCGCAAGTGCAAAGGCTTCCGAACCGGTTACTGCTCAATGGTCACGCACCCGGTAGGCGCTGGCGAAGGCTGCGAGCGGTTAAAAGACTCAACGCTCGCAACCTTTGGCGGCACCTGCGGGTGGGGCGGGAGCGTTAATTGGTGTAGACGGGGCCGCCCCCCAAGCCCCATACGATCACGGTGAAGGCCATGATCGCGACGAGCACCACCAGGCCGACTGCAAGCACCGAGCTTGAAAACAAAAAGCCTTCATCCGGGTCGATGCTCATGAAGGTTGGCAGGCCGACGTACAGCAAGTACACGGTGTAGCAGATCGCGGCGGTGCCCACGGCCATGCCCAGCCACATGTGCGGATACAGCGCGGCCAGCCCGCCGATAAACAGCGGCGTGGCGGTGTAGGTGGCGAATGCCACGCAGCGCGCCATGCTCGGTTGCGCGTCATAGGTCCGGGCCATCCAGTGAATGAAGGCCCCCATCACGCCCACGCCCACCAGCATGGACAGGTAAGACATCACGGTCATCCACAGCGCACTTTCAGTGGTCAGCATCACCGGGGCACGGCTGCCGATAACCCAGCCGACCTGAGTGGTACCAATAAAGGCGGAAATGGCCGGGATCGCGGCCAGGATCAACGTATGGGTGAAGTACATGTGGCTGATGCTTTCTTCGGCATCGCCACGGATCTGGCGCCACTCTTTATCGGGGTGGGTGAAAAGGCCCACAACGTGATGGATCATGGCTGTCGCTCCTGTAGTAAGACGCATCGCCCCCAGTGGGACGCGTGCCGGTCGCGCAGCCTGAATAGGTGATCAAGTGAGAGGGCTTGCGGCCTTATGTCGCAGTATAGGAAACCTGCCGCCCAATAGAGCCGGTGCTTTAGAGCATATTGTGCTGTCAGGCCGGGGGTTAATCGCTTTGGCGTCTTAAGCCTTGCACAGGGGGTTCGTGCGTCGCGAATTTAGGGGTAAAATCGCCAGCTTTTGTCTTAACTCGCGGAATTGAAGCGCTATGGGCACTCTGTCGGTCTCTCAAATAAAACTCCAGAAACGCCTGCGCCGATTGACCGGTGAGGCCGTTGCCGATTTCAACATGATTGAGCATGGCGACAAGGTGATGGTCTGCCTGTCGGGCGGGAAAGACAGCTACACGCTGCTCGATGTGCTGCTGCATTTGCAGAAAGTGGCGCCCATCCGCTTTGAAATCGTCGCCGTGAACATGGACCAAAAACAGCCGGGCTTCCCTGAAGACGTGCTGCCGGCCTATCTCAAAGCGTTGGGCGTTGAGTACCACATCGTCGAAAAAGACACCTATTCGGTGGTCAAGGAACTGATCCCGGAAGGCAAGACCACCTGTTCGCTGTGCTCACGCCTGCGCCGTGGCACGCTGTACACCTTCGCTGACGAAATCGGGGCGACCAAGATGGCCTTGGGGCATCACCGCGATGACATCGTTGAGACCTTCTTCCTCAATATGTTCTTCAACGGTCACCTCAAGGCGATGCCGCCCAAGCTGCTGTCCGATGACGGGCGCAACGTGGTGATCCGCCCGCTGGCGTACTGCAAAGAAAAAGACATTCAGGCCTACGCCGATGTGCAGCAATTCCCGATCATCCCGTGCAACCTGTGCGGTTCTCAGGAAAACCTGCAACGCCAGGTGGTCAAGGACATGCTTCAAGAGTGGGACCGCAAAACGCCGGGGCGTACCGACAGCATCTTTCGCAGTTTGCAGAATGTGAACCCGTCGCAATTGGCCGATCGCAACCTGTTCGACTTTGCCAGCCTGAAAATCGATGACACGGCAGCGTCGCGTTTCGTCAATGTGCTGAACCTCTGAGCCGTTCACAGGTTCTGATCCCACACGTAACACCCCAACTGCCAAGAGGAGAGGGCATGCGCGACTACAAATGGCTGCACGAGTATTGTTTGAACCGTTTTGGTTCTGCCGCCGCGCTCGAAGCCCAATTGCCTGTGCCGTTAACCGCAGCCCAATTGCGGGCGATTCCAGACGACCGTTACCTCTCGACCCTGGCCTTGCGCGTATTTCGCGCCGGGCTCAAACACAGTGTGGTTGATGCCAAATGGCCGGTGTTTGAAACCGTTTTTTTTGGCTTCGACCCGGAAAAAGTAGTGCTGATGGGCGCAGAACACCTGGAGCGTCTGATGCAGGATGCCCGGATCATTCGGCATTTGGGCAAGCTTAAAAGCGTGCCGCGCAATGCGCAGATGGTGCTCGACATCGCTCACGAGCACGGCAGCTTTGGTGCATTCGTCGCTGACTGGCCGGTGACCGACATCGTGGGCTTGTGGAAGTACCTGGCCAAGCACGGGCACCAATTGGGCGGGCTTTCGGCCCCGCGTTTTTTGCGCATGGTGGGCAAAGACACCTTCGTGCCGAGCTATGACGTGGTGGCGGCGTTGAATGCGCAAAAGCTGGTGGATAAAGCGCCGACCAGCCTGCGGGATTTGGCGATTGTGCAACATGCGTTCAACCAATGGCATGCCGAGAGCGGGCGGCCGATGTGCCAGCTGTCACAAATGCTGGCCTTCACCGTCAATCACTGATTAACCCCCTGTAGTCGCTGCCGCAGGCTGCGATCAATCTTCAGCGATCTCGCAGCCTGTGGCAGCGACTACAGGGCGTCGATAGCCCATCGTCGCAGCCTCGTCTTACTCGCCCGCCAGCCGCCGGTCCAACTGATGGCGCCAGCGCACAAACAGCATCGCGCTGACAAACACCGCCACACTGCCGGCAATTTCCAGCACACCGAACAGCTGACGATTGGGGTCGAAGGCCGCCAGTGCGCCTTTGATCAGGTACAAATTGATCACATAACAGGTGAAGGAGTGCCCGCGCGGGTTGCCGAGCAGCATGCCGGGCACCAGAAACATCAGCGGTACCAACTCGATCAGCAAAATCACCCAGGGGCGGGCGCCATGCAAGTTGGCGAACATCAGGTAGTACACGCACAGCAAGCCGATAAAGCCAAAGAAGCACACCAGGCTTAACGCCCGCATGAGGCGCACGCGCGGTTTTAGCCACTCGATGGATGGCAGCACTTTGGGCTGTTTAGCCACGGGTGTTCTCCAGTTTCAGCGCGATGCTGGCGAGGCGTTGGCCCAGTGCACGACACAACGCGATTTCGTGTTCGTCCAGCCCGCGTTTACCGTCGGCGCCCGCATGGTGGCTTGGCCCGTAAGGCGTGCCGCCTGCGGTGGTCTGTAGCAAGGCCGATTCGCTGTAAGGCAGGCCGGTGACGAGCATGCCGTGGTGCATCAGTGGCAACAGCATCGACAGCAAGGTGGTTTCCTGACCGCCGTGCAAGCTGGCGGTGGAGGTGAACACGCCAGCCGGTTTGCCCACCAGGGCACCGGTCAGCCACAGGTTGCTGGTGCCATCCAAAAAGTATTTGAGAGGCGCGGCCATGTTGCCGAAGCGGGTCGGGCTGCCCAGCGCCAGGCCCGAGCAGTTTTTCAAGTCATCAAGGCTGGCGTACAGCGCGCCTTCAACTGGAATCGCAGGGGCCACGGCTTCGCATTCAGTGGAAATCGCTGGCACGGTGCGCAAGCGTGCCTCCATGCCGCCTTGCTCAATGCCGCGGGCGATTTGGCGTGCCATGTCGCGGGTCGAGCCATTGCGGCTGTAATACAGCACCAGAATGTAAGGCGCGCTCACGGCAGAATCTCCAGGACTTTTTCGGGCGGGCGACCGATCACGGCGTGGTTGTCGACGACCAGAATCGGGCGCTCGATGAGTTTGGGGTGAGCGGCCATCGCGTCGATCAACTGTGCCTCGCTCAGGCCGCTGTCAGCCAGGTTGAGGGTTTTGTATTCCTCTTCACCGGTGCGCAGCAATTGGCGGGCGCTGATCTTCAGTTTGGCCAGCAGATCGCTCAGTTGGGCTGCGTTGAGTGGCGTTTCGAGGTAACGCACCACGTTGGGCGTCAGGCCCTGAGCCTGGAGGAGTTCGAGCGCACCGCGCGATTTCGAGCAGCGCGGGTTGTGATAAAGCGTCAGATCGGTCATGTGCGGGTCGCATCTTGCGTAAGGTGGGGGCTATTCTACCCGCCTGACGGCCGCGCCTGAAACGTGTGCGGTAAATGGCCGCCGTCCCGTGGTTTTTTGTGGGTATTCATTGAGAAGGATCAACGCATGTTTAAGCGACTCATGGCGCTCGCCGCCGTCACTGCGACGTTAATGCTGGCGGGGTGCGGCAATGATTACGGGGTTGACCAACACGGTCAAAAAGTTGCGTCCGAGCGTTTGGACAAGCAGTGGAAGGTCATTAATTACTGGGCTGAGTGGTGTGGGCCGTGCCGGGTAGAAATTCCAGAGCTCAATGCGCTGGAAAAACAGCTGCAAGGGCAGTCGGTGGGCGTGTTCGGGGTGAACTTCGATGGCTTGCAGGGCAAGGAGCTGAGCGATGCGGCGACTGCGCTGGGCATCACCTTTACCGTGCTGGCGCAAGACCCGGCCGAGGTGTTTGATCTGCCACGCAGTGAAGCGCTGCCGGTGACGTTCATTCTCGATGAGAAAGGCAAAGTGCGGGCGCAGTTGCTGGGCGAACAGACCGCGGCGGGCGTGTTGGCCAAGCTCAAGGAATTGAAGGGGTCGTAACCACATCGGTGTACAGGAGCGAACACGCTCGCTCCTGTACCAGGGGATCAGCTTTCTTCGGGCCACAGGCGCAGGGGCTTGCCTTCGGCCGGCCAGAAACGCACTTGCTCGATGGGCGAGATGTCCCAGCGTTCAACGGTTTGCAGGGCCTTGAAGAAGCGTTGCTCCTGCTCCATCAGCGCCGGAGCGCATGCCTTGCGGGTGCTGCCTACGCCACCGAAGGTCAGTTTATGGCCGTCCAGGGTGTAAGGCGCGAACCAGTGGTTGCAACCACCGCTGCCATACGCGCGGCCTGCATCGTCCAACGTCACGGTCAAGTGGCTGCGGTCAATCAGCGGGCGTTCGCCAATCCACTCAAGTACGTAGGTGTGGTTTTGCTGCAATTTAACCGGATCACCTGCGCAGCCCATCAGGCTTGCGCCTAGCAGGGCCAGTAAGGTCAGGCGTTTCATGCGCGTTCCTTTTGGCATTGGGGGCACAGGTGTTTGCTGCCTTCGGTGCTCCAGCCCAGCTCGGCAATGCGCGCGCTGGCGGCAGGCTTTTGCGCTTTGGTGCCCAGTTTGGCGTCGACCGCAAATTCAAACTTCAGCTCTTTGGCACACGCATCACAGTTGACCTGCCATTCGTGAATCGCCAGTTCGCCGAAGACCGGGCCGTGGGCCACGGCTACCCATTGACCGCGCGGGTTGATCAGGTGACGGACTTTTTCGACCGTCAAACGCATGGCCAAGTCCTTGCTGCCTTTGAGCGTCACAATCAGCACGTCATCGTTTTGAATCGAGCCGCCGTTGCCGGTCACTTGGTAGCGACCCGGCATCAAGGCGCGGCATTCGATCAGGGTGTGCTGCGGGCTAAGCAGGTTGTAGCGGAAATCGTGTTCGACCATGGGTCCTCCAAATAGGCCGCTATGCTAGCACGCAGACCTCAAAGCTCCAGGCGTGAGCGCTCAACCTTCGATCAGGTTGTGTGGCGAGCCGCCTTTCCAGGCCTGGATATTGTCCAGCGTGGTGCCCGCAATTGCGCTGAGCGCCTCGCGGGTCAGGAACGCCTGATGCGCAGTGATGATGACGTTGGGAAAGGTCAGCAACCGTGCCAGTACGTCGTCTTGCAGCGGCAAGTCTGAGCGGTCCTCGAAAAATAGCTGGGCCTCTTCTTCGTACACATCCAGGCCCAAATACCCGAGCTGGCCGCTTTTGAGCGCGTCGATCAGGGACGGGGTGTGCACCAGTGCGCCACGCCCGGTGTTGATCAGCATTGCGCCGTGTTGCAGGGTGGCGAGGCTGTCGTGGTTGATCATGTGTTTGTTTTCGGTGGTCAGCGGGCAATGCAGGCTGATGATGTGCGAACCGGCAATCAATTCGGCCAGGCTCACGTATTCAGCGCCAAGTGCCAGCAAGGCGGGGTTGGGGTACGGGTCGAAGCACAGCAGCTTGCAGCCAAAACCGGCCATGATTTTGCCGAACGTGGCACCGATTTGCCCGGTGCCGACCACGCCGACGGTTTTGCCCACCAGATCAAACCCGGTGAGGCCGTGCAAGGTGAAATCGCCTTCGCGGGTGCGGTTGTAGGCCCGGTGCAGACGGCGGTTAAGCGCCAGAATCAGCGCCACGGCATGTTCGGCCACCGCATGCGGGGAGTACGCAGGCACACGCACCACGCTTAACCCCAGACGCTTGGCGGCCAGCAGATCGACATGGTTATACCCCGCCGAACGCAGGGCGATCAGGCGCGTGCCCCCGGCTGCCAATTGTTCAAGCACCGGGGCGCTCAGGTCGTCATTGATAAAGGGGCACACCACCTCGTAGTCATGGGCCAGTGCGGCGGTGTCCAGGCTCAGGCGCGCCGGTTGAAAGTGCAGCTCAAAGCCTGCGTGCTGCGTGGCGGCGGTAAAGCTGTCGCGGTCGTAGGTTTGGCTGCTGAACAGAAGGATGCGCATGAGGGTCTTCCTTGGTTGAGGGTGGGGCTAGGCGGTGCTTCGCGCTTCATTGGCCAGGCGCGTGATGGCCTGATCCAGTTCGTCCAGCGCGGCGTAAGCGTTAGGGTTGTCTTGCTTGAGTAAGGTCTCACTGCGCTGGCAGGCGGCACGCAATTGCGGCACACCGCAGTAACGCGTCGCGCCGTGCAAACGGTGGACCCGCTCAATCAGTGCGTTGTTGTCTCGCGCTTCACGGGCCTGGCGGATGGCCAGGCGGTCAGCTTCCAGGGAGGCCAGCAGCATGGCGAGCATGTCGGCGGCCAGATCAGCCTTGCCGGCCGCCAGACGCAGGCCTTCGTCGTGGTCGAGGACCGGCAGTTTGGCGTTATTGCGCCCAGGCTCGGGGCTGCTTTCGCTGACTTGGTTGAGCAGCGCAAGCCCGGTCCACTTCAGCACTACCTGGCCCAGTTGGCGCTCACTGATGGGTTTGGTCAGGTAGTCGTCCATGCCGCTTTGCAGCAGCGCACGTTTTTCGTTGGCCATGGCGTGGGCCGTCAGGGCGACAATCGGCAGTGGGGTGGATTGCCCCTCGCTCTCCCATTGACGGATCACTTCGGTGGTCTCGCGACCGTCCATGCCAGGCATTTGTACGTCCATCAGCACCAGATCGAAAGCCTCGTTCTTGATCGCATCGACCGCGGCATAGCCACTGTCCAGCGCGGTGACCTTGGCACCCATGTCTTCCAGCAAGGTCTGTACCAGCAGCAGGTTGGCCGGGTTGTCGTCGACGCACAAAATGCGCGGCGCACGGCTGGCCAATAGCCCGATAGGTTCGTTGCGGGTTTGCCGAGGCTCGATCAAGTCCGCTAGCGTACGGCGAAGTTTGCGTGTGCACGCCGGTTTTGACTGCAATTGGTCATGGGCGTTGGGCACCGATGCGCCGAACAACTGCTGTTCAGTGGTAGGGCACAACACCAGCACTTTGCAGCCCAGGTGCTCGAGATCCCAGATGTGCTGGTTCAGGCGCTCTGGCGGAATGTCTTTGGCGGTGACGCCCAGCACCACCAGTTCGAATGCCTGCTCTGTCTGGTGTGCGCTGGTCACACTGTTGCAGAGGTTTTCCAGGGTGTTGAATGGTGTGACGTCCAGCCCGCAGTCTTCGAGCTGGTGCTGCAAGGCCTGGCACGCCAGATCGTGTTTTTCCAGCAGGGCCACGCGACGACCCAGCAGCGGGGCGCCCGGCAGGTCTTCGACATCATCCCGGGCTTTGGGCAGGCTGACGCTGATCCAGAACACAGACCCTTCGCCGGGGGTGCTCTCGACGCCAATTTCGCCCCCCATCTGCTCCACCAGGCGCTTGGAAATCACCAGTCCCAGACCCGTGCCGCCGGGTTGGCGGGACAACGAGTTGTCGGCCTGGCTGAAAGCCTGGAACAGCGCGCGCACATCCTGGCTGGTCAAGCCGATGCCGGTGTCCTGAACGCTGATGCGCAGTTGCACGCTGCCGTCATTTTCATCCACGTCTTCGAGCATGGCGCGCACGGCAATCGTGCCTTCGCGGGTGAACTTGATGGCGTTGTTGACCAGATTGGTCAGGATTTGCTTGAGTCGCAGCGGGTCGCCAATCAACGACAGCGGCGTGTCGCGGTACACCAGGCTCACCAGCTCCAGGCCTTTTTCGTGGGCGGAGGGGGCGAGGATGGTGAGGGTGTCTTGCAACAGGTCGCGCAGGTTGAACGGCGTGCTGTCGAGCACCAGTTTGCCGGCTTCGATTTTTGAGAAGTCGAGAATTTCGTTAATGATGCCCAGCAGGTTGTCGGCCGACTTTTCAATGGTGTGCAGATAGTCGAACTGGCGCGGGGTCAACTCGCTTTTTTGCAGCAAGTGGGTAAAGCCCAGAATGCCGTTGAGCGGGGTGCGAATTTCATGGCTCATGTTGGCCAGGAATTCGGATTTGATGCGGCTGGCTTCAAGGGCCTCTTTGCGAGCCAGGTCCAGCTCAAGGTTCTGGATTTCGATGGTTTCAAGGTTTTGGCGCACGTCTTCGGTGGCTTGATCAACGCTGTGTTGCAGTTCTTCCTGAGCGTTTTGCAGGGTTTCGGCCATGCGGTTGATGCCCGACGCCAGCTCATCCAGTTCGTGACTGCCCAAGGGTGGCAAGCGAGTTTGCAGTTGACCGTCTTTGAGTTGCGCGACCGCCTGTTTGATCTGCCCCAACGGTGCATTGATGGTGCGGCTCATGCGCAGCGCCAGCAGGGCGCTAAACACCAGGCCGCTGACAATCAGCAGCAAGCTGGCAAACAAACTGCGGTAGCCGCGCAGCAACATGTTGCTGTGGGACAGTTCAAGTTCGACCCAGCCCAGCAGACGATGCGCTTCGTTGGGAATGACGTCACCGGCTAGGTTGCGGTGGCGGCCAAACACCGGCAGTAGATAGCGGGTGGCGTCGTTTTCGGTGCGTTGCAGCAAGTGCGTGCTGTTACCCAGCGGGGCCTGATTGAGCATGACCGGCCCGGCATGGGCGAGCGTTTCGTGATTGGCGTCGAGGAACGACACAGCACGCACATCTTGCTGCTCAAGCGACTCGGTGGCGATGCGCGCTAACAGGGCGGTGTCATGGCGGCCCAGGGCTGGCGCCACCAGCGGCGCGAGTTGCTCGGCAATCATTTCACCGCGTTGCAGCAGTTGAGCCTGTAATTCCGATTGTTGCAGCCAGGTGAAATAGCCGCCGAGCAGCATCGCCATCAAGCTGACGGGCACTAACGTGAGCAACAATACGCGGCCTTTGATACCCAGATTTTTAAGCACGCAACTCTCCAGCTCCACGTCTTTCTAATTTTTTGCCCCGCGCATCCGGCGCGGGTTTGCTGGCAGTGTAGCGATTTGACTGTCACCCCACGCGCAGAAATTTCAAGTTCTGGCCCTGCCTTTGATCGACATCAGCCCCGCTTACCCCTGTGGCGGTTGCTCGCGCAGGCTCAATCTTGAATAATCGCCGATTGAGAATGACTTGCAGACGCTAATGAATCCCGTCGTAATTAGCCCCTCCCGCCTTTTGGCCATTGAAGATGATCCCGTGCTGGGGGCCTATCTGCACCAGCAGTTGCAGCGCAGCGGCTTTGAGGTGGTGTGGTGCCAAAACGGCCAGCAGGGTTTGGCCCTCGCGCAACACGAACACTTTGACGTGGTGCTGATGGACATTCTGTTACCCGGCATGAATGGCCTGCATGTGCTCACGCAATTGCGCCAGACCCACGCATTGCCGGTGATTCTGATGTCGGCGTTGGGCGCGGAGGCTGACCGTATCAATGGTTTTCAATTGGGCGCCGATGACTACTTGCCCAAGCCGTTCAGCATGGCCGAGCTTGAGGTGCGTATTGCCGCCATTTTGCGGCGGGTGGCGCTTGATCGCTCGCCCCGAACCAGCGTTTTGCCCGTGTCGCCTGCGATTGAGGACGAGCTGTTTCTGGATGACAGCGCCAGCGACGTGCGCTACGGCGTGCAGTGGGCGGGGTTGACGCGCAGTGAGTACCGCTTGCTCGACACCCTTAACCGTCATGGCGACGAAGTGCTGAGCAAAGCCTTTCTTTATCAGCATGTGCTGCAACGTGGCTACGCGCCGCATGATCGCAGCCTGGACATGCACATCAGCCAAATCCGTCGCAAGCTCAAAACCCTCGGCTACCACGCGCGTGAAGTGCGCACGGTGTGGGGCAAGGGCTACGTGTTGAGTGCCAATGATGCGCTATAAGGTGCCGGGCAAACACTCGGTGTTCTGGAAGCTGGCGTGCCTGCTGGTTGCGTTCTGCCTGCTGATGATCTGGCTCAGTTGGTCTTGGGGACGCTACATGGACAAGCGCACCGGGTTTCTGTCCCAGGAGGCGCGCAGCACGCTGGTGCGGTATGCGAGCGAGGCCGAAAGGGCCTGGGAAAGCGGCCAGCAAGCCGGTGTCGACCAATGGTTGCAAGCGCTGGGGCAGGTAGAGAGCGGCTGGATCGGGGTCATCGGCCAGGATTTGCAGTCGCTGAGCAGCTACCCGCTCAGAGATGCCGAAAGTCAGCGTTTGACCTTTTTGCGCGGTCTGGATTGGCCTGTCAGCCATTTGAAGGCCACGCGGCCGTGGATCAAGGTGCCGTTCCCGCGCGACTCATCGTTGGGGTATCTGGTCATCGAGTTGCCGCAACGTTTTATGCCGGGGCGCTCGCAGTTCATCTGGCGCATCATCACCAACGGCGTCATCCCCGGTTTATTCACGTTGCTGCTGTGCGTCGGCCTCTATCGGTTATTGATCGTGCCGCTCAATCATCTGCGCGAACAGGCCAATGCCTGGCGCGCCGATCAATTGGGCACGCGGCTGTCGAGCCAGACCACCAGTCGTCAGGATGAGTTGGGCGATTTGGGGCGTGCGTTCGACCAAATGTCCGAGCGTTTGCAAAGTACCGTCAGCCAACAGCAACAGTTGCTGCGCGATTTGTCCCATGAATTGCGTACGCCTTTGAGCCGCTTGCGGGTGGCGTGTGACAGCGAGCAGGGCGAAGCCGCGTTGCGCGAACGCTTGAGCCGCGAAGTGGACGGCATGCAGCGGCTGGTCGAAGACACCCTGCAACTGGCGTGGCTGGATGCCGAGCGCGGGCCGTTGCCGCTGGAAGACATTCAAGTGCAGGCACTGTGGGAAATGATCAGTGAAAACGCGCGCTTTGAAAGTGGCTGGACCGAGGACCGTCTGCCCTGTTTCGTGGAGGCCGATTGCTGGGTGCAGGGGCATCTCAATAGCTTGGCGCAAGCCCTGGAAAACATCCTGCGCAATGCGATTCGTCACTCACCGCCTGAGGGCGTGGTCAGTTTGAGTGGGCAGCGTGAGGGCGATAGGTGGCACCTATGGCTCGACGATCAGGGCGGCGGCGTGGCGCCACAAGAGCTGGAGCGAATCTTTGCACCGTTTATCCGCCTCGATGGTTCACGGCCCGGTGATGGCGGGTTTGGGCTGGGCTTGAGCATTGCGCGCAACGCCTTAAGGCTACAGGGCGGCAGTTTGTGGGCTGAGAATCACGGGCCGGGGTTGCGCGTGCATTGGCGTCTGCGAGTCTGTGAGCCTTCAGACCAAAAGCTCGCTTATAGCCTTTCGCCATAAGCTGCGCACTTTGCGTGATATGGGCAATTGGCGTTTGTCGGTATGATGTGCGGCCCCGCAGTCCGGATTGCGAATACGCCATGACCTTGCAGTACCCCACTATCGCCGACTGCGTCGGCAACACGCCGCTGGTGCGCTTGCAGCGCCTGGCCGGCAACACCACCAATACCTTGTTGCTCAAGCTCGAAGGGAATAACCCGGCGGGTTCGGTCAAGGACCGGCCTGCGCTGTCGATGATTGACCGTGCTCAAGCGCGCGGCCAGATCCAGCCCGGCGATACCCTGATCGAAGCCACCTCGGGTAATACCGGTATCGCATTGGCCATGGCCGCCGCGATCAAGGGTTACAAGATGATCCTGATCATGCCCGACAACTCCAGCGCCGAGCGCAAGGCCGCCATGACGGCCTACGGTGCCGAGCTGATCCTGGTCTCCCAGGAAGAGGGCATGGAAGGTGCCCGCGACCTGGCCGATAAGTTACAGGCCCAAGGCCGTGGCAAGGTGCTCGATCAGTTTGCCAACGGCGATAACCCCGAGGCGCACTACACCAGTACCGGCCCGGAAATCTGGCGCCAGACCGAAGGCACCATCACCCATTTCGTCAGTTCGATGGGCACCACCGGCACCATCATGGGCGTGTCGCGCTTCTTGAAAGAGCAAAACCCGAACGTACAAATCGTGGGTTTGCAGCCGATGGAAGGCGCCGCCATCCCTGGTATCCGTCGCTGGCCGACCGAATACCTGCCCAAAATCTATCAGGCCGATCGTGTAGACCGCATCGTCGACATGGCTCAGCGTGAAGCCGAGGACGTGATGCGCCGACTGGCCCGCGAAGAAGGCATCTTCTGTGGTGTGTCCTCGGGCGGGGCGGTGGCAGCGATGTTGCGCTTGTCTGAGGAAGTCGAGAATGCGGTCATCGTCGCCATCATTTGTGACCGTGGCGACCGTTACTTGTCGACCGGCATTTACGATGCGCCTAACTGATGGCTAAGCAAGAGAGAGGCCTGCGTTTCCAGCCAACGGGCGGCACCAAAGCCGCGCAAGTGCCGACCGGCAAGAAACAACGTCTGCGCATTGAGCGTCTGGCCAACGACGGCCGTGGCATTGCCTTTATCGAGGGGCGTACCTGGTTTGTGTCGGGCGCCCTGGCCGGTGAAGAGGTTGAAGCGCGGGTGTTGGGTGCTCACGGCAAAGTGGTTGAGGCGCGCACCGAGCGCGTGTTCAGCGCCAGTGAGGTGCGCCGCACAGCGCCGTGTGCCCATGCCGGACGATGTGGCGGATGTAGCGTGCAACATATGCCCCACGAAGAGCAGCTCGCACTGAAACAGCGCATGCTCACCGAGCAATTGTCGCGTGTGGCCGGGGTAGAACCCGACGAGTGGGCGGCGCCCTTGACCGGTCCCGAGTTTGGCTATCGCCGTCGCGCCCGCATTGCGGTGCGTTGGGACGTGCGGGCCAAGCATCTGGAGGTCGGTTTTCGGGCTGCCGGCAGTCAAGACATCGTGGCAATTGATCACTGTTTAGTGCTGGTACAGGCTTTGCAACCTATCATGACCGGGCTGCCCGCCATGTTGCGTCAGTTGAGCAATCCCAAGGCGCTGGGCCATGTCGAGTTGTTCAGTGGCTCGGCGATTGCCGTGTTGTTGCGGCACATGGCGCCCCTCAACGAGGCAGACATGCAGGTGTTGCAGGCGTTTTGCGCAGCCCATGACGCCCAGTTGTGGCTGCATGGCGACGGCGATCCACAGCCGGTCGATGCGCAGCAACGCTTGGGCTACCGTTTAGAGCAATGGAATTTGGAGTTGGCGTATCGGCCCGGTGATTTTGTTCAGGTCAACGCAGGCGTCAACGAAGCCATGGTGGCGCAGGCGCTGACATGGCTCGCGCCACAGGCCGATGAGCGGGTGCTTGACTTGTTTTGCGGGCTGGGTAATTTCGCCTTACCTCTGGCCAAGCAGGTTCGCGAAGTGGTGGCCGTCGAGGGGGTTACGACGATGGTCGAACGCGCCGGGCAAAACGCGGTCACTAACAACCTGCATAATGCAGCGTTTTTTCAGGCTGATCTGTCGCAGCCGCTGGCGAACGCACAATGGGCCAAACAAGGGTTTGGTGCTGTGTTGCTCGACCCGCCCCGCGACGGCGCTTATGAAGCCGTACGCACGTTGTCTGGCCTGGGGGCCAAACGTTTGGTGTATGTGTCGTGCAACCCGGCCACGCTGGCGCGCGACACGGTTGAGCTGATGAAACAGGGTTATCGGTTAAAACGTGCCGGAATCCTCGATATGTTTCCGCAAACCGCGCATGTCGAGGCGATGGCGTTATTTGAAGCAGACTAGGACGGTCTGTCTATTTCGACGGGCCCGCAGTTCCACGCGACTTGGCCCAGTGGCGTGGAGTTGGGATTCGGGTCGGTGATTTCGGCGCATTGAATGTGCGCCGTAGGGAAGGTAAGCAAGATGGTACAGGTCAGAGCACACCAGCCGATCAACACTGACGGCAGTCTCAACCTTGAGGCATGGCTTGACCATGCCGTGAGCGTTGACGTCGCGCTGGACCGAGAAGCCTTGAAAGAAGCCTGTGAGTTTGCACGCGAGGCCGAACAACAAGCCAATGCGGCGAAAAACCTGTGGACCGAGGGCACGTCGAGCTTTCGGACCGGGTTGGAAATCGCTGAAATCCTGGCGGACCTCAAGCTGGACCAGGATTCGTTGGTCGCCGCGATTTTGTATCGCGGCGTACGTGAAGGGCAGATTCAACTGCCCGCCGTCAGTCAGCGTTTTGGTCCGGTGGTGGCCAAGCTGATTGATGGCGTGCTGCGCATGGCGGCCATCAGCACCAGCCTCAGCCCGCGCCAGTCTATGGTGCTGGGCACGCAGGGGCAGGTTGAAAACCTGCGCAAAATGCTGGTGGCGATGGTCGATGATGTGCGTGTGGCGCTCATCAAACTGGCTGAACGTACCTGCGCCATACGGGCGGTCAAGAATGCCCCGGACGAGAAGCGCAATCGCGTCGCCCGTGAGGTGTTCGATATTTATGCGCCACTGGCGCATCGCTTGGGTATTGGCCATATCAAGTGGGAGCTGGAGGACTTGTCCTTTCGCTACCTTGAGCCTGAGCAATACAAACAGATCGCCACCTTGCTGCATGAGCGTCGCCTTGATCGCGAGCGCTTTATCAGTGATGTAATGAACCAATTGCGCACCGAACTGGTGGCCACCGGGGTGGACGCTGACATCAGCGGTCGGGCCAAACATATCTATTCCATCTGGCGCAAAATGCAGCGCAAAGGCCTGGCCTTCAGCCAGATCTATGACGTGCGCGCCGTGCGGGTGCTGGTGCCCGAAATGCGCGATTGCTACACCGCGCTGGGGATCGTCCACACGTTGTGGCGCCATATCCCCAAAGAATTCGACGACTACATCGCCAACCCGAAAGAGAACGGCTACCGCTCGCTGCACACCGCCGTCATCGGCCCTGAGGGCAAAGTGCTTGAGGTGCAGATTCGCACCCACGCCATGCACGAAGAAGCCGAGCTGGGCGTGTGTGCGCACTGGCGTTACAAGGGCACCGACGTTAAAGCCGGCTCCAACCAGTACGAAGAAAAAATCTCGTGGTTGCGCCAAGTGCTGGAGTGGCACGAGGAACTGGGCGACATCGGTGGTCTGGCCGATCAGTTGCGGGTCGATATCGAACCGGACCGGGTCTACATCTTCACGCCCGACGGGCATGCCATCGACTTGCCCAAAGGCTCGACGCCACTGGACTTCGCGTATCGGGTACACACCGAAATCGGCCATAACTGCCGGGGCGCGAAGATCAACGGGCGCATTGTGCCGCTCAACTACAGCCTGCAAACCGGTGAACAGGTCGAGATCATTACCAGCAAACACGGCACGCCGAGCCGCGACTGGCTGAACCCCAACCTGGGCTACATCACCACCTCGCGGGCGCGGGCCAAGATTGTTCACTGGTTCAAGTTGCAGGCGCGTGATCAAAACGTCGCGGCGGGTAAAACCCTGCTTGAACGTGAACTGGGGCGCCTGGGCCTGCCGGCCGTCGATTACGAGAAGCTGGCCGACAAAGCCAACATGAGAACCGCCGAGGACATGTATGCGGCGTTGGGCGCGGGTGACTTGCGTTTGGCGCAGTTGATCAACCTCGCGCAGCAAATGGTCGAGCCGGAACGCGGCAACGAGCAAATGGAGCTGATCCCGCGCAAGGCCACGGGTTACAAACCGGGCAAGCGCGGCGACATCCAGATCGAAGGCGTGGGCAACTTGCTGACGCAAATGGCTGGCTGCTGCCAGCCGCTGCCGGGCGATGCGATTGTTGGTTACATCACCCAGGGCCGTGGCGTGAGCATTCACCGGCAGGACTGCCCTTCAGTGTTGCAACTGGGCAGCCGCGAGCCAGAGCGAATCATTCAGGTCAATTGGGGCCCGATTCCGGTGTCGACCTACCCGGTGGATATCGAGATTCGTGCGTACGACCGTTCTGGTTTGCTGCGTGATGTGTCGCAGGTGCTGCTCAACGAGCGCATTAACGTACTGGCCGTCAACACCCGCTCGAACAAAGAGGACAACACGGCGTTGATGTCCCTGACCATCGAGATTCCGGGGCTGGATGCGCTGGGGCGTTTGCTGGGGCGTATTTCGCAACTGCCCAACATCATCGAAACCCGCCGCATCGGGCGCAGCGAGCCACGCTGATGCGCAGCCGCTGGCGCAGGCTTTGAATACTGCCTGCGCCAGCGCTACGGGGTTTGAGTGCACATTAGAAGAGATCCGCGATGTACAACCTCGACGACTTGCTCCATCTCATGGCCCGGTTGCGTGACCCGCAGTACGGTTGTCCGTGGGACATCAAGCAAACCTACAAGACGATCGTGCCCTACACCCTTGAAGAGGCCTACGAGGTCGCCGATGCCATCGAGCAAGGTGACTTTGAACACCTGCAAGGCGAGTTGGGCGATTTGTTGTTTCAGGTGGTGTATTACAGCCAGTTGGCGCGCGAAGAAGGGCGTTTTGAGTTTGCCGGGGTGATCGACAGCATCACCCGCAAGCTGATCCGCCGTCATCCCCATGTGTTCCCGACCGGTGATTTGTATGCCCCGCTGGACGTCCCGCGCCTGAGCGAAGAACAGGTCAAGCTGCGCTGGGAGCAGATCAAGGCCCAAGAGCGGGCAGAGAACGCCGAACGTCCAGAGCAGCTGTCATTGCTCGATGACGTGCCAGTAGCGTTACCGGCCTTGTCGCGCGCCGCCAAATTGCAGAAGCGCGCCGCGCAGGTCGGTTTTGATTGGCCTGCGGCCTTGCCGGTACTGGACAAGGTGCGCGAAGAACTCGACGAAGTGCTTGAAGCGATGGCGGACAACGATAGTGCTGCGGTTCACGATGAAATCGGCGACCTGCTGTTCTCGGTGGTCAATCTGGCCCGGCACCTTAAAGTTGACCCTGAAACCGCCCTGCGCGGCGCTAACGCCAAATTTGACAGACGTTTCCGGTTTATCGAACAGGCATTGCGCGATACCCTGCGTCCCATTGAAAATTGCACCCTTGAAGACCTGGACGCCCTGTGGGGCGAAGCCAAGCGCCAGGAAAAGAATTTACCCAGCTGCGGCTGAGTTTGCCTAAGTGAGTAAGTAGATGAGCATTTCCCTACGCGACCAGTTGCTCAAAGCCGGACTGGTCAACGAGAAGCAGGCCAAGCAGGCCGGCAAAGAAAAGCAAAAACAGCAGCGTCTGGCCCACAAAGGCCAGATCGAGCTTGACGACACTCAGCAGCGCCTGGCAGCAGAAGCCAAGGCCGAGAAGATCAAGCGCGATCAGGAACTCAATCGTCAGCAGCAAGAAAAGGTCGAGCAAAAGGCCCGTGCTGCCCAGATCAAGCAATTGATCGAAGTGTCGCGCTTGCCCAAGTTGACCACTGAGGACTACTACAACTTTGTGGACGACAAGAAGGTTAAGCGCCTGTCGGTCAACACGTTGATGCGCAACAAGCTGGCCAATGGTTCGCTGGCGATTGTGCAGCATCAGGGGGGCTACGAAGTGATCCCGCGCGAGGCCGCGCTGAAGATTCAGGAACGTGACCCGCGCCGTATCGTGCAATTGAACATCCTCGTCGAACCGAAAACACCGGAAGAAGACGATCCGTACGCGGCCTACCAGATCCCTGACGACCTGATGTGGTAAACGGGTCACTCGGACGCTGCGGGGGCTGAAGAACGAGGCTGCATGGCTTTACGACCTATCCGCGCGGACGCAGCCTCGTGTTACTCGTCAGCGGCTACAGGTATCCGTTACGGGCCCGTAAACAACAAACCCCGCTTCGGCGGGGTTTGTGTTTTCAAGACAGTAGTTTCAGTACTTCAGGCCTGACGTTTCTGCGCTTCTAGCTGTTCCAGCTCGGCTTTGTAGTTGTGAGCGTCGCTTTCGCGGTGAAACATACCGACCAATATGTCTTCCTGGTGAACATCCCACAGGTGTACGCCGTGGGCGACAAGTTGGTGAAACATACGTGAATCGTCGCGCTCAGTTACTTTGATAGTCATCTGCTTGCTCCAAATTCTGATGAGGTATGCGGCAAGTCGTCGCAGGCCTTCTTTATAGAATCTGTTAGCTTCCTAAGTAAATAGGTATTGCACAGGGTGTCATCTGCCGGGAATTCGTGAAATTCACGCAGGCCACGGTTGGCGCGGTGTTTAGCGATTTGGCCAATAGTTTTATGACAAAAGCTTCATCTTGCGCGGGGGTATCCGGGCAAAAAAAAACCTCGCCGAAGCGAGGTTTTTTGCAGCCCGAAGACGGTCTTGACTCAGTTGCCTTTGACCGACTGGCCGTTCACCGTGCCGTCGAGCAGCATGATGTTGTATTCCTTGCCGTCTTTTTCGACCTGACGCAGTTTGACCAGCAGGCCGTCCCATTTTTTGGCGAACCACATTTCGGTGATGCGCTTGTTTTGGGACGGATCACGCACACGCTCGACCTTGATCGCGTCTACTTTGCCTGCTTTGGTGTCGACCACTTCAGGACCAATGACGCGAAAGTCATAGGTGTCCACGTCGTTGCCATCAACCACTTGATAGCTCATGGACTTTTTACCCGCCAGAACATCGCGCTGGAGAGCCAACTGGTAGGTGGACTTGTCGAGCATGCCGGTCAGCAGCTTTACGTTTACCGCTTCGCTGTTGTCGGTGCCGGTCACCGTCATGTCCGACCAGTCAAACTTGAGGTCGATGTTTTTGCTTTTACCCAGCCCGCCACGCTTGAAGTGGTAGGTCAGGGGAACCGGTTTGTCTTTGTCCAGCTTGAGGGTGCTTTCTTCGTTCAGGCTGGCCACCAGCATCGACGCCTGGAAGTTCAGGGTCCAGACGTTGTCGGCGCCTTTGGTCAGGCTGCGCTCTGCCGAACCGCTCATGGGTAACTGTTTCCAGTCGGCGGTGTAGCTGGCTTTGAAAGGCTGAAGATCGGCCGCTTGCACTGCTGGGATGGCCAGCAAGCTAAGGGCAAGGAGCAGGGCACGACGCATAAAATCTCCTAGATTTGTATCTGGTGGCCGCTGGCCGGGAGTAATTGACCGTCCAATAATGCGCCTTGTTCGTTGAGAGACAAACGACCCTCGGCAAACCAGCGCACTGCAAGCGGGTAAATCAGGTGCTCTTGGGTGTGAACCCGTTGCGCCAGACTGCTTGGCGTGTCCTCGGACTCTACCGGTATCACTGCCTGTACGACCAGTGGGCCGCCATCGAGTTCCTCGGTAACAAAGTGCACGCTGCAACCGTGCTCACGATCACCCGCTTCCAATGCGCGCTGATGCGTGTGCAGGCCTTTGTATTTGGGCAATAAGGAGGGATGGATATTGAGTAGCCGCCCTGAGTAGTGACGCACGAAATCAGCGCTGAGGATGCGCATGAAGCCGGCCAGGACCACCAGTTGCGGATTGAATTGGTCGATGATTTTGATCAGTGCAGCATCGAAGGCCTCGCGGCCCTCGAATGCTGTGTGATCCAGTACGCGGGTGTCGATACCCGCGTCTGTGGCGCGTTGCAGGCCGTAGGCATCGGCGCGGTTGGAAATCACCGCGCGAATCGTGGCCGGGCTGCCCTTGACGTCATCGCTGTCGATCAAGGCCTGCAAGTTGCTGCCGGTGCCGGAAAGCAGCACCACTACATCACAGGTATCAGGCATTAGTGCGCCTTGAGGTTTTGCAGCTCAACGTGTGCAGCGCCTTCAGCGGCTGTTGCAATGCTGCCGATGACCCAAGGCTGCTCGCCGGCTTCACGCAGTACGTTCAGCGCGGTTTCAACGTCGGCCTGAGCCACGCAGATCACCATGCCGACGCCGCAGTTGAGCACGCGGTGCATTTCGTTTTCGTCCACGTTGCCTTGTGCTTGCAGCCAGTCGAAGACGGCCGGACGCTGCCAGCTGGCCACGTCAACCAGGGCTTGAGCGCCTTTTGGCAGCACGCGCGGGATGTTGTCCAGCAGGCCGCCACCGGTGATGTGGGCCATGGCTTTGACCACGCCGGTTTCTTTGATCAGCTTGAGCAACGGCTTCACGTAGATACGGGTCGGGGCCATCAGCAGGTCGGTCAGCGGCTTGCCGTCCAGCTGGGTATTTTCGATGTCGACGCCCGACACTTCGATGATCTTGCGGATCAGCGAGTAGCCGTTGGAGTGCGGGCCAGAAGATGGCAGGGCGAGCAGCGCATCGCCAGCAGCCACTTTGGAGCCGTCGATGATTTCGGATTTTTCGACCACACCGACACAGAAACCGGCCAGGTCGTAGTCTTCGCCTTCGTACATGCCTGGCATTTCAGCGGTTTCGCCGCCTACCAGCGAGCAACCGGACAGTTCGCAGCCCGCGCCGATACCGGTAACCACTTGGGTCGCGGTTTCTACGTTGAGCTTGCCGGTGGCGTAGTAGTCGAGAAAGAACAATGGCTCGGCGCCGCATACGATCAAGTCGTTCACGCACATGGCAACCAGGTCGATGCCGATGCTGTCGTGCTTGTTCAGGTTCAGTGCCAGACGCAGCTTGGTGCCTACACCGTCGGTGCCGGAAACCAGAACAGGCTGCTTGTAGCCAGCAGGAATTTCGCAGAGGGCGCCAAAACCGCCGAGGCCGCCCATCACTTCCGGGCGTGCAGTGCGCTTGGCCACGCTCTTGATGCGTTCGACCAATGCTTCACCGGCGTCGATGTCTACACCGGCGTCTTTGTAGCTCAGGGATGGTTGCTTGCTCATTAATCCAGGCCTTTAGGGGGGATTCGGGGAGGTCGACCGATCTCAGAGGGCCCACTGGCAAGTGCTCATCGTTGGGGATAGAGCATTTGCCGGGTGCCCGGCTGTCGCCGGTCTGCGAAGGCGCGCGATTTTATCAGGCTTGAAGGGCAGCGGCCATCCTCGGGCCGACGGGCAGGGTTATATAGCGCGAAAAAAACCTTTTTTAGTCGTACTGGCCGCTGCGCGCAGCCCTGTATAAGGTATACGGGTTCACTTTTGATTTTTTACGGCTGGATGAAAACCGCTGTGGCCGGGTGAATGATTGGGCGCGAGCCCTGTCTGAAGCCTGCTTGCGTATTTTTCTCGGGTCTTTCAAGACTACTTTTTTGTCGTCAGGAATCTTTCATGCGTTTTCATCATTTTTTAGCGGCGGGCTGCTTGTCATTTTTCAGTCTGGCGAGCCATGCCGAAATTCTGACCAATCTGTATCAGGTGCGTGAGCCGGTGAGCAGTCAATCACCTGAAGAGCGCACTCAGGCGACACAAAAAGCGTTAGAAACCTTGGTGTTACGCCTGACCGGCGATGCCAAGGCCGTGCAAAGCCCGGCACTTGAGGCGGTGCGCAAAGACCCGCAGCAGATCATCAGCCAATACGGCTACGACGCAGGGCCACCTGAAAGCCTGCAAGTGGATTTCGACCCGGTGAGCACGGAGCGTGCGTTGCGTCAGGCCGGTTTGTCGCTGTGGGGCAGCAACCGTCCGGCGTTGCTGAGCTGGTGGCTTAACGATTCGGTCGACGGCTCAAGCCTGGTGGGCGACGGGCAATCGGCCGCCGAACCCTTGCGCCGCGCCGCACAGCACCGAGGTTTGCCGTTGCGCTTGCCGCTGGCGGACTTGAACGAACAGTTGGTGGGTACGGTCGAAAATCTGGAAGGCACTAATCCTGCACCTTTGCGCGAAGCGTCTGAGCGTTATGGTGCCGATGCCTTGCTGGCGGTGCATGCGCGTGAAGAGGGCGGTCAATGGCAAGCCAAATGGCGTCTGTGGCTGGGCGATCAGCAGGAGCAAGGCAGTGCGCAGGCAGCTGATCAGGCAGCGTTGGCCGATGCGGTGATGTTGGCGGTGAGCGAGCGTCTGGCGCCGCGCTACGTGGTCAAGCCGGGTGTCTCGAGCGACCAGTTGCTGGAAGTGCAGGGCATGACCCTTGAGCGCTATGCCTCGCTGGGCCGTTTGCTCGAACCGTTTGGCGGACAGCTCAAGCGTGTCGAGGGTGACCGGGTTGTGTATCAGGTAAACGGCAGCGCCGAGCAGTTGCGCTCGCAACTGGGGTTGGCGCATTTGCAGGAAGTGTCAGCGCAAGAAGTGCCCGCGGTGACGGACGCCGGACAGCCGCCTGCGGATAACCCGGTCGTGCAGCTACGTTTTCGCTGGTAGGTTTTTTCTTCTCTATAAAGGATGGGTGCTTGATGACGGATTCGCGGCGATGGGTATGGTGGGGCGTGGCGCTGGTGTTTGCCCTGTTTGTGTATTTTCTGCATCCGATACTCACGCCGTTTCTGGTCGCGATTGTGCTGGCTTACATGTTCGATCCGGTGGTTGATCGTCTTGAAAAGGTCGGTTTTTCCAGAACCTGGGGCGTGGTCACGGTGTTCGCGCTGTTCACCATCATCGTGACAGCGCTGGTACTGGTGCTGGTGCCGCTGCTGGCCAAGCAGTTGATGAAGCTCTATCAACTGGCGCCGCAAGTGCTCGACTGGTTGCAGCACACGGCGATGCCGTGGGCGCAGAGCAAGTTTGGCCTGAGCGACGGGTTCTGGAAATTCGACAAGATCAAGGCTGCGATTACCGGGCACATGGGGCAGGCCTCAGACATCGTGGGCATTGTGCTGTCACAGGCAACGGCATCGAGTCTGGCGCTGATCGGTTTTCTGGCCAATCTGGTGCTGATCCCGGTTGTCGCGTTTTACCTGCTGCGTGACTGGGACGTGCTGCTGGGCAAGATTCGCAGCTTGCTGCCGCGTGATCGCGAAACGCAAATTGTGTCGCTGGCCAAGGAATGTCATGACGTGCTGGGGGCGTTTGTGCGTGGCCAGTTGCTGGTGATGCTGGCGCTGGGCGTCATCTACTCGGCGGGCTTGATGATGCTGGGCCTGGAGCTGGGGCTGTTGATCGGCTTGATGGCGGGCATCGCCGCCATCGTGCCGTATATGGGGTTTATCGTCGGCATTGGTGCGGCGTTGATCGCGGGGTTGTTCCAGTTTGGTGGCGACCTGTACCCGATGCTCGGGATCGTGGCGGTGTTCATGGTCGGTCAGGCGCTCGAAGGCACGGTGCTCACGCCATTGCTGGTGGGCGACAAAATTGGCATGCACCCGGTGGCGGTGATCTTTGCGATTTTGGCGGGCGGTGAATTATTCGGTTTCACCGGTGTGTTGCTGGCCTTGCCCGTGGCCGCCGTGATTATGGTGCTGGTGCGCCATGTGCAAGATATCTACAAAGATTCGCAGGCTTATAAGGGCACCGAAGACCCTGAGTTGTAAGTGTTTGTTGCGTTAATAAAGGCAGGTCAGTCAACGCGCTGACCTGCCTTTTTGTTTAGCGTGGCGTGCGCGAGAGCGAAAAAAAACTTGATCTAATCCAAGGTCTTAACGCAAACCTTTGATTTTGCTCGTGGTCTGTTACATTGTGCGCCCGGCTACACGGGTATAAACTTTGCAAACTTTACACAGAGGCCACTAACGGTTCGTTTGAACTGTTCAGTCAGCATGAAACCGATTCAGCTGCCCCTAGGTGTGCGTCTGCGTGATGACGCTACCTTCATAAACTACTATCCAGGCGCCAATGCCGCTGCACTCGGCTATGTCGAGCGTCTATGCGAAGCCGACGCCGGCTGGACAGAAAGTCTGATCTATCTTTGGGGTAAACACGGGGTAGGGCGTACGCACTTGCTCCAGGCAGCCTGCTTGCGTTTTGAACAGATGGGTGAGCCTGCTGTTTATCTGCCGCTGGGCGAGCTGATGGACCGTGGCATCGAAATCCTCGACAACCTTGAGCAATACGAGCTGGTGTGCCTGGACGACCTTCAAGCCGTGGCCGGTCGTGCTGATTGGGAAGAGGCCTTGTTCCACCTGTTCAACCGTCTGCGTGACAGCGGTCGGCGTTTACTGATTGCCGCTTCGGCCTCGCCGCGCGAATTGCCAATCAAGCTGGCTGACCTCAAGTCGCGCCTCACGCTGGCGTTGATTTTCCAGATGCGCCCTTTGTCTGACGAAGACAAACTGCGTGCCTTGCAGCTGCGCGCTTCACGCCGTGGCCTGCACCTGACCGACGAAGTCGGGCACTTCATCCTGACCCGCGGCACCCGCAGCATGAGTGCATTGTTTGACCTGCTTGAGCAGCTCGATCAAGCCTCGTTGCAAGCACAGCGCAAGCTGACCATCCCGTTCTTGAAAGAAACATTGGGCTGGTAAAGTCGGCACTTCCTCTCTGTTTGGCAAGTTTCAGGCGCCAGAAAACCTGCGGGCCAGAAGGGCTGCGCGCGCAGAATCTATCGTCAGGGGTGTAAAACCTTAGATGTCATGAGAAAACTGGCGAGTCACATTTAGATCGATTGAATTTGCAAATGAGGATCATAGTTGGCATAGTCGCGACTACTTTTCCTACAAGCCACGGTCGTGCCCATGCTAAATCGCTTCGCACCCCTCGTGCCTCTCGCACTCGTTACCCTGTTGTTTGGTTGCGCTGCGCACTCGCCCGTGTCTCAGCAAGTGGTCGATCATCAGGTTCAATCGTCATCTTCGTCCCAGGCTTCCGCTATTTATCAGGAAGAGTTGGCGACCGAAAAAGAACTGGCTCAATTCTCCGAGAACAGCAAGCCTTACGAACTGCCAGCCCTGGCTGACAGCATCCTTGAGCGTGGCATGTCCTTGATCGGTACCCGCTACCGTTTTGGCGGCACCTCTGAAGCAGGCTTCGATTGCAGCGGCTTTATCGGTTATCTGTTTCGCGAAGAGGCGGGCATGCAATTGCCGCGTTCCACGCGAGAAATGATCAACGTAAAAGCACCGCTTGTCGCGCGCAACAAACTCAAGCCGGGTGACTTGCTGTTCTTCAGCACCAACGGTCGTGGCCGCGTCAGCCATGCCGGTATTTACCTGGGCGATGACCAGTTCATCCACTCCAGCAGCCGCCGCAGCGGGGGCGTACGGATCGACAACCTGGGTGACACCTACTGGAGCAAAACCTTTATTGAGGCCAAACGTGCCTTGGCGATGGCGCCTACAAGCGTAGTAGCCCGCAAGTAAAGTTAAAGCTTCACTTGAAGTTTGGCCTCTAAGGGCTAGAATTCAGTCGCATTGTTAAATTCTTGAAGCCGCGAAGGTGCTCCCTCTCGCGGCTTCAGGTTTCGCGGCCGAGTTGCCGTATCCAGAATCAGGAACGTTCTGTTTATGTCGATCATCGCCCGCGTTGCCGTTTTAACTCTAGCTGCCTTGCTCAGTGCTTGCGCCAGCAACCCGCCGCCAGCCCCCGTGGCCAAAAAGCCGGTGGTATTTACCAACTCCTCTGAAGACTTTTCGCCGGTCGCGGCAGATGTGCTGTTTCGCGCCTTGGGTTTGGTCGGTACGCCTTATCGCTGGGGCGGTAATACCCCGGATTCGGGTTTTGATTGCAGCGGTTTGATCAAGTACGTCTATAACGACGCGGCGGGTATTTCGTTGCCGCGCTCAACCCGCGAAATGATCGTGATGAGCGCGCCGAATGTGGGCAAAGACAAACTGCAAACCGGTGACTTGCTGTTCTTCGCCACCAGCGGCGGTACGCAAGTCAGCCATGCAGGGATTTATGTGGGGGAAGGGCGCTTTGTGCATGCGCCTGCCACGGGCGGCACCGTCAAGCTCGACAGCCTGTCCAAAGCCTATTGGCAAAAAGCCTACCTGAATGCCAAGCGCGTCTTGCCGACCGAGCAGCACCTGGCGCGTAATCCTTAGGCAATCTGAGCGCCTCTTAAAAGCTCGCAACCTGCGCCAGTTCCTACGGGACGTCTGTAGGAGCTGCCGAAAGCTGCGAGCCTGAGGTTACTTGGCTGACACCCGCCAAATCTTGTTGCCGACGTCATCGGCCACCAGCAAATCCCCCTGTTTATCAATCACTACCCCCACCGGGCGGCCCATGGCTTTTTCGTCGGCGTTGAGAAAGCCGGTGAGCACGTCCATCGGCATGCCTGTGGGTTTACCGTCAGCAAAGGGCACGAAGATCACTTTGTAGCCACTGTGCGGTTTGCGGTTCCAGGAGCCGTGCTGGCCAATAAAAGCCCCTTCAGTGAAGTTCGGCAACTTGCTGCCATCGGCAAAACTCAAACCCAGTGAAGCGGTGTGTGGGCCGACGGCATAGTCAGGCGCGATGGCTTTGGCCACAAGTTCGGGGTTTTGCGGATCAACCCGCACATCAACATGCTGGCCGTAATAGCTGTAGGGCCAGCCATAGAAGCCGCCGTCTTTGACGGAGGTGATGTAATCCGGCACCAGATCGCTGCCGATCTCGTCACGTTCGTTAACCGCCGTCCAGAGTTTGCCGGTCGCAGGTTCCCAGTCCATGCCGTTGGGGTTGCGCAGCCCGGAGGCGAAAATGCGGTGGCTGCCGGTCGCCGGGTCAACTTCCCAAATGGCGGCGCGGCCTTCTTCCTTGTCCAGGCCGTTTTCACCCACATTGCTGTTGGAGCCGACGGTCACGTAGAGCTTTTTGCCGTCGGGGCTGGCGATGACGTTTTTAGTCCAGTGATGGTTCAGCGGCCCACCCGGCAAGTCGACCACTTTGGTCGGTTGGGCGCTGATGGAGTCTTGGCCGGCTTGATAGGGAAAGCGCAGCAGCTTGTCGGAGTCGGCCACGTACAGATCGTTGCCCACCAACGTCATGCCGAACGGCGAGTTGAGGTTTTGCAAAAACACGGTGCGGGTCTCGGCGATGCCGTCATGGTTGGCGTCGCGCAGTAACGTGATGCGGTTTGCGCTGGGCACGCCGGCACCGGCTTTGCCCATGACCTTCTCCATCACCCAGCCGCGAATGCCTTTGCTGTCATCCGGTTTGGGCGGGGCGTTGGTTTCGGCCACCAGCACGTCGCCATTGGGCAGTACGTAGAGCCAGCGCGGGTGGTCGAGGTCTTCGGCAAATGCGCTGACGTTCAAGCCTTCAGCTGCAATCGGCTTGGCGCCTTGGCTCCAGCCCACGGCGGGGGCGATGTTTACGGTGGGGATCAAGGTTTTATTGGGTTCAGGCAGCTTGGGCGAGGGGCCGGTGCCATCCGCCACTTGCAGTGACGAACTCTCACCACAGGCGGCTAAACCGGCCGCAAGGACGATGACGACGGCGTGTTGGCGCTTGAGCATGTGAATCTCCATGAGTTCAGGGGGCGTAAGTGATAGATAAGCCTAGTCGCTTAAAGGTTCAGGGCAATGCGAGGCGTGCCGATATGCGCACCACCTTTAATTGACGCTCCACCCCCAACCCTCTAACCTTTGGCGCTTGTTTCAGGTGCCCTGCAATCCAAGGTTCGCAGGGTGAAACAGGGAAGCCGGTGAGGGCGCGTGCATTTCGCACAGCCGCCACGATCCCGGCGCTGCCCCCGCAACGGTAAATGAGTCAACGCCGCGCTGAGTGCCACTGTGTTTGTTCACGGGAAGGCGCGCGGTCAGGGCTGCCCCGCGTCAGGGCCGCCTGCTTGTGAGCCCGGAGACCGGCCTGAGCCATCCAGCACCTTCGCGGCGGGCGAGTGTGTGTCGTTATTGACCTATTCCCCCCGCCTCCCGTTTGCTTAATTCAGCCCCGACGGAGAGCTGCCATGAATGAATCCCCCGAACGCGACGAACGTCATCAGGCGCGCATGCTGCGCAAAAAAGCCGTCATGGATGAGCGCATTGCCAGCGCTCCCAACGAGTGTGGCTTGTTGCTGGTATTGACCGGCAATGGCAAAGGCAAAAGCAGCTCGGCTTTTGGCATGTTGGCCCGTGCCATGGGGCACGGCATGCAATGTGGCGTAGTGCAGTTCATCAAGGGCCGCAACAGCACTGGCGAAGAGATTTTTTTCCGCCGCTTCCCCGAGCAAGTGCGTTACCACGTGATGGGCGAAGGCTTTACCTGGGAAACCCAGGACCGCCAGCGTGACATCGCCGCTGCTGAAGCGGCGTGGGAAGTATCGCGCGAGATGTTGCGCGACCCCTCCATCGGGCTGGTGGTACTGGATGAGCTGAACATTGCGCTCAAGCACGGCTATCTCGACCTGGAACAGGTGCTCAGTGACCTGCAAGCCCGTCCGCCCATGCAGCATGTGCTGGTCACCGGCCGTGGCGCCAAACCCGAACTGATTGATCTGGCCGACACCGTGACGGAAATGAACGTGGTCAAGCACGCGTTTCAGGCCGGAATAAAAGCCCAGAAAGGCATTGAATTATGAGTGCTCAAGCATGAGAGAGTCGCGTCATTGCCCGGCGGTGTTGATCGCCGCACCGGCTTCCGGTCAGGGCAAGACCACCGTTACCGCCGCTTTGGCCCGATTGCATCGCAATCAAGGGCGCAAGGTGCGGGTATTTAAATGTGGCCCGGATTTTCTCGACCCCATGATTCTGGAGCGCGCCAGCGGTGCGCCGGTGTATCAGGTTGATTTATGGATGGTGGGCGCGGACGAAAGCCGACGCCTGTTGTGGGAAGCCGCAGGCGAGGCCGACCTGATTCTGATTGAAGGGGTCATGGGCCTGTTCGATGGCACCCCGTCCAGCGCTGATCTGGCGCGCCACTTTGGTGTGCCCGTACTCGGGGTCATTGATGGCACCGCAATGGCGCAGACCTTTGGTGCGTTGGCGTTGGGGCTGGCGATGTATCAGCCTGATTTGCCATTTGCCGGGGTTCTGGCCAACCGCGTCGGCACGGTACGCCACGCGCAATTGCTCGAAGGCAGCTTGACCCAAGGCTTGCGCTGGTACGGCGCACTGTCGCGTGAAACCGGTATCGAATTACCCAGTCGTCACTTGGGGCTGGTGCAGGCCAGCGAGTTGAACGATCTGGACGCACGTCTCGATGCTGCCGCCGATGCGCTCGCCAGCACCTGCGAGGTAGCGCTGCCACCGGCGGTTGAGTTTGCCGCGCCGCAGCCGGTCGCGATCGAACCGCTGTTGGCCGGTGTGCGCATTGCCGTGGCCCGCGATGAAGCGTTCGCCTTCACCTACGGCGCGAGCCTGGCCTTGTTGCGAGACATGGGGGCTGAATTGCTGTTTTTCTCGCCGATTCGCGACACGCACCTGCCGCAGGCGCACAGCCTGTATTTACCGGGCGGCTATCCCGAGTTGCATCACCTTGAGTTGTCGCGTAATCGCCCGATGCTGGAGGCCATTCGTGCTCACCACGCCGCCGGTAAACCGCTGCTGGCTGAGTGCGGCGGCATGCTGTATTTACTCGATGCGTTGACCGATGTTGAAGGCCAGCGGGCTGAGCTGGTGGGGTTGTTGAAAGGCGAAGCCACCATGCAAAAACGCCTGGCGGCATTGGCGTTGCAAGCGGTGGACATGCCCGAAGGCCTGCTGCGCGGTCACACCTACCATCACTCGCTGACCCGCACCGAGCTGCTCCCTATCGCCCGTGGCTTTAGCCCCAATGGCGGGCGCGGCGCCGAAGCGGTGTATCGCGAAGGCCGGATGACGGCGTCTTATGTGCACTTTTACTTTCCCTCCAACCCCCAGGCCGTGGCTGCGCTGTTCGCACCGTGTGCCGTGAAGGTGCCATGAGCGACAACGCATTTAGTCCCCAAGAACGCGCAGCGGTGTACCGCGCCATCGCCGAACGCCGCGATATGCGTCATTTCAGCGGCGGTACGGTAGCGCCCGAGCTGTTGGCGCGCCTGCTCGAAGCGGCGCATCAAGCCCCCAGCGTGGGTTTGATGCAGCCGTGGCGGTTTATCCGCATTACAGATCGTGCGTTACGCGGCAAGATTCAACGTTTGGTCGAAGCAGAGCGCGTGCGCACCGCCGAGGCGCTGGGCGAGCGTTCGGATGAATTCATGACGCTCAAGGTCGAAGGCATCAACGACTGCGCCGAAGTGTTGGTGGCCGCGTTGATGGATGACCGCGAAAAGCACATTTTTGGCCGTCGCACCTTGCCGGAAATGGACATGGCGTCGTTGTCCTGTGCCATTCAAAACCTGTGGCTGGCCGCGCGGGTTGAAGGGTTGGGCATGGGGTGGGTGTCGTTGTTCGAGCCGCAGGCACTGGCAGATTTACTCGGCCTGCCACCCGGGGCGAAGCCGCTGGCAGTGTTATGCCTGGGGCCGGTTGCGGCGTTTTACCCGGCGCCGATGCTGGTGCTGGAAGGGTGGGCGCAAGCGCGACCACTGAACGAATTGGTGTACGAGAACTATTGGGGAGTGAGTCCATGAGTGTGGCGTTACTGTGCGTCGCCGGTGTGGCGTTGGATGCGCTACTGGGTGAGCCAAAACGCTGGCATCCGCTGGTTGCGTTTGGCCGTATGGCTGAGCGTATCGAGCAACGTTTTAACTCCGGCGGGCGGGGTTGGCGCAGTCATGGGGTGACGGCCTGGGTGCTGGCGGTCGTCCCGCTGACGATCCTGGCCACGGCGCTGTCGTGGCTGCCCTATATCGGCTGGTTGGTGGAGATCGCGGCGCTGTATTGCGCGCTGGGCATGCGCAGCTTGGGCGAGCATATGCAGCCGGTGGCCGAGGCGTTGCGCAGTGATGACCTGGAGACCGCACGCACCCGCGTCGGGTATCTGGTCAGTCGCCAAACCAGTGAACTGGACGCCACCGACGTCGCGCGCGCCGCCACCGAGTCGGTGCTCGAAAACGGCAGTGACGCTGTGTTTGCCGCCCTCTTCTGGTTTGCCGTGGCAGGCGCGCCGGGCGTGGTGCTCTACCGGTTGAGCAACACGCTGGACGCCATGTGGGGCTATCGCAACGAACGGTTTGAGCGTTTTGGCTGGGCCGCTGCGCGCATCGACGATGTACTCAATTACATCCCGGCACGTCTGGTGGCGTTAACGTACGCCCTGTTGGGCAAAACGCGGCTGGCCTTGCAGTGCTGGCGCAAACAGGCGCCGCAGTGGGACAGTCCCAATGCTGGCCCGGTTATGGCGGCGGGTGCCGGTGCGCTGGGTGTGGAGCTGGGAGGCCCGGCGATTTATCACGGTGAGCTGCACCAACGCCCGCAGTTGGGTGAAGGCCCGCCCGCCGATGCCGACGCCATCGAGCGCGGCTGGCAGTTGGTACAGCGCGGTGTGTGGCTGTGGTTGTTGATCTTGTGCGTGTGGAGTGAATTCTATGCTTGAGCACGGTGGGCGTTTACGTCAGGCAGCGCTGCAATACGGTATTGGTGAAACCGACTGGCTGGACTTGTCCAGCGGTCTGGCGCCCTGGCCTTTTGCGGTGCCTGCGATTGCTGAACGGGCCTGGGCGCGTCTGCCTGAAACCGACGACGGGCTTGAGCACGCCGCGTGCGCCTATTACGGCGCGCCGAACGCGCTGCCCGTGCCGGGTTCGCAATGTGCCATCCAGTTGCTGCCGCGCCTGCGGCGTACGGGCAAAGTCGGGGTGTTGTCCCCGTGCTATGCCGAGCATGCCGAAGCCTGGCGGCGCAACGGGCACGTCGTGCGTGAAGTCATGGAGCAAGAAGTCGACTTCTACCTCGACACGCTGGACGTGCTGGTGGTGGTCAACCCCAACAATCCCACCGGCCTGAGCCTGTCGCCCGAGCGCTTGCTGGAGTGGCATGCGCGGTTGGTGACGCGTGGCGGCTGGCTGGTGGTGGACGAGGCGTTCATGGACAACACCCCCGATTTGAGTCTGGCAGCGCAGAGCCATCGCGCCGGTCTGATCGTGTTGCGTTCATTCGGCAAGTTCTTCGGCCTGGCGGGCGTGCGTCTGGGCTTTGTGCTGGCTGAACTCAAATTACTCAAATTGCTCGCCGAGCAAGTCGGGCCATGGGCTGTCAGTGGCCCGACGCGGGTGCTGGGGCAAGCGTGCCTGCTCGATTACGAGGCGCATGCGCGTCAGCGCGAACGCAGCGAGCAGGCCAGTGAACGTTTGGTTGCGCTGTTAAGCCAATACGGCCTGCCGCCTTTGGGCGGTTGTGCGCTGTTCCAGTGGCTGATCACGCCGCATGCCGAACGCTTGTACGACTTCATGGCGCGGCGCGGCATTCTGTTGCGTTTGTTCCCCCACAACAGCAGCGTGCGTTTGGGCCTGCCTGGCGAAGAGGCAGACTGGCTCAAACTTGAACACGCCTTGCAGGCTTATGCCCAGGAAACCCCATGAGCACATTGATGGTGCAAGGCACGACGTCTGACGCCGGTAAAAGTACGTTGGTGACGGCGTTGTGTCGCTGGGTGACCCGTCAGGGCGTCGGCGTGGTGCCCTTCAAGCCGCAGAACATGGCGCTCAACAGTGCCGTGACCCCCGAGGGGGGCGAGATCGGCCGCGCACAAGCGGTTCAGGCGCAGGCCGCGGGGCTAGCGCCACACACCGACATGAACCCGGTGCTGCTCAAACCTAACAGCGACACCGGTTCGCAAGTGATTATTCACGGCCGCGCCGTGACCAGCATGAACGCGGTGGCTTACCACGATTACAAAGCCATCGCGATGCAAGCGGTGCTGGCCTCGCATCAACGCCTGAGCGCGGCCTACCCGGTGGTCATGGTCGAAGGTGCCGGCTCGCCCGCCGAGATCAATTTGCGCGCCGGTGACATTGCCAACATGGGGTTTGCCGAAGCCGTAGATTGCCCGGTGATCCTGATTGCCGACATCAATCGCGGCGGGGTCTTCGCGCATTTGGTCGGCACCCTTGAGCTGCTGTCCGAGAGCGAGCAGGCGCGGGTCAAAGGGTTCGTCATCAACCGTTTTCGCGGTGATATCGCGCTGCTTCAACCGGGTCTGGACTGGCTGGAGCAGCGCACCGGCAAACCGGTGATCGGCGTGCTGCCATACGTGATGGACTTGCACCTTGAAGCCGAAGACGGCATTGATCAGCGTCAGATCGAGAAACACGCGCACGTGCTCAAGGTGGTGGTGCCC
The DNA here is from genome assembly GCF_016812185.1 of Pseudomonas weihenstephanensis. NCBI lineage: Bacteria > Pseudomonadati > Pseudomonadota > Gammaproteobacteria > Pseudomonadales > Pseudomonadaceae > Pseudomonas > Pseudomonas weihenstephanensis. The sequence goes on along the minus strand of NZ_JAAEBV010000001.1, from coordinate 900,571 downwards.
GTGCTGCCGCGCATCAGCAATCACACGGACTTTGACCCGCTGCGCCTGCACCCGCAGGTGGACTTGCAGTTTGTGGGGCCGGGGCAGCCGATACCGCCTGCGGACTTGATCATCCTTCCGGGTTCCAAAAGCGTGTGCAGTGATTTGGCCTACTTGCGCGCCAATGGCTGGGACACGGCCATCAGCCGTCACCTGCGCTATGGCGGCAAAGTGCTGGGGATTTGTGGGGGGTTGCAGATGCTCGGCGAGCACGTCCACGACCCGCTGGGCCTTGAAGGGCCGTCGGGTTCGAGTGCCGGTTTGGGTTTGTTGGCGTTCAGCACCCGGCTTGAAGCTGAAAAACAACTGCGCAACGTGCGCGGGCGTCTGACTCTGGAAAACGCTGAGGTCAGCGGTTATGAAATCCATGCGGGCGTTACGACCGGGCCTGCGCTTGAGCTGCCCGCGGTGCAGTTGGAGGACGGGCGCTGCGATGGCGCGCTCAGTGCCGACGGGCAGATTTTGGGCACCTACCTGCACGGTATGTTCGAGTCACCGCCAGCCTGTAGCGCGCTGTTGCGCTGGGCCGGATTACACACCGTGCAAACCGTGGATTACCACGCCCTGCGTGAGCGCGACATTGAACGGCTGGCCGACCTGGTAGAAAACCATCTCGACACCACCTGCCTGCGCGAACTCTGCGGGTTTGCATAACCGCGTGATGACAGGCGCAGATTGCTGCGCCTTTTAGAGGTGGACGAACATGTTGCAACTGATTTTGGGCGGTGCCCGCTCGGGTAAAAGCCGCTTGGCCGAGAAGCTTGCGGCCGACTCGGGCTGTGCGGTGACCTACATTGCTACCAGCCAACCGCTGGACGGCGAGATGAACGAGCGCGTGCGCCACCACCGTGAACGCCGTCCGCCCCATTGGGCATTGATTGAAGAACCTATCGAACTGGCCCGTGTGCTGCGTGAAAACGCGCGCGTCGATACCTGCTTGCTGGTCGACTGCCTGACGCTGTGGCTGACCAATCTGCTGATGCTCGAAAACCCGCAGCGCCTGACTGATGAGCGCGATGCATTGCTGCAATGCCTGGGCGAGCTACCGGGTGAAATCCTGTTTGTCAGCAACGAGACCGGCATGGGCGTTGTCCCGCTGGGCGAGCTGACCCGTCGCTTTGTCGATGAAGCCGGCTGGCTGCATCAAGCGTTGGCCGAGCGTTGCCAGCGCGTTGTGCTGACCGTTGCAGGCTTGCCCCTTACCTTGAAAGGAACTGCTTTATGAACACGCCGTGGTGGCTGCTGCCCTGCAAATCAGTTGACCTTGATGTGCAACAGGCGGCAGCCGAGCGTCAACAGCAACTGACCAAACCTGCCGGTTCGCTGGGTCAACTGGAAGCGGTGGCGATTCAATTGGCCGGGCTGCAAGGCCAGCTCAAGCCGCGTGTCGATCACCTGTGGATTGCCATTTTTGCGGGCGATCACGGCGTGGTGGCCGAAGGTGTTTCGGCGTATCCGCAAGCTGTGACCGGGCAAATGCTGCATAACTTTGTCAACGGCGGCGCGGCGATCAGTGTGCTGGCACGGCAATTGGGCGCGCAACTGGATGTGGTGGACCTGGGCACGGTTTCGCCGATGCTTAATCTGGCAGGCGTGCGCCATGTGCAATTGGGCGCGGGCACGGCGAACTTTGCGAACGGTCCGGCGATGACTGACGCGCAAGGGTTGAAGGCGTTGCAGGCGGGGCGCGACAGCGTTTTGCGGGCACGGGAGCAGGGCTGCCAATTGTTTATCGGTGGCGAAATGGGCATCGGCAACACGGCGTCCGCCAGTGCCGTGGCCAGCGCGCTGCTGCAATGCCCGGCCTCTTTATTAACCGGGCCGGGCACCGGGCTGGATGCAGCCGGTGTGAGCCATAAAGCGCGGGTCATCGAGCGGGCGCTGGCGTTTCATGCCGGGCTGCTCGACGACCCGTTGCAAGCCTTGTTTCGTCTGGGCGGCTTCGAAATTGCCGCCTTGGCGGGCGCCTACGTGGCGTGCGCGCAAGCGGGTGTCGTTGCGCTGGTGGATGGTTTTATCTGCACCGTTGCCGCGATGGTGGCTGTGCGTTTGAACCCTGAGTGCCGCCAGTGGTTGATATTCAGCCATCGCGGCGCCGAGCAAGGGCATCGTCATGTGCTTGAAAGCCTTGAAGCTGAGCCTTTGCTCGACTTGGGCTTGCGCTTGGGCGAGGGCAGCGGCGCTGCGTTGGCGGTGCCGTTGCTGCGCCTGGCCTGCGACCTGCACGCGCAGATGGCGACGTTTGCTGAGGCGGCCGTGGCGGATCGTCCGGCATGACCGTGCGCCTGGACCTGCTGCGTCATGGCGAAACCGAGCTGGGCGGGGGCTTGCGCGGCAGCCTGGATGATGCGCTGACCGAACTGGGCTGGTCGCAAATGCGTGAGGCAGTGATCGGTCAGGGGCCGTGGGATCGTATTGTCAGCTCACCTTTGCAACGCTGCCGTTTGTTTGCTGAAGAATTGGCGGCCTCACTCAACCTGCCGTTGAGTCTGGAAAAGGACCTGCAAGAGCTGCATTTCGGTGCGTGGGAAGGGCAGAGCGCTGCGGCGCTGATGCAAACCGATGAGCAGGCGCTGGGCCTGTTTTGGGCCGACCCCTACCGCTTTACCCCGCCTGATGGTGAACCGGTGGTTGAGTTCGCCGAGCGGGTGTTGGCGGCAGTGCTGCGTTTGCAGCGCAGCTGTGCGGGTGAGCGGGTGTTGGTGGTCTGCCACGGTGGCGTGATCAAGCGTCTACTTGCACAGGCCCGAGGCTTGCCACGCGAGCAGTTACTAAACGTTGCAGTCGCGCATGGGGCTTTGTTTGGCCTGCAAGTGATGGCGGATGGTCAGTTGCATGAGGTGATGGACTGATGCTGCCCTTCTGGATTGCTGTGCAGTTTCTGAGCAGTTTACCGGTGCGGTTGCCGGGCATGCCGCAGCCTCAGGAACTTGGGCGTTCGTTGCTGTTTTATCCATTAGTGGGTGTGCTGTTCGGTGCCGTGCTGTGGGGGGTGGACGCTGTGCTGGCAGGTGCTCCGACCATGCTCCATGCCGCCTTGCTGCTGACGGTGTGGGTGCTGCTCAGTGGCGGGTTGCACCTGGACGGTCTGGCCGACAGTGCCGACGCCTGGCTGGGCGGGTTTGGTGACCGCGAGCGCACCCTGACCATCATGAAAGACCCGCGCAGCGGGCCGATAGCCGTGGTGGTGTTGGTGCTGGTACTGCTGCTGAAATTTTGCGCGCTGCTGGCGTTGATTGAGCAGCAACAGTTTGCGGCATTGTTGATGGTGCCGCTGATAGGGCGCAGTGCGTTACTCGGCGTATTCTTGACCACGCCTTATGTGCGCGCCGGTGGATTGGGGCAGGCGTTGGCCGACCACTTGCCGCGCCAAGCGGGTTGGTGGGTGCTGGGGTTCAGCGCGCTGGCCTGTGTGTTGCTGGCGGGCGTGAGCGGTGTGTGGGCGCTGGGGTTGGCAGTGCTCGGGTTTGCGTGGTTGCGCCAGGTGATGATGCGCCGGTTGGGCGGCACCACCGGCGATACGGCGGGCGCCATGCTGGAATTGCTGGAAGTGCTAATGCTGGTAGGTCTGGCACTCGCATAGGCACAGGTGCGTTGATCTTCCAACGTGATTCTCTTTTATTGCGGGTATATGCATACAGAATGTTACCGACCCAGTGTTTATGCACCAACCTGCGGCGCGCCGCCCGTGGCGCCAGCAAACATTACGACGGCGCCCTTGAAGGCTTCGGAATTAACGTTGCGCAGTATTCACTGCTGAGCAATCTCAAGCGTCTTGAGCAACCGAGTATTTCCAGCCTGGCAGAGGCTATGGGGCTGGACCGCAGCACCTTGGGCCGTAATTTGCGTGTGCTTGAGGGCGTTGGGCTGGTGAAGCTGTCCGGGGGCGCAGACCAACGTAATCGTCTGGTGTGCCTGACCGAGACAGGAAATGAGCGTCTGGCTGCTGCCCTGCCTGCGTGGGAAGCCGCACAGCAGCGTTTGATGGATCGCTTGGGTGAAGAGCGACGTGCGCAGTTGTTGGCGCTATTGGATGAATTGGCCGACCCTGGTTGAAGGTCAGTCGCTTGGGCTTAAATCGAAAGATATACCTGCTCCCGGAGAACAATAATGACAACGGTGTGGCGTAACAGTGGTTGGGTGTTGCTGGGCAGTGCTTTGATTTTGGCACTGTCTTTAGGTGTCAGGCACGGTTTCGGGCTATTTCTGCCGCCCATGAGTGCGCAGTTCGGTTGGGGGCGTGAAGTGTTTGCATTCGCCATCGCCCTGCAAAACTTGATATGGGGCTTGGCTCAGCCGTTTACCGGAGCCTTGGCAGACCGCTTTGGGGCCGCCAAAGTGGTGATTGTCGGCGGGGTGCTGTACGCCGTCGGTTTATTGCTGATGGGGTTATCGGATTCGCCGCTGTCGTTGTCGCTGAGCGCCGGTCTATTGATCGGCATTGGCCTGTCTGGCACCTCCTTTTCAGTCATTTTGGGCGTGGTTGGTCGCGCCTTGCCCCCGCAAAATCGCAGCATGGGCATGGGGATCGCCAGTGCGGCAGGTTCGTTCGGTCAGTTCGCCATGCTGCCCGGTACGCTGGGGCTGATTGGCTGGCTGGGCTGGTCGGCGGCGCTCTTGGTGCTGGGCCTGTTGGTGGCGCTGATTGTGCCGCTGGTGAGCATGCTCAAGGATCGCCCTATGCCCAAATTGGGCGGCGAGCAAACGCTTAAAGAAGCCTTGCACGAAGCGTGCAGCCACTCGGGTTTTTGGTTGCTGGCGTTTGGTTTTTTTGTGTGTGGTTTTCAGGTGGTGTTTATCGGTATTCATCTGCCAGCCTATCTGGTGGACCAGCATTTACCGGCCACCGTGGGCACTACGGTGCTGGCGCTGATCGGCCTGTTCAACATTTTTGGCACTTACACGGCTGGCTGGCTAGGCGGGCGTATGTCCAAGCCGCGCTTGTTGACCGGGTTGTATCTGGCCCGCTCAGTGGTGATCGTGCTGTTCTTGTGGGCGCCGGTTACCCAGTTCAGTGCTTATCTGTTTGGCATGGTCATGGGCTTTCTATGGCTGTCGACAGTACCGCTGACCAACGGCACGGTGGCGACGATGTTTGGCGTGCGTAACTTGTCGATGCTGGGCGGGATCGTGTTCCTGTTTCACCAGCTCGGGGCCTTCCTCGGTGGCTGGCTGGGAGGCGTGGTCTATGATCAAACCGGCAGTTATGACCTTATCTGGCAGGTTTCGATTGGCCTGAGCCTGTTGGCGGCAGCGCTTAACGTGCCGGTACGCGAACGACCGGTGGCGCGCTTGCAAGCGCAGGAGGGAATGGCATGAGTTCAACCTGGCTATGGCTGAGCGGCGTAACTATTGGGTTCGCGTTGCTTGCAGGGGTGTGGTGGGGTTGGCATCAGGGTGGGCTGGCACTCATGCAACTGGGCATGGGGGTTTGCTAGGTGGCAACCTGTGCGCGTAAATTCAGAACCGATTCTTTCATTCAAGGATAGCGATGATGCTCAAACGCTGGATTGCGATGCCCGTGCTGCTGTTAGCGTGCGTAGGTTCTGTCTGGGCGGCCGATTGCCCGCCGCTGCTTGATGGCTCATTGCCCAAGTTGCGCGCCAAAGAATCAATCGACTTGTGTCAGCGATTCGTGGGCAAGCCCTTGTTGATCGTAAACACCGCAAGTTTTTGCGGTTTTGCCCCTCAATTCAAAGGGCTTGAGGCACTGAGTCAGCGGTTCAAGGATCAAGGTTTGGAAGTGATCGGTGTGCCGTCGGATGACTTCAAGCAAGAAGCCAAAGATGGCGAAGAGACCGCCAAGGTGTGCTACGTCAATTACGGCGTGACGTTCACCATGACTGAGCCACAAAAAGTACGGGGTGCTGATGCGGCGCATTTGTTCAAAGTGCTGGCTGAGCAAAGCAGCGCACCGAAGTGGAATTTCTACAAGTACGTGGTGGACCGTCAGGGCAATGTGATTGCCAACTTTTCCAGCCTGACCAAACCGGACAGCCCGGAACTGATCGAGGCGATTGAACAAGCCATTGCTTCAAAACCTTGAGTCGGCGCCATTAAAAATCCCCGCTCTCGTGACCGAGGCGGGGATTTTTTATTTCAGCAGGCGAGGGGTTGAGGCTCGTTGCGAATTAGAACTTGTAAGTTGCGCCTACTGCAAAGCCGTTAGCGCTGTTTTCATATTTGGCGCTGTAGCTGTTGATGCCTTTGGTGTCATTGACTTTGACTGACTCTTCTTTGAGGTAAGAGTAAGCCGCGTCGATGGTCAGGTCGTCGGTGACGGCATAACCAGCACCCAAGCTGAAGATTGTCCGGTCGCCGGTAGGAATACGTGGCGAGCGGTTAGTGTTGTTGGTAGGCGACTGATCCCAGGTTAGGCCGGTACGCAATACCCACTGCTTGTTCAACTGATACGACGTACCGATAGCGTAAGCCCAGGTGTCGTGCCAGTTTTGTTCTTCTTTGATGGTGCTGAATGCAGCCGCACCGCCAAACCCGGCGTTGGCTACGGTCACGCCTTCGTTCTTGACGGTAATGTCTTTCAGGCGGCTCCAGCGAGTCCAGGTAGAACCGGCATACACTTTCCAGGCATCAGACAGGTCTTGTGTGACAGACAGATCCCAGGACTCTGGGGTGTCGATCGACAGGGAAGCGTCATAACGATTGCTTTTCAGAATTTGAGCCGGAGTGCCTGGACCTGCTTCGATGTCAGTGTGGCCCTTGAGCTTATAGCTGACTTTGGAGTGGTAGGTCAGGCCAACGCGGGTGGTGTCTGTCGCTTGCACCAAAACACCGGCATTGAAACCAAAGGCAGTGTCGTCACCTTTGATCTTGACGTGGGTTTCGGGCAGTCCGCGAGCCAGTGGCAGATCGGACTCTAATTTGCCGGAAATTCGGTTGAATGTCGGGCCGAAACCTATCGAAACTTTGTCGTTGAACGCGTAGCTGATGGTCGGTTGGAACGTCACAACAGCGACATCACTGGTGCTGCCGAATGCACGGCCCGGGAAGTCACTTTTGTACTCGGTTGCCAAACCAAACGGGGCATACAAGCCAAAACCGACGGCCCACTGATCGTTAAGACGGTTGGTGTAAAAGCCCATAGGTACGCCGGTGAACGGCACCATGTCACCTTTGTTGCGGCCTTTGAGGTTACTGCGCTCATCTTTGATGTCAGTGGAGGCATCAATTACAGCGATACCGCCGGTCACTTGCTGACCTTGCAGACGGGACATACCGGCAGGGTTACCAAACACGGTGCTTGCATCATCAGCGGAAGACGAACGACCTGCGAAACCGGTCCCCATACCGCTGACGCTTTGTTCGTTGAGGGCGAAGCCACTTGCGAAAATCTGGCTGGAAGCCAAAGTGACGGCGAGGCTAAGTGTGGTCTTGAGCATTACTTTTTTCATTATTAGAACTCCTTTTGATCACCGGATGGAAAGCTACCAACATTTTTGTTTAAGCGCTATAGGCCAAATCGAAGGAGATAGCGTGTTTTTGTAGGACAATCCTACCGGTTTTAGGTCTTTTTCTGATTGGATGTAGCGGTTGAAAATCTCAAGCCACGTGGTTGAGAGGTGTTACGCAGATGCGCCAGGCATCGATGAAGTCACGTAAACGTCCTTGTGGTTCAAAGGCTTGGCGCCAAATTCTGGCCATACCCAACACATCCTCACGTTCCGGGATGATGGCTTTTTGCTCTTCAATCAACAGCCAGGCAATGGCGGTGGCGTAGCGTAAATTCACGGTCAGTTCTAAATGCGGGCTGCATAAAAAAGCGTGTTGGCTGGCGAGGCCGCGAACCTGACTCGCCAAATCCGGATCGTGGGCCAGGTAGTCATCCCATAACGCGGCATGGCGAAGTTCGCGAATACAGTAAAGGCCGTGGCCGCGTCGGTCGTGCAGGGCTGACCCCAAATGTGACTGGCTGGCAGCAATACCCAGCAACAAAGCTTCTGCATTTGGGTTGTTAAGACCCAAGTAGAGAAGTGTTGGCCGAATCACATACTGGTTCAATTCCTTGGCAGCGATACCCATAGCGTCCTCGACACCTGAAAATGGTCGGCGACACCCAAGGGCTTGGCAGCAATGAGTCGGGAGGGTTCGCCGTAAACGGCACAGGCCGCTTGAGTTGAAGTGTAGTGTCATATCTTTGCTGTAAAGGACTGTTTTTAAAACATTTGCAGCTTCGATGTGTCGGCTATATACCCGCAAGTAATTAAATCATGCTGGATATTTCGTAAATAGCAGGCAACAAAAAGCCCTGCTATTGAGGCAGGGCTTGTTGTATAGACGCTTACTGCGTGATCAGGCGATGAGTGCCTGACGAGTACGTTCGATCACAGCTTGCAGGGGTTCTGCGCTGGAGTATTGATCGGGGTACAGGCGTTCGCTGTGACGTGCGATACCGTGTTCGTTGACCAGCGTGAAGCTGAAGCAGCCTTTGCGAGCGGCCATAATCAGGCAGTTCATTGGAGCGAAGGCGTTGGTTAGGGTGCGAATGGCATCCTGAGTATGGATTTGAGTAGACATAGTTATTAGGTGTTCCTACAAATGACACGGATATGATCCGCGCAACGTTAAAACGTTCCAGTGACGTCGGGCCATCTTTGGCGGGACGAAGAACCTGACTGGAACAAAGCCGCCAGTTGGAGCGCATTTAAGTTGTAGCGCTTGGGCTGGCAGGTAGGTACTTAGGAGGGCAGGCAATCACAACAAGAGCTAAGGTTCCGTGCTCGGGGTGAAGATCCTGATCAATTTGCAGGTTGGTTCGGTCAGAGTAAAAGAACTTCGCGATACCCTTTGTGTTTGTTCAAAGGCTGTATCGTCGCAAGATTTACCTGGAAACCATCGAGGGGGTCGATCCCATGTGCCTTGGCTCGTCTTCTCTTTAGGGAAGGTGGCCATGAGGGGATTTGTTCAACCCGAATTGACTTTCAGCTTGGTACTAACGCTGCGGATACTAACGGCTTGAAAATTTAAACGCAAGTGTGCTAGTAAAAATACTTTTTGTAGTCACTCCAAATCAGCGTCCGATCACAGCCTCGCACGGCTCCTCAGTCAGCGTTATGTATCAGAGTGGGGTGCCGCTAGTCGGTTTCTGACAATATTCCAGTGTTGTGGATGGCCTTTTAGGTCCTTACATCCTGATGAGAAGGCTGTGCCCGCTGGCGATGCAGTCCTACAGAATTCAGTGGTTATAAGGCCATATCCTGCTTCTCAATGTGAACTTGTGCACATTTGCAGTGCGCTGCGTCAGTTAGCCACACAACCGCGAGCAAGCCTTCGCTTAGCCTGTTATGCAAATTTAAGTCAATGAAAAACATCGTTTTTTTTAATTGGTGAAAAAATCGTCAGTTTGACCTTAGGCCCCGTAGGGTGGGGGTTTGCGGGAGTTAAAAGAGGGTTGTCCACTGACTTATCCACAGGATCTGTGGATTGTCCCAAGCGCTTGCTCTAGATCGCGGGTGTAGACTTTTTTCGACTTTACCCAAACGAAAAAAGGAGTAGAGTGGCGCGCCTTCTGTTCTGCCCCACAGTGTTCTATGAAGTTTCGTTCAAACTCTGCCTCTGTTACTCCGGCTGGCTCTCCAGCTGAAGCGCCAAAACGGTTTTCTCTGCGCGTGGCTATCTGGCTATTGGATAACCCGCGGCTGGGTGCGAACCCCAGCGTCAAGCATGTGGCCGGTCATCTACTCAAACAACCTGCACGTCAAGGCGTGGTGCTGGCGCAAAGCCGTCTCGGCCAATTGATGTGCCGCGATTGCGGCAGTGCCCGCGATCAGCGCATTGGGCAGGCGCTACTCCGGCATGCCGCGCGGGCAGGTGACCAGAGCGCTCAGCAAGAACTCAACAAGATCGAAGACTGAGCTGTCTTCGACTCGCCAGCTTGGTTAACCTTGCTCTTTTACCTCGTGTGGAGGGGTCATGGCCCTGGACTTGAACAGCCTTTTGCTGGGCTTGGCAGTGGCAGGCGTGCCGTTGTTGGCGTTTATCTGGCAGTTGCAACGTCGAGCCAGCGCGTTAAACGCTGAACGCACGCTGCTGGATGAGCGGCTGAGCATGGCGCAACTGGCCCAAGAGGGCCTCAACGCGCAACTGGATGCCAGTCGAGACGAGATCAGTGATCTCGGTCAGGCCAATGCCGCCAAACAGGCCGAGCTGGCCGCACTGCGCCGTGAAGTTGAGCTGTTGCAGCTTGAACGTGACAACGCACGGGATGCCGCCCATGCCTGGAACCTTGAGCGGGCGCAAAAGGAAGTCGAACTGCGCAGGCTTGATGCCCAAGTGGCTGCGCAGGCGGCCGAGTTGCGTGAGCAGCAAGAAAGCCATCAACAGCGTCTCAGTGATCTGCAAGGCTCGCGTGATGAGTTGCGCGCGCAGTTCGCGGAGCTGGCCAGCAAGATTTTCGATGAGCGCGAGCAGCGCTTTGCCGAGACCAGTAACGAGCGCCTGGGGCAACTGCTTGACCCCCTCAAAGAGCGCATTCAGTCGTTTGAAAAGCGCGTTGAGGAGAGTTATCAGCAAGAAGCGCGCGAACGCTTCTCGCTGGGCAAGGAGCTGGAGCGCCTTCAGCAACTGAACCTGCGATTGAGCGATGAAGCCACCAACCTTACCCGGGCACTCAAAGGCCAGAAAACCCAGGGCAACTGGGGTGAACTGATTCTGGAACGCGTGCTGGAGCACGCGGGGCTGGAGAAGGGCCGCGAATACCAGACGCAAGTCAGCCTCAAGGGCCCGGATGGCGAACGCTTTCAGCCGGACGTGCTGATCATGCTGCCGGGTAACAAGCAGGTGGTGGTCGATTCCAAGGTCAGCCTCACGGCGTACCAGCAGTTTGTAGGCGCCGATGATGAGGTGATTGGGCAGTCAGCGCTCAAGCAGCATGTGCTCTCGCTGCGTAACCACGTCAAAGGGCTGGCCGGTAAAGACTACAAGCGCCTCGAAGGGCTGCACAGCCTGGACTTTGTGTTGTTGTTCGTCCCGATAGAAGCGGCGTTTTCCGCCGCTTTGCAGGCTGAGCCGAACCTGTTTCAAGAGGCGTTTGATCGCAATATCGTGATCGTCAGCCCTACCACGTTGCTGGCGACACTGCGGGTGATCGACAGCCTGTGGAAGCAGGAGCGACAAAGCCAGAATGCGCGGGAGATTGCAGAGCGGGCGGGTTGGTTGTACGACAAGTTCGTGCTGTTTATTCAGGATCTGGATGAGGTCGGCAACCGCTTGCAGCAACTGGACAAGGCCTACGCCGCCGCGCGTAACAAGTTGACCGATGGGCGTGGCAACCTGGTGAGTCGCAGCGAACAGCTCAAATTGTTAGGTGCGCGGGCCAGTAAAAGTTTGCCGGCCGACCTGCTGGAGCGCGCCATGACCGATGTCGATGGTGTGGCGCACCCGGCAGAATAATGAGAGATAACGCCGTAGCCGACGTCCGGTTGGGCAGTGAGTGGTTGTTTCTGGGGCGCCGTGTTGAACGCCCGCCCGCCGCCGCGTGCGGCTCGTCAGCGGCTACGGGCCTTACTGAACGCCGTCTTAAAGCGGTACGTGCCGACTCACCAGTGCCCGCAGCACGGCAGGTTTGACCGGTTTTGCCAGGTACTCAAGGCCCGCGGCATGCACTTGCGCAATCATTTCCGGGCGACCGTCAGCACTGATTACCACGCCCGGCACTGGCTCGCCCAGTTCGGCGCGTAACCAGCGCATCAGTTCGGTGCCGACTTCTCCGTCATCCAGGTGGTAGTCAACCAGCACTAACTGCGGCCGTACGCCCTCATTGAGCAGGGCGGCGCATTCTTCGCGATTGCGTGCCGTCCACACGCGACAGCCCCAGCGCGTCAGCAAACTTTGCATGCCGATAAGGATGCTGTCTTCGTTGTCGATGCACAGCACTTGTGCGCCTGTGACCGGCTGGCCGTTTTGTTCGGCCACCACCGGCTGCGGCGCGGTCTGGCTCTGCGCCAAGGGTACGCTGACACTGAATACGCTGCCTTTGCCGGGCCATGAGCGCACTTGCAGACGATGGCCCAGCACGCGGCACAAGCCATCGGCAATCGCCAGCCCCAGCCCCAGACCTTTTTCAGCGCGCGTCTGATGGCTGTCCAGCCGTTTGAACTCTTCGAAAATGACCTGCAATTTGTCGTGCGGGATGCCCGGCCCGCGATCCCACACTTCAAGGCACAGTTCACTGCCACGGCGGCGTACGCCCAGCAGCACCGGCCCCTTGGCGTAGCGCAAGGCATTGGTCAGGAAGTTTTGCAAAATGCGCCGCAGTAATTTGATGTCACTGCTGACCCGCAAACGACTGCCACGCATGCGGAAGCTCAGCCCTTGTTCCTGCGCATGCGCTTTGAACTCATTGCCCAGGGTGTCAAACAGGTCGTTCAGAGCAAACGGCTTGATATCGGGCGTGAACTTGCCGTTTTCCAGGCGTGAAATGTCCAGCAAATCGCTGATCAGGTCTTCGGCCGAACGCAGGGAACTGTCGAGATGCTGGACCAGTTTTTGCGCTTCCGGGCTTAAGCCTTCTTCTTGATGGGAGAGGGCGGCTGAAAACAGCCGTGCCGCATTCATCGGCTGCATCAGGTCGTGGCTGACGGCGGCCAGAAAACGGGTTTTCGACTGGTTGGCTGTTTCGGCAATTCCTTTGGCTTCAGTTAACGCCTGGTTCAGCTCCGATAGCTCACGGGTACGTTCGTCGACCCGTTGCTCAAGCCCTTCGTTGGCTTCGGTCAACGCCTGTTCGGCTTCGCGGAAGGCGGTAATGTCGGTGAAACTCATGACGAATCCGCCGCCCGGCATCGGGTTGCCAATCAGTTCAATCACACGGCCATTGGGGAACAGGCGTTCAGAGGTGTGCGCGCGGCCCTGACGCATCCAGTGCAGGCGGCGGGCCACATGCACTTCCGCCTCGCCGGGGCCGCACAGCCCGCGCTCGGCATTGTGACGGATGATGTCGGCAATCGGCCGACCCACGCTGATCAGGCCCTCTGGATAGTTGAACAGCTCCAGATAGCGGCGGTTCCAGGCGACCAGGCGCAGGGATTGGTCGACCACGCTGATGCCCTGGGTGATGTTCTCAATGGCGCCTTGCAGCAGGGCGCGGTTGAACTGCAACACTTCTGAGGCTTCGTCCGCGATACGTACCACGTCTTCGAGCTGCATTTCGCGACCTTCAATGGCCGCTTTGACCACTGCGCGCGTGGATGACGCACCCAGCACGCCCGCCAGTAATCGCTCGGTGTGTGCGATCCATTCGCCATCAGCGTGTTGGTTGGGGTTAAAGCCTTTGCCTTGGCGGTAAGCGAAGCGAATAAAGCTCTGGCGAGCGCGCTCTTCACCGACAAAGCGTGCGGCGAGGGTTAGCAAATCATTGATTTGCACCGAAAGCATCGAGCGCCCGCTCGGATGGCTGCTGATTTCCTGACCGATGAAACGTCCCGCCTGCCAATGCTCGGACACCCGTGTGCGCGACAGCACCGACACCCAGGCAAACACGGTGAAGTTGCCCGCCAGCGACAGCACCACGCCTTGGGTCAGTGGTGTGATTGGCAGGCTCAGCGGGTTGCCGTGCAGCCAGGCCAGGCCCGGGAAGTGGCTTAAGTGCCAGCCAAGGCTGTGTGCAATCAATGGCAGTACCAGCGTGTAAAACCAGATAAAGGTCCCGGTGGCCAAGCCCGCGAACACGCCACGGCGGTTGGCCTGCTTCCAGTACAGGGCGCCGATCATCGCGGGCGCGAGTTGGGTAACAGCCGCGAAGGAAATTTGCCCGATGGTCGCAAGGCTGGCGGTTGAGCCGAGCAGGCGATAGCTGACATACGCCAGCAGCAAAATCACCACAATCGAGACGCGGCGCACCGACAGCATCCAATGGCGGAAAACCTCAAACGGGCGCTCGGCGTTTTTGTGGCGCAACAACCACGGCAGCAGCATGTCGTTGGACACCATGGTCGACAGCGCCACGCTGGCCACAATCACCATGCCGGTGGCGGCCGATGCGCCGCCGATAAACGCCAGCACGGCCAGCGCCGGGTGCGCTTGCGCCAGCGGCAAGCTGATCACAAACGAGTCGGGCAGCACGGAGCTGGGTAGCAGCATTTGGCCAGCCAGCGCGATGGGCACCACAAAGAGGGCTGCCAGGATCAAGTACGCCGGAAACACCCATTTGGCCAAGCGCAAGTCTTGCGGCTCAATGTTTTCGACCACCGTCACATGGAACTGGCGCGGTAAACAGATGATCGCCATCATGGCCACGCCGGTTTGCACCACCATCGACGGCCAGTTGACGGTCTCTTTCCAGTATTCCTCAAGGCGCGGGGCGAGCATGGCCTGATTGAACAGGTCGTCAAAACCGTCGTACAGGCCGAAGGTAACAAACGCCCCCACCGCCAGAAACGCGAACAGTTTGACCAGTGACTCAAAGGCAATGGCCAGTACCATGCCCCGGTGGTGCTCGGTCGAGTCGAGGTTTCGGGTGCCAAAGACGATGGTAAACAGCGCCAGTACCAGCGACACAATCAGCGCGGTGTCTTGCGCGCGCGTACCGGTCGCGTCAGCCCCGGCACCGATCAGCAGGTTTACGCCGAGCACGATGCCTTTGAGTTGCAGGGCGATGTAGGGCAGCACGCCCACCAGGCAAATCAGTGCGACCACAATGGCCAGCGACTGGGATTTGCCGTAGCGCGCGGCAATAAAGTCAGCAATGGAGGTGATGTTCTCCTGCTTGCTGATCATCACCATTTTTTGCAACACCCACGGCGCACACACCAGCAGCAGCACCGGTCCCAGGTAGATGGGCAAAAATGACCAGAGTTGTTCGGCGGCCTGACCGACGGCGCCAAAGAACGTCCAGCTGGTGCAGTACACCGCCAGCGACAGGCTATAGACCCACGCGCGAACCCGCGGCGGCAGCGGTTTGCTGCGCCGGTCACCATAAAAGGCAATGGCGAACATGATGGCCATATAGGCCAGGGCAACGGCGGCGATCAGCCCGCTGGACAACGACATGGTGACTCCTGGAGGTAAAGGCCGCAGCTATCCGTCTGCGGCGGGCTAGTCTCGCATGATGTTTGGGCGGCGTCAGTGTCGACGATGGTCGCAGCGCGGCCAAGCGCCGCAGGGCTTGAAAGCCTTTTGGATTGTACTTATCTGTTAAGTCGATAACAGTTAGAGATATTACCCGTTATATAGATATTCGATTCAGTTCTACTCTTGCATCACCTCATACGAGGAACAGGAGGAACCCATGACATGCCCTAACACCCCCAAAGCCACTTTTCGGCCCTTGAGCGCATTGCAGCACCCGCGCGAAGTCATTCGTCAGTTCACCCCGAACTGGTTTGCCGCGACGATGGGCACCGGTGTGTTGGCGTTGGCACTGGCTTCATTGCCCGTGCAGATCCCGGGTATGTACGCCGTCGCCGAAGGGCTGTGGCTGTTCAATATAGGCTTGTTCATTTTATTCAGCGTGCTCTACGGCGCCCGTTGGGTGCTGTATTTCGATGAAGCACGGCGCATTTTCGGTCACTCCACCGTGTCGATGTTTTTCGGCACGATCCCTATGGGACTGGCGACCATCATTAATGGCTTTCTGCTATTTGGTGTCGCCCGGTGGGGCAGTGGCATGGTGCAGGTTGCTGAGGTGTTGTGGTGGCTCGATGTGGCCATGTCGCTGGCATTCGGGGTGATGATCCCCTACATGATGTTCACCCGTCAGGAGCACAGCATCGACCAAATGACTGCGGTCTGGCTGTTACCCGTGGTGGCGGCTGAAGTGGCGGCCGCCAGTGGCGGGCAGCTGGCGCCGCACTTGAGCGATACGGTGGCGCAGTTTCATGTGCTGATTACCAGCTATGTGCTGTGGGCGTTCTCGGTGCCGGTGGCTTTCAGCATCCTGACCATTTTGATGCTGCGCATGGCGCTGCATAAGTTGCCCCACGAAAGCATGGCGGCATCGAGCTGGCTGGCCTTGGGCCCGATTGGTACCGGGGCGCTGGGTTTACTGTTGCTGGGGGCGGATGCTCCCGCCATTTTCGCGGCCAATGGTTTTACCGGCACAGGCGAGGTGGCCGAAGGCCTGGGCTTGATCGCGGGCATTGCACTGTGGGGCTTCGGCTTGTGGTGGATCGTCATGGCCGTGCTGATCACCCATCGTTACTACCGCGCAGGCATTCCATTCAACCTGGGCTGGTGGGGGTTCACGTTTCCGCTGGGCGTGTACTCGCTGGCGACCCTGCGTCTGGGTAAGGTGCTGCACCTCACCTTCTTTGATGTCGCGGGCTGTGTGCTGGTGGCATTGCTGGTGCTGATGTGGCTGATCGTGGGTAAACGCACTGTGATCGGGGCGTATCGTGGCGAGTTGTTTGTGTCGCCCTGCATTGCAGGCTTGAAGAAGTAAGACGTTGCCTCAGGTTCTGTATGAAAGCGCCGAGTCTGGCGTGTTGCGTACAGAACCTGAGTAACGTTGTGCCTTGAGTGTTAAAACAGCACTCCAATGAGAAAGCCTCTGGCGCAACGTGAGTACATGGAAGATGAGTCACCCCTCGCAGTTCAGTTTGCTAAGGAAGCGACGCTTCCTGCCCTTCTTCGTGACCCAATCGCTGGGCGCTCTCAATGACAACCTGTTCAAACAATCGCTGATTCTGGCCATCCTTTATAAGCTCGCGATCGAGGGTGACCGCGGGATCTGGGTCAACCTGTGCGCGTTGTTGTTCATCGTGCCGTTCTTTTTGTTCTCGGCCCTGGCGGGGCAATTTGGCGAAAAGTACGCCAAAGATCGTCTGATCCGCCTGATCAAACTCGGCGAAATCGCGATCATGTTGGTCGGTGCCATTGGCTTTGCGTTCGATCACTTGGCCCTGATGCTGATTGCGCTGTTCGCGATGGGCACTCATTCGGCGCTGTTTGGCCCGGTCAAGTATTCAATCCTGCCTCAAACCCTGCACGACGATGAGCTGGTGGGTGGCAATGGTTTGGTCGAGATGGGCACGTTCTTGTCCATTTTGGCGGGCACCATTGGTGCCGGGATCATGTTGTCTTCCAGCCATTACGCAGTGGTGGTGTCGGTGGTGATTGTGTCGGTGGCCGTCCTGGGCTATCTGGCCAGTCGCGCCATTCCGGGGGCGCCTGCTGATACGCCCGATTTGCGCCTGAACTGGAACATTTTCAGCGAGTCCTGGGCCACCTTGAAAATGGGCCTGAATCAGACGCCAGCGGTGTCGCGCTCTGTGGTGGGCAATTCGTGGTTCTGGTTTGTCGGGGCCATTTACCTGACGCAAATTCCGGCTTACGCCAAAGAGTGGCTGTACGGTGATGAAACCGTGGTTACGCTGATTCTTACGGTGTTCTCGGTGGGGATCGCTTTAGGCTCGATGCTGTGCGAGAAGCTGTCGGGTCGTAAAGTCGAGATCGGTCTGGTGCCCTTTGGCTCGTTCGGCCTGACCGTGTTCGGCCTGTTGCTGTGGTGGCACTCCGGGCACATGCCGCACAACATTCAGGCCAGCGACTGGCTGGACGTATTGGGTTTCAGTCAGGCGTGGTGGGTGCTGTTCGACATTCTGGGGCTGGGCGTGTTTGGCGGGTTCTACATCGTCCCGCTCTATGCGCTGATTCAGTCGCGCACGGCTGAAAACGAGCGGGCGCGGGTGATCGCGGCCAACAATATTTTGAATGCGCTGTTTATGGTGGTCTCGGCCATCGTTACGATTTTGCTGCTGAGCGTGGCCAAGCTGACCATCCCGGAGTTGTTTTTGGTGGTGTCGCTGTTGAACATCGCGGTTAACACGTACATCTTCAAAATCGTGCCCGAGTTCAGCATGCGCTTCATGATCTGGCTCCTGAGCCACTCCATGTACCGCGTGCAGCACAAAAACCTGGACGCAATCCCGGATGAGGGGGCGGCGTTGCTGGTATGCAATCACGTATCGTTTGTGGATGCGTTGTTGATAGGCGGTGCGGTGCGTCGACCCATTCGCTTTGTGATGTATTACAAAATCTACAATTTGCCGGTGCTCAACTTTATCTTCCGCACGGCCGGGACGATTCCGATTGCTGGGCGCGGTGAGGATGAAGCCATTTATGAGCGCGCTTTCAAAAAAATTGCGGAGTATTTGAAGGACGGCGAATTGGTGTGCATCTTCCCGGAAGGCAAGCTCACCACGGATGGCCAGATCAATGAATTCAAGGCAGGGGTCACGCGAATACTGGAGCAAACACCGGTGCCGGTGATTCCAATGGCCTTGCAGGGGTTGTGGGGCAGTTTCTTCAGTCGCGATCCGAACAAAGGCTTTTTACGCAGGTTGTGGTCGCGGGTGACGTTGGTGGCAGGTGAGCCGGTCGCACCGTCTGAGGCCACGCAAAAATGGTTGCGTGAGCGGGTGATGCAGTTGCGAGGTCAGAACCTGTAGTGACTGACGCAGGCTGCGAAGGGGATGTGAATACCCCTTCGCAGCCTGCGGCAGCGACTACAAGGATGAGTGAGCGCTTATGCGCTCACTTTCAAACCGATCAACCCGGCAATGATCAGCGCAACGCTGGCCAGGCGGAACAGCGCCATCGATTCGCCAAACAAAATGATGCCGGCGATCACCGTGCCCACCGCACCTACACCGGTCCAGATGGCGTAAGCGGTGCCCAACGGCAGCTCTTTCATGGCCAAACCCAACAGGCCCAAGCTGACCGCCATCGCGGCAATCGTCAGTGCAGTGGGGAGAGGGCGGCTGAAGCCGTCGGTGTATTTCAGGCCTACGGCCCAGCCAACTTCAAATAGACCGGCGAAAAACAGAATAATCCAGGCCATGGTTGCCTCCATCAATTGATGGGGTCGTCCCCAGAAAGTCACTCGATGAGTCGCGAGGTCGTCCTCGCAGTGCGCAGTATATTGCCCATGATTGTTCTGACAGGCAACTCTGATTTTCATGTGCGCCTTCTATTAAAGAAGGCTGCTGGCGGGCGACATTGCATCGCAGGCCAGCCGTGCCTTCTTTATAGACGCGGGGGCTAAGGGTTATTCGATACCTTGAGGCACTTCTTCGCCACCCAGCGCTTCGAACAACTGTGGCAAGAATTCGCCGAAGGTCAGCATCATCAGGGTGAAGCTGGCATCTTGTTGGCCCAGATCGTCATCACCGCCGTTCTGCTCGGCCTCGTCTTGCAGCAGGTCTTCGAACTTCAGGCGCTTGACCACCAGTTTGTCGTCCAGCACGAACGACAGTTTGTCCTGCCAAGCCAGTGACAGTTGAGTGACGACTTTGCCAGTACTCAGGTGCAGCTGGATTTCGTCGCTGGTCAGGTCCTGACGCTTGCAACGGATGATGCCGCCGTCTTCATGGGTGTCACGCAGCTCGCATTCGTCGAGTACGAAGAAGTTATCAGCCGCTTTTTGGGTTTTGACCCATTCCGTCATGGTGGCACTTGGCGCGACTTTGACGGCCAGCGGGCGAACAGGCAGCGAACCGACGACTTCGCGCAGTGTGGACAGCAAGTCTTCGGCGCGCTTTGGGCTGGAGGCGTTAACCAGAATCAAACCCTGTTTAGGCGCAATGGCGGCGAAGGTCGCCGAGCGACGAATAAAGGCGCGCGGCAAGAAGGCCTGAATGATTTCATCCTTGAGCTGGTCGCGCTCTTTCTTATAGACCTTGCGCATTTGCTCGGCTTCGATCTCTTCGACCTTTTCCTTTAAGGCATCGCGCACAACGCTGCCGGGCAGGATGCGTTCTTCTTTACGGGCGGCGATCAGCAGGAAGTCCTGGCTGACATGCACCAGGGGCGCGTCTTCGCCTTTGCCGAAAGGGGCGACGAAACCGTAGGTGGCTAATTCCTGACTTGAACAGGCGCGGGCCAGTTTGGTGGCCAGTGCAGTTTCCAGCACCTGCGCATCAAAAGGCAGATCTTGGGTCAGGCGATAGATAAGCAGGTTTTTGAACCACATGGGGTGAATCACTCCTTTATACAAAGACGGCATTATTCGCTTCATGAGCTGATAGGCCAACCCTGCGCTAAGCCTTTGTCACGCATAAGAAAATTATTTTAAAAAGTGCTTGCCAGACTCAAGGTCGCTCCGTAGAATGCGCGCCACACCGAGAGTGAAAGGGTGATTAGCTCAGCTGGGAGAGCATCTGCCTTACAAGCAGAGGGTCGGCGGTTCGATCCCGTCATCACCCACCATTCGCTCACAGTGTTACGCGCAGCGGTAGTTCAGTCGGTTAGAATACCGGCCTGTCACGCCGGGGGTCGCGGGTTCGAGTCCCGTCCGCTGCGCCATATTTTTACCACAAGCCCCTTGAACGCTTGTGGTCAGGGGAAGCCCGCTGAATGCGGGCTTTTTCTTGAAAGGCTTCGAGTCAGCAGTTCGCTGTTGATTCAAAGATGCAGGTCGCAGGAAATGGGAGTTTTTAAGAGGTTTTGAAAAAATCTTAATAAAAACAACCACTTACACGAAATGTGTGAGAGAATGCGCCCCGCAACGAGAGTGAAGTGAAAGGGTGATTAGCTCAGCTGGGAGAGCATCTGCCTTACAAGCAGAGGGTCGGCGGTTCGATCCCGTCATCACCCACCATTCGCTTTCAGTGTTACGCGCAGCGGTAGTTCAGTCGGTTAGAATACCGGCCTGTCACGCCGGGGGTCGCGGGTTCGAGTCCCGTCCGCTGCGCCATATTCTGAACACAAGCCCCTTGAACGCTTGTGATCAACAAAAAGCCTGCCTTGTGCAGGCTTTTTTGTGCGCGTCTATTTTGTGGTGCGTAACCGCTCCCGCAGGCAGTGTGCGAGGGCGAAGCGCTCGTAAAAACGGGATTGGGCAGGTTGCTGCCACACACGTTCACGCAGGCTGCTTCATCGCAAGCAGCCTGCGCCGGTTATTGCCTAAACGTCATGTAGCGTTTGCGCGTGGTCTTAGAAATCCCAACGGGTAGTGACCATCACGTTGCGTGGGTCGCCGTAATACGACGAGTTGTAGAAGCCAATGTTGGTGTAGTACGACTTGTCGAATGCGTTGTTCAGATTAACGGTGGCCGACAGGTTTTCCGTGACCTGATAGCGCGCCATCAGATCCACCAGCCAATACGCCTCTTGGGAGAATTTCTCCTGGGTGGCGCCTTTGTTGTAGTTGGTCAGCACCTGCCAGCCCGTGCCCTGCCAGCGAACTCCGCCGCCCAGCGTCAATTTGTCGAGGCTGCCGGTCAGTTTGTAACGGGTATACAGGTTGATCTGGTCTTCAGGCTCCCAGGTAGAGACTTTTTTACCGCCCTGATCGCGACTGATTTTGTGGGTGTAGCCTGCTTGTAGCTGCCAGCCAGGCATTAATTCGCCGGAAATTTCTGCTTCGTAGCCTTTAGTCGTGGCTTTGATGCCTTTGTAGGCGTAATCAATGTCGGGATTAGTGGGGTGAGCGTTGTAGGCGGTGTCTGCCTCAGGCCGGTTATCCTGATGCACTTCAAAGTACGCCAGGCTTGTATTCAGACGACCGTCAAAGAACTCACCTTTAAGCCCCAGCTCATAGTTGGTGCCTTCATCCGGCTCAAGCATTTTGTTGTCGCTGTTGCGGTAGTACGACTGCGGCAAGAAGATTTCGGTGTAGCTGGCGTAGGCCGAAATATTGTCGTTGAGGTCGTAGATCAGGCCCGCATAGGGCAGCACTTTGCCGGTGTCTTTGGCCTGGCTGGTGCCGGTCAGCGTGTAGTTGGCGACGCGGGTCCCGAGCATCAGGGTCAAATCATCGGTCAGGCTAAAGCGGCCGGTGATGTAAGTGCCCGTTTGGCGCGTGGTTTCATCGTTTTTGGAGGTGACGTTACCCCAGTCGGGTTCCAGTGCGTCGCCCTTCCAGTTGTAGTAGTCATAGGCGTTGTTGATCATGACCGCTTTGGTGTAGTCCTTGCCGGTCCAGTGCGATCGGGACACCGAACCACCGATCACCAGTTGGTGCTCGCGGCCCAGCAGGCTGAAAGGGCCGGTGGCATACACGTCGCCGCTGTCACTCACGTATTCGCCGGTGTACTTGCGGGCCAGGATCTTGGCTTTGCCGGTGATGGCATCCGGGTCAAGCAGTGCCCCCAGTGGCGCGTTGTAGCCATTGATCTGGTGGTTGTACTGGCCTTTGGCGACCCAGCCATTGTCGAAACTGTGCTCCAGGGTGGCGAATACGGTGCGGGTGTATTGCTCCCAACTGCTCCACTGGGTGCCGTTGTTGAAGTCGCGCGGGTTGCTGATGCGATCCCCGGCGGAGTTGAACAGCGAGGCGCTGCCTGACCAGCTTGAGCCTTTGGGGTTGTTGTCCTGATAGTCGGCGCCGAGGGTGAGCAGGGTGTCAGGCGTCAAATCGACCTCAAGAATCCCGTAATAGACCTCGCTGTCGCGTTTGTAATGGTCCATGAACGAGCGCTTGTCTTGATAGGCCGCCACGGCCCGGCCGCGTACGTTGCCGCTTTCGGTCAGCGGGCCGCTGACATCGACTTCAGAGCGGTAGTTGTCCCACGACCCGGCCCCCAGATCGATATGGCCCTTGAATTCGTGGGTCGGTTTTTTGCGCACCATATTGATCGTGCCGCCAGGCCCGCCAGCGCCGGTGAGCAATCCGGTGGCGCCTTTGAGAATTTCGACGCGGTCGTAAATCGCGGTGTCGGTCAGGGTATGGCCCGCGGAGTATTGCGGGTCTTGCAGGATGGGGATGCCGTCGTACTGGAAGTTCTTGATCGCAAACCCGCGCGAATAATAGCTGGTGCGGTCGCTGTCATAGGTGGCGACGGTAATGCCGGGGGTGTGGCGCATCACGTCATCAATGGAGGTGAGGCCAAAGTCATCCATTGCCTGGCGGGTGACCACTGAAATCGATTGCGGCGTTTCGCGCGGGGTGAGCACCATGCGGGTCGCGGTGGCGATGCTGCCGGGGGTGTAAGACCCCGTGCCCTCGGTGATGGTGCCGAGCTGGTTGGCACTGACTTCGGTCGCGCCCAGCTCCATTGCACCGCTCACGGTGGGCGTCGCTTCCAGCAGATAGCCGTTCTGGCCTTTGATTACGCTGAAACCGCTGCCGCGCAGCAGGGTGTCAAAGCCCGATGCTTCGCTGTAGCTGCCGTGCAGGCCTTGGGTGGTGATGCCGTCCAGATTGTGCGACTGGAACAGGATGGCGACACCGGCAAGTTGTGCGAAGCGATTCAGTGCACTGCCCAGTGGGCCGGCCGGGATGTCATAGGCTTGTACCGCGCTGCTGTTTTGCGCCAGCGCCGCTGTGCTGACCAGTGCGCCAGCCGCAGAAGCAACAATCAAATGGATAGCGAGCGTCAGGGGGGCGTAAGCCTTCGAGCGCAAGCGCCCTCGGGAGATTGGGGTGGTCAGCATGGTAGGCGCAGTCCTTTAGGGTCTATGTACCTACCTTGACGAGCGAGGCTCAAAAAGCGGAAGCAATGCGAATCATTATTTTTCAGGCGCGCTGTTTTTGTTGATGGAAATCAGCCAGGGCGTGACGTGCTTGACCGTGACAGGCAAGGTTTCAACGATCAAGTTCAGTGCGCGCTCCGGGTCGTCCAGCGGTAAGACCGCCGTCACACGCATGTCGGCCAATGCCTGGCGATCGAAATGCATGAAGCCTGGACGATGGCGAGAAATTTCATCGAGAACCTGCGCCAAGGGCAGGTTCTCGACCACCAGTTGGTGGTGTTTCCAGGCTTGGTCAATGCTCGACGGGTCAATGGCGCCGAGCAATTCGATGGCGTCGTGCTTGATCAAGGCTTGGGAGCCTGCATTGACTTCGAGTGTTTGCTGCTGGTTTTCGCTTTGCGCCGCGACACGCGATTCGAGCATGCTCAGCACGGTTGTGTCGCCCGTGCGCTTGACCACAAACCGGGTGCCCAGCGCACGCATGTTGCCTTGCGCGGTATGCACGATAAACGGCCGTGCGGGGTCGTGCGCTACTTCGATCAGCACCTCGCCTTGCAGCACCTCGATACGGCGTTGTCGGGCGTCGAAATGCAGATCTACGGCGCTGGCACCGCTGAGCGTCAGGGTGGACTGGTCGGGCAGGCGCACGGTTTTCCACTCCACCGCAGCGGTGCTGATGTCGGCCAGCCACACCTGCGGGTACTGACTGCGCAGTAACAGGGTGGCGGGTACGATCAGGCAGCCCGCCAGCAACAGGGCGCGCAATGTTGCCCTGCGCGGTAAGGTTTTTCGGGGTGCCGCGAAGGCCGCATTCAGTGCCGCCTTGGCTGGCGATGCTTGGGGGCGCAACAATTGCATGCGTGAAATGACCTCTTGCATGCGCGCTGCCGCCGAAGCGTGGTGGGGACTGAGGTGTTTCCAGCGTTCGAATTCCAGCCGCAGCTCATCCGAAAACCCCCCTTCATGCAGGCGAATCATCCATTCAGCCGCTTGTTCATCAATCTGTTGGCGAGAGGCAGGCATAGGGGCTCAGGTATTCATGCTGTGGCTGCAATGCAGCAGCGCTTGAATCAGGTATTTACGCACCGTGCGGTCCGACAACCCTAGCTGGCGGCCGATATCGGCCTGGTTCAAGCCGTCCAGGTAATACAGGACGAAGGCTTGGCGAGTTTTTTCGGGCAGGCCTTCGAGAATAAACGCGATCTGCTCCAGGGCTTCCAGGGTGGCAATAATGTCTTCGGGGGATTGGTGGCCTTCCAGCGCCTCGGCGGTGAGGGCTAGCTGCGACAGGTAAGCGTTTTCAATTTTCTTGCGGCGCGCCTGGTCGATGATCAGGCGTCGGGCGGTGGTGCTCAAAAAAGCCCGGGGTTCGCGCAAGCTTGCCACTGACTCGCGGGCATTGAGAATTCGGGCGAAGGTGTCCTGCGCGACGTCGGCGGCATTTTGTGCGCAGCCCAGCTTTCGGCGCAGCCAACCCAGCAGCCAGCCGTGATGCTCACAGTAGAGGTGGGAAATCGCGGCTTGGAACGGAGGCTCACCCGAAGACATAGAACTAAGCTCAAACGCTATTGAGAATAATTGCTAATTCTGTGCTCAAGTCTTGAATAAACGCAAGGCGGGGATTTTTGATAGGCGCTGGGGCAAGCGGCGAGCATTTGATGGGGTCGTCAAAAGATCGCAGCCTGCGCGAGTCGAGCGTCAGTGTTTGGCGATCAAGTTGCCCGCGTGCAGCCCGCATTCTTTTTGCGTGGCTTCTTCCCACCACCAGCGGCCTTCGCGCTCGTGCTGGTTTGGCAGCACCGGGCGGGTGCAAGGTTCGCAGCCGATGCTGATAAATCCGCGCTCGTGCAAGCTGTTGTAGGGCAGCTCCAGCATGCGGATATACCCCCAGACTTCTTCGCTGCTCATTTGCGCCAGCGGGTTGAATTTGTACAGCGGGCGCTCGGGGGTGGAGAAGGCGCCGTCGATTTCCAGCGCGGCAACCTGGCTGCGTGTGCCGGGGCTTTGATCGCGACGCTGGCCGGTGGCCCACGCTTTGACCTCTGACAATTTGCGACGCAAAGGCGCGATTTTGCGCACGCCACAGCATTCGCCGTGCCCGTCTTTGTAGAAGCTGAACAAGCCTTTTTCTTTGACGAACGGTTCGAGCGCGCGTTGGTCGGGTGAGATCAGCTCAATGTGAATGTTGTAGTGATCGCGCACTTGCTCAATAAAACGGTAGGTCTCAGGGTGCAGGCGACCGGTGTCGAGGCTGAACACTTTGACGTTTTTATTGAGCTTCCAGGCCATGTCAACCAACACCACATCTTCGGCGCCACTGAACGAAATCCAGAGTTCGTCACCAAAGTGCTCAAAGGCGAGCTTGAGAATGTCCTGCGGGGATTTGCTGGCGTATGTCGCGGCGAGTTCAGCGACGTCAAACGGATGGCTCATCAGGCGGCTTCCTACAGTAAATGGCGCTGGGCGCTCTCTAGTGGCGCGATGTTAGCAAAAACCGCGCGCTACAGGGTTTGTAGCGTGTCGAGCAGCACCTTCACTTTGGTGACAGATTCTTCATATTCGGCGCGCCAGTCCGAGTCCGCGACAATGCCGCCTCCGCCCCAGCAACTCACGCGCCCGTCCTTGATCAGCAGGCTGCGAATGGCGATGGAACTGTCCATTTCGCCGCGCACGTCGAGGTACAGCAATGAGCCGCAGTAGATGCTGCGCCGTGTTGGTTCAAGTTCGTCGATGATTTGCATGGCGCGAATTTTCGGTGCGCCGGTGATCGAGCCGCCGGGGAAACTGTCCCCGATCAGGTCCAGGGCATCTTTGCCCGGCGCCAGTTCGCCTGTGACGCTGCTCACCAAGTGGTGCACGTTGGGGTAGCTTTCAAGGCTGAACAGCTCAGGCACACGGACCGAGCCGGTGCGGCACGTGCGCCCCAAATCGTTGCGCAGCAGGTCGACAATCATCAGGTTTTCAGCGCGATCTTTAGGGCTTGCCAGCAGTTCGGCGGCGTTGGCGGCATCTTCGCCGCGGTCTTTGCCCCGTGGACGGGTGCCTTTGATCGGGCGGGTTTCGACCTGATTGCGGCTCACGCGCACAAAGCGTTCGGGCGACAGGCTCACAATGGCGCCTTGCTCAGGCAGTTGCATGAAGCCTGAAAAAGGCGTCGGGCACGCTGCGCGCAGAGCGCAATAGGCGGTCCAGGCATCGCCCTCGCACTCGGCGCTGAAACGCTGGGTGAAATTGACCTGGTAGCAGTCACCGGCCTGGATGTAGTCATGAACCTGGGTCAATGCCTGCTGATACTGCTGAGCGCTGAGGTCGGGTTGCATCGGTTGCTTGAGGCTGAAAGGCGCAACTGGCGCAGCGCGTGGTCGAGTGAACAGGTTGATCAGGCGTTCGCGCTCGCTCATCTCAAGGCTGGGATGGAACACCAACTGGCTGCTGGCGTGCTGGTGGTCGCTGATCAATGCCCAGGCATACAGGCCAAGGCGCGCATCCGGTAACTGCAAGTCGTCGTGTGCCAGTGCGGGTAACGGTTCAAGCTTTCGCCCGAAATCGTAGCTAAGATAGCCCATCAAACCGCCTGCGAAGGGCAGTTCATGCGGTGCGGGGATTTGCGCACGGCCCAGTCGGGCCAGATGTTCACGCAAGCGCTGCAAAAAATCGCGCCCCGACTCTTGCGGCTGCACCCACAACTCTTCGAGCGGCCATGCGCTCATCAGGTCGTAGCGGCCGCGTTCAGCGCCGGGGCGTCCACTGTCCAGCAACACAGCACCGGGTGCATGGCGAATCGCCGCGAAATAGTCGGCCGGGTTGGCAAGGTAAGGGAGCGGGTGAACAGAGCAGATCAACATGCGAAGCAAATCAACCAGTGGGGCGGGGGTGGGGATTGTAATCCTGTGGGCGGCCGCAAAGCGAGTTGCGCAGCGGCTGCCGCAGGTGCTGCGGCATCACGGTTGACGTTTGCCCGGCAATCGGGCGTCGCCTGCGGCAACGCCTGTGCGGGTTTTATTCGTTGGGGTGGATATGGCCGAACAGTTCTTGCGCAAAACGCACGCGCTCTTCGGGGGTTTCCTTGATGCCTTTGGCGGCCAGCGCTTCAACGTGCGCTTCGACCGCATGGGTGCGCAGGGTCAAACCGCAGTCGTTGGCGATCTGGATGTTCAGCCCCGGACGGGCGTTCAGTTCCAGAATCAGCGGGCCTTTGTCCTGATCGAGCACCATGTCGACACCGATATACCCCAGGCCGCACAGCTCGTAACAACCCGCCGCCAGCTTCATGAAACCATCCCAGTACGGCAATTGAACGCCGTCTACCGCATTGGTGGTGTCGGGGTGTTTGCTGATGATGTTGTTCAGCCAGGTGCCGCGCAGGGTCAGGCCGGTGGCGAGGTCTACGCCAACACCAATGGCGCCCTGGTGCAGGTTGGCCTTGCCGCCGGACTGGCGGGTTGGCAAGCGCAGCATCGCCATCACCGGGTAGCCCATCAGCACAATGATGCGGATGTCCGGCACGCCTTCGTAGCTGATGCTTTTGAAGATTTGATCCGGTGTCACGCGGTACTCGATCAGCGCGCGGTCGCGGTGACCGCCCAGCGAGTACAGGCCGGTGAGGATGCTGGAAATCTGATGTTCGATTTCTTCGTGGCTGATGATCTTGCCCGAGACCGTGCGAAAGCGATCCTCGAAACGGTCGGCAATCACCAAAATGCCGTCACCGCCCGCGCCTTGTGCGGGCTTGATCACGAAGTCACTGCGGCCACCGATGATGTCGTCGAGCTTGTCGATTTCTTTCTCGGTGGAGATCACGCCGTACATTTCCGGGACGTGAATCCCGGCTTTGATGGCGCGCTCTTTGGTGATGATCTTGTCATCCACAATCGGGTACAGGCTGCGTTTGTTGTACTTGAGTACGTAGTCCGCATTGCGCCGATTGATGCCCATGATGCCTCTGGCTTCCAGGGCCTTCCAGGTCTTCCAGAAGCCAAACATCAGGAGTCAGCCTTCAAGAATGCTTTGAAACGCACCAGCTCGGTCAGGCGGTAACCGCGATAACGGCCCATTGCCAGCATGAAGCCCACCAGAATCAGCAGCACAGCCGGGAAGGTGAACACGAAGTACACCAGTTCCGGGATGCTCATCACCAGATACGCCAGGGTGGCAGCGAAGAGGGTGCCGATGGCGACTTTCATCGCATGGCCGCCGCCACGTTCTTCCCAGGTGATGGACAGGCGCTCGATGGTCATGGTCAGGATCACCATCGGGAACAGGGCCACGGACAGCCCGCGCTCCAGCCCCAGTTTGTGGCTGAACAGGCTGATGGCCGCGATCAGTATTACCACGAAGGTCAATACCACGGAGAGTCGCGGCAGCATTTGCAACTTCAGGTGCTCAAGGTAGGAACGCAACATCAGCCCGAGCGCGGTTATCACCGTAAACAGGATGATGCCGAACTCCAATTGAGTCTCGCGGAACGCCAGGGCAATCAGTACCGGGGTGAACGTGCCCAGGGTTTGCAGGCCGATCAGGTTGCGCAGCACCAGAATCACCAGCACGCCAATCGGGATCATCACCATGATCATGAAGGTTTGCTGGGTTTGCAGCGGCAAGCCGTACAGCGAGTATTCGAGGAAGTTGGCGTCGGTGTTTTCGTCGGTCAGCTTGGCCAGGCGGATGGCGTTCATTTCGCTGTTGTTCAGGCTGAACGTGACATTGGCTTTTTTGCCGCCGTCGACCGTGATCATGGGCTCGTCGCCGGTCCACCACAGCAGGCGGTCAGACGGCAGGCCCTGTTCGCCGGTTTCCGGATTGAAGTACAGCCAGTCGTTGCCATTGAAGCTGCGCAGCCACAGTTCGGGGCTTTGCGGCTGGTCCGCAACCAAGCGAATGGTGTGGACTTTTTCCAGTGGTACGTGGGCAATCGACAGCAGCAGTTCGATGATTTGTGCCTTGTGCGCGGTCGATGGATCGCCGGCCAGCAGCAGCTTCACGTTGTCATCGCTGGGGTTGCTCACCCGCTTGATGGTCTCGCTGATAAAGGTTTCAACGTCGGCCGAGTGTTGGCGAATCGGTGCCAGCAGCGCTTCGGCGGCGATTTTTTCCGGGCCTTCCACGGCGATGCTGTCGCGAAATACCGGGCCTTTGACTTTGGTTTTGTCGCCGGTGTAGCGCTTGGTCAATACCAGGCGGTAATACAGGGTTTGCTTGCCGCTCACCCGCCGGGCCGACCAGGTGACCTTGCGGTTGCCATCGACCCGATTGACGCTCACCCCGTAGTTATTGGAGATAAAGCTTTCATTCAGGCTGACGTAGTCGCGGTTCAGCGGCGGCACGAACATCTGGATCTTGACCGGGTCTTTGGAGCTGGCGACAAATTCGACTTTGGCGTCGATGTTCCACAGGTCGTCCGTCGCGTCTTCGGTCACAGGAATGCCGATGACGAAAATCTGATAGGCCGTAATCGAAATGCCCAGCACCACGAGGATGGTGATCAAGATTTTCAGGTGAAGGGTAAGAGCGCGCATTTCAATTACTCTGCGGTTTGAGCGTTGGCGGCGCAGGCAGGTTTGCCAGCAGCGTATTTAAGGCTTGGGTCGACCAGCGCATCAAAGCGTTTAAGCGCTTCGGAGCCGATCAACAGCGGGTATTGGAACGCACTTCGGTCGGTCAAGTTCACTTCGATGGTGCGTAAAGCTTTGCCCATGCAGATTTGCAGTGAAATAACCGGGCGCGAGGTGTAGTTCTTGTCCGATTCGGGATCGTAATCACCTGAGCGGCGCTTGATCTTACTGACCCGTGCCAGCGGACGTTCGATCGGGTGCGAGTGTGCATCATCAATGGCCAGATAAAAGCGCACCCAGCTCTCACCGTCGCGCTTGAAGCGTTTTATATCACGCGCGCTGAGCGAGGCGGTTTTGGCACCGGTGTCGAGTTTGGCAGCCACTTGCAGGTTAATGCCCGACAGTTCGGCGTATTCGTTCAGGCCGTACACGGTTTTTTCGGCGCCAAGGCTCAGGCCCGGCAAGGTCAGCAGGCAAAGGCATATAAAGAAGGGGGAAAATTTCATAAATCCGGGGGCAGTCTCTTGCAATCTTCAGTTCAAGGCGACTGGCAATACAGCGCAAGTGTCCTCGTGCGGCTGCCCTATAAAGAGGGCAAGGCTGATGCGGGCGGCATTCTAGCATGATGGTTTTATGACGCCAGCGCTGGCGCTGCGTTTAGCGAGGCGTGAAGCACTCGATTAAACCCACGTCGTATTAGACGATTGTCGACAATCCATATTTATTCTTTGACGTTGAAGTCTTAAATGGCTAGTTTTGGCGCTATTGATTTAAAAGGTGTCGACAATATGCTGGATTCGCTGGAAAGTGCCGCAGTGGCTCAAGACGACTCGGAGACCTTGTCCGAGAACGTCTTCAGGCGTATTCAGGCCGCTATCGTCAAAGGCGAGATTGCCCCCGGCAGCAAGATTTCCGAGCCGGAACTGGCCCGCACTTACGGCATCAGCCGCGGGCCGCTGCGTGAAGCCCTGCACCGTCTTGAAGGTCAGCGCCTGTTGGTGCGGGTGCCGCATGTAGGTGCTCGCGTCGTATCCTTGAGCCATGCCGAGCTGATTGAACTCTACGAGATTCGCGAGTCCCTCGAAGGCATGGCCTGTCGTTTGGCCGCCGAGCGCATGAGTGATGAAGACATTGGCGAGTTGCGCCGGGTACTGGAAACCCATGAGCGCGACGCAGCCTTCCAGGCGGGCGTTGGGTACTACCAGCAAGAAGGCGATTTCGATTTTCATTACAAGATTATTCAAGGCAGCGGCAATCGGACCCTGACGCAGATGCTGTGCGGTGAGCTGTATCAATTGGTGCGTATGTACCGCATCCAGTTTTCCTCCACGCCCAATCGTCCCCGTCAGGCGTTCGCCGAGCACCACCGGATTCTAGATGCCATTGCCGACCGCGACGGCGAACTGGCCGAGTTATTGATGCGCCGCCACATTGGCGTATCCAAACGCAATATTGCGCGTCACTACCAAGACAGCGCCCAGCAGACAGCCACTCCACGAGGTGAGTCATGAGCAATAAAAACAGTCCAGGCCAACGTTTCCGTGATGCGGTCGCCAGTGAGCATCCGCTGCAAGTCGTCGGCGCCATTAACGCTAACCATGCATTACTGGCCAAACGTGCCGGGTTCAAGGCTATCTACCTCTCGGGTGGCGGTGTGGCAGCGGGTTCGCTGGGCGTGCCGGACCTGGGCATTACCGGTCTGGATGACGTGTTGACCGATGTGCGGCGTATCACCGACGTCTGTGACCTGCCACTGCTGGTGGACGTGGATACCGGCTTCGGCTCCTCGTTTTTCAACGTGTCGCGCACCGTCAAGTCGATGATCAAGTTTGGCGCAGCGGCGATTCACATTGAGGACCAAGTGGGCGCCAAGCGTTGCGGCCATCGCCCGAACAAAGAAATCGTCTCGCAGCAAGAGATGGTCGACCGCATCAAGGCCGCCGTCGATGCCCGTACCGATGACAGTTTTGTGATCATGGCGCGCACCGACGCACTGGCGGTAGAAGGGCTGGAATCGGCCCTTGAACGTGCAGCGGCCTGTGTTGAGGCGGGCGCGGACATGGTGTTCCCCGAAGCCATCACCGAACTTGAGATGTACAAACTGTTCGCCGATCGCGTCAAAGCGCCGATTCTGGCCAACATCACCGAGTTTGGCGCCACGCCGCTGTACACCGTTGATCAACTGCGTGAAGTCGACGTGTCGCTGGTGCTGTACCCGCTGTCGGCGTTCCGTGCGATGAACAAGGCTGCCGAAAACGTATACGGCGCAATTCGCCGCGACGGCACTCAACAGAACGTGATCGACACCCTGCAAACCCGCATGGAGCTGTACGACGCCATCGACTACCACGCGTTTGAACAAAAGCTCGATGCGCTGTTTGCCAGCAAAAAGTAACAGCGCATTAAACCGTTCTTGCCCAATCCCTAACAAATTCAAAAATTGGAGAAGCGCAATGGCCGAAGCAAAAGTATTGAGTGGTGCGGGACTCCGTGGCCAGGTGGCCGGTCAAACGGCGTTGTCGACCGTAGGCCAGGAGGGTGCCGGTCTCACCTATCGCGGTTATGACGTACGTGAATTGGCCGCCCAAGCCCGTTTTGAAGAAGTGGCTTACCTGTTGTTATACGGCGAACTGCCGACCCAGGCTGAGCTGGACGCCTACACCCTTAAGCTAAAAAACCTGCGCGACCTGCCGCAAGCCTTGAAAGAGGTGCTGGAACGCATCCCTGCCGACGCCCACCCGATGGACGTGATGCGCACCGGCTGCTCGTTTTTGGGCAATCTTGAGCCGGAAAAAGACTTCACTCAGCAGCGGGACAAGACTGACCGTCTGCTGGCCGCTTTCCCGGCGATCATGTGCTACTGGTATCGCTTCAGCCATGACGGCGTGCGCATTCATTGTGTGAGTGATGAAACGTCAATTGGCGGCCACTTTTTGCACCTGCTGCACGACAAAAAACCGAGTGAGTTGCACGTCAAAGTGATGAACGTGTCGCTGATTCTGTACGCCGAGCACGAATTCAACGCCTCGACGTTCACCGCAAGGGTTTGCGCCTCGACATTGTCCGACCTGTATTCGTGCATCACCGCCGCCATCGGTTCGCTGCGCGGTCCATTGCACGGCGGCGCCAATGAAGCGGCCATGGAAATGATCGAGCGCTTCAGCTCTGCGCAGGAGGCCGTCAAGGGCACGCTCGGCATGCTCGAACGCAAAGACAAGATCATGGGCTTTGGCCACGCGATCTACAAAGACAGCGACCCGCGCAATGAGGTGATCAAGGGTTGGTCGAAAAAGCTCGCGGACGAAGTGGGCGACACGGTGTTGTTCGCGGTCTCCGAGGCCATCGACCAAACCATGTGGGAGCAAAAGAAGCTGTTCCCCAACGCCGATTTCTACCATGCCTCGGCGTACCACTTCATGGGCATCCCGACCCAGCTGTTTACCCCCATCTTCGTCTGCTCACGCCTGACCGGCTGGGCGGCGCATGTGTTCGAACAGCGTGCCAACAACCGCATCATTCGTCCAAGCGCCGAGTACATCGGCGTCGAACAGCGCAAGTTCGTGCCAATCGAGCGTCGCTGAACAGCAGGGCAGGTGCAACCGCCCCGGCGGTGCGCCAGCCCTCAGACCTACCCGTGATCGAGTCCCGCGCCAATGAATACTGAATTTCGCAAAACACTGCCGGGCACCCGGCTGGATTATTTCGACACTCGCGCAGCGGTCGATGCGATCAAGCCCGGCGCTTATGACACGCTGCCTTACACCTCGCGTGTACTGGCCGAAAACCTGGTCCGTCGCTGCGATCCGGCAACCCTCAATGCCTCGCTGAGCCAGTTGATCGAACGCAAGCGCGACCTGGATTTCCCGTGGTTCCCGGCCCGTGTGGTCTGCCATGACATCCTGGGCCAGACCGCTCTGGTCGACCTTGCCGGCCTGCGTGACGCCATCGCCCTGCAAGGCGGCGACCCGGCGCAAGTCAACCCGGTGGTGCCGACGCAACTGATCGTTGACCACTCGTTGGCGGTGGAGTGTGGCGGTTATGACCCCGAAGCGTTCGAGAAGAACCGCGCCATCGAAGACCGGCGTAACGAAGACCGTTTCCATTTCATCGAGTGGACCAAAAAAGCCTTCAAAAACGTCGATGTGATCCCGCCGGGCAACGGCATCATGCACCAGATCAACCTGGAGAAAATGTCCCCGGTGATTCAGGTGCGTGACGGCGTGGCCTTCCCGGACACCTGCGTCGGCACCGACAGCCACACCCCCCACGTCGACTCGCTGGGCGTCATCGCCATTGGCGTGGGTGGACTGGAAGCCGAAAGCGTGATGCTGGGCCGTGCGTCATGGATGCGCCTGCCTGAAATCGTCGGCGTGGAACTGACCGGCAAGCTGCAACCGGGCATTACGGCCACTGACATGGTGCTGGCCCTGACCGAGTTCCTGCGCAAACAAAAAGTGGTCGGTGCCTGGCTGGAATTCTTCGGTGAGGGCGCCTCTGCGCTGACCCTGGGCGACCGCGCGACCATTTCCAACATGGCCCCGGAATACGGTGCTACGGCGGCCATGTTCTACATCGACCAGCAAACCATTGACTACCTCAAGCTGACCGGTCGCGATGACCAGCAAGTGCAGTTGGTTGAGCATTACGCCAAGGTCACAGGCTTGTGGGGCGAGAACCTTAAAGACGCGCAATACGAGCGCGGCCTGAGTTTTGACTTGTCGTCTGTGGTGCGCAACATGGCCGGCCCGAGCAACCCGCACGCGCGCGTGGCCACCACCGAGCTGGCGGCCAAGGGCATTGCCGGTCAATGGGACGACGTGCCGGGGCAAATGCCTGATG
The DNA here is from genome assembly GCF_016812185.1 of Pseudomonas weihenstephanensis. Lineage (NCBI taxonomy): Bacteria > Pseudomonadati > Pseudomonadota > Gammaproteobacteria > Pseudomonadales > Pseudomonadaceae > Pseudomonas > Pseudomonas weihenstephanensis. The sequence continues at coordinate 865,772 of NZ_JAAEBV010000001.1, read as the reverse complement.
GCGCGGTGATTATTGCGGCCATCACCAGTTGCACCAACACCAGCAACCCGCGCAACGTGATCGCGGCGGGCTTGATGGCGCGCAACGCGAATAAACTCGGCCTGACCCGTAAACCGTGGGTCAAAACCTCGCTGGCGCCGGGGTCCAAGACCGTGGCGTTGTACCTCGATGAAGCGGGGCTGACCAGCGAACTGGAGCAATTGGGTTTTGGCGTGGTGGCCTTCGCGTGCACCACCTGTAACGGCATGTCGGGAGCACTGGACCCGGCCATCCAACAGGAGATCATCGACCGCGACCTGTACGCCACCGCCGTATTGTCGGGTAACCGCAACTTCGACGGACGTATTCATCCTTATGCCAAACAAGCGTTTTTAGCCTCGCCACCGTTGGTGGTGGCCTACGCGATTGCGGGCACGATCCGATTCGACATCGAAAAAGACGTGCTGGGCCTGGACGCCCAGGGTAATCAGATTCGCCTGAAAGACATCTGGCCGAGCGACGAAGAAATTGATGCCGTGGTCAAGGCCGCAGTGAAGCCTGAGCAGTTCCGCCAAGTCTATATTCCGATGTTCGCCATTCACGAAGACACCGGCCCTAAAGTGGCGCCGCTGTATGACTGGCGCCCGCAAAGTACTTACATCCGTCGCCCGCCGTACTGGGAAGGTGCGTTGGCCGGGGCGCGGCCGCTCAAAGGCATGCGCCCGCTGGCGGTGCTGCCGGACAACATCACCACTGACCACTTGTCGCCTTCCAACGCGATCATGCTCGACAGCGCCGCCGGTGAATACCTGGCGAAAATGGGCTTGCCGGAAGTCGACTTCAACTCGTATGCCACCCACCGTGGCGACCACTTGACCGCCCAGCGCGCCACGTTTGCCAACCCGAAACTGTTCAACGAAATGGTGATCGAGGACGGTAAGGTCAAACAGGGTTCGCTGACCCGGCTGGAGCCTGAAGGTCGTGTGATGCGCATGTGGGAAGCCATCGAAACCTACATGGAGCGCAAGCAACCGCTGATCATCATTGCGGGCGCCGATTACGGTCAGGGATCGTCCCGTGACTGGGCGGCCAAAGGCGTGCGTCTGGCGGGTGTCGAAGCCATTGCGGCGGAAGGCTTTGAGCGCATTCACCGCACCAACCTGGTGGGCATGGGGGTGTTGCCGCTGGAGTTTCTGCCGGGCACCAATCGTAAAACCTTACAAATCGACGGCAGTGAAACCTACGACGTGATCGGCGAGCGCACCCCGCGTGCCACGCTGACGCTGGTGATCACGCGCAAAAACGGCGAGCGCGTGGAGGTGCCGGTGACCTGCCGTCTGGACACCGCCGAAGAAGTTTCGATCTATGAAGCGGGTGGCGTGTTGCAACGTTTTGCCCAGGACTTCCTGGAATCGGCGTCGGTTTAATCACATACCTCTGTAGGCGCCAGCGCCTACAGAGGTTACTTCACAGGACTCTGTTCTATGGCCTACGCAGCGCAAATAAAAATCCCTGCCACTTATATGCGTGGCGGCACCAGCAAGGGTGTGTTTTTCAACCTGCTTGACCTGCCAGCGGTGGCGCAGGTGCCGGGGGCTGCGCGTGACGCCTTGCTGTTAAGGGTCATTGGCAGCCCCGACCCTTACGAAAAACAAATCGACGGCATGGGCGCCGCGACGTCCAGCACCAGCAAAACAGTGATCGTGAGCAAAAGCCTGCGTGCCGACCACGATGTTGATTATCTGTTTGGCCAGGTCTCCATCGACAAACCGTTTGTGGACTGGAGCGGCAACTGCGGCAACCTGTCGGCGGCGGTGGGTTCGTTTGCCATCAGCAGTGGTTTGGTCGACCCGGCACGCCTGCCACAGAACGGCACTGCCGTGGTGCGCATCTGGCAAGCCAATATCGGTAAAACCATCATCGCCCATGTACCGATGACCGACGGCGCGGTGCAGGAAACTGGCGACTTTGAGCTTGACGGTGTGACTTTTCCTGCGGCCGAAGTGCAGTTGGAGTTCCTCAACCCGGCAGCGGATGAAGAGGGCGGGGGTGGTTCGATGTTCCCGACCGGCAACCTGGTCGACGCGCTTGAAGTGCCGGGTGTGGGCACGTTGAACGTGACCATGATCAATGCGGGCATTCCGACGATTTTCGTCAATGCGCGTGATGTGGGTTACACCGGCGCGGAGCTGCAAAACGACATCAACAGCGACCCGAAAGCGTTGGCGCTGTTCGAAACCATTCGGGCGTACGGTGCGTTGCGCATGGGTTTGATTGCTCATTTGGACGACGCTGCCAAGCGTCAGCACACCCCTAAAGTGGCGTTTGTTGCAGGCCCGACAGAGTACGTGTCGTCTAGCGGCAAGGTGGTCAAGGCGCAAGACGTGGATTTGCTGGTGCGGGCCTTGTCGATGGGCAAACTGCATCACGCGATGATGGGCACGGCAGCGGTTGCGATTGGCACGGCGGCCGCGATACCGGGCACGTTGGTCAATCTGGCGGCCGGAGGCGAGTTGCGCAGCGCAGTGCGCTTTGGCCATCCGTCCGGGACTTTGCGCGTGGGTGCTGAAGCGCAGCAGGTTGACGGTGAGTGGACTGTCACTAAAGCCATCATGAGCCGCAGTGCGCGGGTGTTGATGGAAGGCTGGGTGCGGGTGCCAGGCGATTGCTTTTAATCGAGTGGACCCTTGGCCCTCACCCCAACCCTCTCCCAAAGGGAGAGGGGGCTTGACCGAGTTGCTTGTGGATTCAGTGCAAGAGCCAAGGTCGCCGCTGATCTATAGCATCCCCCTATCAGTCCCCTCTCCCTCCGTGAGAGGGTTAGGGTGGGTTGATTTTGATACATCAAGCGGGCACTCCAGACCCGCAAAAGCACGATAAGCCTGAGGATGGACCACGACACTTACCCACTCTTTGGAGACACCCATGAGCGCTAACGTCGACCTCAACAACCGCTCCGACTACGATCAGGTTTTGCAGGACATTGCCGATTACGTCCTCAATTACCGCATCACCTCGCCACACGCCCTCGACACCGCCCGTAACTGCCTGATGGACACGTTGGGCTGCGGCTTGCTGGCGCTGCGATTCCCAGAATGCACCAAACACCTGGGGCCCATCGTGGAGGGCACCCTTGTGCCGTTTGGTGCCCGAGTGCCCGGCACCTCCTTTCGCCTCGACCCGGTCAAGGCCGCCTGGGACATTGGTTGTATCGTGCGCTGGCTGGATTACAACGACACCTGGCTGGCGGCTGAATGGGGGCATCCTTCGGACAATCTGGGCGGTATTTTGGCCGTGGCCGACCACCTGTCGCAAAAGCGCGTGGCCAATGGCGAGGCGCCGCTGACGGTGCGCGCCGTACTTGATGCAATGATCATGGCCCATGAGATTCAGGGCGTTATTGCATTGGAAAACTCCTTCAATCGTGTCGGTCTGGATCATGTGCTGCTGGTGAAAGTGGCCTCGACGGCGGTCTGCGCCAAACTGATGGGGGCCAACCGTGAACAGTTGTTGTCGGCGCTGTCCCATGCCTTTGTCGATGGCCAGGCGCTGCGCACGTATCGCCATGCACCGAACGCAGGGTCGCGCAAGTCCTGGGCGGCGGGCGATGCGTCCAGCCGGGGGGTGCGCCTGGCGGACATTGCGCTGCGCGGTGAAATGGGTATTCCGAGTGTGCTGACGGCGCCGCAATGGGGTTTTTATGAGGTGCTGTTCAGTCATACCAACAAGGATCTGGCACTCAAGCCCGAAGGGCAGCGCGCGTTCAAGCTGTCGCAGCCTTATGGCACGTACGTGATGGAAAACGTGCTGTTCAAGATCAGCTTCCCGGCAGAGTTTCATGCGCAAACGGCCTGTGAAGCGGCAGTGACTTTGCATCCGCAGGTCAGAGATCGTCTGCACGAAATCGAGAAAATTGTCATCACCACCCACGAATCGGCGATTCGGATCATTTCCAAGCAAGGTCCATTAGCCAACGCCGCCGATCGCGATCACTGCCTTCAATACATGACCGCCGTGCCGTTGGCGTTTGGCAATCTGGTGGCCGAGCAGTACGAGGATGACTTCCATGCCGCGCATCCGATCATTGATGAGCTGCGCGAAAAAATGGTGATTGTTGAAGACCCACGCTACACCCGTGAATACCTGGAGGCGGATAAACGCTCCATTGCCAATGCCATTCAGGTGTTTTTCAACGATGGCACGAGCACTCAGCAAGTGGTGGTGGAATACCCGATTGGCCATCGTCGCCGCCGTGCCGAAGGCATTGCGCTGCTGGAAGACAAGTTCAAGGCCAATCTGGCCACGCGCTTTGCAGGGCAGCGTTGTGAGGAGATTTTTGCCCTTTGCAAGGATCAGGCTGCACTTGAAGCGACCCCGGTAAACCGGTTCGTGGATTTACTGGTGATCTAAAGCACACCCCGAAGGTTGCGATCTTTGACGATGAAAAGATCGCAGCCCTTAATCGCCGCTGCGCTGTTATTTGAAGCGTCGCTCCACGCCTTTTTCGACCAAAATTTTGGCCGAGATTTCTTCCACAGAAAAATGCGTGGAGTTGATGTGCGGGATATTTTCGCGCTTGAACAGGTTTTCGACTTCGCGCACTTCAAATTCGCATTGGGCAAAGCTTGAATAGCGGCTGTTGGGCTTGCGCTCGTTACGGATGGCGGTGAGGCGATCCGGGTCGATGGTCAGGCCGAACAGCTTATGCTTGTGTTCGCGCAAGGCCGCCGGCAGCTTCAGGCTTTCCATGTCGTCCTCGGTCAGCGGGTAGTTGGCCGCGCGGATGCCGAATTGCATGGCCATGTACAGGCAGGTCGGGGTTTTGCCACAGCGTGAGACGCCCACCAGAATCAGGTCGGCCTTGTCGTATTTGTGCGTGCGGGCGCCGTCGTCATTGTCGAGGGCAAAGTTCACCGCCTCAATACGCTCCATGTAATTGGAGTTATGGCCGATAGAGTGGGACTTGCCTACCGAGTAGGACGAGTGTTCGGCGAGTTCCTGTTCCAGCGGGGCCAGGAAGCTGGAGAAGATGTCGATCATGAAACCATTGGACGTTGCGAGGATTTCGCGAATGTCCTGATTGACGATGGTGTCGAAGATAATCGGGCGAACTCCGTCTTTTTCGGCGGCGTTATCGATTTGTTGTACCATTGCCCGCGCTTTATCCACGCTGTCTATATAGGGTCGCGTGAACTTGCTGAAGGTCACATTTTCGAATTGGGCCAACAAACTCTGGCCGAGGGTTTCGGCGGTGATGCCGGTGCCATCGGAGATAAAGAAAGCAGATCGTTTCATTTGCGCCTTGGGCCTTAAGCTGGTGACGATTCTTGGATATGATAGGCGCGATTTTGTCGCCCTGAATGGCAGGCAGTGTCACTTATTTTCCAGGTCCAGGCCACATTCGCTGAGATGCCGCCCTTTGTAGAGCGTCCAGCGCCCTGAGCTTTTCCCAACACAGTTAGTGGAGAGATCACCTTGGTAGAGTACGTAGTTTCCCTCGATAAGCTCGGCGTCCATGATGTAGAGCATGTGGGGGGCAAGAACGCATCCCTCGGCGAGATGATCAGTAATCTTGCAGGCGCTGGTGTTTCGGTTCCCGGTGGTTTCGCCACCACCTCTCAGGCCTATCGCGATTTTCTTGAACTCAGCGGTTTGAACGATCAGATCCATGCCGCGCTCGACGCGCTGGATGTGGACGACGTTAACGCACTGGCCAAAACCGGCGCCCAGATCCGCCAATGGATCATGGAAGCCGAGTTCCCTGAGACGCTCAACGCGCAAATTCGCACCGCATTTGCCACCTTGTCCCAAGGTAATCCGGACATGGCGGTTGCCGTACGTTCCTCGGCCACCGCTGAAGACTTGCCGGACGCTTCCTTTGCCGGTCAGCAAGAAACCTTCCTTAATATCCGTGGCGTAGAAAACGTCATTCGTGCGGCCAAGGAAGTGTTTGCGTCGTTGTTCAACGACCGTGCGATTTCTTACCGCGTGCATCAGGGCTTTGACCACAAACTGGTCGCCCTGTCGGCAGGCGTGCAGCGCATGGTGCGTTCCGAAACCGGCACTGCGGGCGTGATGTTCACCCTGGACACTGAGTCGGGTTTCCGTGATGTGGTCTTTATCACCGGCGCTTATGGCCTGGGCGAAACCGTGGTCCAGGGCGCGGTCAACCCGGACGAGTTCTACGTCCACAAGCAAACGCTGGAAGCGGGTCGTCCTGCGATTTTGCGCCGTAACCTGGGCAGCAAAGCGATCAAGATGATTTACGGCGACGAAGCCTCGGCTGGCAAGTCGGTCAAGGTGATCGACGTTGAGAAGGCCGATCGCGCGCGCTTCTGCCTGACCGACGCTGAAGTCAGCGAGCTGGCCAAGCAAGCGATGATCATCGAACAACACTACAAGTGCCCGATGGACATCGAATGGGCCAAAGACGGGGATGACGGCAAGCTGTACATCGTACAGGCCCGGCCTGAAACCGTAAAAAGCCGCTCCCAGGCCAATGTGATGGAGCGTTACCTGCTCAAAGAAACCGGCACAGTGCTGGTGGAAGGTCGGGCCATTGGTCAGCGGATTGGCGCGGGCAAGGTTCGGATCATTAAGGACGTGTCCGAAATGGACAAGGTTCAACCCGGCGACGTACTGGTTTCCGACATGACCGACCCAGACTGGGAACCGGTGATGAAGCGCGCCAGCGCCATCGTGACCAACCGTGGCGGCCGTACTTGCCACGCAGCAATCATCGCCCGTGAGCTGGGCATTCCGGCCGTTGTAGGGTGTGGCAATGCGACCCAGTTGCTCAAAGACGGCCAGGGCGTGACCGTTTCGTGTGCCGAAGGCGACACCGGTTTGATTTTTGAAGGCGAACTGGGTTTCGACATCAAGAAGAACTCCGTTGATGCCATGCCGGACCTGCCGTTCAAAATCATGATGAACGTCGGTAATCCGGACCGCGCGTTTGACTTTGCGCAGTTGCCGAACGCCGGTGTGGGCCTGGCCCGCCTTGAGTTCATCATCAACCGCATGATCGGCGTGCACCCTAAAGCGCTGCTCAACTACGACGGTCTGCCGCAAGACATCAAGGACAGCGTCGACAAGCGCATTGCCGGTTACGACGATCCAGTTGGCTTCTACGTTGAGAAGCTGGTCGAAGGCATCAGCACCCTGGCCGCAGCCTTTACCCCGAAAAAAGTCATTGTGCGCCTGTCGGACTTCAAGTCCAACGAGTACGCCAACCTGATCGGCGGCAAGCTGTACGAACCCGAAGAAGAAAACCCGATGCTGGGTTTCCGTGGCGCGTCGCGTTACATCAGCGAAAACTTCCGCGATTGCTTCGAGCTTGAATGCCGTGCGCTCAAGCGTGTGCGCAATGACATGGGCCTGACCAACGTCGAGATCATGGTGCCGTTCGTACGGACCCTGGGCGAGGCGAGCCAAGTCATCGACTTGTTGGCTGAAAACGGTCTGGTGCGCGGCGAAAACGGTCTGCGCGTGATCATGATGTGTGAGCTGCCTTCAAACGCGATTCTGGCCGACGAATTCCTTGAGTACTTCGACGGTTTCTCCATTGGTTCCAACGACCTGACTCAGCTGACGCTAGGGCTGGACCGTGACTCCGGGGTTATCGCGCACCTGTTCGACGAGCGTAACCCTGCGGTTAAAAAGCTGCTGTCCAACGCGATTCAGGCGTGCAACAAAGCCGGTAAATACATTGGTATTTGCGGGCAGGGCCCCTCAGACCATCCGGATCTGGCGCTGTGGCTGATGGAGCAAGGCATTGAAAGTGTGTCGCTGAACCCGGACACCGTGCTGGAAACCTGGTTCTTCCTGGCTGAAGGTCAAGCCCAGGCTTGAGTCGTTGAGAGAGGAGCAGGGCGGCCGCAAGGCTGTGCTGCTCTTTATAGGCAGTGGTAGGGCGAGCGCCTGTTCGGGATCGCCCTTTTTTGTGCAAGAGCATTATGCAAAGCAGCAGTCATCTTTTTCCCGTTGCCCTGATCAGTGCCGAACGTCGGGGTGATCTGAGCGAGGATGTTTATCGCTTAAAACCCGCTAATAGCCCGGACATCTCCGTGGAATTGGCGGTCACGCGACTGGGCATGGCGGATGCCAGCCAGGCGCGCGGTGTACCCGTGATTTTGTTGCATGGCAGTTTTTCTAACCGGCGCTTCTGGTACTCACCCAAAGGTGTCGGCCTAGGCGCTTATTTGGCCCGTGCCGGGTTTGATGTGTGGCTGCCCGAGATGCGCGGTCATGGACTGTCGGTGCGTAACCAACAGTGGCGCACCAATCGGGTGGCGGATTACGCCCGCTACGACTTACCGGCGATTGCGGCGTTTGTACGCGAGCAAAGCGGCCAAGTCCCGCATTGGCTTGGCCATTCCCAGGGCGGTATCACGTTGGCGGCCGCATTGGGGGGGCAGTACCTGGGTGAACCTGCGGTGGCGTCCGCAGCGTTTTTTGGCTGTCAGATCAATCGCCGCTATTGGCCGCTGAAAATTCCGCCAGTGGAATGGGGCGCTTATCTGCTCTTGAAGCGCTGCACGCAGTTGTCGGGTGTTCAGCTCAAGCGCGGCCCCGAGGACGAACCAGTAGGCATCGCCCTCGAAACCTTGCGCTGGAACGGTTTTTTGGGGCGTTTCAAGGATTCTGAGCGCGATTGGTGGGCGGGATTATCTGAGGTCCAGCTACCTGTTCTGGCCGTCGCGGCGGCAGGCGATCAGCAGACCCCTGAGTGGGCGTGTCGAAAGCTGTATGAGCAATTGGGTTCTGAGCAGCGCCAATTTATTGCTTTGGGCCGTGAGCATGGGTTCAGTTCAGATTTTGGCCACACTGAAATGCTGGTCAGCGCGCCTGCTCAAGCTGAGGTCTGGCCGTTGGTGCGCGATTGGCTTGAGGAGCAATGCCTGAAGCAGGCAGTGAGTGAGCCGGGTTCAGGGTTTCGGCAAGCCGCGCTTGCGGCTACTATGTGACGCGATTTGCGGCCTTGGTCATATTCTGTGATCTTGGTGGTGTCGCAGTGTCAGGGTATGGCTGGTCGTGACATTTAAAGCTTGCCCGTGTGCCAACGTCTATAAACAGTAGAGTCCTTTAACTCTGACTGCCACGCCCTCTCCACAGGAGTTTCCATGAACCACTACATCACTCCCGATTTGTGCGATGCCTACCCTGAGCTGATTCAGGTGCTGGAACCGATGTTCAGCAACTTTGGCGGGCGCGATTCATTTGGTGGCGAAATCGTCACCATCAAATGTTTTGAAGACAACTCGTTGGTTAAAGAGCAGGCAGAGCTGGATGGCAAGGGCAAAGTGCTGGTGGTGGACGGAGGGGGTTCGCTGCGCCGGGCCTTGCTGGGGGACATGATCGCCGAGAAGGCGGCTAAGAATGGCTGGGAAGGGTTGGTCATTTACGGCTGTATTCGGGATGTGGATGTCATCGCTCAAACCGATCTGGGTGTGCAGGCGCTGGCCAGTCACCCGATGAAAACCGACAAGCGCGGCGTGGGCGATCTCAATGTGGCAGTCACCTTTGCAGGCGTCACATTCCGTCCGGGCGAATTTATCTATGCCGACAATAATGGTGTGATCATTTCGCCTTCTGCTTTGAAAATGCCGGAATAATCGCCCAACTGCTAAGGATCACGGATGTTTGAGGAAGACAACGCTCAGTGGGGGCTGGTGCATGCACTGGTGCTCGATGGAGAAGGCGGTGCCCGTGCGATTGCCCGTACCGAACTCAATGACCTTGAGTTAAAGAGCCATGAAAGCCTTTGGTTGCACTGGGATCGCAGTCATCCTCAAACACAAAGCTGGTTACGCAACGCCAGTGGTTTGAGCGAGTTCAGTTGTGACTTGTTGTTGGAGGAAAATACCCGTCCGCGGCTGTTGGGGCTGCCCAATAACGAGTTATTGCTGTTCTTGCGCGGGGTCAACCTCAATCCTGGTGCAGAACCGGAAGACATGGTCTCGCTACGCATTTTTGGCAGTGCGCAACGGGTTATCTCGCTGCGTATGCGTCCGTTGCGGGCCACGGATGAATTGTTGGGCGAGTTTGAGCAGGGGGAAGGTCCAAAAAATCCAGCCGAATTGATCCTTTATTTGGCTCAACACCTGACGTTAAAGGTCCAGGATTTGATCGGTGAGCTGTCCGAAATCGTCGATGACGAAGAAGATAAGATAGATGCCGACGAACGGTATACGCCCGAGCATGGTTCTATTTTGCAGATTCGTCGCCGGGCTGCCGGGCTGCGTCGTTTTCTGGCCCCGCAACGCGATATTTTTGGGCAACTGACGCGTACTAAATTGCCGTGGTTCACGGCCGACGATGCAGATTACTGGAACGAATTGAACAACAGCCTGACCCGCTATCTGGAAGAGCTCGAGCTGACCCGCGAGCGTGTGGGGCTGGTGTTGGAGGCTGAGGATCGGCGTTTGAATGTGCGCATGAGCCGCATCATGTACCGCTTCGGCGTGCTGACCGGGATCTTTCTGCCCATCACGTTTATTACCGGTTTATTGGGGATTAACGTGGGCGGTGTTCCGTTCTCCAATGACCCCTACGGCTTTGCGGTCACCTGCGGTGTGATGCTCGTGATTGGTGTAGGGCAATGGTGGTTTTATCGTCGTTTGCAGTGGCTTTGAGTGTAGGACATGTGACCTCTTTCATTTTGCCCGCGTCTTTCACTGACATACCGAGAGGTGCTTATGCACGATCCGTTTGAACAGTCCTTACGTGAAATGCTCAAGGCCGAGCCGTCTGCCCGTGACGACGATGCCTGCCTGGGCCGAGTGCTGAAAACCGCGAACCGTCAGGTGGGCGCGGGCGACCTTTTCAGCCTGCTGGGGCGTTGGGTTCAAGCACTGATGATTGCTTTGAATAGCGGTTCGGCTCATATTGCGCCCGTTTCGCGACGCAAACCTGTTGCTCGCCCTGCTGATAAGGCTGATTGAACATGGAACTTGATCTCTGGACCCAGAGCCTAGTCACCGCAATGACCGCTCTTTGGACCAAAATTGCCAACTTCATCCCCAATTTGTTCGGGGCGTTGGTGGTGGTGCTGCTGGGCTTCGTGGTTGCAAAACTGCTTGATACCCTGCTGTCGAAGTTGCTGGCCAAGTTGGGCCTTGATCGGTTGATGGGGGGGACGGGGCTGACCAAAATACTGGGCCGTGCAGGCATTCAAGTGCCGATTTCGACCCTGATCGGCAAAATTGTCTATTGGTTCATTCTGCTGATTTTCCTGGTTTCGGCCGCTCAGTCCCTGGGCCTGGAGCGCGTTTCAGCTACGCTGGACATCTTTACGCTGTACCTGCCCAAAGTATTTGGTGCCCTGCTGGTATTGCTGGTAGGCGTTCTGCTTGCGCAGTTGCTCAATGGCCTGGTGCGTGGCGCTGCCGAGAGCGTGGGGTTTGATTATGCGGGCGGTCTGGGTCGAGTGGCCCAGGGTCTGGTCATAATCATCAGCATCTCCGTGGCAATCAGCCAGCTGGAAGTGAAAACTGACCTGCTGAACCATGTGATCGTCATCGTTTTGATTACCGTTGGTCTGGCTGTTGCCTTGGCAATGGGTTTGGGAAGTCGCGAAATTGCCGGGCAGATTCTGGCTGGGATCTACGTGCGTGAGCTGTATCAGGTTGGGCAAGATGTACGTGTGGGTGAGGTAGAGGGTCAGATCGAAGAGATCGGCACGGTTAAGACCACGTTGCTGACCGAGGAGGGTGAGCTAGTCTCCATCTCCAATCGGATCTTGCTGGAGCAGCACGTGACTAGCCGCTGATGCGGCAAACCCTGCTAATGTATGCCGCCGCAAAAAAGCCCGTGTTCCGGGCTGTGGCGGACATTGACCTGACTGTCGGCACGACTCGTTTTGAATAAAGCCCAATCGCTGTCCATGCGCTACGACCCCCGCGAACTCTCTGATGAGGAGTTGGTGGCGCGCTCGCATGATGAGTTGTTTCACGTTACGCGCGCCTATGAAGAGTTAATGCGGCGTTACCAACGCACTTTGTTCAACGTTTGTTCAAGGTATTTAGGGAACGATCGTGATGCTGACGATGTCTGTCAGGAGGTAATGCTTAAGGTCTTGTATGGCTTGAAGAATTTCGAGGGCAAATCGAAATTCAAGACATGGCTATATAGCATCACTTACAACGAATGCATTACGCAGTATCGGAAGGAACGGCGAAAGCGTCGCTTGATGGACGCATTAAGTATTGACCCCCTCGAGGAAGCGTCTGAAGAGAAGGCGCCGAAACCTGAGGAAAAGGGCGGACTTGATCGCTGGCTGGTGCATGTGAATCCGATTGACCGGGAGATTCTTGTGCTGCGTTTTGTCGCAGAACTGGAATTTCAGGAAATCGCAGACATAATGCATATGGGTTTGAGTGCGACGAAAATGCGCTACAAGCGTGCTCTTGATAAATTGCGTGAGAAATTTGCAGGCATTGCTGAAACTTAGTTCAGCGCAAATAGCTCTACGTGTAGGTAAGTTCTGATAGACTTGCCGCCGAGTTGTCCCCCGGTATGTGGGACTGCTTTACAATCACCAGATGGGGATTTAACGGATGAAACTGAAAAACACCTTGGGCATTGCCATTGGTTCCTTTGTAGCCGCAACTTCGTTCGGTGCCCTGGCACAAGGCCAAGGCGCGGTCGAGGGTGAACTGTTCTACAAAAAACAGTACAACGACAGCGTCAAGCACGTAGAAGACGGTTACAACCCAGGCGCATCGATCGGTTACTTCCTGACCGACGACGTTTCGTTGAACCTGACCTACGACAAGACTAACCACACCCGTTCGAATGACGGCACTGGCAACCAGAAAATCAAAGGCGACAACTTTGGTCTGAACGCTCAGTACCACTTCGGCACCGTTGGTGACGCTCTGCGTCCATACGTTTCCGGTGGTGTTGCTCACAAGAGCATGACCAACGTGAAAGACGATGGCCACAGCGGTCGTGACCAGTCGACTTTCCTGACTGCAGGCGCTGGTGTTAAGTGGTACATCACTGACAACCTGTTTGCCCGTGCAGGCGTTGAAGCTGACTACAAACTGGACAACGGCAAGTGGGACTACGCGCCTACCGTTGGTCTGGGTATGAACTTCGGCGGCAGCGGCGGCAAAGTAGCTCCTGCTCCAGTTCCAGCTCCAGCACCAATCGCTGAGCCAGAACCAGAAGCTCCAATCGCTGAAGTTGTTCGCGTTGAACTTGACGTGAAATTCGACTTCGACAAGTCGGTTGTTAAGTCGCAGTACATGCCTGACATCAACAACGTTGCTGATTTCATGAAGCAGTACCCTGCGACCACTACCACTGTTGCTGGTTACACTGACAGCGTAGGTCCAGACGCTTACAACCAAAAACTGTCCCAGCGTCGTGCTGACGCTGTTCGTTCAGCTCTGGTTAACCAAGGTGTTGAGTCTAACCGTGTAGCCGCTGTTGGCCACGGCGAAGCTAACCCAGTTGCTTCCAACGCAACTGAAGAAGGCCGTGCTCTGAACCGTCGCGTAGAAGCAACCGTTCAAGCTGAAGCTAAGTAATTTTTAGCTAGCCTGTACAGAAAAGCCCGGCTTAGGCCGGGCTTTTCTTTGCCTGCGATTTGGTGAATGGTGCATTTTTGACCCGTATACCTCATTGCCCGCGACTGCCTCTCGCTTGCCAAGGCGATGCCCGGCTATAATCGCCGGCTCTTTCAGTTGCCTTTCGAGACCATCGAGCCCATGTATAACCTGGCCCGCCAGTTGCTCTTCAAACTCTCCCCTGAAACCTCGCATGACCTGTCTCTGGACTTGATCGGTGCGGGTGGCCGTCTGGGGCTCAACGGTTTGCTGTGCAAGGCGCCCGCCAAGCTGCCTGTGACGGTGATGGGCCTCGACTTCCCGAACCCGGTCGGTCTGGCCGCAGGTTTGGATAAAAATGGGGCGGCCATCGACGGGTTCGCGCAGTTGGGTTTTGGTTTTGTCGAAATCGGCACGGTCACACCGCGGCCACAGCCGGGCAATCCCAAACCGCGTATTTTCCGTTTGCCTGAAGCGCAAGCGATCATCAATCGCATGGGCTTTAACAACCTGGGGGTCGATCACTTGTTGGCGCGGGTTGAGGCGGCCAAGTACAGCGGCATCCTTGGGATCAACATCGGTAAAAACTTCGACACTCCAGTTGAGCGGGCCGTCGACGATTACTTGATCTGTCTCGATAAGGTCTATGCCCACGCCAGCTATGTGACCGTTAACGTCAGTTCGCCGAATACTCCGGGGCTTCGTAGCCTTCAATTCGGCGATTCGCTCAAGCAGCTTCTTGAGGCCCTACAGCTGCGTCAGAACGAGCTGACTGAGCGTCACGGCAAGCGTGTCCCGTTGGCGATCAAGATCGCCCCTGACATGACCGACGAAGAAACCGTACTCGTCGCCCAGGCGCTGCTGGAGACCGGGATGGATGCGGTCATTGCAACCAACACCACTCTTAGCCGCGCAGGTGTTGAAGGCATGGAACATGGTGATGAGGCAGGCGGCTTGTCGGGTGCGCCGGTGCGTGAAAAAAGTACGCACACCGTTAAGGTGCTGGCAGGCGAGTTGGCCGGGCGCATGCCCATCATCGCGGCGGGCGGTATCACCGAAGGCAAGCATGCGGCTGAGAAAATCGCCGCAGGTGCCAGTCTGGTGCAGATCTACTCGGGATTCATTTACAAAGGCCCTGCCTTGATTCGTGAGTCCGTCGACGCCATCTCTGCCATTGCGCGCCAATAAGCGCGCAATAAAAAGGGCTCCTCGAAGGAGCCCTTGGGCCGCAGCCCGCCGCCTGGATGAGACGGCAAGGTTAAATCATTGCCTATTCATGGTGGTGTCGGAATGTGCCCAGAGTTAGCCGACCGCGTGAAGTTCGTTGAGTCTGTGGATGCCCGCAGTGCCTGTCATACCGTCCCAGTTGTCGCCGCGTCCTTCGCGCCAGCCGTTAATCCAGGACTGGCGTACCGACGGTAGAGTAAAAGGGCAAAGCTCACGGGATTTCCCGCTAACGCCGTATTGGTATCCGCGTAAAAAAGCTCTTTCCAACGGATCACGCTTAAGTCTTCTCATAGGGTGTTGCCCTCACTTGTTGACTGTTTATATCGCGTCGACCTGACTCAGGTCGGGGCAGAATGCTTCTGCCGTTGGTTGCTCGCTGCCGGCGTGGCGAGCATTTTTGTTATCACCTGCGCGGTGACAACCTGAGTCCAGTTCTAACCAATGTGCTTGGGTGTGTGAATGATCGTTTTGTCATAAGGACGTAACGATAGTGGTGTTAAGGCCATAAGAAACACCGGTTTTGAGTCCCCGGATGCGACCAAAGCCTGATATGACCAGTGTTTGCAAAGATGATGAGTTTCATTCTCGGCTGTGAATGACCGTCCTTTTTGCTCGGGTACTATTCGACGAAGGGTCTGAATATGTCCCTTTGTTTCAAGATAAATGATCTGCCTCTGCGTCTAAACTCTGTGTGCCTGCGGGCATGAGTGGCGCCTTGGCGGGACGGCACAGTTTCGTGCCACGCGAGCGCTCTTCAAGAAAAGCGCTTGATTGAAAACGGAGTAGGCAATGCGTTGCCTCTTCACACATAGCTAAAAGCTCAGGAATCCCATGTCGGATCGTTACGAACTCTTCCTTACCTGCCCCAAAGGCCTCGAAGGTCTGCTTCTTGAGGAGGCCACTGGCCTTGGCCTTGAGGAAGCTCGCGAGCACACTTCGGCCATTCGTGGCACGGCAAATATGGAAACTGCCTACCGTCTGTGCCTCTGGTCGCGTCTGGCCAACCGCGTGTTGCTGGTACTCAAGCGCTTCCCGATGAAGGACGCTGAAGACCTGTACCACGGGGTACTGGATGTGGACTGGCAAGACCATATGGTGCCGGATGGCACGCTGGCCGTGGAATTCAGTGGCCACGGTTCAGGTATCGACAACACTCACTTCGGCGCGCTGAAGGTCAAGGATGCCATCGTTGACAAGCTGCGCACGCCGTCGGGTGAGCGTCCTTCGATTGATAAAATCAGCCCTGATTTGCGCATCCACCTGCGTCTGGATCGCGGTGAAGCCATCCTGTCGCTGGACCTGTCGGGCAGCAGCTTGCACCAGCGCGGCTACCGTTTGCAGCAGGGTGCTGCGCCACTGAAAGAAAACCTCGCGGCAGCGATCCTGATTCGCGCAGGTTGGCCGCGTATGGCTGCCGAAGGCGCGGCCTTGGCTGACCCGATGTGCGGTGTGGGTACGTTCCTGGTTGAGGGCGCGATGATCGCGGCCGACATGGCGCCAAACCTCAATCGCATCCACTGGGGCTTTGACGCCTGGCTTGGTCACGTGCCGGCTATCTGGAAAAAGCTGCATGAAGAAGCCACTGAGCGCGCTGAAGCCGGTATGGCCAAGCCGCCGCTGTGGATTCGCGGTTATGAAGCTGACCCGCGCCTGATCCAACCGGCGCGCAACAACATCGAGCGTGCAGGCCTGAGCCACTGGATCAAAATCTATCAGGGTGAAGTGGCAACGTTTGAGCCGCGCCCGGACCAAAATCAAAAGGGTCTGGTCATTTGCAACCCGCCGTACGGCGAGCGTCTGGGTGATGAGGCGAGCTTGCTCTACCTCTACCAGAACCTCGGTGAGCGGTTGCGTCAGGCTTGTTTGAACTGGGAAGCAGCGGTGTTCACGGGTGCCCCGGATCTGGGCAAGCGGATGGGTATTCGCAGTCACAAACAGTATTCGTTCTGGAACGGCGCCTTGCCGTGCAAGTTGCTGCTGATCAAAGTGGTGCCAGACCAATTCGTGACGGGTGAGCGTCGCACGCCTGAGCAGCGTCAAGCCGAGCGTGAGCAGGCTGAGTCGGATCTGCCGGGCAACCTCGAAGCGCCTGGCAAGTACGAGAAGTTCAACAAGAACGGCAACCCGATCAAACCGGCACCGGTGGTGATTGAGCAGCCACGCTTGAGCGAAGGCGGGCAGATGTTTGCCAACCGCCTGCAAAAGAACCTCAAGGCCCTGGGCAAGTGGGTCAAGCGTGAAGGCATTGATTGCTACCGTGTTTACGATGCCGACATGCCTGAATATTCGATGGCCATCGACCTGTACCACGACTGGGTTCACGTCCAGGAGTACGCGGCGCCAAAATCCATCGACCCTGAAAAAGCCTCGGCCCGTATGTTTGACGCGTTGGCGGCGATTCCTCAGGCGTTGAACGTCGACAAAAGCCGCGTCATCGTCAAGCGCCGTGAGCGCCAGAGCGGCACCAAGCAGTACGAGCGACAAAGTGCGCAGGGCAAGTTCACCGAGGTCAATGAAGGCGGTGTCAAACTGCTGGTCAACCTTACCGACTACCTGGACACGGGGCTGTTCCTCGATCATCGCCCAATGCGCATGCGGATTCAGAAAGAGGCGGCTGGCAAGCGCTTCCTTAACCTGTATTGCTACACCGCCACTGCCAGTGTTCACGCCGCCAAAGGCGGAGCGCGCAGCACCACCAGCGTTGACTTGTCCAAGACCTATCTGGACTGGGCCCGCCGTAACCTGTCACTCAACGGTTTTTCGGACAAAAACCGTCTGGAGCAGGGTGATGTGATGGTGTGGCTGGATGCCTGTCGCGAAGAGTACGACCTGATCTTCATCGATCCGCCGACCTTCTCCAACTCCAAGCGCATGGAAGGCATCTTTGATGTTCAGCGCGATCACGTACAGTTGCTGGACTTGGCCATGGCGCGTTTGGCACCGGGTGGCGTGTTGTACTTCTCGAACAACTTCCGCAAGTTCATCCTCGATGAGCATCTGGAAGCGCGTTACGCGGTTGAAGAAATCACGGCCAGCACCATCGATCCGGACTTTGCCCGCAACAGCAAAATCCACCGTGCGTGGAAAATAACGGCCCGCTAAACTGCCGTATCGTCGCTGCCACCGGTGGCGACGTTTTTCCAGTGCACACAAAAACGCCCCGGTTCTCACGAGCCGGGGCGTTTTTTGTTGCCGGTGAATGACTTACTGAGCGATTGAAATCGCGTTGTTAGGCAATTGCGGCTGGCGATACAGGTCGAGCAGTATCTGGTCGAGTACCGCAGAAGCGCCCCAAGGGCGCGGATCATTAAGAATCGCGACCACAGCCCACGTGTTGCCATTGCTGTCGCGGCTAAAGCCCGAGATGGCGCGCACTGTATTGAGGGTGCCGGTTTTGATGTGGGCCTGACCGTTCATGGCGGTGGTCTTCAGACGCTTGCGCATGGTGCCGTCTTTGCCGGCGATAGGCATGGAGCTGATGAACTCGGCAGCGTAGGGGCTTTTCCAGGCGGCCTGGAGCATCTGCGCCATTTCACGCGCGCTCACACGTTCTGCACGGGACAGGCCGGAGCCGTTTTCCATGACCAGGTGCGGAGCCGTAATGCCTTTTTTGGCCAGCCATTGACGCACGACGCGTTGCGCAGCCTTGGCATCATCGCCGTCGGCGTCGGTGCGGAACTGCGCGCCCAGGCTCAGGAACAATTGTTGAGCCATGGTGTTGTTGCTGTATTTGTTGATGTCGCGAATGATCTCGGCCAGATCAGGCGAGAAGGCGCGGGCCAGCACTTTGGCGCCCTTGGGCACTGAGCCCTGGCGATCCTGACCCAAAATGCTGCCACCCAGCTCTTTCCAGATCGCGCGCACAGCACCCGCGGTGTAGGTCGCATGATCGAGCAGGGACAGGTAGGTCTGCGAGTTGCAGCCATCGCCCAGTTGCCCGTTGACGGTCACCACCACCGACCCGTCGGCTTGCGGCACCGGGTTGTAGCGCACATCGCCTGCGCATTGCTTGGAATTGACCGCTTTGACCTGGTTGTCGACGCGGATGCTGGCAATTGGCGGCTCGACTGAAATCAACACCTTGCCCGCATCGTTACGGGCAACAAACCGCAGGGCCTTGAGATTGACCATCAAGGCATCGGGCTTAACCAGAAACGGCTTGTTTTTATCATTGCCGTCGTCGTCAAACACCGGCAAGTGAGGTTGTTCGAAGAAGCCGCGATCCAGAATCAGGTCGCCGGTCACTTGCTGCACGCCATTGGCCCGCAGGTCGCGCATCAATAGCCAGAGTTTTTCCATGTTCAGCTTGGGATCGCCGCCACCCTTGAGGTACAGGTTGCCTTGCAGGATGCCATTGTTCAGGGTGCCGTCGGTGTAGAACTCGGTTTTCCACTGATGGGTCGGGCCGAGCATTTCAAGGGCGGCGTAGGTGGTGACCAGTTTCATGGTGGAGGCCGGGTTCATCGACACGTCGGCATTGAAGACGGTGGGTACGCCGGGGCCGCTCAGGGGCAGCATCACCAGCGACAGTGCGTCGTTTTGCAGCTTGTTGGTTTTGAGCGCTTGTTGAACCTTGGGTGAAAGCGTGGTGTTGACCGGGGCGGCGTGAGCCCCAAAGGCGAGTGGCAGAAAAAAGCCGGCAAGTAACAGAGGACGTAAAGATTTGATCATAAGAAGTAAAACCCTGCACGCGAGGGGAAAAAATACGAGGGCATGATGATAAGTTCCCTCAATGGTCATAAAAGTGACGGCATTATGCCCCAAGGTGGCTGGACTTGTGCATTACCGTGTTACACCCATCTGTTGATTAAATGCACAAAACGATGAGCCGTCCACACGGAACCGGGCACGTGCAGCCTGAAACTGGTAAAGTGCCGCCGTTATTACTTAAGAGGATTGTTCAATGGCTACTAATCGTTCCCAGCGTCTGCGCAAAAAACTGTGCGTTGATGAATTTCAGGAGCTGGGTTTTGAGCTGAACCTGGATTTCAAAGAAGACCTGTCGGAAGAAGCTATCGACGCATTCCTCAGCGCCTTCTTGGCTGAAGCCATGGAAGCTAACGGTCTGGGCTATGTTGGCGGCGACGACTACGGTCTGGTTTGCCTGCAAAAGCGCGGCTCGGTCAGCGAAGAGCAGCGTGCTGCGGTTGAAGCCTGGTTGAAAGCTCGCACTGAGCTGACCAGCGTTGAAGTCAGCCCGTTACTCGACGTTTGGTACCCGGAAAAGCCAATCAATCCGGTAGCCTGATGTGACGCAGGGAGGCGGCCCATGGGGTTGCCTCTCTGCTGCTTTACTGCAAGATCCTCTAGCCCGTTCGGGCGTCGCTTAAATCCTCGTTATTGTTGGTCAGCTTTTATGGCGCGATCCTGCGTGCCTGGCGCCTGAGAGCCTCTGCAAAGGGGCAATGCAACTGCGGTTGCAGTCGCAGGCCAAAAAGCGTGCAAAAAAAAGGACAAGGGGTGAGCTTGTCCTTTTTGCGGGCGGTTAGAAATCAGTCGTAAATCACTTTCTTCTTCCAGTCGGCATCCGCGTCATCGGTTTTCAAGCCTTCAGTCAGTTCGTTGACTTCATCTTTCGCCGGTTCAAGGTTGGTCAGCACCAGCGAGTTGGCGCGCACCAGTTGCTCTTCCATTTCTTTGAGTGCTGCGCTGTACATCGCAGGCTCTGGTTGTTTGCGCAGGTATTGAGCGCCGCGCTCATAGGCAAGACGCGCTTGGCCCGGCTGATTTTGCTGAAAAGCGAGCTGGCCCAGATTATTGAAAAACTCGATGTGCAGCACCACGAGCAAGTGCCGAATTTCTTTGATCCAGCGCTTGGCTTCGTTGGTGGGCAGGAAGCCGTCCTGAACGGCGCGGGTGATTTGCCCGTGCAGGGTTTCCAGCAAAAAGCGCACATCTTTGGCTTTGGCTTCGGTCAGGATAGGGCCGGGCGGGTTGTTGACCGGGATCGATTCACCCTGGCCGATCAATGCATTGAGTTCGGCGATCCGGGTCTTTAAAGGCGCGCTGTTTTTTTGCAGGTGCAACAGGCGTTGTGTGGCGTTAAGTTCCAGGCGTGCCAGCAGGTGTTTGAGTGCGGGCGACATCAGTTGGCCAGGGAACGTCTCGCTGACTTCGCTGCAACGACGCACACGGTCAGTAAGCTCAACCTTTAAGCGGGCCTTTTCCAATTTGTTGTTTTCCACCACATGGTTCATGTAACCGATGGCGATCAATAGGACGATCCCGGCTACTACAAGCAGGGTGATCATGGATGGCGTCAACGTAAAAACCTCTTTGGATGGTCGGTGGGCTTTATTTTCTAAATGTGCAAACGGTCTTGAGGTTGGCTGCCCTCGTCTATTAAAGAGGTTGGACTGCTAGCGGAAGTACAGAGTGCCACTATTGCACGGTGCCAACTATAACTCCTTGTAGGATGTCGGAATATAGGCGTCAGGACATCGGCGCCGTACGGTGCATGAAATGAGGTGAAGATGGGCGAAGTCATTGATTTCAATATATTTTCATATTGGGGTTGACGACTTCCCAAACCATCCCTAGAATGCGCGCCAATTGCAGCGTAAAGCACACAGCGAAACGCAGTAACCAGTGAAGTTGTAGCGTGTCCCCTTCGTCTAGTGGCCTAGGACACCGCCCTTTCACGGCGGTAACAGGGGTTCGAGTCCCCTAGGGGACGCCATTGCGGGAATAGCTCAGTTGGTAGAGCACGACCTTGCCAAGGTCGGGGTCGCGAGTTCGAGTCTCGTTTCCCGCTCCATTTTTAAGCAGCTTCGCTCTCGGGCGGGGTTGAGTGAAAGCCAGATCCTTAGCTTCGGTTATGTGATTGGCACTGAAATGTACGTGTGCATTTCGGGCAACGTCCCCTTCGTCTAGTGGCCTAGGACACCGCCCTTTCACGGCGGTAACAGGGGTTCGAGTCCCCTAGGGGACGCCATTATTGCGGGAATAGCTCAGTTGGTAGAGCACGACCTTGCCAAGGTCGGGGTCGCGAGTTCGAGTCTCGTTTCCCGCTCCAAATTTTGTTTTCTGACGCTCAATAGTGTTGAGAAAGCATAAAAAGATCAGCCAAGGCTGATTTTTTTTGTGTCACAAGCAGCTTTGCTTTCGAGTGAAGTTGGTGAAAAGCCAGAGCGATAACTTCGGTTACTGTGCCTGGCACTGAAATGTACGTGTACATTTCGGGCAACGTCCCCTTCGTCTAGTGGCCTAGGACACCGCCCTTTCACGGCGGTAACAGGGGTTCGAGTCCCCTAGGGGACGCCATTATTGCGGGAATAGCTCAGTTGGTAGAGCACGACCTTGCCAAGGTCGGGGTCGCGAGTTCGAGTCTCGTTTCCCGCTCCAAATTTTGTTTTTTGGGGCTACGCAGTTTCAAAAAACACCAGAAAAGCAGCCTTATGGCTGCTTTTTTTGTGCCTGCGATTTTGCAAGGTCACGCCCGGTCAATCCGCTCTAAGCAAATAACCAATCGATCTGCAAGAAACTCACCGCTCGCGCCACAGAAGGTTCTTCTACTTCTTAATTGAGCTTCAGGATGGCGCACTACTTTGATCTTGCCCAGCAACAAGACATTCACACCTTGGCCCGCAGCTTTACCGGTCGTACGCAATGGCCCTCCTGGCTATTGTTGATCGCTGTTCCCGGTGCGTGGTTTGGCCTGCTGTTCATCAGCCCGTTGATAGGGGCTTTTTGGACACTCCTTTTGTTGATACCGGTGGTCGTGTTGTGGATGTCGGTGCAGCACGAACTGTTGCACGGGCATCCCACGCGGGCGCTGTGGTTCAACAAACTGCTGGGGTATGCACCTTTTGCCGTGTGGTACCCGTACACCTTGTACCGAGACAGCCACTTGCTGCACCACCGAGACCATGATCTGACCCTGCCCGGCATCGACCCGGAAAGCCGTTACCTGCTCAACCGCCAATGGCCTCAGTCGCCCAAATTGCTGCGTGGGTTGCTCTGGCTGAACAAGACTGTGGCGGGGCGGGTATTGATCGGGCCGCCACTGGCCTTATGCGGGCTGGCCACGGAAGAGTTTGCGCGGTTGCGCCAAGGTCAGCGACAGGCGTGGTGCATGTGGCTGACGCACGGTTTTTGCACAGGGTTGATGTGTGCCTTTATTGCTCACTACAGCGTGCTTTCGATCTGGCAATACGTGTTCCTGGTAACGGTTCCTGCACTGTCTGTGGGCGCGTTGCGTTCTTACTATGAGCATCGGCCTGCCGAACGGCCCGAACAGCGAACGGTGCTCAATGAGGCCGGTTGGCCCTGGGCGTGGCTGTTTTTGCACTTGAATTTGCATTTGGTGCATCACGACATGCCGGGCTTACCGTGGTTTTACTTGCCCACGGTGTACCGGGCTCGGCGCGCGCAATGGATTGAGCGCAGTGGTGGCTTCTTGGTTGAAGGCTATGGCACGTTCCTGCGCAACAATAGCGTGCGCGCCATCGACAGCCCTCAGCATCCCTTCCATTAATTGCACCAGGAGTGTCCTATGTCGGGTCGTTACGCCGCCCTCGCGATGTATGTAGCACCGAAGCCGGTGCAGGCCGCCAATGAGCAATGGCTGACACGCATCATGCACTTGTTGGGATACATACGCGCTGATGCGCAGGGGCTTGAGCTGAGCGCGTTGTTTCGTGCGCCTGAGCTGCTGCTGACACAAACCTGCGGCTACCCGTTGATGACTCAACTACGCGATCAGGTGCAATTGATTGGTCGTCCGCGCTACGAATGGCCGCACAGTACGGGTGGCAGCCATTGCAGTGTGATTGTCTGCCGCGAACAGGATCCGCGTCGCACATTGGCTCAATTTCGTGGCTGCCGAGCGGTGATCAATGACGAGCATTCCAATAGCGGCATGAACCTGTTTCGTCATCAACTGGCGCCCCTCCAGCAGGGTGGGCGCTTTTTTTCGTCGGTGACAATCAGCGGGGCGCATCAACACAGCCTGCGTTGGGTCCAGGCTCAGCGCGCAGATCTGGCCGCTATTGACAGCGTGACCTTTGCCTACCTTGCGCACTACGCGCCTCAAGACGTGGCGGGCATTCGAATCGTTGCCCGCACGGCCCCCAGCCCGACCTTGCCGTTTATCACGTCTATCGGCACGAGCGCGCAGGAGGTACAGCGCATTCGCACTGCCATGAACGCGGCACTTGAACAGTTACCGCAGGTGGGCGACTGCCTGCGGCTGCGTGAGGTGCTACCTGCCAGCCTGGCAGACTATGAATGCGTCCTCGATTACCAGCGCGAGGCGACGCTTCAAGGCTTTGAGGTGCTGCAATAGCACGCCACTGCGCGCGTTTATATATCAAAAGTTAATGTTTAAATCATTTTTTAATATTTAAAAGAAATAAAGGCGTTTGCTAGGATCGCCGCACCGGATCACCGGACACGTTGCTTTCATCTTATTTTTGGAGCCTGTATGTCCGGGGCCGACCTTTCTCATCGTGATGACGTGAGTCATCTTTTCAGCGCTCACTATGTTTGGCTGCACACTCGTTTGCGGCGCAATCTGCATTCAGACAGCTACGCTGAAGACATTGCAGCCGACACCTTTGTCCAGTTGCTCAACGTGCCAACCCCAGGGGGTATTCGTGAGCCGCGGGCGTTATTGACGACCATCGCACAGCGGCTGGTGTATCAACTATGGCGCCGTCGTTCGGTAGAGCGGGCCTATTTGATGACCTTACCCCTGCACGATACGCAGGACGTGCCTAGCCCTGAGTCTATGGCGCAGTTACATCAAACCTTGCGCACGGTGCAGCGTCAGCTCGAAGGGTTGCCCGACAAGGTCAAATCAACCTTTGTGCTCTCGCGGGTGAACGGCATGACCTACCCCGAAATAGCCGCGCAGTTGGGGATTTCCCAGCGTTCGGTCAGCGATTACATGAACCTTGCGCTGCGCCGGTGCTCCAAAACAGGCATTGCACCGTTTCAAGACCACTCCTCCAAAACAAGAGAATCTGTATGAACAATCTGAAAAAGTGGCTCGGTGGCTCGCTTCTGGCGTTAGGACTCATCACACAGCCTGTCTTGGCGCAAAGCCAGAAGCCCCCTGTTTATTTCGGTGATATCACTTGGGAAAGCGGCAGTTTGATCACCGAAGTGCTGCGCTTTATCACCGAGAAAGGCTACGGCGTCGCCACAGACACTTTGCCCGGCAGCACGGTCAGTCTTGAAGCGGCCCTGGCTAAAAACGACATTCAGGTGATTGGCGAAGAGTGGGCGGGTCGCAGCCCGGTGTGGCTCAAGGCGCAAGCGGAGGGCAAAGTGTTTGGCGTGGGCGATATTGTCAAAAACGCCAGTGAAGGCTGGTGGGTGCCGGAGTATGTAATCAAGGGCGATGCCGAAAAAGGCATCAAGGCGCTGGCGCCGGACTTGAAGTCGGTCAACGACCTGGCGCGCTACAAAGAGGTGTTCCGTGATCAGGAAGACCCGACCCGTGGCCGTTTCCTTAACAGCCCCACCGGCTGGACGTCTGAGATTGTGAACAGCCAAAAGCTCAAAGCGTATGGCCTGGACAAGGATTTCGTGAATTTCCGCACCGGCTCGGGCGCGGCGCTGGATGCCGAAGTCAGTTCCTCGATTCGCCGTGGCAAACCGGTGTTGTTCTACTACTGGTCACCGACCCCGCTGATTGGCCGCTACAAACTGATCAAGCTCGAAGAGCCGGCCTTTGATGCTGAGGCCTGGAAGACCCTGGCTGACGTCAACAACCCTAACCCCAAAGGCACGCGCTCATTACCGGCGAAACTGGCGATTGGCGTTTCAGCGCCTTTCAAAGCCGAGTACCCGCAATTGGTCGCGTTCTATGAAAAGGTCGACTTTCCGATTGATTTGCTCAACACAACGTTGGCCCACATGAGCGAAAAACGCACGGAGCCACGCAAGGCCGCTGAAACTTTTTTACGCGAGCAACCGCAGATTTGGCATGCCTGGGTAACCCCTGACGCGGCACAAAAAGTCAATGCAGCGCTGAACTCCAAATAACTCACTGACACGAGCACTGCATGTTTCCAGACAACATGACGTTTTCCATCGCAGGCTGGGTCAATGACGGCGTGGACGCGCTGGTCAGCCATTACGGCGATGTGTTCAGGCACATCTCCGACACGCTGCTGTGGGCCATCATCAACCTTGAAAACCTGCTGCGCATCACCCCCTGGTGGCTGATGCTGGCCATCGTGGGGGCGATTGCCTGGCACGCCACCCGTAAAGTCCTCAGCACAGTGGTGATTGTTGGCCTGCTGTTTCTGGTCGGTGCCGTCGGGCTGTGGGACAAGCTGATGCAAACCCTGGCGCTGATGATGGTGGCCACGGTCATTTCGGTGGTGTTGGGGGTTCCGCTGGGTATTCTCGCGGCGCGCAACAATCGCTTGCGAGCGGTGATGATGCCCTTGTTGGACATCATGCAAACCATGCCCAGCTTTGTGTATTTGATCCCGGTGTTGATGCTGTTCGGCCTGGGCAAGGTTCCGGCCATTTTTGCCACGGTGATCTATGCCGTACCGCCATTGATTCGCCTCACCGACCTGGGGTTGCGTCAGGTCGACCGTGAAGTGATGGAGGCGATCAACGCGTTTGGCGCCACCCCTTGGCAGCAACTGTTCGGCGTGCAACTGCCGTTGGCGATGCCGAGCATCATGGCGGGCATCAACCAGACCACCATGATGGCACTGTCGATGGTGGTCATTGCATCGATGATTGGTGCGCGGGGTTTGGGCGAGGACGTGTTGGTCGGCATTCAGACGCTCAACGTGGGCAAGGGCCTGGAGGCCGGGCTGGCGATTGTGATTTTGGCAGTAGTCATTGACCGTATCACCCAGGCCTATGGCCGACCTCGGCATGGGCCTCAGGAATGACAGACGTGACGATCAATAAAATCGAAGTGCGCAACGTGTTCAAGGTGTTCGGTAATCGCGAAAAAGACGTGCTGGCGCTGATCCGCGAAGGCAAGAGTAAGGAAGAAGTGTTGGCCAAAACGGGTTGCGTGATCGGGATCAACGACTTGTCGCTGTCGATCCGTGCCGGTGAAGTGTTCGTCATCATGGGCTTGTCCGGTTCCGGCAAGTCGACGCTGGTGCGTCACCTCAATCGTTTAATCGACCCCACCAGCGGCCAGATCCTGGTCGACGGTCAGAACATCCTTGATTACGACATGCCTGCGTTGCGTCAATTCAGGCGGCACAACGTCAGTATGGTGTTCCAGAATTTCGGCCTGTTGCCGCATCGCAACGTGCTGGAGAACGTCGCGTATGGGTTAAAGGTCAGGGGGGAGCGTCAGGCGCAATGCGATGAGCGCGCACGGCACTGGATCTCAGTGGTGGGCCTGCAAGGCTATGAGCACGCCTTTGTTCATCAGTTGTCGGGGGGAATGCGACAGCGCGTTGGTCTGGCACGTGCATTGGCCACCGACACCGACATCATCCTGATGGATGAAGCCTTCAGCGCCCTCGATCCGTTGATTCGCGCTGAGATGCAAGATCAACTGCTTGAGCTGCAACGCACATTGCAAAAAACCATTGTGTTTATCACCCATGACCTGGATGAAGCGCTGCGCATTGGCAATCGCATTGCCATTCTCAAAGATGGGCAATTGGTTCAGGTGGGCACGCCGCACGAAATTTTGCAGGCCCCTGCCGATGACTATGTTGACCGTTTTGTGCAGCGCCACCGGTCCAGCATTTAGCAATATCTGCTTACCACCACCCCCCGTGTTTCATCACGTTGAATCGCTTACTCGGTTGGCGTTGACGGTTACCCCGTCAGCCGGACTGTCTTTTAGCGATTCAATGCGATGGATTGACCATGAAAAAACTCTCTTCAACACCCGATTTAATTGCCCGATACAGTCCGTTGGGCAGCTTTGTTCATCAGGACTTTGCGCCTCGCCCTACCTTTCGCGGTGCAGCCATGCAGTGCTTCAACAGCCTGTTGCTCGACAAGTATCCGAACCTGAATGTGGGTGACAGTACGCCGCTGTGGATTGCTGAGCCGTTACCCATCACGAGCCAGGGGCAGCCCCCACGCTACCGGTTCATGGCGGTGGTTGAGGTACTGATTCAGTGTTATATCGATACTGAGCCGGTGCACTTGGTCCAAGGCTTTCATTGCCTGACCACGGACTCAACTGCCCAGCCCCCCACAGCCTTACCGGTTGATATGAGTGAGGTGCAAAAGCGGCTCAATGACTGCGCCGAATTATTAATGGATGCCTATCAACAGGCCTTGGCGCAGTTCTGGAGCGAAGCCACTGGGCGCGGTATCAGCCCGGTTCAATGGATACAGCAGGTACTGCAAGGAAGCCTGAACGCCGTCACTGCGCAACCTGGATCATTGCCGACTTTGACCGGGGATCAGGCGGCCGCATTGGCTGTCGTGGCCAACTTTCCCTATGCTGCGGTCCGTTCGAAAATGGCCGAAGAAACCCCGCTGCATGCTTATCTGATCAATATCCAATGCGTTGAAGCCACGCAGACCCAGCGCTTTCAGTTACCGGGGATGGGCCTGATTACACGTCTGATGCCCGACAAACTGTTAGTTCTCGGCTACTCGCTGGCGCATGGGGTCGAGGTGTTTGATTCTGTGCAAGCGTTCGGCACCGCCTTGACCCAGCGCTTGCAAGGGACACTCGATGGGCCGTTATTTACGTGGTCGTTACATGAGCCAGAAGGCAACTTTTTTACCGGGTTGGCGTTGACGCTGCTTGATCAACAGTTACGTCAACTGACCCGTGCTGGGCAGCGCGCTCAAACAGAGCGCTGGAGTGTGGGGCGGTTAATGCAAACGCTTGAGTCTGACAGTGCCATGTTCGATTTTTTCAGCCGCCCTGATCGTGCTGAGCTTGAGTGGGTGATGGCCAAGCTGCCTGCGTGGCTCAGTCAGGCTGGGGCGCAGGATCTGATGGAATACAGCGCCTTAATGGCCGAGCAAGCGTCGCATAGACAGACTTTTCTGGACGGTATCGTGTCGCTTCCCGCCTACGCCGCCCAGGTTCTCAATACACGTTTCCAGCTCGATCACCCGGGTTTCAGTGTGGATGCCGCTAAGGTCGAAATCCATGATGTGTCGATCCAGAGTCTACAGTTGGGATGGCTGACAGAAGAAGTCATCCCATTACCAGAATTTGCGTTGATGTACGTCGGTGGAAAACCCGCTGGGCTTATGAATCTGAGTCTTCAAGATCAGCAGCGATTGCCGCACTGGTTGACCTCGGCTTACCTCAAAAAACTACTGGACGAACTTGATATTGGCAGCCAATACATTGCATTGATCAAGCGCCTGCTGGTGGATGATCGGGTTGAGTCCGCGCGCCGCCTGGCCTTGTACAAGCAGCAGCTGAGGGTGCAGTTGCCCCTGCAAGCGCTGGAAAAAAAGATCAAGGCGCAAGCCGGCTTTACGGCGGCAGGGTGGCAAATGCTCAAACATGTGCTCAACCCTGACTCAGTCGCGAGAGCGGTGTATGACCGCCTATGTGTCAGGCCGTTAGGCTTTTACGCTTATGAAGGGGCAGCACCTGATTATGTCGCCAACATGTTTGTGTTCGGCGCAAGAGATATTGGATCCGGGCCTTTTGTCCTCTACCGGCCACTGGCAGGTGAGGCCCTGCTGGAGTTTGCAACGTGGGGGGCCTTACTGGCGGCCATCAATCAGTCCGGTGAACTGCAAGAGACAGTGCTGGCGTGGCTGGATGACGACGCGCGCGGTTT
Source organism: Pseudomonas weihenstephanensis (assembly GCF_016812185.1). Taxonomy (NCBI): domain Bacteria; kingdom Pseudomonadati; phylum Pseudomonadota; class Gammaproteobacteria; order Pseudomonadales; family Pseudomonadaceae; genus Pseudomonas; species Pseudomonas weihenstephanensis. Next base: position 836,302 of record NZ_JAAEBV010000001.1, on the reverse strand, counting down.
TTATGCCGATGGCGGCTTTGAGCGACCGCATCTGGAAGGCGTTTTATTAGAAGGATTTTTGGCGCTTTTACCGCGCAGTGCGGCCAGGCTCAGTACGGAGCGCGTCGTGGGTGATGTTTTCACAGCGATGTTTAATAGCAATGCCAATGCATTAATAACCCTGTCTGACAGGCAAACGATGTCGCGTTCAGAGCGGCGCTGGATGTTGTTCAAGCGCTATGCATGGACTGTCTTTAATGGTTTGACGTTTTTTGTCAGCGGCCCGCTGCAAAAAGCGGCGTGGCTGTTTCAAACCTTGGTTAGCCTTGAGAGCGGCTTACAGGCCCGTATCGAGGGTGATAAAGAGGCTGCCACGCAGACCGTGATTGATCTGCTATTCACTGTTAGTTTGGCGTTATTGCATGCAGGAATGAAATTTAAAGCAGGGCCCCATGAGCCACCAGACCTTAAAGCGCCCATTGATGAACCGACGTTCACGCTAATCGGGGATGAAAGACCGACGCCTGTTGAGCTGCCTGTGATGTCATCCCTGGCACAACAAAAGGTCCCCTCCATCAGTGGCCATTCAGTGATGCGTTTTTCAACCCTGGACTTTTCCTGGTTCAGTGCTTCACCCCAGCTCTCACAGAGCCTGCGCATCAGTCTGGAGACGTTCGCCGCAGACGTAGACCTCACCTCGGGTACGTCAATAGCGGTAGGCCCGTTAAAAGGCGTTATTAAATATCAAGGTAAGTCATATGTACGACTCGACGGCAAGGCTTACCGCATCACCCGCCAGGGTGATGGGTTAGTCGTGCAGGATGACAAGCAGCCTGAGCGGCTGGGGCCAAGGCTTAAAACAGATGGCTTGGGCCAATGGGATCTCGATTTGCGCTTGGGATTACGCGGGGGCGGGCCGAAGAAGCGTATTCAGGCATTGCGTGCGCAAAAAAACGAAAAGCTGACCGAACTTGCCCAGGATGAAGAGCGCCTCTTGGCCGAGCTTGAAAGGTGTGATGGCGTACTGAAAATCAGTGAACAATTGCTGACCGCTAATCCTGAGCGGCTGACACAGCTGCTAGACCGCTATGAGCGCGATGTGGGCCTCTGGCGAACAACGACGCTTGAGCTAATCAAGGTCATGGGCAAGGCCAATAAGTTGATGCCGACGCAGCATTATGAAAAAAAGATGCAGGAGGTGTGGCCACGCGTCGTGCTCAGGCTGTTCAAGTTGCAGAATTATTTAGACGATGCGCTGCGAGGGTTGCCGGTCTCAAGCGTGCACCCGGCTTATCTCGATGGGCTAAAGGCCGTACTGAGCGGTATTAAAGACGCCAACAACGCGCCGTACAAACAATGGGTTGAGCATTTAAAGCAGGCAGAAAAGTTGGAGGAACGGCTTTTTAATAATTCTGTGTTTGAGTCTGAAGCCATTACACAAGCCATGCTCAGACCTTTGCCCAAAGGAAGTTCCTTGGCCGAACTCATGCAGCGGCCTGATCGGCAATATTTTGATTGGCATTGGGCGGTTGGATATCTGGAAACCCTGTGTGAGCTTCTGATTCGACGTGATGCAACGGATCTTCTGCCTGAAGAGCAATTTGCGTTTGACCTGTTTGGCCAAGGCACATTGAGTGATACGGCGTGGTCACAGCTGTACATCCCACGCGAGGGGGGATTTCTTGGTCTCCAACCTATCGACGTGTTCGACAGTGCAATCGAGCAATATGCGTCGGCTGATGCCATTTGCGTAAGCCTTGAGCAGCTTGGCTCCGAGCACTTTCGTAACGAGTATTTGCCTTCCATTCGCCGAGTGCTGGAGCATCTCAGGGGGCTTGCCGAAACTCAGCTGGAAATGGCCATTCGTGAGCCAGAAAGCGCCTCATCTCAATTGGATGAGCCAAGGCCCGGGCCAAGCAGTCAGATGCGGGTACCCGTTGCGAAAGCCGTGCCATTAAGCCCGGCACACAAGATCATCAAAACCACTAAGAAGCAGACATTGGTGGGCATAAAGCGTGAGTCTCCCACCCAGCCCGGCGATGAAATCGTGGACGTGACCGAGGGTGTGGATCGTATGCAGATTCGCTCCTTTCGCCAGCTCGAAAATGGCCATTGGGAAGAGTTCGGCAGTACCCGTCCCTCAACGGCACAGGTTTCGCATACCAAGAATCTGGTGAGGCTGGAGGCCGATGCACGGAGCTTACTGGGGCGTTTGCCCAAGGTGATTCAAGACAACCGGGCAAGTGCCGCGACATCAAAAATCCCGATTGAAATTGAAGAAATACTGACGTTCAAAGCCCAGTCAATGGAGGAGGTGGGCCGGCAGATCGAACAGATCGTCATGGCCACGCCTGCGCACCCCCCGACGTTAACTGAGGCACGCAGAAGCGTTGTGCTGGCGTTGAGCCAAGAACTTGCGATAGAAGCGAAAGTGCTGCGTTCAGAGGGCAAAAATTTACGGACTCAGATCATTAAACGGCTGCCACCGACAGGGCCAAATGTTGACTATTTAAAGACCCAAAATGAGATCACCATTGCGCGCGAAGGCCCTAGGCGGCATTTATCCAAGGGGCAACGCAAAGATTACCTTCAGGAATATACGATCAGTGACAAGGACGGCAAGGTGCTGTGGTTTGCGCATTTTCACTATCCCGCGCTCGACACCCCCGAGGCTGCTTTTGATGTGGCGCACTTGAAAACCGCCAATCAGAGAACGTTGAGTGAAAGGGCGCTTTATGCCAGAGCCAAGACTGCCCACGATTATATCGAGGTGTACCGCGCCAAATTAGACAAGGATTTGGCGCAGCGTCTTTTTCTGTCAACGCCATAGTGCCGCAAGTGGTGGAGGCAGGCGGTGCTGTCAGTCCAGTTCATAACGCACTGACAGCACCCCTTTTTTCTCGGTAACCGATAGCACCTTCACGGCCTGCAACTCGCACAGCGAACGCACATGGGTGCCGCCGCACGGGTACCTTGGCAGCTCACCAAAACTGACCGCGCGCTGTGGGGCGTCGAGGTGCAAATGCCGGGGCAGGTCGGCGCTGATCCAGTGCGTGAGTTGCTGCTCAATGGCGCTTGCATCCAGTGTTTGGGGCTGCTCGCCGGGTATAAAGCTGACCCGGCATTCACCCGGCCAGTGGTGAGCTTTGGTGGGTATCCAGCCAGCCTGTTCGCCCACCACGCCGATCAAGTGCCCGGCCGAATGCAGTCGGGTATTCAACTGGCGACGCTGGGCATCGACGCGAACCTGTACCGGGCCAAGGGCAACGGGTTGCTTGAGGTAATGCACGATGCTGTCGTGTTCTTGTAGCGCTTTGAGTACTTCACTGTCGCCGATCCAGCCAATGTCTGACGGTTGCCCGCCACCTTGCGGGTGAAACGGCGTGGCCTGCAGGGTCACGGCAAAGCCTTCCTCGTGGGGGGTGCATTGCATCACCACGGCATCGGCAGTCAGTGTGTCGTCGGAAAAATAAAGGCGTTGAGTCATCACGGTGTCCTGATCGAATTCTTTTTCTAGTATAGAAAAGCGCACTCGGTGTGATAATCCCTGCAAATTTCAATGGACCTGTGCGTCATGAGCATAAATCCACCGTTGTCGTTGTTGGCTGAAATGGTCGTGTTTGTGCGGGTGGTTGAGGCCGGGAGCTTCTCTGAAGTGGCACGCCAGCTGGGTACCTCACCGTCGGCTGTCAGTCGCAGTATTTCGCGCCTTGAAAAAGCGCTGGCGCTGCGTTTGCTACAGCGCACCACGCGTAAATTACGTTTAAGCGAGGGCGGTGAGGCCGTATTCAAGCGCTGCTGCGAGGTGGTGGGGGCGGCCCAATCGGTGATGGAGCTCAGTGGCCAGTTTACGCAGGAGCCTGAAGGCTTGATCCGGGTCAGCGTGCCCAAGGCCATCGGGCGCTACGTGATTCACCCGCACATGGCGGATTTTTTGCGCCGTTATCCAAAAGTCGATGTGCAGATGATGTTGGAAGATCGCTACGTCGACCTGATTGATGACAACGTTGACCTGAGTATCCGCATCACAGACCAACCCGCGCCGGGGTTGGTGGGGCGCCAGCTGTTTGCGCTGGAGCACGTGCTGTGTGCCACGCCCGCTTACCTGGCTGAACACGGCCTACCGGCCCGGCCCGAAGACTTGCGTGCGCACAGTTGCATTTACCTGGGGGAAACCCCGGCGGATGCGCGCTGGAAGTTCAAGCAGGGCAGCAAGTCCGTGACCGTCGGGGTGCACGGGCGGTATGCGGCGAATCACACCGGGGTACGGCTGGAGGCGATCTTGCAGCACATCGGGATTGGCAGCGTGCCGTATTTCACGGCGCGCCACGCATTGGCCCAAGGGCTGGTCGTGCAAGTGCTGCCTGAATGGAGTTTTATTGCGTCCTACCATGGTGGCGTGTGGCTATTGCATGCGCCATCGCGTTATCTGCCGCCCAAGCTGCGGGTGTTTATTGATTTTTTAGTAGAGCGAATGGCGCAGGAGCCGACACTTGGCATGCCGCATAAGCAGGTGTAGCCGCAGGTGCAGCATGGGGCGCTGTGTGCCAAAAAAAAGGCCCGCCCGGTTAAACCGGGCGGGCCTTTGAATGTTCAGACAAGCATTCAGTGCTGGGTGCTGTCTTCAGTCACGGGCATGACCATGAACTGCTTTTCCTGATTCCAGTCGAACGGTTCGCCGTTCAGTTCAGCTTCATGACGGCGCTCTTCCAGTGCCTGGTACATGTCCAGTTCTTCATCCGAGAGGAAGTTGAAGCACGCACCGCCGAAGTACCACAGCAGGTCACGGGGAACCAGATGGGCGATCTGCGGGTAGCGTTCGATCACTTGGCACATGATGTCCTGGCCCAAGTACTGGCTGTTGATCGGGTCAACCGGCAGCGAACTGCGCATGTCGTCAAAGCGTTCCAGGAATAACGCGTGGCTTTCCTCAGGGATCTGCTCAGCGTCACCGACAGCAACCAGGATGCTGCGCAGAATATCGAGCAACACGAGGTTGTGGTTCAGATCGTTGGTGGCCATTGCGGTGTCCTCTAAAGCAAAACGGGCGCGGGAGTATAAAGCCCCGCGCGCCCGCTGTCGTGCTATCGAATCTTTCCTTCGCTGAGAGTTAGCTCATCTTTGGAAAAATCATCCACGTCAATCACCTTGCGACGTGCGGCTTCGGCCTCGCGCAAGGTCTGCGCCTCGTCGGGTTGCAGCACGCCTGCTTTCACGCCTGCCTCAATCGCCGGTTCGCCGGCGGCGGGGTTGACCTGACCGCTTTTAAGGCCCTCATGCAATTTTTTGAACAGTGGATGGGCGGCGCTGAGCAGTTCGCTGGCGTGTTGCAGGGCGCCGACAGGATCGTCAGCCGATTGTGGGCGATAGCAACCTGCCAACACCGCTTCAAGGGTCGGGTCGCCCTTGGCGCGGCCCAATACAGCGGCGACTTCAGCGTCCAGCGCATCGGACGGCCCGGTGTGGCGACGCCCAAACGGGAACACGATGGCGCGCAACAAGAAGCCCAGTGTGCGACTCGGGAAGTTTTGCAGCAGCTCATCCAGCGCGCGCTCGGCATGGCCCAGGCTTTCTTGCATGGCCCAGTTGAACAGCGGGTTGAGGTACTCGGGCGAGTCCATGTCGTGGTAGCGCTTGAGTGCGGCCGAAGCCAGATACAGGTTGCTGAGCACATCGCCCAGACGTGCGGACAAGCGCTCACGGCGTTTTAACTCACCGCCCAGCAGCATCATGCTCAAATCGGCCAGCATCGCAAAGGCTGCGGCCTGGCGATTAAGCGCCCGGAAGTAACCTTGGCTCAATGCATTGCCGGGAGCTTTTTCAAAGCGCCCAAAGCCCAGGTTCAACACGAAGGTGCTAGCGGCATTGCTCACCGCAAATCCGATGTGCTTGAGCAGCAGTCCATCAAATTCGTGCAACGCTTGCGCGTGATCTTCGCGCCCGGCCAGCGCCATTTCCTTCAGTACAAACGGATGGCAGCGGATTGCGCCCTGGCCGAAGATCATCAGGTTGCGCGACAGAATATTCGCGCCTTCGACGGTGATGAAGATCGGCGCCCCTTGCCAGCTGCGGCCCAAATAGTTATTGGGCCCCATGATGATGCCCTTGCCACCGTGAACGTCCATCGCATGGCTGATGCATTCGCGGCCGCGCTCGGTGAGGTGGTACTTAAGAATGGCCGACAGGACCGAGGGTTTTTCGCCCAGATCGACAGCGTTGGCGGTCAGCATGCGGGCGCTGTCCATCAGCCAGGCATTACCGCCAATACGGGCCAGGGCTTCTTGAATGCCTTCGAAGGCGGCCAGCGGTACGTTGAATTGCTCACGCACTTGCGCATATTGCCCGGTCACCAGGCTGGTGAACTTGGCGGCGCCTGTGCCGACCGCCGGGAGTGAAATCGACCGCCCGACTGACAGGCAGTTCATCAGCATCATCCAGCCCTTGCCAAGCATTTCCTGGCCGCCGATCAGGTAGTCCAGCGGGATGAACACGTCTTTGCCGCTGTTCGGGCCATTCATGAAGGCCGCGCCCAGTGGCAAGTGACGGCGGCCTATGTCGACGCCCGGTGTGTCGGTGGGGATCAACGCCAGGCTGATGCCCAGGTCTTGTTCCTCGCCCAGCAGGTGGTCCGGGTCGTGAGCCTTGAACGCCAGCCCCAGCAGCGTGGCGACCGGGCCGAGCGTGATGTAGCGTTTTTCCCAATTCAGACGCAGGCCGATCACTTCTTCGCCTTGCCACTGACCTTTGCATATGATCCCGGTGTCGGGCATGGCGCCCGCGTCAGAACCCGCGAGCGGGCCGGTGAGCGCAAAACAAGGGATGTCATCCCCCCGGGCCAGACGTGGCAGGTAATGGTTGCGTTGCTCGTCGGTGCCGTAATGCAGCAACAGCTCAGCCGGGCCGAGTGAGTTGGGCACCATCACCGTGGAGGCCAGATCGCCGCTGCGGGTGGCAAGCTTCATCGCCACTTGCGAGTGTGCATAGGCCGAGAAACCTTTGCCGCCGAATTCTTTGGGGATGATCAGCGCAAAAAAACCGTGCTCTTTGATGTGCGCCCACGCTTGGGGGGGTAAGTCCATGCGCTGGCCGATGTCCCAATCACTGACCATTGCACACAGTGCTTCGGTCGGGCCGTCGATGAAGGCTTGTTCTTCTTCTGTGAGTCGGGCCTTGGGGTAGGCCAGCAACTGGTTCCAGTCGGGGCGGCCACTGAACAATTCGCCGTCCCACCACACGGTGCCCGCGTCGATGGCGTCGCGTTCGGTTTGCGACATGGGCGGCAGTGTTTTTTGAAACCAGTTAAAAAGCGGCGCGGTGAATACTTTGCGCCGCATATCAGGCAGTAACAACAGGGCGGCGGGGACCGCCAGCAGGATCCAGAAAATACCCAACAGCCAGCCTGGAGCATGACTGAACAGGCCCATGGCGAGTAGATAGACCGCGACCACGCCCATGGCGGGCAGCGGGGCAACGCGACGATGCGCCAGCCAGGCGACGCCAACGATTAAAACCACAATCCACAACAACAGCATATTCAATCCTCCGTGAAGCCAGGGGCGGGCACCTTTGTGAGCTTAGTCGCAAGTCGTGATCAAGGCGTTATGGATAGTGACCTCGCGCGGGAGGCGGAGTTCGTCTGGCAAGGTTAGACTGCCCCGGCGTCTATCAATCAGGAGTTGAGTCATGCTCAAAGTGTGGGGTCGCAAGAATTCGTCAAATGTCAGAAAAGTGCTGTGGTGTGCCGAGGAGTTGGCGTTGCCTTACAACCGGGAAGAGGCCGGAGGTGCTTTTGGTGTGGTCGATACCCCCGAATATAGGGCGTTGAACCCGAATGGCCGGGTGCCAATGATCGAGGACGATGGTTTCGTGTTGTGGGAATCCAACACCATCGTGCGCTATTTGGCGGCCAGATATGGGTCAGACACCTCTTGGTATCAACGTGATGTTTGCGTGCGGGCGCAGGCCGACAAGTGGATGGACTGGACGACATCTTCATTCGCCGGGCCGTTTCGTGATCTGTTTTGGGGCATTTTACGGACCCCCGCCGAACAGCAGGATTGGGGGGTGATTAACGCCGCGAGTAAACACTGCGCCGAATTGTTATCGCTGGTTGACCAGGCGTTGTCACAAAAGCCTTACCTGTCCGGTGATGAAATCGGCATGGGGGATATACCGCTGGGATCGTTTATTTACGCCTGGTTTGAAATGCCCATCGAACGCCCGCGCATGCAGCATCTTGAGGCGTGGTACGAGCGTCTGAAGCTGCGTCCGGCCTATCGCAACGCGGTCATGACTGCGTTGACTTAATACCCACTATTAATACGGGCGACTGTACTTGTGCGTCGAGGCCAAGCACCATGCACCTTGCGTGTCGGACTTGTATGACTGACGGCTCGCCCTTATCTACACCTCCCATTCCCTCATCTTGGTGCGTAATCAGATATGAGTTCCGCTCTGTCCATACGGCAGCTAACCAAAACCTACGGCAACGGTTTCCAGGCCCTGAGTGGTATCGATCTGGATGTATCCGAAGGTGACTTTTTCGCGTTGCTCGGCCCGAACGGGGCTGGCAAATCCACCACCATTGGCATTCTCTCGACGCTGGTCAACAAGACGGGCGGCACGGTGAATGTGTTTGGTCATGATCTTGACCGTGAACCTGCTGCACTCAAGCGCTGTATTGGCGTGGTGCCGCAGGAGTTCAACTTTAACCAGTTTGAAAAAACCTTCGACATTGTCGTGACTCAGGCGGGGTATTACGGCATTCCGGCGAAAATCGCCAAGGAACGTGCCGAAAAGTACCTCACCCAGCTGGGGTTGTGGGACAAGCGCGACACACCTTCACGTTCGTTGTCCGGCGGTATGAAGCGCCGTCTGATGATTGCCCGCGCCCTGGTGCATGAGCCGCGGCTGTTGATTCTCGATGAGCCGACCGCAGGCGTGGACATTGAGCTGCGTCGCTCGATGTGGAGCTTTCTCACCGAGCTGAATGAGCAGGGCACCACCATCATCCTCACCACCCACTACCTGGAAGAGGCTGAGCAGTTGTGCCGCAACATCGGGATCATTGATCACGGCACCATCGTTGAAAACACCAGCATGCGCCAGTTGCTTGGCCAGTTACATGTCGAAACCTTCCTGCTTGATTTGAAAACCCCGTTGCAGGCTGCACCGCAGTTGATCGGCTACCCAAGTGCGTTGCTCGACAGCGCCACGCTGGAAGTCCAGGTGGACAAGGCGGTCGGCATCACGGGTCTGTTCACGCAATTGGCGGCACAGCACATTGAAGTGGTGAGCCTGCGCAATAAAACCAATCGCCTTGAGGAGTTGTTCGTGTCGCTGGTCGAAAAAAATCTGGCAAAGGTGGCGATATGAGCTCGGAGCTGCGCCCCAATCTGATTGCGTTAAACACCATTGTTTACCGTGAAGTGCGACGTTTCATGCGTATCTGGCCGCAAACCCTGCTGCCACCAGCGATCACCATGGTTTTGTACTTCGTGATCTTCGGTAACCTGATTGGCCGACAAATCGGTGATATGGGTGGTTTCACCTATATGGAGTACATCGTGCCGGGCCTGATCATGATGTCGGTGATCACCAACGCCTACGGCAACGTGGTATCGAGCTTCTTTGGCGCCAAGTTCCAGCGCTCGATTGAAGAACTGATGGTGTCGCCGGTATCGCCGCACATCATCCTCATCGGTTTTACCGTGGGCGGGATTTTGCGCGGGCTGATGGTGGGTGTGATCGTGACCTTGCTGTCGCTGTTCTTTACCGACCTGCAAGTGCACCACTTGGGACTGACGGTGGCCGTGGTGGTGCTGACGGCGACTATCTTTTCGCTGTTGGGGTTCGTCAACGCGGTATTTGCGCGTAACTTCGATGATATTTCGATCATCCCAACCTTCGTGTTGACGCCCTTGACCTACCTGGGCGGGGTGTTCTACTCCATCAGCTTGTTGCCGCCGTTCTGGCAGACGGTCTCGATGGCCAACCCGGTGCTGCACATGGTCAACGCCTTCCGTTACGGCATTCTGGGTGTCTCGGACATCAAGATCAGTGTGGCACTGACCTTCATGGTCATTGCGACCGTGGTGCTTTACCTGCTGTGCGCGCGGTTGCTGGTCAGCGGTCGCGGCATGCGTCAGTAGCAAACATGACGGTAGGTGTTTTTTGCGCGAAACGACGCCCCTTCAGGGGCGTTTTTTTTGTCGGCGTTTCCATTGGCGGTTCACCCACCAACGCCAATACAGCTGGGTCAGGCAATAAGCCAGCGCACCCAACACCACGCCACACACCACCGAACCCAGTAGAAAAGGCTGCCACACCGTAGACAGTTGCCCGCTGATCCACTCCCACGTCAGGTTCTCGGGCAGGGTGCGTGCCGGCACATTCATCAACCACGCCCCCAGTTTGTAGGTGCAATAAAAAACCGGCGGCATGGTAATCGGATTGGTCAGCCATACCAGGCCAACCGAAATGGGCATGTTGCTGCGCACGGTAATGGCGAGGAAGGCGGCCAGTAGCATCTGGAAAGGCATGGGGATAAATGCCGCAAAAATGCCCACTGCCATTGCGCGGGAAACCGAGTGCCGATTCAGGTGCCACAGATTGGGGTCATGTAGCAGGGTGCCCATAAAGCGTAAGGATTTGTGTTCCCTGATGCTGGCTGGGTCTGGCATGTAACGTTTAAACAAACGCCGTGGCATGGGCCTCTCCCGGGAATGAATGGGGCAGTATGCCCAAATTCACTCTTCTGCCTATTCAGACTTTGTGACAATTATTTAAGCGCGTATTACCCGCATCGACTAATCCGAGGTAAAGGATCTCGGTGGGCTGGCTATGTATACAGGGATGTTAGGGCTGGCGTCGGGCTTGATGGCTTTGCGTTATTTACCGGTGTTGCCGCCGGCGGGGTGTCTGTTTCTTCTGTCGGCAGTGGGACTGGCGCTGTTGTTTTTTCGTACCTATCCATTTGGATTGTTTTTGTTCGGGCTCGTATGGGCGTGCGTACAGGGGCAATCGGCGCTGAACGATCGTTTGTCGCCATCGCTCGATGGTCGCACCCTATGGGTTGAGGGGCGTGTGATTGGCCTGCCGCAACGCACAGGTACAGCGCAGCGGTTTGAATTACGGGACGCGACCTCGCGTCATGCCGAGCTGCCGCGCACCCTGCGTTTAAGCTGGCATGGCGGCCCGCCGCTCAACAGTGGTGAGCGTTGGCGTCTGGCGGTCAAGCTCAAAAAGCCCCATGGGTCACTCAATCCACAGGGGTTTGATTACGAGGCCTGGTTGCTGGCGCAGCGTATCGGGGGGACCGGTTCGGTCAAGGAGGGCCAGCGTTTAGCGCCCGCGGCCTATGCATGGCGAGACGGTTTGCGCCAACGCTTGTTGCAGGTTGATGCTCACGGCCGAGCACCGTGGCTGGCAGCCCTGGTGATGGGGGACGGGTCCGGGCTAAGCCGTGATGACTGGGCGCTGCTGTAAGCCACGGGGACCGTGCATTTACTGGTGATTTCGGGTCAGCACATCGGGCTGTTTGGCGGGTTGCTCTATGGGCTTGTCGCGCTGCTGGCACGTTATGGCCTATGGCCGCGTACCTGGCCGTGGCTGCCGTGGGCCTGCGGCCTGGCCTTTGCGGGTGCGCTCGGTTATGGCCTGCTCGCAGGGTTTGAAGTGCCGGTGCAGCGGGCCTGCGTCATGCTCGGGCTGGTCCTGCTATGGCGTTTGCGGTTTCGTCATGTGGGCATGTGGTTGCCGTTTTTGCTGGCTCTCAACGCGGTGTTGATAGCACAGCCTCTGGCGAGCCTGATGCCGGGGTTTTGGTTGTCATTCATGGCAGTGGCCGTGCTGATATTCACGTTCAGCGGGCGCTTGGGTGCGTGGCGGTGGTGGGCGGCCTGGACCCGGCCCCAAGGTTTGATCGCGCTGGGGCTGTTTCCTGTGATCTGGGCACTGGGTTTGCCGGTCAGCGTGACCGGGCCAGTGGCGAACCTGGTGGCGGTGCCGTGGATCAGCTTGCTGGTGCTGCCCTCGGCGTTATTGGGCACGTTGCTGTTACCTGTGCCTTGGCTCGGGGAGGCACTTTTGTGGCTGTCGGGCGGTTTATTGGATGCCCTGATACGCGGGTTAGCGTTGTTGGCCGGTACTTTTTTGCCGTGGATGCCCGCACAAGTCACAACCGGTGTGTGGTGCTTGAGTGCTATCGGGGTGCTGATTTTATTGCTACCCGCAGGGCTTTTACCCAGGCCGTTGGGCTGGCCGCTGGTGCTGCTCGCGGTATTCGCGCCACAAGAGCAGATTCCCCATGGTCAGGTCGAGGTCTGGCAACTGGACGTCGGGCAGGGGTTGGCGATGGTGCTGCGTACACGCCATCACACCTTGCTCTATGACGCAGGGCCCAAGGTCAGGGAGGTGGATCAGGGTGAGCGCGTGGTGGTGCCGGTGCTGCGCGCGTTGGGTGTCGGTAAATTGGACGTGATGCTCATCAGTCACGCCGATTCTGACCATGCCGGTGGCGCGTTGGCCGTGCAGCGCGCCATGACCATCAAAAAAGTGATCAGTGGTGACGTGCCCGGGTTGGCACTACAGTTACAGGCGCAGCCGTGTGTCAGTGGCGAGCGGTGGGAGTGGGACGGTGTGAGTTTTTCACTCTGGCAATGGGCGGATGCGCAGACGGGTAATCAAAAATCCTGTGTGCTGCTTGTACAGGCCAGCGATGAGCGTCTGTTGCTGACGGGTGATATTGACGCGTTGGCCGAACGCGCCTTTTTGAAAAGCCCTCTGGCGATGCCGGTGCACTGGTTGCAATCGCCGCATCATGGCAGTCGTTCATCGTCATCCAAGGTGTTTCTGAATGCGTTAAAACCTGAACATGTGCTCATATCGCGAGGTCACGGCAACAGCTTTGGTCATCCGCACCCGCAGGTACTGGCACGTTACAACGCCTTGGGCATGAACGTGCTGGACAGCGCAGAACAAGGGGCGCTGCGGTTCAGGTTGGGGACAAGGGGGATGGCCCGCAGCCTGCGTCAACCCAGCAGGTTTTGGCGCCAGGGCGGATAACCAGGGTTTTGCCTGCGCCTGAGCGGGCGCCCAATCCTATGGTAGAGTGGCGCACTTTTTCGAGGGGATTGTCACTGTGTGGGAACTGGTCAAATCCGGCGGCTGGATGATGCTGCCGATCATTCTGAGCTCTGTTGCCGCGCTGGGCATTATTGTCGAGCGTCTTTGGACTTTACGCGCCAGCCGCGTAACTCCGCCCCACCTGCTGGGGCAGGTGTGGGTCTGGATCAAGGACAAGCAACTGGACAAAGAAAAACTCAAGCAATTGCGCGCCGATTCGCCGCTCGGTGAAATCCTTGCAGCGGGGCTTGCCAACTCAAAACATGGTCGCGAGATCATGAAAGAGTGCATTGAAGAGGCTGCGGCCCGCGTCATTCATGAGCTTGAACGCTACCTCAATGCGCTGGGTACGATTGCCGCGATGGCCCCATTGCTCGGTTTGCTGGGCACGGTGCTGGGCATGATCGACATTTTCAGTTCGTTCATGGGGGCAGGCATGAGCACCAACGCAGCGATCCTCGCGGGCGGTATTTCCAAGGCGTTGATCACCACGGCCGCGGGCTTGATGGTGGGTATCCCGGCGGTGTTCTTCCATCGTTTCCTGCAACGGCGCGTTGATGAGTTGGTGGTGGGCATGGAGCAAGAAGCCATCAAGCTGGTTGAAGTCGTTCAAGGCGACCGCGAAGTCGACATGGCCGGGAGCAAAGCGTGAAATTTCGCCGCAAGCCACGAGAAACAGTGGATATCAACCTCGCGTCATTGATTGATGTGGTGTTTATCCTGTTGCTGTTTTTTGTCGTGACCACCACTTTCACCCGCGAAACTCAACTGCGTGTTGATCTGCCGCAAGCGGTGAGCGGTGCCCCGAGTGACGATCAAAACGCTAAGCAGTTAGATGTCGCCATCAGCGCAGACGGTGTGTTTTCGGTGAACAACCAGATACTGCCGAAAAATGACCTGGCCACTCTGATGGAGGCCTTGCAGAAAGAGTCTGAGGGTGACACCACGCTGGCGCTGTCGATCAGTGCTGACGGCAAGGCCCGGCATCAAGATGTCGTCACCGCGATGGATGCGGCGGGTAAATTGGGTTTCAGCCATTTACGCATGACCACCGTCGAGGCACAGGCAGCTCCCTGATGGCTATGTCCGATCGTTTGTTACGCGCCTGGTATGCCGGGCACCCGCTGCTGTCGCTGCTGCGGCCGCTTGAGTGTCTCTACCGTCGCGTGGTGGCGGGTAAGCGCGCGCGTTTTGTGGCAGGGCAGGGCGATATTTACCGAGCGCCGGTGCCGATTGTAGTGGTGGGCAATATCACGGTGGGCGGCACCGGCAAGACGCCGCTGATCCTGTGGCTGATTGAACACTGTCAGCGCCACGGCCTGCGGGTTGGGGTGGTCAGTCGCGGCTATGGGGCCAGGCCTGCGCATTTCCCCTGGCGTGTGACGGCTGAACAACGTGCCGCGCAGGCCGGTGATGAACCTTTGCTGATCGTGCAGCGCAGCGGTGTTCCCTTGATGATCGATCCTGATCGTAGCCGTGCGGTCAAAGCCTTGCTGGCCAGTGAGTCGCTGGACCTGATCCTGTCGGATGATGGTTTGCAGCATTACCGCCTGGCGCGTGATCTTGAGCTGGTATTGATCGACAACGCCCGCGGTTTGGGTAACGGCCGTTGTTTGCCCGCAGGCCCCCTGCGCGAGCCGGCCGAGCGGCTGAACAGTGTCGATGCGGTGCTGTACAACGGTGCAATGACGGACCCGGCATCGGGATTTGCCTTTGCTTTGCAGCCCACCGCGCTGATCAACCTGCGCAGTGGCGAACGTCAGTCACTGGACTATTTTGCGCCGCAGCAAGCGTTGCATGCGGTCGCCGGTATCGGTAACCCGCAGCGTTTCTTCACTACCCTCGAAACGTTACACTGGCGGCCAATTGCCCACGCGTTTGCGGACCATGCGCCGTATAGCGCCGAGGTGCTGAATTTTACGCCGCCTTTGCCGTTGGTCATGACGGAAAAGGATGCGGTGAAATGCCGCGACTTTGCCGCGTCTAACTGGTGGTATCTGGCGGTAGACGCTGTACCTTCGCAAGCCTTTGTGCGCTGGTTTGATCAGCAGCTACTGCGTCTTTTACCTGATCGTCTTTTGCCCTAACTCCTCTTATTCAGGGAAACCCTTATGGACACCAAACTGCTCGATATCCTTGCTTGCCCTGTTTGCAAAGGCCCGCTCAAGCTCAGTGCCGACAAGAGCGAACTGATCAGCAAGGGCGCTGGCCTGGCGTACCCGATTCGTGATGGCATCCCGGTCATGCTCGAAACAGAAGCCCGTACGCTGACTGACGAAGAGCGTCTGGATAAATGATCCCGGTGTTTACGGTCGTTATCCCCTCGCGGTTTGCTTCCACACGCTTGCCCGGCAAGCCCCTGCAAATGATTGCGGGCAAGCCGATGGTTCAGCACGTGTGGGAACAAGCGTGCAAAAGCAGTGCGCAACGGGTGGTGGTGGCTACGGACGATGCGCGGATTGTTGAGGCCTGTCAGGCGTTTGGGGCCGAGGTGTTGTTGACCCGCGTCGATCACGAATCAGGCACCGACCGCCTGGCCGAAGTGGCGACGCTTCTGGGGTTGGCTGACGATGCCATTGTGGTCAATGTCCAGGGCGATGAGCCTTTGATTCCCCCTCGGGTCATTGATCAGGTGGCGGTTAACCTGGCTGCCCACAGCGAAGCGAGCATGGCGACGCTGGCCGAGCCCATCGAAGACGTAGCCGCGTTGTTCAATCCCAATGTGGTCAAAGTGGTCAGTGACCTCAATGGGCTGGCGCTGACATTCAGTCGAGCCTGCCTGCCGTGGGCGCGTGATGATTTTGCGCAGGCCAGCGACCGCCTGCCAGAGGGCGTGCCTTATCGTCGGCATATCGGCATCTACGCCTACCGTGCGGGTTTCCTGCATGACTTTGTGAGTTGGGGCCCTTGCTGGCTTGAAAATACCGAGCGTCTTGAGCAGTTGCGCGCGCTGTGGCATGGCGTGCGTATTCATGTCGCCGACGTGCTCGAAGCACCGCCTGGCGGTGTAGACACCCCTGAAGACCTTGAGCGCGTTCGGCGTTTGTTGGAGGTTTGATGCGCGTCCTGTTTGTGTGCCTGGGCAATATTTGCCGCTCGCCGACGGCTGAGGGTGTCCTGCGCCATAAATTGCAGTTAGCCGGCCTTGCATCGCAGGTTGATGTCGCTTCGGCAGGTACTGGCAACTGGCACGTAGGGCAGCCTCCTGACAAACGCACTCAGCGGGCGGCAAAGCTGCGCGGTTATGACTTGTCCGCGCAGCGCGCGCAGCACGTCAGCGCCGCTGACTTCAGCCGCTATGAGCTGATCTTTGCGATGGATAACAGCAACCTGCGTGATCTCAAGGCATTGCAACCGGTCAGTGGCAAGGCTGAGCTCGATTTGTTCTTGCGACGTTATGAGGGTGTGAAACACGAAGTTCCCGACCCTTATTACGATGGCGAACAGGGCTTTGAAGAAGTGCTGGACCTGATTGAACGCGCGTGCGACTTGCTAGTGATCGAATTGAAAGGACGTTTATGAGTTTGCAGTTGCAGGTTGAAGCGTCACTCAAGCCGTTCAACAGCTTTGGTGTCGATGTGCGTGCCCGATTGTTTGCCCAGGCGCATAACGACGATGACGTGCGTGAAGCGTTGCGCTACTCGGCTGAGCACCAGTTACCTTTACTGGTGATTGGTGGTGGCAGCAACCTGCTGTTGACCGGCGATGTGCAGGCGTTGGTAGTGCGCATGGCCAGTCGTGGCCTTCGTGTGCTGGTAGATGACGGCGAGCGCGTGGTGGTTGAGGCCGAGGCGGGTGAGGTGTGGCATGACTTTGTGTTGTGGACGCTTGCGCAGGGCTTTGCCGGGCTTGAAAACCTGAGCCTGATCCCGGGCACCGTCGGCGCTGCGCCGATGCAGAACATTGGGGCCTACGGGGTTGAGATCAAGGATGTGTTTGCCGGGCTGACCGCGCTCGACCGTCAAAGTGGGGAGTTGCGTGATTTCACCCTGGCTGAGTGCAATTTTGGTTACCGCGACAGCCTGTTCAAGCAACATCCGGGTCGATGGTTGATTCTGCGGGTCAGGTTTGCTCTGAGTCGTGCTGCCAGTCTGCACTTGGAGTACGGCCCGGTACGCCAGCGCCTGATCGAACAAGGCGTTGATCTGCCGAGCGCCAGTGATGTCAGTCGTGCCATCAGCAGCATCCGCAGTGAAAAACTGCCCGACCCTGCGGTCTTGGGCAATGCGGGCAGCTTCTTCAAGAATCCGGTGGTTTCATCGGTATTGGCGGCTGAACTCAAGCTGGCGCACCCCAACCTGATCGGCTATCCGCAAGCGGACGGTCAGGTGAAACTGGCGGCGGGTTGGCTGATCGAGGCGGCTGGCTGGAAAGGCTTTCGTGACGCGGATGCGGGCGTACACCGTTTGCAGTCGCTGGTGCTGGTCAACTACGGCGCGGCGACCGGTCTGCAATTGTTGGCGCTGGCGCAGCGTATCCAGGCCGATATTGCGCAGCGCTTTGCCGTGCAGTTGGAGATGGAACCCAACGTGTATTAATCGGGCACTCGCGTTGCTCCATCATCCGTGGCCGTAAGGAAAACCAATGATGCATAAGCCTGCTTGGGCCTTGGCGTTGACCTGGGTGGCGCTGGCCGGTTGCACCACCGCGCCGCCCAGGGATCAAGGCAATCTGTGCAATATCTATCGTCAGTACCCGCGCTGGTATGAAGACTCGTTAAGCATGCAGAGCCAGTTCGGCACGCCGCCACAGGTGGCGATGGCAATCATGAAGCAGGAAAGCAGCTTTGTGGCGGACGCACTGCCGCCGCGCGCCTATTTGTTGTGGGTCATTCCGTGGGGGCGGGTCAGTCAGTCTTATGGCTATGCCCAGGCTCAGCCACCAGCGTGGAGTGACTTCAAAAAAAGCACGGGCAAGGGAGGTTCGCGTGACAACTTTGCGGATGCCATTCGCTTTATTGGTTGGTATGCGGCGGGTACTCAGCAGCAGCTAGGCATCTCTAAGTGGGACGCCTATAACCAATATTTGGCCTATCACGAGGGGCGGGGCGGCTACAGTCGTGGTACGTATCGTGCCAAGCCTTGGCTGGTGCAGGTCGCACGCAAGGTTGAGCAGCAATCAAAGACGTACGGCGCACAGCTTAATCAGTGCCGGGGTGAGCTGGAGAGCAATCGTCGTTCGTTCTGGTTCTTCTGATCGGCACGCCTCCAACGCATAAAAAAAGCCCCGCCAGTGCAAACTGGCGGGGCTTTTTAGTGGCCTTTGGAATTAGGCGAGGGGTTTAGGCTCGTGCTCTTCTTCCAGGGCTTTAGGGTTTTGCTCGACCACTTCCTCAACAGAACGCAAGTTCTCGTCGATGGCAGGTGTCGTGTGCTCTGCGACGGCTTCGGTGGCTTGCGCTTGAGCGGCGGCAGCGGCAGCGGCGGCCTCTTCACGCTTGCGACGACGCACTTCACGCGGATCGTTCGGGGCACGACCATTGCTGGTCGGGCCGCTGGCGACAGGTGCTGCGACGATGGCCACTTCAACCACTTCAGCTTTTACCAGCACTTCAACAGGCTCTGGTTGTGCGATCACAACCGGTTCTGCTGGCGTGGCGTGGGCCGGTGCGGCTTGAGCGGCGGCAGGCTCTGCAACGGGCTCGCGTACAGTGCGGGCTTCCTTGACAGGCTCAGGGCGCTTTTCGAAGGCAGGCTTCTCAACAACCGGGGTTTCTACCACTGGCGCTTCAACTACAGGCTCAGGTGCAGCAACAATCGGTGTTTCGATGGCTGGAGCAGGTTCTGCGGCTGCCTTGGGTTCAGGCTGGGCTTCTTGAACCGGAGCCACTTCAACTTCAGGCGCTTTAACGGCTTCGATTGGCGTGATGGCTTCAACCACAGGGGCTTGAACCACTGGCGTTTCGATCACTGGCGTCTCAACGACCGGTGCTGGCGCTTGCGGTGCTTCAACGACAGTCACAGCCTTGGTTTGAGCTTCAACGGCAACCACGGTTTCGGCCGGGGCTGCTTGCTCGGTGGCTGCGCTGGCTCGTTCAGCTTGCTGATGAGCCTGAGCTTCGGCCGGAGCGCTGATGACGGTACTGGCAACGGCTTCTGTGACGGCCAGTCCGGCAGCCAGCTGCTCGGTGTTGGCAGGCACGTTTTGCGCGTTGGTCTCTTCGCTGCCTTCTTCGGAACCGTCATCGCTGCCTTCGATCACGTTGCCATTGGCATCGCGTTGACGCTCGCGACGGTTGCTGCGACGACGCTGACCGCGGGAGCGGCGACGTGGACGATCGCCTTCGGCGTTGTCCTGAGTCTCGTCCTGCAATTGCTCTTCGTTGTTCAGAGCGGTTTCGTCTTCAGCGGCGACGGCTGCTTGCTCGGCGCGTGGTGCGCGCTCTTCGCGAGGTGCGCGTGGTTGGCGTTCTTCACGAGGTGCACGGGCCGGACGCTCTTGCTCGGTGGTTGCAGCGGGTGCGGCATCCAGCGGTTCGCGCAGTTCGCGTACGCGTTCTTCACGCTCACCGCGAGGTTTGCGATCATCGCGAGGTGCGCGTGGAGCACGCTCTTCGCGCGGTGGGCGCGGGGCACGTTCTTCGCGGGCAACGACTACCGGGGTTTCTTCGCGCGGTTCACGCACTTCGCGGGCTTCACGCGGGGCGCGCTCTTCACGAGGTGCACGTTCTTCGCGCGGCTTGCGTTCTTCGTCACGACGACCGTTGCGGTTACGGCTTTGCTGGCGACCGTTGCGACGTTCTTCATTACGTTGCGGGCGCTCGGTGGTGGCCGGTTTCTCGGTCACGGTTGGCGCGGCAGCCGCAGGCTCATCCTTGGAGGCGAACAGGCTGACCAGTGATTTCACCAGACCTTTGAACAGGCTGGGTTCGGCAATGGTAGCGGCGGGTGCCGGGGCGGCAGTCGCGGTGGCTGCGGCTTCGGTCGGAACCGGTGCCGAGGTGCGCGCCGGAGCTGTTTTGACCGCGGCTTCCTGGCGAACCAGGGTGCGGGTGGCAGCGGCCGGTTGCACTTCTTCCACTTCAGCAGCAGCGGCAGCGATTTCATAGCTGGACTGATTGGTGTGGGCTTCCGGGCTGTCATCGCGCAAGCGCTGAACTTCGAAGTGCGGCGTTTCGAGGTGGTCGTTCGGCAGGATGATGATGCGCGCGCGAGTGCGCAGTTCGATCTTGGTGATCGAGTTGCGTTTTTCGTTGAGCAAGAAGGCGGCGACCGGGATTGGCACCTGGGCGCGCACTTCGGCAGTGCGGTCTTTCAGGGCTTCTTCTTCGATCAGGCGCAGGATGGCCAGCGACAGCGATTCAACGTCACGGATGATGCCGGTGCCGTTGCAGCGTGGGCAGACGATACCGCTGCTTTCACCCAGCGATGGGCGCAGGCGCTGACGGGACATTTCCAGCAGGCCAAAGCGCGAGATACGGCCCACTTGAACGCGGGCGCGGTCTGCTTCCAGGCATTCGCGGACTTTTTCTTCCACGGCGCGCTGGTTTTTGGCAGGGGTCATGTCGATGAAGTCGATGACGATCAGGCCGCCGATGTCGCGCAGGCGCAACTGACGGGCGATTTCTTCAGCCGCTTCAAGGTTGGTTTGCAGGGCGGTTTCTTCGATATCGCTGCCTTTAGTGGCGCGCGCCGAGTTGATGTCGATGGACACCAGGGCTTCGGTCGGGTCGATAACGATAGAGCCACCGGAAGGCAGTTCAACAACGCGCTGGAAAGCGGTCTCGATCTGGCTTTCGATCTGGAAGCGGTTGAACAGCGGAACGCTGTCTTCGTAGAGTTTGATTTTGCTGGCGTACTGCGGCATCACTTGGCGGATGAAGGTCAGGGCTTCGTCCTGGGCTTCAACGCTGTCGATCAGCACTTCGCCGATGTCCTGGCGCAGGTAATCGCGAATGGCGCGGATGATCACGTTGCTTTCCTGATAGATCAGGAACGGCGCCGCGCGGTCCAGCGACGCTTCTTTAATAGCAGTCCACAGTTGCAGCAGGTAGTCGAGGTCCCACTGCATTTCTTCGCTGCTGCGGCCCAGGCCTGCAGTGCGCACGATCAGGCCCATGTCGGCAGGTGCGATCAAGCCATTGAGCGCTTCACGCAGTTCGTTGCGCTCTTCACCTTCGATGCGGCGCGAGATGCCACCGGCACGCGGGTTGTTAGGCATCAGCACCAGATAACGGCCAGCGAGGCTGATGAAGGTGGTCAGGGCTGCGCCCTTGTTGCCACGTTCTTCTTTCTCGACTTGCACGATGACTTCCTGGCCTTCGCTCAGGACGTCTTTGATGTTGACGCGGCCTTCTGGGGCTTTTTTGAAGTATTCGCGGGAGATTTCTTTGAGGGGCAGAAAACCGTGGCGCTCAGAGCCGAAATCGACAAAGGCAGCCTCAAGGCTTGGTTCGATGCGAGTAATACGGCCTTTGTAGATGTTGGCTTTCTTCTGCTCGCGTGCACCTGACTCAATGTCCAGGTCGTAGAGGCGTTGGCCATCTACCAGTGCAACACGCAACTCTTCGGGTTGAGTCGCGTTAATCAGCATTCTTTTCATGTTGTACCGTCGGTTTCCGGGCTGCCGGAAACGGCGTTCGGCACACACGACTTCTCACGGTCGGTGTCAGGTGCGTCAGGAGTAGTTGGCCACTCCATTGTCCAGCGAGGTTCGGCCCTGGGGGCCGAGTCGCGACTAACGCTTCCTGCTTGCTGTGGTGCTAAAGCACCGCTTAAGCAAAAGTCTGGTCAGGAGGAGGAATCAACCGGCGGCTGTGGACGAGATGAAGCGTCTTGATAAAGCCTATTGCTACACAGTCCGGCGGTTGTGCATCTCCACCCCACACGTATCCCTGATAATTCGGGTGCTGCCGCGCGCAGAATCCGCAGCGGGTTGGCATTTACCGTGAACTCCAAAAGGGGAGGTCACGCATCATGGCTAATAAAGGCGAAGTTTCCGAAACATTCGCTCGAAATTCCCGAGGCTGACTGCACTTTGTGAACTGGCCGTGAATATCGGCGTAAAAGGCGAGTTTTCACTCTGCTTTCCAGGCTCGCTTCAGGCCTCATGTCACCTGCGCTTGTTACAACTCCAGGCGTTCCGTATGCAGCAAAAGTCCCGTAGGACGGCCTCGCGTCCTCGTGAAGAGCGTAGGGCAGGGCCGGTGACTCACCGTTAATCCGCTGTCCAGGCCGCTTTTGGCGGCGTTCGCGACTATAGCAGCAATGATTAAGTGCTTCAATTCCATAAAAAATTGTTATCATCCGCGGCATGACGACGACTACCCCCCCGACCCCCAGCGTCCAGCTGCTTGAGGTCTCGCCGGAATATGCCGGCCAACGCATTGACAACTTTCTTCTTGCCCGGCTCAAGGGCGTACCCAAGACCTTGATTTACCGTATTTTGCGTAAAGGCGAAGTGCGCGTGAACAAGGGGCGGATCAAGCCTGAGTACAAGCTGCAAGCGGGCGATATTGTGCGCGTGCCGCCTGTGCGCGTGCCTGAGCGCGACGAACCGGTGCCCCTGGCTCAGGGTTTGTTGCTGCGCCTGGAAGCGGCAATTGTCTATGAAGACAAAGCCCTGATTGTGCTCAACAAGCCTGCGGGTATTGCGGTTCACGGTGGCAGTGGCCTGAATTACGGTGTGATCGAAGCCTTTCGTCAGTTGCGTCCCGATACCAAAGAGCTGGAGTTGGTGCATCGCCTTGACCGCGATACGTCCGGTCTTTTGATGATCGCCAAAAAGCGCAGCATGTTGCGCCACTTGCATGAAGCGTTGCGCGGTGACGGAATCGACAAGCGCTACATGGCGTTGGTGCGTGGCAATTGGGCCAGCTCGATCAAGCAGGTGCGTGCGCCATTGATGAAGAGCAATCTGCGCTCGGGTGAGCGCATGGTCGAGGTGAACGAAGAGGGTAAAGAATCGGTCACGGTGTTCAAGGTGCTGCGTCGTTTTGGCGATTTCGCCACCATGATTGAAGCCCGGCCGATTACCGGGCGGACCCATCAGATCCGCGTGCACACCCTGCATGCGGGCCACTGCATTGCGGGCGACACCAAATACGGCGAAGAAGGCTTTTCTAAAGAAATTCGCGAATTGGGCGGCAAGCGTCTGTTTTTGCATGCCTACATGCTGACCGTGCCCATGCCTGATGGCGGTGAAATGAAGTTTCAGGCGCCCGTCGATGAGATGTGGGCTAAAACCGTGGAGCGATTGAGTGCCGTCTGAGTACAAATTACTGATCTTTGATTGGGATGGCACGTTGGCGGACTCCATTGGTCGCATTGTCACTTCGATGCAGGGGGCTGCGCAGCGCGCAGGTCGCCCTGAGCGTGATGATGAGGCGGTCAAAGGCATTATTGGTCTGGGGCTGCCAGAAGCGATTTTGACGCTTTACCCTGATTTGACCGAGGCGCAAGTTATTGCCTTCCGTCAGCACTACGCGGATATCTATATCGCGTCGGATGCCGAGCCTTCACCGCTATTTGCCGGTGTGGCCGAGTCGCTTGAATCCTTCCGTGATCAGGGTTACCGCTTGGCCGTTGCGACGGGCAAGGCGCGTCGCGGTCTGGATCGGGTGCTCAAGGCGCAGGGTTGGGAAGGCTTCTTTGATATCACCCGTGCAGCCGACGAAACCGCCAGCAAGCCGGATCCGCTCATGCTCAATCAGATTCTGGCTCACTGCGATGTGCCGGCGCAGCAGGCGTTGATGGTGGGTGATGCGTCGTTTGATTTGCTCATGGCGCGTAATGCAGGCATCGACTCGGTGGCGGTGAGTTACGGGGCCCAGTCAATTGAGCGTCTGCGCACGTTTGGACCTACGCTGGAAATCAATCATTTTTCTGAGTTGCGTGCCTGGCTGCATGGGCGCGCTCACTAACAACGTCTTAGCTGGGGTAGTGCATGGTTGATCAATGGAAAGCGCCCGCTGAATCTGAGCCTGCTGCGGGTGATGACAAAAGCTGGAAGTTGCTGGAAAGAACCTTGTTGGCAGGTATTCAGGAGCAGCGCCGTGCGCGTCGCTGGGGTATTTTTTTCAAGTTGCTGACCTTTCTGTTGCTGGTGGCGGTGCTGCTCACCTTCACGCCGTTGATGGATATGGAGCGCAACGCTACGGCGGGTTCGGGTTACAGCGCGCTGATCGAAGTGCGCGGGGTGATTGCCGATAAAGAGCAGGCCAGTGCCGATAACCTGGTGACCAGCTTGCAAGCGGCGTTTGATGATCCCAAAGTCAAAGGCGTGGTGCTGCGTATCAACAGTCCGGGCGGCAGTCCTGTGCAGTCGGGTTATGTCTACGACGAGATCCGTCGTTTGCGCGGCTTGCACCCTGAGACCAAGGTGTACGCGGTGATTTCGGACCTCGGTGCCTCGGGTGCCTACTACATCGCCAGTGCGGCTGACGAGATTTATGCCGACAAAGCCAGTCTGGTGGGTTCGATTGGCGTGACAGCGGCAGGTTTCGGTTTTGTCGGGGCTATGGAAAAGCTGGGTGTTGAGCGTCGCGCCTACACTTCGGGCGAGCACAAGGCGTTCCTTGATCCCTTTGAGCCTCAAAAGCCGGACGAGACCAAGTTCTGGCAAGGCGTGCTAAATGTGACGCATGAGCAGTTCATTGCCAGCGTTAAGCAGGGTCGTGGCGATCGCTTGAAGGATAAAGAGCATCCTGAGTTGTTCTCGGGGTTGGTGTGGACGGGACAGCAAGCGCTGCCGCTGGGTCTGATTGACGGCTTGGGCAATGCCAGTTCGGTTGCCCGTGATGTGATTGGTGAAAAAGAGTTGGTTGATTTCACCGTGCAAGAGTCGGCATTCGATCGCTTCTCGAAAAAACTCGGTGCCAGCGTTGCAGAGCACATTGCCTTGTGGATGGGTTTTCAGGGACCCACCTTGCGCTAACTTGCGACTGCACCAAAAAAACGGCCTGTGAAGGCCGTTGTTGTTTGGGTGGGATCGGGTTTGCTGTGTTAAGGGATGCTGATGCCTTCATGGGTCAGCATGTCCACCAGTCGGATTAATGGCAGGCCAATCAAGCTGGTCGCGTCGTGCCCTTCGGTGCGCTGAAACAGGCTCACGCCCAAGCCTTCGGCTTTAAAGCTGCCTGCGCAATCGTAGGGCTGCTCAGCGTGCAGGTAGCGTTCAATCTGTTCAGCGCTGAGCGTGCGCATGTGCACCGTGAAGGGCACGCAGTCAGTCTGGTGCTGCCCGGTGCGGCTGTTGAGCAGGGTCAGGCCGGTGAGGAAGCTGACGCTGGCGCCACTGGCGTCCAGGAGTTGTTGGCGTGCCTTGTCGAAGGTGTGAGGTTTGCCGATGATTCGGCCATTAAGCACGGCCACCTGGTCTGAGCCGATGATCAAGTGGTCGGGATGGCTGCCCGCCAGTGCACGGGCCTTCTCCAGCGACAGGCGCTTGACCAGGTCGGATGCGCTTTCATCGGTGTGGTGGCTTTCGTCGATGTCAGGTGAGCTGCAACTGAAGGGTAGGCGCAGACGAGCCAGTAATTCCCGGCGATAAACCGAGCTTGAGGCGAGTAATAAAGGCAGCATTCGCGGCTCCTGTAGATGAATGTCGATTCTAACGGGCGCACGGGATGTCGCACAGGCACAATTTCCTTTGACAGGTGAGGGGGTCGTCCCTAGAATGCTGCGCCTATGTTGAATGACCCGATTCCACCTCACGTTGACCCGCGCAAATTAGCTGATCGTGGCACTACCCTTCAAGGTGAAGTGCTGCTGGCTGATTTGGAGAGACTCTGCGACCCGCTTTCCGACAATGTCGGTACAGTCCAGGCTAAATTTGTTTTTGAGCGCGACGAGCGAAGATCTGTGGTAATACACAGCTCCATCGACGTCGAGGTCAAGATGGTTTGCCAGCGTTGTCTTGAGCTGGTCACCCTGCCGATCCATAGCGAATGCAGTTACGCTGTGGTGAAAGAGGGTGCGAATACCCAGTCGTTACCGAAAGGTTATGACGTGCTGGAACTGGGCGAAGATCCATTGGATCTGCATGCACTGATCGAGGAGGAGCTTTTGCTCGCCTTGCCCATTGTGCCTGCTCATCATCCGGAAGAATGCCAGCAGCCGGCGGGTCTCGATGAGCCCGATCCAGGCGAGGACGAGGTAACGCGGTCCAACCCGTTCAGTGTATTGGCGCAGTTAAAGCGTGACCCAAACGTTTAGGAGTTAATCAATTATGGCTGTTCAGCAGAACAAAAAATCCCGCTCTGCCCGTGACATGCGTCGTTCGCACGATGCTCTTTCGGCTAGCACGCTGTCTGTAGAAAAAACCACCGGTGAAATTCACCTGCGTCACCACGTATCGCCAGAAGGCGTATACCGTGGTCGTAAAGTGATCGACAAGGGCGCTGACGAGTAATCACTTGTCCGTTCAGGTCATCGCGATCGACGCAATGGGCGGGGACTTCGGTCCCCGCAGCATTGTTCAGGCTTGCATCGCTTGTCTGTCTGCTACACCCTCGCTGCATCTGACCCTCGTTGGTCAACCCTCCGTACTTGAAGACTTGATCGCCAGCCATTCGGTTGTGGATCGCTCGCGCCTGACCATTACTCCAGCCTCAGAAGTTATCGCCATGAGCGAGCGGCCTTCCCATGCGTTGCGTGGCAAGCCGGACTCCTCCATGCGGGTGGCGCTTGAGCTGCTGCGTGATGGCAAAGTGCAGGCTTGTGTCAGTTCGGGAAATACGGGGGCTTTGATGGCGCTGTCGCGGTTCGTCCTCAAAACACTGCCCGGCATAGATCGCCCTGCGATGGTGGCGGCGGTTCCGACGCAGACGGGCTATTGTCAGTTGCTGGATCTGGGGGCGAATGTCGATTGCACGGCTGAGCAGTTGTTTCAGTTCGCGGTGATGGGGTCGGTGGCGGCGCAGGCCCTCGGCACGCTTCGCCCGCGCGTAGCCCTGTTGAATATCGGTACCGAAGACATCAAGGGTAACCAGCAGGTCAAGCAGGCCGCCGCCTTGTTGCAAGCGGCGAGTGGTTTGCATTACATCGGCTTTGTCGAAGGTGATGGGTTGTACCGCGGCGAGGCCGATGTGGTGGTGTGTGACGGTTTTGTAGGTAATATCCTGCTCAAATCCAGTGAGGGCCTGGCGACCATGATCTCAGGCCGGATTGAGGCACTGTTCAAGCGCACGCTCTTTGGGCGATGTGTCGGTGCGTTGGCGATGCCGTTACTGCGTCGCTTGCAGGCTGATTTGGCCCCCGCACGGCACAATGGCGCGAGTTTTCTGGGGTTGCAGGGAATTGTCATTAAGAGTCACGGTTCGGCAGGTGCTCAGGGCTTTCAAAGTGCGATACAACGGGCGCTGATTGAAATCCATGAAGACCTGCCAAAGCGTTTGCATGGGCGCCTTGAAGGGTTGTTACCGTAGGCGTATTGCCGGTCGAGCGTGTAAATGTGACCGCACGGTCTAAATCGCCATCCAACTGTCAGTTTCTTGCGTCCGCCACGGCAGGACGTCAATTCACCGACGACAAGATCATTAGGGGCTTGTTACATGTCTACATCCCTCGCATTCGTCTTTCCAGGGCAGGGTTCGCAGTCCCTCGGCATGTTGGCCGAGCTGGGCGCGGAACACCCGCTGGTCCTGGAAACATTTAAAGAAGCTTCTGATGCTCTGGGTTACGACCTGTGGGCGTTGACCCAGGCCGGCCCTGCCGAGAAGCTGAATCAAACAGATATCACCCAGCCCGCCATTTTGACCGCCTCGATTGCCCTGTGGCGTCTGTGGTTGGCCGAAGGCGGCAAGCAGCCTGATTTTGTTGCTGGCCATAGCTTGGGCGAGTACAGCGCGCTGGTCGCTGCCGGTTGCCTGAGCCTGGCTGATGCCGTGAAGCTCGTTGAGCGTCGCGGTCGCCTGATGCAAGAAGCTGTTCCTGCCGGTCAAGGCGCCATGGCAGCGATCCTGGGGCTGGACGATGCTGATGTGCTGGCTGCCTGTACTGACGCGGCGCAAGGCGAAGTGGTCAGTGCGGTTAATTTCAACTCGCCGGGCCAGGTGGTTATTGCCGGAGCCAAGGCGGCTGTTGAGCGCGCCATGGAGCTGTGCAAGGCCAAGGGCGCCAAGCGTGCGCTGCCGCTGCCGGTGAGTGTGCCCTCGCACTGTGAATTGATGCGACCCGCAGCTGAGCGTTTTGCCGAGTCGATCCAGGCCATTGACTGGAAAATGCCGCAAATCCCGCTGGTGCAGAATGTCAGCGCAGCCGTGGCGAACGATTTGGATACCCTCAAGCGCGACTTGCTTGAGCAGCTGTACAAGCCTGTGCGCTGGGTTGAATCAGTTCAATGTCTGGCGGCCAATGGCCCGGTCGAGCTGGTTGAATGTGGCCCGGGCAAAGTTCTGGTGGGCATCAGCAAGCGTTGCGCTGAGGGCATCACCACTCACAACTTGAATACCCCAGACGCCTTCGCTGCCGCTCGTGCGGCACTGGCCTGAATTAGGAGAAGCCTGCATGAGCTTGCAAGGTAAAGTTGCACTGGTAACGGGCGCTAGCCGTGGCATTGGCCAGGCGATCGCATTGGAGTTGGGTCGTCAGGGCGCCATTGTCATTGGCACTGCCACCACTGCTTCGGGTGCTGAGCGCATTGCTGCCACGCTGAAAGAAAACGGCGTTCAGGGCACGGGCATGGAACTCAATGTCACGGATGCAGATTCCGTTGTCGCCGTATTGAACAGCATTCAGGAGCAGTTCGGCGCGCCGGCGATCCTGGTCAATAATGCTGGCATCACCCGCGATAACCTGATGATGCGCATGAAAGACGACGAATGGCATGATGTCATCGATACCAACTTAAACAGTCTGTTTCGCCTCTCCAAGGGTGTTTTGCGTGGCATGACCAAGGCGCGTTGGGGACGAATTATCAACATTGGCTCTGTTGTGGGTGCCATGGGCAACGCAGGCCAAGTAAACTATGCCGCCGCCAAGGCCGGCCTCGAAGGTTTCAGCCGTGCTCTGGCGCGTGAAGTGGGTTCGCGCTCAATCACTGTCAACTCGGTGGCTCCTGGGTTTATCGATACCGACATGACCCGCGAGTTGCCGCAAGCACAGCGTGAAGCCTTGCAGACGCAGATTCCGCTGGGTCGTTTGGGTCAGGCTCAAGAGATCGCGAACGTGGTCGCTTTCCTGGCTTCGGACGGTGCAGCTTACGTGACTGGGGCTACAATTCCGGTCAACGGCGGGATGTACATGAGTTAAATGTGACGGATTGCTGCAAAAAAATGTCATACGAGCTGTCTAAAATCCGTTATAAAGCTGCAATCTTTTTATAGGCAGCCGGTTGTAGCGGGGTAGGTGCAAAGCTTTCAGTTGAAAAACTGAAAAGTCTTTCGATACACTTGCCCACTGGCCAGCTGCCTGAATTTGTCCATTAGGAGTGAAAACAAGGTATGAGCACCATCGAAGAACGCGTCAAGAAAATCGTTGCCGAGCAACTGGGCGTTAAAGAAGAAGAAGTGACCAACGCTGCTTCCTTCGTTGAAGACCTGGGTGCCGACTCCCTTGACACTGTTGAGCTTGTGATGGCTCTGGAAGAGGAATTCGAGACCGAAATTCCTGATGAAGAAGCTGAAAAGATCACTACTGTACAAGCTGCTATCGATTACGTTACTGCCCACCAGGCGTAATAGTTTGTAATCGTTACATGCTGTCATGGAAAAACCGCACTGCCACTATGGCGTGCGGTTTTTTCTTTAGGCTTGATGCAAAGTGTCGTCAATAGAATAAAGGAGAGTGCTGTGTCGCGTAGACGCGTCGTAGTCACCGGTATGGGGATGTTGTCGCCACTGGGTGCGGATGTTCCGAGCACCTGGCAAGGCATTCTGGCAGGCCGAAGTGGCATTGGTCTGATCGAACACACGGATCTTTCTGCCTATTCCACCCGTTTTGGCGGCTCGGTACAGGGCTTTAACGTTGAGGATTACCTCTCCGTCAAAGAAGCCCGAAAACTTGACCTGTTTATTCAATACGGTTTGGCAGCTGGTTTTCAGGCAATACGAAATGCTGGCCTGGAAGTCACGGATGCCAATCGTGAGCGTATTGGTGTGGCAATGGGGTCGGGTATTGGGGGATTGACCAATATCGAAGAAACCAGCCGTACCTTGCACGAACAAGGCCCGCGACGGATTTCTCCGTTTTTTGTGCCTGGCTCGATCATCAATATGATTTCCGGTTTTCTGTCTATCCACTTGGGTACACAGGGACCTAACTACGCCATTTCGACAGCGTGTACCACGGGTACGCATTGCATCGGTATGGCGGCGCGCAACATTGCCTACGGCGAAGCCGATGTGATGATTGCCGGCGGTGCTGAAATGGCCGCATGCGGTTTGGGCATGGGCGGCTTTGGTGCCTCGCGTGCGCTATCGACCCGCAACGATGACCCGACGCGTGCCAGCCGTCCCTGGGACAAAGGCCGTGATGGCTTCGTGCTGTCTGATGGCGCCGGTGCACTGGTGCTTGAAGAGCTTGAACACGCCAAGGCGCGTGGCGCGACGATCTATGCCGAGCTGATTGGCTTCGGGATGAGCGGCGACGCGTATCACATGACCTCGCCCCCGGCGGATGGCGCAGGCGCTGCACGCTGCATCACCAATGCCTTGCGTGATGCCAGGGTGAACATCGATCAAGTGCAGTACATCAATGCCCACGGTACGTCGACGCCTGCCGGTGACCTGGCGGAAGTCTCGGCGATCAAGTCGGTGTTCGGTGATCACGCCTACAACTTGGCGGTCAGTTCGACCAAATCGATGACCGGGCACTTGTTGGGTGCTGCTGGCGCGGTTGAGGCAATTTTCAGCGTGCTGGCGATTAACAGTCAGATTGCCCCGCCGACCATCAACCTGGACGAGCCTGATGAAGGCTGCGATCTGGACTTCGTGCCGCACACGCCGCGTGAAATGCCGATCGATGTCGTACTGTCCAATTCGTTCGGGTTTGGCGGCACCAACGGCTCACTGGTTTTCCGCCGGTTCGCCGAGTGATGCACAGCTGGGTCGACGGTCTGCCAGCGCACGGTTTATCGTCGCTCAAGGACCGTGGGCTGGCCTACGGCGACGGTCTGTTTGAGACCGTCGCCGTCAAGGCCGGGCGGCCGGTGTTGCTGGAGCTGCACATGCAGCGCCTGGTGCGGGGCTGCTCACGACTGGCGATTACTGCGGATCAGTCACTGATTCGCAGTGAAGTGCTGGCGTATGCACAGGCAATGGGCGAGGGCGTTCTCAAGCTCATCCTGACCCGCGGCGACAGCCTGCGCGGTTATGCCGCGTGCCCCGAGGCTCAGCCTCGCAGAATTCTGCAAGCCAGCCCTGCGCCGGCTTATCCCCTAGCGCACGCCCTTGAAGGTGTTCAGTTATTTGACTGCACCACGCGATTGGCTGAGCAACCGCTGCTGGCGGGACTTAAGCATCTCAATCGGTTGGAGCAAGTCATTGCCCGTTCGGAATGGCAAGACCCGACTTACGCCGAAGGCTTGATGCGTGACACCTCGGGACGCGTGATCGAGGGCGTGTTCAGTAACCTGTTTTTAGTGCGTGACGGGGTGTTGATCACCGCCGACCTGCAACGCTGTGGGGTGGCGGGTGTGATGCGTGCTGCATTACTGAGCGAGGCCGAGCGCCTGGCGATCCCGTGTCATGTCACTGATATCAGCGTTGAGCAGCTTCAACAGGCGGATGAACTCTTTGTCTGCAACAGCGTGTACGGCATTTGGCCTGTACGGGGTGTTGCTGGCCTGAGCTGGCCGGTGGGGCCACTCACCCGTAAACTGCAAAGCATTGCCCGCACCCTATTGGATGTTTGATTCGTGAAACGTAAATTCTTGTTGCTGCTGGAGACCGGTCTGGTGTTGGCGGGCCTGGTGTTGGGCGCCAGCGCCTGGAAACTCAATTCGGCGCTCGAGCAGCCGCTAAGACTCACGCAAGAACAACTGCTTGATGTACCGGCGGGCGCGACCCCAACCGGTATGTTCAATCGCCTTGAGGCAGACGACACGCTGCAAGACGCCTTTTGGTTGCGCGTGTATTGGCGCTTCAATCTGGCGGAGCAACCGCTGCACAGCGGCGAATACCGCATGACGCCCGGCATGACAGCCCAGGACCTGATCGGCCTTTGGCAGCGTGGAGAGGTGGTGCAATACAGCCTGACGCTGGTCGAAGGCTGGAATTTTCGACAAGTGCGCAGCGCGTTGGCCAAGCACGAGAAAATCGAGCAGACCCTCGACGGCCTGAGTGACAGTGAGGTGATGGCCAAGCTCGGTCATCCGGGTGAGTTCCCGGAAGGGCGGTTCTTCCCCGACACCTATCGCTTTGTGCGTGGCATGAGCGATGCGCAGTTGCTTGAAAAGGCCTATGACCGTTTGCATAAGGTGTTGGCTGAAGAATGGGCGCAGCGCGCCCCGGACCTGCCCTACGCAGACCCTTATCAAGCGCTGATCATGGCCTCGCTGGTAGAAAAAGAAACCGGTGTGCCGCATGAGCGTGGGCAGATTGCCGGGGTGTTTGTGCGCCGTATGAAGATCGGCATGCCATTACAGACCGATCCCACCGTGATTTACGGTTTGGGCGAGCGGTACAACGGCAAGCTCACCCGCGCCCACTTGCGCGAACCGACGCCTTACAACACCTACACGATTCCCGGTTTGCCACCGACACCGATTGCCATGGTAGGCCGTGAAGCCATTCATGCCGCTTTGCATCCGGTCAGCGGCAGCAGTTTGTATTTTGTGGCCAAGGGTGATGGCAGCCACACGTTCTCTGATGATCTGGACGCGCATAACAGCGCCGTCCGTGAATTCCAGATCAAACGCCGTGCCGATTACCGTTCAAGCCCTGCGCCGGATGCCGTCGCCCCTGTTTCCCCGGCGCCCGGCGAAGCCCAACCGCAAAGCGCGCAATGACACTGATAAAGGACTGCTGCCTGTGACTGGCTTGTTTATTACGTTGGAAGGCCCCGAAGGCGCGGGCAAAACCACCAACCGTGAATACCTGGCCGCGCGCTTGCGTGCTGAAGGTATTGATGTGGTGCTGACCCGTGAACCTGGCGGCACGCCGCTGGCTGAGCGCATTCGTGAACTGTTGTTGGCGCCGAGCGACGATGCCATGTGCGCAGACACCGAATTGTTGTTGGTGTTTGCCGCCCGCGCGCAACACTTGGCCGAGGTGATCCGTCCGGCGCTGGAGCGTGGCGCCGTGGTGCTGTGTGATCGCTTTACCGACGCCACCTACGCGTACCAAGGCGGTGGCCGCGGCTTATCGAAAGAGCGCATCGCGACCCTTGAGTCATTTGTACAGGGTCACCTGCGTCCCGACTTGACGCTGGTATTCGATTTGCCTATCGAGGTTGGCATGGCGCGCGCCAGTGCGCGGGGCCGCCTGGATCGCTTCGAGCAAGAAGGCCGGACCTTTTTTGATGCCGTGCGCAGTACCTATCTGCAGCGCGCTGAAGCCGCCCCGCAGCGTTACCGTTTGGTTGATGCGGCGCAAAGCCTTGAGCACGTTCAGGCGCAGCTGGACGCGTTGATGCCGCAAGTGCTGGGTTTGTACCGTGGCTGAAACCTATCCGTGGCAAGACGGCCTCTGGGAGCAAATGGCAGGGCGCGCACACCATGCGCACGCCTATCTGCTGCACGGGCCTGCCGGGATCGGCAAGCGCGCCCTGGCCGAGCGCCTGATGGCCCGCCTGCTGTGCAGACAACCTGCCGGGCTTGAGGCCTGCGGTACCTGCAAGTCCTGCCTGCTGTTGGCGGCGGGCAGTCATCCGGACAACTACATTCTGGAACCCGAAGAAGCGGACAAGGCGATCAAGGTCGACCAAGTGCGTGATCTGGTGAGTTTCGTGGTGCAAACCGCTCAGTTGGGCGGGCGCAAGGTGGTGTTGGTCGAGCCGGTGGAGGCGATGAATATCAACGCCGCCAACGCATTGCTCAAAAGCCTGGAAGAGCCGTCGGGCGATACGGTGTTGCTGTTGGTCAGTCACCAGTCCAGCCGTTTGTTGCCGACCATCCGCAGTCGTTGTGTGCAGCAGGCGTGCCCGCTGCCGAACGAAACGCTGAGCCTGGCGTGGCTGGCTAAAACCTTGCCCGATTGCAGTGCTGATGAGCGGGTGGAGTTATTGACCCTGGCGGCCGGTTCGCCGTTGGCTGCCGTCAAGTTGCACGCACAGGGTGTGCGAGAGCAGCGGGCTGGCGTGGTGGAAGGGGTTAAAAAGCTGCTCAAGCAGCAGATCTCGGCCACTCAATTGGCAGAAAGCTGGAACGCGATTCCCCTTTTATTGCTGTTTGATTGGTTCTGTGACTGGTCGAGCCTGATCTTGCGCTATCAACTGACTCAGGACGAAGTCGGCCTGGGCCTTGAAGACATGCGCAAAGTCGTGCAGTACCTGGCGCAAAAAACGCCGCAGGAAAAAGTCCTGAACATTCAGGACTGGATTCTGGCCCAGCGGCAAAAGGTGTTGAGCAAGGCCAACCTCAACCGAGTGCTGTTGCTTGAAGCGTTATTGGTGCAATGGGCAAGCCTGCCCGGCCAGCGCTGAGTTGATTCACATTTTTTAGCAGGTGATTTTCCATGCTCGTTGACTCCCACTGCCATCTTGATCGCCTTGATCTGAGTGCCCACGACGGTTCGCTGGACGCCGCCCTGCAAGCAGCGCGTGAACGCGGGGTGGGGCATTTTCTGTGCATTGGCGTCAGCGCTGACAACGCGGCCGATGTCAAAGCCCTGACCGAGCGTTATAGCGATGTGGACTGTTCGGTGGGCGTGCACCCGCTGGACGTGCAACCGGGCGCCGCTCCGGCATTGGACTGGCTGCTGAGCGAGCTGAATCACCCGCAGGTGGTGGCGATTGGCGAAACCGGCCTGGATTATCACTACGAACCTGAAGCGGCCGAGTTGCAGCAATTGTCGTTTCGCGTTCACTTGCAAGCCGCGCAGCAAACCGGCAAACCGGTCGTGGTGCATACCCGTGGCGCACGTGCAGACACCTTGGCGCTGCTGCGCGAAGCCGCATTGCCTCAGGCCGGTGTGTTGCATTGTTTTACCGAAGACTGGGACATGGCCAAGGCGGCGCTGGACCTGGGTTTTTACATTTCGCTTTCTGGCATCGTGACGTTCCGCAACGCCGACGCCCTGCGCGACGTGGCGCGCCAAGTGCCGGCCGATCGTTTGCTGGTGGAGACTGACTCGCCGTACCTGGCGCCGATTCCTTACCGGGGCAAGCCCAACCTGCCGCAGTACGTACGTGAAGTGGCAGAGTTTCTGGCCATGTTGCGCGGTGAGTCCTACGAGCGTTTTGCCGAGCAGACCACCGAAAACTTCCAGCGCCTGTTCCCGCTGGCGCGGGTCCAACACTGACCCGTCGGCAAAAAACACAAAAAAAACCCGGGCTCTGGGGGAATCCGGGTTAAGACCATTAGGAGTAAAACAAAGGCGCACACTCCGTTGTGACCCTTATCGGCGAAGCATTTGGGGGGTATGTCACGCCGACACCCTAAGTATTGGTCAGCTTTGTAGGGCGTCCAGTCGGCATTGATCATTTTTTAAACAGATTTGGAATACCCGTGATTCGTTTGAGTACGCATTGTGCTGGGCATTATTCATCCGCAGACATCGATAGGCAGGATGATCCGTGCAATTTAGCGTGACTTAGGCATAATACCGGGCTTCGATTTTGACCCCTACAGACCTTTTCTTATGCACAAAGAACCCCGTAAGGTCCGTGAGTTTCGTCGCCGCGAGCAAGAAATTCTCGATACCGCGCTCAAACTGTTCCTCGAACAGGGTGAAGACAGCGTCACCGTCGAGATGATTGCGGATGCCGTCGGCATCGGTAAAGGCACGATCTACAAGCATTTCAAGTCCAAGGCCGAGATCTATCTGCGCCTGATGCTCGACTATGAGCGTGATTTGAACGAGCTGCTGCATTCCGCCGATGTGGATAAAGACAAAGAAGCGCTGTCGCGCGCCTACTTTGAATTTCGCATGCGTGACCCTCAGCGTTATCGGTTGTTTGATCGCCTTGAAGAGAAGGTGGTCAAAGGTAATCAGGTGCCTGAGTTGATCGAAGAGCTGCATAAAATCCGTGCGTCGAATTTTGAGCGCCTCACGCTCCTGATCAAAGGTCGGATCAGCGAAGGCAAGCTCGAAGACGTACCGCCTTATTTCCACTACTGCGCTGCCTGGGCGCTGGTTCACGGCGCGGTGGCGCTGTACCACTCGCCGTTCTGGAGCAATGTCCTGGAAGATCAGGAAGGTTTTT
Source organism: Pseudomonas weihenstephanensis (assembly GCF_016812185.1). Classification (NCBI taxonomy): domain Bacteria; kingdom Pseudomonadati; phylum Pseudomonadota; class Gammaproteobacteria; order Pseudomonadales; family Pseudomonadaceae; genus Pseudomonas; species Pseudomonas weihenstephanensis. Next base: position 799,955 of record NZ_JAAEBV010000001.1, on the reverse strand, counting down.
TCCAGTTCCTGATGGACATCGGTGTGCGCATGGGTAACAAGCGCAAGCGCGATACAGACACCCCGGCTGTCGAGTAACGCCGTCGGTTCACCGCGCATGGCGCTTTGCCGTGCCGCCTATACTCAGGTGTAGGTCTTGCCAAAACCTGATACATGAGTCAGGTTTTGGGGCGTCCTACTTCCCTCGTGCCGGAGTCATCCATGATTGTTGACCGCCAAGGCAGACAATTTCGCAACTTGCGCATTAGTCTGACCTCCGCTTGCAACTATGCCTGCACCTACTGCGTGCCGAACGGCAAGCGATTAGTGGCGGCGCAGGATGAGTTGTCAGCTGAAGTAATGGCGCGTGGCGTGGCGTATCTGATTGAAGCGGCCGGAATTGAGCGTTTACGTATTACCGGCGGCGAGCCGTTGGTCAGTCCCAAGCTGGAAACCTTCATGCGCGAAGTCGGGCAGTTGGGCCTGAGTGATATCAGCCTGACCACCAATGGCCAATTGCTCACGCGCAAATTACCGTTGCTGCTGGACGCGGGCATACGCCGCCTCAATGTGTCCCTCGACACCCTCAACCCCGACGCTTTTCGCAGCATTGCCCGCGGCGGCGATTTGGCGACCGTGCTCAATGGCCTGCAACACGCCAGCGAGGCGGGGATGAAGATCAAGGTCAATATGGTGCCCTTGCGGGGTCAGAACCTGGATCAGGTCCTGCCGCTGTTGGAGTACTGCCTTGAGCGAGGGTTCGAACTGCGCTTTATCGAACTGATGCGCATGGGCCATCTGGCCAGCGATGGCAATGCGTTTTTGCATCAGTTTGTGAGCTTGCAGCAATTGCTTGAGCTGATTGGCGAGCGGCACGACTACCTGCAAGCCGATGCGCCGATTGATGCCACGGCCGTGCGCTATCAGATCCCGGGCCGGGGGTATTTCGGTGTGATTGCCAACGAGAGTGTCCCGTTTTGTCGGACGTGTTCGCGGTTGCGCCTTTCATCGACCGGCTGGTTGCACGGGTGTTTATCGTCGAGTAATCGTCATTACGTCGGGGATTTGCTCAACAAGCCCCGGCACGAAGCGTTGCCGGCGTTGCAAGGTTTGTTGATGAAAGCCTTGGGTGACAAGCAGGACGTCGCCTTTTCGGGGGGGGCCACGGTGATGAAAATCATTGGTGGTTGATGTGTGTGTCCTGCGATGTTCGGCTTCGGCTCAAACTGGCGCGCAAACTGCATTACGCGGCTATTCGCCGGTTTTTTGTCACCGGCCATCGGGAGATCGTGATGCGTAGTCTGTTTGTGTTGCTGGCTTTTTTGGCGCTGGGTGGTTGCATGAAGGTCAGCGACCTGGGCGAAGGCGCGCGCTATCAAATGAGTGACGCCGGTTTGCTCGACCACAGCAACACGCGTCGCAGCAATTCGCTGCGCATCCAGCCCGACTCCTTCATTTACATTGCTCAAGGCCCGTTTAAGCCCATCGGCGACCCTTACGTGCGGCCCAACGTTGTGGCAGAAGAAGCCTACAGTGGTTTTATCGAATACTTCCCGATGGTGCGTCGCGCCAAGGCACCGCTGGGATTGGACGACGCGATGACTGAAGCCCGGGGTTTTGGCGCGCACTATTTGCTCTACACCCGATTTGCCCGTGCCGATGACCGCATTGGCAACAGTGACGAGTGGCTGGACCAGGAAGAAATCAGCCGTTTGGGTATCGACAGTGGTGTGATTCAGGTGATGTTGATCGAGACCAGCACCCAATACTTGATCGACACGGCCACCATTCGCAGCCGTGGCGGTTTGCTGACGTTTCATGACAACAAGCCTGCCGACCTGATTGGCCCGCCGCTGGCTAAGTACGCGCGCAGCTTGATAGGCTTGAGCGATCAATAAATTCAGGAGGGCAGTATGAGCGAGCCGGTGGACGTCAGTGGCCTGTTGGCGCAAATCCCCAAGCCCGGCAAAGGTTTGCCGCCGGTTCACTTGTGGGACACCGCATTTTGCGGCGACATCGACATGCGCATCGCCCGTGATGGTACTTGGTATTACATGGGAACGCCGATTGGGCGCAAGCCGATGGTCAAGCTGTTCTCAACCATCATTCTCCGTGAGGGTGACGATTACTTTCTGATAACACCGGTGGAAAAGGTCGGGATCAAAGTCGATGACGCGCCCTTTGTGGCGGTTACCCTTGAGGTCGAAGGGGTGGGTGAGCAGCAGGTGTTGCGCTTCACCACGAACGTGGATGAGCAGTTTGAATTGGATCGTGAACACCCGTTGCGGGTGGTGATTGATCCTGTCACTCAAGAGCCTTCGCCTTACGTGCGGGTACGACGCAACCTTGAGGCGTTGATCCATCGCAATGTGTTTTACCCGTTGGTCGAGATGGCGCAGACGCTGGTCATTGATGGCCAGCCTTGGCTGGGCGTGTGGAGCAACGGGGAGTTCTTCCCCATTGCTCCGGCCCCGGCGGGCTAAACGCTTAGGCTTTCAGCGTTTTCATATCAATCACGAAGCGGTATTTCACATCACCTTTCTGCACGCGTTCAAACGCTTGGTTGATGTTTTTGATGTCGAGCATTTCGATGTCACAGGTGATGCCATTCGCGGCGCTGAAATCCAGCATTTCTTGAGTTTCAGCGATACCGCCGATGAGCGAGCCGGCCAGCACGCGACGCTTGAACACCAGGTTGAACGCATCCACAGCCGGTTCAACCGGTTCGATCAAGCCAACCAGAATGTGCACGCCGTCAAAACGCAGGGTTTCGAGGTAGGGGTTCAGGTCGTGTTGCACCGGAATGGTGTCGAGCAAGAAATCGAAGCTGCCAGCGGCGGCTTTCATTTGCTCGGCGTCGGTGGACACGATCACGTGATCGGCACCTTGACGGCGCGCTTCTTCAGCTTTGGCGGCGGAGCGTGTGAACAAGGTCACTTCTGCGCCCATGGCCTTGGCAAACTTGATCCCCATGTGGCCCAAGCCACCCATGCCCAGCACGCCCACTTTGTCGCCCGGCTCAACACCGTAGTGTTGCAGCGGCGAGTAAGTGGTGATGCCGGCGCACAGCAGCGGAGCTGCACTGGCCGGATCGAGGTTTTCCGGAATGCGCACTACGAAGGCTTCGCGCACCACGATGCTGTCCGAGTAGCCGCCCATTGTAGTGGTGCCGTCAATACGGTCCGGTGAGCCGTAGGTCTGGGTGAAGCCTTCCAGGCAGTACTGCTCCAAATCTTCTTTACAGGCCGAACATTCGCGGCACGAATCGACCATGCAGCCTACGCCGACCATATCGCCCACTTTGTATTGAGTGACGTCGCTACCGACGGCGGTGACTTTGCCCACGATTTCGTGGCCTGGCATGACCGGGTAAACCGCAAAGCCCCAATCGTTGTGCACTTGGTGGATATCGGAGTGGCACACGCCGCAGTACAACACCTCAATGGCGACGTCGTCCGGGCGCGGGGCGCGGCGGTTGAACTGCATCGGGGCCAAGGGGGCCGAGGTGGTTTGAGCGGCATAGCCGATGGCGTTGTAAGTGACGTTGGACATGGAAAGCCTCGCGAAACGTTGACGGTGAACAAGGAGGTCATTTTGCGCTCGCCAGTCTTGCAGGACTATGACAATTCCTCCGCCTGTTATGCCTATTCCTCCGGCGTGTCGGGCTGGAGGTGGTTTTGGTGGCCAATTCTGCGAAGATGCGCCTGTCTATTCCTCCTGTGAAGTTGTCTTCATGTTTTTGACTCGCCATCGCGATGAGAACGCCACGCTGGTCTCGTTGATCGAGCCGCTGGCCTCGCAAACCGGTTTTGTATCGACTTTATTGCCTGAAGTGCGCGTGGTGTCGGCGTGTCGGGCTGTGGCGCGCATGCCGCAGATTTATGAGCCTAGCCTGATGGTCATCGCGCAAGGCAGTAAGTTGGCCTATCTCGGTCAGCGCACCCTGGAATATGGCGCAGGCCATTACCTTGTGCAGGCGCTGTCGGTGCCGTTTGAGTGTGAAACCTTTGCCTCTGAAACGGTGCCACTGCTGGGGGTGGCGATCAGTATTGATCGGGCTGTGCTGGGGGAGCTGGTGCTGGCGATGGGGCTGGACCCGGACCGTAGCGCCGTGGCGCAAACGCCGGAATCCATGACCTCGGCGGTGTTGGATGACGAAATGCGCCAGGCGGTTGAGCGTTTGCTACGTTGCCTGCATGACCCGCTGGAGTGCCGGATCATGGGTAAAGCGCGCTTGCGTGAAGTTCTTTTCGCGGCACTGCGTGGGCCGCAGGCCGGGGTGTTGCGGGCGCTGGTTGAGCAGCAGGGCCAGTTCGCCCGGGTTGCCGCCTCGCTCAGTCATTTGCATGAGCACTTTGCCGAGCCGTTGAATGTCGACACGCTGGCACGGTGCGCCAACATGAGCACGTCCACCTTCCATGAGCATTTCAAACGCAGCACTTTGCTGTCGCCGGTGCAATATCTCAAGCGTTTGCGTTTGTTGCGGGCGCAGCAGTTGTTGTTGAGTGAAAGGCTGGGTGTGGCGCAGGTGGCCGAACGCGTGGGCTATCAGAGCGCCTCGCAATTCAGTCGTGAGTACAAGCGCTACTTTGAACGCAGTCCCGGGCATGAGGGGGCAGGGTGCTGAGGGCCTTACAACCGTTGTGTAGTCGCTGACCAGGCACGAGGCTGCGATAAGAACTGCAGGGCCTTCGATCAATAAAGCGGGGCCGCTTTGCAGCCCCTGCCTTGTCAGCGACTAAACGAGTCGGGCTTACATGTTCGGGTACGTCGGGCCGCCAGCGCCTTCCGGGGTGACCCAGGTGATGTTTTGTGACGGGTCTTTGATGTCGCACGTTTTGCAGTGCACGCAGTTTTGCGCATTGATCTGGAAGCGCTTTTCACCGCTTTCCTGCGTGATCACTTCATACACACCTGCCGGGCAGTAGCGTTGCGCCGGCTCGTCGTAGAGCGGCAGGTTCACGCTGATCGGAATGCTTGCGTCGCGCAGCTTGAGGTGACAAGGCTGCTCTTCTTCGTGGTTGGTGCTGGAGAGAAACACCGAGCTGAGTTTGTCGAAGCTCAACTTGCCATCGGGTTTCGGGTAGTCGATCTTCTTGCAGTCTTTGGCCAGTTTCAGGCAGGCGTAATCTGGCTTCGTGTCGTGCAGGGTGAACGGCAGTTTGCCGCCGAAGATGTTTTGATCCATCCAGTTGAAGCCTGCGCCCATGATCGGGCCAAACTTGTGCATCGCCGGGCCGAAATTTCGGCTTGCAAACAGCTCGTCGAACAACCAGCTGGCTTTGAAGGCTTCAACGTAGGTGTTGAGTGCATCGCCGCCTTCGGAGTCTGCGAGCAGCGAGTCTGCCACCGCCTCGGCGGCAAGCATGCCGGACTTCATCGCCGTGTGACTGCCTTTGATCTTGGCCACGTTCATGGTGCCCAAGTCGCAACCGATCAGGGCGCCACCGTTGAACACCATTTTTGGCAGCGAGTTCAGGCCGCCTTTGGCCAGGGCGCGCGCGCCGTAACTGATGCGTTTGCCGCCTTCAAGGTATTGCTTGAGCACCGGGTGGTGTTTGAGGCGCTGGAACTCATCGAACGGCGACAGGAAGGTATTGCTATAGGACAAGTCAACGATCAGGCCCACCACCACTTGGTTGTTTTCCAGGTGATACAGGAAAGAACCGCCAGTGTTTTCGCTGCTAATGATGTCCAGTGGCCAACCAGCAGTGTGAACCACCAGGCCGGGTTGGTGTTTGGCCGGGTCGATTTCCCAGATTTCCTTCAGGCCGATGCCGTAGTGCTGGCTGTCGGCCTCGCTGTCGAGGTTGAAGCGCTCGATCAGCTGTTTGCCCAGGTGACCGCGGCAGCCTTCGGCGAACAGGGTGTATTTGCCGCGCAACTCCATGCCAGGGGTGTACAGGCCTTCTTTAGGATTGCCTTCGCGGTCAACGCCCAGATCACCGGTGATGATCCCGCGAACCACGTTGTTTTCGTCAAACAGAACTTCTTGAGCCGCGAAACCCGGGTAGATTTCCACGCCCAAGTTCTCGGCCTGCTGCGCCAGCCAACGGCACAGGTTACCGAGCGAGATGATGTAATTGCCTTCGTTGTGCATGGTTTTAGGCACAAACAGATCCGGCACCTTGGTCGCGGTGGCTTCGCTGCGCAGTACATAGATGTCGTCGCGGGTGACTGGGGTATTGAGCGGAGCGCCCAGTGCTTTCCAGTCCGGGAACAATTCGTTCAGGGCGCGTGGTTCAAATACGGCACCGGACAGAATGTGAGCACCGACTTCGGAGCCTTTTTCAACCACGCAGACGCTGATTTCTTTACCGGCTTCGGCGGCCTTCTGCTTTAAACGGCAGGCGGCGGACAAACCGGCAGGGCCGGCGCCGACGATGACCACGTCGAATTCCATGTATTCGCGTTCCACAGGCTATCTCCTACTCAAGGCTCAACGGTATTTTTCTAATTGGAGGTTTGGCGTTCCATCCATTATTTCCTCGCCTGCTGGCTGAAGATGCAATGGATGAGGCGCCGCTCTCTCTATGGCCGGGCATTATATCTACACCACTGTCAGGGTCCAATACAAACGTTTGTTTGAATCTGCTGGAACCCAGACAAATCAAAGTCGAGAGGCTCAAAAGTGACCGATTTGCTGTATTGACCGCAAAAGGCGTTCCGGTCAAGATACGGGCGGTTTTGCGCTCGCCGTAGGCTGATTGTCGGTTTCAAGAGCACCTCTAAAGACAGGGCACAGGCATGAGCCTGTAGGAGCCCGCTATTTTTTGAGCGAAGTTTACACGTCCTTTTGGTGGATGACTCGTGAGTCACACCTGACAGACGGTCGCACGGGAAGTATTTGGCATTCGTCATTCTTTATATAAGAAGGGCACAGCAACGATCTTTGGAGGTGCCCTTGTGCTGATGAGCTTCAACCGCCAGGTTCGCCTAGGCGACTTTCTTTTCACCGGAGAGTAACGAGGAATCCATGAAGGTTCTTGTAGCTGTCAAACGAGTGGTCGATTACAACGTTAAAGTACGCGTCAAAGCGGACAACTCCGGCGTTGACCTCGCCAACGTCAAGATGTCGATGAATCCTTTCTGCGAAATCGCAGTGGAAGAAGCCGTACGCCTGAAAGAGAAAGGCGTGGCGACTGAAATCATCGTCGTCTCCATCGGCCCGACCACGGCTCAGGAACAGCTGCGGACCGCGCTGGCACTGGGTGCAGATCGCGCCATCCTCGTCGAATCCGCCGAAGACCTGACTTCGCTGGCCGTGGCCAAGCTGCTCAAGGCAGTCATGGACAAGGAGCAGCCGCAGTTGGTGATCCTGGGCAAACAGGCCATCGACAGCGACAACAACCAGACGGGCCAGATGCTGGCTGCGCTGACCGGGTATGGTCAGGGCACATTCGCGTCCAAGGTTGAAGTGGCGGGTGACAAGGTTGCCGTGACCCGTGAAGTTGACGGCGGCGCGCAAACAGTTTCGCTGAGCTTGCCGGCCATCATCACCACCGACCTGCGTTTGAACGAGCCGCGTTATGCGTCCCTGCCAAACATCATGAAGGCCAAGAAGAAGCCGCTTGAAGTGCTGACGCCTGAAGCGTTGGGCGTTTCGACCGCTTCGACCAACAAAACCTTGAAAGTTGAAGCGCCGGCTGCTCGCAGCGCGGGTATCAAGGTCAAGTCGGTGGCTGAACTGGTCGAGAAACTGAAAAACGAAGCGAAGGTGATCTGATCATGACTATCCTCGTAATCGCCGAACACGACGGCAAAGTACTGGCTCCGGCCACGCTGAACACCGTTGCCGCCGCTGCCAAAATCGGCGGTGACATTCATGTTCTGGTTGCAGGCCAGGGCATTGGCGCAATCGCTGAAGCCGCTGCCAAAATTGCTGGCGTGGCCAAAGTGCTGGTTGCTGATAACGCGGCTTACGCGCACCAGTTGCCAGAAAACGTTGCCCCGCTGGTCGCTGAGCTAGGCGCTGGCTACAGCCACATCCTGGCGGCCGCTACCTCTAACGGTAAAAACATCTTGCCGCGTGTGGCTGCGCAGCTGGACGTTGATCAGATCTCCGAGATCGTATCGGTCGAAAGCGCGGATACATTCAAGCGTCCGATCTATGCCGGTAACGCCATCGCCACCGTGCAGTCCACTGCACCGATCAAAGTGATCACCGTGCGTGCTACCGGTTTCGATCCGGTTGCTGCTGACGGTGGTTCGGCTTCGGTTGAAGCAGTTGGCGCTGTTCATGATGCAGGCACCTCCTCGTTTGTAGGTGAAGAGCTGGCCAAGTCGGACCGCCCTGAGCTGACCGCTGCCAAAATCGTCGTGTCGGGCGGTCGTGGCATGCAGAACGGTGACAACTTCAAACACCTGTACGCACTGGCTGACAAGTTGGGTGCTGCTGTTGGCGCTTCCCGTGCCGCAGTCGACGCAGGTTTTGTACCCAACGACATGCAGGTCGGTCAGACCGGTAAAATCGTTGCGCCACAGCTGTACATCGCGGTGGGTATTTCTGGCGCGATCCAGCACTTGGCCGGTATGAAAGACTCCAAAGTGATCGTTGCGATCAACAAGGATGAAGAAGCACCGATCTTCCAGGTGGCTGATTACGGCCTGGTCGCGGACTTGTTCGAAGCTGTGCCGGAGTTGGAGAAGCTGGTTTAATCCAGCCGCTTCACTTATAAAGAGCCCGACCATTCGGGCCGTGGAGAAAGGCGAAACACCGAGTGTTTCAGCTGATTTTTCATGGTCGTATGGTCGGGCTTTTTTGTGTGTCTGAATTGGATTTTCGGGGTGTGAGGTATGGGTGTGCTGCAAGTAAGCAGGTGGTTGCTGGGTTTGGTGTTTTTGCCAGTGTTGTCGCAGGCGGCCGGCAAGTGCGAGCGCCTGATCGTGACCGGCAGCCCGGATGCTCCTCCCTATCTGTGGCGCGACCCTGCTGATCCTGCACATTTGATTGGCGCCAGTGCTGACCTGCTGCAACACGTGGCGCAAGACCTCGGTATCAACATTGAAGTGGTGTATGGCGGCAAGCGTGCAGAAGCACAAAACGAAGTGCGCACCGGGCGCATGGACATGCTGCTGGATGCGCCGCTGACGTTGGCCGGCCTGACGGCGCAAGATTACATTCACCCGCCGCTGGTGCGTAACGACTACTTGGTGTGGACGCTCAAGGGGTCAGCCCTCGCTTATGACACGCCTGCCGATCTGCATGGGCATAAAGGCGCACTCTCCGATAAAGCTCGCCTCACAGAGGCGTTTGATGCCTTTGCGCAGCGTCAGCTCACACTGGAGCGTCGCTCGAGCTTGGCGCAAGCGTTCCAGGCGTTGTTGCTGGGTGACGTCGAATACGTGCTGGCGGGGCGTTATGCGGGCCTGGCTACGTCTCAAACGTTGGGCATCACCGATGACGTGTGGGCACACGATCAGCCAGTCGATCAGCCGGGACTGTTTGTGGCGATTTCCCATGACTCCGCTTGCAATGAACCGTGGTTGCGCGGACAGCTCGGGCAAAAGATGACAGAATTGCCCGCCTCTGGCCTGACCGAGGCCGCAGTGCAACGCAACCTGGAACGGTGGAAAGCTCAGCTGAAACAGCCGGTCAGCGCCCCAAAACAGTAGGAATACCCAGTGACAATTCGACCTCTTTTCGCTGCCCTGGCCGTTCTGGCTTTGGCGGGCTGTGCAGCTGATCCTGCGCCGAATGAACAAATTCGTTTGACTGAGCAAGCCTTGGAGCAAGCCAAAGCCGTGGGTGCCAGTGCTGATGATGTCACCGAGCTCAAACAAGCCGAAGACAAGCTGGCCGAGGCATTGGCCGAAATGGCTGAAGCGTCTTACAAAGATGCGCGCATGCAGGCTGAACAAGCCGAGCTGGATGCGCGATTGGCCGAAGCGCGCGTGCTGACCCAAAAGAGCCAGGAGCAATTGAACGTGTTGAACACCCGAATTACACGCTTGCGCAAGCAACTGGCGGAGGACCAATGAGCCTTAAGTCCGTCATGATCAGCGCGAGCGTGTTGCTCGCCAGCGTCAGCCTGGCCGGTTGCGCCGGGCACCACAACAGTGACCAGGCCTTGCAACAGGCCGCCAGCGATTTTCAGGTGGTCAAAGAAGACACCAATGTGTTGCGCATTGCTCCCAAGGATGTCATCCGTGCTGGTGAATCGTTAGCCCGCGCTGAGCGCTTGTCCAGTTACTGGGGCAGTGGCGAAGATGTGGCCCATTACGCGTATTTGAGTCAGCGCTATAGCGAGATCGCGCGCGAACACACGCAGCAAGTGCTCAACGAAGAGCGTGCGGCCAAGCTCGAACTGGAGCGTCAGCGCCTGCAATTGGCCCTGCGCGAAGCCAAGTTGTTAAGCGTTCAGCAGCAAGGGCAATGGCTGGAAGAGCAAATCCTGAGCCTGACGACCAACGAGACAGATCGGGGGTTGGTCATGACCCTGGGGGATGTGTTGTTCGATACGGGTGAGGCTGACTTGAAAAACTCCGCCAACCGCACGGTCCTCAAGCTGGTGCAATTTCTACAGCTGAACCCCAAGCGCGTGGTGCGTATTGAGGGCTATACCGATAGCACGGGCGGCAAGGATGACAACCTCAAACTGGCGCGTGATCGGGCACAAGCCGTGGCTGATGTGTTGATTGACCTGGGCATCGACGAAAAACGCATTCAGGTTGAAGGCTATGGCGATGAATACCCGGTGGATGTGAATGCCACTGAGCGTGGTCGGGCGCAGAATCGTCGCGTTGAGATTGTGTTCTCTGACGAAAAAGGTCAGTTGGGCGCTGCCCGCTAACACCCTGAGGTCTGCGTAACCTGCTGGCGAAAGCGACGTTCGATTGCGAAGCGAGCACCGTGTTGAATTGCTGTGCGAGCGCTGCGCGCCCGGACGCAGCCTCGCATTACTCGTCAGCGACTACAGGTTTAGGTCTGCGTAAATCTGTTGCCACTCTGTACCCATACAGTTTCACCCCGTTGAGCACTGTACGGCTTAGATGGATGACAACTGTGCCCGTACACTTCTAAACTGTTCCGGTATTGTTCTACACAACAAAAAAAACGCCTGAACATTGAGTGCTGCGCCATGACCAACCTTTTGCTTTATCAACGTATCGCTCAGCAGTTGGCTGAGGATATTCGGCGTGGTGTTTATCAGCCCGGCGAGCGTGTGCCTTCGGTACGTAAGATGAGTTCGCAGCTCAATGTCAGCCATGCCACGGTCTTGCAAGCCTACGCCAACCTTGAAGATCAAGGGCTGATTCGCGCCCGGCCACAGTCGGGGTATTACGTCCACCAAACCCCGGCACTGACCGCGCCAACCCCCGATATCGCCCGCGTTGAGCGCCCAGGTTTGGTTACACGCAGCAGTATCATTCAACAGGTGTTGGTCGAATCGCGCCGCGAAGGGGTGTTTCCTCTGGGGGCTGCGGTGCCCAGTGTCGACTATTTGCCCGTACGCGCCCTGCACCAGCAGTTGGCCAAAGTTACGCGCTTCCATAGCCCTCGCGCGTTCAGTTACATGTTCAGCCCAGGCTTTGAGCCGTTGCGTCGGCAAGTGGCAATTCGCATGCGCGATGCCGGGGTGGTGGTCGATCCTTCAGAAGTGATCATTACTCATGGCTGCGTCGATGCACTGCAAATGTCGCTGCGCACCCTCACGCGCCCCGGTGACCTGATTGCAGCCGAGTCGCCTACCTATTACGGGTTGTTGCAACTGGCGGATTTACTGGGCTTGAAGGTGATCGAGATTCCCAGTGATCCTGCCACCGGTATGAGCCTGGAAGCCCTGCAATTGGCGGCCAATCAATGGTCGATCAAAGCGTTGGTGTTGACCACGCGCCTGAGTAATCCGCTGGGCGGCACCATGCCCGAGGAGCGGCAGAAGCAGTTACTGCGCCTGGCTTCCGATTTCGATATCCAGATCGTTGAAGACGATATTTATGGCGAGTTGATGTTCGAAGTCGGCCGTACCAAGGCGCTCAAGGCCTATGACCGGCTGGATCGAGTGATTTACTGTTCAAGTTTTTCCAAGACGCTTTCGCCCGGTGTACGGATTGGCTGGATGATCGCGGGTAAGTTTCAGCAAGAGATCCAGCGCTTGCAGACGTTTACTACCCATTCAGCGTGCAGCGTGACGCAGATGGGTGTTGCGGCCTACCTTGAAAATGGCGGGTATGACCGCCATTTGAGGCATATCCGGCAGGAGTACCGGAAAAACCTCAGCGCATTTCAGTTGGCGGTCCAACAGTATTTCCCCGAGGGCACGCAGATGTCGCGTCCCAGTGGCGGGTTTATACTGTGGGTCAGTTTGCCAGGCCGGGTTAACACCCAAGAGCTGCATGTGCGGGCGTTGCAGCAAGGGATCAGCATCGCGCCGGGGTTGATTTTCAGTAATACCGAGCAATTTAATCATTGCATACGGCTCAATTGCGGTACGCCCTGGAACCGGGAAGCGGAGCGCGCCCTGATGACCTTGGGGATGCTTGCCAGCCAACTCTGTCAGGAGGCGACAAGCCTCTATTGAGCCCGCATGCGGCAATCGGACATGGCGATGTGCCTACATGTGACTTGTCACACGAGGTCTAAAGCGCCAGCATATGCACTTGAACCGTTAACGCTGTGGGAGTTATGAAAGCGACATTTAGCGTGGTGATACTGTTGATCGGCGTGTTAACTGCCTTTGCGGCTGTCGATGTGGCAGCGGTGCAGTCACAGGCCCAGACAACCAACACCAAGACCGTCGAGTCGCCTGAAAAGCCAGCTGCCAGTGCTCAAAAGGCACTCGCAAAAAAGCGTGCACCTGTTGCGAGCAAATCAAAGTCGGCGCGTGAGATCGCAAAAAAACGCTTGCCCAGCGCCAAGCTTGACCTGAGCCTGCCTCCTGAAATGGTCAAGCAACTTCAGCCGATTGGCACTATGCCGATGCCCAAGCACAAACCCTTGTTGCCCAATCTGTTCGGTGAAAAACCCGCAGAAGACAGCCCGTTTCAATTAAACGGTCGTCTGTTGAGCAATGAGATGGAGCTGCAACTGCGCAACGAAGCCCGTGACCGACAAATTGAAGGCGCGGCCCTGGATTTCGAGTTCAAGCAATAAGTGCCTCATGCGCCAAAGCAGGCTTCTAAACTGACTGTTCAGTCACGTGCGTCTATGCGCACTTTCTGCTGAACGGACAATTTCAAACGCCTGTTCCAGCGAGTACTATCCCTTGTCATCACCACACTTTGCCCCGAATGAGGAGCTAACGTCATGAATTGCCGTGAAGGCTGTGGCGCTTGCTGTATAGCCCCCTCCATCAGTACCCCGATCCCTGGCATGCCCAATGGCAAACCTGCCGGGGAACGCTGTCTGCACCTTTCTGTCGAAAATCTGTGTGGGTTGTTTGGGCGCCCTGAACGTCCCGCCGTGTGTGGTTCGTTCAAAGCAGACATCGAGGTGTGCGGCAGTAACCGGGAAGAAGCCATCAACCTGATCGGGTGGTGGGAACAGATGACCGCAGCATAGTGTGTTCATGTCCAGTGAACAAACCTTCAACAATAAGGAATAAGACAATGGGTTCGTTGCATCGAGTAGCAATTGCATGTGGTCTGAGCGTGTTGATGGTGAGCGCTGCTCACGCTGAAGACTGGAAAGTGGCGAAGAATGAAGACGGCATCAAAGTGTCGTTGAGCGAGGTGGCTGGCTCGCAATACAAGGCTTACCAGGGTGTGACCACGATCAAGGCGCCGATTGCCAAAGTGCGTGGCTTGCAGGAAGACGTAGCGGGTGCGTGCAAATGGATTCACGAGTGCAAATCCCAAAAGCTGCTTAAAACCGAAGGGGACAAGAGCTGGACTTACACCCAGTTCAATACGCCTTGGCCGGTAACACCGCGTGATTCGATTTTGCTGGTGACTACCTCGCTCGGCAGTGATGGCGCTGTAATGCGTAAGCTTGAAGAAGTCCCGACGTACCTCCCTGAAGAAAAAGGCTTTGTGCGGGTAGCTCAGGTAGAAGGCTTCTGGAAGTTGGTGCCCAAAGGTGCTGATGAAACTGAAGTGACCTATCAGGTTCACACTGAGCCGGGCGGCAGCGTGCCATCCTGGCTGGCCAACAAGTTTGTAGTCGATGCACCGTTCAATACGCTGAAGGCGCTCAAAGAGCGCGCAGAGAAGCAATAAGCCCTCTGTCAAGGCTGGTCTGGCCCCGGGTAGCGCATCTGCTCGGGGTCAGGCGGTTATTTTCCAGGCGCTCGTAAGTTAATCTGAAATAAATCATTAATTTCATATTCCGGCACTTGGCAGATATTGCGCGCCAAGGCTAATCTGCACCCAGACCGGCGAAGTGTTCGACTGGCTCTGATCTTGTTCGCTACATGCTTGCATCCCCGTAACGGCCTGACTGTTGCACCACGGGGAACGTTGAATGTCTATCCATTGCGAGGAGGACGTTTCATGAGCACAGCCCATCAAGAAGACCTCAGCAGCTATGTGCTGCGCCGCATGAAAGAAGGCGGTTTTGATTTTTCACGTATCCATCCTATTGAGTTCTACGCCATCTTCCCGGACGAAGAGCGGGCGCGCCGAGCAGCAGGAAAGTTTTGTGGTGAGTCCCTGAATGCGCAAATCAATGCGCGCGATGATGGCGCCTGGAATCTGGAGCTGAGCAAAGTGATGTATGCCACCTACGGTGGCATTGGTGATTTTGAACAAGACTTCGAAGCGGTGGTTGTACCGCTGGGTGGGATCATAGAAGGCTGGGGCGTTAAGCAGGAGGTGCGTGGCCTGTTGAATTAATCGTCAATCCAACGACTCACGGTCGGCCCTTGGGCTGGCCGTTTTACGTTATGAGCGCCGAAAAAAAGCCACCGCAAGTGGGTGGCTAAAGGGAAGTTCGACAATGGCGGCAAGTATCTGTCGGTTCGTGACGTTCGTGAAATTGCCGATGCCTATGTCGTTGATAGTTAAAACCTTGGGCGCATTATTCATGGCAGCGTCACTTTGCGCATGGCCATGTGCTGTAAGTAACTGAGCAACTGATCCAGCTCGTTTTCGGACAGCACGCGGGTAGAAAATCCGGGCATGCGCGCTTGTGGCCAATGACGCAGGCTTTGTGGGTCACGCACGTAGCGCTTGAGAAAGTCAGCGCCAAAATACTCGGTAGGGTTGTACGGGATGTTCAGGTCGGGGCCAAACTGTGAATCCCCTGCACCGTTCAGGCGATGGCAGGCCAGGCAGTTCTTTTGAAATAAGTTAAAGCCTTGAGTGATCGGTGAGTCAACCGGGAGTGCCGGGTCAGGGCGCATCACCGGGAACCGTTCGGCGACGGGTCGCAGACGTGTAATGCGGGCAACCTGAAAGGGCCATTGTTCAGGGCTGATGTGGCTGGCTTGAGGGTGGGTCCACACCAGGTAAAAAGGCCCGGCGCTGGGCTTGCCTTTGCCCAGTGCGGGCCACGGCTGTTCAGGGTCTTCAATGGCCAGCCAGGCCTTGGCGCCGTTTTGACTCAGCAGCGGGCCGGCGCTGAGTTCAGCCGCAAAGCCATCCAGCGCCACCGCTTGCAGATGGTCTTCAGGTTGGATGCCTTCCAGCAAGGTGGCCACAGGTACTGCGCGATAGATCATGGCGCGCTTGTAAGACACATCGTCATCTATGCGCACTTCTTGCGCGGCCGGATGCTTCAGCAGCTCGGCGGTTTGCCAAGTGCGGCGGGTATCACCCAGCTCCAGGGTGAGTTGGGCGGCGTAAGCAGGCAGGCTGAGCAGGGCGGTAATAAAAAGCGTCAGGCGTTTCAATTGATGGCTGTAATGTCGTCGTCAGTGGCTTCGTCGCCGGGCAGTACATTCTCGGTCAGCGAAACATGGTCAAAAAGCGCGTCGCGCAGTTCTTCATAGTTGCCACCATTTACGACACCAAAATAACCACGCTTGATCAGCGTATCTTCGGCGTCGAGGGCGTGTTGATTGGTGTCACTGTAAATCACGATAGTGTTGTTGGGATCCAGCACAACTTGTCTCAGTTGGTAGGCAAGCCCTTCTGCACTGATGCCCGTGCCGTCTTCGAGTGTCAGGTCGACCTGCAATGAGTTATGCAAGTTGCCTGCGGCGAAATCACTGTTGTTACGCAGATCAAGAATCAGCGCGCCATCTTCGATTTCATCCACTGCCCGGTTCACATCAATGATGCCTGCTTGAGCGGCCCCCCCGCCACAGAGAAGTAGAGCAACTGCCAGCCAATGACGCATAAGGTTCCCTCCCTCCAAACGTGCTTGAAGATTGGCACACAAGTGCCAATCCCGAAAGCAGTGGTCATAAATAAGACGAGGGCCTAATGACAGGGATGCTAGCCGATCACCTTGGTCAGGTTGGGCACAATCAGCAGCAGGGCGGTGGCAAAAAGGATGAGTCCTGCTTGACGAAGTTTGGTGTGTTTGAACATGGCTATCTGCCTTTATTGTTATTAACAAGCAACGATCCTTAGCCGCATGTGTGCTTGTGGGTCAGCAACGCAGCGGTTCACAGGTTTACCTTAGAGCCCGCGTATCGAAGGGCTTAGAACGCTTTCACATCATCTGAGTGCGCAATGTTTCTAAAACGCTATTACGCAGTGAAGGCGCTGCCTGACAGGCCGTTGCTAGACGCAACGGGCATTCAAAGGGTTGGAGTGCTTAGCGACCTACCGTTCGTCAGCGCGTGGGCTGTGCAGCGTTTTCATTCAGTTCTGTGTACACAAAGCGTAAGGCTTACATGAAACCCGGTGTTCAGTGCTTGCCTTGAATTACGCTTTCAAGGCAGGCTCTAGCCCATTGCTGTGATCATTTCGTCTTCATCGTGCCAGGTACTTTTATGTCGCTACACATTTGCATTCTGGAAACCGACGTTCTGCGCCCTGAGTTTGTTGATCAATACCAGGGCTATGGGCAGATGTTCAAACAACTGTTCACCCAGCAGCCTATCGCCGCGCAATTCAGCGTCTTTAACGTGATGAACGGTCAATACCCGTCTGATGACCAGACCTACGATGCTTATCTGGTAACGGGGAGCAAGGCGGACTCGTTTGGCACAGACCCGTGGATTGAAACCCTCAAAAGCTACCTGCTCACACGGTATGAGCGTGGCGACAAGTTGATTGGTGTGTGTTTTGGTCACCAGTTGCTGGCGCTGTTACTGGGCGGCAAAAGTGAGCGCGCGACCCAGGGCTGGGGGGTTGGCACTCACCAATACAAATTGGCCGCCAAGGCGCCGTGGATGAGTCCGGCAGTCGAAGACCTGACGCTGCTGATCAGTCATCAGGATCAGGTCACGGCCCTGCCTGAAAACGCCACGGTTATTGCTTCAAGTGACTTTTGTCCGTTTGCGGCCTATCACATCAATGATCAAGTGCTGTGCTTTCAAGGTCATCCGGAGTTCATTCACGATTACTCGCGTGCATTGTTAGACCTGCGCCAGGAACATTTGGGGGCGCAAATCTACGGCACAGGCATTGCCAGTCTTGAAAAGGCCCATCACGGTCAAACGGTGGCAGAGTGGATGATGCGTTTCGTTGCGCACAAGCCTGAAACGCAAGTCGTTTAAGCGTCAAGGATTTGCGGGCAGGCGCAGACTGCCCGCATGCTTACAGCCAGCCAGAGCGCTTGAAACTGGCCCACAACCCTGTGACCCCAATGCCAATAAAGCCCAGAACGCCGAAGTAGCCGTAATGCCAACTCAGCTCTGGCATGTTTTGGAAGTTCATCCCGTAAATCCCTGCAACAGCCGTAGGAAAGGCCAGAATGGCCGCCCAGGCGGCGAACTTGCGCTGCACAGTACTTTGGCGCGACGACTCCAGCAGCACCACCACTTCAATGGTCTGACTCGCGATGTCGCGCAGTGTCGAGAGGTCTTCCATCTGGCGGGTGACGTGAATCTGCACATCTCGAAAGTAGGGGCGCATGTTCTTGTCGATAAAGGGAAAGGTCAAGCGTTGCAGTTCTTCGCTGATCTCAACCATCGGGGCTACATAGCGGCGCAAGCGCAGTACATCGCGGCGCAAGCTGTGCAAGTGCACGATGTCGGCTTCTTTGAGCGAGTTGCCCATGATGCTTTTTTCCAGCGCATCGATTTCGGCGTGGATGGCTTCGCTCACCGGTTGATAGCTTTCGGTGACGAAGTCGAGCAAGGCATACAAGACAAAGTCTTCGCCATGATCGAGTAGCAAGGGCCTGGCTTCGCAACGCTGGCGCACGGCTTTGTAAGAGGCTGAGTGCCCGTTGCGGCTGGTAATGATGTAGCCATTGCCGGCAAAAATATGGGTTTCGACAAACTCCAGCTTGCCCTCGTGACGAATCGGCGAATAGATCACGATAAACAGCGCGTCGCCAAAGGTCTCCAGTTTGGGCCGGCTGTGTTGCTCAAGGGCATCTTCAATGGCCAGTTCATGCAAATTGAACTGGCGTTGCAGGTTGCTGATCTCTTGCGCGTCGGGCTGCTCCAGACCAATCCAGACGAAGTGTCCGGGCTTTTTCGCCCAGTCGCTGCCTTCGTCCAGCGTGATGTCAGTGATTTTTTTGCCAGCGGAATAGACCGCCGCAGCAACAACTCTCCCCATAGTTCTAATCGCTTCTTCTTCAAAGGGTTAGGGCACGAAGGTGCAGCTTAGCGTGCAATGTCATCCTTTGAGTCAACAAACCTTCAGACGTTCGGGTTGGAGGCAGCGCCCTTGCTGTCGGTCAAGGTTGGCGTGGCGTGCTTTTGCCCGGCCAGCACTTCACGGTCCATTGCCTCAATGCAGGCGCGCATTTGCTCGCGGCACTGCTCCATCAACGCAGGCATGTCGTCCAGTGTTAAGCCCACTGTCGGGATGGCAGGTAAGGAGCGAATAAGGATGTCGGCACTGTGCCAGCGATTGAGCTTCAGGTGCTGGCTATAAGTGCTGGCGCAGACCGGCACGATAGGCACGCCCGCAGTAATGGCCATTTGGAATGCGCCTTTTTTAAACGCCAGTAATTCTTTACCTAAATTGCGTGTGCCCTCTGGGAATACCCAGATCGACGTGTCCTTTTGTTGCAAGGTACGGGTCGTGGTCAGCATTGACTTGCGGGCTTTATCAGCATTGCCGCGATCTATCAGCACGTTGCCGGCCAGCCAGAACAATTGACCGAATAGCGGGACCCACTTCAGGCTTTTTTTGCCGATGCACACCGTGCGACGCGGCACGACGTTGCCGAACACGAATAGATCGTAATTGGACTGATGGTTGGCAATGATTACGCAGCTTTGCGGTTTATCCATCAATGGGCCGACTTCAGTCTTCAGTTTATAGCCCAGGATCCATCTGGACGGCAGCGCATAGAGGCGCGCGCAAAGACGACTGTTGTCAGGGTTGAAAGGTCGGCACAGGCCCAGCAGCACTCCCAGTACTCCGGCGGTCATAAAATGCAGACTCATCAACAGCATACGAAACGAAAGTAGCATTTACAGGCTCGTCAACACAAAAGGTGGCGCAGTGTACGGACGTGCACTGTATTCGGCAATTACTCCGATACACACAGGAGATGACTGATGTTTAAGCGCATGTTTCAGCGGGGCGATAAGGGGCGCGACAGAGCGGCTTTGCTGGAATCAACAGGCCAGGCAGGGGAGGTGAGCGACAGAGCTTGCGACCCGACTGCACAGGCAGTCGGCTCGCAAGAGGTTCAACCCATATGGTCTTGATCAAGGGTGATGGCAGCTTCCAGAGTATCCAGCAATGCCTTGCGCACTTTGAGCTTGGTGTTCTTGTGCGCTTTCATATTGATCTTCTTCAATTGGCGTGCAGCCTCAAGCGCTGCGCCGTGCAGCTCTTGCGGCTGAACCACTTTGTCGAGGAAGCCTGCGTCCACTGCGCTTTGCGGGTTAAACATCTCGCCGTTGATCACCGAACGATGGAAGGCCGACTTGCGCAGGCGATCGCGGGCCAGCTCAATACCGGCGTGGTGCATGGTCATGCCGATCTGCACTTCGTTGAGGCCGATGCTGAAGGGGCCATCGACACCGATCCTGTAATCGACCGACAACAGCAAAAAGGCACCCTTGGCGACCGCATGCCCGGAGCAAGCCACAATCACCGGGAAAGGATGTGCCAACAGGCGACGTGCCAGCGTCGAGCCTTGAGTCACCAGATCAACCGCCTGCTGAGGGCCTGCCGTCATCACCTTCAAGTCATAACCGCCGGAGAGAATGCCCGGTTGCCCGGTAATAATCACCACGGCGCGATCTTGTTCCGCTTGATCCAGCGCGGCATTAAAGGCGGTGATTACATCCGGTGAAATCGCATTCACCTTGCCATTGCACAAAGTCAGCGTGGCGATACCGTCTTCCAGGTGGTAGGCAATCAAGTCACTCATGGCGTCATTCCTTGTATTGAAGTGGAGCAGACGTTACCCAGCCCCACGGCACAGGTAAAGCGCTGTGACTGACTGGTGAGTCAGCTGATCGCGGCGCATCTTCTATATAGACGCTGGCGCAGCGGCGTATGGCGCCAACCAAGGCGTGGTGCAGGGGCCGACAATTGGCCGGTTTGCCCCCCTGCAAGAGGCCAGTCATCAGCAAATCGCGTAAGCACATGAAAATTCTGAAAAAAAGATTTGTCATATCGAAAGGTTTCGACTACATTAGCGCGCCTCGACAGACAGAACATGTTTGAAGAGATACGGTGAAGTGTCCGAGTGGCTTAAGGAGCACGCCTGGAAAGTGTGTATACAAGAAATTGTATCGAGAGTTCGAATCTCTCCTTCACCGCCACATTAAGTAAACACAAACCCCTGATTTTCCTAGAGAAAGTCGGGGGGTTGTGGTTTCTGGCATCTGGAAAAAGGGGGATGTGAATACGGTAGGCAATTTGAACCATGCCTCCCGCTGGGAAAGACGCCGGTAGCCACGCACTGTTGAATCCGGAATGAAGATATCAATGGCTGAGTAGGTGCACGGCCACATACTTTCCATGACATGAACCCTCCTTATTGGTAGACAGCTGGCTATGGAGCGGACTTTGCGCTTGATAACTATGAACGGATGCCCGACTTCATGTGCCGCTGCAAAGGCAAGGTGATGGTCAGCATTAATTATCACCCAGATATGCGGCGGGGATGTGAGGGGTGTCATTTTTAGAGGGTGGATATTCGTTATAGCGCTGCGAATCAGCCGCAGGGGAAGGCAGAGGTTAGCGGTGAGGTGGTGATTATGAATTGGACGCCGGAAGCGCTGGGAATGTTGTTTTGATGTGAGGGTGTCGCGGGTATGAGTTCGTACCCGCTACGAAGATCATCAGAGGCCTTATTTTAGCTCATGTTACAAGTGAGTTGAAATATGTGTTTGTCATCGTTGAAATGCTTACCTGTCAATGCCTCGATGCTAGATAGTTGGGAGCTGTTAAGGTTGAAGCCCTCATCACCTCGCTGTAGAGATGACCCGTTTATGATTTTGGCTAGTTGGGCTTCGCAGCCATCTGGTAGAACACCTTAAAAATCTTGAAATTCGCTCTCTTTATGGAATGCTTCGACGATAAATTTCAGGGTTCTACCTTTCTGTGTTTATCAGCATCTTTAGTTTGTTCACCTGTTTCGTGATTAAACGCCCCAAGATGTTTTCCCCACTTGTTGTATTTCTCAACAGCGCCATGCTGGCTATCCCACTCAACAATAGTGCCATCTCTTGTCTTCCATCTTTTCCGTAGTCCCCCTCCGCCCTGTGTCGATGTTTTACGCGGGGTAATATTCCACTTCGCCTGCGCGATAAGGTTTCCGGTTCAGTAGGCGCTGCTGCATAGGGCGGTGTGGTGCTGTTTACTTGCGAGGCAAGTGTGTTCGGTTCATGGGGCTTCATGGTTTACAGCCACGGGTTGGTTTGAGTTGCCAGCTGAGTGTGTCAGCGGGCCGATGTACGCCGGAACTGGGGCGGCTCTTGTCGATTTCCTACACCAGTAAATATCGAATGATTACTTGGATTTAAAGTATTCCCTGCAATGTTTAGTGTTTTATCCAGAATGCTTTTCAGTTCATCAAGAAGCTTCCTGTGCCAAAAAGACGACTATTACTAATGAGTAACGGCGCACCGTGCTAACACGTGCGCTAATTAAGTCATTAAGAGGATTAGAGATGATAGACAATGTCAAGAAAAAAATCGCTGTTATGTCGCTGATGTTCGTGTCTGTGGCAGCCATCAGCAACGCTCGGGCGAACGATGTGACGACGATCAGTTTCGAAGTTGTTAACGATACGTCAAGTGCACTAATTATGAATTCATCGAGCTGGGACAGGTCGTTAGCGGCGCCAGGTTATTTTGATGTAGGCCCCTTGAGTGAGCATTCTTTTGCCGCGAATTATTCGACCAATTTCACTTACCCAAGCAAGAAGCCGCGTTATCTGCGAGAGACTCTTTCATATACCAACGGTGAGCAGGAGTGTACTTATAGCGTGGTGCTGAAGGTTGTTCAGTCCTTTGGAGTATTCAGCCCGACTCTCAGTGCAACGCGCGAGGTTTATGCAGCATCCACCGGTACTAAAGAGGCTCATTGTTATGCTGAAGTTGTTGAGTATGACGACTCATCGCCTTTCGATTTTAGTGTCGAATACCGCATTAGTTAACCCTTACGTTGCGGCGTTTTTTCAACGTTGCTACCTATCAATCAGGAGTGCCTCTATATATTTATCTACGCCCCTGGCAAATAGTCAGTTTTAGATTGGGCGGCGTGAAGTGTGAAAAGCGGATGCAAAAGTGTTCGATACCATTCGTCGCCCTTGTGAGGTTTTTCTAAACCTTTGCCACCACACGCCTTCAGATTCTGTGCAGGGCAAAACCTGCCTTTTTTTGGAGGATGTTATGACTACCCCGTGTGCCCCTAAACGTTTTGTCGCTGGCTGCGCAGTGGTTTATGCCGTTTTCATGGCCGGTTCTGCTGCGGCTGCAAGCCCGGCCGAGTTTGTTGACGAGGCGTCTGCGGCTGGGATTGCAGAGATTGAAAACAGCCGTATGGCGATTCAGAAAACCACCTCTGTGGACATCAATAGCTACGCCGTAGAAGTCATTAGGGATCATACCGATGCCAATCGCGATTTGAAGGAAATCGCCCATAAACAAGGGTGGGCCTTGGCGACTGAAGAGGACATGTTGAGCAAGGTGAAGAACATGATGCTTCAAGTGCAAGAGGGCGCGTCCTTTGATGTGGCCTATGCGGCTAATCAAGTCACCACTCATGAGGATGCAATCGCCCTGTTTAAGCAAGAGGCGCAACAGTCTAAATCTGCGGAGTTGAAAGCGTTTGCCCAAAAGTATTTGCCGAAACTGGAAATGCACCTGGAAATGGCCAAAAAGCTCGCGGCGGCTCACCAAAAAGGTGACGCCGCAACGCTCCAGAAATGAATCTCAGTGCTGCGCGGGTGTGTGATAAAAGCCAGCGTCCAGTGCTTTACCAGCCTGCCTAAGGCTCGGCCGGGCCTGATGGGGTCAGGGGCGTGGATGTGGGCTTGGATCATCGCCCACTGGGCCATTTCCGTCGGTATTCATACCGCCCTGGCGGCCAGGGTCATTGCCCTGAATCCTGGGGTCAACTGAAGGATGGGTAGGCGTATCGGCATCGTTATGGATTTTGGAATCCTGATTGATGCTGGGTTCAACCCCTTGAGTTGCAGGCGGGTTGACGGGATTTTCGGGGATGGTCGGTCCCGTTGAAGACGGTGCGGCATACGAACTGGCGGATAAAATGCCTAGCGCGGCGGCGAAAGAGAGGTGTTTGAGCAGCGTCATCATGAGGTCAGCTCCAAGGTGGGCGAGGACTACATGATGTTGGTGTGTGCGTGTTATCGATTGGTGCCACTCAAGTGACGAACGGTTGGCTGACAACCGTTGCGTCACTCAATGCGCGCGCCACTCACACCGCGATGTCGTTGAATCCGCAGTATTCTTCCCAGCTCATGTCCAGTGCTTCAGCCGCCTCTTGATGAACCTCCCGGCGCATGGCTGCGAGTTCTTCAGGTGAGCGTGCAATCAGCTCCAGCGCCAGTTCCCACGTGTCCAGTCCGCGGCTTTGTGCTTCATCTTCAAATGCCCAGAGGATTTGCTGTTGCCGGTCTTCGTGGCTCAGTTCCTTCATTTCTTCGATTAAGTGCGGGTGCGCCTTGATGAATGTGTCCAGGGCGAGTTCGTTGCGCGATTCTTTAGGGATCATTCGTTATCTCGGAGCTATAAGAGGGTCTGCGCGGGCAGGTTATTTTCAGGGGGAATGCATCCTAGCGACTAAGCCAAGTGATGAGAAGTGCTGTAACACTCTCTAGTCGACGGGTTGCAGCTTGCTTTCGCGTTGCAAGGCGTAACCCCAGACAGCCAGGGTTAATGTGGCGATGACGGCCCCGACGAGCACGATGCCATCCCACCCATAGATCGGATAGGTTTGCGCACCCACCAGTGAACCCAGCGCGCCACCGATGAAATAACAGGTGATGTAACCGGCATTGAGGCGATTACGCGCAGCAGGACGGACTTGAAACACCGCATTCTGATTGCTGACGTGAACCAGTTGCACGGCAAAATCCAATGCCAGCACGCCGATCAACAAGGCGGTCAACGAGGTGCCGGCAAACGCCATCGGTAGCCAGCAAGCAAGCAGGACCAGCAAGCCGACGGTGGTGGCCTGCTGCCCTTTGCCTCGGTCAGCCATGCGTCCGGCCCAGCTGGCCGCCAGTGCGCCGACGGCACCGGCCAGGCCGAACAAGCCGATCACGGCGTCTGAGTAGCTATAAGGTGGCACCGCCAGCAGAAAAGCCAGCGGGGTCCAGAACAAGGCAAACAGCGAGAACGTCAATAAACCCAATGCGGCTCTCAGGCGCAGCACTGGCTCTTCGACGAACAGGCGAAACACCGACCCCAGCAATTTCGGGTAGCTCAAGCCCGCACTGTGGTGATGGCTGGGCAGGGCGACAAACAAAGCGATGGCGCTGATAAACATCAGTGCTGCCGCCAGCAAGTAGATAGTTCGCCAATCACCCGCCGAGGACAACGCCCCCGCAACCGTTCGCGCGAGCAAAATCCCCAGCAGCAGGCCACTCATCAAGGTGCCTACTACGCGCCCGCGACTTTGCGGATCTGTCAGGCTGGCCCCCATGGTTACCAGTATTTGAGCTGACACTGAAAACAGTCCCGTCATCGCCGTGCCCAGTAACAGCCAGGTCAACGAAGGAGAAAATGCGCTTAAAAGAAGCCCCAGCGCACTGAGTACCGTCATGATCACAATGAGCCGGCGTTGCTCGAACAAGTCCCCCAGTGGTACTAGCAACAAAAGGCCTGCGCCGTAGCTCAGCTGCGCGGTAATGACCACGGAGCCAACGCCGCTCATGCTCAAGCCCATGTGTTGGGCGATGGTGTGAAGCAACGGTTGCGCGTAGTAGTTGCTGGCAACCGCCAGGCCGGTGGCGGTCGCCATCAGCAGAATCAGGGCGGTACTTAAGGGCTTGGCGGCAGCAGTTGAGGCTGACATTGACTGTCTCGAAGGCGTTGGGAGTGGCGTGAAGTATCGGGACTGTCGGGCGTCAATGTCACTGAGTATGTCGAAAAAAATAACGGCTCAAACAACAAAGCCCCTCGCCAGGGAGGCGAAGGGCTGTGCAGGTGCAGCGCTGTCGGACTACAAAGCTGATTAGTTGCGGCGCCCCAGTAACAGGCCAACCACCAGGCCAAAGCCTGCCGAAATCGCCACGGTCTGCCATGGATGACCACCGATGTAATTTTCTGTGGCGTCCACGACGGGCTTGGTGCGCTCGCGCACATTGCTCACCGAATCCAGCGCCTGTTTAAGTTTCAGGCCAACTTGCGCACGCAGGGTCTCACCCTCTTCGCCGACCAGTGACGCACTGTCTTTAAGCAGCTTTTCCGATTCGGCAATCAGGTCTTGCAGCTCACTGAAAGCCTGGTCTTTGATTTGGTCTTCAGCGGCGTGTACGGCGTTTTTTCGAGCCATTGCGGTACTCCTTGCAGGTGAAAGGGTGATGAGTAATGGAGTCAGTCCCGTACTGAAAAGTTGCATCTGTTTTCGCACGGGGTGCGGTACTAGGGTGACAGCGTAGTTAAAAACCAGGCTGAGACACTTCTTTTGACGGTGTAAGATGTAGCCCAATTTACGCCGCAGGAAAATCTCATGAGCTTCAACCTCGCCAATAAGTCTCTCGCTGAGCGTGCTG
The DNA here is from genome assembly GCF_016812185.1 of Pseudomonas weihenstephanensis. Taxonomy (NCBI): domain Bacteria; kingdom Pseudomonadati; phylum Pseudomonadota; class Gammaproteobacteria; order Pseudomonadales; family Pseudomonadaceae; genus Pseudomonas; species Pseudomonas weihenstephanensis. The sequence continues at coordinate 773,816 of NZ_JAAEBV010000001.1, read as the reverse complement.
CGCTTGAAGATGAAAAGTCCCGTCTGTTTGATCTTTGGCAGAGCAATCTGGGCAAGGCCAAAGGGGATGCGGCGCGTTTGTTTGGTGAGCGCTCCAAGCGCAAGGGCAAGTGGGCTGAATGGGTGCGCTCGGAACTGGACGCGATGTCACCGCCGGAGTACGCCAACATGGTGCGCAGTGAAGTGAACCGTCTGATGGCGGCTGCCAAGTAAGTCGCAGCGAGTAGCCCCGCAGGCGCAATCCGGCTCGCGATCCAGCGCAGCCCGTCTATTCAATCGTGCAGACGCTGAAGTATTGCGCTGTAGCGCCCACGGTGATCTGCACGTCATCGTCCACCTGTTTGCCCAGCAGCGCTGTGCCTAGCGGTGAACGCGGGGTGATAACCGTCACGGTTTGCCCTTCAACACAGAGTGTGAGGCCGGCGGCATCAGGCGCCAGAAATAGATGCTGCGTATTGCCGTTTTCGGCTTCCAGGTTGACCAGTGCGCCGACCTGAATCCCGCGCGCCGCATTGAACGGCTCTAGCGCCATTGTCCGACAGCTTTTCAGCGACTGGCGGATCTGCTCAACCCTGCGCGCTTGCCCCGTCGCCAGATACGAGGCTTCCAGGCCCAGCGTGTCGTATTTGTTTTCCGCGACATTCTCTTCGTGCGTGGCGGCTTCATAAGCCGTTTGAGCGGCGCGCTGGAGTACGTCGAGGTCCACCTCAAGCTTTTCCAGTAGCAGGCGGTGCACAAGAGTCTTGTTCATAAGGGAGGTGTTTTATGTCTGAGGTTAATTGCAAAAGCGCAGCACATTAGCCCGGCTTTTATCGGTTGGGGCATTTTGGTCTTGCTGTAACCAAAACTGGCACGTTGGGTTGGACAGGTTGCGATAGTTGCTGCGCGCTTGGTCGAGACGTTGCTGTTGCTCGCTTTGATAAAGACTCTGCTGGTACTGCTCAAACATCACATTGCTGGCTTCAGGCGTTGGAACGGGCGGTTGCGGTTGGATGATTTGGCGCAGGTCGTTGACCACTGGCGCCAGAGGGGCAGGCCCGAGCGTGCGATAAAGTAGCCAGCCGGTCAGCGCAATCGCCATGCAGCCTAGCCAAAGGCCAGCGGCGATACAGCCGATCAACGACAGCGGGCTTAACCTGACAGACAATCGACGGCGAGCAATCGGACGAGCGGGCATGACAGCCTCCTGACAGGCGCGAATGGATGAGAGCGGCGATTGTCGCACGACTCCCGAGCAGATTAATCCGCGTCAGCGCTTCTGTATCGACTGTTTTATGCGGACAATCCGCCTTTTGAGCGTTGGAGCCCGGAATGAAAGCCTCCTGGGATATTTTTTGCAGTGTGGTCGATAACTACGGCGACATTGGTGTGACCTGGCGGCTGGCCCGGCAATTGGTTGCTGAACATGACGTGGCCGTGCGGTTGTGGGTCGACGACTTGCAGGCGTTTGTCGCGCTTTGTCCCGAGGCAGACGCCACGGCAACCCAACAATGGCGCCAAGGGGTTGAGGTGCATCTGTGGCCGCAGGAGTGGGAGGCGGCGCAGGTGGCTGATGTCGTCATCGAAGCCTTTGCCTGCAAACTGCCAGAGGCTTATCTGCTGGCCATGAAAGCCCGGGCTGTGCCTGCGCTGTGGATCAACCTTGAGTATTTAAGCGCCGAAGACTGGGTGACCGGTTGTCACGGATTACCCTCGCTGCGGCCTGACGGGCTCAAGCGCATGTTCTTCTTTCCCGGCTTTGAGAAAGGCACGGGGGGCCTGTTGCGAGAAGCGGATCTGATTGCCCGACGCCAGGCGTTTGAGCGTGATCCGCAGGCACGACGTGCTTTTTTGCAGGCGCTGGGGGTGTATGCGTTAGACGGTGCGCGCCTGATTTCGCTCTTTGCTTACGAAAACACCGGGCTGGCCAGCTGGCTGGAGGCGATGGCTGCGGGCGCTCGACCCACGCATTTATTGGTGCCGCAAGGTCGCATCATGGGGGACTTATTGCGCTGGCTGGGTGTTGATCAATTGCCACTTGGAACGGTTGAGCAGCGGGGTCAACTGAGCGTTCAAGCTCTGCCGTTCGTCCGGCAAGAGGATTACGATCGCCTGTTATGGAGTTGTGACTTCAATGCCGTGCGTGGCGAGGATTCATTTGTGCGGGCGCAATGGGCGGGCCGTCCGCTGCTGTGGCACATCTATAAGCAAGAAGAGGACGCGCACTGGATCAAGCTCAAGGCGTTTTTGGCGTTGTACGTCAAAGACTTGTCCGTGCCTGCCGCGCAGGCGTTCACCGAGCTGTGTCTGGCCTGGAATGCTGGCGCTGACATGGCGCACAGCTGGAATGCCGTGCTTGAACACTGGCCTGAAATCACCGCGCACAGCGAGCGCTGGTGCTTGCAACAGGCAATGCAGGCTGATCTTGCGCAAGCGCTGGTACTGTTTTATAGAAATTGGATATGATACGCGGCCTAGATTTTTGTAAATCTCAATCCAAATTCGGATACTCGCAATGAAAACTGGTAAAGAGCTTAAACCCGGCACCGTCATCAAGCTCGAAAACGACCCTTGGTTGGTTCAGAAAGCTGAATTCACCAAGTCGGGCCGTAACAGCGCGATCATGAAGACCAAGCTGAAGAACCTGCTGACCGGCTACAAAACTGAAATCGTTTACAGCGCTGATGACAAGCTGGAAGACGTGATCCTGGATCGCAAAGAAGCGACCCTGTCGTTCATCTCCGGCGACACCTACACGTTCATGGACACCACTGACTACACCATGTACGAGCTGAACGCTGAAGACATCGAAGCCGTTCTGCCTTTCGTTGAAGAAGGCATGACCGATGTTTGCGAAGCCATCTTCTTTGAAGACCGCCTGGTTTCCGTAGAGCTGCCGACCACCATCGTGCGTCAGGTTGACTACACCGAAGGTTCCGCGCGCGGCGACACTTCGGGCAAGGTGATGAAGCCTGCCAAACTGAAAAACGGTACCGAGCTGAGCGTTGCAGATTTCGTTGAAATCGGCGACTGGATCGAGATCGACACCCGTGACGGTGGCTCCTACAAGGGCCGCGCCAAGGTTTAAACCTTGCGTTAACCGCACCACAAAAGAACCCGGCCTTATGGTCGGGTTTTTTTTGCTCGATGAAATCGTGCGCAAGGCCCGGTTTTGAGCTTTGCCACAGGCGAGTGACTGGGTAGCATGGCGGCTCACCAAGAGGGCCAGTCATGCTGATCGATTTTGCAATGTATGCCGCGCTGGGGATTGCCTTGGGCGCGCTGGGCGGGTTGTTCGGCATTGGTGGCGGCTTGATCGCCATTCCGGTACTGGGCTTGTGGTTCGGGCTGGATCAACAGATGGCGCAGGGCACGGCCTTGGTGATGTCGGTGCCCAATGTGTTCGTGGCGCTGTACCGCTATAACCAGCGCAACCGTATCGATTGGCGCCAGGCATTGCCCTTGGTGGTGATGAGCTTTTGTTTTGCCTGGCTGGGCGCCATGCTCGCGGTCGGCCTGGACCCAAGCCTGATCCGCTGGGGGTTTGTCGGATTCTTGCTGACCATCACCCTCTATAACCTGATCAAACTTTATGGTGCTTCGGCGCAAGCCGCTGCAAACACTCGCTTCGGTTGGCCGTGGTATGGCGTGCTGGGCGCGCTGGCGGGGACGACAGGCGGACTGTTCGGTGTGGGCGGCGCTGTGGTGGCGGCCCCCGTACTGACCAGCGTCTTCGGCACTTCGCAAGTGATGGCTCAGGGGATGTCCCTGGCGCTGGCGGCGCCCAGTACCAGCGTCACGCTGCTCACCTATGCCGTGCACCATGAAGTGAACTGGCACATGGGGGTGCCGATGGCCATTGGTGGCCTGTTGAGTATCAGTTGGGGGGTCAAGGTGGCCCATGCGCTACCGGAGCGCGTATTGCGTGGCATGTACTGCGGCTTTTTGCTGATCTGTGCCGGGCTGCTGGCGATCAAGGCTTGAAGCCGTCGATGATGTACTGAGCAAAACACTCGATGATGGGGGAGGGCGTGGTGGTGGCCTTGCGCAGCAGCACGATACTGGCCGTAGGCAAGAGCGGCAGGTTTTCGGCTTCGCCCACGATACGCAGGTCGGGTGTCAACAGGCTTTCGAGCTGTGCAGTCACTGCAAGTCCTGTGCTCACGACTGCATTGATGGCTGCCAGGCTGGCGCTGGTGTAGGCAACGCGGTACTCGCGCTGTAATGCATCCAGTGCATTGCAGGCCCAGATCCGGCAAAAGCACTCGGTATTGAACATCGCCAGGGGCAAGGGCGTTTGCTCGTGCGGCGAGAAACCTTGAGCCACCATCCACACGAAGCGTTCCTGGCGCAAGATCTGGCCCCTTTCAGAGCCGGGTTTGCGGGTGACGATGGTCAGGTCCAGATCGTTACGCTGCAACAACTGCGCTGAAGGTTCGCAATGCACTTCGACATTGATCAGCGGATAGTCCTGGGCAAAGCGCGAAAGAATGCCGGGCAAAAAACGCATCACATAATCATCCGGCGAGCCGATTTTGATCATGCCCACCATCTGCGGCTGGCGCAGGGTATTGAACACCTCACTGTGTAATTTAAGAATGCGCCGCGCATAGCCCAGCAACACCTGCCCTTCGGCAGTGAGCACCACGTTGCGCCCCTCGCGCTGAAAGAGCGGGCATTGCAGCACGTCTTCCTCCAGCCGTTTCATTTGCATGCTCACCGCCGATTGAGTGCGGTTGACGGCTTCGGCTGCGCGGGTAAATCCACCGTGATCGGCGATGGCTGCGAACGTGCGCAGCAGGTCGGTGTCGATGCTCGGAAAGTCAGCCATTGATCAATCTCGTAAATGAATTGCATAAGAAGCATTCGTTGGATTGATCTTATGCCAGCGCGCAGACTTGAGTCATCCCCAAGGAGGATTTGAGCGATGAAAGGTCAGATACGTGCAGGCTGGTTTACGCGGGTGGTTCGCTGGCATCAACTGTCGCGCGAACGCGCACATTTAAGGCGGGTCAGTGATGCCACGCTGAAGGATTTGGGGTTGAGTCGGGCGGATATTGAAACCGAAAGTCACCGGCATTTTTGGGAAGACCCGTTCAACAAATGAGCCGCAACCCGTGTTGGCGATGGGGCAGGTTGCGATCCTTTTTAACAGCAAGAGATCGCAACTGCGTGCTCACTCAGCGCTTAACCTGCTTGAGCGTTTCGGCAATCAAAAACGCCAGTTCCAGCGACTGATCGGCATTCATGCGTGGGTCGCAGTGGGTGTGGTAGCGGTCCGACAAGCCATCTTCGGTAATCGGACGCGCGCCACCAATGCATTCAGTGACATTTTGTCCGGTCATTTCGATGTGAATGCCGCCTGCATAGCTGCCCTCGGCCTCATGCACCTGGAAGAACTGCTTCACCTCGCCGAGGATCTGCGCGAAGTCGCGGGTCTTGTAACCGCTGCTGGCCTTGATCGTGTTGGCGTGCATCGGGTCACAGCTCCAGAGCACCTGCTTGCCTTCGCCTTCGACCGCGCGGATCAGGCTTGGCAGGTGATCGCCCACCTTATTGGCGCCCATGCGCACGATCAAGTTGAGGCGGCCTGGGTCGTTGTCCGGGTTGAGGATATCGATCAGGCGGATCAGGTCTTGGGTGTTCATGCTCGGGCCAACCTTGACCCCAATCGGATTATTGACCCCGCGCAGGAACTCGACATGTGCGCCGTCGAGCTGGCGCGTGCGATCGCCGATCCACAGCATGTGGGCCGAGCAATCGTAATAATCGTTGGTCAGGCTGTCGCGACGCACGAACGCTTCTTCGTAGTTCAACAGCAGCGCTTCGTGAGCCGTGAAGAAGCTGGTCTCGCGCAACTGCGGCGAGCTGTCCATGCCGCAGGCACGCATAAAGGCCAAGGTTTCGTCGATGCGGCTGGCCAACTGGCTGTATTTATCCGCCAGTGCCGAGTTGGCGATGAAGTCCAGGTTCCATTTGTGAACCTGATGCAGGTCGGCAAAGCCGCCCTGGGCAAAGGCGCGCAGCAGGTTCAGGGTCGCCGTTGACTGGTTATAGGCTTGCACCAGACGATCGGGGTCCGGCACGCGGCTTTTTTCATCGAAGCCGATGCCGTTAACTATGTCGCCCCGGTACGCTGGCAGGGTTACGCCATTGATCGTTTCATCGTTGGCCGAACGCGGCTTGGCGAATTGCCCGGCCATGCGCCCGACCTTGACCACCGGGCAACCTGCGGCGAAGGTCATGACGATTGCCATTTGCAGCAACACTTTGAACGTGTCGCGAATTTTGGCGGCGGAAAACTCGGCAAAGCTTTCAGCGCAATCGCCGCCCTGCAACAGAAACGCCCGACCTTGTGTGACCTCGGCAAACTGACGGCGTAATTCGCGAGCCTCGCCCGCAAAGACCAGTGGCGGGTAACTCGCCAGGCTCTGCTCGACACGCAGTACGTGCGCGGCATCAGGGTAGTGCGGTTGTTGCTGGATTGGCAGGGCGCGCCAGCTGTCGGGGGTCCAGGGTTGGCTCATCGCAGACTCTAGTGTCAAGGGGAGATGGCGCATGTTATCAGCAATTAGTGCGTGACCTGTTGCGTGGCAATGGCCGACAATCGCGCCTTTCTGCTCGGCGCCGAGTGGTGTTTTTTTAGAGCGATGCCCGGGTTGTGCCGGGTCGCGGCAAGGAGAGGAAATGTCTGAGGAGCGCGTTGAGCGTCTGCTCGCTGAGGTTCATGATGACTTCGGCCTGATTCGAGTACTTGAAGTTGAAGACTACCGCTTCCTCGAATTTGGCGATGCGATCGAGCAAAGTTGCGTGTTCACCGCTGATCCCAGCTGGCTGGAATACGACTACACCCGCGCCATGCTGATTGGCGCGCTGTGCCATGAAACCCCCGAAAGCGCCTTGTTTCTAGGTTTGGGCGCCGGAACCCTGACCCAGGCCTGCCTGAAGTTTTTGCCCCTTGAGGATGTCGAAGCCATTGAGTTGCGCCCGGATGTTCCGCGTCTGGCCATCGAGTACCTTGGGCTGGACGATGACCCGCGCTTGTACATTCGCATCGGCGATGCGCAAGAGTTGCTGGAAAGTGCGGAGTCGGCGGACCTGATTTTTGTCGACCTGTACAACGACTTGGGGCCTGCGCCTGCTCATCTGGGTTGGAACTTTCTTGAAAGCTGCCAGAACAAGCTCAACCCCAACGGTTGGCTGATCATCAACCAGTGGGCCACGGATGATGGCAAGCCGCTGGGTGCAGCGCTGCTGCGCGGGTTATTCCATCGTCACTATTGGGAGCTGCCGGTGAAGGAGGGGAACGTCATTTTGATGGTGCCTGCCGATCTGGAACAAACGCTGGAGCTGCCGGCTTTGACGCTGCGTGCCGAGGGTCTGGCCTCGCGTTTGGGCTACTCGCTGGAGTCCTTGATCAAGGCCATTCGCCCCGCCACGTGAAGGGCGAAGGTGAAACGTTTTAGCCCGCGAGCGAGGGTTTGATCATTTTGCAGTGTGCAAAATATCGTCAAGGCCCGGTCTACAGAGGCGTTCAGCGCTTTTATCCTTAAAAAAACGCTTCTTTTTTTTGATAAATCCGGTATAGTGCGCGCCGGCCTTTAGCCGGGCCACGTTTAGGTGTCGCATTTCCCGAAGCACGCTTCGGCTGCTCGTCCGTTTCGCGGACAACCCTGAACGCTCCATTCATTTAAACGTTTTCGCAAATCCCCGCCGACAAAGCAGCCAGGGCGACTCTTGAGTCTTACACGGCATGCGCAGCTTTGGAGCATGGGTCTTTGCGGATGCACTTAGAGGCAGACCCATGACCCAGGAAACCGGCGGCTTCGCCGCTTTTAATCTTAATCCGAACATTCTTGCAGCCGTTGCAGCAACTGGCTACGAAGAACCTTCGGCTATTCAGCAGCAATCGATCCCGATCATCATGGCCGGTCACGACATGATTGGTCAGGCGCAAACCGGTACGGGTAAAACCGCCGCGTTCGCCCTGCCGATCCTGCACCGCATCGATCCTGCTAAGCGCGAGCCGCAAGCCCTGATCCTGGCGCCAACCCGTGAGTTGGCGCTGCAAGTAGCAACCGCTTTCGAAACCTACGCCAAGCAAATGCCGGGTGTAACTGTTGTGGCCGTTTACGGCGGCGCGCCTATGGGCCCACAACTGAAAGCAATCCGTAATGGCGCACAAATCGTTGTCGCCACCCCGGGCCGTCTGTGCGACCACTTGCGTCGTGACGAAAAAGTACTGGCGACCGTGAACCACCTGGTTCTCGACGAAGCTGACGAAATGCTCAAGCTGGGCTTCATGGATGACCTTGAAGTGATCTTCAAGGCCTTGCCAGCGACTCGCCAGACCGTATTGTTCTCGGCGACCTTGCCGCAGTCGATCCGTGCCATTGCTGAGCGCCACCTGCGCGACCCGCAACACGTGAAGATTCAGACCAAGACTCAGACCGTTACCGCGATCGAACAGGCTCACCTGTTGGTTCACGCTGACCAGAAGACCTCGGCTGTATTGAGCCTGCTGGAAGTTGAAGATTTCGACGCCCTGATCATGTTCGTGCGCACCAAGCAAGCGACCCTGGACCTGGCCAGTGCCCTGGAAGCCAAAGGCTATAAAGCTGCTGCGCTGAACGGTGACATTGCTCAGAACCAGCGTGAGCGCGTTATCGAATCCCTCAAAGATGGCCGTCTGGACATCGTTGTGGCGACCGACGTAGCGGCACGTGGTCTTGACGTTCCACGTATCACCCACGTGTTCAACGTTGACATGCCTTACGATCCAGAGTCCTACGTTCACCGTATCGGCCGTACTGGCCGTGCCGGTCGCGAAGGTCGCGCCCTGTTGCTGGTTACGCCGCGTGAGCGTCGCATGCTGCAAGTGATCGAGCGTGTAACCGGTCAAAAGGTTGCTGAAGTCCGCCTGCCGGATGCCCAAGCTGTTCTCGATGCTCGCATCAAGAAACTGACCAACAGCCTGACGCCGCTGGTGGCTGACGCTGAATCGACTCACGGTGATCTGCTGGATCGCCTGATTGCCGATATCGGTTGCAGCCCACGTGCATTGGCCGCAGCGCTGTTGCGCAAAGCCACCAATGGTCAGGCGCTGACCTTGGCTGCGATCGAGCGTGATCGCCCACTGGTGCCTAACAGTGCACCGCGTGAGCGTTCCGAGCGTTCGGGTGACCGTCCGGACCGTGGTGATCGTGAGCGTCGCGCTCCGGTGGCATTGGCCGAAGGCCGTGCTCGTTGCCGTACCGCGCTGGGCGCGCGTGATGGCATCGCTGCCAAGAACCTGCTGGGCGCTATCCTCAACGAGGGTGGTCTGGCACGTGAAGCCATCGGTCGCATTCAAGTGCGTGATAGCTTCAGCCTGGTAGAACTGCCGGAAGATGGCCTGGAAAAACTGCTGGCCAAGCTCAAAGATACTCGCGTTGCAGGCAAGCAGCTCAAGCTGCGTCGCTATCGCGAAGATTAATCACTGTTGCAGTGATTGATCGCTAAAAAAATCCCCGACTGGTTCGGGGATTTTTTTTGCCTGCCTTTTTTGGGGACTGCCCGTAGAGGCAGCCAAGGCACGCAAGCTGAGCCGGTTCTTTGCTCAATCGGATCGCGTTGTAGCGATTGCAGGTTCACCCGAACCGATAGATGTCCATCCCCAGAGCGCCCATCGTCCAGCCCTCGTGTTCAATACGAGGAGCACCCCCGGCACCGCGAGCGAAATAAAGCGGCAGCAAGTGCTCGTCACTCGGGTGGCTGCGTACGGCACTTGGCGCCTGGCGGCGATAGTCGTGCAGCGCTGCCTCGTCATCATGGGTGAGCTTTTCAATCATCCAGTCACGAAAATCTTTGGCCCAAGTCTCGATGTTCTCTGGCCCCGCACGCCAGTCAAGCTCACGCAAGTTGTGGGTAATGCTGCCAGAACCGATCAGCAAAATGCCTTCTTCACGCAAACTCGCCAAAGCGCGACCGATTTGTGTCTGATAAGCCGGGCCTTTGTGGCTGGGCAGTGAAACTTGTACAACCGGAATATCCGCTGCCGGGTACATCAATGACAGCGGCACCCAGGTGCCGTGATCGAAAGGGCGTTTGGCGTCGAGTTGTGCGGGTAGGCCGCCGTCTTGCAGCATTTGAGCAATGCGCGCCGCCAGGGCAGGCTCGCCCGGCGTGGGGTATTGCACGGCAAACAACGCAGGAGGGAAACCGCCAAAATCGTGCCACGTTTCAGGCGCTGCGGCGCTGCTAACGCGCAGTTCGGGGCTTTCCCAATGGGCAGACATCACTACAATTGCTTTAGGTCGTGGCAATTCACTGGCCAGGCGAGTCAGGGCGGGGCCACTGGCGCCTGGCTCGAGTGCCAGCATCGGCGAGCCATGGGAGATAAAAAGACTGGGGAGCATGGCGTTATGTCTCAAGGTTAAGATGCGTCATCTTCATCCTGATCATTGATCTAAATCCAATATAAGTTTTAGTACTTATCTATCGAATTTAAAGGTGAATCATGCAGCCTGAGTTTTGGCACGACCGGTGGAAGAACAATCAGATTGGCTTTCACCTGGACCACGTCAACCCGTATTTGGCGCGATATTGGCCAGCCTTGGGGTTAGAGGCCGGTGCGCGTGTGCTGGTGCCATTGTGTGGGAAAAGTCTGGATATCACCTGGCTGGCCGCTAACGGTTACCACGTGTTGGGTGTCGAGTTGTCTGAGGCTGCTGTAGAGCGCTATTTCAGCGAGCATAACCTCAAACCCGACATTACCCGGCGTGGCGCGTTGAGCGTCTATGAGGCAGGGCCTGTGACGCTCATGTGTGGTGATGTGTTTGCGATCAGCGCAGACGATGTGGCGACGTGTCAGGGGTTATATGACCGTGCGGCAATCATCGCCTTACCGCCTGAGATGCGAGCAAATTACGTGACCCACTTGACGAACGTTTTGCCGCGCGATTGCAAGGGCCTGTTGATTACCCTCGACTACGATCAATCCGAAATGCAGGGGCCGCCATTCTCAGTGCCGGATACAGAGATTCAGCGCCTGCTGACCCCAGAGTGGTCACTGGAGGTGCTGGAGCAATCCGACATTCTGGACAAGAGCTGGAACTTTCTGAATAAGGGCGCCACTCGTTTGGTAGAGCGCGCGTATCGCTTGCAAAAAAACGTCTAAGCCCGCTGCGGCGAACATGAAAAAGGGCGACCGAAGTCGCCCTTTTATTGTGCCTGTGCCGTCAGGTTAGCCGCGACGACGCAATGCATCGATACGTTCTTCCAGTGGCGGGTGGCTCATGAACATGCGCGCCAGGCCCTGCTTGATACCGCCATTGATACCAAAGGCGGCCAAGGTGTCAGGCATATGCACCGGCAGGCCCTGTTCGGAGCGCAGACGTTGCAGGGCGCTGATCATGGCGGCGGTACCCGCCAGATGAGCACCGGCTTCATCTGCCCGGAACTCACGTTTGCGCGAGAACCACATCACGATGGCGCTGGCCAGGAAGCCCAGTACCAACTCGGCAAAAATGGTCGCAACGTAATAGGCAATGCCTCGGCCTTCATCGTTCTTGAAAATCACTTTGTCGACAAAGTTGCCGATAATGCGTGCAAAGAACATGACGAAGGTGTTCACCACGCCCTGAACCAGTGCCAGGGTGACCATGTCACCGTTGGCCACATGGCCGATTTCGTGAGCCAGCACGGCTTTCACTTCATCGGGCGAGAAACGCTCCAAAAGCCCTTGGCTAACAGCCACCAGGGCATCGTTCTTGTTCCAGCCGGTTGCAAAAGCATTGGCCTCATAAGCCGGGAAGATCCCGACCTCGGGCATTTTGATCCCGGCCTCCCGAGACAATTGCTCAACGGTTTGCATCAGCCATTGTTCATGACGAGTACGAGGTTGAGTAATCACCTGGGTGCTTGTGCTCATTTTCGCCATCCATTTGGAGATGAACAGCGAGAACAGAGACCCTGCGAAACCAAAGACTGCACAGAAAACCAACAGCTGACTGAGGTTCAGATCAACCCCGTTGGCCGCCATGAACCCGTTAAAGCCGAACAGGCTCAGGGTGATGCTGGCAATCAGCACGACCGCCAGGTTAGTGGCCAAAAACAGCAAAATGCGCATCATGGTTGTAAGAATCTCCTCGTCTTTAGGTATTGCCGCATGCGGGGTATATAAGGTGCTGTTACAGGCTATTCAACCAAGTGACTATTTCAAACTGTGTCCTACAGCGTGATTCTAGTTGCAAGAGAGCCATTTCCTAATACGGATTGACTTTTTTTAGGCTCAAAAATTCCCACAAAACCCAGTGGATACGAGGCTTAAGGATTTTTTAAGGCGTATTCAGGCGCGAAAAGGCCCGGAGGGCACAGTAAGTGAAGAATGTTTCATTAGACACATGCTGTGCGACATTTGATGCGTCGCACAGCATGTAGAGAAATTACTGACGGTAGGTTTTCAGGAAGTTACCGATTCTGCCGATCGCCTGATCCAGTTCGTCCACGCGTGGCAGTGTTACCACACGAAAGTGATCTGGCCACGGCCAGTTGAACGCCGTGCCTTGCACCACCAGCAGTTTTTCCGACAGCAGCAAGTCGAGCACGAATTTCTCGTCGTTAAGAATCGGGCAGACTTTTGGATCAATGCGCGGGAAGGCATACAGCGCGCCCATCGGTTTTACGCAACTGACGCCCGGAATGTCATTGAGCAACTCCCAGGTGCGGTTACGTTGCTCCAGCAAGCGGCCGTTGGGTAGCACCAGGTCATTGATGCTCTGGTAGCCACCGAGCGCGGTCTGGATGGCATGCTGGCTAGGCACGTTGGCGCACAGGCGCATGTTGGCCAGCATGTCGATGCCTTCAATGTAGCTTTGGGCATTGTGCTTGGGACCGGAGATGGCGATCCAGCCGGAACGGAAACCTGCCACCCGGTACGACTTGGAGAGGCCGTTAAAGGTCAGGCAGAGCACGTCCGGTGCCAGCGACGCAGTGCAGATGTGCACGGCATCGTCATACAGAATTTTGTCGTAGATCTCATCCGAGAACACCACCAGGTTGTGCTGGCGAGCGATTTGCAGCATGCCTTGCAGCAGTTCTTTGGAATACACCGCACCCGTTGGGTTGTTCGGGTTGATGATGACCATCGCTTTGGTGTTTGGGGTGATTTTGGCTTTGATATCGGCCAGGTCAGGGAACCAGTTGGCTTGCTCGTCACACAGGTAGTGCACCGGATGGCCACCTGCCAGCGTTACGGCTGCGGTCCATAGCGGGTAATCGGGTGCGGGCACCAGCACTTCATCGCCATTGTTGAGCAACGCTTGCAGCGACATCACGATGAGTTCGGAGACGCCATTACCCAGGTAGATGTCTTCAATGCCCACGCCTTCTACCTGCTTTTGCTGGTAGTACTGCATCACGGCTTTGCGAGCGCTGAACAGGCCCTTGGAGTCGCTGTAGCCCTGAGCGGTAGGCAAATTGCGGATCACGTCCTGAAGGATTTCGTCCGGCGCTTCAAAACCAAATGGCGCCGGGTTGCCGATATTCAGCTTGAGGATGCGGTGGCCTTCCTCTTCCAGACGTTTGGCGTGCTTGAGCACTGGGCCGCGAATGTCATAACAGACGTTGGCGAGCTTGTTTGATTTGCTGACCTGCATGGCGATGTGATCCCGAAAATGAACGATCCAGCCAGGACGTGACGCCTGCACTGGGAAATTCTGTGTCTTCACACAGCGGCAACCCGCTTTGCTTCAAGAATCCGTTTGAATGCACATAACGCGGGTGCCAGACTGGCGCTTAACGAGGCGCAATCATACGTGCCACCCGACCCCTGGAAAAGCCACTGGTCGGGGTTTTTCAGTGACAGGGGCTTAAGCATGCAAAAGTTGGAAAAAACACTGGACGAGTGGAAGGCCATGCTCGACCCACAGCAATACAACGTGTGCCGCCTCAAGGGCACCGAGCGGCCATTCTCCGGCAAGTACAACGCCACCAAAACGGACGGTGTTTATCATTGCATTTGTTGTAATGAGCCGTTGTTCGACTCTGCGGCCAAGTTTGACTCAGGCTGTGGTTGGCCAAGTTTTTATCAACCCATTGGCGAGAGTGCGATGGTCGAGATTCGTGATGTGAGCCACGGCATGGTCCGCACTGAAGTGACGTGTGCCAAATGTGATGCGCATTTGGGCCACGTATTTCCTGACGGCCCGCCACCTACCGGTTTGCGTTATTGCATCAACTCGGTGTGCCTGGACTTCGTGGCGCGCGACTGAACTTCACGTTATCGAGGGTGGCGTCATGACTGACAACCTGTTGAACATTGCTTGCACCACACTGAGCGGTGAGCAAAAGACCTTGGCCGACTTCGGGGGCAAAGCCGTGTTGGTGGTTAATACCGCGAGCAACTGCGGGTTTACCTCACAGTACAAAGGGCTGGAAGCGCTGTGGCAGCAGTACAAGGATCAAGGTTTGGTCATTCTGGGGTTTCCCTGCAACCAGTTCAGGCAACAGGAACCCGGGGATGAAGCGGCAATCTTGCAATTTTGCGAGGTGAACTTTGGCGTGAGCTTCCCGTTGTTCAAGAAAGTCGAAGTGAATGGCCCTCAGGCGCACCCTCTCTTTACTGCCCTCAAACAGCGCGCCCCTGGACTGTTGGGGTCCACAGGCATCAAGTGGAACTTCACCAAGTTTTTGATCAGTGAGCACGGTCGCAGTATCAAACGCTATGCCCCTGCGACGAAACCCGATGCCTTGAAAGCTGACATCGAAGCACTGCTGCGTGTGCAGGCGCGGCCCTAAAGGCGATGGCTGAGGTGTTTATGTACGAGCGTTAGCCACGCTTCTCATTCGTTCGCAGCTACGCCCTCTGCCTAAGGCTTGAGCGGCACCCACGTATCGAGCAGCGCTTGCAACTCTTCACGCCGGAACGGCTTGGACAGGTAGTCATTCATGCCTGCCGTGCGGCAACGTTCACGCTCCTCAGGCATGGAATTGGCTGTCAGAGCAACTATCGGCAGGTCTGGCCACAGTCCGCTTTGGCGTATTTGCCGACTGGCCTCATAGCCATCCATAACGGGCATGTTGCAGTCCATCAGCACCAGATCAAAACGGTTCTGCGCTAACTGCCTCAAGGCTTCCCCGCCGTGGGCAGCAACCACTACTTCGCAGCCCAGTTTGCTCAGCATGCCTTTGGCGACCAGCTGGTTAACCGGGTTGTCTTCCACCAATAGAATGTGTGCCCGGTGCGGGGTGGGCAGGTGGTGGGTCGGTGCACGCAAGGTCTCGTCATCGTCTTTTTGCAATAAGTGCTGCAAGGTTTGATAGAGCGCTTTACGCGAAAGGGGCCGGGCTTTCTGCTGGAGCGGCGCCAGCGCATTGACCTGATCGCTCGGCATGAAATTGCCATAGGCGGTGACCAGTAAGATCGGTGTGCTGATCGCCGGGCGTAAGCCAAACAGGCATTCGGGGCAGTCCGTGATCAACAAGTCAGGATTGACCTTGGCCAAGGAGTCGTCGATCGAAAAGCGCTGAAATTTCAGGCCCCAGATCGGCAATAGGCTGCTCAGTAACTCTGCCAGGCCACTGCTCGCGGTTGTGACCGCAATCACATTACCCAAAAGGGGTTTGGGCGTAATCGCCTCTGTGTGGCAGGGCAGGGGCAGTTCAGCGCAGAACTGACTGCCAAAACCCACTTCGGAGCTGATGGTCAAGCGCCCTTGCATGACTTCACACAGGCTGTTGGTCAATGCCAGGCCCAAGCCTGTGCCGCCGTACTGGCGAGTGATACCGGCGCCCGCTTGGGTAAAAGGTTGAAAGATTCTGGCCTGTGCCTCTTGAGCAATCCCAATCCCTGTGTCGCAGACCTCGATACGCACGCGATCATGCTGTGCGCTCAGGCGCACATCCACCCGCCCGAACCGGGTGAACTTCAGGGCGTTGGATAACAAGTTGCTGACGATCTGACGCACCCGCGTCGGATCGCCCAATACCAGCGCCGGGAACTGCGGGTCGATCAGGCACGTTAGCTCGACGCTGGGCGCAGCGTTCTGCGACAGCAGGTTGGCGGTGTCCTCAACCAGCGTCCCAAGATCGAACGCAATGTGCTCCAGTTCCAATTGCCCGGCGTCGAATTTGGACAGGTCGAGAATATCGTTGAGCAGCTCGACCAGCACTTTGCCCGAATCATGGGCAATCGACAGTTGCTGGTGTTGTTCAGCATTGAGCGGGCTGTCCAGGGTCAGGGCGAGCATGCCCAACAACCCATTGAGAGGGGTGCGTATTTCGTGACTCATATTGGCCAAAAAGGCGGAGCGTGCCTGGGCCATTTCCAGCGCCGTGCTACGGGCGGCTTCCAGTTCTTCATTGGACTGGCTGAGGCGGTCATTGATCGCTTTTAATTGCTGGGTGCGGGCAGACACAATGTGTTCCAGCTGCGCCAGGTATTCGTTCAGACGGTTTTCAGCGCTGCGCCGCTGTTCGATTTCACGCACCAGTGCATCAAACTGCTGATTGGCAACGTTGACCAACACCCCGATTTCATCGTCTTCGTGGCCGGGCGGGCAATGGATACGTGAAGGTTGAGGGTCGCCGGGTTTGCTGTTGCTCAGCTCACGGATCACCCGCACCAATGGCTGGGTCAGCATCACATAAAACAGGCCGAGTAAAATGCCTGACAGGATGAGGCTGCGGGCGAAGCCGCTGAGCAAGGTCACTTCGGCCCGGTGTAAAAAACGGCTGCCAAAAGGGTAGGTGTCTACCTCAAGGTGCAGCACGCCAACGCTTTGTTCCGGCATGTGATTGAAGTAGAGCCGGTCATCAAACGAACGATTGGCCCCGAACAGGAAGTCACTGAGTGCCCGGTAGCGCCCGGATTCGGGCTGATCCTGCACCGATGCCAGCACCGACTTATCGTTGTCGTTCAATTGCGCGCCGATGATTGCGGGCGAGCGCAACAGCCCCAGCACTAACTCTTGAGCCAGCTCAGAGTCCAGATTGTAGGCAATCCGTGAAGCCGGGTTATGGCTGATCTCAAGCAAGGAATAGATTTCACGATTGATGGCAGCGTTTTCGCTGGCATAATCGATGCCGATTTGCAGCAGGCTGAGCAGCGTTCCCAGTACAAAGCCGACCAGCACTGTCAGCCGTGCCTGCTTGAACGACAGGCGATGGGTGAGTTTTATGTCCATAAGGTGCTGCACCTGTTTCCATGTCCTGTCGGCTGGCAAGAGATTAACAGGTTAGCTGGCAGACTTTGCCCAGTTAACCGCTGGTAATTACGTATCCGCTAATCCGGGGATGGGCATCCGTGTCCACTCCATCAATGCGCTTTGTGTGTATCAGTCTGAGGAGATGTTGTGGATTCTAAACTGAATGCCTTTCTTGAGCGTGCTGACGCGGTGCTTGCGCGTATTGAACCGTTGCTGCCGGCGATCCGCCAACCGGTGGATTGGGATCGCTCACTCGCCGCACGCTGGCAGCGCGAAGGGCGTACGGGTTATTTGATGCCGCTGGATGTCAGCCTTCAGATGCGTCTTACCGACTTGATTGGCGTCGATCAGCAGCGCGATCAATTGGGCCGCAATACTAAACAATTTCTGGACGGTTTACCGGCCAACCATGCATTGCTTTGGGGGTCGCGCGGCACGGGTAAGTCCTCCTTGATTCGGGCGTTGCTGGCCGAATACGCCTCGCAGGGGTTGCGCCTGATTGAAATCGAGCGCGATCACCTCGCCGACCTGCCTCGCGTGGTTGAAGCCCTGCAAGGTCTGGAGCAACGTTTTGTACTGTTTTGTGATGACTTGTCTTTCGAGGCCGGCGAGGGCGATTACCGCGTGCTGAAAAGCGTGCTGGATGGCTCCCTTGAGCAAGCCCCGGAAAACGTTCTGTTGTATGCCACGTCTAACCGCCGGCATTTAGTGCCAGAAAAAGAAAGCGACAACGAAAACTGGAAGCACGTCGATGGTGAACTGCATCCCAGCGAAGCCGTGGAAGACAAGATTGCGTTGTCTGATCGATTTGGCCTGTGGCTGTCGTTTTACCCGTTTACGCAGGAACACTTTCTGAGCGTGGTTGAACACTGGATCGGCGTGTTGGCGGGCAAGGCCGGTTTGCAGTGGGAGCGCAATGAGGCGCTGGATATTTTGGCCGTGCGCTGGGCAACCGGGCGTGGCAATCGTAATGGACGCTGCGCTTACCAGTTCGCACGCTACTGGGTTGGATTGAAATTGTTGGAGCAACCGAATGATTGATTTGAACGCAACAGGTGATGGTTTGGACGGTTATGCCTTGTTGAAGGCGCAACTGGAGTCCTTGTTGGCTGATGAGCGTGACTTTATTGCCAATGCCGCACAGTTTTCGGCATTTTTGTATCACCAGCTCGACGATTTAAATTGGGCCGGGTTTTACCTCAATCGCAATGATGAGTTGGTACTGGGCCCTTTTCAGGGCCAGATCGCCTGTGTGCGCATCCCGTTTGGTCGGGGGGTGTGCGGAGCTGCGGCCGCAACCCGAGAGACCCAGCGGGTTGAGGATGTACACGCGTTTGCAGGGCATATTGCCTGCGACAGCGCGTCCAACAGTGAATTGGTGGTGCCTTTGATCAAGGACGGTCGTTTGATCGGTGTGCTGGATCTGGACAGTCCGAGCATCGGGCGTTTTTCAGCGCAGGATCAGCAAGGCATCGAAGCACTTGCGGCTATCTTTTTGCGTTTGAGCGATTGCTGAGCCTATGGGCCCAGCCCGGCCTTGCGTAGCAGCACGTCGACTTCCACGCTGTCGACCTGCTCAGGCGCCAGAAAGCGCTGGGCATACTGCATATAGATCTGCTCGTGCATAAACAGCGCGAACAATTGCGGGTCAATATGAGCATCGTGGCACATGGCTGCCATGATGCTCAGCGCTTCACTCAGGGTTTTACCGCGTTTGTACGGTCGATCGGACGCGGTTAACGCCTCAAAGATATCGGCAATCGCCATCATGCGTGCCGCCAGGCTCATCTCTTCGCGTTTCAGCCGTTTCGGATAACCGGTGCCGTCCATTTTTTCATGATGCCCGCCCGCTATTTCAGCAATGTTGCCCAAGTAGCTGGGGAAGGGCAGGTGCTTGAGCATGAGGATGGTTTGCACGATGTGGTTATTGATGATGTAACGCTCTTCGCGGGTCAGGGTGCCCCGAGTAATGCTCAGGTTGTACAGCTCGCCGCGATTGAACTTGTACGCAGGCACGTCCAGTTGAAAGCCCCATATATTGTCCGGCTCCATGCATTCGGCCTCGTTGCGTACGAACAGGTGTTCCGGCTTGTCGGCCAGCAGTGATTCGGTCACCGGTAACGCTTGCTCCGTTCGGGTTGCCTGGCGTTTGTTTTCTTCCCATGACACGCCCAGCCGATCATCCAGCGTGCGGGTCCAGGTGCGCAGGGCAATCGTCTTCAAGCGTTCCAGGTCGACCTCGGCCATGGCCTCGCTGCCCAGATTGCTGCGTGCAACAAAGGCAAAGTCATCGTCCAGTGCGCCCAGGCTGGCGTCACGGGCTTGAGCCAGTTGCTTCTCGTCTGCACCCAAAGCCTTGCCCTGCCAATAGCTGACCCAGGCATCGCGCTTGAGGACCTCGAAACGGGTGCGTATTTCGTGGATCCGGTCG
Source organism: Pseudomonas weihenstephanensis (assembly GCF_016812185.1). Taxonomy (NCBI): domain Bacteria; kingdom Pseudomonadati; phylum Pseudomonadota; class Gammaproteobacteria; order Pseudomonadales; family Pseudomonadaceae; genus Pseudomonas; species Pseudomonas weihenstephanensis. The sequence continues at coordinate 754,221 of NZ_JAAEBV010000001.1, read as the reverse complement.
TACAGGGTTTCAAGTTTGGTGGCTTTGTCGACCACGTATTCTGGCGTGGTGACCTTGCCGCAATCATGCAGCCAGGACGCGATGTGCAGCGCTTCCCACTCTTCATCGGTGGGTTGATAGTGCGCAAATGCGGTGTGTTGGCTGGCGGCAGCCGCCTGGGCCAGCATCAAGGTCAGGGCGGGCACGCGCTGGCAATGACTGCCGGTGTAAGGGCTTTTGGCGTCAATCGCCCCGGCCAGCAATTGGATGAAGGCGTCCAGCAGCTGCTTTTGTCGCGCTTGCAGGCGCTGGCTTTCAATAGAAACCGCCGCCGCGCCCGAGACGGCCTTGATGAAGGCAATACGGTCGGCGCGCAGGTGCTCCTGGTCTTCACGCGAGCCGCTGTTGTTGAGTAATAACACCAGGATGCCCACGGTCTCGCCATGACGGTTGTGCAGACGAATCCCGATCAGGTGCACGCTTTGGCTGTCGAACGCCTGCATCACGGGTTGCAAGTCACCGGCCTGTGCATGGCTGAGGGTGCACACCACGCTGTCGTTGCCTTCATGCAGCGTACGCAACCAGGGCGGATATTCGCGCTCCTGAGCATTCAGCGCGGGGTGAGTCAATGTGCTCAAGTCGCGAGGTTGATCGTTAATGATCAACCCTTTGAGGGCGAAATGAGGCCCCTCACTTTCGGTCAGATAAATCAGTCCAGCCTGCGCCTGGGCAATCTTCATGGTTTCGCGCACCACCGATTGCAGCAGCGGTTCGAAGCGGGTGTGCGCCGACAGGCTGGCGGTGATCTCAAAAAAACTGGCCAAGGTCTCTTTCATGCGGCGCATGGAGGCGGCCAACTGGTCGATTTCAAGCACCGGTGAGTGCTCAATCGCGGGGTAATTGAAGTCAAAACGGCGTATCGCTTCGGCTTCTTGCACCAGGGCACGCAGGGGTTTGACCAACAGCCGCGAGATTAACCAGCCTAAGGGCAGGCACAGCAGCAGGATCGCCAGTGTGACAATTGCGCCTTCCCAACGCAGTTGATAAGCATCGCCCAACAGTTCGTCTTCAGGAACCATCAGGGTCAGATACAAGCCGTTCAGTCCACCATCGGTCAGCCTGGCCTGTGAGACGATCCACTGGCGTTGGTCTGCCTGGAGGCGATGCTCGTGGTCGATGCCTTGGCGGGTTAAGGCCGCGAATGCGGGGCTAAGTTGCTCAACGCGGGACAGGTGAGTGGACTCAGGGTCGGCCAGTGACGGCTGGTAATCAGGGAAAGCAACGGCCTGGCCTGTGTCATCAAATAACGCGATTTCTGTACCGGGCGTAACCTTGTGCCGGGCCAGCGTGGTGGAAAGTTGAGAAAGCGTGAGGTCTGCTCCGATCACTGCTTTGGCCGAACTGCGACGGGATAATGTAGTGCCCACCTCGCGTGTCGAGAAAAACAGATAGGGGCTGGTGGTGAGTTGGTCGGTGATGCCCCGCGCCGGAATAAACCAGCTGCGGGCACGTGGGTCGTAGGTTTCATCGGCTTTATTGCGTTGTTCAAGCAGCGACAGGGACTCATCAAAAAACAGAATTTTCGACTCAACTGCGCTCAGTAGCCCCGACCGTTGAATGCTCCAGACCTGATACATGGCTTGTTGCGGTGCTTTCAGGCGGTTCTTGGTTGCTTGATTACGTAAAGGGCGAACCAGAAAGAAGTTCCCTTGGTTGTCCCCCAGATAAAGGGCGGCGAGTGCCGGGTTGTCATTGAGTGTTTGTACAAACGGTTTCAACAATGCCATCCGGCTTTCGAATTGATCGGTAGTGCCATCGGTACCGAGTGAAAGCAGGTTCAGCGCTTGGCGTATTGGCTGGTAGGTGTGCAGCAAGTCTTGCTGCACATCCTGTTCTATCTGGCTGAACACCTGTTGGCTGCTGTTGAGAATGATCCGGGTGGTTTGCACATAGTTAAAAACGCCCAAGGCCACACCCAGCAATACCAGCAACAGCGTGAACATCACGCTGATATGGACATGCAGCGGAAATTGGCGCTTTTTAGCTGACCCAGTTTTGGGCATACAAGGTGTCCCCGCAGATAGGAGTGCGCTGGTCCCTGTAAGCATAGTTAGGCCAGGCTCACGAGCGCCTTTTTTTGTGCAGGGTGACGCCTGGGTTATTCGGCAAGCTTGGCCAGTTCATTGAGCAGCGTTTGCTCCAGTGACGCCATGGCATGCCTGACCTCATCACAGGCGTGTTGCAAGGTGTCGGGGCTGGCCGTTTCCAGCGCTTCACACCGCTCAATCAATTTCACGGCCCCGACAATACGTGCGGCGCCTTTAATTCTGTGGGCCAATTCAGTAAAGCCGTCCAGCCCTTCGTCTGCGCGCAGTATGCGCAGCGCCTCAAGGTCAGCGCGGTTGCTGTGTAACAGCTCTTGGAGCAATCGCTTGATCCTGATGGGGTCTGCACCTGACAGCGCATAAAGGCTTTCAACATTGAATGCGACTTCGGCGTAGACAGGCTTGAGTTCGTTCAGACGCTTGCAGAGCAATGTGAGGCTGATGGGCTTGAACATGCAGTCGTCCATGCCTGCCTGTTGGCAGTTGAGACGCTCCTCTGGTTGGGCGTTGGCGGTGAACCCCAGGATCGTGCACGGCACTCGCTGGTCAATGTGTTCGATATGTCGAATCGCGCGGGTCAAGTCATAGCCATTCATGACGGGCATATTGCAATCAGCAATGACCACGTCGAACCCCCCTTGCTTCCAGAGTTCAAGCCCGGCGGCCCCGTTTTGTGCCGTGGTGTACACATGGCCTAAAAAGCCCAATTGCTGACACATCAACAAGCGATTGGCCGGGTGATCGTCCACAACCAGGACATTGAGCGTCCGTGTGCTGTGGGTGATCTCCGGCTCTTTTGCGGTCTGACTCAGGCTGGGCGCCAGAGACGGTACTTTCAGGGTGACCTGAACCCGTGTGCCCACCGTAGGTTGGCTGCTCAGCGTCAGCGTGCCGCCCATCATTTCGCACAGGCTTTTACAAATCACCAGCCCGAGTCCTGCGCCCCCCAGGGCAAACTGGCCGCTGTTTTCTACCTGGGAAAAAGGTTCAAACAGGCGCGCCTGATCGCTGCTGCTGATACCAATGCCTGTGTCTTGCACGCTGAGCTGCACCTGAACCTGATCCGGGGCGTCTGTGGGGAGCAGGTTCAATGTCAGTGTTACATGACCGCGATCTGTGAATTTGATGGCATTGCTGATCAGATTGGTGAGGATTTGTTTAAAACGCAGAGGGTCGACCTGTACATCCGGGGCGTTATGCTCCGGAGTGAAAATCAGTGACAGGGTCAGATTTTTTTGCCGTGCCAAACCGTCGAACACCCGAATAACGGAGCTGGCCAATTCGCGTAAGTTGACGCGCTCAGCTGACAGGTTCAGCCGGCCCGACTCGATTCTGGCGATATCAAGAATATCGCCAATCAGCTCCAGCAAGTCTTTGGCAGAGTTGTACGCCACCTCAATTGAAGGTCGATCGAGCTGGCCTTTATCCGCTCGTTTCAACGTGAGTTCCAGCAAGCCTATAACCGCATTCATGGGGGTACGGATTTCATGGCTCATCGTCGCCAGGAACGTACTTTTGGCGCGGTTGGCCTCATCAGCCAGCTCTTTGGCGGAGCGCAGTTTGTCCATCAATTGACGGCGGTCACTGATGTCGATCCAGCCACCGATGATGCCTTGCACCTCACCCAGCGAATCCCTGTAAGGAAGAATCCAGTGGTAAATGGTCATGATCTGATCGCCGATGTGCAATTGGCGATCCATGATCAGTGGCGTGCCTTCGCGTATAACGCGCAGATAGTCAGCCTGAAAGTCCCGGGCTTCGTGTTCATTACTGATGGCACTGCGAGTTTGTATGACCGTTTTGCCGATGACTTCTTCGCGCTTGGCGCAAAAGGCTTCCAGATAACTGTCATTACAGGTTTGCAGAATGCCCTGGCGGTCTCGCACATAAATGGGGTGGGGTGTTTCATTGACCATGGCGCGCATAAATTCGAACTGATCGCTGAGGGCGCGCTCAGCCTGTTTTCGCTGCTGTATCTGGCGGCGCATGTAAGCGTTCCAGACCAATGACAGCAGCAGTAAAAGGGTGGTCCCGATGATGATCTGGTAAATCAAGCGATGATAATTACGCCAGTAGCTATCAGAGGCGGGCACATAACCGCGCCAGCGACTGTTGATAATGCCCAGCTCATCCGGGGCAATGCTGAGCAGTGCTTTGTCGAGAATCGAGCTTAGCTCGCTGGCATCGCGGGCCGTGGCCAGGGAAAAGGTGGCGGGCTGGGTGCCAATCGTCGCGCTGATTTGCAGGCGGTCCTGAAACAGTTGTGACGCCAGCAAGTAATTGGCAATGACCAGAGTATTGACGGCCCCTTGTACTTTGCCCTCCGACAACAATTGCGTCGCTTGATAGATATCGTCGGTTTCGACGAGCGTGATGTCTGGGAACGTTTTGCGAAGATAGCCGGTTAGCGGGTTACCCTGGGTCAACGCCAGGCGTTTGCCTGCCAGTTGTTCCAGGTTGGCAGGGTGCTGGATGCCTTTTGCAGTCAGCAGGACAAATGAGTTTTCGAGATAGGGACGACTGAAGTTGAGTTTGTTCTCGCGCGATACCGATGGGCTGATCACAGAAATAATGTCGGTCTCATGTCGCTGAATCATGTCGATCATGTGGCTCAGGCTGCGGGTACGCTGGATCTCGAACCGCAACCCGGTGCGCAGGCGAATCATTTCCAGCAGGTCTGCGGTAATGCCGCGAAAATTACCCTCGGCATCAAAAAAGCTCAGCGGCGCCAGCGTTTCGTTAACCACGACCTTGACCACGGCATGTTTAGCCAGCCAGCGCTGTTCACGTTCGGTCAGTTGGAGCTTTTGGTCAGTCAGCAATATGTCGCTGCCAGCGCTCCAGCGTTTGGCGATGTTTTGGCGCTCGTTGTTGGGGATGGCCTCAAGCGTGGAATTGAGGATATCCAGCAGGACGCGGTTATCACGACGAACAGCAAAGCTGAAGCCATAGGCTTCATGTTTGCTGAAATTCGCCATTTTAATGTTCTTCAAATAGCCCTTGTTGATCATGTAATGCGTGGAGAGCGTATCGCCCAGAAACACATCGGCCTGATCAAACGCCACCGCGTTTATCGCATTTTGGTACGAAGGGTATGACTGGATAATGGCCTTGGGATAAAGCCTTTTGACCTCATCGAGTGGCAGGTAGTGGTAAACCATGCTCAAACGCAAGCCTTCCAGGCCCTGGGTCAAGGAGCGGGTTTCTCCTTCGCGCGTAACAAGAACAGGCTGGTCAACGGCGTAGGGAATTGAAAGCAACAGGTTCTGATTGGCGGCTTCATAACCATTCGAGGTGCCGAGCAAATCAATGTTGCCTTGCTCCAGGGCCTGGATAACCTCGTCTCGTGTTGTAAAACGTTGAACGTTGATCGATACGTTGAGTGCCTGGGCCAGAAGGCCGATGTAGTCCGCGGTGAAACCTTCGTAATCCTGCCCGCTGGTAGTCATATCAAAAGGGGGATAGTCCGGAGAAGAAATGCCCACCCGCAATACGCGTTTTTCCTGTAGCCATTTGCGCTGTTTCTTATCGAGCGGGGCTTCCAGGTAAGAGATGCCCGAGCGGCTCAGCAATGGGTAGTTGTCACTGCCGGTGGCGTGAGCCAGCATGGACCAGCATAAAAGTAAGCCGGTGATCAGTGATAAAGGATGTAGTAACCGCGTGGGCATCGTGTTTCTCACACTAAAGAATTGCGTTTAGCCAGTTCGATAAGATCAACCAATGAGTTTGCTTTTAGTTTTTGCATGAGCCTTTTTTTGTAAGTGCTCACTGTTTTATTACTCAAAAACATTCCTTTGGCGATTTCTTTGTTTGTTTTACCTTGTGCGAAAAGCTGTAGAACCATGAGTTCGCGGTCATTCACTAATTTGAATAACTCGATTTCTGAACAGTCGCCATCCTCATGTCGCTCAGGAGTCAAGGCTTGGCTGGGGAAATAATTGTAGCCAGAGAATACGGCTTTTATTGCACTGACAAGTTCACTCAGTTCTTCTTGTTTGCACACATACCCCGCCGCACCGGATTGCATGCAGCGCATGGCAAACAGAGTAGGGGACTGGGCGGTCAGGACCAATGTTTTAAGGGTTGAATTCATGGCGTTGAAACGTGCGAGCACTTCCAGTCCGTCGAGTTTAGGGATGCTGATGTCGAGAATGATCAAATCGGGCACGCATTCACGCACCATTTGCATTGCGTCGACACCATTGTCGGTTTCGCCGACTATTTCATAACCTTCATGTTCTAACAACATACGAATTGCCAGTCGGATAACCGGATGGTCGTCAACTATAAAGACGGTGGTCATAATTAATTCCTGTTAAGCGCGGTATAGAAAGCGCGCACCATAGCTCAGTTATATGAGCGGGCACACGAACCCGCGGGCCTACAAACGTAGTATGGGAAAAATCCTACGTAAATTAAGGCGCAAGAGCACGATTTGTTAACGTTGTGAGTGGAAAGGTAATGAGGGGTGGAGTGTTTTTTTAGTGTTTTGTTTGTGCTGTTGAATGGGGTGTTTAGTTCGGGTTGGGAAAAGTACTACAAGCGCTTTTGCTGTTTGCTACTTGTGCTTGTTTAACGATGTTTAATTAAGAGTGTGTGTAGGCGTTTCTGAGAAGTAGTTGTAGGGCTAGCCTGTAGGATTCAGGCCAGCCCTGTTAGGGCCAAGACTCAAATTCAAGTCGGACTTGAGCGCCCGGTCATTTCCCTTGCCATCTCGGTGGCATAGCTGTCCGTCATGCCTGCAATGAAGTCGATGACGCGCATAAATGAACGGTGTAATGGCCAGTAGGGGTCAGGCGCGCTATTGCCCAGCAAATCGAGAATGCGTCGGCTTTTGAACGAAGGCGTGCGCCCGCCATGTTGCTCAAGTACAGCGCCGCAAAAGGCATTCAGGAGAATTTCCAGCGTGGTGTACGCGCCGATTTCGTGAAGGGTTTTGCGCTTGTCCTGGAAGATTTTTTTGCGGGCCATGTCTTTGGCATCCAGCACGCAACGTTTTGCCGGGCCGTGCATATGCTCGACCAGATCCCCGGGCAGCGTGCCGTTGAGCAGTGCCTGTTGTTGCTCGACAAAGGCGAGCGCAGCGGCATTGGTCAGATGTTCGATGGCTTTGCCACGCAGAATGGCCAACTTGCGTCGCTCGGAGTCTTGAGGGCCGAGCAAGCGATAGGTTTCTGGCAAGTCATCACCCACCAGCCCCAGCAGTAGGGATTCGACTTCGCGGTATCCCAGCAAGTCCATTTCCAGGCCGTCCTCAAGGTCAATGAGTGCATAGCAGATGTCGTCCGCAGCTTCCATCAGATACACCAGAGGATGGCGTGCCCAGCGTTCTTCTTCGAGTTGCGGCAAGCCCAGTTTGTGGGCGATCCCTTCGAGCAGATGCAGTTCACTCTGATAGCAACCGAACTTGTGCTTTTTGTAACCTTGCGAATCGGCATGACGCGCCGTCCAGGGGTATTTGAGGAAGGTACCCAAGGTGGCATGGGTCAGGCGGGTGCCGCCATCAAACTGATGATATTCCAGCTGTGTGAGCACCCTGAAACCTTGGGCATTGCCTTCAAAGCTCAGAAAGTCGGTGCGCTCGACATCACTCATATCATCGAGCCAGCCACGGTCTGCGGCCTGTTGAAACCAGTTACGGATGGCGTCTTCACCCGAGTGCCCGAAGGGCGGGTTGCCAATGTCATGGGCCAGGCAGGCCGACTGTACAACCATGCCCAAATCACCGGGGTCACACCAGTCGGGCAGGGCGCTGCGAAGCGTCTCACCTACACGCATGCCCAATGAACGGCCCACACAGCTGACTTCAAGGGAATGGGTCAGGCGGGTGTGGATATGGTCATTGCTATTGACGGGGTGAACTTGGGTTTTTCGGCCCAGACGGCGAAAAGCACCTGAAAAGATGATTCGGTCATGGTCTTTGTGAAAAGGGCTGCGTCCCAGTTCTTCAGGGCTGTGATGAGGTTTTCCGAGGCGTTCGCGGTTAAGTAGAGTTTGCCAATCCAAGGCGCAGTGCTCCGTCAGTGACTGTGCACGCAGCTTCTCGCGTCACGCGCGAGCGTGCAAGCCGGATCAGGTGGGGACTTGAGCCTGCGTTCACTGTCGAGTCACGAGGCCACGATCGAGCGCGAAGCGGCCGTAGACCCGGTGGCTAAGGTGTCTTTGACGCACCGGGTTCAATGGTTCTACGACGGCTACGCGCTCGAACGGAGCCTCGTGTCATTCGTCAACGGCTACACAGTCAGGTGCAACGGGTGATGCAATCATCGCCTCAAGGCTTGCGGGCGGAGCTCTGGATGACCAGTTTGATCAGTGGCAGCAGACCGGTCGTCAGCCCGATCAGGCGCGACATGCGACCGCTGCCTTTGGAACGTGCGCCTTTACCGGTCAAAAAGCCCAACAGGGTGACAGCGCCTACCCCCCACAACGGCGCGTGTTTGATCCCCAGACTTTCTTGCCAGTTGCTGGTCATCCCGCGCATTTTTTGCAAAGGCTGGAGCAACTGCTGGGTTTCATGGCGAATTTCCTGGCGATGCATTTCCATGCGCAAGCGAATCAATACTTTACGCATCTCGCGGCGTGACGCTTTTTGCGGCATTTCAGGCAGGCTGCTCATGGCAATAAACGCTCGCGGTCTTTGGCCAGCTCTTCGAGCGTGGCATTGAAAGGAGAGGATTCATCGAACACCGCTGCTTTAAGACGAAGGCCGCAGAAAATCGCCGCTAACGTATAAAACACACACAGGCCGATGATGCCGGTCAGGCGATAACTGTCCCAGACCAGAATCAGCACCAGCGCCGACAGCCCGATCAGCAATAACAGGCCAAACACCAAGGCCAGCCCGGCAAACAGTAACAGGCTGACAGTCCGTGCCTTCTGTTCTTGCAACTCGATGCCCAATAACTCGACATGGCTGTGCAGCAGGCCCAGAAACGCGGCACCCAGGCGCCGCGGTGAGGAACGAGGGGAGCCGGATTCTTCTGTCATATCAGCGCCGGGTAGCCAACAGGCCAATCAAAAAGCCGACGCCGGCGGCAATGCCAACCGACTGCCACGGGTTTGCCTGAACGTAGTCTTCAGTCGCCACGACGGCTGCCTGCCCACGCTGTTGCAGGGTCTCTTTGGTTTCATCCAGCGACTCGCGGGCCTTGAGCAGGCTCTCCTTGATTTGGGCACGCAGCTCATCGGCTTGATCACCCGCCAGGGACGCGGTGTGTTCCAGCAGTCTTTCGGTGTCTGCCACCAGTGCCTGGAAGTCAGCCATCAATATCTCTTGAGCATTCTTTGCTGTAGTGCGGGCCATGTGAATCTCCGTAAGCGGCTTGATGATGGTTCGAGTGTAGGCATTGATTGAAGGTTCACTGCATTTCTCTCACTTGCTGACGCAGGCGTTAGAGGCGTTGACCTTCAATCAGAGAAAAACCTTACCTTAAATTATTCATTTTCGCGGGTGAACCCCTGATTCTCGCGTGCATCAGGGTTTTCAATGCAGCCTTCCAGCAAGTGATAACGGTTATGCCGCACTTCATCCACTCGATGGCGCACGGTTTTTTCAGAAAGGCCAAGCAGAATCAAGGCGTGAGACGCCAGCATCAGGCTGGATTCCAGCAGTTCCGGTACCACTTCGGTCGCCCCGGCGGCCTTCAGTTCAGCCAATTGGCTGTCGTCACGGGTTCTGACCAGTACCGGCACATCAAGTGTGATCAGGCGAGCCTCTTTGAGCACGCACATGGCCACCTCAGTGTTGTCTACGGCGATGACCAGCAGGCGCGCCCGGTCAAGGCCGACAGCGCGCAACAGATCACCACGGCGGGCGTCGCCGTAATGCACGCAGCTGTCGACTTTGGCGGCTTCTTGAATGCGATCCGGGTCGTAGTCCAAAGCCACAAAATCATGATGCTCACTGCGCAAGAAACGGCCAATGGATTGACCCACCCGCCCATAACCGCACATCACCACGTGGCCGTGCAGTTCAGCGTTCTGCGCGGCGATTTCTTCAAGCTCGGCTTCTTCGTTGGACTTGCGGTGCAAGCTGGCGGCGATCTGCGGTGCAGCGCGCAGTAAAAGGGGCGTCAACAACATCGAGCAGAAGGTCGCGGCCAACAGGTAGCTGGCAATCTCGGGCGGGATCAACGAGTTGATTTGCATTTGTGCCATCAGTGCAAAACAGAACTCGCCTCCCTGCGCCAGGGCCAGACCACTGCGCCAGGCCGTTTCACCATCGCTGCCGCGCAACTTGACCAGCACAGCGACCACGCCCCCTTTGATCAAGAGCAAGGCCAAGGTCAGGCCCAGAATCAAAAAGCCGTCATGCACAAACAGTTGAAGGTCGATGAGCATGCCGATGCTGACGAAGAACAGCCCCAGCAAGATGTCGCGGAACGGGCGGATATCCGCTTCGATCTGATGGCGGTAATGGCTTTCACCCAGCAGCATGCCCGCCAAGAATGCGCCCAGTGCGGGCGACAAACCCAATAAATGGGTGAGCCATGCCGTGAGCAGCACGATGACCAGTGCCAGCAACACAAACAGTTCGGCGGAGCGCGAGGCGGCTACTTCGTGGAACAGGCGCGGTAACAGAAAGCGGCTGGCAAATAGCAAGCCGACAAACAGGATCACCGTTTTGCCCAAGGTGATGGGGAGTGCCCAGTACCAGGCTTGCTCGCTGCTGCCTGCAAACACAGGAACCAATGTCAGTAAAAGCACCGCCACCACGTCTTGGAACAGCAGTACGCCAATCGCGTTTTGGCCATGACGACTGAAAATTTCACCGAGGCTGGTCAGCTCTTTACTGACGATGGCCGTGGACGACAGCGCCAGCCCGGCGCCGAGTAAAAAGGCGGCATTGAGGCTCATGCCAAATGCGTACAGCAGGCTCCCCAACACCAGCGAGGTGCACAGTACTTGCAGGCTGCCCAGGCCAAAGACCACCCTGCGCAGCGCCAGCATTTTGGGCAGCGAAAACTCCAGCCCTAATGAAAACAGCAAAAACACCACCCCCAATTCAGCCAGGTCAGGCAGGTCCGGGCTGTCGTTGATCCAGTTCAGAGCGGTAGGCCCGACAAACAGCCCGACACACAAATAGCCCAGGACTGGAGGCAGCTTTAACCGCCTGAAAAAGGCGATCACCACCAGTGAGGAGGCGAGGATGATTAACAAATTGGCAAACACGCAGGTCTTCCTTGTCTGTTTGAATAAAAAAAGTCGCGAGCTTCCAGTAATTCAAAGGGGCTTGCGCTGACACACATCATGATTAAACGCCAACATTTCAAAATCACGGTCCTTCGCTATGCTCACAGCCAAGCTACTTAATTGGATGTTGGGCAAGCGTAGTCGTCAGGAGCGTTATGGAACGTCTGTATTCCCTGCAAGGCTTGAGAGGCGCTGCCGTTTTGGGAGTGGTGTTATTCCACATGGCGTCAGTTGAGGCGAAGTATTCGGGTGGTGATCTTTTATTGCCAGCGTTGGTCGAATTCTTCCAGCTGGGGGTTGATCTTTTTTTTGTGATCAGTGGCTTTGTCATGGTGATTGTGACCCGTGGCCGCTTTCAGAGCGCGGTGCAAACCCAGCGTTTTGCTTTTAATCGGCTGTCGCGCATTTACCCTAATTATTGGCTGTATTTTTTTATCACCCTGGGCGTCACTTTGGCGCTGCCGGGCGTGGTCAATACCTCGCATGGCAGCTCCAATCTCTTGATGTCGTTTTTATTGCTGCCCAATGATCGAGTGCTCCTGGTGATGGTGGCCTGGTCGCTGGTATTTGAGTTGTGGTTCTATCTGGTGTTTACGGGGTTGTTGTTATTCAAAGAAAAACACCTGCCGATATTGCTGGCGTTGTGGGCGTGCGGGCTGATTGCGTTCAACCTGTTGGCCAACTGGCAAGACTTCAATCCGGCTTTGAAAATCATGCTCCACCCTTACGCGCTGGAATTCATCATGGGCAGCGCTCTGGCACTGTTTTTTTACAGTAAGCACAGCGTCAAGGTGCCAACGCCCTGGGTCTGGGCAACCTTGATGGCTGCTTTGACCGTTGGGTTTGGGTTGATTTACGTATTCAAGCTGTTCTTCACCGAAGGCTTGCTGCGCATGTTGTCGGTGGGGGTTATTTTTGGCGCGCTGATTGGTTCGCTGGTCCTGCTGGAGCGGCGCAAGTTGATTCGTGTGCCGCAGTTTCTGATCTTCACAGGTGATATGTCTTACACGATTTACCTGTCGCACTTACTGGTGTTGGGCGTGATCGGGCATGTGTGGCAGCGTATCGGCGCATGGCCTGACAGCATTTGGGACAATCTGTTTTTTCTGCTGCTGATGATGAGTGCCGTGATCTGTTACGGGGCGTTGGCGTACCGTTTTTTCGAAAAGCCGGTGCTGGATTGGGCCACGGCGTATTGCAATCGCACCTTTGCGCTCAAACGTGCGGCTGGCCAACCCGACTCGGCCAAATGACAGGCGTACCTGGGCTGCGGGTCGACGTCCTAGGGCAACGCTCCTAGAATGGCGGCTATTTTTCAGGTCGTGAATTATGTACCCCGAATGTGAACTGCTGGGCACCCTTGGCTGCCACCTGTGCGAAGTCGCTGAAGCTGTGTTAATGCCGTTTGTCGAACGGGGCTTGTTGGTTGAGCTGGTCGATATCGCAGAGTGCGAGGGGCAAGTTCAAACCTATGCCCTGCGCATCCCGGTGTTGCGCCGGGTCGATACAGGCGCAGAGTTGGACTGGCCTTTTGAGGCTGAACAGGTGGTGAGCTTCCTCATATAGGCCGCGGGCTGCTCCTCAGACGGTTTCGTGAACAGGCTCGGTGGGCGATAATCCCCGGCTGCTTTTTACTGCCCGAGTTTTTTATGTCGACCCAGCGCTTTAACGCCGCCGAGCATCAAGCCAGCACCCTCTACCTGCCGCCCGGTAAGTGGCTGACAGTGCTTGATTGCTTGTGTGAACACTTTCAGGCGATCAGCCGTGAGCAGTGGCTTGATCGCCTGGCGCGCGGTCGTGTGCTGGATGCTGACGGCGCGCCGATCAGTGCGCAGCTGGCCTACAAGGAAGGCCTGCGTATTCACTATTTTCGTGAAGTGCCCAACGAAACGCCGATTCCGGTCCAAGAGACCATTCTCTATGCCGATGAACATTTGGTGGTGGCTGACAAACCACACTTTCTGCCAGTGACCCCGGCCGGTGAATACGTCGAGCAAACCCTGTTGCGCCGACTGATTCGTACGCTCGACAATCCGAATTTGGTGCCGTTGCACCGCATTGATCGACACACGGCGGGGTTGGTGTTGTTTTCCGCCAACCCGGCCACACGCTCCGCTTACCAGTTGCTGTTTCCGACACGCAAGATCGAAAAACGCTATGAAGCCATCGCGCCTGCCTTGCCTGAACTGGAGCTGCCGCGTGTACATAAAAGCCGTTTGGTAGACGGTGAACCGTTCTTTCGCATGCAGGAAGGGCCGGGCGACAGCAACACTGAAACCCTGGTCGATGTGAGTGAGAAAAACGGTGACCTGTGGCGTTATGCGCTGTACCCCGTCACCGGCAAAAAACATCAGCTGCGCGTGCACATGGCGGCGTTGGGGGCGGGGATCTGCAACGACCCGTTCTATCCGCAGGTGATCAAGGATGCCGTGGATGACTACGCCAAGCCCTTGAAGCTGCTGGCCAAGGCGTTGCGTTTTATCGATCCGGTTAGCGGTGAAGAACGTTACTTTGAAAGCCGCATCCGTCTGGCGTGGTAAGCGTCTGGCCCGCCAAAACAACAAAACCCGCACGGGGCGGGTTTTGTTTTAACGCATAAGCCTTACAGCTCTTTAACGGTGCGAATCTGGTCTTTGTTGATACGGGTTTCTTTGCCGTCCAATTGCTTGAACTGGTAGAAGCCCGAATCTTCATCGTACTTAGGCGTGTCAATTGCCTGGATTTCACGACCGTCGTTAAGAGTGATCACGGTTGGCGACGCACAGCCAGCAAGGGCGGCCAGGCCAGCAGTGAGCATGAGGGCGGCGAGAGTCCGATGAGTCATTGTGTTTCTCCAACAAATGAATGTACGTAATGGGTAGCTGTCCCTGAGACGTATACATCGTCTGCAAGTTCCCTGGCTAGTGGCGCAAGGATAGCTATTGGCTTAGTTCGAGTAAATCCGGGGTGTTGACGTTGAGCAGCCGGGGATCATTCTGCGCGCACACGCAAGCCTGTGCATTGAGCTCAAGCATGATGTTGCGCGGGCTGCGCTGACCGTTTTGCCACGCGGTGTCGAATGCGCCTTTGAGTGCGACGGGGATCACGCACAGCAGCGGTTCCCAGTGTTCGCCGTGGCGCACCATCACCGGTTGCTCGGGACGCAGGCGCGCCGTATCGAACAGGGCACGGATCAGATCGGTGTCGATGCGGGGCACATCGCACGGCAGCACTAGCAGGTGTGAGTGCCGAGCCACGGCCAGTCCTGCGCGGATACCGGCCAGCGGCCCGTCAAAATCATCGTTGCCATCATTGACCACCTGGTCCGCATAGGCGGCGTAGTGCGCGTGATTGCGGTTGCAAGAAATGATCAAGTCATCCGTCAATGGCCGCGCCACCCGCTGGGCATGGCTGATCAAGGGCTGGCCCTGCCAGCGCAATAACCCTTTGTCCTGCCCGCCCATACGCTGGCCCCGCCCGCCCGCCAGCAGCAAGATTGAACAGTGGAACTGGCTCATGAATTGACTCCGCGCAGTCAGGCAAAAGAAGGGCTGTGATATAACACCGGGCTGTTCTTCCTACAACTGGACCTCGTCTATGAAAGCCAAGGTTGATGCGCCTTTCGTCCCTTTAAACATCGCTGTGCTGACAGTGAGCGATACCCGCACACTTGAAACCGACACCTCGGGCCAAGTATTTGTCGACCGCCTGAGCGAGGCGGGCCATCAGTTGGCGGCACGGGTGTTGCTCAAGGATGACCTCTACAAAATCCGCGCCCAAGTCGCTCACTGGATTGCTGAGGATCAAGTGCAAGTGGTGTTGATCACCGGCGGCACCGGTTTTACTGGCCGCGACAGCACGCCTGAAGCCGTGGGTTGCCTGCTGGACAAACACGTTGATGGCTTTGGCGAATTGTTCCGTCATATCTCGCTCGTCGATATCGGCACCTCAACGGTTCAATCGCGCGCGCTGGCCGGGTTGGCCAATGGCACGCTGGTGTGCTGCCTGCCGGGTTCGACCAATGCCGTGCGCACGGGTTGGGACGGGATTTTGGCTGAGCAACTGGACTCGCGCCATCGCCCGTGTAACTTCGTGGCCCATTTGAAACAGGCAGCGGCCTGCCCACCCCGTGGGTAAGCCGGGCCGTACGGGCGAGCTGATGCCCGTTGAAGTGGCGCTGGCAAGGTTGCTGGCGCTGGCCGAAGCGGCGCCGATTCGCGACACCGAGGTGCTGGCATTGCCCTTGTGCGAGGGGCGTGTGCTGGCCCATGACCTGGTGTCGAGCCTTGACCTGCCGCCGTGGCCCAACAGTGCAATGGACGGGTATGCGCTGAACCTGACCGACTGGAGCGGTGAGCCTTTGAGCGTCAGCCAGCGCATCTTTGCCGGCCAGGCGCCTGAGGCTTTGGCCTGCGGCACGTGCGCGCGGATCTTTACCGGGGCACCCGTGCCTGCGGGCGCCAATTGCGTCGAGATGCAAGAGAACGCTCAGGTGCAGGCCGACGGACGGGTGCTGTTCACACAGGCACTGCGCGAAGGGCAAAACATTCGGCCACAAGGCCAGGAGACCACGGTCGGTGAAGTGGTTTTACCGGCGGGCACGCGTTTGGGACCGATTGAGCAAGGCTTGGCTGCGTCATTGGGCTGCGCCACGCTTGAGGTGATTCGCCGGGTCAAGGTGGCCGTATTGTCCACCGGGGATGAGTTGATCGAGCCGGGTCAGCCATTGGGGCCGGGGCAGATTTACAACAGCAACCGCGTGCTGCTGTGCAGTTGGTTGACCCGTCTGGGGTGCGAAGTGCTGGATGCAGGCATCTTGCCGGACGACTTGCCTGCGACCCGTCAGCGCCTGGCAGAACTGGGCGCGGTGGACCTGATTTTGTCTACCGGTGGGGTTTCGGTGGGCGAAGCCGACTTCCTGGGTATCGCCCTGCGCGAAGCGGGTGAGCTGGCGCTGTGGAAACTGGCAATCAAACCTGGCAAACCGCTGATCTGCGGGCATTTTCGCGGCGTACCGGTGATTGGGTTACCGGGTAATCCAGCGTCGACGTTGGTCACCTTTGCGCTGCTGGCGCGCCCTTATTTATTGCGCCGTCAGGGTGTGCAGGCGGTGGAGCCCCTCAAGTTTCAAGTGCCTGCCGGTTTTGTCTGGTCCAAACCCGGCAACCGCCGCGAATACCTGCGCGGGCGTCTGGAGCAAGGGCGAGCGGTGATCTACAAAAACCAGAGTTCGGGTGTACTGCGCAGTGCAGCATGGGCCGAAGGGCTGGTAGAGGTGCTGGAAGAAAGCACGCTGGTGGAAGGCGATGGGGTCGCCTTTATCCCGCTGAGCGAAGTGCTGGGCTGACCCGCGCACAAACGCACTTAGGCGCTGGCGAAGGCTGCGGTCTTTTGAATATTTAAGACTCGCAGCCGAGTGCTCACGCAAATGGCCCGTCCCAATAGCGTGGGTTCATGCTGAGTTTTTTCTTCCAGTGATGGGGCAGGCGATGTTCCTGTTGCCCCAGTTTGTAAGCGCCCAGTTTGACGGCGTTGCGCACCAGTGAAGCCGGCCAGCTCAGCAGCCTTTGCGGCCCCAAAAACGTCAGTTCGGATTTCACATAGCGTAATCCCTCACCCCCGGCACCGCCGAACGCTTGCCGTATCCACGGCTCACGTGCCTGAAACACCCCAATATCGAAGTAGCGCCGAAACTCTTCCTTGAGGGTGTAATTGTGCGAGTGGCGACAGCACGCCTGCCCCTCATACACCACGCTCCAGCCCGCCAGCAGCATTTTGGCGGTGACGTACATGTCTTCCGACAGGATTACGTGCTGCGCAAAGCCGCCGACAGCCAGCAGTGCCTCGCGTCGATAGGCCGCAAACGAATTGGACATGAACGCCGTTTTGAGTCCCAGTTGCGGCGCGTCGGCGAGGGTTTTGACGTGGGACGTGGGCGGGTAGTTGAACTGCCGCGCGTGTTGCGCCAAGGGCACGGCGTCCAGATGCGGCAGTTGCCGCCCGCAGACGGCCCCCACCTGAGGATCAGAAAACGGGCGCACAATTGCGGCCAGTGCATCCGGGTCTTCAAGGTAGGCGTCCTGGGTCATGAAGACGCACACATCGTAGCCGGGGTTGCGCTCAACCATCAGTTGCCGCGTGCCGCCGTGGTTGAAGTCTTTGCTGTCGATGCGCAACACGTTTTTGCAGCGCGACCCGGCCAGCTCGAACGTGCCATCACGCGAACTGGAATCGACGATAAAAGTGTCAAATTCAGCGCTCTGGCGCCCCAGCGAATCCAGCAGGCGCTCCAGTTCATGGCGCCCGTTATAGGTCGGGATGATGCAGGCCACCTTGAGGGGCGATGTCATTGAACCTCCGGTTTATCAGGGCGCCACGGGCGCAACCACATCGCCATCGCCAGCATCAGCAGCGCGCCGAAGGCCGTGCTCAGGCCCAATTGCAGCCAGATATTGTGCAGCGGGTGCAGCAGTAAGGCGGACAACAGCATCATGCCCAGCCCGAGTAACCAATGGCTGCGCCACGGTACGAGCGAAAACAATTGTTGGCGACGCATCAGCAGCAGGCCCGTAAGGATCACCCCGCCAACAGCGGCAAGTGCGATGCCGATCAACCCCAAAAAGTACGGCAGCACGGCCAGCAATAGGGCATTGAGCAAGCTGCCGATCAGCTCGCAGTTGAGCGGCATGCGCGTGTCCCCGGCGGCATAGGCATAACGCGCGAGCAGGGCATTCCAGGCGCCAAACATTAACGGGACCGAGAACCACGCCAGCAACGTGGGCAAGGGGCTGTCCGCCGCCTGGTTGGGCAGCAGCAAATGCACCAATGCGCCGGCTGCGCCAATCAGCCCGGCCACGGCGGGCACGGTCAGCAAGGTGGCGCTGGCCAGTCCTTTGCGCAGCAGCCCCAAGCGCTGTTCGCCCGCGCTGCCACTCATCAAACCGAGCAACACTTGGTTGAGACTCATCAGGGCAATCAGCGGCAGGTTGATCAGCTTGCGCGCCAGGTTGATCCAGGTCACAGAACCTTCGCCCAACAGTGACGCGACCATACGCTCCAGCAACGCCAGGCCCTGGCTTGCCAGATTGCTACTTAATAAAGGACCGATGCGTTGCAACAGTTCGCGGCTGGCGCCGGGCGCGGACTGGATGTGCCAAGGCTTCCAGCCGTCGCGGTACAGCGGCAACAACAGCACCGAGGGCATGAGCAGGCTGCCGAGCACGCAGGCGCAGGCCAGACCCTGGGCGGTGGCATCATGCTTGAGCAGCGCCAGGTAAAGCACCGGCGGCAGGTTGAACAGCAGCGACCCCAACCCGGCCAGCACAAACCTTGAACGGGCCTGTAAAGGAACACAGAACAGCCCGTGCAGCACGAACCCCGGCGCGCACCAGGCCAGAATCCGCAAGCTGTCACTCGCCAGCGCATAACCCTGGCTGTCGAGGCCGGGGCCGATCAGGCGTACCCACAGCAGTGAACCCAAACCCAAGAGGCCACTGAGCAGCAACCCGCACAGCAGCAAACGCGGGGCCAGCGCGCTGAGCCAGGCACGTTGCTCAGTGCGCGAGCGTTGTTGATACAGCGGCAGGGCGGCGGCACTCAGCAAGCCTGCGGCCAACGCCATGCGCAGCGCTTCGGGTAAAAACATGGCCACCAGAAACCCGTCGCTGCGCCCACCTGCGCCCCAGGCAGCGACCAGCAGCCACTCGCGTGCGAACCCCGCGGCAAGGCCTGTCAACGTTGCCAGGGTGAGCCACAAGGTGGGGCCGAACATGGCCCGGGCCTAGTGGAACAAGGTGAACAGGCCTTTGCCGCCCACCTTGTAGTTGAGGTTGCGGCAGCGTTCGCCTTTGATGGTGGCGTCCGGTCCGCCGACGATGGCATAAGGTGGCACCGGTTTGGACACCACGCAATTGCCGCCCACCACCGCGCCTTCACCGATGTCGGCGCCGAACGAGAGCAGGGCGCGGCTGGCGATCCACGCGTAATCGCGAATATAAATCGGCCCACCCACGGCCCAGAACTCGGGCGCCTGCACGTCATGCCCACCGGCAATGATCAGCACGTGGGAGGCGATGGTGACGTGATTGCCTATTATCAGGCCGCCGCGTGCGTCCAGTTGGCAGTGCCAGCCCACGGTACTGTCCTCGCCAATGCGCAAGCCATCGACGCCAAGGATTTCGGTGTTGCGCCACACGGTCGAGCCTTTGCCAATTTTTGCCCCGCCTGCCCGCAGCCACAACAGGCGCAAGGTGTGGCTGGGGATCTTGCAGATCAGGATGTTGTAGGCCAACTCCCACCAGCGCAGCATGCGGTCGCGCAACGTCGCCCAGTTCTTTCCGTAGAGCGGGATCAGCGCCCCTTTGCCTTCTCGGCCCAGCAAGGCGTAAAAGCGCCGTGCCAGAGGGTGTTCGATGCGCGGCTCAATGTTCAAGTAGCTGATGAAACATAACGTGTCGCCCTTGAGCGGTTGTTCAAAACACACGTCGTTGGCCAGCATCCAGTCGTAGGCCTCGCTCAGCTCTTGAACGCTGACGCCCATTTTTTCGGCGTACTCGGGCAGGGCCAGGCGCAGGTTTCGCGAGTGAAAAAGACGGTGCTTCATGGGCGAACTCCTGAAAGGGGCGTCGAGGCGTTGTGTTTGAGGCGCTTGGCTTCGTGCAGGCTCAGGCCGAGCATCAACCAGAACAACGCGATCAATACTTGAGTGAAACTGAAGTAGTGGTCGAACAGGCCGCTGACCAACGCGGCCAAAATGCCCACTGTGGTGCCGAACCAGATCGCATTGTCTGCGCTCAGGACGAGGGTGCTTTGTTGAGGGCGCACGGCGCGCCACCAACTCACTACCACGCCAATGAACAGCAGCATGCCGGGCAGCCCGGTTTTGTACATGAAGTTGAGAAACAGGTTGGAGATACCCAGCAGCCCGGTGCCCGCAACGCCCGCTTCAACCTTGAAACCAATGCCCAGAGGAAAGGTAGCGATGGCTCTGGGGAAGGCGCGGTATTCGTCCAGGCGCACGCTGGTACTGCCGCTGTCGGAGGTTGAAAAAATATCCGCCAGGCGGTCTTGTAACGGTGGGTACACCAACAGCAGCACGAACATTGCAGCGACACCGGCAAACAGCATGCGCCCGGTGTAAGGCACCCGCTTGGCCGCGCACCAGACCAGCACCACCAGCATGCTGATCAAGGCGCCGCGTGAGCCGGTCATGGCCAGTGCAAGAATGCCCAAGACCGCGACGCTGATGCCCAGCGCTTTGGGCCAGCCACGGCGGGTCACGCCGAAACACAGGGCCAGCGGCACCAGCAGCGCCATGGCGCCGCCAGTGACGTTGGGGTGCATCCACGGCGAACTCATGCGCGTGGTGAAGGACTGCAAGCGATCATCGAGCATGCTCACCCCGCCATACCCCAAGTGCCCGAGGATCGACGTAATACCGCTGGCTGAGCGGTCGCGCACGTACACCGGGATCGACAGCAGCAGCAAGAACAGCGTGCCCAGCAGCAGCGCGATGACCATCTGCTCGCGGGCCTTGGGCGTGTCGAGCAGGCGCGGCACCAAAAACAGAACGGACAGGTTCAGCAACCAGCGCACCCAGTTCACCGGGCCGTTACCTTCGGCGGTCACCATCAACTGACCGACGATAAACGGCAATGCACTGAACAGCATCAGCGCCAATACCCAGCGTTCGGTGCGCATCAGCTTGGGCGCAGGTCCCAGATGGTTGAGCATTTTTTGCACCAGCACGCTGCCCCACACCAGCAGGATCAGCAGCTCGGAGACGGTGGTGCGAAAGCCGATATTGATCGTGGTGTACGGCAAAAACGTCGCCAGCACGCCAAACAGCAATAGCCCCCACAAAGGGTGGCGCAGCACCGTCACCACGCCCGCCACACCGACCATCAACACGATGACGCTGAGCGGCGGCAATACCCAGACCATCAGCCCGAACAGCAGGCTGAACAACACTGCAAGCGGGAGTGCCAAGGGCATTAGCGAAGCTCCTCCAGCAGCTCATTGAAGCGCTGGCGATAGGCATCGTCAGCGTAGCGGGTGGCCCAGGCTTTCATCTGTTCAGGGGCTTGGGGACCTTGGGTCGCCAGTGTCAGCATCAATTCGGTCAGGGCGTAGCTGTCGGTGGGCGAAAAACGCGGGCTGTCAGGCGGGGTGATTTCATCCAGCGCCGAACCACTGGCCACGGCCACCGAAGTGCCCACGCTCAAGGCTTCGATCACCGGCAAGCCAAAGCCTTCGGCGAAAGAGGGTTGCCACAGGCGTTCGGCCTGCTGGTAAACGGCGTGCAATTGCGCGTCTGTCAGGTCGCTTAAAAAGTGCAGGCCGGGCAATTGTTGTAACGGCTGGGGCAGGTGTTCGCGCGCGCCCACCAGCACTAATTCCGGTACGTGTTCGCTGCGTTGGCGTGCGGCGTGCCAAGCGCTGACCAGCCACGGGATATTTTTGCGCGGCTCGCGGGTGCCCACCGCCAGCCAGTAACGCGGTGGCAGGTTGAGGTCGGTGATGTCGGCCGGCTCACCGACAAAGCCGCTCACCAGGTTGGGCAGCACCCGTACTTTGCCTTTGGCTTCGGGGAACAGTTTGACCACTTCGTCGGCGGTGTATTGCGAAGGGGTCCAGATCCGGTCGGCGACCTTGATCGAGTGGCCGATCGAGAGTTTGTCGCTGGTGCGGTACACCTTAGCCTTGAGGCGTGAGCCGTGGTGGTTGGTGTGCGTCAGTTGGAACAGGTCGTGCAGTTGCAGCACGTAGCGCATGCCGGGTGGCTTGGCCCCCATCGGCAAGCCCATGTTGAAATTGCAGATATGGATGTCGATCCCGGCTTCGCGCAGGGCACCCGGCAGGAAGCCGCCTTCGAAACGCAAACGGCTGGGCAGCCGATGCACCCCTTGCAAGGGTGAACCCCAGCGCGGGCAATGCACGCGACGGCGCAGCGGGTGATCTTCGGGCGCTACGCCAAACAACTGCAACTGCACCTCGGGGTGCGCGCGCAATGCGGCTTCCAGTGCCAGCGCCTGACGACCAATGCCGCTGTTGCCGTAGCCCGCTGCGGGGCGGTAATCCAGACCTATGCGCATACGCTGACTTCTTCTTTTAAGGAGGGAAGGCGGGTGTAAACCTGTTCCAGCTGGGCCGCGGCCACTGACCAGTCGTGCTCGGCCCTGACGTAAGCACGCCCGGCCTCGCCGATGCGCTGCAAGAGCGCAGGATCGCTGAGCGCCACGTTCAACAATTGCGCCAGTTCCTGAGGGTTTTCGCTGCCCAGGTAGTGGTCGCCGTTGATGACCTTCAAACCTGACGTACCCTGCCCGGTGGTGACCACCGGCAAACCGGCAGCCATCGCTTCGAGCACTTTAAGCTTGGAGCCGCCGCCCTGACGCAGCGGGGCAAAAAACACTGCGGCCTGGCGTTGCAGGTCGCGCAAATCGGGCACAAAGCCCTGCCATTCGATGCGTGGGTCCGGCCAGCGCTGGCGCCAATCGTGGGGCAAGCCAAAGCCGCAAATAGCGAACCGCACGTTCGGGTTGAGCGCCCACAGCGCCGGCAAAATGCTGTCCAGCGCCCATTCCACGGCATCCACGTTGGGGTGGTATTCGTAATTGCCGACAAACAGCAGGCGCTGGCTGTGCACGTCCGGCTGAACCGCTGCGTAATGGGCGCTGTCGACGCCGTTGACCACCACCGACACCGGCGTGTGTGTCAGTTGACGCAGGGTGTGAGCGTCCTGTTCAGTGACGGCGATTAATTCCTTTGCCAGCCCGAACACGCGTTTTTCCCAGCGCCGGTAACGCCATTGGTCATAGGAGGTAAACGGCTTGAACCAACCGGGCAGCCGGTCGTAGCTGGCCGCGCCCAAGGCGGATTCGACGTTGTGTTCGGTGAGGATAAAATCGCGCCCGGTCGCACTCAGCGCACGTTCGAACGGTTGAAAACTGTAGCTGTGCTCGATCTGGATCACGTCCCACGGTGCTTGCAGCAGCTCACTCCACTGCTGCTCAAGCGGCGCGCTGACGCCGTTGATCGCGGCCAGCATGGGGTAGGGCGCGAGGGCCACGGCCAGTAATGTTTTCAGGCTGCGTAAGGGGCGTCTGGGCATGACGATCAACCGCTCGACAAACGGCTCAAGTGCGGCACGGGTGTCAGCGTCGAGTACCGTTTTGGATTGCACCAGCAAGGTGATGCGATGCCCGCGTGCCGCCAGACTGCGCAGCAGATGGTACTGGCGGGTTTTGCCGCCGCTGGTGGTGGGCCACGGTAAGTAGGGCAGCGTCCAAAGTATGTTCATGGTGTCCATACCAACAGTTGCAGGCTGGTTTTAAGCGGCACCGTGATTGCCGATGCATCGCTCAACGGGGTTTCACTGCCATCGTGCGGGTTGTACAGCGTGGCCTGGGTGATGCCGGGCAAGTGCACCTGTTCACCGCTGGCGCTCCAGAACATCCACAGGCGTTTGCCGTCGCTGCGGGTCCAGCCAATGCTGTACAGATCGCTCGGCGCGCCCTCGACGGTGGGTGCATCCGCCGGGTCTATACGTGGGCCTGTGACGTCGAAAAAGTGTTGCAGCGCCACATACACAGGCTTGGGGTTGCCTTGCAGATCGAGCAATCCGTAGAACTGATCACGCGGGCTGGCGCGTCGGTCCAGATCGCTGAGGTTAAACAGGAAGATGCGCTGGAAATCCATCGCGCTCATCAAGGCCAGACGGCGCAGGGTGTAGTCGGCTTGCCCGTCCACGCCAATCAGCAGCTGCATTTCTTTGGGGCCGTTGTAACTCGACCAGCCCCATTCGGTGGCCCAGACCTGCGCGATGCCTTTGGCGTGCAAGGCATTGTTGAGGAAGTTGGAGCGGGTCAAGAAGTCCTTGTCCGCCGGGTTGTCACCTTCGGGGTACTGAGAATAAGGGTGATAGGCGGTGATCAGGTGTTGCTCGGCCAAGCCTTTTTCCAGCAGTTTTTGCAGCATCAGACCTTCTTGCTTGGGCATCTGGCTGTAGTACGCCATGCCAGCCGTGGCGACCTGTTGCCCTGGCAGTTGCGCACGCAGAGCGTCGGCGGTAGTGGTCAGCAGGCGGTAGTACGCGTCGGGATCGGCCTGTGGCATCCACATGATGTTGGGCTCGTTCCACACCTGCCACACATTCACCTGTGGGTAGCGCTGGGCCAGCATCTGCATGCGCTGGGCAAACACGTTGACGTCTTTGGGCGGGTACTGATCGTTGACCTGGGCGCCCTCTGGCAGGCTGCTGGCGAAGGGTGCCGAGCCGACCAGGTACGCCAGGGTTTTGAGTTGGTGGGCGCTGATGGCCTGCATCACACCATCGAGCGGGGCCAGTTGCAGCTGGTTTTCTTCAGGCTCGATCATGGCCCAGTGAATGGTCAGGCGTACCCAGTCGAGCCCCAGCTCGTCGAGGCGCTGCATCTGTTTTTCATACACCGGCTGGGGAAAGTATTGAAACTGCGCATTCACCCCCAGGAAGTCTTTCCACTCAATGGGGCGTGGCCCGCGCAAGGTGGTGCCTTCGGCTTCGGCGGGCGGGCTCCACGGCAACAGACTGACACCCACTGCCACGAGCAGCAGCAGGAGCAGCCAAATAACAGGTTTACGCCACATGAGTGCGTCCCCAGCAGGCGGATTTGAACATCTGATGAAAACGTTTGGCGGTTTCGCTCCACACGCGTTCGTCGCCGATTTTTTGCGCGTGTTCGGCCCAGCGCAGCGCCATCTGCGGATCGGCACACAGGTGGCCCAATTCAGCCGCCAGTGCCGCCACGTTGCCTTGGGGGTAGATCACGCCATTGCCGTGGTCGACCTCTTCGGCAAAGGAGCGAGCATCCGAGGTGATGACTCCGCGCCCACAGGCGGCTGCCCAGGACAACGCACCGCTGGTGCCGCGCAGTTGGCCCAGCAGCTTGAGTTTGCTCGACTCGCGGTACGGCAGCACCATGACGTGATGGGCCTGGATGACCTTGGCGATTTCACTGGCCGGTAAATCCAGGTGCCATTCGATGCTCTTCTCCAGTCCCAGTTGTTCGATGCGTTGGCGCAACAAGTGCAGATAACTGCCTCCCGACTCGAAGGCCATTTCCGGCTCGCTGCCCCCGGCCAGCGTCAGCGTCAGGTGCTGTTTGAGTTCGGGTTTTTGCGTGAAGGTCATGGCCAGCGCTTCAAGCAAGTCTTCAATGCCCTTGCCGCGATAAATGAAGCCGAAGTACAGCAGTTTTAGCGGATCAAGGGCTGGCATGGGCGCGGGCGGGATCAACAGGTTGCCGTGGGGGATGACCACCATTTGTTCAGCGTGCAGGCCCATGCGCTGTTTGAGGCAATCGACGCCTGATTGGGTCAGCGTCACCAGACGCGTCAGGTTGCGGGCCAGTTGCCGCTCTTCATACAGGCACAACGGATCAGCCAGTACCGTGGCCATTTGTGGCAGTGGAGAGGGCAGGCGGCTGGCCAGCGACAACGGCCACGGCAGCTTGGCCCGGCGCCACACCAGACGCTCAGGGTCATGCACGGTGGCGGTCAGGGGTAATTTTGCAAAACGCTGGCGTAATGCGCGCAGGGCATGAAACTCGGCCAAACGCCCACCACCCAACTCGGCGTGCACCAGATCGATGCCGCGCCAATCGGTGCTCGCCACCCGTTGCACTGCGCGCTCGGGGTCGTTGCCAATGCCGGCCAGCGGCGTGCTGACTTCAATGCCCTGACTCAGCAGGGCGGCCTTGAGGTGCCCTGCATAGTCGGCAATTCCGTTTTGTTCAGGCGCCAATGGCGCAAGCAGGGCAATGTGCATCAGGCTTTACCCCGAATGCGGGCCAGGACGTTCAACACCTTTTCGGGGATGTCGAAGCGACGGCGGTTGATGATGATCCCGTCCACACGCTTGAACGCGGTATTGAGCGTATTGAGCGCGGTTTGCAGGATAGGCACGGTGGTTTTTTCGGCTTCCACGATCAGGCAAATCAGGTCGGCCTGACGCAGAATCACGAACGCTTCCTGATTGGAGAAGAAACCTGAGGCATCCAGCAGCAGGATTTCGCCCGGTGCCGCAGGGCCAACGCCGTTGACGCGCACTTGATGGCCGCGTTCCACCAGCAGTTCGCGCAGGTGCTCAATCACAAAGCTCACGCCTTCGCCTTTACGCGCCGAGGTCAACCCGATGCTCAGGCCGCGCTCGGCCACTTGCTCCAGCGGCAGTACGCCATACAAGCGGTACATGCTGGCGATAAAGGCGCTGCGCCGTTGCGGCTGCTTGTCGCTGAGGTCTTGCAGGCTGGTCCAGACCTTGACCCCGAAACGCTCTTCGATGTGGTCGCCGTCGTGGATGCGCTGATCCAGCAGGTAGAAGAAGTACAGCGCCAGCAAGCCGACCGCGAGGCTGATCGGGATCGCCAAAAACAGCATCAGCAGGCTTTTGGGGAACACACGGTTAGGGTTGAGCGTGGCTTGTTCAATCACCGCGATGTTGCTGATGCGGCTCTTGTCCAGTTCACGGTCAATCCGGGCTTTTTCGGTGCTGTCGCTGTACAGCGCGAAGCTTTTTTCAGCCGCCGCCAATTCGCGCTGCAAACGCGACAGCTCAGGCTCCAGGGCCAGCGCTTCTCGTCGGTCTTGCTCAAGCTTTTCAAGTTGCACCTTTTGCTGGGCCGCTTGGGTTTTCAGGCGGCTGAGGCTGGCTTGCTGGTCGGCAAAGCTGTTTTGCAGACGCGTGAATACCGGGTTGGGGGCCAGGTTTTCGCTGCGTTGCACCACCGCTTTTTCACTGTTGAGCAGGGCTTGCAGGTTGGCGATGGCAGCGTCCAGCGCTTTGACCGGCGGTGCGGTTTCTTTGAAGGTGCGGGTCATCTCCTGACGTTCGATCAGCTTGGCATTGATGCGTTGGGCCAAGTCTTGACGGTCGGGGTTTATGCTGATCTGGCGCCCGATGCTGATCTCTTTTTTCATGCTGTTGAGCTGCGCTTGAATGGTGTCCAGACCGCTTTGGGTCGAGGCCACGGCGCGGGTGGTGTTGAGGTGCTCACCCTTGAGGTTGTTGAGGTTGCGAGCGATGTCGTTCAGGCGCTCAGTGATGCTCACCGCCCCCAGTTGGTTGAGGATGGTTTCGATCTGGCGCTGAAGGTCGAGGATGCGCGCTTGCGTGGATGCCGCTTCTGCTTCATAGAAACCGTACAAGCTCTTGCGGCCCATGGTCGAGGTGCGCTCTTGCTCGTATTGGTCGATCCAGGTTTTGACCACCTGTTGTGCGACCTCGGGATCATTCCAGGTAAAACTCACCTCCATCACCGAAGAGCCGGGGGCGTGGGTCACGCTGAAGTTCTTACTCAGTTGCTCGGCCAGACGCTCGACCGGGGTTTGTTTCTCGACCAGCCCAAGCATTTGTAAAAAGCCGCGGCCGATATCAACCAGGCCCTGCACGGTGGCCTTCAGCGCATTTTTGACCGTGGCCACCACGCCGGTAGGTTGCGGCTGGCGTGACAGGTCATCGAGGTACTTCTCGGCCACCATCCGCACAATCGGGCGCCCGGTGAGGATGCGTTCTTCATCGATGATCGGGTCGCGCATGGCGCTGGGGATGACCACCGCCTGGCGGTCGGCAATTTCAATCGGCAAGGTGCTGGTATCGCGGCCGGGTTTAACCAGTAACAGCGCGGTGGACTCAAAGCGGTTGGGCAGCAGGAATGCACCCAGCACGATGATGATGAACGTCACCAGCACAGTGATTTTGACTTCGCGCTTGAAGATGAAGAACAGGCGCAATAAATCGCGGAAAGAACGGATATTGATCATGTCGGCAGTCCTTTGGCGATTAGTTATTGTCGTTTTTACGCAGTTCGTAGGACGCCCCGATGCCAATTGATTTGGTAAACGGAATCAATTGGTTGAGGTAGAGATCGACCCACTCGATGCCATTGCCCACTGACGACTTGGGCACAAACACAACGTCGCCGCGTTGCAGCAGAACCGGTGCTTGCATGCCATTGCCACGGGCAATGGAGTTTTTGTAATCAAAAAAGTAGGTGTTGTAGCGCCCGTCATCCTCTTGGCGCAGCAGGGCAACGTTGTTGCTGTCGCCCACCGGCTGCACGCCGCCAGCGCCCACAATGGCCTGCTCCAGCGTGGTGGCTATGTTGACTTGCAAGGTGGCCGGGTTGTGTACCGCCCCGCCTACGTACACCGTGTTACTGGGCGTTTGCGAGAAGTTGATGGTCAGCGACGGGTCTTGATAAACGTGGGTCAGCTTTTTTTCCAGCACCGTGGTGAGCTGGTCCGGGGTCATGCCCGCCGCTTTGACACTGCCAATGTAGGGGTAAGAAAACGTGCCGTCGGTGCGCACGTTAAACAGTGTCAGTTCATAGATCGAGTTGGCGGTAAACGCTGAGATAGAAGGCGCTTCACCGGTATTACGGACAATGCGCAACGTGTCGCCTGCGCGGATACGTTCCAGTGGCAGCGGCTTGCCCGCCAGGGCCAGGCCGGCGCGATGGCCTTCGCGTAATACCTCGTCGTCAGGCAGCGCCACTTTGGACGGCAGGCTGCACGCACTTAGCAACACAACACTCAACATCAGCAGGACTTTTTTCATTGTTTGCGCTTCCTGGCATGCATGGTCACAGCGCCCTTGCGGGTCATTGGCAATCGAACAGCCTGATTCAGCTTTTGCTGGCGTCGACGGGCACACGCCCGTAAATGTCAGTGAAACGCACGATGTCGTCTTCGCCCAGGTACTCACCGCTTTGCACCTCGATCATCACCAGATCAACCACCCCGGGGTTGACCAGGCGGTGGGTTTTACCCGGTTTGATAAAGGTGGATTCGTTGGTGTCGAGCAGAAATTCGTCGTCGCCATGGGTGACCCTGGCCATGCCGCTGACCACAATCCAGTGCTCACTGCGGTGGTGGTGCATTTGCAGGGACAAGGTGCCCTGCGGCTTGACCACAATGCGTTTGATTTTGAAGCGCCGGCCTTCTTCGAGCACCGTGTAAGTGCCCCACGGGCGAGTCACGGTGCGATGCAGGCGGTAGGCGTCGTGGCCCTGACGCTTGAGCGTCTGGGCGATGTACTTCACGTCCTGGCTGCGTTTTGAGTCAGCGATCAACAGGGCGTCCGGGGTGTCGATGATGATCAGGTCGTTGAGGCCGACGCCGCCCACCAGGCGTTTGGGCGAATCGATGTAGCAGTTGTGCACATCGTGCAGCACGTTTTCGCCGTTGCACTGATTGCCATTGGCGTCGGCGGGGCTGAGTTCGCGCACCGCTTCCCACGAGCCGATGTCGCTCCAGCCCAGGCTGCATGGCACCACGGCGACTTTTTGCGAGCGCTCCATCAACGCGTAATCGATGGAAATATCCGGGGCGAGGGCAAAGGTGGTGCTGTCCAGTTCGAGGTGGACTTCCTGTTTGCCCTGGAATACCTGGCTGTGTTCCAGGCAGTGGCTGACCGCCGCCAGTACGTCGGGCGCGTGTTGCTTGAACTCACGCAACACGCTGTCGACGCGCATGCAAAACATGCCGCCGTTCCACAAGTGATGGCCGCCGTCCAGGTACTGTTGCGCGGTGGCTGCATCGGGCTTTTCAACGAAGCGGGCCACTTGATACGCGTCGCCGTTCAGCGCTTGGCCTTTCTCGATGTAGCCGAACCCGGTTTCGGCCTTGGTCGGTAAAATGCCGAACGTCACCAGCCAGCCTTCGTCGGCCAATTGCCGCGCGCTGTCGACCGCTTTGCCGAAGGCTTCGATGTCTTTGATCAGGTGGTCGGCAGGCAACACCAGCAGCTGTGCGTCTGCGCCATAGCGTTGGGCCACATGCAAGGCCGCCGCCGCAATGGCAGGCGCAGTGTTGCGGCCAAAGGGTTCGAGGATGAAGTCCAACTCGACCGCGCCTTTGTTCATCTGGCGATAGTCATCCAGGGTGCGAAAAAACACCTCGCGGTTGGTGACGGTCAGTAACTGCCCCACACCGCGCAAACCGGTGGCGCGGCGAAAGGTCTTTTGCAGCAGGCTTTCACCGTCAGGCAAGCGCATAAACGGTTTGGGCATGGCTTCACGTGACACCGGCCACAGTCGCGTGCCGGCACCGCCGGCGATAATGCAGGGAATGAGTGTGCTCATTCAGAACGCCTCTTTAGTCATGATTACCGCCGGGAGTGTGCGGAACAGGATGTACAGGTCAAACCACACCGACCAGTTTTCGATGTATTCGAGATCGAACTCGACACGTTTTTCGATCTTTTCCAGGGTGTCGGTTTCGCCCCGATAGCCATTGATTTGTGCCCAGCCGGTGATGCCGGGTTTTACCCGATGGCGTGAGGTGTATTCCTGCACGGCCTCTTCAAATAAAATGCCTGCCGCTTTGGTGGCCGTGGCATGCGGGCGCGGGCCGACCATCGACATGCTGCCGGCGAACACGTTGAACAGTTGCGGCAATTCATCAAGGCTGGTTTTGCGGATAAAACGCCCGACCCGTGTGACACGCGGATCGCCGCGCGTGGTTTGTTTGTCGGCGGTGAAGTCTGACTGGTTTTGGTACATCGAACGAAACTTGAACACCTCAATCAGGCGATTGTTATAGCCGTAGCGTTTCTGACGAAACAGGACGGGGCCGGGGGAGTCGATTTTTATCGCCAGCGCCACCAGCAGCATGATCGGTGACAGCAGGATCAGCGCGAAGGTCGACAGCACCATGTCCTCAATGCGTTTGAATACCGGCGACCAGCCCCGCAGCGGCACCTCGGAGGCGTTAAACATCGGTAGGTTGGCGACTTCGCTGATGCGGTTGTGCGCATGGCGAAAGGCAATCATGTCGGGCACCAGCAGCACGTTGACCGGGAATTTGCGCAGGTTGCGAATGATGTAGTCCAGCCGGTTTTCAGCCGACCAGGGCAGCGCGACCAGAATTTGCGTGACCTTTTCTTCGCGGATCATTTTTTCCAGATCCTGGGTGTTACCGAGCAAGGGCAGGTGGGCGACGGTGTCTGGCAGGCGGGCCACGCGGTCATCGACAAAGCCGATGACACCGGAACGAATGTCCTGATGCTGGGCCAGGTATTCGGCCAGGCGCACCCCGTTTTCGGTGGCGCCCAAAATCACCGCTTGCTGCAAAAAAATGCCACGGCTCATCAAGCGCTTGAACAGCGTCAGCAAAATCATGCGTTCAACGCCAAATAACACCAGGCTGCCCAAGTACCACACCACTAACTCACCGTTGGAGATGAAGTTGAACAAGTCCAGTGCGCGGTGCATGAACAGCAGCAGGCAAAACGCCGCAGACCAGGCGAACAGTGTGAGTTGCAGGCGCCAGCGGTTACTGAAAATGTTTTCGGCATAGACGCCCAGGGCTTGAAAGAACAGCACGCTGACCACACCGAAAAAAATCAGCACGGCGAAATAACTTTTGGTGGCTTCAGGGTGTTGGTCGCGCAAATAAAACAGCAGCAACAGGCCTGGCAAAATCGCAGTAACCCCATGTACCAGCCGAATGGCTAGCAAGAAGTACTCGACCATGCTCGGGCGGGTAAGGGACAAACTGTCAACGGGCTGCAAGCGCATAAGTATCCCTTCTTAATCGCCCCCGTGGCGGGGGACGGACCGCAAAGCAATGTCACTCATCCATGCTGCAAAAACGCTAATTTAGAGGCAGTCGGCGCAACGGCTAATTGTGTTTTTTATGGGGCTTTATTTGGCACTTTGTGTGTGGTCTGGAGTGTAGACACGTTTGCTTTTTTGGGGGGAAAGATTGCTCAACCCCTTGTATTCAGGCTTATACCTATCGCCTGAAGGGCTTTTTTCGCGTCTAGACAGTAGTAAAGAACATGAAACAGTTTGTCGCGAATCGAAAAACGCGATCCTTTTTTTAAAACCGTGTTTCGGCCCGGCGGGCAGGGCAACGTGACGAATAAAAAAAACGCAGGCCGTTTTCATTTGGTTGTTGTCCAAAAGGCCAGACTCACATTTGAGGGACGATGAATGAGCGCAGGAAAGGCTTTTTTAATCTTGCATGGCAAGCAGGCACTCAACGAAGACGTGCGTGCCGCCGTTGAGCAGCAACGCGCCCAAGGCTGGGAGCTGGCGGTGCGGGTGACGTGGGAGGCCGGTGATGCCCAGCGTTTGGTGCGCGAGGCTCTGGAGGCGGGGTATACCCACCTGATCGCAGGCGGGGGCGATGGCACGTTGCGTGATATCGCTGAAGCAATGGTGCAGGCCCGGACTGAGGCCAGCCTGGTGTTGCTGCCCCTGGGGACGGCCAATGACTTCGCGCGGGCAGCGGGCGTTTCGTTGGAACCTGCGAAAGCGCTGGCCTTGCTCGACACACCGGCGCGCCCTATTGATTTGGGTGATGCCGGGGGCGAGCTGTTTTTGAACATGGCCACCGGTGGCTTTGGCAGCCAGGTCACGGCCAACACATCCGAGGACTTGAAAAAAGTCTTGGGTGGCGCGGCGTATCTGTTTACCGGGCTGTCGCGTTTCAGCGAGTTGCATGCTGCGTATGCCGAGCTGCAAGGTCCCGACTTCTACTGGAAGGGCGAACTGCTGGCGTTGGGCATTGGTAACGGACGCCAGGCAGGCGGAGGGCACGAACTGTGCCCTGACGCTGTAGCCGATGATGGCCTGCTGGACATCAGCATTTTGCCGGCCCCGCAGGAAGTCGTTGGCACGCTCAAAGGGCTGATGGAGGGGGGGTGGGGGATCGACAACCTGTTCGTGCGTGCGCGCATGCCCTGGGTTGAGATCACGTCGGCCGAGGGGCTGTCGATCAATCTGGACGGTGAGCCGAT
The DNA here is from genome assembly GCF_016812185.1 of Pseudomonas weihenstephanensis. NCBI lineage: Bacteria > Pseudomonadati > Pseudomonadota > Gammaproteobacteria > Pseudomonadales > Pseudomonadaceae > Pseudomonas > Pseudomonas weihenstephanensis. The sequence continues at coordinate 721,182 of NZ_JAAEBV010000001.1, read as the reverse complement.
GACGGGGCACGCCCGACGCTTTGCCGTGCGCAAGGGCGCGTTAAAGGTGCATTTGCCGCAAGGCTCGCCGCTGCTCAGTCATCCAGGCTGATGATTTGTTCGCGCACGGCAAACAGCACCAACCCTGCCACGTCGTGGATGTGCAGGCGCTTCATGACGTGCGCGCGGTGGGTCTCCACGGTTTTGATGCTCAGGCCCAAGCCACAGGCAATTTCGCGGGTGGATTTACCCCGCACGATGAGCCGCAGGATTTCCAGTTGGCGTTCGGTCAGGTTGTGGTTTTTGGCCTGAAGGGCGGCATGCCCCGCCCCCCGGTTGAGCGCTTGATTGATCACGGTATGTGCAATGGCCGGGCTCAAGTAACGCTCGTTATGGCGCAGCGCACCCAGTGCTTGCTCCAGCTCCACGGCACTGGTGTCTTTGAGCAAGTAGCCGTGGGCACCACTTTCAAGGGTTTGCATGATCAATTGCGGGTCGGTGTGCATGGACAGTATCAGCACTTTGCTCAGGGGCAGGGTCGCCTTGAGTCGGCGCAGCGCTTCGAGGCCACCGGTATGACGCATCGACAGGTCGAGCAGAATGATGTCCGGGTGCAGCCGTTCTGCCACTTCCAGCAATTGCCCGCCGTCATCCAGCTCACCAATGACCGCGTAGCCCGGCAAGTCGTTGATCAGTGCTTTGACCCCGGCCCGAATCAACAGATGGTCATCCACCAACAGCAGGTTACAGGTCATCGATTTTTGCTCAGGCTGGCGCGTTCGCGCTTGCGACGTGGCCACGGCAGCAGCACGTCGATTTGAGTGCCCGCCCCGGGCTCACTGATGACACGGATGCTGCCGCCCAGTTGTTCAACCCGCTCAAGCATCCCGGCCATGCCGCGTTGGCCTGCCTGGCTGGGGTTTCTGGCTGGCATGAAGCCTGCGCCATCATCGTGTACCGTCAGCTTCATGCCATCGGCCTGGCGACGCAGTTGCACCACCAGATTGGTTGCCTTGGCATGGCGCAGCACGTTGGTGACGGACTCTTGGGTGACGCGAAACAGGGCGAATGCCATGTCTTCGTGCAGGTCGGTCAGGCGCTGGTGGCATTCAAAGGTCCAGTGCAGCGACGTGTTTTCCAGCGTTTTGATCAAGTGCGCACGCAAGCTGACTTCAATTCCCAAGCTTGCGATTTGCCGAGGGTTAAACGCGGCAGACACGTCGCGCACTTTGGTCAGGGTTTCTTCGAGCACATTGCACAGGCCCAGGCAATGGCCTTGCAAGTCTTCGGGCACGCGCCGTTGCAGCCAGCGGATTTGCAAGGTGGCGGCGGTCAGGAGCTGCCCGATGTCATCATGCAGTTCGCGGCTGAGGTGTTGACGTTCACTTTCCTGAACCTGAATCAGCCGCGCCGCCAGCTCTTTGGGTTGCAGTTTGATGGCGCTGCGTGAGTCGCGGTGCAACCACCAGACGCTGCCCAGGGCCGCCAGATCGAGCAGCATCAACGCGCTTGGCAATGTCGCGGAGGTCAGGTAGACGATGATGCTCGATGTGGCCGAGCACAGACAGAGCAGCGCTGTCAGCCGGCGAGCAGTTTTACCCGTGGGCAACCAGGGCTTGAATGACTTGAGGCTGGCGTGCATAGCGTGTGGAGCCAATGGTGTTCGCTGAAGGACCTGGCAGGGGAGTGCCAGGTTTAGAGTTACACGGTCGTAAATGGATACTTGAGGCGACACCTGAACCTGTTACTTCGCAGGTATCCGGCTCAATGGGCGGCGCGCATGGTATCACTTCATTTAAAGCAGGTCGCCTTTGCTGCCCGTTAAGTTCCCCGGTGTTTGTTCGCCTTAGTTAGCGACCTGCCGGTTGTTCTTACAGCGTTAATGCGTGGAAGAACATGTGTTTAGTTGCTAGGTATTACGCAATGCGCAAGTGTAGAGCGGCGTTGATGTCACTCTAAACGTCGCCTGCGGTCGAGGGTGGGCCGGGACAGCCAAGGTTTGGCGTGTCGCTGCACCGGTTGCGCATCAGCGGCATGTATTTACTCGTTTGCCACCGGCGGACAGGAGGGGTCAGCGATCTGCGCCGCAAACGTGGCAATCAGCATCACTTGCTCGGTATCGTCCAGCACCAATTGGCCTGTTTTGAGGTCAATCAGTTCGACTTGCCAGGCCAACAGACTGAAGCAGTCCCTGAGGGTCGCCACCGTCTTGTCGCGCAGCGTGCCCAGGCTATTGGCTTGTTTGAGGAGCGTCCGCAGGGCGCGGCAAAATCCGGCTACCGGGGTGATGGCCAGTGCCTTGGCGCGCCTTTCAAGTTTTGACAGCGTCCCCAGCATGCAATTGATCGCATCTTCATCGTCGTGGATCAGTTTTAAGTGACTCAGGCATTCTTCTGCCGTGGTCAACAACACTTGAGCTTCAATTAAAAAGTCTGCTAGCGCTAACGGCCGTGTTTTGCCATTGAACATGCATCGTCTCACTCTGCTAGAACGCCATTTAAGTGAATGTCCGTACTCATTCTGCCAACGCCACGAACAGGCGTGGTACAGAGGGGCAGCGTCAGGGTGACTTTAAGTTGAACTGATCACTTTGAGGGGTTGAAAAAAGACGCATTAAACGTTCAAAAATTCGCAATGCCTTAGTGCAAGTTGCCGCTCAGACAGCGCTGTTTCAAGAATGAAAAGTTCCCGCCGTGATTCATATAATGCGAAGGGGGTCACAATAATGGCAATTGGATAGCACGAATATCAGGTCAGGCCTGATTGCCCCTAGGGGAATCCCTTAGGGCATAACGACATGGGGAGGGGGTAAGCGGCGTTTGATCGAGAAGGCATGCGGATAATTACATGCCGTGATATTAAAGTGCCATCAATTTCGGTGGGTAGATTTCTTTTCGGGGTTAAGCTCCCTGTGATTCTGCCGATAACGCTAGACATTCAGCACCCACGCCCAGGAGTTATTCATGGCCGGCATCCTCGACTCGGTAGACCAGCGCACACAGTTGGTTGGCGAAAACCGACTGGAAATTCTCATGTTCCGCCTGGCGGGTCGCCAGTTGTTCGCGATCAACGTGTTCAAGGTGCAAGAAGTCCTGCAACTGCCAAAACTGACCCTGATGCCGCAGCGTCATCCGTTTGTCTGTGGTGTTGTCAATTTGCGCGGTCAAACCTTGCCCGTCATCGACTTGTCGCAAGCCATCGGCATGCGCCCGCTGGTGCCGGGGCCTGACAGCACCATCATCGTGACCGAATACAACCGTTCGGTGCAGGCGTTTCTGGTCGGCGGTGTAGACCGGATCGTCAACATGAACTGGGAAGCCATTTTGCCCCCGCCTACCAGTGCCGGGCGCCAGCATTACCTGACCGCTATCAGCAAGGTCGACGAGCAGTTGGTCGAGATCATTGACGTCGAAAAAGTGCTGGCCGAAATCGTGCCTTACAGCGCCAAAGTCTCCCGTGAAACGTTGGAAGACCCGATTCTTGAGCATGCGCGAGGCCGCGAAGTGCTGTTGGTCGATGACTCCAAAGTAGCGCTGTCGCAGTTGCGCGAAACGCTCTCGCAGTTGGGCGTCAAAATGCACGTCGCCAGCGATGGCCTCAAAGCGTTGAACATGCTCAAAGGCTGGGCGGATTCAGGGGAGGTCATGACTGACAAGCTGCTAATGATTTTCACCGATGCCGAAATGCCTGAGATGGACGGCTACCGCCTGACCACTGAGATCCGCAACGACCCGCGTTTGCGCGGCCTGTATGTGGTGTTGCACACCTCGCTGTCAGGCAGCTTCAACGAGTCGATGGTGAAAAAGGTCGGCTGCGATAACTTCCTGTCCAAATTCCAGCCGGACAAGTTAGTGGACGTGGTGCGTCAACGCTTGGTGCTGGATCAAGTGCCGGCCTGATTCTTTGCACGAGGGGTCGGCTCGTATACTGTGGCGTTTTACTCCGCAGGGGCTGATCCATGTTGCATCTACGTTCGATTTATCGTTTCCCGCTCAAGTCCGGCCAGGGTGAAAGCCTGACGCAAGTGGGGTTGGACGCGTTGGGTGTGGTGGGTGATCGACGCTGGATGCTGGTGGACGAAGCCACCGGGCGTTTTTTGACCCAGCGCGCCGATCCAAAAATGAGCCAGCTCTCTGCGCTCTGGAACGCGAGCGGCGGGCTGACGCTCAGCACTGCGGGGACTGCGGCGCTGGATGTCGAGGTGCCGGATGCCAACACGGATCTGCGCGGCGTGACCATTTGGCGCGACACCCTGCGTGTGCCGGATGCTGGCGAAGCCGCGGCCCGCTGGCTGAGCGCTTTTATCGAGCGCCCGGTGCGCCTGGTGCATGTGCCGCTTGAGCGTGCGCGCACCACTGAAGCCGGTTATGGGCGCGACGATGACAAGGTAGCCTTTGCGGACGGCTATCCATTGCTGCTGATCGGTCAGGCTTCGCTGGACGATATTTCGACCCGGCTCGGCCGACCTCTGGACATGCTGCGTTTTCGTCCCAATCTGGTGGTCGAAGGCAGCGAAGCCTTTGCCGAAGATGGCTGGAAGCGCATTCGTATTGGCGATGTCGAATTTCGTCTGGTCAAGTCGTGTTCGCGTTGCATCCTCACCACCATCGATCCGCAAACCGGCGAGCGTGACGAGCAGCGCGAACCGTTGATGACCTTGATGAGCTACCGCAAACAGGAAGGCGGCACGATGTTCGGCCAGAACCTGGTGAACGACAGCAATGGGGTGCTGGAAGTGGGCATGCCGGTCACGGTGCTTGAATAACGCGGTGCCCACAGGCACCGCGATCACCGGGTGTGCGATCGCTGCGCAATCGGGCCTCGCTTCTGTGGGCTGTTTCGATCACTGATCATCAAAATAGCGCTCGTGCCAGTCCACCAGTGGCTGTGGCACGTTGAGCTTCTGGCCGTAGATCACCGAGTAAGACAGCACGTTTTGCACGTATTGGCGGGTTTCATCGAATGGAATGCTTTCAATCCACACGTCAAAGCCCAGGTGGTTTGCGCCGCGCAGCCATTGGCGAACGCGCCCCGGCCCTGCGTTGTATGCCGCTGAAGCCAATACGCGGTTACCGTTGAACTGGCCGTGTACCTGGCTCAGGTAAGCCGCGCCCAACTGGATATTTTTGTCCGGGTTTAGCACTTGTTGCGGTGAGGCCAGCGGGATGCTGAATTTTTTGGCGGTCTCTTTGGCGGTGGCGGGCATTAATTGCATCAGGCCACTGGCGCCCACGCCTGAGCGGGCATCATCCATGAAGGCGCTTTCCTGGCGAGTGATGGCGAACACCCAACTGGAGTGCAAGCCACGCACCTTGGCTTCGCGCACCAGCGTGTCGCGGTGGGCCATCGGGAAGCGGATGTCCAGATCGTCCCAATACTTGGCCTGGCTGATGGTGCGAATCGCCGGAAAATACCACTTCAGGTCATAGGCCAACTTGGCTTGGGCCACCATTTCGTCACGGTTGAAGTGGCGGCTGACGTGATACCACTCACGTCGGCCATCCACGATTTGGCCGCGGTCATGGAACTCCAGCGCGCGCTGTACGCCCGGGGTATTGCGCACTTTGTTGATCAGTTGCGGGCTGAGTACCAGCGGTTTGTTATTGAGCTGGTAGGGGGTCTGTGCCCGATCTGCAGCCAGAAAACCGTAGAAATCACGCTCGCGGGCCACGCTCTTGAACAGCACCTGCGCTTGCGGGTTTTTTGGTTCGGCCAGTTCCAGGCTGCGGGCCTGCCAGTAGCGCCAGCGATTGCTGGTGGCCAGGTCTTCGGGGAGTTTGCGGGTCAACTGGTAGGCATCTTCCCAGCGTGCCAACCGCAACAGCAGACGCAGGCGCCATTCGGTGACGGTGTTGTCACGCAGCTCGGGGTCGTATTGGGTCATGATGTCCAGGCCACGGCTGTCGTAGCGGCGGGCGAACGTCAGGCCAATTTCGCGCGCGATGGCGACTTTTTCGTCCCGCGAGAAATGCATGTTGGTGGCGTAGGTGTCGAGCAGTGCCGCGGCCTTTTCCGGGTCTTGGCGTGCCAGGCGGCGCAGTCCCAGACCGACAGCGTCAGACATGGCTTCACTGGCTGGCGTAAAGCGCGAAGGCTGGCTCAGGAGGTCGGGCTTTTGCGCCACTTCAATCATCAGTCGGGCTTGCGGGCCCAGGGTGTTGAGGCCATTGGCCAACGTGTTGGCCAGCCCGTAATTGCGCGCCTCGGCCGCCAGTTTTACGCGCTGCCAGCGTTTTTGCTCGGTCAATTGGCCTTCGGCCGCCCATTGGCTGAACAACGCGTCGCATGCCGCCGGTTGGGCTTTGCCCACCAGCCACAGTTTTTCGGCGCTGGCATAGCCTTCTGCTTTTTGGTTATGGGCGAGCTGGTACTGGCCGTTGAGGCAGTCGAGTTCGGTGAAGTTGAGCTTGGAGTCGTAATACTTGGCAAACGTCGCCCAGTCACCGCGCTCGGCCAGCCAGCGCAGCCAACGCAGTTTCATCCAGTTGGCTTGAGGCAGATCGCCGTGTTGGGCCAGGAACTGTTCGATTTCGACATTGCTGGCGCCTTTAAGGCGGGCCGTCAGCTCGTCATAGGCCAGATAAGGCGTCAGCGGGTAGCTGCGCAGGGCGTCGGCATTGCGAAAGTAGGGGCCGGAGTCGCCTTTGGCCAAGGCGCGCTTGGCCTCGTCGTACAGTTGGCGTTGTTGGGTCAAGTCTGCGGCCTGTGCGGCTTGCACGGCGCAGCTGGTGAGAAGCAGGCAGGATAAAAAGTTGAAGAGACGACTGCGCATGTGGCTTCCGTACAGATAAAAAACGTGGCAAGTGCAGGGGGCGCCCGGCACTGATAGCGTCGTAGCTTAGCCTTTTGCCAGTCGCGCGTGAAAGCCTTGCCGGTCAATCGGCGAAACTTGCTACTAAATGGAGGCAAGCGGGGCCTGAACAATAAATAGCCGGCCGCCTTAGGGCGCAAATCAGGTAGAATGCGCGCCCAGTTTTTGGAGAAACTCATGACCCTGCTCAAATTCAGCGATGTGTCCCTTGCTTTCGGCTCTACGCCGTTGTTGGACAAGGTGTCCTGGCAGATCGCCCGTGGAGAGCGGGTGTGCATCATCGGCCGCAACGGCACCGGCAAGTCCAGCATGATGAAGCTGGTAAAAGGTGATCAAAAGCCCGACGACGGCTCTGTTTGGCGCGCACCCGGCCTCAAGATTGGCGAATTGCCGCAAGAGTTGCCGGTAGCCGACGGGCGGACTGTGTTCGACGTGGTCGCCGAAGGTCTGGACGGTGTGGGTGAGCTGCTTGCTCAGTACCATCACCTGAGCCAGAACATCGTGACCGATGCCGACCTGGACAAGCTGATGCACGTCCAGCAAGACCTCGAAGCCCGTGACGGCTGGCGCTTGCAGCAATTGGTAGACAGCACCCTGAGCCGTCTGCAATTGCCTGCTGACAAGACCCTCGCTGAGTTGTCCGGCGGCTGGCGTCGTCGTGTTCTGTTGGCGCAAGCACTGGTGTCCGAACCGGATCTGCTGCTGCTCGACGAACCGACCAACCACTTGGACATCGGCGCAATCGCCTGGCTGGAAGAGGCCCTCAAGGACTTCCAGGGCGCAGTTCTGTTTATTACCCACGACCGTTCATTCCTGCAAAATCTGGCCACCCGGATTCTGGAGCTGGACCGTGGCGGCCTGATCGACTGGAACGGCGACTACGCCAGCTTCCTGGTCCACAAAGAAGCCACTCTGGCGGCTGAAGAAACGGCCAACGCGCTGTTCGACAAGCGTCTGGCGCAAGAAGAAGTATGGATTCGCCAAGGCATCAAGGCGCGCCGTACCCGTAACGAAGGCCGTGTTCGCGCCCTCAAGGCGCTGCGTGTTGAACGCAGCGAGCGTCGTGAACGCACCGGTAAGGCCAACATTCTGCTGGATACGGCTGACAAGTCCGGCAAGCAAGTGATGGTCCTCGAAAACGTCAGCTTCGCGCACCCGGACGGTCCGTTCCTGATCAAGGACTTCTCGATGGTGTTGCAGCGCGGCGACCGCATCGGTCTGCTGGGCGCCAACGGTACGGGCAAAACCACACTGCTGAAGCTGATGCTCAGCGGTTTGCAGCCTACCAGCGGCAAGATTGAGGAAGGCACGCGCATTGACGTGGCCTACTTCGACCAGTTGCGTCACCAGTTGGACCTGGAAAAAACCGTCATCGACAACGTGGCTGAAGGCCGCGATTTTATCGACATTGACGGTCAAAGCCGCCACGTCCTCAGCTACCTGGGTGACTTCCTGTTCAGCCCGCAGCGTGCCCGCACGCCGGTCAAGGCGCTGTCGGGTGGCGAGCGTGCACGTCTGTTGCTGGCCAAACTGTTCAGCAAACCGGCGAACTTGCTGGTACTCGATGAGCCAACCAACGACCTTGACGTCGAAACGCTTGAGCTGCTGGAAGAGGTGCTGTTGACCTTCCAGGGCACTGTGTTGATGGTCAGTCACGACCGGGCATTCCTCGACAACGTGGTGACCAGCACCTTGGTCTTTGAAGGTGAAGGCAAGGTTCGCGAATACGTGGGCGGTTATCAGGACTGGCTGCGTCAAGGCGGCTCGCCGCGTCTGTTGGGCGTGACCGAGAGCAAGTCGGGCAAAGCGGATTTGAACTCGGCGGTGGTCACTCCGGCTGCGGCGCCAGCAGCAGCGGCGGCACCTGCACCGGCGAAAAAGAAGCTGAGCTACAAGTTGCAGCGCGAGCTGGAAGCGTTGCCAGGCCAAATCGATGCTAAAGAGCAGGCCATTGCTGGCGTGGAGGCAGAAATGGCTGACGCGGCGTTCTATCAGCGTCCAGCGGCTGAAACGGCGCAAGTGATTGCCAAGCTTGAAGCCTTGCAGGCTGAACTTGAGCAGTTGGTTGAGCGTTGGGCTGAGCTGGATGCCTGATTGAGCGATTGCTGAACTGAAAAAGCCCGGCCTTTCTCTTCGAGGGGCCGGGCTTTTTTGTGGTTGGGCGCTGCCTTAATTCGTTTGTTTCAGGGTCACGGCCAAGACATCGCAGGGCGCATCATGCAACACGTCGTTAGCGGTAGAACCCAGTAGCAGCGCCAAACCGTGGCGGCCGTGGCTACCGACCACGATCAAATCGCAGCCGTGTTCTTTGGCAAAGCCGTGGATTTCATGGCGCGGCTGGCCATATTTTAGCTTGCAGTTGTCTTTGGACAGTTGCGGGTACATGTCGATCAGGCGTTCCAGACGCTGATTGGCTTGCTCAAACTGCTGTTGCTGCAACTGGGACAGGTCCATTGGCACATCGCCGCCGAAGGCCATGGCCATGGGTTCAACGATATGAATCAGTGACAGCTTGGCGCCATTGGCCGCCGCACTGGCGCTGGCCCGATAGATCACCGGGTCGCATTCGTCAGTCAGGTCGACAGCAACCAGAATATGCGAGTAGGGCTTGGGTGGTGTGGGCATGTGGGGCGCTCCTGTAAAGGGTCATTGAGAGTGAGTATGGCTCTTTTGCACAGCCTGGGTTCACGTCAGGGTTAACGCGTTAATTGAAGCTAATGAGAGTACACATATGACGGTATGGATAGTGGTGTCAATTCTGGCACTGGTTTTGAGCCCGCTGGCGTGGCTGCGACCCTCGCGCCGCCAGAGTGGGCGCATGGCCTTGCGCATGGAGGCCCGACGCATGGGGCTTGCCATGCAACTGACCCCTCAGGAATGGCCGCACTGGCTTGAACCTGAACCGCCGGGTTCATGCGCACAATTTCATCGTCCGCGTCGCAGCACTAAGCCTGATGTGTGGTGCTATTGGCAATCTGCGCCGCGAATGTGGGTCAATCAATGGCGTGAAGAATGCGTCGATGAGCGCCTGCTGGCGCAATTTCGAAAGCTGCCTGCGAACGTCTACAAGGTCGAGGCCAGCACCCAAATGATCGCGTTGTATTGGGGTGAGAAGGGTGAGCCTGAAGTGTTGGTCGCCATAGACGAAACACTTAAAGCATTGGCGTAGCCGTTGCCGCGGGCGCCGTTCGATTACTCGGCGCCCGTAAACCGAATGACGGTGGGGCAGCCTCAAACATGGGCTTGAAGGGGGTTGCGACGGCCTCGCCGCCGGACACCGGCGTGCATGATGCGTTAAAGGCTACAGTTGCAGACGATCCGGCATTTAGACGCAAGGTCGTTTTGTCATCGTTGTTTTGGACAATTGACAATCGATCGCTTTTCCGTGAAGGTGTCGACACCCAAATCAAACGGGCGTATGAATCGAGCGTTTGCCGTGCAGGCAGCGTTTGCATAACCCCGAATATCGCGTCGGCGGGTGTGCCAGGTGGATTGGCGTGAGCATTGACGGTGTCGTCATTGCCAGCCAGACGCTAGCGTGCGACGTGTACTGTTCAGCTTCCATATCCTGGAGATCAGTTGATGATTTACGAAGGTAAAGCCATCACGGTTACGGCTCTTGAAAGTGGCATCGTCGAACTGAAGTTCGACCTCAAGGGTGAGTCCGTCAACAAGTTCAACCGTCTAACCCTGAACGAATTGCGTCAGGCGGTAGATGCGATCAAGGCAGATGCTTCGGTCAAGGGCGTTATTGTTTCCAGCGGCAAAGACGTGTTCATCGTCGGCGCGGACATCACCGAATTCGTCGAAAACTTCAAGCTGCCGGATGCCGAGCTGATCGCGGGCAACCTGCAAGCCAACAAAATCTTCAGTGACTTCGAAGACCTCAACGTTCCAACTGTAGCGGCTATTAACGGCATTGCACTGGGCGGTGGTCTGGAAATGTGCCTGGCAGCGGACTTCCGCGTCATGGCCGACAGCGCCAAAATCGGCCTGCCAGAAGTCAAGCTGGGCATCTACCCAGGCTTTGGCGGCACCGTTCGTCTGCCGCGCCTGATTGGCGTTGATAACGCCGTTGAGTGGATTGCCTCGGGCAAAGAAAACCGTGCTGAAGATGCGCTGAAAGTCAGTGCCGTTGATGCGGTGGTTGCACCGGCCCAACTGGCGGCAGCTGCGCTGGACCTTATCAAGCGTGCTATCAGTGGCGAGCTGGACTACAAGGCCAAGCGTCAGCCGAAACTTGAAAAGCTCAAGCTGAACGCAATCGAACAAATGATGGCATTTGAAACCGCCAAAGGTTTCGTGGCAGGTCAAGCCGGCCCGAACTACCCGGCCCCGGTCGAAGCCATCAAAACCATCCAGAAAGCGGCGAACTTCGGTCGCGACAAGGCGCTGGAAGTGGAAGCTACCGGTTTTGCCAAGTTGGCCAAGACCTCCGCTTCGCAATGCCTGATCGGGCTGTTCCTGAACGATCAGGAACTGAAGAAAAAAGCCAAGATCTACGACAAGATCGCCAAAGACGTGAAGCAGGCTGCCGTGCTCGGCGCAGGCATCATGGGTGGCGGTATTGCCTATCAGTCGGCCTCCAAAGGTACGCCGATCCTGATGAAAGACATCAACGAGCACGGTATCGAGCAGGGCCTGGCGGAAGCCGCCAAGCTGCTGGTTGGCCGCGTTGATAAAGGTCGTATGACCCCGGCGAAAATGGCTGAAGTGCTCAACGGCATTCGTCCTACGCTGTCGTACGGTGATTTCGGTCACGTAGACCTGGTGGTCGAAGCCGTTGTCGAGAACCCGAAGGTCAAGCAAGCGGTATTGGCTGAAGTGGAAAACCACGTCAAGGACGATGCCATCCTGGCGTCCAACACCTCGACCATTTCCATCAGCCTGTTGGCCAAAGCCCTCAAGCGCCCGGAAAACTTCGTCGGTATGCACTTCTTCAACCCGGTGCACATGATGCCGCTGGTGGAAGTGATTCGTGGCGAGAAGTCCAGCGATCTGGCGGTTGCAACCACGGTTGCTTATGCCAAGAAAATGGGCAAGAACCCGATTGTGGTTAACGATTGCCCAGGTTTTCTGGTCAACCGCGTACTGTTCCCGTACTTCGGCGGTTTCGCCAAGCTGGTGAGTGCAGGCGTTGATTTTGTGCGCATCGACAAAGTCATGGAAAAATTCGGCTGGCCAATGGGCCCGGCGTACCTGATGGACGTGGTCGGCATCGACACCGGTCACCACGGTCGTGATGTGATGGCTGAAGGCTTCCCGGACCGTATGAAAGATGATCGTCGCTCAGCGATCGACGCGCTGTACGAAGCCAAGCGTCTGGGCCAGAAAAACGGTAAGGGTTTCTACGCTTACGAGGCTGACAAGCGCGGCAAGCAGAAAAAAGTGGTGGATTCGAGCGTACTTGAAGTGCTCAAACCGATCGTTTACGAACAGCGCGAAGTGACTGACGAAGACATCATCAACTGGATGATGATCCCGCTGTGCCTCGAAACCGTACGCTGCCTGGAAGACGGCATTGTAGAGACCGCAGCCGAGGCCGACATGGGCCTGGTCTACGGCATCGGTTTCCCTCCGTTCCGTGGCGGCGCCCTGCGCTACATCGATTCGGTCGGTGTAGCAGCGTTTGTGGCCCTGGCTGATCAGTACGCTGAACTGGGCGCGCTGTACCACCCGACGGCGAAGCTGCGTGAAATGGCTAAAAACGGCCAGAGCTTCTTCGGTTAAGCGCCCCATTAGAGTGAGAGTGAAATTATGAGCTTGAATCCTAGAGACGTGGTGATTGTAGACTTCGGTCGCACCCCGATGGGCCGCTCCAAAGGTGGCATGCACCGCAACACCCGTGCTGAAGACATGTCTGCGCACCTGATCAGCAAAGTGCTGGAGCGCAACAGCAAGGTTGATCCGGGCGAAGTGGAAGACGTGATCTGGGGCTGCGTTAACCAGACCCTGGAGCAAGGCTGGAACATCGCGCGTATGGCGTCGTTGATGACCCAGATCCCGCACACCTCGGCCGCGCAAACCGTGAGCCGCCTGTGCGGCTCCTCGATGAGCGCCTTGCACACGGCAGCACAAGCGATCATGACCGGTAACGGTGACGTTTTCGTGGTCGGCGGCGTCGAGCATATGGGTCACGTGAGCATGATGCATGGCGTTGACCCAAACCCGCACATGTCGCTGTACGCTGCCAAAGCCTCGGGCATGATGGGTTTGACCGCAGAAATGCTGGGCAAAATGCATGGCATCACCCGCGAGCAGCAAGACGCTTTCGGTGTTCGTTCGCATCAACTCGCTCACAAGGCGACGATTGAAGGCAAGTTCAAAGACGAAATCATCCCGATGCAGGGCTACGATGAGAACGGCTTCCTGAAAACCTTCGATTACGATGAGACCATTCGTCCGGAAACGACGATGGAAAGTCTGGCGGCGTTGAAACCTGCGTTCAACCCTAAAGGCGGCACCGTGACGGCGGGTACGTCGTCGCAGATCACGGATGGTGCTTCGTGCATGATCGTGATGTCGGCTCAGCGTGCAAAAGACCTGGGTCTTGAGCCGTTGGCCGTCATTCGCTCGATGGCTGTTGCAGGTGTGGACCCGGCAATCATGGGCTATGGTCCTGTACCGGCCACACAAAAAGCATTGAAGCGCGCAGGTCTGAGCATGACCGATATCGACTTCATTGAGCTCAACGAAGCCTTCGCGGCACAGGCCCTGCCAGTGCTGAAAGATTTGAAAGTGCTCGACAAGATGAATGAGAAGGTTAACCTGCACGGCGGTGCCATCGCTTTGGGCCATCCATTTGGATGCTCGGGAGCGCGTATCTCCGGTACGTTGCTCAATGTGATGAAGCAAAATGGCGGCACCTTCGGGTTGTCCACCATGTGCATTGGCCTTGGCCAGGGCATTGCAACTGTCTTCGAACGCGTCTAAGCGTTACGTTGATAGAAGCCGGGGCCAAGTGCCCCGGTTTTTGTTTTTTAGGTGTTTTTATTTTTTTTATTTGCAAGGTGCCGCAACATGCCGCTACAACCTGGGCTCTATCAGCATTACAAAGGGCCGCAGTATCGGGTATTCAATGTGGCTCGCCATTCTGAAACCGAAGAGGACGTGGTGTTCTACCAGGCCCTGTATGGTGAATACGGTTTTTGGGTACGCCCGCTGAGCATGTTTTTGCAGACGGTCACGGTGGACGGCATACAAGTGCCGCGCTTTGCCTTGATCCAGGCTGAAACGAGCCTTTTTTCCCGGCCATAAGGCGACGTCGCGCAGCACCCTGCGCTTGACCTCATCTTGTTGCCACTATATATAGCGGTGCCGCGTCAGGCGCGAACCGCCTTTCACTTCTAGAATTCAGGAACTTTCTGATCCATGGGCAAATCGCTGGTCATTGTGGAATCCCCGGCTAAGGCCAAGACCATCAACAAGTACTTGGGTAACGAGTACGTGGTGAAGTCGAGTATCGGCCATATCCGAGACCTGCCCACCAGCGGTTCGGCTAGCGCCAGCAAAGAACCTGCTGCCAAGCGCGGTAAGGCTGCGGCGGGCGAAGCGCCGGCCCTGTCGCCGAAAGAGAAAGCTCAAAAGCAGCTGATCTCGCGCATGGGCGTCGATCCCGAGCATGGCTGGAAAGCCAAGTACGAGATCCTTCCAGGCAAGGAAAAGGTCATCGAAGAGCTGCGCCGGCTCGCCAAGGATGCTGACACCATCTATCTCGCAACCGACTTGGATCGCGAGGGGGAAGCCATTGCATGGCACCTGCGCGAAGCCATCGGTGGGGACGACAGCCGCTACAAGCGCGTGGTGTTCAACGAAATCACCAAAAAAGCGATTCAGGAAGCCTTCTCCAAGCCGGGCGAACTGGACATCAATCGTGTAAATGCCCAGCAGGCACGTCGTTTCCTCGACCGCGTGGTGGGTTACATGGTGTCGCCGCTGTTGTGGGCAAAAATTGCCCGTGGCTTGTCGGCGGGTCGTGTGCAGTCGGTGGCCGTGAAGCTGGTCGTGGAGCGTGAGCGCGAGATTCGTGCGTTCAACCCCGAAGAGTACTGGGAAGTTCACGCAGACCTCGGCACCGCCAAGGGCGCAAAAGTACGCTTTGACGTCGCGCGTGAAAAAGGCGAAGCGTTCAAACCGCTGAACGAAACCCAGGCCATGGCCGCGCTGGAGAAGCTCAAGGCTTCCAGCTACACCATCGTCAAGCGCGAAGACAAGCCGACCAGCAGCAAGCCGTCGGCACCGTTCATTACCTCCACCCTGCAACAGGCCGCGAGCAACCGCTTGGGCTTCGGGGTGAAGAAAACCATGATGATGGCTCAGCGTCTGTATGAAGCGGGCTACATCACGTACATGCGTACCGACTCCACCAACTTGTCGGCTGATGCGGTCGAGATGGCACGCACCTACATTGAAGGTGAATTTGGCGCGTCGTACCTGCCACCTGCACCGAACGTGTACAGCAGCAAGGAGGGCGCACAAGAGGCTCACGAAGCCATTCGTCCTTCTGACGTAAACATGCACCCGAGCAAGCTGTCGGGCATGGAGCGCGACGCTGAGCGCCTTTACGAGCTGATCTGGCGCCAATTCGTGGCCTGCCAGATGCTGCCCGCCAAGTACCTGTCGACCACGGTCAGCGTTGCAGCCGGTGATTTCGAGCTGCGTGCCAAAGGCCGCATCCTCAAGTTCGACGGTTATACCCGCGTGATGCCGCAAATCACCAAGCCGGGTGACGACGACGTATTGCCTGACATGGCGCAGGGCGATGTGCTCAAGTTGATCAATATTGATCCGACTCAACACTTCACCAAGCCACCGGCGCGTTACTCCGAAGCCAGCTTGGTCAAAGAGATGGAAAAACGCGGTATCGGTCGTCCTTCGACCTACGCCGCGATTATCTCGACCATTCAGGACCGTGGTTATGTGGCCTTGCACAACCGCCGTTTTTACTCCGAAAAAATGGGCGATATCGTTACCGAGCGCTTGTCCGAAAGTTTTTCTGATCTGATGGACTACGGCTTCACCGCCGGTATGGAAGAAAACCTCGACGACGTGGCACACGGTGAGCGTGACTGGAAAAACGTACTGGACGAGTTCTACGGCAGCTTCAAGAAAAAACTTGAAATCGCCGCAGACCCGGACAGTGGCATGCGTGCCAATCAGCCGGTCATGACGGACATTGCGTGTAAGGAATGCGGACGTCCGATGCAGATTCGTACCGCATCGACGGGCGTTTTCCTGGGGTGTTCGGGCTACAGCCTGCCGCCTAAAGAGCGTTGCAAGGCGACGGTCAACCTGGTGCCGGGTGATGAAATCGCCGCTGATGACGAGGGTGAGTCCGAGTCGTTGGTGTTGCTGGGCAAGCACCGCTGCCCGATTTGCAGCACCGCGATGGACGCTTACTTGCTGGATGAGAAGCACAAGCTGCATATCTGCGGTAACAACCCGGATTGCGCGGGTTATGAAATCGAAGAGGGCAGCTATCGCATCAAAGGCTACGAAGGTCCGAGCCTGGAATGTGATAAATGCGGCAGTGAGATGCAGCTCAAGACGGGTCGTTTCGGCAAGTTCTTCGGTTGCACCAATGCGGAGTGCAAAAACACCCGCAAATTGCTCAAAAGCGGTGAAGCGGCGCCGCCCAAGATGGACCCGGTGAAAATGCCGGAACTCAAGTGCGAGAAGGTGAATGACACTTACATCTTGCGTGACGGTGCTTCTGGTCTGTTCCTTGCGGCCAGCCAGTTCCCTAAAAATCGTGAGACCCGTGCCCCGTTGGTGATCGAAATTGTGCCGCACAAGGATGAAATCGATCCCAAGTATCACTTCCTGTGTGATGCGCCGAAGAAAGACCCGGACGGTCGCCCGGCAGTGATCCGTTACAGTCGCAAAACCAAAGAGCAGTACGTGCAGACTGAAGTGGATGGCAAGCCGACAGGGTGGCGTGCGTTCTACGATGGCAACAGCTGGAAGGTTGAAGACAAGCGTAAAGAAAAAGACGCTTGATCTGAGCTGAACGCAGAGTAAAAAACCGCGCAAGGTCTGTAGGGCTTGCGCGGTTTTTTTATGCACAGCTTCAGTGGTTGGCGTAGACGCTGAGGAGTAATACGAGGCTGCGTCCGGGCGCGTGGCGCTCGTAAAACCATTAAACCCAGTGCGTCAGTCACGCCGCTGTCATTACGTCACGGCCACGCTGGGCCGATCTGGGCCTAGTACCTACCCCAGATGCACGGGGCGGCCATTGCGCCGCTGAACCCTTGCGTCTGCCCACCTCTCTCCCTGAGACTGCTCGATCTGCCTTAACCCTTCGTTGTGGAATGCCCCAATGGCTTACGAACTCTATACCCGTACCAATCAAAAAATATATTTCACGGGCTTGGCGCTGGAAGCCATGCACAAGGCGGCTGATGGTCGGGCCATGAATGCACAAGCTTTGGTGCAGGCTGAGCGAGAGTCGGCAGTGTTTCATTTGTATGGCGCACTGCTTGGCTTATGCCACGAGATTGCCGGTTTCTATCGTTTGCCCCAGGGCAGCGCACCTAGAGTGGAGCTTTTGCTGACGCAGGAAGTGCTGGATGCCAAAGCAATCCCCGAGCTGGCTGAAATGGTTGAATTGGCGCGCGCTCCCAACACTTGGCTTGCGCAGCTGGTAGCGGCCCATGCCGCGCTGTATCAGCCGTTGCAGGCACCTAAAAAGGTCAAGGCAGATGTGTTTCAGCCGTTGATCGAGGTGGTCAGTCTGGAGGAAGACGCACCACAAACGTTGAGTCGCGAAACGCTTGAGGAGTGGCGTCAAAACCTGAAAAAAATGGCAATCCGCTTTCGCGATGGTCTAAATGAGTGCTAAAAGTCGCACCTGGAACTGCACAGTCATTCATCACTCCGTCATGAAAGCGCCATAGATCCTGGCAAATTCTGTTGGGATGACTGATATAATCCCGCGCTTTCGTGGAGAACAAACTTTTATGCCAACGTCCTTTCTAGAAATTGTCGAGTTGCCTGACGGCCGCATCGAGTTGCGTCGGGCTGAGGACGAAGGGTCTTTGGTGACGCTGAACTTCTCTGAAGATGCCAAGGCTTTTCTTCAGGGGCAGCACGTAGAGGTGGCCAAAGCCATGCTCAGCGTGGGTGTGCAAATGGCGGGTCGGCTGGCCGAAGGCGAGCTGGAAAAAGACGAAGGGCCGCGCATTCTTCATTGAGTGGCCACTGATGCAAGCCTGCCACAGATGAGTGAATGCGTTCTGCGGCGGCCCTGTGGCAGCAGCGTCTGGTTAGCCCAGTCGAATATTTAGACTTTGCCCGTGGCCGATCAATGCTGCGCCGATCAATTGTTGACGGGCGGGCGAGTTGAGCGGGTTTATCCAGCTCACTACGGTGTGACTACGGCCCAGGCGCAGTGCTTCGCACGTCAGTTGCAACGCACTTTTATTGCCATTGGGTTGCAGCAGCAGGATGCGTTCGCGATTAAGTCCCGCATCGCGCAACCAGCTTTGAGTCAGGCTGGCGGGTGGCGCAATCAGCGTCAACCAGCGCGCATCTTGTTGCTCGCTGAGTTCGCGAAGCATGGGAGCTAAAAGGTTCAGGCAGTTCTCGGCAGCACCGCGTAACGACAGCTCACTGAAAACCTCTGGTTCTGCGCGCCAAGGTGAATCAAGTACTGCTTTGATCGCTTGTGGCATGGGCTGGGCCATGAATGCCTCGAACAAAGGCAGTTGTGCTGGTAGCGATGGGTGCGGGAACTGCATGGCGCCTCCTTCTTTAGCGGCGTATGACGCCGACGCTCAGGCCTTCGATAACGAGTTCCTGCTCTTTGAGATTGACTTCAATGGGCGCGAAATCCGGGTTTTCAGCGATTAGCCAGACTGTGCTGCCTTCGCGCTTGAAGCGCTTGACGGTCACTTCGTCGTCAATACGTGCCACCACGATCTGCCCGTTGCGTGCTTCACGGCAGGTATGAACCGCAAGCAAGTCGCCATCAAAGATGCCGACGTCCTTCATGCTCATGCCCTGGACGCGCAACAGGTAATCGGCGCGCGGATGGAAGAAGGTCGGGTTGATATTGCACGACTCTTCGACATGTTCCTGCGCCAGAATGGGAGCGCCAGCGGCGACACGGCCAATAATGGGCAGCGTGGATTCGTCAGCATTGGCTTCAAAGCCAGGTATGCGAATACCGCGCGAGGCACCCGGTGTCATTTCGATGGCACCTTTGCGGGCCAATGCTTTCAGGTGTTCTTCGGCGGCATTGGGGGACTTGAAACCCAGCTCTTGTGCAATTTCGGCACGGGTAGGCGGGTAACCGTTGTCATCCAGGCAGCGTTTGATAAAGGCCAGGATCTCAGCTTGGCGTGGCGTCAGTTTTAGCATGTTGATCGCTCTGTCTTTTTATACAGTGACTGGGATTATATACAGTGAAGGCGCATTGGCAATGATCCATTTCAGGCCGTCCGCTGGACGGTCATGCCTGAGCCTGATGGGCGCTACTTTATCAGCACAGGCCACGCGGGCCGAGGCTGTGGTTAAATGCGGAACTGGCCAGTCGCAAAACGAATGCCCTATCTTGACTTTTAACAAACTGAAACGTATGTTTCAAACAACTGTTTAAGTGTTTGTCAGCCGGAGTAGACATGGCCCAGTCGGAAACCGTTGAACGTATCCTTGATGCTGCTGAGCAGCTGTTCGCGGAAAAAGGTTTTGCCGAGACTTCACTGCGGCTGATCACCAGCAAGGCCGGGGTCAATCTGGCTGCGGTCAACTACCACTTCGGTTCCAAAAAAGCGCTGATTCAGGCGGTTTTTTCGCGTTTCCTGGGTCCGTTTTGCGCCAACCTCGACCGCGAGCTGGAGCGACGTCAGGCCAAGCCGGACAATCGCCCCACCCTGGAAGAACTCCTGGAAATGCTCGTGGAGCAGGCGTTGGTGATCCAGCCACGCAGTGGTAATGATCTTTCCATCTTCATGCGTTTGCTGGGTCTGGCCTTCAGCCAGAGCCAAGGCCATTTGCGGCGCTACCTTGAAGACATGTACGGCAAAGTGTTCCGCCGCTATATGTTGCTGGTTAACGAAGCCGCGCCGCAGATTCCTCCTATCGAGTTGTTTTGGCGCGTGCATTTCATGCTCGGTGCCGCGGCATTCAGCATGTCCGGGATCAAGGCGTTGCGCGCCATTGCCGAGACAGACTTCGGTGTTAACACCTCGATCGAGCAAGTCATGCGTTTGATGGTGCCTTTCCTGGCCGCCGGCATGCGCGCTGAAAGCGGGGTTGTTGACCCTGTGTTGGCCAGCGCACAAATGCGTGCGCGTAACAAAACCTCGCAGATTGCCGCCAAGGTTTGACCGGCTGCGGGTGGGCGTGGCAGTCGAGTTCCGCTAAGCTTGGCGCCATGCTCACTCCTGACTTATTCCCCTTTGTACGTGCATTGCGGTTGCCTGAACGGGCGACACGCAAGGTTGCGCCCGTGCATGCCCGGTGGGCAATAAGCGCACTCTTTCTCTAAAGGATTTTCCATGAGTTCTGCCTTGCAAGGCTCCTTGATGGTGGACGTCGCCGGTACTTGGCTGACGGCTGAAGACCGGCAATTGCTGCGCCAGCCTGAAGTGGGCGGTTTGATCATCTTTGCACGCAACATTGAGCATCCGCGCCAGGTTCGCGAACTGAGCGCTTCGATTCGTGCGATTCGCCCCGACCTGCTGCTGGCCGTTGATCAGGAAGGCGGTCGGGTGCAGCGTCTGCGCCAAGGGTTTGTACGCTTGCCGGCGATGCGCGCGATTGCAGATAACCCGAACGCCGAGTATTTGGCCGAACAATGTGGCTGGATCATGGCCACCGAAGTATTGGCCGTGGGCCTGGACTTGAGTTTTGCCCCGGTACTGGATCTGGATTACCAGCGCAGCGCCGTGGTTGGCAGCCGTGCATTCGAGGGCGATCCTGAACGCGCCGCAACCTTGGCCGCAGCCTTTATTCGCGGCATGAGTGACGCTGGCATGGCCGCCACCGGTAAGCATTTTCCGGGGCATGGCTGGGCAGAGGCTGATTCGCATGTAGCCATTCCAACAGATGAGCGAACGCTGGAGCAGATTCGTGCCCATGATCTGGTGCCTTTCGCACGGCTGAGCCAGCAATTGGCGGCGGTGATGCCCGCCCATGTGATTTACCCGCAAGTCGACAGCCAGCCCGCAGGTTTCTCCCGTCGCTGGTTGCAAGACATCTTGCGAGGTGAGCTGGGGTTCGATGGCGTGATCTTCAGCGATGACCTCTCGATGGCAGGCGCCCATGTGGTGGGCGACGCGGCCAGTCGTATCGAGGCGGCTTTGTCGGCGGGTTGCGACATGGGGCTGGTGTGCAACGACCGTGCGGCCGCCGAGTTGGCGCTCAGCGCTGCCCAGCGCATGAAGGTGACACCGTCGCCCCGTATCGCGCGCATGCGCAGCCAGGCGTTTGCCAGTACTGACTACCGGCAGGACCCGCGTTGGCTGGTGGCGGTGGGTGCGCTCAAAGATGCTCAATTGATTGATTAAAGGATCGGCTCAATGACGGTTTACGCAATTATCGGCGGCACGGGCCTGACCCAGCTTGAGGGGTTGACCATCAAGCGCTCGTTGGCATTGGACACGCCTTATGGCCCGACTTCGGCTGATATCCAGATAGGTGAATTCGCGGGTCGCGACGTCTTGTTTCTGGCGCGTCATGGCCATCCGCATCGCCTGCCACCCCATCAGGTGAACTATCGCGCGAACCTGTGGGCATTGAAGCAGGCGGGTGCCGAAGCGATTTTGGCGGTGAATGCGGTGGGCGGTATCCACATGGCGATGGGCACGGGGCATTTTTGTGTGCCGCATCAACTGATCGACTACACCAGCGGTCGCGAACATACCTATTTCGCAGACGATCTGGAGCACGTGACTCATATCGACTTCAGTTATCCCTACACCGAATCGTTGCGTGAGCAATTGATTGACGCGCTGGCTGGCGAGGGTTGCTCCTACAGCAGCCACGGCGTTTATGCGGCCACCCAAGGCCCACGTCTTGAAACGGTGGCTGAAATCGCTCGTCTTGAACGCGATGGTTGCGACATTGTCGGCATGACCGGTATGCCGGAAGCGGCATTGGCCCGTGAGCTGGAACTGGATTACGCCTGTTTGGCTTTGGTGGTTAACCCGGCGGCGGGCAAGTCGACGGCGATCATCACCATGGCCGAAATCGAGCAGGCGCTGCACGACGGCATGGGTAAGGTCAAAGGCACTTTGGCGCGGGTGTTGGCGGGGTAAGGATTTTGGAGTTGCTGCCGCAGGGTGCGGCAGCGATTACAGGGGGCGATTGACAGGCTTCAACGCTTTTCGACTTTGGGTGGCAATGGCGCAAACAGGGCGTCGATGTCGTCGTCTTGCAGTTTCCAGTCCCCCGCAATACGGCCATCCAGCACGCCAGCCGCTAAATCTGATTTTTCCTGCTGCAAGTGCTGGATTTTCTCTTCGACGGTGCCGCGGGCAATCATCTTGTACACAAACACCGGTTTTTCCTGCCCTATCCGATAAGCTCGGTCGGTGGCTTGGTTTTCTGCTGCCGGGTTCCACCAGGGGTCGTAGTGAATCACAGTGTCGGCTTCGGTCAGGTTCAGGCCTACACCACCCGCCTTAAGACTGATCAGAAATATCTGCAATTTGCCGCTCTGAAAGTCTTTGACCGGTGTACGTCTATCCCGTGTTTGACCGGTGAGCAGGGCGTAATCAATGTTGCGCTTTTTCAGCTCGGCCTCGATCAGGCCCAGCATGGAGGTGAACTGGGAAAACAGCAGAATGCGTCGCCCCTCCGCAAACAGTTCTTCGAGCATCACCATCAAGCTGTCGAGTTTGCCCGAGGTGCTGCCTTTTTTTGGCGGGTTGTCGCTGACCAGGCGCAGGTCGCAGCACACCTGGCGCAGTTTGAGCAGGGCTTCCAGGATGATGATCTGGCTGCGGCCTACACCTTTGCGCGTAATTTCATCGCGCACTTTTTTGTCCATCGCCAAGCGCATGGTTTCGTACACGTCCCGTTGCGCTTCGTTGAGATCAACCCAGTGGATGATCTCGGTTTTTGGTGGTAATTCGGTGGCCACTTGCTCTTTGGTTCGACGCAGCAGGAACGGTTTGATCCGCGCGTTCAGGTGCTGCAAACGTTCATCGCTGCCGTGACGTTCAATCGGCACACGGTAGTCGCGGTTGAAGGCTTTGACGTCGCCCAGCCAGCCGGGTAACAAAAAGTGAAACAGTGCCCACAGCTCGCCCAAGTGGTTCTCCAGCGGTGTACCGCTCAAGCACAGGCGTTGGCGCGCCACCAGCTCGCGCGCAGCTTGCGAGGCTTTGCTGTTGGGGTTCTTGATGTACTGCGCTTCATCGAGGATCAGGATGTGCAACGGCACTTTAGCCAGCAGCTCAATGTCTTTGGGCAGCAGGGCATAGGTGGTCAGGATCACGTCGTAATCGTTGAGGTGCTCGACGTGTTTTTTGCGACTGGCGCCGTACAGCGCCAGTACCTTGAGTTGTGGCGTGAAGTGCGCCGCTTCGTCCACCCAGTTTGGAATCAGGCTGGTGGGCATCACCACCATTGCCGGGCGATCCAGCCGCCCCGCGTTCTTTTCGCACAGAATGTGCGCCAGAGTTTGCAGGGTTTTGCCTAAACCCATGTCGTCCGCCAGAATGCCGCCGACTTCAAGTTGGCGCAGCGACTGCATCCAGCTCAATCCTTCGAGTTGATACGGTCTGAGCGTGGCATTTAGCCCTTGTGGCGCCTCGACACTGAAGTCTTTGATGTCGCGCAGGCGCTGGGCAAAGCCACGAATCTGCTCGCCGCCTTCCCAGCGCAAGGGCAGTGCATCCAGGGCATTGAGCCGTGGTGCGTCGGCGCTTTTAATTCGCAAGGTGGTGGCGCCCGGCTCGCCCAGATAAAACTCACCCAGAGTGGCCAGCACCGGTTTCAAGCGGCCATAGGGCAACGCCACTTGAAGCGGCATTTGCGTGCTGTTAGGGATGGCCGGGATATTCACCAGAATCAGCTCGTCATCGCGGCGCTTGGCGAGCTTTTCAGGGCTGAGTATTTCAGTGTGCGAGCGCATCAGGTTAAGCAGAATCGGCAGCAGGCTCAGGCGCTGGCCATTGACGATAATCCCCAGCTCCAGGTCGAACCAGTCCCGCTCCGGCGCTTCATCGACGTTGGCGTACCAGTCTTCGACCGGACTCAGGTCAAAGCCGAAGTGTTCATCGATCTGCACTTCCCAGCCGTGCTCGCGCAAGGTGTCCAGCTGGTTGAGCGTGAAGTTCAGCCAGGCACTGTCATTGACCAGCTCAAACAGCTCGCCCGCGCTTTCGGGCAAGGCTTTGCTCTGGCGCGTGGCGATTTTGAAGCCCAGGACCCGCAACTGTTCGCGGTAGAGGTTTTCGGTTTCGGGGTGGCGTTTGATGCGCAGAATGTGGTCTTCGTGGCGAATCAAGACGTCCGCGTTTTTCTGCCCCGACACGTAAGTCTTGCGGTAATTGAACGACAACGCGGCGCGGTGCTGGATGTAGCGCTGCATTTTGCCGTTGCGCGGCTCAAAGGCGCTGAACTCGGCGCTGGCCAGCCATAACCGCGGGATCGGCTGTACATTGTCGATCTGTTGCTCGGGCAGGTTGGCAGGGCGGCGCGAGTCGAGTACGGCCTGAAGTTTTTCCAGGAGTTCGGCATCCTGGGCGGCGGCGGGGTAGTTCAAGGTGTCTTCAATCTTCAGTAATACGGCAGCAGTGTGCTTGCAGTTGGTGCGCACGGGGCAGGTGCATTCAGCGCTCACCAGCAGCAGCGAGCCTTTGGCTGACTCGCGTAAGCGAATGGTCTGGCGGTAGGGGTGTTCGCTCGAACCCTGACAGCTGGAGGTGATCAGGCTGTCACCGATTTGAGCGATTCGGACGCGGTTTTCCCTCGCGTAGCGGCGGCCACGCTCAAGGCTTTGTTCTTTAAACCGGCTGACCCATGTTGGCGCCAGCGGTTTGGTCAGTCGTGGTGTCTGGCTTAAGGGCATGGGTGTTTCATTGTGCGCATCCCATCAGGAAGACTTCGGTGTCAGGCGTTCAAACAACGCCTCGATGGTATTGAAGCGTTCATCGGGGCGCTCCATTGGCACCATGAATTTGAACAGCGTCGCGCCTTCGAACTTGTAACGGTTCGGTTGGCCTTGAATCAGCTTGATCAATACCAGCGGGTCGACCGGGGTGTCAGACGCGAACTCAATACGTCCGCCTTGTGGGCCGGCATCGACTTTTTTGATCCCCAGTTGCTCGGCCTGCAATTTGAGCTGGGTAATGCGCACCAGATTTTTGGTCGGCTCGGGGAGCAGGCCAAAGCGGTCGATCATTTCGACTTGCAAGTCCTTGAGACCGTCTTCGTCGGTCGCAGAAGCGATGCGCTTGTAGAGGATCAGCCGCGCATGCACATCGGGCAAATAGGACTCGGGAATCAACGCTGGCACGCGCAGGTTGATTTCCGGGCCGCCACCCAACGGTTGGTCGAGGTTCGGCTGCTCGCCTTTGCGGATCGACTTGACGGCGCGTTCGAGCATTTCCATGTACAGGGTAAAGCCCACGGCCTGGATCTGTCCGCTTTGGCCGTCGCCCAGCAGTTCGCCTGCGCCACGGATTTCGAGGTCGTTGGTGGCCAGTACAAAACCTGCCCCCAGGTCCTGGGTGTTGGCGATGGCTTCCAGACGCTTTTGGGCGTCGCCGGTGATTTGCTGGCGCGGTGGCGTCAGCAGGTACGCATAAGCCTGGTGGTGACTGCGCCCGACGCGACCGCGCAGTTGATGCAGTTGCGCCAGGCCGAATTTGTCTGCGCGCTCAATGATGATGGTGTTGGCGCTCGGCACGTCGATGCCGGTTTCGATGATGGTCGAGGCAATCAGCACGTTGAAACGCTTGTGGTAAAAGTCGCTCATCACCTGTTCGAGTTCACGCTCGCGCATCTGGCCGTGGCCGATACCGATGCGGGCCTCAGGGACCAGTTCAGCAAGCTCGGCCGCGCATTTTTCGATGGTTTTGACGTCGTTGTGCAGGTAATACACCTGGCCGCCCCGCAACAACTCACGCAACAACGCCTCTTTGACGGTGCTGTTGTTGTGCTCCATGACGAAGGTGCGTACCGACAAACGGCGCGCGGGCGGCGTGGCGATGATCGACAAATCGCGCATGCCCGACACCGCCATGTTCAGTGTGCGTGGGATAGGCGTCGCGGTGAGGGTCAGAATATCGACCTCGCTGCGCAGGGCCTTGAGCTGTTCTTTTTGCCGAACCCCAAAGCGGTGTTCTTCGTCGATGATCACTAAACCGAGGTTTTTGATTTTGACGTCGTCTTGCAGCAGTTTGTGCGTGCCGATCACGATGTCGATTTTGCCTTCGGCCAAATCAGCCACTGCGGCATTGATTTCTTTCGCAGACTTGAAGCGGCTCATCACCTCGACCCGTACTGGCCAGTCGGCAAAGCGGTCGCGAAAGCTGTTGTAGTGCTGCTGGGCCAGAAGCGTGGTCGGGACCAAAATCGCGACCTGACGGCCACCGTGTACAGCAATAAAAGCGGCGCGCATGGCCACTTCGGTTTTACCGAAGCCCACATCGCCACACACCAGACGGTCCATCGGCTTGGGCGCGAGCATGTCGGCGCGCACCGCTTCGATGGCGGTCTGCTGGTCGGGTGTCTCTTCAAACGGGAACCCGGCGCTGAAGGTTGCGTAATCGGCTTTCGGGTCATCAAAGGCATGGCCCTCGCGGGCGGCGCGGCGAGCATAGATGTCGAGCAGCTCGGCGGCCACATCGCGCACTTGTTCGGCGGCTTTGCGTTTGGCTTTTTGCCAAGTTTCGGACCCTAGCCTGTGCAGCGGCGCCAGTTCGTCATCGCTGCCGGTGTAGCGGGCGATCAGGTGCAGATTCGCCACCGGTACGTAAAGCTTGGCGCCTTCGGCGTATTGCAATGTCAGGAATTCGGCTTCCTGGTTGTCGATTTCGAGCGTGGCCAGCCCTTGGTAGCGACCCACACCGTGGTCGATGTGCACCACGGGTGCGCCTTCGCGCAGCTCGGTAAGGTTTTTAATCACCGCGTCGTTGTTGGCATCAGCGCGTTTTTCGCGACGACGACGTTGCATCACGCGTTGGCCAAACAGCGGGCTTTCAGCGATCAGCGCCAGTGCCGGATCGTCCAGCAACAAGCCTTCGTCCAGCGGCGCAATGGTGATGGCCAACCGATGTTTGCTGGCGACGAAGTCGGGCCAGCTGTCGACGGTTTTGGGGCGCAACTTAAGGCGTTCAAGCAATTCGAGCAGCACTTCGCGGCGCCCGGCAGACTCGGCGGTAAAGAGCACGCGGCCTTCAAACTGCTCCAGAAAACCCGAGAGTGCGGCCAGCGGTTGGTTGGCCTTGGCTTCAATCGCAAGGTTAGGCAGCGATTGAGCCGGGAAACGCTCGCGGCTGCTGCCGGTGTCCAGATCGTCCTGGCTGGCGACTACGCGCGGCCAGTTCTTCAGGCGGGCGAAGCAGTCTTCGACCGGCAAAAACAGTTCGGCGGGTGGCAATAAAGGACGAGAAGGATCGACACGGCGCTCTTCGTAGCGGTTGCGCACATCCGACCAGAAATTCTCGGCCGCCTGTTCGATGCCGGGCAGCGAGAACACTTGGGTGTCGCCGGGCAAGTAGTCGAACAGGGTCGAGGTTTCATCAAAGAACAACGGCAGGTAGTACTCGATACCGGCAGGCGTAATACCGCTGCTTAAATCTTGAAAAATCGGACAACGACGGAAGTCGACATCAAAGCGTTCGCGAAAGCGTGCCTTGAAGCGCGTGACCGCATCTTTTTGCAGCGGGAATTCGCGCGCAGGCAACAGGCGTATTGAGTCGACTTTGTCGATCGAACGCTGGTTTTCAGGATCGAAAGTGCGCAGGGTTTCGATTTCGTCGTCGAACAGATCGATCCGGTAAGGCAGCTTGCTGCCCATGGGGAAGAGGTCGATCAAGGCGCCGCGTACCGCAAACTCGCCGTGCTCGTACACCGTGTCGACGCAGCGGTAGCCGCTGGCCTCCAGTCGGGTGCGCATCTGCTCCACGTCCAGCTTTTGCCCGACATCGAGTACCAGGCTGCTGCCGAGCAAAAACTTGGTCGGCGCCAGGCGGTGTAGGGCCGTGGTTATCGGCACTACCAAAACGCCATGATCCAGTTCAGGCAGCCGGTACAGGCTGGCAATACGCTGGGAAATGATGTCCTGGTGCGGCGAAAACAGGTCGTAAGGCAGGGTTTCCCAGTCAGGGAAATGCAGCACGGGCAGTTCGGGGGCGAAAAACCTCAGCTCCTGCTCAAGGCGCTCGGCGCTTTGGCTGTCGGCGGTCAGCAGCAGGGTGAAGCGCTTCGCGGCGCTGGCAGCCTCGGCAATGGCGAGGCTCAGGGCGGCACCGGGCAGGTTGCCCCAGTGCTGTTTACCTGCCGTAGCAGGCAGTTTGGGTAGTCGCAGGACGGGCACGGAAGGTTGAGCTCCAAGCGTTGCGGCAAAGAGGTCGATTGTAGCGGGCCAAAGGGCTGGCTGTCAGTTGCCGTCTGTTGCTGGGGCTTAATTCCAGCATTTGAAGGGCAAAACTCAGTGCCAGAACCTTCATTAAGTCGCTCAAAGGTGGGCGAATCCTCTGTGCTGAGATTTTTTTCGCCTATGAATATGGGGAGCTTAATCGTTTCAGTCGGGGCTGTGTGACAGGCGCACATTGCCCATGATCTGGCGCAGCGGCATAATGTAGCCCCTTTTTTCAGCCCCTACATGTGGAAGGTTCCCGTGACTCAGAAGCCCGACCAGTGTCTTGGTGAATGGATCGACCGTGAAGCACTCGCAGAAGCGATGATTCCGCTGATTGGTCAGCTCTACCGCAATAACAACGTGGTGAGTTCGATCTATGGCCGCAGCCTGATCAACCGTTCAGTCATTGCGATTCTCAAAGCTCACCGCTTTGCGCGTCATCGCCAGAGCGATGACATTGAATTGTCCGTGCACGAAACTTTCCCACTGCTCAAAGCGATGAGCGAACTCAAGCTTGGGGCTGCTTCGGTAGACCTGGGCAAATTGGCCGTCAAGTTCAAAGCCCACGGCAATGGCCGTACGGCCGAGCAGTTTGTGCGCGAAGAGCTGGCCGAGGTGGTGGGTCAGCAAAACGCTGGCGCCCGTAAAGGTACAGACGTTGTGCTGTACGGCTTCGGTCGTATTGGCCGCCTGCTGGCGCGCATCCTGATCGAAAAAACCGGTGGCGGCGACGGTCTGCGTCTGCGTGCCATCGTGGTGCGTAAAGGCGCCGACAACGACCTGGTCAAACGCGCAAGCTTGCTGCGTCGTGACTCGGTGCACGGTCCGTTCGACGGCACCATTGTGGTTGATGAAGAAAACAACACCATCACCGCCAACGGCAACCTGATTCAGGTGATCTACGCGAAGAACCCGACTGAGGTGGATTACACCCAGTACGGCATTCAAAACGCATTGCTGGTGGACAACACCGGGGTGTGGCGTGACGCTGAAGGCCTGGGCCAGCACTTGCAGTGCCCTGGGATTGACCGCGTGGTATTGACCGCGCCGGGTAAAGGCAAGCTGAAGAACATCGTTCATGGCATCAACCACGGCGAAATCACCGCGGATGACAAGATCGTTTCGGCGGCATCCTGCACCACCAACGCCATCGTGCCGGTGCTCAAGGCAGTCAACGACAAGTTCGGCATCGTCAACGGTCACGTAGAAACGGTTCACTCGTACACCAACGACCAGAACCTGATCGACAACTTCCACAAGGGCGATCGCCGTGGCCGTTCGGCTGCGCTGAACATGGTCATCACCGAGACCGGTGCTGCTACCGCTGCCGCCAAGGCACTGCCTGAGCTGGCGGGCAAGCTGACCGGTAACGCGATCCGTGTACCTACGCCGAACGTGTCAATGGCCATCCTCAACCTGAACCTTGAGAAGCCAGCGACTCGTGAAGAAATGAACGAGTACCTGCGCCACATGGCGCTGCACTCCGATCTGCACAAGCAAATCGACTTCGTGAGCTCGCAGGAAGTGGTGTCCACTGACTTCGTAGGTTCGCGTCACGCCGGTGTGGTCGATGCTGAAGCCACCATCTGCAATGACAACCGCGTTGTGCTGTACGTGTGGTACGACAACGAGTTCGGTTATAGCTGCCAGGTTGTGCGCGTCATGGAAGACATGGCCGGGGTCAACCCGCCTGCGTTCCCGCGCTAAGCAACGCTTGCCACTGAAAACGCCCCGACTGGTTCGGGGCGTTTTTGTGTGTGCGTCGAACGTCAGGCGTTGCTCGCCACCGCCGACCGCGCGGTGCGCAACTGGTGGCTGTTGCCGCGAAACAATACTACCGTCGCAATCAGGCCCAATACCGCTGCACCGGTCAGCCACAGGCCAGGCGCTGCCTTGTTGTCCAGTGCGTGGATCAAGTAGGTGCACGCCGCCGGGGTAAAGCCGCCGAACGTCGCTGTAGCAAGGCTGTAAGCCAGCGAAAAGCCAGTGGTGCGGACTTCAATCGGCATGATTTCAGTCAGCGCAACAACCATCGCGCCGTTGTACGAGCCGTACAGGAACGACAGCCACAACTCGACAATCAGCAAATGGCTGAAGCTGGGGTTGGCCACCAGCCATGACAGCGCAGGATAGGCAGTCAGAATCGCCAGAATGGTTGCGCCCAACAGCAGGGGTTTGCGACCGATCTTGTCAGACAGGGCGCCCATGACCGGCAGCCAGAAAAAGTTCGACAGCCCGATGCACACGGTGACGAGCAGTGCTTGCAAGTCGGTGAGGTTCAGCTCTGCTTTACCGAAGGTCGGGGTGTAGGCCGTGATCAGGTAAAACGACACCGTGGTCATGACCACCAGTGCCATGCCGCCCACTACCAAGCCAAAGTTCTGGCTGATGGAGCGCACAATTTCACGCAGGGTAGGGTGATGTTTGCGCGCTTCAAACTCGGGGGTTTCTTCCATCGATTTACGAATGACGAAGATCACCGGCACGATCATGCAGCCAATCAGAAACGGAATTCGCCAGCCCCAATCGCCCATGTCTTGCGGGCTGAGCCAATGGTTAAGGCCCACACCCAACAGCCCGGCAAATACCACCGCTGCTTGCTGGCTCGCAGACTGCCAACTGACGAAAAACCCCTTGCGGCCGGGTGTGGCAATTTCTGCCAAATACACCGATACGCCGCCTAGCTCCACACCCGCGGAAAAACCTTGCAGCAAGCGGCCCAGCAAAACCAGCAGCGGCGCCGCTACGCCCAAGGTGGCGTAGCCGGGTACGCAGGCAATCAGCACGGTGCCCATCGCCATCAGGGCCAGGGTGATGATCAACCCTTTACGGCGGCCGTGACGGTCAATATAAGCGCCGAGAAAGATCGCACCCAGTGGGCGCATTAGAAAGCCGGCACCAAAGGTGGCCAGCGCGAGCATCAAGGAGGCGAAAGCGCTATCGCTTGGGAAGAAGGTTTTGGCAATGGCCGTGGCGTAAAAACCAAAGACCATGAAGTCGAACATCTCTAAGAAGTTACCGCTGACAACGCGAAAAATCGCTTTGCCGTTACCTGCACTCGAGGCCATCAGAAATCACCCGCTGTTATCTATTCTTATGCGTAATCCATGTTTTTACTCGTCCGCACTGCCAGCTAGAGACCTTCGGGCCTACTGCAAACAGTTTTGTAACCATATGTGTAACTGAAAATGTAGGCAACAATTGTTGTAACTACCCAATGCTCAGGGCGTTTGTGCCATCAGCGTCTGGCGCAGCTTTTCTGGTAAGCCGTCGGGCGCGAGCCAAATACCGAGATAGACCTTTGCCAGTTCGGGGTCGGGGCTGTTGAAGATGACCTTGCCGTTGCGTTCCAGATTCAGACCGCGCGTCGGGTCGTAGTCCAGTGCATAACGATCACCGCGCTTGATGTCTGAAAAGCTCGCTTGCAGCTTTTTCAGCGGGCCGTCGATGGCGCTCAGGGTGGCCGCTGATTGTTGGCGTTTGAGGATGGCGGCTGAGGCCTGGGTGATGTCGCTGTGAGCCAGGTCACGCAAATAAAACAGCTCAAGACGCAGGTCGCGCTGCTGATCAAACGCCTGCTGCGCGCTGATATGGGGTGGCGTGAACAGGGCGGCGGCGTAAATGTCGGCCCATAGGTAGGTCAGCACGATCTGGCCTTTGCGCTGTAGCGTTTGAGCTCCGTCTTGCCATTGCACGGGGAAACTGGCGGTCTTGATCGGCAAGTTTTCATCGGCGAGGCTGGCGGTGCTGTACATCAACAACAGGGCAATCACTATTCGGCGCATGAGGATGAACTCTGATCGATGCGTGCTGGGGGGCGTGATCTGGTGGTTACTTGGCGCAGGTCACGCGTAGCGGTCGTTGAATCATTCGCTCGGATGCTTGTGGCATAGCACTTTGAGCGCGGGTGTGATGCAGCAGATACAAAAATAGCTTACGTCGAGACCAAGGGTTAATGTTCGCAGCGTTCAGGCTTCTATAGACTGTGCCCCACGTTTTGATCCTTCATGGCGCTGGCCGCGTCATGATTTAGCCGCAGGCGCCTAAAAATGCGCCGCGGCCCGTTCTGAGGAGTACGCATGGCTGTCTACAACTACGACGTAGTGGTACTGGGTTCTGGCCCGGCAGGAGAAGGTGCGGCAATGAACGCCGCAAAAGCAGGGCGCAAGGTGGCAATGGTTGACAGCCGGCGCCAGGTTGGCGGCAACTGCACGCACTTGGGCACTATCCCGTCCAAAGCCTTGCGTCACTCGGTTCGGCAGATCATGCAGTTCAACACCAACCCGATGTTTCGGGCCATTGGTGAGCCGCGCTGGTTTTCGTTCCCGGACGTGCTGAAAAGCGCTGAAAAAGTGATCTCCAAACAGGTGACGTCACGCACTGGCTACTATGCCCGCAACCGCGTTGATCTGTTCTTTGGCACCGGCAGCTTCACCGATGAGCAAACCATTGAAGTGGTATGTGCCAACGGTGTGGTCGAAACGCTGATGGCCAAGCAGGTCATCATCGCCACCGGCTCGCGCCCTTATCGCCCGGCCGATATCGATTTCACCCACTCGCGTATCTACGATAGCGACACCATCCTTAGTCTGGGTCACACCCCGCGCAAGCTGATCGTTTATGGTGCTGGCGTGATTGGTTGTGAGTACGCCTCGATCTTCAGCGGTCTGGGGGTGCTGGTTGAGCTGGTGGATAACCGTGAACAACTGCTCAGCTTCCTCGACTCCGAGATCTCGCAGGCGCTGAGCTATCACTTCAGCAACAACAACATCACCGTGCGTCACAACGAAGAGTACGAGCGGGTTGAAGGGGTTGAAAACGGTGTGATCCTGCACCTTAAGTCGGGCAAGAAGATCAAGGCCGATGCCTTGCTCTGGTGCAACGGCCGTACCGGCAACACCGATCAGTTGGGCCTGGAAAACATCGGCATCAAGGCCAATGGCCGTGGCCAGATCAGTGTCGATGAAAACTACCGCACCACGGTGCCGAACATCTTCGCCGCAGGTGATGTGATTGGCTGGCCAAGCCTGGCCAGTGCCGCGCACGACCAGGGTCGCTCGGCAGCGGGCAGCATCGTCGACAACGGCAGCTGGCGCTTTGTGAATGATGTGCCAACCGGCATTTACACCATTCCCGAGATCAGCTCGATCGGCAAGAACGAGCAAGAGCTGACCCAGGCCAAAGTGCCGTACGAAGTGGGCAAGGCTTTTTTCAAAGGCATGGCGCGTGCGCAGATTGCCGGTGAACCGCAAGGCATGCTGAAAATCCTGTTCCACCGCGAAACCCTGCAAGTGCTGGGCGTGCATTGCTTCGGCTATCAGGCATCGGAGATCGTGCACATCGGCCAGGCGATCATGAACCAGCCGGGCGAACTCAATACCCTCAAGTATTTCGTCAACACCACGTTCAACTACCCGACCATGGCCGAAGCCTATCGGGTAGCCGCTTACGACGGCCTTAACCGGCTTTTTTGAGCGGCTCCGGCCGGTGGCCTGAGCCGGCCGGGGAGACCGATTTCAGCCATTCCCAAGGGTGGCAGTGGCCAAACCGGGAAAGTCTGTAATCAGGCTGTC
Source organism: Pseudomonas weihenstephanensis (assembly GCF_016812185.1). Lineage (NCBI taxonomy): Bacteria > Pseudomonadati > Pseudomonadota > Gammaproteobacteria > Pseudomonadales > Pseudomonadaceae > Pseudomonas > Pseudomonas weihenstephanensis. The sequence goes on along the minus strand of NZ_JAAEBV010000001.1, from coordinate 687,278 downwards.
TACGCCGAAATCAGCGAGTCTGCGCATCAGCGCAGGCTCGTTGACTGTCCATACCGACACATGCAAGCCCTGGCGCTGGGCTTTTTCCAGGCGCTCGGGGGTGCACAGCGTCCAGTTCAACGCGAGCATGTCGCAGCCATAGCTTTGTGCGACCTTCAGCGGATCAAGCCAAGCGTATTCGGCAACCAGCCCGCGGGATAAATCCGGCGTCAACTCGATGGCCGCCTTGAGCACTTCGCGCGAGCTTGAGGTGACGGTGACTTTGTCCATCAGGCCATGGCGCTGGGCCATTTCGCGAATCGCCAGCACCGTAGTGGCTGCGCGGGTACGCGAGGCGCTTTTAACTTCAAGCTGCCAATGCTCGAAGTTGCATTTTTCGAACAGCTCTTCAAGCCGTGGAATCGGGCATGGATGCACCCATCCCGGGCCGCCTTTGCGTGCGTCGTAGGTCGCGAGATCGGCGGCCGTATGCTCGATCACCTTGCCGCGTCGGTCGGTGGTGCGCTTGAGGGTTGGGTCGTGGATGACCATCAACTCGCCATCTTTGGACAAGTGCAGGTCGAGTTCGCAGCGACGAACGCCGTGCTTGAGGCATTGCTCAAAGCTGGCAAGGGTGTTTTCGGGTGCTTCGCCTTTGGCGCCGCGATGGCCATAAATCAGGGTCACAATTGCTCCTTCCTACAAGTCGCAGCGTTGAGAGGTGTTTACTCTTCTTCGCCGGTTTCGTTTTGTTCGAGGGCCAGGCGGCGTGCCTGCGCTTGTTTTTGCAAAATGTAGCGCGCCAATAGCTGGCGTTGCGCATCGGTGATGGCTTCGAATTCCGTGCCTATTTCGTAATGGCCGTCGCGCGCGTCGCAGTGAGTGACTTTAGCCCGTAGCAGCAACCCTAGCGCTTGAGGCATGAGCACCATCTTGATCGAAAGATGGCTGCCCACCGGGCAGGCTTTGGCGTGGCGCAATTCGATGCCGCCTTCGGACAGCTTGACCGGTTGCAGTTCTCCGATTTTGCCCAGCACGGTTTGCGCAACGACCTGGCTGAGCAGGTCGATGCGTTTGTTCAGGGTTTTGAGGTAGCTGGAGATCGTACGGTCGCGCTCGCTGATCTGGCGCAGCAGGTGCTGGGCCTCGAATTCACTCAGGTGCAACTCGCTGAGTAAATTGAATAAAGGCGAAGCATCTTGCAACACTTCATCGCTCGCGGCTTCGGGGGCCGACAGCGGGGTTATTTCCAGTGCGATCACATCATCGATACGGTAGTATTCGCGGCGATCTGCTTCATCTAATGTCGACATGGCGAACCCATGGTGGCGGCTGTGGTCTGAGTGTAAAGCTGCTTATCAGGCCCCGCCACAAGGACGTCTTCTTTTCCCTCGAACAAGCCCCGACATGTTCAGACCTCTCTTCGTATTTATCGGCACGCGTTATACCCGTGCAAAGCGTCGCAATCATTTTGTGTCGTTCATTTCTCTGACTTCAATGATCGGACTCGCCCTCGGCGTGGTCGTGATGATCGTTGTGCTCTCGGTGATGAACGGCTTCGATCATGAGATGCGCACCCGCGTGCTGGGCATGGTGCCCCACGCGACCATCGTCGGTGATCAACCGATCAGCGACTGGCAATCATTGGCCGCCAAGGTCGAGCAGAACCCGAAGGTGGCGGCGGTTGCGCCGTACACCCAGATGCAGGGCCTGCTGACCCATGACGGCAATGTGCAAAAAGTGCTGCTCAATGCCATCGATCCCGCGCAAGAGCGCAAGGTGTCGATCATTGACCAGTTCATGTTGCACGGTCAGCTCGACGCCCTGACGCCCGGCAGTTTCGGCATTGTCATTGGCGACAAGGCCGCCAAAAAGCTCGGCGTGGCCATTGGCGACAAGCTGACGTTCGTGGCGCCGGAAGTCACGGTGACCCCGGCGGGCATGTTTCCGCGCATGAAGCGCTTCACCGTGCAGGGCATTTTTCATGTCGGCGCCGGTGAGATCGACGGCTATCTGGGTATCACCAACTTGCAGGATCTGGCGCGCTTGCAGCGCTGGAAGCCCGATCAGGTCCAGGGCTTGCGCCTCAAGTTCGACGATCTGTTCCAGGCCCCGCGTGCCGCATGGGACATCGCCCAGCAGTTGGGCGAAGACCGCTACTACGCCCGCGACTGGACCCGTACCCACGGCAATCTGTATCAAGCGATCCGCATGGAAAAAGCCATGATCGGTCTGCTGTTGCTGCTGATTGTGGCCGTGGCCGCGTTCAACATCATTTCCACGCTGGTGATGGTGGTGAATGACAAAAAGGGCGATATCGCGATTTTGCGCACATTAGGCGCCACTCCCGGCACGATCATGGCGATTTTCATGGTGCAGGGCACGGTGATTGGCGTGGTCGGCACGGCCATCGGCGCGGTGCTGGGCATGCTGGCGGCGCTCAATGTGAGCGCGGCGATTTCGGGCCTTGAAGGCCTGATCGGGCACAAGTTTCTCAACGCCGACGTGTACTTCATCGACTACTTGCCGTCGCAATTGCAGGCACAAGACGTGTTGATGGTGTGCGGTGCGGCATTGGTTCTGAGTTTCCTCGCGACCTTGTACCCGGCCTGGCGTGCTGCACGCACCCAGCCTGCGCAGGCGCTTCGTTATGAGTGAGTTGGGCATGAAAGAACAAGCAGTGTTGAGTTGCCGCGACCTGAGCAAGTCGTACGACGAAGGCCCGGAGTCGGTGGTGGTGTTGTCGGGCTTGCAGCTTGAACTGCACCCCGGCGAGCGCGTGGCCATTGTCGGTACATCGGGTTCGGGCAAAAGTACGTTGCTCAATATGCTCGGTGGCCTCGACACACCTTCCAGCGGCAGTGTCTGGTTGGCGGGTGAAGAACTGTCGGCGCTGGGCGAAAAGGCCCGCGGTCAGTTACGCAATCGTTCGTTGGGCTTTGTGTATCAATTTCACCATCTGTTGCCTGAGTTCACCGCGCTGGAAAACGTGTGCATGCCGCTGTTGATCGGCAAAACATCGATTCCCGAGGCGCGTGAGCGGGCGACAGCCCTGCTGACCCGCGTGGGCCTGAGCCACCGTCTGGAGCACAAACCGGCCGAACTCTCCGGTGGTGAGCGCCAACGCGTGGCCATCGCCCGTGCGCTGGTCAACAATCCGGGGCTGGTGATGCTCGACGAGCCGACAGGCAACCTCGATTCGCACACCGCGCAGGGCATTCAGGACCTGATGCTGGAACTCAGCACCTCTATGCGCACGGCATTTTTGGTGGTGACCCATGACATGAACCTGGCCCGCCAGATGGATCGCGTGTTGCACCTTCAAGAAGGTCGCTTGACCACGATTTAATCGGCCCCCACCCTGCGCCTTGACCGGCGTCGGGTCTTTTATTTTTATACGGTGCCCGCGAATGTTCAGACCGTTATCGATTTTTATCGGCACGCGCTATACCCGCGCCAAGCGCCGCAATCGTTTTGTGTCGTTTATTTCCATGACCTCGATGATCGGTCTCGCCTTGGGCGTTTTGGCCATGATCGTGGTGTTGTCGGTGATGAACGGCTTCCAGCGTGAAATGAGTAACCGCATCCTCGGCATGGTGCCGCACGCCACCATCGTAGGCGTAAAGCCGATCGATGACTGGCGGCCGGTGGCTGAAGCGGCGATGAAAAACCCTGAAGTGACGGCGGCGGTGCCGTTCACCGAAATGGAAGGGATGCTGTCCTACAAAGGCTCGATGCAGCCGATCCAGATCAGCGGTGTCGATCCGGCGCTCGAAGGTGAGGTGTCCATCGTGACCCGGCACATCGTGCAAGGTCGCCTGGAAGACCTTAAACCCGGTGAATATGGCGTGGTGCTCGGCGACATCACTGCCCGGCGATTTCGTTTGGGGGTGGGCGACAAAATCACCTTGATCGTGCCCGAGGCCAGCACCGCACCGGGCGGCATTACCCCACGCTTGCAGCGCTTGAACGTGGTGGGCATCTTCAAGGTCGGCGCTGAGCTGGATGGCTCCATGGGCCTGATCCACGTCGCAGACGCCGCCGCCATGCAGCGCTGGGCGCCGAACCAGGTGCAAAGCGTGCGCCTGGCAGTCAAGGATTTGTACGCTGCGCCCAAAGTCTCGGCTGATGTGGCCGCAGGTCTGGGTGAGGGCTACCGGGCTGATGACTGGACCCACACCCAGGGCAGCCTGTTCAGCGCCATGAAAATGGAAAAAACCATGATTGGTTTGCTGCTGCTGATGATCGTTGCCGTGGCTGCGTTCAACATCATCGCCACGCTGATCATGGTGGTGAACGACAAGGGTGCCGACATCGCGATCCTGCGTACCATCGGCGCTACGCCGCGCCAGATCATGGCGATTTTCATGGTTCAGGGCACGGTGATTGGCATTGTCGGTACGTTGATCGGTGGCGTGCTGGGGGTGATTGCTGCGTTGAATGTCAGCGAGCTGGTGGGCTGGATGGAGCGCGTGTCAGGGCAGCACATCTTCAGTTCTGACGTGTACTTCGTCAGTAACCTGCCGTCTGAGCTGCAAGGCGGTGACGTGGCGCTGATCTGCACGGCGGGGTTTGTGTTGAGTTTTTTGGCGACGCTGTACCCGGCGTATCGGGCCGCCAAAATCCAGCCGGCGCATGCTTTGCGTTATTCCTGATACCTGAAGCGCAAAAGCCCCTCACCCTAACCCTCTCCCAGAGGGGGAGGCGACTAAAAGCAAAGGCAGGTCTGTGTTACCACGCGATTTGAAGCCCTCTCTCGGCAGGAGAAGGGGCTAAAGCAAAAGCAGGTCTGCGTTACAGCCTAGATCAGCTCCCTCTCCCGGAGGGAGAGGGTTGGGGTGAGGGCAGCTTTGCTGGCAGCTCTACCACAAACCGCGTCAATCCTTCCTGCGAATCACAGCGAATCTGCCCGCCATGGGCGCGAATGATCGATTGGGTAATTGCCAGTCCCAACCCGGCATGTTCACTGCTGCCTTCGCGCCGCGCCGGGTCTGCCCGATAAAATCGGTCGAACAAGCGTGGCACCTGCTCAGCGGGGATGCCTGGCCCTGTATTTTCAATCGTGATGCTGACACTGGCCGCCGATCCGCCGATCAGCACCTTGATCGCGCCGCCCGCCGGTGTGTAGCGCAAAGCGTTATCCAGCAGGTTGGACAGGGCGCGACGCAGCATGCTGCGGTCGCCTGCTATCTGACCGTTGCCTGTGTGGCTCAACTGAATGTGTGAGTCCTCGGCCAACAGCGCATAGAACTCCAACAGCGCGTCAACTTCATGGGCCACGTCTAGCGGCTCGCGTTTGGGGGTGAGCAAGCCATGGTCCGCTTTGGCCAGATACAGCATGTCGTTGACCAGTTGTGCCATCCATTGCAGTTCTTCGAGGTTGCTGTGCAATGCTTCGCGGTAGGCATCTCTATCGCGTGGCCGGGTGAGGGTGACTTGGGTGTGTGTCAGCAAGTTTGAGAGCGGGGTGCGCAGTTCGTGGGCAATGTCGGCTGAAAAGGCCGAGAGCCGCTGAAATGAAGCGTCCAGTCGGCTGAGCATGGCGTTGAAGGCATTGGCCAGTTCGGCCAGTTCGGCGGGCATCTGTGCTTGCGGCAGGCGTGCGTTGAGTGAGTCGGCCGAGACGCTGGCGGCAATCGCGCTCATGCGGCGCAAAGGGCGCAAGCCGCTACGGGCTGCCCAGGCGCCCAGAATCGCGGTGGCGAGCGCCGAGAGGCTGACGGTCATCCAGATCAGACGCTGCATGCGCTGTAAGAAATGCTGGTGGTGGGTGATGTCCAGCAGCAAGGTCAGACGGGGTGCGCCGGGAGAGTCAGGCGCCGGGTTAAGGACGCGGTAATCGGTGCCACTGATTTGCAGGCTGACCAGCCCCGGTGTTGTCGGCAGTTCGGCAGGCAGTTGCGTTGAGCTGTCGAACCACACGTGGCCGTCGGGGCCGCGCACCCGAACGCTCAAGTCGGGTTGATGGCTGAGATCCTGCAACAACAGGGGCAGGCGTTGGGTGAATTGTTCCAGGGTGCTGGCGCCGTGCAGGGTACTGCGCAGCCCTGCCAGGCGGCTTTCCATCAGTTGCTGGTCCAGTTCTACGAAATGCACTTCGCTGGCGCGCCCGAACAGTACGCCAGCAAACAGTGAAACCACGGCTGTGCAGCCTGCAAACAGCAAGGCCAGACGGCTGCTCAGTGACAGGCGACGCATCAATCGGGACGCTCTTCAAGTACGTAGCCCATGCCGCGCACGGTGTGGATAAGCTTCTGTTCGTGGCTGTCGTCGATTTTCAGGCGCAGACGGCGAATAGCCACTTCGATGACATTGGTATCGCTGTCGAAATTCATGTCCCACACCTGTGAGGCAATCAACGATTTGGGCAGCACCTCGCCTTGACGCCTGAGCAGCAACTCCAGCAACGAAAACTCCTTGGCGGTGAGGTCGATGCGCTGGCCATTACGTTCGACGCGGCGACGGATCAGGTCCAGCCGCAAATCTGCCAGTTGCAGGCTGGTTTCCTGCGTCGTGCTGCTGCCACGGCGCAACAGGCTGCGCACCCGCGCTAACAGTTCAGAGAAGGCGAACGGTTTGACCAGGTAATCATCGGCGCCCAGTTCAAGGCCATGTACGCGGTCTTCAACGGCGTCGCGCGCGGTCAAAAACAGCACCGGGATGTCCAGCCCCGCGCTGCGCACCGCTTGCAGGATTTGCCAGCCATCACGTCCAGGCAACATCACATCGAGGATCAGCAGCGAATAATCACCGGTCAGGGCCAGGTGCTGGCCGGTGATGCCATCGGTGGCGAGTTCGGTGCTAAAGCCTGCTTCACTTAGGCCCTGACGCAGGTATTGGCCGGTTTTGGGCTGGTCTTCGACAATCAGCAGTTTCATGGGCGACCCATCAGCAATTAACTTCAGCCTTATACAGTGGCCCTTAGGGTGCAGGGCTAAACTGACAAAGTTGTAATCTTACGGTCAGTTGGCTGCCAGCGCCGTGCTTTAAAGTCAGGCAACGTTTGAATAGTAGCTTTCAGGAGTTCGCATGACCCTACGAAATCGTTTAGCTCTAGCGGGTGGTTTACTGGTGCTGAGTGTTTCGGCTCTTGCCTCACCCGCTGGCACTTACACGTTTGGCCAGCCTGCGTCGGCGGCAAGTGCTACGCGCACGGTAGAAGTTGACATGACGGATATCGCCTTCACGCCCAAGGCCCTGCAAGTCAAGGCCGGTGAGACGGTGCGCTTTGTGCTGGTGAATAAAGGCCAATTGCTGCACGAATTCAACCTGGGCGATGCCGCGATGCATGCCGCGCACCAGAAAGAAATGCTCAAGATGCAGCAGAGCGCAGCAATGACGCCTACTGGCATGAGCCACGATGGGATGGATCACAGCGCGATGGGCATGGCCGGTATGAAACATGACGACCCGAACAGCGTGCTGGTCGAACCGGGTAAAACCGCTGAGCTGACGTGGACGTTCAGCCGGGCGGACAACCTTGAATTTGCCTGCAATATCCCCGGCCACTATCAGGCAGGCATGGTGGGCACGCTTAAAGTTGACCCTTAAATCGGGAAGTTCGTCTGCGGGCGCTGAAAGCGGGGCGTAAACCCGATAGAATTGCCGGGTTTTTCTAGCCAGGTTTTTGTCATGCATCCCGCAGCCGAACATTCGCCGCTGGGCAAGTCCAGTGAATACATCAGTACCTACACCCCGTCCTTGCTGTTCCCGATCCCGCGTGCGGCGAAATGGGCAGAGCTGGGGCTAAGCGCCGAAACGTTGCCTTATGTCGGGGTCGATTATTGGACCTGCTTTGAGCTGTCGTGGCTGCTGCCCTCGGGCAAGCCGGTGGTGGCCATTGGTGAGTTCTGCTTTGCTGCCGACTCGCCCAATATCGTTGAGTCCAAATCGTTCAAGCTGTACCTGAACTCGTTGAACCAGAGCGTGTTTGCCGACACGCCAAGCCTTGTCGCCACGTTGCAGGCCGACTTGTCAGTCGCTTCTGGCAAACCGGTCAGCGTGCGAGTGCGCAGCCTGGATGACGTGCAGGCCGATGGCGTAGGTATTTTGCCGGGTGTGTGCATTGATGATCTGGACATCACGGTCAGCGACTATGCGCAGCCGCGTCCTGAGCTGTTGGCGTGTGACGCTTCGCGGATTGTCGAAGAAAGCGTCTACAGCCACTTGCTCAAATCCAACTGCCCGGTCACGAGCCAGCCCGATTGGGGCACCGTGGTGGTCGAGTACCGTGGCGCGGCGCTGGACCATGCCAGTTTGTTGGCGTACCTGGTGAGCTTTCGCCAGCACTCGGACTTCCATGAGCAATGCGTGGAGCGCATCTTTCTTGACCTGCAACGCCTGCTCAAGCCCGAAAAACTGACTGTGTACGCACGTTACGTGCGTCGCGGCGGGCTGGACATCAACCCGTACCGCTCAACCGAAACCGTGGCGTTCAAAAACGTGCGACTGGTGCGTCAGTAAAGGCAAAGCCCTCACCCTAACCCTCTGCGCAGGGTTAGGGTAAAGCGCCTCAACCGTTATTCAGCGCCTTGGCCTGCTCCAGCACGGCTTCAACATGCCCTGGCACTTTCACGCCGCGCCACGCGTGACGCAATACACCGTCCTTGTCGATCAAGAACGTGCTGCGATCCACGCCCAGGTACTCTTTGCCGTACAGCTTTTTCAGCTTGATCACCTCAAAAAGCTGGCACAGGGCTTCATCCTTGTCGCTCAGCAACTCGAACGGGAAACCGTGCTTGGCCTTGAAGTTCTCATGGGACTTGAGGCTGTCACGCGACACGCCAAACACCTCAGTGTTGGCGGCCTGAAACTGCGCGTAATGGTCGCGAAAGCCTTGGCCTTCGGTGGTGCAACCCGGCGTGCTGTCTTTTGGGTAGAAGTAAATCACCACCTGCTTGCCCTTGAGGTCCGACAGCGCGACGGTTTTGTCGCTGGTGGCCGGGATCTGGAAGTCGCTTACGGGTTGGTCAATTGCAACGGCCATGAGGTGGTTTCCTTACATTGGGTTCTGCGGACGCCACGGTTCGATCAGTGCGTCCAGGTTCAGCGCATCGGCGAAATCGAGGAACTGATCGCGCAACCAGCTGATTTGCACGCCTGCCGGCAGCGTCACGGTGAACGTGGCATTGAGCATGGTGCCGCCGGTTTGTGGGGCCTGGTAGGTGTCGCAGGTCAGGTTTTCGAGCTCGACGTTGTGGTCGATGAAGAACTGGCACAGCTCATTAATGATGTCAGGGCGGTAAGCCGAGCTGACATAGGCTACGTAGGGCAGAGCTTGCGGGCGGGTTTCCAGCGCGGCGCTGCGCACCACATTGACGGTGAAAGCGTGTTTTTTAGCCAGTGCTGGCAAGCCAGCCTCAAGGCGCGCCAGCGCATCCCAGCTACCTGTGACTTCCAGGACCAGTGCACTGCACTCGCCGTGGCGAGTCAGGCGTGAGGTCACGACGGCGCAGCGATTTTCATGGCTGGCACGGCACAGGACGTTAGTCAGCTCCATGGGGTTGGCGCCAAGGGCACTGATGACAAGGAATTGTTCGCGAACTGAGGGGGTGGACATTCAGCCTTCCTAAAACGATGAGTGGTCGGTACGTGCGGTGCAGGGGTGGCCTGGCCCGGGTAGTTGTGACTCGCCCAGTGTCCACAAAAGGCCGTCACCTACGGTTTGCACTGGCTGCAAACCACGCGTGGTGGCGCTTGGGCGGGGCTTTGGGCGCGTTACAAGGATCAGGGAAACAGGCTCATGCACACATCAGTACCCATCAAAGGCTGAAGGGTAGCGAAAAGCAGCGCGAAGGGGAATGCTCATCGGGCGCGCTGTTGCTTGTGCAAGGGTCAAGGCGCCAGTACCATTACGGCTCTCTTTTTCCGGCAGGAGCGGTTGCATGATTGCGGGCAGTATGGTGGCACTGGTCACACCTATGGATGCACAAGGTCGCCTGGATTGGGACGCTCTGAGCAAACTGGTGGACTTTCACCTGCAAGAGGGCACCAACGCCATTGTTGCCGTTGGCACTACAGGTGAATCGGCAACGCTGGATGTGAACGAACACATCGAAGTGATTCGTCACGTTGTCAAACAAGTCGCAGGACGTATTCCGGTGATCGCCGGTACGGGCGCCAACTCGACGCGTGAAGCGATCGAGCTGACCACCAACGCGAAGGCGGCCGGCGCTGATGCGTGCCTGCTGGTCACGCCGTATTACAACAAGCCGACCCAGGAAGGCTTGTATCAGCACTTCAAGACCATCGCTGAAGCGGTCGACATTCCACAGATCCTGTACAACGTGCCCGGCCGTACGGCGTGCGACATGTTGCCTGCCACGGTCGTGCGCCTGTCGACCGTGCCAAACATCATCGGTATCAAGGAAGCCACCGGCGACCTGCAACGCGCCAAGGACATCCTGGCCAGTGTCAGCAGCGACTTTCTGGTGTACTCGGGCGATGATGCCACCGCGGTTGAGCTGATCCTGCTCGGCGGCAAGGGCAACATCTCGGTCACCGCCAACGTTGCGCCGCGTGCCATGAGTGACCTGTGTGCGGCGGCAATGGCCGGCGACGCAGTCAAAGCCCGTGAAATCCACGAAAAGCTGATGCCGCTCAATAAAACCCTGTTTATCGAATCCAACCCTATCCCCGTGAAGTGGGCGCTGCATGAGATGGGCTTGATGCCGGACGGTATCCGTCTGCCGCTCACCTGGCTCAGCGAAGCCTGCCACGAACCGCTGCGTCAGGCCCTGCGCCAATGCGGCGTATTGGTTTAATTGAGGAAGCACTACGCATGAAGCGATTGGCCGGACTTTCCGCACTAGCCGTGATTATTTCAAGCACCAGCGGCTGCGGTTGGCTGTGGGGTCCAGAGGGTTACTTCCGAGACCGTGGCAGTGATTACCTGGAAGCGCAACAAACAGCGCCCATGCAGTTGCCGCCGGGTGTCCAGACTGACAAGCGCCTGGTGCCACTGTTGCCGATCCCGAGCAACGTGCCCAATGACAACGTCAAGGGTGAGTTTGAAGTGCCACGCCCGCAACCTTTGGTGGCGACTTCCAGTGCCAGCGATTTCAGCCTGCAAAAAAGCGGCGACAGCCGTTGGCTGATGGCGCAGCGTGCGCCGTCCGAGGTGTGGCCTCTGGCATTGCAATTCTTCCAGGACAATGGCTTTCGCATTGACGAGCAGCGCCCGCAAACCGGCGAGTTCACGACGATCTGGCAGGGCGCGAGCGAGTTGTCTGCACCGATGGCGCGCCACTTGGGCAGCAGCGGTCTGGCCGCCGACAGCGAAACCCGTCTTCGGGTGCGCATCGAGCCAGGCGTGCAGCGCAACACCAGCGAAGTGTATGTGGTCAGTGCCAACCGTCCTGCGGGCAGCACGGCCAATGTCGACTTCACCAACCGCTCGGTTAACACCGGTCTGGACGCGGCACTGGTCGACGAAATGCTGATCAGCATGAGCCGCAGCGCGGACAAGGGCGGCACTGTGTCGCTGCTGGCGGCACGAGACTTCGATACCCCGACACGCGTCACCTTGAGCGAAGACGGCAGCGGCAACCCGGTGTTGACCCTCAACGAAGACCTGGACCGTGCCTGGTCCAGTGTTGGCCGCGCGCTTGAGCAAGGCGAATGGCGCGTTGAAGACATCAACCGCACCTTGGGCCTTTACTACATCAACCTGGCCGAAAAAGCCCAGAAGAAAGACGAGAAGCCTGGCTTCTTCGCCGGACTTTTTGGCAGCAAACCGGACAAGGAAGAAGTTGAAGCCCGAGCTCAGCGTTATCAGGTTCGCCTGAGCAAGGTTGGCGATGCGGTACAGGTGACGGTCGAAGAAAACATCAACACCGTTGCCTCGCCAGAAATGGCGCGCAAAGTGTTGGGCGTGATCCAAGACAACCTGGGCTGACCTTATGCGTTTTGCCGTTCTCGGCAGTGGTAGCCAAGGGAATGGCACGCTGATAGCCAGCGACAGCACGTATGTACTGGTCGATTGCGGTTTCTCCTTGCGAGAAACCGAGCGCCGTCTGGTTCGGTTGGGGGTTAGCCCACACCAACTGAGCGCGATTCTGGTAACCCACGAACATGCCGATCACGTGCATGGCGTGGGTTTACTGTCTCGGCGTTACAATTTGCCGGTGTACATGAGCCGTGGCACCCAGCGCGGGATGCGCAAACCGCTTGAGCCTGCAGGCTTCGTGGCAGGCGGCGAGACGTTGCAGATAGGCGCGTTGAGCATCAGCGTCACCCGGGTTGCGCATGATGCCCAAGAACCCACGCAATACGTCTTCAGTGATGGTCAGCGACGCTTTGGCTTGTTGACCGATCTGGGGTCGTACTGTGACGGGGTACTGGACAGTTACCGTGGTCTGGATGCGTTGATGATCGAAGCCAACCATTGTCGCGACATGCTTGCCCGTGGTCACTACCCGTATTTTTTAAAACAGCGGGTAGGCGGCCAGGAAGGACATTTGAACAACCATCAGGCTGCAAGCCTGGTGGCCGAGCTGGGCTGGCAAGACCTGCAACACTTGGTACTGGCTCACCTCAGCAGCAAGAACAACCTGCCGCAGCTGGCCCGGCAATGTTTTGTCGACACCCTGGGGTGCGACCCGGACTGGCTGCAATTGGCCGATCAAGATTCAGGGCTCGACTGGCGCACAATCGCCTAGCCCACCTACTTAGCATGCGGAGCCCATCATGGAAAAACGTGAAGAACTCTATCGCGGTAAAGCGAAATCGGTTTACAAGACCGATGACGAAAACCGCCTGATCCTGCTGTTTCGCAACGACACCTCGGCGTTCGACGGCAAGCGTATTGAGCAGCTTGATCGCAAAGGTATGGTGAACAACAAGTTCAACGCCTTCATCATGCGCAAACTCGAAGAAGCCGGCGTACCGACTCAATTCGACAAACTGCTGGGCGACAACGAATGCCTGGTCAAAAAACTCGACATGATCCCCGTCGAGTGCGTTGTGCGTAACTACGCGGCAGGTAGCCTGGTCAAGCGCCTGGGCGTGGAAGAGGGCATGAAGCTCAACCCCTACACCTTCGAACTGTTCCTTAAAGACGACGCCAAGGGCGACCCGTTCATCAACGAATCCCACGTCGTGGCGTTTGGTTGGGGCACGGCCGAGCAACTGGTTCGCATGAAAGAACTGTCGCTCAAGGTTAACGACGTACTTAACAAGCTGTTCGATGAGGCTGGCCTGATGCTGGTCGACTTCAAACTGGAGTTTGGTGTTTTCCACGATGGTTCCATCGTGCTGGGCGACGAATTCAGCCCGGACGGCTGCCGCCTGTGGGACAAGGCCACCGGCAAGAAAATGGACAAAGACCGCTTCCGCCAGGGTCTGGGCGGCGTGATCGAAGCTTACGAAGAAGTTGCACAGCGTCTGGGTGTACCGCTTTAAACCGTAAAAAACGCGCAAGCATCTGATAGCACGCATTTTTTTTGAAAAATAAGGTTTGCCTAAATCAAAACAACTGTTATGATGCGCGCCGTTGGAGAGATGCCAGAGTGGCCGAATGGGACGGATTCGAAATCCGTTGTACTGGCGACAGTACCTAGGGTTCGAATCCCTATCTCTCCGCCATTATTGAATACGACTAAGCCCCTGAAATGGTTAAACATTTCAGGGGCTTTTTTCGTTTGGGGGCAATTTGGGGGAGTGGGGGAGCGTGATATTCCCCCCAGGGATTCGATTTGATCCCCTAAATGGCCTATTACGAAAAACGCGGTGATGCTTGGCGAGCCCAGATTCGCTGCAAAGGATACCCAGCACTTTCAGCGACCTTTGATACCAAGGCAGAAGCCCAGCGGTGGGCTGCCGAAGTGGAAGGCGACATGTCGCGTGCCCGTATTGTGGATATACGAGAAGCTGAGAGCACAACGCTCAAGGACGCTTTAACGCGATATCAGAACGACAGGGACAAGGTTCTATTTCACCGTACCTGAACCCCACAATGTTTCTAAGCTCAAGGCCTCAGTCGTTTGTATCGGCTGTCGATCAGTAGGCAAATCTTCAGCGTGCTTACTGGCTCGCGCAGATTTCGCCTCAACTAATCGCCGGGTACTCCGCCACCTGGTCAGGCCACGGGCTGAGCAGTTCAAACCCGTCGTCCGTTACGGCGACCATGTGTTCCCACTGTGCTGACAGCGATTGGTCTTTGGTGACGACCGTCCAGTGATCCGTCAGGGTTTTTACGTGGCGCTTGCCAGCGTTGAGCATGGGTTCGATGGTGAAGATCATGCCGGTCTTGAGTTTCATGCCTTGGCCCGGATAACCGTAATGCAGCACTTGCGGCTCGTCGTGGTACACCTTGCCGATGCCGTGGCCGCAGTATTCACGTACCACACTGAAGCCTTCTTTTTCGGCAAGGCTTTGAATGGCGTGGCCAATGTCGCCCAACGTAGCGCCGGGACGCACCACGCGGATGCCTGCGCACATGGCATCGTAGGTGGTTTTGACCAAGTGACGCGCTTCGGGGCTTGGCTCACCCACGAAATACATGCGGCTGGTGTCGCCATACCAGCCATCTTTGACCACGGCGATGTCGATATTGATGATGTCGCCGTCTTTTAACGGGCTGGCAGAGGGAATGCCGTGGCAGACCACGTCGTTGACGGAGGTGCACACGGTTTTCGGGAAACCGTGATAGCCCACGTTGCCCGGTATGGCTTTTTGCACATTGACGATGTAGTCGTGGCAGATCTGGTCCAGTTGGTCGGTGGTCACCCCCGGCTTCACATGGTCCGCGATCATCGCTAATACTTCTGCGGCCAGTTTTCCGGCAACTTTGGATTGGGCAATTTGAGCCGGGGTATTGATTGTGACGTGGGTTTTCATTGGTCGGCCTGCGAAGCGGTTTCGATAACGTTTGCGTCTTGAACCAGTCCGCTCAACTGCTTGAGATCCAGACCGCCAGCCACTTCGGCGCGGATCAGCAAACGGCAGATTTGGTTGTGGTCCAGGTTGGGGTGCAGCTCAGTCAGCATGCCGATGCGCATCCAGTGTTCGGCTTGAGCGTTGATTGAGCGGCTCAGCGCATCGCTGGCGAGTCGCAGATTTTCGTGCATGTGGTCAGAGATTTTTACGATGCCCATCGGTACGTCCAATATGAAATGCATATGAAACGTATATTAGTCGATGCTGAGGGGTAAGCGAAAGGGCGGGCCAATGACCGCATGTGACGGGCCTGCCCTTGCAGCCAATAAGTGAATGCGCTGCAAGGGAAGGTTTACCTTATGTTTTTGACAGGTGAACGCGAGTCACACGGCGTTCTTCGACCTCAGTGACGGTCAAGTCCCAGCCTTGCCACTCAACCCGATCGCCCTTCATCGGCAAACGGTCCAGCAGACTCATGACCATGCCGGCCAGCGTGTGGTAATCGTCCGTACCTTGTGCAGGAAACCCCGTACGCTCGCGCACCTGGTTCAGGTTCACGGCACCGCTTACCAGGTAGCCGTCACCGAGCACCTCAATGCCCGGGCCGTCTATTTCGCTGGCGTCCGGCAGTTCACCGGCAATCGACTCCAAAATGTCGGTCATGGTCAGAATGCCGAGGAAATCCCCGAACTCGTTTACCACGAACGCAATGTGCGTCGACTCTTTGCGCATTTGCTCCAAAGCATTGAGGATCGTGAAGCTGTCTAGCAAGTTGATGGTTTTTCGTGCCATGGTCTCAAGGTTGGGTTGATTGCCCGCGAGCAGCTCCTTGAGCAGTTCTTTCTTATGAATAAATCCCAGCGGTTCATCGATACGGCCTTCGCGAATTAGCGGCAGTCGGGAGTACGACGAATGCATCAGCGTTGTACGAATAGTTTCTGCTGAATCGGCCAGGTCGATATGGTCGATGTTGCTACGCGGGGTCATGACACTGCGTATTGGGCGCTCGGCCAGTTGCAGCACACCGCTGATCATGATCCGCTCACGTCGATGAAACACGTGTTTGGTCTGGCCACCGTCGAGCATGTCCGCAATCTCGTCGTCCACCTCATCGGCTTGCAGTGTGCGGCCGCTCAACAGGCGCATCACCGCGTGCGCCGTGCGCTCACGCATGGGGCGCATGCCGTGCAGGCTTTTTTTGCGTCGGGCGCGGGCGATCTGGTTGAACAGCTCGATCACAATCGAGAAGCCAATGGCCGCATACAGATAACCCTTCGGAATGTGGAAACCCAACCCTTCGGCCGTGAGGCTGAAGCCGATCATCATCAAAAAGCCCAGGCACAGCATGATCACGGTGGGATGGCTGTTGACGAAACGGGTGAGTGGTTTGCTGGCCAGCATCATCAAGCCGATGGAGAACACGACGGCGATCATCATCACCGACAAGTGTTCGACCATGCCTACAGCGGTGATCACCGCATCGAGCGAGAAAACCGCGTCCAATACCACGATTTGCGCCACGATCGGCCAGAACATGGCGTAAGTCGTGTTTGATGTGCGTTCGGCGACATGGCCTTCGAGACGCTCATGCAACTCCATCGTGGCCTTGAACAACAGGAACAGGCCGCCGAACAGCATGATCAGGTCACGGCCCGAGAACACCTTGTCGAACACCTCAAACAAAGGTTCGGTGAGGGTCACCATCCACGAAATACTGGCCAGCAGGCCCAGGCGCATCAACAACGCCAACGACAGACCGATGACGCGGGCCCGGTCGCGCTGCTCGGGCGGGAGCTTGTCAGCCAGAATGGCAATAAACACCAGGTTGTCGATACCGAGCACCAGCTCCAGCACGATCAGCGTCAGCAGGCCAAGCCAGGCCGTAGGATCTGCAATCCATTCCATAATGATCAGTCAACCTCGTGCGCAAAATGAGAAACGGATGACCGTGTGGCCACAGCTCTAGCGTCATGCACGCTTAAGCGCGGCATTTTTGGGGGGGGTAAGCAATGGGCTAGAGAACCTGTGATACACAAAGCCACAGCAATGCGGCGTGGGTGCGACAGATTATAGCGGAGCGTTGGAAGGAGGCGCGCAAGGGCGGGTGTTGCAAAGAAGCGACTGGGAGGCTCCAGGAGGGTGTTCATATAGACCTGTTGTGAAATAGGGGAGGCAAGACTACAGCGTTTTTTGGGTTTTTTGATGGGCGCAGTTATTACAAAATTTAACCGGTTGAGGGGCTTGGTGGGGGGGTGAAAAAGAAAATACGGCAAGCACATTAATGAGGCTGAGAGCGGAACTTATAAAGTCGTTAGTACTTTTAGTGTGCGGCTGAAAGGATTCATGTTTGAAAAAGCCCCTGAACATTTCAAAAGTAGGGGGGCTTTAAGAATCGTCTTATTACCCACTTAGTTGGCCTGGGCTACTGTCCGGCACCCGATTTAAACGGGACCTTGAACCCCCTCAAGGCACATAAAACTAATCAGTAGTAAGGAAGTACCGTTTTGAACAAGTTGATGAAGTTTGCAGCATTGTCCGTGGCCATTGCACTCTCTGGCGGTTGTGTGAGCTACAACGCAAGCCAGCCATCGTCGCCTATCGACAGCGTGGTCAAAGCTGACCTGAAGGCGGATGTCGCTGTCGGTGAGACCATCACGGGCCAGTCTTCGGTGAACGTTCTGTTCGGCATTTTCAAGTTTGGTGGTGACAGCGAATTTGCCGATGGCGTTGAGTACGGTGGCAGCACGGGCGGTGGCCTGGGCGGCGCTCTCGACCCTGTGAGTGCGGTTAAATCGGCAGCAGCCTATAAGGCAGTGAAAAACTCCGGCGCGGACCTGATCATTGCCCCACGCTACGAAGTCAGCGAACAAAGCTATGTCGTGTTCAAAAAAGTGTCTGTGACGGTTAAAGGCAACAAAGGCAATATTCGTAGTATTCGTTAACCTTCAATGCCTCGGTTTGCACAGTGCCGGGGCAGAGAAGTAACAACGCAATGTACGCGCTTTTGCTTCGCGCATCGGAGCAACGGCCAGCAAATAAAACAGTCCACCTGGGTGGGCTGTTTGCGTTTAAGCGCAGCGTGAAACAGTGGCGTCAAATAATAATATTTCGTATTGAGTGGCTGTGTGAAAGGTTGATAGGCGTGGGGGAGGGCAACTTTCATGAATAGGTGAGCAAAGCACTGTAGGATGTTTCATACATTTTTTGTAACAACCTGATTAGTTCAAGGTCGAGATGCCTGCCATTTGGCACGTGTGTGATGCTTGGCGGTCAAGGAGATTTATGTGATATCGCGCAGAACGTTATTGTCCACGGGCGCCACCTTAACGGGTGTCGGCCTTCTCACCTCTTCATGGATCGGTGCGGCTCTGGCACAGCAAGTCAGCCAGGCGGCCACGACGGATGCAGAGCAACTGCTCCAGCTTTCATTGTTCCTCACTGAACGCGAGTCGCTTGATGCAAGCCTTGCGCAACGTGTGCTCACCCGTTGCACCGAAGCTGACCCGGCCTTTGCCGACAAGATGAAATCGCTGTGGGGCCAGATTCAGCAACAAGGCTTGAGCCATGCGGGTCTGCTGCGCAGCAGTCCGATCTATCAAGACCCGGTTCACAAAGACACCGTGCAAAAGATCGTCCGTGCCTGGTACCTGGGTTACACCGGCACCCCTGTCAGCCTAAGAGCGGTAGACGACACCGAGCTGGTGACATTCACCGGTGCGTTGGCCTATACGCCGACGCTGGATGCCACTGTGATTCCGACCTATTCGCGGGGGCATACCAACTATTGGGTTAACCCGCCGTCTACCGTCGCCAACGATTAATACAAGGGGTACCCATGAGTCAGGTCTTTGATGCTGATGTCATTGTTGTTGGGTCCGGAGCCTTGGGCAGCAACGCGGCTTTTGAATTGGCCAAACAGGGCAAGTCGGTGATTATTCTGGAGGCGGGTGAGCACATTCCCCGCTGGAAAATCGTCGAGAACTTTCGTAACTCATCGAACAAAAGCAATTACAACTCGCCGTACCCAAACGAGCCGTGGGCGCGTCATTCCTACGACGAGCAGTACATCGAGAACATAGGTTCGTTCGAGTTTCGCCCCGGCATGTTGAAGCTGGTAGGCGGTACGACCTGGCATTGGGCTGCGGCCTGCTGGCGCTATCTACCTAACGACATGAAGCTCAACAGCCTGTATGGCGTGGGCCGTGATTGGCCAATGGAATACAGCGAGCTGGAACCTTATTACGCCCGGGCTGAAGTGGCGCTGGGTGTTTGTGGCAGTGACACGCAGGACCAGAGTGGCCACAACGGCGGCGCATTCCCGCCGCGGTCCACGCCTTATCCGATGCCGCCTGAGGGCGACACCTACCTGTTCCAGCGCCTGCGCGCACGGTTGGCGCCTGCCGGTTATGTGTTTTTGCATGAGCCCAATGGCCGTGCGACAACGCCTTATGACAGTCGCCCGGCGTGCAGCGGCAATAACAACTGCATGCCGGTGTGCCCCATTGGTGCGATGTACAGCGGCGATGTTCACGCCAAACATGCTGTGCAAGCAGGTGCCAAGCTGCTGACTGACGCCACGGCGTATCAGTTGGAAAAAGGCGTAGACGGCAAAATTGTCGCGGTGCATTACCGCTCCTCCAATGGCGATGATGTGCGCCTGAGCGCGAAGTATTTCGTGGTGGCCGCCAATGGCCTGGAAACCCCCAAGCTGCTGCTGATTTCGGACGTGGCCAATTCGTCGGATCAAGTAGGACGCAACCTGATGGACCACACCGGCCAGGGGCTGCAATTTCTGGCCGATGAACCCGTGTGGCCGGGGCGTGGTGCCGTGCAGCAGGGCGGTATCTTTAACCGCCGTGATGGCGAGTTCCGCAAAGAGCGGGCATCGGTCAAGCATGCGTTTGCCAACAATGTGCCCAACATGGCCGTGGCCGGGCGTTTGATCGAACAAGGTATCTTCGGAAAGGAACTGGATGAACGTATTCGTCACGACGCTGCTCGCTGGGTAGATGTGTCGACCGTGTATGAAACCCTGCCGCTGGCCAGCAACACCGTGCGTGCGAGCACCACGCGCAAAGATGCACTGGGCATACCGATGTTGGTGGTCAATTACGAAGTGGGTGATTACGTCAAAGCCGCCAAGCCTGGGGTCGACGCGGACTACGCCGACTTCGTGAAGCTCATGGGCGGCACGGTCGTCGAAAACAACACGGGCTGGCAGAACCGTGACCACTTGATGGGTACCGTGATCATGGGCAGTGATGCCAAAGATTCGGTGGTTAACCACGAGTGCCGCACCTTCGACCATTCCAACCTGTTTTTGGCCACCACCGGAGTGATTCCGGCCTCGGGCACCATTAACCCGACCCTGACGGGCGTTGCGCTGAGCATACGTCTGGCCGACATCATTGCGCGAGAAGTCTGAGCATGAACCTGAAGACCTTACGTCTGCTGCCGCTTGCCGCTTTTGTGGTGTCGCTGAGCGCGATGGCCAGTGAAGACAACGCCGCGCTGATCAAGCAGGGCGAATATGTGGCGCGTGCGGCTGACTGCGGCGCTTGTCACCGCACAGTGGAGCAGGGTGGTGCGCTATTTTCGGGCGGCTATGCGATTGATTCGCCTATGGGTCGCATCATCAGCAGCAACATCACGCCCTCCAAGACCCACGGCATTGGCGACTATACCGAGCAGCAATTGGCTGACGCGTTGCGCAAAGGCGTCAATGCAAAAGGCCAGCACCTTTACCCGGCCATGCCCTATACCGCGTATCAAGGCATGAGCGATGCGGACATTCACGCCTTGTATGTGTATTTGCAACATGGTGTGAAACCGGTCGACAAGGCGGTGCCCGCTACCGAACTGGCGTTCCCGTTCAATGTGCGCGCGTTAATGTTTGGCTGGAACCTGTTGTTCCTTGATGCGTCGAGTGCGACGTGGCCTGCCGATGCTGACGAGCCGCTCAAGCGCGGGCAATACCTGGTCGACACGCTGGGCCACTGCGGCGCTTGCCACACGCCGCGCAACGCGTTTATGGCAGAAGACAGCAGCCGATATTTGGCAGGTGCCGCGCTGGGCGGTTGGGTAGCGCCCAACATCACCTCCGATCAAGCCTCGGGCATTGGCAGCTGGAGCAATGATGAGCTGGCGGGCTTCCTGAAAAACGGTCATGTCACCAACAAAGCGCAAGCGGCCGGGGGCATGGCGGAAGCGGTAGAAAACAGCCTGCGCTTTTTGAGTGATGGCGATTTGCACGCGATGGCGAGCTACCTGAAAACCGTGCCGGCGATTGCCAGTACACACCCGGTGCTCAATGCTCCACGCACGGTCGTGCCTGTGGACATGACCACACTGGAAGTCGGGCAGGGTGATCAGGCTTCGTTGGCCAATGCCTCTGAAACTGACGGCGCACGCCTGTACAACGCCGCCTGCGCCAGCTGCCACGGCCGTGACGGACAAGGCACAGCGGACGCGTTTTACCCTTCGTTGAGCCAAAACACTGCCCTGACCGGCGGCCAGCCGAACAATCTGGTCATGGCCATCATTGAAGGCATTAGCCGCAAAGGGGCCGACCTTGAGGTCAACATGCCCGCGTTGGGCGGTGATTTGAATGATCAGCAGATTGCGGCGATCGCCAATTACAGCCTGCAACGTTTCGGCAATCCCGCGCTCAACGTCAGCGAACAAGAGGTTGCTCAACTGCGACGTGGCGGCGACGTGCCCTTGTTGGTCAAGGCCATGCCTTATGTGGTGTGGCTGGGCGGTGTGCTGGGCGTGGCAATGGTGTGTTGGCTGGTGCTGGCACGGGTTAAACGCAAGCGCGAGCGTAAAATCCTCGAGAAGAAAAACGCTCTGAATCGGCGCTTTCATTCACGCTAATACAGAGCGCTCAAACCAAACCCTTGGGTCATGACCCAAGGGTTTTTTTATACGCCAGATACACTCAACGCCACAGATTGACCTTGGCCAGATCGATCAACTCGCGTGCCCGGCCGTCCATCACGGTTTTGAGCATAAACAGGCTGAATCCTTTGGCCTGCTCGAAGGTCTTGGTCGGCGGCATCACCAGTTCCTGGCGCGCACTGACCACGTCCACCAACACCGGGCCGTCGTGGCTGAAAGCTTCGCGCAAGGCAGCCTGGAGTTCAGAAGGATGTTCGACGCGTATGCCCTTGACCCCCATTGCCTGGGCCATCGCTGCAAAATTGGGGTTTTTAAGGTCACAGCCTACGTCAGGGAAACCCGCTGCTTTCATCTCCATCTCGACAAAACCCAGCGTGCCGTTGTTAAGCACAATGACTTTGACCGGCAAGCCCACCTGATTGAGTGTCAGAAAGTCGCCCATCATCATGGTGAAACCGCCATCTCCCGACATGGAAATCACTTGTCGATGAGGGAAGGCCGCTTGTGCGCCAATCGCTTGCAGCATCGCGTTGGCCATTGAGCCGTGGTTGAACGAGCCGACCAGACGGCGTTTGCCGTTCATTTTCAGGTAGCGTGCGGCCCACGCAGTCGGCGTGCCCACGTCACAGGTGAAAATCGCGTCTTCTGCGGCCAGCTCGCTGACCAGTCGATTGAGGTATTGCGGGTGAATGATGTCGCTGTTCGGGCCGCTTTCGGCCAACGCATCGAGGTCCTCGCGGGACTTTTTGTAGTCGTTGAGCGCAGCCTCCAAGTGTTTGCTGTCCGGGTTCTGGGCCACGCCGGGCAGCACCGCCTGCAAGGTCAGCTTCACGTCACCGATCAGTCCCAGTTGTAATGGGCAGCGATTGCCCAAGGCTTCAGCGCGCAAGTCGATTTGCGCAATGTTGCCGTGCTCGGGATAAAACTGGCGATAGGGAAAGTTCGTCCCCAGCATCAACAGCGTGTCGCAATTCATCATGGCTTTATAACCAGACGCAAAGCCGATCAAACCGGTCATGCCCACGTCGTATGGGTTGTCGTATTCGACATGCTCCTTGCCGCGCAGTGCGTGCACGATGGGGGCTTTCAAACGTTCGGCCAGGGCCAGGATTTCGGTGTGCGCCCCGGCGCAGCCGGCGCCGCAGAGCAGGGTGACTTTTTTGCCCGTGTTGAGAAACGCTGCCAGCTGATCGATTTCGGTATCGGCGGGGCGAATCATTGGTGCGGCGGGTTTCAGCCAGTGGGGCACTTTGGCGTCAGTGGCTTGCAGTGCCACATCCCCTGGAATCACCACCACCGCCACGCCGCGTTTGGCGATGGCCATGCGCATGGCGCGCTCAAGAATCTGCGGCAATTGCTCAGGGTGCGAGACCAGCTCAACGTAATGGCTGCACTCTTTAAACAGGCTTTCGGGGTGTGTGGCCTGGAAATAATCAATGCCGATTTCGCTGCTGGGTATATGGGCAGCCAGCGCCAGCACCGGCACGCCGCTGCGATGGGCGTCGAACAGGCCGTTGATCAAATGCAGGTTGCCGGGGCCGCAACTGCCGGCGCAGACCGCCAGCTCACCCGTCAGGTGCGCTTCGGCGCCTGCCGCAAACGCCGCGGCTTCTTCGTTGCGCATATGGATCCATTCAATCTGCTCCTGACGGCGCAATGAATCAGTAAAGGCGTTCAACGAGTCCCCCACCACGCCAAACACACGTTTGACGCCAGCTTCTTGCAGGGTTTCGGTGATGAAATCAGCAACCGTTCGGGCCATGGGGAACTCCTCGAAGTAAGAAAACATGCGACTTGAGACAGGTACGTAACCTTTTCCCAAGCAGGATAGACACTGCATCCGACCTTGGCGGTGACGCATCCGTTCGATGAAAAGAGTTTCATCCATAGAGCATTACGACCGCTTCGCGCCCGATCGCAGCCTCGTGCCTCGGCAGCGACTACAAGCGATGGATGCAGGTCCTGTAGGCGTTGACGAGTAACGCGAGGCTACGCGCGGCGACAGAGTCGTCGTAAAGCATTCAACCGCTGTGTGTCAGGGACTGGGCGGTGATCGGGTTTACGACCGCTTCGCGGCCGATCGCAGTCTCGCGCTTCGGCAGCGGCTACAAATCTTGGGGGGCTAATGTTTAGCCGTTGGGCATGCAAAGATTTAAAACGCTGTATTGAACTGCCGCGCCAAGCATGTGAGGCTGCTGGCTCTTTTTCGGCAGTGGTTGCAGGTATGAGGCTTGGCTTTAGCGCTATTGAATGTCAAAGCCTGTCGGGTACTTCAATGCCACTCAACCCCTGCGCATTCTCCTGTGAACGGGCCTTCTGGGCGTTGTATCACTGCCGTCACGCCCGCCCGCCGGATACTCGTCTACCCGTTAAATCGTGATCCTCCGCGCCACGGCGCGCCTGTCTGATACGCATAAACGAGTAAGCCCATGAGTGCCACACCTCTGTTTGCCCCGCTGCAAGATGCCCTGGATTTCCTGCAGTTGAACCCGGATGTCGAGATGTTCGAGCTGTTTATCCTCGACAACAACGGCGTGCCGCGCGGCAAGTTGCTGCATCGCGATGAACTGTTGGCGGTGTACGAGAGCGGGCGACCGTTGCCCAGTACGATTTTGGGTTTGAGCATCAACGGCGATGACGTAGAAAACACCGGGCTGGTCTGGGATGTAGGCGACATCGATTGCCGCGCCTATCCGCTGGCGGGCAGTTTGCAGCGCATGCCGTGGCGTCAGATTCCGATGGCTGCGGTGCAAGTGAGCATGCATCCGCAGCAGGGCATGCCCGCGACTGTCGCCGACCCGCGTCACCTGTTGGTCAAGGTCATTGAAGGGCTAAAGGCTGACGGCTATTACCCGGTGATGGCCGCGGAGCTGGAGTTTTACCTGCTCGACCAGCAGCGGGACAGCCAAGGGCGGCCGCAACCGGCACGCGATGCCGACGGCCAGCGTCCACGAGGCACGCAGGTGTATGGTTTGCGCGAGCTGGAACAAATCGAGCCGTTTTTGGCTGATTTGTACAGTGCCTGCAAATTGCAAGGTATCCCGGCCCGCACGGCTATTTCCGAATACGCGCCGGGTCAGGTGGAAATTACCCTTGAACACCGCAGTGACGCGTTGCAGGCGATGGACGAGGCGGTGCGTTACAAGCGCTTGGTCAAAGGCGTGGCGCACAAACACGGGATGGTGGCCTGCTTCATGGCCAAACCGTTTGATGACTTGGCAGGCACGGGCATGCACATGCACGTGAGCCTGGCCGATGAGCACGGCCATAACCTGTTTGCCAGCGAAGCGCCTGACGGTACGCCGCTGCTCAAGCATGCGGTGGGCGGCATGCTCAGTACCTTGCTCGATTCGCTGCTGATGTTTTGCCCGAACGCCAACTCTTACCGTCGCTTCCAGAGCAACAGTTACGCGCCGCTGGCGCCCACCTGGGGCGTGGACAATCGCACGGTGAGCTTGCGGGTGCCGGGTGGTCCGGCGTTTTCACGGCATATCGAGCACCGCATTTGTGGTGCCGATGCCAATCCGTATTTGGCAGCGGCAGCCATTCTTGCCGGTATTCATCGCGGCATTCGTGAGCAGCGTGATCCGGGCGCACCGATTGAAGGCAACGGTTACGCTCAGGCAACACAGAAGCTGCCAACCGACTGGTTGACCACATTGCGTGCGCTTGAGGGCTCGTCATGGGCAAAAGAAGCGTTCGGGCCTGAATTTTTGAAGGTGTACCTGGCGGTGAAGAATGCCGAATACCGGCAGTTCATGGGTGAGGTGGGCGAGCAAGACTGGCGGTGGTATTTGAATCAAGCGTGAGTGGGAACGGTGCTCAGCCCTGCGCTGCAACTGCATTTTAGGGGGGCACAGGGCTGTAAGCGTTTTCATCTTTTGCTGACAATTTTTTCACTGACGTCCCGTTAACCTCTGTGTCGAATACCATCAAACACAAGAGTTAGCGGGCCATGTCATCGCAACCACCGTCCACCACTGAGCTTGAGTTCGCCGAACGCTATGACCGTGAGCATGCGCAGGTGTGCCAGCAGGTGCGCCCTCAAGGCGTGGTGCGTCGGTGGGCGCAGTGGCGCGAGCGGCGTTTGGTCAGGCGTGCGCTCAAGGTGGCCGGTGAGCCGGGGCTGGTATTGGATCTGGCCTGTGGCGCCGGGCGATTTTGGCCGGTGCTGGCTGAGCGCGACAATCGGGTGATTCTGGCAGCTGACCCATCCCAAGGCATGCTTGATCACGCACAGACCCACCATTCAGCAGCTTTGCTCAAGCGTGTGAAGCGGTTTAAAAGCTCGGTGTTTTCCATCGACATGTCTGAAAACGCGGTGGATTGCATTTTTTGCATGCAACTGTTCCACCATGTGCGCAGCAATGAGCACCGTTTGGCGATTTTGCGTGAGTTGCACCGCGTTAGCCGCGACACGTTAATACTGTCGGTGTGCGTGAGCGGTGCTCAGGGCCAGCAACGCATCTGGGTGAGCAAAGAGGAGGTTGAAGCCCAGTTTTCAGACTCGGGCTTCAGTATTCTCAAGCAATACGCGGTGCTGCCGGGTTTTACGCAGAACAGCATTTATGTGCTGCGCAAAGAGGCTTAGTTCAGTGCCGCTAAAATGGCGTAAGCCAGCTCAACGCGTGCAGCGTTTGGGTAGTTCTTGTTGGCCAATATGACGATGGCCTGTTTTTTGGCCGGGATGAAGGCGATGTAACCACCAAAGCCGTTGGTTGAGCCGGTTTTGTTGATCCACACCTGTTGTTGTGGTGCCTGTGCAGGTGTGAGCGCAACCACTGGATTGGTTTCATACGCCATCGTGTTTGAGTTGCCATCGAGCAGCGCCTTGAGCTCAACGGGGTAAGGGTATTGCTCCCATACCAGATCCTGAGTCATCGGCCCCACCCGGTAATACCCCACGTGGGTATCCGCCAGCGCGCGTCGCACCGTCTC
Source organism: Pseudomonas weihenstephanensis (assembly GCF_016812185.1). Classification (NCBI taxonomy): domain Bacteria; kingdom Pseudomonadati; phylum Pseudomonadota; class Gammaproteobacteria; order Pseudomonadales; family Pseudomonadaceae; genus Pseudomonas; species Pseudomonas weihenstephanensis. Next base: position 660,584 of record NZ_JAAEBV010000001.1, on the reverse strand, counting down.
GCTTGTGTGCCCCAGCCCCATGTTCAACTGCGCGAAGTGGATGAGGTCGCGGGCAGTGGTTTTTACCCCGTAGGCTTCATCCGCCAAGACACCTGCCCCCAACCTGACGGGTTCATCCTGCTTGTTATAGCCCTGGGCGTATAACGGCATTTCAGTGGCCGGGATGTTCAGGTAGCTGTGTTTGAGGCCCAGTGCCGGGAACAACTGGCCTTGCAGCGCCTGGGCATAGGGCATGTTCATGCGCTTGGCGGTGATCAGCCCCAGCATGCCGATGCTCGGGTTGGCGTAGCTTCTCTTGCTGCCCGCGACGTACTCCGGCTTCCAGGCTTTGAGATAGCCCATCAGTTGTGCATCGTTTTGCACCGCATCGGGTACTTGCAACGGGAAGCCGCCAGCGGTGTGAGTGGCCAAATGCATGAGGGGCACATGGCCGAAGGGGGTGTTTTGGAACTCAGGCAGGTAGGTGCTGACCGGTTCGTTGAGTGACAGTTGGCCGTTAGCTTGCGCGTAAGTGGCCAGGGTGGCGGTAAACACTTTGCTGATGGAGCCCACTTCAAACAACGTATCGGAGGTCACGGGGGCTTGAGTGGCCTTTGAGGCGAGACCTAGGTTGTAGAAATGTGTTTTGCCATTAACGCTGACCGCAATGGCCAGTCCAGGCACCTTGTATTGCTGCATGACCTGCGCGGCGTTCTTATGTACGACGGCATCGATTTTTGCGGCGAAGTCTTCTGCTCTCGCCACGTTTGCACCTGTACTCAGGCCCGTTATCAGGAGCGCAACGGTAAAAAAATCAAACGGCTTACGCATACGGCGCATCCTCGTGTTCTGTGAGTGGTGGAGGGGGGTGAGTCGAAGGCGGGCAGCCTTGTCACCTCATGTTTCATTCTGGCAGGCGTGTGATGTCGCCAGCGAGCGTCTTCATGATGAGTTCGGGGGGTTCTGACGCATGTGCGCGGGCAAACTACACAATAAAAGCCAAAAAGTTATGAAAGTTATCGCTCGAAATTGCGTAGGTAATTTCGTCGACAAGTTTGTGCGCCAATCGCCGGAAATCCCCGATGCCGATATATACTGCGCGCCATTCTTCAAGGGAGAGCCGTGTGGCCATCGATATTCACTGGATTCGCGACAACGATAGCCTCGGCCAACATTGCGTCCAATGGCAACATTTGCCGTTCGTCGCCCTCGACACCGAATTTATGCGGGTCGACACTTTTTACCCCATTGCCGGCCTGATTCAGATTGGCGACGGCACGCGGGCGTACCTGATTGACCCGCTGACCATCGACAATTGGCAGCCGTTGGCCGCCTTGCTGGAAAACCCGGCCGTGGTCAAGGTGTTGCACGCATGCAGCGAAGACCTTGAGGTCTTGTTACGCCTGACCGGCAGTTTGCCCGCGCCGCTGTTTGATACCCAACTGGCCGCCGCGTATCTGAACCTGGGTTTCTCCATGGGTTACTCGCGCTTGGTCAAAGAAGTGCTCGACCTCGACCTGCCCAAGGGCGAGACCCGTTCGGACTGGCTGCAACGCCCGTTGTCCGAAACCCAGATCAGCTACGCCGCCGAAGATGCGCTGCACCTGGCTGAGGTTTACGTGCTGTTGCGCCCGCGCCTGTCGGATGAAAAATACGCCTGGGTGTTGGAAGACGGCGCTGAACTGGTGGCCAACTTGCGCCGCGAAGTGGACCCGTACGAGGTTTACCGTGACGCCAAGCTGGCGTGGAAACTGTCGCGCGATCAGTTGGCCGTGTTGCGTGAAATCTGTGCCTGGCGCGAGCGTGAAGCCCGTGCTCGCGATCTGCCGCGTAACCGCATTGTGCGTGAGCATGCGTTGTGGCCATTGGCCAAAACCCAGCCCGACAATCTGGTGTCGCTGGCGCGGATTGAAGACATGCACCCGCGCACCGTGCGCCAGGATGGCGAGTTCTTGCTGGACTTGATCAAACGTGCGGGCAGCGTACCGCCCGAGCAATGGCCCGTCGCAGTCCCTGAACCGTTACCGGTGGAAGCGGCGGCATTGATCAAGCGCCTGCGTGCAATCGGTCAGGTATACGCCGAGCAACTGAACATGGCCCCCGAGCTCATGCTGCGCAAGAAAACCCTGGAAGCGCTGGTTAAAAGCGGCTTCCCCAATGGGCCTTATCAATTACCCGACTCACTGCGCGGCTGGCGCCGTGAGCTGATGGGTCAGGCATTGCTCGATAGCCTGGCCACCGCTGGAGAACCGTCTTGAAACGTATTTGCTCTATCTATCGCAGCACCAAGCGCGACGGCATGTATTTGTACGTCCTTAAGGCCGATGCCCTTGAGCGCGTGCCTGAGCCGTTGATGGCCGCGTTTGGCAAAGCCATTCACGCGTTTGACCTGGTGCTCACCCCTGAGCGCACGTTGTCGCGCGAAGACATCGTCGTGGTACTGGAAAACCTGGATACACAGGGTTATCACCTGCAAATGCCACCCGCTGAAGACGAATACATCGAGCACTTGCCCGAAGAGTTGTTGCGCCGCAACGACCCGATGTAAGTGCGCCATCAGGTGCCCGGCATTGGGCACCTGCCCTGAATGGACTCAAATTGATTGGCGGTGGCCGAATTCGACGAGTGAAACCTCGACGGCGGACGCTGGCAGCGTTTTAAAAGGTTAAGAACATGCGCGTTCTGATTGCCGAACACGACCACCCCCTGTACACCCGACTTCTGCAACACGCAGCGCCTGATCTGGAGGTGCTCAGCAGTGGCGACTCTGCGCACTTGTCGCGTCTGGCTGCCGATTGCCCGGTGTGGCTGGGTCAACCTGATCTGTTGGCCACGCTGATGCGTCAGGGGCATCGGCCGCAGTGGTTGCAATCGACCTGGGCGGGCATTACCCCGCTGCTGGCCAACGGTTTGCAACGTGATTACCGCCTGACCCGCGCCGTGGGCATTTTCGGTCAGGTCATGGCCGAATATGTGCTCACCTACATGCTGGGCCATGAGCGCGAAGTCATGGCGCGGCTGGTCAGCCAGGTTGAGCGCAAGTGGGACAACCGCATGGGTCAGAGCCTGGTCGGGCGCAAGGTGCTGATCGTCGGCGCCGGTGACATTGGCCAGACCGTGGCGCAATTTCTGCAACCGTTTGGCGTGGAGCTGTTTGCCATTGCCAGTACGGCCCGTGAACAAGCGCCGTTCAAGGAAGTCGGGGTTCTGAGCGACTTGCCGCGTTTGGTCGGGGGGATGGATTACGTGGTGAACCTGCTGCCCAACACGGCGGACACCCATGACCTGTACGATGCCGAGCTGTTTGCGCAGTTCAACCCGAACGGGGTGTTTATCAACGTCGGCCGTGGCGTGGCGGTGGTGGATGCGGACTTGGTCGAGGCGTTGCGCGTGGGCCACTTGGCGGCGGCGGTGATTGACGTCTGCCGTCAGGAGCCGTTGCCGGCCAAACACCCGTTCTGGACAGCCTGGGGGTTGTTGCTGACCGGTCACAGCTCGGCGCCCACCTCGCCGCCGATGATGGTGCAACTGTTTGTCGATAATCTGCGGGCGTTTCAAGCGGGGCAGCCGATGCGTGGCGAAGTGGATTTCGACCGCGGCTATTAACGGTAGTCACTGCCCAGCTACGCGAGGCTGCGATGGGCGTGATACGTCGCAAAGCTATTGACCCGGTGCGTCAGGCGCACCGAGTTCGCTTGGCGTCTTATCGCCGCCTCGCGTAGCTGGGCGGCGACTACACGCTTTGCTTGGCTTACAGGCTGAAATCGCCTTCGGCCACCAACGTGCTCAGCGGTGCACGCTGGCTCGGTACTTCTTTGGCTTGCAGGTAATCGACCAGCGTCGCTTTATCGCCCAGCTTGCCAATTGCCACCATCGCTTGCACGGCATAGCCTTCCGGGATTTTCAGTTCCTGGCGGGCGCGCTCGTAATCCAGACCGCTCATGCCGTGGGTGTGCCAGCCGCTCAAGTGAGCTTGCAACGCCAAATGGCCCCAGGCCGCGCCCGTGTCGAACGCATTGGTCGGCGAGGGTTTTTCTTCGGTGGTGCCCGGCGCGGCAAACGTTGTTTTCGACACAATCACCACCAGGGCGGCGGCATGTTTGGCCCAACCCTGGTTGAACTCGACCAGCAGGCTCAGGTAGCGGTCAAAGTCTGGGGTGCCACGCAAGGCAAACAGAAAGCGCCACGGCTGCGAGTTATAGGCCGAAGGTGCCCAGCGAGCGGCTTCAAAGAAGCTCATCAACGTGGGTTTGTCGAGGGTGGCATCGGTGAAGGCGCGGGGCGACCAACGCTGGGTAAATTGCTCATGAATGGCGTGATCGGCAATGCGGGTATTAGCAGTCATTCTCGTTACCTGAGTTGTTTTCGCGATTGAGCGTAGGCGTAAAGCTACTGTTATGCCATCTGTGTGACAAGTCTGACGACAAGCCCTTGGCCCGCGGGGCCTTGGGCACTAGACTGGCGGCCTTTTCCACTGCCCGATGTTGATGTTTGAGCCATGGCCGCAAAAGTTGAACCGTTCTGGATCCGCAAAACCCTCGATCAACTTGATCAAGAGGAATGGGAGTCGCTGTGCGACGGCTGCGGCCTGTGCTGCTTGCAAAAGCTCGAAGATGAAGACGACAACAGCGTCTACTACACGCGCATTGCCTGCAAACTGCTCGATCTGAAAACCTGCCAGTGCACCGATTACCCCAAGCGCCGTGATTCGGTCCCGGACTGCATTCAACTGTCGCCGGGCCAGGCTGAAGAGTTCAAGTGGTTGCCGCCTACCTGCGGCTACCGACTCGTTAGCGAGCGCAAGGATTTGCCGCTGTGGCACCACTTGGTCTGTGGTGACCGGGATGCGGTGCATCACGAGCGCATCTCGCAATCGGGGCGCATGCTCGCCGAGGGCAGCGTGCCGGAAGACGATTGGGAAGATCACCTGATTTTTCGCGCCGGTTAAATGCCGGAGCGGTCGCAAGGAGTGTGTATGCCGCTGCGTTACCGATTGCCCCTGGGGCTGCTGATTGCACTGCTCGGCACGCCGTCGTGGGCTGCCAAAAAAGTGGACCTGGATTATCACGTGCAATTTGAGCCTGACACCGGTCAGGCTCAGGTGCGGCTGACCCTGGCGGACGGTTCAGCCGTGCGCAGCCTGGATTTCGACCTGGGTGCGCCGGGCAGCTACAGCGATTTCAAGGCCGACGGGCAGTGGCGGCTCACCCCTGACGCGCAGCACAGTCGCGGGGTGTGGCATCCCGCGTCAGGCCCCTCCAGCCTGACCTACCGTGTGCGCCTGAGCCACCCGTTCAAGAACGGCAGTTTCGACACCGACATCACGCCCAAGTGGGCGTTGTTTCGGGGCGAGCAATTGGTGCCGCCGGCCAGTCTCGATCAACAGGACGGCACCGAGTTGGTGTCACGCCTTGAATTCGAGTTGCCCAAGGGCTGGAAAAGTGTCGAAACCGCCTGGCCGCGGATTGGCAAAAACCGCTTCCGTATTGATGATGTGTCGCGCCTGTTTGACCGCCCCACTGGCTGGATGCTGGCCGGTACGCTGGGGAGCCGTCGCACCACGCTGGGAGAAACCGAAGTCACCGTTGCCGCGCCGCAAGGGCAGGGGATGCGGCGCATGGATGTGCTCACCTTGCTGACCTTCGTCTGGCCGCAGGTTCAAGCGGTGTTCCCGCGTAATCCGCCCAAATTACTGATCGTCGGCGCAGGCAGCCCGATGTGGAAGGGCGCCAGCGCGGATCGTCATTCGATTTACCTGAGCAGTGCCGTGCCGATGGTCAGCGAGTCAGGCACCAGCCCGCTGTTACGCGAAGTGGTGCAACTGTTCAGCGGGCTCAATGCTGAGGCCGGTCATGCCTGGCTCAGTGAAGGACTGAACGAATACTACGCCATCGAACTGATGCGCCGTGCGGGTGGCATGAGTGATGAGCGCTATCAAACCTTGCAGCACAAGCTCAATGCGGCGGGTAAAAGCGTGACGCGTCTGCGCGGCCCGCAAACCAGCCCGGCCACCGTGGCGCGCGCGGTTACGCTGTTGCAGGCGCTGGACCGTGAAATCCGGGTACACACCCACAGCAAGCGTTCGCTCGATGATGTGAGCCAGGCGTTGATGCGCATGGACACGGTCAACACGGCGTCATTTATTCAGTTGAGCGAAAGCGTACTCGGCGGTGCCAGCGACGTGCTCGATACGCCTTTGTTGCGTTGATGTAGCCCATTACCCGTAGCCGCTGGCGTAGGCGGCGTCCGATGGCGGCTACGGTTTGCAGCTGTTTCTTTACGCCTTCTTTACGCCCGCGCTTGCCCCTCGATCTCGATCCTTTACACCCTTGAACCCCACACTTTCCCCCTACGCGGCAATCGCCGTTTTGGGGAGAGTTTGCATGGGCGTTCTCGATGGGGTGTCGCTGCTGTTGGCGGTGGGGTTGTTCGTTTATCTGCTGGTTGCGCTGTTGCGCGCAGATCGGAACTAGGAGCGGGTATGCACAGTTATGACTATGGGCTGATTCTGGCTTTTTTTGCGCTGGTGTTGCTCCCGGCCCCGTGGCTGGGACGCTTTTATTACAAGGTCATGGAAGGCCAGCGTACCTGGCTCACGCCGGTGTTGGGGCCGGTTGAGAAGGTCTGTTATCGCCTCGCCGGGGTTGAGCCGGGTGTTGAGCAAAGCTGGCAGAAATACACCTTGGCCCTGTTGGCGTTCAACCTCGCAGGCTTTGTGCTGCTGTTCACCATTTTGCTGTTTCAGCAGTATTTGCCGCTCAACCCGCAGCAGTTGCCGGGTCAGGAGTGGACACAGGCATTTAACACCGCGGTGAGTTTTGTCACCAACACCAACTGGCAGAGCTACAGCGGTGAAGCGAGCCTCAGTTATTTCAGCCAGATGGCCGGGCTGACGGTGCAGAACTTCGTCAGCGCCGCCACCGGTTTGGCGGTGTTGGTCGCGTTATGCCGGGGTATCAGTCGTCGCTCGGCGCAGACGCTGGGCAACTTCTGGGTGGACATGACCCGTGCCACGCTCTACGGCCTGTTGCCACTGTGCCTGGTGCTGGCGCTGTTGCTGGTGTGGCAGGGCGTACCGCAAACCCTCGCCCATTATGTGCATGCCGTGACGATGCAGGGCGTGGACCAAGTGATCCCGCTGGGCCCGGCTGCCAGCCAGATTGCGATCAAGCAATTGGGCACCAACGGGGGGGGCTTCTTCGGGGTGAACTCGGCGCATCCGTTCGAGAACCCGACCGCCTGGAGCAACCTGTTTGAAGTGGCGTCGATCATTTTGATCCCGGTGGCGCTGGTGTTTACCTTCGGCCATTACGTCAAGGATCTGCGTCAAAGCCGCGCGATCATCGCCTGCATGCTGGCGTTGTTTTTGATCGGCGGCGGCACCGCGCTGTATGCCGAAAATCAACCCAACCCGGCGCTGAACAGTCCGCTGGTTGAGCGCACTGCGCCGCTGGAAGGCAAAGAAGTGCGTTTTGGCACCACCGCCACGGTGTTGTGGACCGAAACCACCACCGCGGCCTCCAACGGCTCGGTGAATGGCATGCATGACAGCCTCAACCCGCTGAGCGGCATGGTGGCGCTGGTCAACATGATGGTCGGCGAGGTGATCTTTGGCGGGGTGGGTGCAGGCCTCTATGGCATGTTGCTCAACGTGCTGATCGCGGTGTTTCTGGCGGGCCTGATGATTGGCCGCACGCCCGAATACCTGGGCAAAAAGTTGCAGGCCAAAGAGGTGCAATTGCTGGTGGTCACGTTGCTGGTGATGCCAGTGGGTGTGTTGGTGATGGCCGCGATTGCGACCAGTGTGCCGAGTGCGGTGGCGTCGGTGAGCAACCCCGGCCCTCATGGCTTCAGTCAGGTGCTGTACGCCTTCACCTCGGCCAGCGCCAACAACGGCTCAGCCTTCGCCGGGTTGAACGCCAACACACCGTTTTACAACCTGATGCTGGGGTTGGGCATGTTGATTGGGCGCTTTGGTTACATCCTGCCGGTGCTGGCGCTGGCGGGCAGTCTGGCGATGAAAAAAACCGCCCCCGTGGGCCAGGACAGCTTCCCCACGCACGGCCCGCTGTTTGTGGTGTTACTGACCATGACCATTTTGCTGGTGGGCGGCTTGACCTTTTTACCGACGCTGGCCCTGGGCCCTGTCGCTGAACAACTGACACTGGGCTTGTGAGGAAACGATGATGAACCTGCCTGCTCCTGTTAAACAGCTGACGCCAGCGCCTGATACCCAGGCGCCGAAATCACCTAAAACCGCGTTTGCTGACCTGTGGCGCCCTGCGTTACTGCAAGCGTTCGTCAAGCTCGACCCGCGTCAGCTCAAGCGCTCACCTGTGATGCTGGTGGTCGAACTGACCGCCGTGTTCACCACGATTTTGTGCTTGCTGCCGGACCCGGCCGTACCCACCGGCGTGGCGTTGCAAATCGCCGTGTGGCTGTGGTTCACCGTGTTGTTCGCCAACTTCGCCGAAGCCTTGGCCGAAGGCCGGGGCAAAGCCCGCGCCGACAGTTTGAAGGCGGGCAGTGTGGGCTTGAGTGCGCGCCGTCGCACTGCCAATGGCAGCTATGAAGTGGTGCCCGCCACCCGCTTGCGCAAAGGGGACGTGGTGCGGGTCGAAGCGGGGGAGATGATCCCCGGTGACGGTGAAGTCATCGAAGGCATTGCCGCGGTCAACGAAGCGGCGATTACCGGTGAATCGGCGCCAGTGATTCGTGAATCGGGCGGTGATCGTTCGGCGGTCACGGGTAACACTCGCCTGGTCTCGGACTGGCTGCTGGTACGCATCAGTACCAACCCCGGCGAGTCGACACTGGACCGCATGATCGCACTGGTGGAGGGCGCCAAGCGCCAGAAAACCCCTAACGAAGTGGCGCTGGATATCTTGCTGATCGGTTTGACCCTGATCTTTCTGATTGTGGTCGTGACCCTGCAGCCCTTTGCCTACTTTGCCGGTGGCAGCCTGCCGCTGGTGTTTCTGGTGGCGCTGCTGGTGACCCTGATCCCGACCACCATTGGTGGCTTGCTTTCGGCCATCGGCATCGCCGGTATGGACCGCCTGGTACGTCTGAACGTGATTGCCAAGTCCGGGCGTGCCGTTGAGGCCGCAGGTGACGTGCATGTGCTGATGCTGGACAAGACCGGCACCATCACCTTCGGCAACCGGCGCTGCACCGCGCTTTACGCCGCCCCCGGCGTGACGGCGATTGAACTGGCGCAGGGCGCACTGCTGGCCTCGCTGGCGGACGACACCGCGGAAGGTAAATCCATCGTCGAGTTTATCCGTGGTCTCCATGCGCTGCCCGAACCCGATGCCCGCGACATTACAGCGGTGCCGTTTACCGCTGAGACACGCTTGTCGGGGGTTGACTGCAACGCTCAGGTGTATCGCAAAGGGGCGGTGGATTCGGTGCTGGCATTTGTCGGCCTCAAGCGCGGCGAAGTGTTGCCCGCCCTGTCGCGGGAAATCGACAAGATCGCCCAGAGCGGCGGCACCCCGTTGCTGGTGTGCGTGCAAGGCAAACTGCTGGGCGCGATTCATCTCAAAGACGTGGTCAAACCCGGCATTCGCGAGCGTTTCGCCGAGCTGCGCAAACTGGGGATTCGCACGGTGATGGTGACCGGCGATAACCCGCTGACGGCCGCAGCGATTGCCGCTGAAGCCGGTGTGGACGACGTGTTGGCCGAAGCCACGCCCGAGAAAAAACTGGCGCGCATTCGTCAGGAGCAAAACGACGGTCGGCTGGTGGCCATGTGCGGTGACGGTGCCAACGACGCCCCGGCCCTGGCGCAAGCTGACGTCGGCATGGCGATGAATGACGGCACCCAGGCCGCGCGCGAGGCGGCAAACATGGTCGACCTCGACAGCGATCCGACAAAACTGCTGGACGTGGTGCAGATCGGTAAAGAGTTGTTGGTGACACGGGGCGCGCTGACCACGTTTTCCATCGCCAACGATGTGGCCAAATACTTCGCAATACTGCCCGCGCTCTTTGCCACGATTTACCCGCAGTTGGGCGTACTCAACGTGATGCACCTCAACAGCCCGCAGAGCGCGATTCTGTCGGCGATTGTGTTCAACGCGCTGATCATCGTGGTGCTCATTCCGTTGGCCTTGCGCGGCGTACGGGTGCAGGCGGCCAGTGCAGCGCAATTGCTGCGACGCAACCTGCTGATCTATGGCCTGGGTGGTCTGGTGGTGCCGTTTGTGGGCATCAAACTGATCGACATGCTGCTCACCGCGCTGCATTTGGTTTAACCCGTGGAGGAACGTGTCATGGCTACTCTTTTACGTCCGGCCCTGAGCCTGATGGTGTTGATGATTGCAATTACGGGCGTGATCTACCCACTGACCGTGACCGGGATTGCGCAACTGGCCTTTCCCGAGCAGGCCAACGGCAGCCTGGTGCGCGATGCAGAGGGTAACGTTCGCGGTTCCGGGCTGATCGCGCAGGCGTTCACCGGCGACGCATGGTTTCACTCGCGCCCTTCGGCCGGGGCATATGCCACGGTGTCGAGTGCGGCGAGTAACCTGGCACCGAGCAACCCGGCGCTGGCGACGCGGATCAAGGACAGTGCCGCCGAGTTGGCAGTGCCCGAACAAGGCCCGGTGCCATTGGCGATGCTCACCACGTCGGCCAGTGGTTTGGACCCGCACTTGCCACCCGCCGCAATACGCTATCAACTGGCTCGTGTGGCGGCGGCCCGTGGCTTGCCCGTGCAAACGGTGGAGCAACTGTTGCAGGCGCATATCGAGCAGCCGCTGGTAGGGCCGCCAGTGGTCAACGTACTGAACCTGAACCTGGCGCTGGCGCAGCTGAAACACTGAAACACCCAACCCGCAGGCTGCGAGCTTTTAAGATCGAAAGCTCGCAGCCTGCGAGGCTCTTCATTTGAATAGGTATAGACATGACAGATTCCGGTCGCGCCGATGCGTTGTTAGCTGATTTGCCACGAGCGGGACGTGGTCGGCTCAAGGTGTTTTTGGGCGCGGCCCCCGGCGTGGGTAAAACCTACGCCATGCTGCAAGCGGCGCACATGCAACTGCGCCAAGGGGTCAAAGTGCTCGCCGGGGTGGTCGAAACCCACGGCCGCGCCGAAACCCAGGCGCTGCTCAACGGCCTGCCACAACAACCGCAGGTGCGTTCCGAGTACCGTGGCGTGCAGCTCGAAGAGATGGACCTCGATGGTTTGCTGGCGGCCCAACCCTCCTTGGTGCTGGTGGACGAGCTGGCCCACAGCAATGCCCCCGGCAGCCGCCACGCCAAACGCTGGCAAGACGTACAAGAGTTATTGGCCGCCGGGATTGACGTGTACACCACGGTCAACGTCCAGCATCTGGAAAGCCTCAATGATCAGGTGCGCGGTATCACCGGGGTGCAGGTGCGTGAAACCCTGCCCGACTGGATCGTGCAGGAAGCCTACGAACTGTTGCTGATCGACCTGCCGCCCCGCGAGCTGCTGGAGCGGCTGCGCGACGGCAAGGTGTACGTGCCCGAGCAAGCGCGCGCGGCCATTGACGCCTTTTTCACCCAGACCAACCTCAACGCCCTGCGCGAACTGGCGATGCAGACCGCGGCGGTGTACGTCGATGATGAGCTGGACAAAGGCTATCGCCAACTGGGCCAGGCAGCCCCGGCCTTGCGTGGGCGTTTGTTGGTGGGCATCGATGGCGATGTGCAGGCCGAACGGTTGGTGCGTCACGCCAGCCGGGTCGCGGAACGCCGTCATCTGCCGTGGAGCCTGGTGCACGTCGACAACGACAGCGCCCGTGATGAGCAATCGCGCTTGCGTCTGCAAAGTGCGCAGCAGTTGGCCGAGCGTCTGGGCGGTGAGGTGGTGTTATTGCGCGCCGGTGAAGTGGCCAAAACCCTGATCCAGCACGCGGGCGAACGGCGTGCGAGTTTGCTGCTGGTGGGGCAGTCGCGGCCGTCCTGGCGGCGCAAGCTGTTTGGCGGCGGTTTGGCCTCACGCTTGCTGCGCGATGCCCACGGCCTTGAAATCAACGTGCTCGACAACGAGCCAACCCCGGACACCGCCTCCCGACGGCGTACCTACTCATGGGCGTGGTTTGATTATGGGCTGGCGCTGCTGGCCACGGTATTGGCCAGTGCGTTGGCCTGGGGCGTATCCAGCGTATTGGCGTTGCCGAACATCTCGATGGTGTTTTTGGCGGCTGTGCTGCTGGTGGCCGTGCGCAGTAGTCTGGGCCCGGCGCTGGCGTGTGCGGCGCTGTCTTTTCTGGCGTATGACTTCTTGTTTATCCCGCCCAACTTTTCGCTCAGCATCCAGCGCGAAGAGGATGTGCTGACGCTGGTGTTCTTCCTGTTGATGGCGGCCTTGACCGGGAACCTGGCGGCTCGCCAGCGGCGCCAGTTGCAGGCGTTGCGCGAGACGCAACAAGAGACCACAGAGTTGCTCGACCTGTCACGCAAACTGACGGCAGCCACCGACCGCAAGGCGGTGGTTAGCGCCGCGGCCCAGCACTTGAGCGGCTGGCAAGCACTCAACCTGTGCTTGCTCAATCGCGATGGCAATGGCGGCTGGACGGTCGAAACCGGCGGCCCTCTGACCTTCAATGAAGCCGAGCGCGCTGCCGCAGACTGGGCCTGGACCCACGAACAGCCAGCTGGCAACGGCACCGGCACGTTACCGATGGGCCGCTGGTGGTGGTGGCCGTTGACTGTCGATGATGGCCCGCTGGCCTTGTTGGGTGTCAGCCCCAAAGAAGGCCAGACGCTAAGTGGTCAACGTCGGCGTTTGCTGATGGCGCTCAGCCAACCGCTGGCGCAGGCACTGGCGCGTGCGCAATTGGCTGAGGATCTGGAGGCGGCGCGTCTGCACGGTGAAACCGAACAGTTGCGCAGCGCGTTGCTGGCGTCGGTGTCCCATGATTTGCGCACGCCGCTGACCACCATGCGCGGCAGCATCGACACCTTGCTGGCGCTGGGCGAAGTGATTGCGCTGGCGGATCGGCGCGAGTTGCTTGAAGGCACCCGCGACGAGGCCGAGCGGCTGGACCGCTACATCCAGAACCTGCTGGACATGACCCGTCTGGGCCACGGTGCCTTGAAACTGGCCCGCGACTGGGTGTCGCCGGCAGACATCGTTGGCAGTGCTCTGAATCGTCTGCGCGCCGTGCTGGCGCCGTTGCAGGTGCAGGTTGATGTGGCCGCGAACCTGCCGTTGCTGCATATCCACGCCGCATTGATCGAGCAGGCGCTGGTCAATGTGCTGGAAAACGCCGCACGCTTCTCGCCCCCGCACGGGGTGCTGCAACTGGTGGCCGGGGCTGATGAGCGGGAATTGTGGTTTGCGGTAAGCGATCAGGGGCCGGGCATTCCGGAAGAAGACCGGGCGAAAATTTTCGATATGTTTTACACCGCCGCCCGCGGGGATCGGGGCGGGCAGGGCACGGGGCTTGGGCTGGCGATTTGTCAGGGCATGGTGGGCGCCCACGGCGGACGCATCAGCGTGGCTGAGGGTATTGAGGGTCGCGGCACTTGCATCACGTTGCATTTGCCGCTGCCTGAACAGCCGCAGCCAGAACGCGAAGAGGCCCGCGGTGAACACTGATATTCTTCGCCTCTCTTTGCACGGTGATCAACTGCCATGAGCCAGCCCACGACTGTTTTGGTGATCGACGACGAACCGCAGATCCGCAAGTTCTTGCGCATCAGCCTGGTGTCTCAGGGGTATCAGGTGCTGGAAGCCGCCACCGGTGCCGAGGGCTTGAGCCAGGCCGCATTGCACCAGCCAGACCTGCTGGTGCTGGACTTGGGTTTGCCCGACATGGACGGCCAGCAGGTATTGCACGAGGTGCGCGAGTGGTCGGCGGTGCCGGTGTTGGTGCTGTCGGTGCGGGCCAGCGAAGCGCAAAAGGTCGAGGCGCTCGATGGCGGGGCCAATGATTACGTGACCAAGCCCTTCGGGATTCAGGAGTTCCTGGCACGGGTGCGGGCGTTGCTGCGTCAGGCGCCCAGTGGCGAGGTGCAAGAGGCTGGCGTGGTGGTCGGGCCTTTGACGGTAGACCTGGCCTTTCGCCGGGTGTTGCTGGAGGGCGTGGAAGTTGCGCTGACCCGCAAGGAATACGCGGTACTGGCGCAATTGGCGCGCCATCCTGGGCGCGTGATCACCCAACAGCAATTGCTCAAGGACATTTGGGGGCCGACCCACGTCGAAAACAGCCATTACCTGCGCATCGTCGTGGGCCATCTGCGACAAAAGCTGATGGACGATCCGACCTGCCCGCGGTTTATCGTGACCGAAGCCGGCGTGGGTTATCGCCTGCTGGACACTTAGTGTTCCTCGCTTTCGTAACGGTCCAGGGTGTCTCGGGCAATTTCACGGCCCAAAGCGATCAGCTCCGGGGCTTTGTAGAACTCGAAAAAGCGGCACACACGCTTGGGGACGTTTATCAAAATATCGGGCGGGTAACCGGCGATCTTGTACTGCGCCAGCGACGTCTGCATCACCTCGAAACTCTGGTTGATCAAGTCCAACAGTGACGCAGGCCCTACGTTGTCGATGATAAAAGAGCCGGACGCGGACTTGGGCGCACCTTCTTGAGTGGGCGCAGCCGCCGGTTGTTGCGCTCCGGGGCGGGTTGATTCAACCCACGGGTTGGGCGCGCTGTCGGGCAGCGGCTTGAGCATGACCTGCTCCAGCTCCAGCAGGTCACTGGCATGTTTGTTGCGAAACGGCATGTGCGAACCGAGTGAATTCATCAGGGTGTCAAAGCGGCTTTTGAAGGCGGGCGGGCGTTGAATCACCGGCAGTTGGTAGCTGTTTTGGTTGGTTGAGTTCAAGTTGACGGCGATGATCAGGTCGCAATGGCTGGACACCACCGGCACGATGGGCAGCGGGTTGAGCAGGCCGCCGTCGACCAGCATGCGATTGCCCTGCATGACCGGGGTAAACAGGCTCGGGATGGCGGCTGAGGCGCGCATGGCCTGATGCAGACAGCCTTCCTGAAACCAGATTTCTTGCTGGTGCGTCAGGTCGGTGGCCACGGCGGTGTAGGGAATGCGCAAATCTTCGATGTTGATTTCGCCCACGATATTGCGAATTTGCCCGAACACTTTTTCGCCGCGAATGGCACCGAGTCGGAAACTCACGTCCACCAGCCGTAACACATCGAGATAGTCCAGGCTTTGAATCCAGTCGCGGTACAGGTCAAGCTTGCCGGCCGCGTAAATGCCGCCTACCACGGCCCCCATCGAGCACCCGGCAATGCAGGCAATGTCGTAACCACGGCGTTCGAGTTCTTCAATGACGCCAATGTGCGCGTAACCCCTGGCCCCGCCAGAGCCGAGCACTAATGCAATGCGTTTTTTCATGACACGATCCTTCGTCAGACAGGCGTTAACAATGCAGTGCCTTTTCCCTAATCAGCAAGCTAGTCTTGCACAGACGCGTTTGCGGACCGGGCACTTTTCCCATGCTTTTGCGTCTCAGCCTCTAATTAACATTAATTGTTTGAGGATATGTGCATGAAAGCCCTTATTTGTGTGCCGTTGATGGCCTTGGTACTCGCCGGTTGTGCCGGTAAAACAGCCTATCGCGACACCTGCGCCACCCAGTTGGACAGCGCCTGGCATGAGCTGGACCTGGCCAAGGCAGAAGGTTTCGCGGGCACCATCAGTTATTCCAAGGCCCTGTCATTGCTGACCGGGGCTAAAACACAACAACAGTTCGAAGCGTTTGAAGGCTGCTCCAAAAAAGCCGAGAAAGCGCGTTTCTATATTCGTGAGTCGCGCGCAGGGCGTTAAGCCTGCGTATGACCGGGAGGGGCAGGATGGCGCAATTGGTAGACCGGATCGTGGCGAATATTGTGCGTCTGCAGGTCAGGTTGTTGGCGTGTCAGGCGCGGTTGCAGGCGCACACCGACCCTGAGTCGCTGCACGACTTGCGCACCACGGTGCGTCGTTTGCGCAGCCTGTTACGGCCCTTGCGCGGTTTGCCGGGCGTGGTGCAGCTGGAGATGGCGGCGTCACAGGTGGGCGCCTTGACCACGCCGTTGCGTGACCTTGAAGTGCTGGCCGCGCATTTGCAGCAACACGGGCATGCCGCCTTGGCAGAAAGCAGGCTGGAGCAGCTGTCGGGCAGTTATGCGGCGGTGGCCGACAGCGCGCAGTTGGCGCAATTGCTGATGATCCTCGATGTGTTTCCGCGTTTTGTACGTGCCGCCGAGCGTGAAGGTTTGCTGCGTGGCTTACGTCAGCGCATCGAGCGTGTACTGGCAAAACAGTGGAAGACCCTTGAAACCGACCTGAATGATCCGGGGCATGACCGTCATCGTGTGCGGTTACTGATCAAGCGGGTGCGTTACGGGGCCGAGGCGTATCCCGAGCTTGACCGTCTACCGGCCCTGGTAGCGGCTCGTCTCAACGCCGCTCAAAAAGCCCTGGGCGATTGGCATGACGCGTGGCAATGGCTGTTGCAGGCCGAACAACAGACCGACTTGCAGCCGTGTGTCGCGCAATGGCGTGAAACACTGGCGCGTGGGGAGAAGCAGGCCGATCGGGCACTGATCAAATTGAGCGCGGCCTGTTTTCGCTCATGATTTGGCCGATATAAGCGCTGTGCAGCTTAAGGTGCGTGGGTAGTATTGGCGCTTATTCATCGGTTTCGAGGTGCTCATGCAGTTTTGTGAATTGGTTGCGGCCGTGCGTAACGACCCGTCTGCGGTGACGATCCCGGCGGATTGGGGTCAGGGACGCGCCACTTTTGGTGGCTTGATGGTGGCCTTGCAGTATGAGGCCATGCGCGCACAGATCAGCCCTGAGCGCGCCTTGCGTTCTTTATCGGTGAGTTTTGTCGGCCCGGCCGAGCCTGATGTGCCGATCAGTTTTGAGGTCCAGGTGCTGCGTGAAGGCAAGGCGGTCAGCCAGGTGCTGGGGCGTGCGCTGCAAAACGGTCAAGTGGTGACGCTGGTTCAGGGCAGCTTCGGCGCGCCGCGTGAGTCCGCGGTCAAGATGCACAGCGTGCCAGCACCCGATATGAAACCGGTCGACGAGTGCCCTCTGCTGCCTTACATCAAAGGTATTACCCCTGAGTTCATGCGCCATCTGGCGATGGGGTGGGCAGTGGGCGCGCTGCCATTTACCGGCAAGGGCGGGCGTGAAATGGGCGGCTGGGTGCGTTTGGCGGGAGAGGTCAAGGATGAACCGCTGACTGAAACCCATTTATTGGCGCTGGTCGATGCCTGGCCGCCGGCATTGCTGGCGCTGCTCGATAAGCCGGCCGCTGGCAGCACGTTGACCTGGACGGTCGAGTTTGTGCAGCCCTTGGCGCAGCTCAGCACCCTTGAATGGTGCAAGTACCTGGCGGTGATCGAGCATGCGCAAGACGGTTATGGTCATGTGGCGGCTAACCTGTGGTCGCCCGCAGGCGAGTTAATTGCGATCAGCCGCCAAACAGTTGCGGTGTTTGGTTAATCAAAACGCTTGGCTATGTGGCTCGTTTTGAACCTTGTGCCCTTGATGCTGCAAGCTCATTGCTGCAAAAAGGGTGACCAGGCCAATCACGGCGCTTGAAGCGTTGCCACTGAAAATGCCAGAAGCCAGCAGCAAGAAAGCCACCACCATCAAGGCGACGGCGATCAGATCAATTGCCTGGCGGGACGCGCCCTGACGGCTCTGTGGGTTCGAGCGCCATTGCCAGGCTGGCAGGTTGGGATGACGTTTGCCCATGAGTGCACTCCTTTGTTCAGTTCAGAGGTTCAGCGTGTGCTGAACCGGATGAACAAAGGATAGGCCGGGGCCACCGACGAGACGAATCAAGAATGGCTATTGGCCTTATAGCTTCAACTGGCCAATGGCCCTGTTCAATTCACCGGCCAGGGTCGCCAGTTGATTGCTGGTGGTGGCCGAGTCGACGGTTTGTTGCACGGTGTTTTCGGTCACGTCGCGAATACTGACCACCGCGCGGTTCATTTCTTCAGCCACCTGGCTTTGTTGTTCGGCGGCGACCGCGATCTGCGTGTTGCTCTCGCGCATCTGCGCCACGGCACTGGTGATTTCTGCCAGGGCTGCGCCGGCCTCTTGGGCTTGCTGCACGCAATCGTCAGCTTTGAACGAGCTTTCCTGCATGAAGTCCACGGCGTCGCGGGTGCCCGCTTGCAAGGCCGAGACCATGGTGGTGATTTCGTCGGTCGAGCTTTGCACGCGCTTGGCGAGGTTGCGCACCTCATCAGCCACCACCGCAAAGCCGCGTCCCATCTCGCCTGCGCGGGCCGCTTCAATGGCAGCGTTCAAGGCCAGCAGGTTGGTTTGCTCGGCAATGCTGTGAATCACGCTGACCACGCCGTTGATTTTTTGACTGTCTTGAGCCAGTTGCTGAATCATTTCGGCGGTTTGCTGCACGCCGTTGGACAGGCTGGCGATGGAGTCCTGCACTCGAATGACCACTTGTTGCCCGCTGCCTGCGAGGATGTCGGCGGTTTGTGACAGGTCGCGGGTGGCGCCTGCATGCTGGGCAATGTGATAGACCGTGGCGGTCATTTCGTTGATGGCTGTGGCGGCCTGGTCGGTCTCACTTTGCTGGCCGAGCATGCCGTGGCGTACCTCGTCCATGCTGCTGGCCAGCCGCGCGGCGCCTTCATCCAATTGCGCGGCAGTGGCGGCGACGGTCTGCACGATACGTTGATAACCGGCCTGCATGGCGTTGAACGCGCCTGCCATTTGCCCGACTTCATCGGTGCAGGCCAACGGCACACGAGCCGACAGGTCGCCGGTTTTTTCAACGTGCAGCATCACGTCTTTTAATTTGTTGAGTTGACTGAGCAAAAACTGAATCAGCACTTGGGAGGCGCACAGCATGGCCAGCATCAGTACAAACACTGCCACGGCGTAGTTGGCCAGGCGTTCCACAAACACTTGTGCCAGGCTCGGCGCCCAAGCGAGCACGGCCACGCGCTGGCCATCGGCGCGGGTGACGACATCGGCGCCCAGCAGCGGGTCCTGGCCGAAGAACGGCATGTGATTGATCGATACCCAGCCGGTGGCTTCACTCAGCTGCGGCAGGGGTTGCTCGTTGAGGGCGGGGACGTGGCTGGCGGTGACCGGCAACAAAAAATCCGCCTGTGGCAGGGGTTGCCCCACCGGCCAGGCAGCGAGAAGCTGGGCCTGGGCGCGGGCGTTGGCCTGCGCGGCGTCGCTACGCGATTGCTGTTCGAGTTGCACGGCGTAGAGCACCAGCAACAGTGTGGTGACAAAGGCCACTGCGTTGACGGCCCAGAATTTGTATTTGAGCGAGATGTTGCTAAGCCAGGCACCCATGGAAGGTCTTCTCTGATTTGGCGGAAACAATATTGGCAAGGTGCCATCATTGTGCCGTCAGTCGATGACGTTCGTGTTGATATGGGTCAAGGGCGTGGGATGGGCTTGCCTTGTGTAACCGCGGGTGCAGCCTGCGCCAGCGGTTACCAGACACGGTTAAATCGGTGCAGGCAAACCAAAAAATGCACGGGCGCAAGCCGTGCTGTGTTCGGCCAGTTCGGCTTCACTTTCAGCGCGATGCAACGCCACTTCACGCAGCACCTCAGGCAAATAAGCGGGCTCGTTGCGGCCATTTTTGGGTTTTGGGCGCAAGGTGCGCGGGAGCAGATACGGCGCATCGCTTTCGAGCATCAGGCGACCCCGCGGGATATCGCGTACCAAGGGGTGTAAATGCGTGCCACGGCGCTCGTCACAAATCCAGCCGGTCATGCCGATGTGTAAATCGAGATCGAGGTAGCTGAACAGCGCGCGCTTCTCACCGGTGAAGCAATGCACGACAGCGGCGGGCAGGCGGTCTCGATAGTCGCGCAGTATTTCCAGCAAACGCTGATTGGCGTCGCGCTCATGTAAAAACACCGGCAGTTGCAAGTCCACGGCCAGCGCCAGATGTTCTTCCAGGACCTTTTCTTGTTGTGCGCGGGGTGAGAAGTCGCGGTTGAAGTCCAGCCCGCATTCGCCGACGGCGCGCACTCGCGGCTCTTTGAGCAATGCGTTTAAACGCGCGGCGCTGTCGGCGTTCCAGTCGCTGGCTGAATGCGGGTGAATGCCCGCCGTACAGAACAGCCGCTGAGCGCTTTCATCCAGTTCGTGGCACAACTGAAGTGCCTGTTCACTGCCCTCGACGCTGGTGCCGGTGAGCACTAATTGGCTCACGCCAGCTGCGTAGGCACGGTCCAGCACCGCCTGGTGTTTACCGTCAAAGCTTGGGTTGGTCAGGTTGACGCCGATATCGATGAGTTGCATGGTGCTACCTCAGGCCACAGGCCGCGAAGCATATCAGAGCTGTAGATTTAATAAGAAAAACCAAGAACTACAGACAGTTATGGTTGTCTTTGAATGCCGCAATTGTGCAATGCCCGGTCTTTGAACGGTGGCATTCGCGCATTTGCACACAACTGGCAGCGCTGCAAAAGCCTCATAAAGGCGACCGGTTGTCGGGTAACCCGACAGGCTGGCGGGCTGTTTTGTTTGCGGAGAACGGATGACGAGAGCGACGCTATTGATTGCGCTGTGCCTGATGCTGTTGCCTTTTACGGCCACGGCACGTTTGGCAGGCCCGCTACAAGCCGGGCAGCCAAGTCAGGTGCGCGATTTGGCGCAAATTCGCAGCAGTCAGGTGCTGCGGGTGCTGGTCAATCAAAGTCGCAACAGTTCGGGGCAAGTGCAGGGCGAGTCGGTTGGTGTTGAATATCACCGGCTGCGGGCTTTTGAGCGCTACCTCAACGGGCATGCCCGCGACGGTCAGGAAATCACCCTTAAAATCATTCCCAAGGCCAAAGATCAATTGCTTGGCGCATTGTTGCGCGGGGAAGGCGATTTGATGGCGCCCGGCGAACTGCTGGACGTCAAGCCAACGCACGCAGTCACCCCCAGTGATCCGATTATCGAACGCGTGCCGCTGATGCTGGTCGGGGTCAAGGGCGAACGCCGTTATACGCGTCTGGAGCAGTTGTCGGGTCGCACGGTCGCGCTCACGACGGGCAGCGCGGCAGGGGAGGCGCTGAACGTGATCAATCAAAAGCTGGCGCTGCGCAAATTGCCGCCAGTGAACATCGAATGGGTTGACCCCACGTTGGCCGTGGAAGATGTGCTGGAGATGGTGCAGGCGGGTATTTATCACCTCACCTTGGTCGAGCAACCGATTGCCGAGCGCTGGGCGAAATTGATGCCCAAGTTGCGTTTTGATCGCAAGGTACTGGTGAGCGAGCCGGGTGCTATGCGCTGGTATGTGCGGCGTGATGCGTCAATGTTACGCGCCAGCGTTGATCGTTTTTTGACCACTTACACCGTCCCAGCAGATCAAAACGTGGCGTTTGAGCGGGTCTATCGGCGCTTGTATCGCGTGCACTATCCCCTCGCGCGCGCTGATCGGCAGAAGCTTGAAAAGCTGCGCCCGGTGTTGCAAAAACATGCGCAGCAACAGGGGATGGACTGGTTGAACCTTGCCGCCCTGGCCTTCAAGGAGTCCACGCTCAATCCCAATGCCAAAGGGTCGGGAGGCGCGACCGGGCTACTGCAAATCACGCCTTCGGCCGCACAGCGGGTGGGCGTCAATAACATTCAAAATGTTGAGGGCAATGTGCAGGCCGGGGCCAAGTACCTGGCAATGATCCGGCGCAAATTCTTTGCCAGCCCGCGATTGAACGAGCGTGAACGCATGGCGTTTGTGCTGGCGGCCTACAACATGGGGCCGGAGCGGGTGCAGGCCATGCGCGCAGAAGCCAGGCGCCGGGGGCTGAACCCCAATCAGTGGTTCTTTCAGGTCGAACGCATTGCCATGGAGCAGGTGGGAATGGGAGCGGTCAGCTATGTTAATAGTGTGAACAAATACTATTTAGCTTTTGACCGGGAGCGCGACTCGCTGGAGCCAGCTCAAGCCAAGCTGGCCTCTCGCAAATAATCGAATAAGTTGATTCTTATGTCGCGTTTATTCGGCTTTTTATATGATAAAAACCGATTAGTATGGCGTTCATTCCCAGCCTGATTAACGAAAGGACTGCACCATGAGCAAATTGACCCAATCTGTTTTAGGGACTCACGCGGGTTACGGCCTGACAGTGTTACGCATTTTTGTCGGCATCATCTTTGCGGCCCACGGCTCACAAAAACTCTTTGGCTGGTTCGGCGGCGGAGGGCTGGCGGGTACGGCGCAATGGATGGAAAGCATAGGCCTGGCGCCGGGTACGTTGATGGCACTGCTCTCGGGCGGCACTGAATTCTTTGGTGGTCTGGCGCTGATCATTGGTTTGCTGGCGCGCCCCGCTGCGTTGGGTTTGTCGTTCACGTTACTGGTTGCGATCTTCACGGTGCATATCAGCCATGGTCTGTTTATGGCCAATAACGGTTATGAATTTGCTCTGGCATTGCTGGGTGGCACCCTTGCGGTGTTGATTGAAGGCGCGGGCAAGGCCTCGCTCGACGGTGCGATTGCCCGCCGATAATGCGCAACAACCCTCAACATTGTGGGTGAGGCATTCGACGGGGCACCTCAGGTAAAGACTGCAACGGTCGGGTTTACCAGCGCTGCGCACTCGATCGCAGCCTCGTACCTCGTCAGCGACTACAAATGATGGACACACCATCCGTAGGCTCTGACGAGTAATGCGAGGCTGTGCAGCCGTCGCAAACCATTCAATTGAGTACGACCTGCGCATTCGATCGTACCTCGTCAGCTCAAAGCTCCCAGGGACTGTGGCAGGCATCAATCGGTGTCCACATTGATATTGCGCAAATACTTGGATACGTGATTCTTGACAGCTGCAAGCCGGTTTATCTAGGATGTTTTCTTGCGCCGATTTAAACAGCTACTTGCGGGGCGCCAGGTGTTCGTCAGACCACCTAAGAGGCTTGAAGCAGGCCTCGAAATACCGCTAAAGCGCTGGTTCGGTGTTGCCTCTCACCTGCCACGCAGAATCCTGAGGCGGAGAACCGATAGATGAGTCAGCCACGTCCCTTTGTACGTCTTGCGCCGATCACGGCGAATCAAACCTTTCGCAATCCAAAAATCCTTCTGGGCGGCAAGCATCAGCCAACGCTGTTGCGTTATCTGGACGGCTGGCCGCGTCGCAAGGGCCGGGCTTCTGCGTTTTTGATCCAGTTTGTCGAAGCGGGTGACACCCTCGCGCGGTTTGCCAACGACAGCTTTGATCTGGCGGTGATCCAGTCTCCCGGCGCTTTTCAGGCCGAAACGGTGATTCGCCATCTCGTACGCGTATCGCGTCAGGGATTGATTACCTTGCGCTGAAGCGCTTACGGGTAATCAATCGCTACGATGTACACCCACTGTTCGCCGGTAGGCGTCTGGACTTGCACCTCGGCGTCCAGCGCCTTGCCAATCAGTGCGCGGGCCAGAGGTGAGTCGATGCTGATCAGACCTTGTTTGAGGTCCAGCTCATCAGGGCCAACGATGCGGTAACGCGCTTGCTTGCCTTCTTCATCCTCAATCGTTACCCAAGCCCCGAAATAGACCTTGTTGGGGTCGCTGGGTTTTTCGCTGACCACCTTCAGGCTTTCAAGGCGCTTGGTCAGGAAGCGCACGCGGCTGTCTATTTCACGCAGCATTTTTTTGCCGTAGGTGTATTCGGCATTTTCGGAGCGATCACCCTGAGCCGCCGCTTCGCTGACGGACTGTGTCACTTGTGGCCTGCGCACATGCCACAACTCGTGCAGTTCAGCACGCATCCGCGCTTCACCTTGCGGTGTGATCAGCGCGGTGCCAGCAGGGCGAGGAGGGCGATAGCGGCTCATGGGCAATCCATTGGCAGAGAAGGGTGCGAGTCTATCAGCCCTCGCGCAGCACTGTCAGTGGGCTGGTATTGAGCGCCCTTCGGGTGCCGAAAACACCTGCAGCGCCCACCATCAGTGCGCCCACCACGGGCAGCAGCAATAGCCACGGGTGGGGGTGCCACGGCAGGTCGAAGGCAAACCGGTACAGCACCAGGCTGACCAATTCGGTGCCCAAGGCTGCGAGCAGGCCACTGGTGGCGCCGAGCAAGCCGAATTCGATGCGCCGTGCCTTGATCAGCAAGGCGCGTTCGGCACCCAGTGCGCGCAGCAGGGCTCCCTGGCGAATACGCTCGTCGAGGGTGGACTGCAAGCCGGAAAACAACACCGCCATGCCTGCCGCCAGTACAAACAGCAGCACGTACTCGACGGCGATGGTCACTTGCGCAAGGATGCTGCGCAGTTGGGCCAACAAGGCTTCGATTGGCAAGATGGTGACCGCCGGGAAGCTGCGCGACAGTTCGATGATCTCCTTGTCGTGCCCCGGTGCCAGGTAAAAGCTGGTGAGGTAGGTGGCAGGCAAATCTTGCAGGGTGCCGGGTTGGAAGATCATGAAGAAGTTGGGCTGGAAGTTGTCCCAGTTGATGCTGCGCAGGCTGGTGACGGTTGCCTCACGGTTGACCCCGGCGACGCTGAAGGTCAGGTGATCGCCCAGTTTCAGCTTCAGGCTTTCGGCCACTTTGGCTTCGACCGACACACCGGGGATGCCGCCGCCGGGCTGTTGAGCCCACCAAGTGCCGGCGGTCAGTTCATTGCCCGCGGGCAGGTCGGCGGCCCAGGTCAGGCTCAGGTCGCGCTGGATGGCTTTGTCACCGCTGGAGTCTTTGCTGACCAGACCCTGCACGGCTTCACCGTTGATGCTGATCAAGCGCCCCGGAACCACCGGGTAGAGCGGCGCGGCTGTGGCTTGCAGGTCCATCAACCGGGCGCCGAAGGTGTCTTTGTCGGCGGGCAGGATGTTCAGCGCAAAATAGTTGGGTGCGTCTTTGGGGAGCTGGTTTTGCCAGGTGTCGAGCAACTCCCCGCGCAGCAGTGCAATCAAGGCCATCGATAACAGTATCAAGCCAAAGGCCAGGGCTTGACCGGCCGCCGCCAGGGGGTGACGCAGCAACTGACCCAGACCCAGTCGCCACGCCAGTGACGCCCCGGCCAGCAGGCGACGAAGGCTTTGCAGGCCCAGCAGCAACAGCCCGCCCAACACCAACGCCGCCAACACGCCGCCGCCGAGCAAGGCGAAGGTCAATACCAGGTCCAGGCTCATGCGCCACATGATCAGCCCGAGTGCGAGCAATGCTGCGCCGTAGACACTCCAGGTGCTGGCGGGAATCGGCAGCATGTCGCGACGCAATACACGCAGCGGCGGCACGCGCCCCAGCGCAGCCAGCGGCGGCAAAGCAAACCCGGCAAGCGCCACCAAGCCGGTGCCCATGCCGGCGATGGCGGGCATCAAACCGCCCGGTGGTACGTCCGAGGGCAGCAAATTGTGTAGCAAGGCAAACAGGCCCAGTTGCGCGAACCAGCCGAGCAGGGCGCCTGCCAGGCTGGCCAGTAGCCCGAGCACAGTCAGTTGCAGGGCAAACAGCCACAAGGTTTCGCGGCGCGACAAGCCCAGGCAGCGCAGCAGTGCGCTGGCATCAAAACGGCGATTGGCGAAGCGGGTGGCCGACAGTGCAACGGCGACACCTGCCAACAACACGGCAACCAGACTGGCCATGTTCAGATAGCGCTCGGCCTTGCCCAGCGCGCCACCTATTTGCGGGTTACCGTCACGGGCGTCCAGCAGGCGCTGATTCGCCTCAAGGCCGGGCTCGATCACTTGGCGGTAGGATTGCAGCGCAGGCCCTTCGCCGCTCCACAGTTCGCGGAAATTGACCCGGCTGCCGGGTTGAATAATGCCGGTGGCCGCCAGATCGTTCAGGTTGATCAATACGCGGGGTGTGAGGCTGTAAAGGTTGCCAGCCCGGTCGGGTTCGTAGGTCAACACGCGGGTGATGCGTACGGTTTTGGAACCCACGTCGATGGTGTCGCCGACGTGCAAGTCCAGCGCGGTGAGCAATCGCGATTCTGCCCACGCTTCGCCGGGCAGGGGGCCGCCGCCTGCTTGTTCATCGGCATAGGGTTGGGCCGCACTTTTCAGTTCGCCCCGCAAAGGGTAGGCGTCATCTGCCGCTTTGATGCTGGACAACTGAATGCCGTTGTCCGTGGCGATCACGCTGGAAAACTCCACCACGCGTGCATGTTTAAGCCCCAGCTCTCTGCCCAGGCGCACTTGCTCGTCACGGGCAGGCGAGGTGCCATCCAGCACCAGGTCGGCCCCCAGAAACTCGGTGGCACGCAGTAACATGGCGCCATTGAGGCGCGCCCCGAAGTAACCAATCGCGGTACTCGCCGCGACGGCGACCAACAGGGCAAAGAACAACACGCGCAACTCGCCTGCGCGTGCATCACGCAGGAGTTGGCGCAGGGCAAGGCTGAACAGGCGCAACAGCGGCAGGCGTGCCATCAAGGCTCCAGAGGGCCGACCATGCGGCCAGCTTCAAGGCGGATCAGACGTCGGCAACGATGTGCCAGGCGTTCGTCATGGGTCACCAGTACCAGTGTGGTGCCGCGCTCTTTGTTTAATTCAAAGAGCAGGTCGGTGATGCGCTCCCCCGTGTGGCTGTCGAGGTTGCCCGTTGGCTCATCGGCAAACAGCACATCCGGGTTGGCGGCGAAGGCGCGAGCGATGGCAACGCGTTGCTGCTCACCGCCGGACAGTTGGCGCGGGGAGTGGCTCAAGCGTTGTCCCAAACCGACACGCTCCAGCAGATGGCGGGCCTGCTCGCGGGCGTCTTTGCGGCCCTCAAGCTCCATCGGCAACATGACGTTTTCCAGCGCGTTGAGGCTGTCGAGCAACTGAAAGGACTGAAACACAAAGCCGACATGTTCGGCGCGCACCCTGGCGCGCTGGTCTTCGTCCAGCGTACTCAAGGCACGCCCGGCGAGGGTGACTTCGCCGCTGCTGGGCAAGTCCAGTCCCGCCAGCAGGCCCAGCAAGGTTGACTTGCCAGAGCCGGAAGCCCCGACAATGGCCAGGCTGTCGCCTTTGTTCAATTCAAGGTTCAGCGGGTGAAGGATGATTAACTCGCCTTCCGCGCTGGGAACCACTTTGCTAAGGTTCTGCGCGGTGAGAATACTTTCGCCCATGGAGAATCCAATGCGTGTGTGGTTTTTAAGTGCTGCTCTGGCCCTGATGTGTATGGCGCAGAACGCAGCGGCGGGAACAATCTTGATCGTTGGCGATAGTATCAGCGCGGGTTTCGGCCTGGATACCCGTCTGGGCTGGGTCTCTTTGCTTGAGCAGCGACTGAGCAAGGAAGGTCATGACGATAAAGTGATCAATGCCTCCATCAGTGGCGATACCAGTGCTGGCGGGCTGGCGCGTTTACCGGCGCTGCTTGCAGAGCATAAACCGGATGTGGTGATTGTCGAACTGGGTGGCAATGACGGGTTGCGCGGGCAACTGCCTGCTCAATTGAAACAGAATCTTGCAAGCATGATCGAAGCCTCGCAACAGGCGGGGGCCAAAGTGTTGCTGTTAGGTATGCAGTTACCGCCCAATTATGGTGCGCGTTATACCCAGGCATTTGCGGCGGTTTATGGTGAGTTGGCCAACGAGAAAAAGGTCGCGCTGGTGCCGTTTTTCCTGGAGGGCGTGGGGGGTAAACCCGAGCTGATGCAGGCTGATCGCATTCACCCGGCGGCCGGGGCGCAGGGGCTTTTGCTGGATAATGTGTGGCCAGTGCTAAAACCGCTGCTTTGATGCTTTTCTAGTGGCAGCGTTTCGGCTAAGGTGGCGCCCCCCCGATTTGGAGCCCCTGATGTCGCGTCCTGCCTGGTCTTTATATGCCTATCAACTGATCGAGCCCGATGAACAGCTCGATTTGTTCGCCTGCCAGGAGGTACGGGTGCATTTGGTGACGCGTCAATTGGAGCTGGGAGGCACGATTGACCGCACATTATGTGGCTCGTTACTGCCTGCGCAGCCTCGTTGGTCCGATGTCACGCGCAAGGTTTTTCAGGACCAGCGGCTGTGCCCGCTGTGCCGCGCAATCATTGAATCGCAACGCCGTGGCACCGAGCCGATCTGGCCTGAGTTGCGCTTTGAACTATGATCTACCTCGTCTGAGTGTTTCGGCGTGGTACGCCGCCTCCTGATCCCGGCAGGCTGCGTGTACACTCCCATTTTTGTCCCCCGTTGATTATGCGAAGGATGTTCCGGATGTTGTCGCGCCTACCTGCCGTCACCCGCTATCTGTCAGTTGCCGCCCTCTGTGTTGCGGGCCCTGTGAGTGCACTCGAATTCCCGCTGCCGCCGCCTGGCGACGATGTGGTGGGTGAGGTGCAGATCATCCAAGGCAGGTATGAAGACTCCTTTGCAGACCTGGGCAATGAGTACGAACTGGGCTATTCGGAAATGATTGCAGCCAACCCTGGCGTGGATGCCTGGTTGCCGGTCAAAAAGAACCTCGATGGCACAATTGTCGACACCAATATCGTGTTGCCAACGCAGTTCATTCTGCCGCCAGGCAAGCGTGAGGGGATCGTGATCAACCTGGCCGAGTACCGGTTGTACTACTTCCCCAAAGACCAAAACAAGGTCTATACCTTTCCGCTGGGCATTGGCCGTGAAGGCTGGGGATCGCCTTTGGGGCAGACCAAAATCACCGCCAAGACGCCTAATCCGACGTGGACACCGCCGGCCTCGATCAAGGCTGAGCATGCCAAAAATGGCGATCCGCTGCCCAATGTCGTGCCTGCTGGCCCGGACAATCCCCTGGGGCCCTTCAAGTTCACCCTCGGCATGCCCGGTTATTTGATTCATGGCTCCAATGCCAAGTTTGGTATTGGCACGGGCACCAGTCATGGCTGCTTTCGCATGTTGAATAAAAACGTGCTTGAAATGTCGCAGATGGTGCCGGTCGGTACACCGGTGCGCATCATCAACGAGCCTTATAAAATTGGTTTCAGCAACGGCAGGGTTTACCTGGAAGTGCATGAACCGCTGAATGTCAAAGATGGCTCTCTCGTCGCCAAGAGCGACAAGTCTCATCTGACACCAGAAGATTTGCAGAACAAATACGCAGGCTTTATCAATTTTCTGCTCAAGCACAAAGAACTGGAAAACAGCATTCAAATCGACAAAGATAAAGCGTTCGCGGTGGTGGGTGCTGAAACTGGAATACCGCAAGAAATTGGCGTTACTACGACCGTTATGCCTTCGGCCGATGAAGGACAGTCGCTCGACTACGTGCAGTAAGCGTTCAACTAATAGCCGCCGCAGTTAACACTTCGGCGGCTTTTTAGTGCCTGTTGAGAAAGCATCAGGCAAAAAAAAGCCGACCCATAAAATGGATCGGCTTGGTAACAGCCCCGAAGGACTATTACTTGCGGCTTGCTTTTTCAAGCATGCGCAGAGCACGTTCGTTTGCTTCATCAGCAGTCTGTTGTGCTTTTTGAGCAGCAGCCAGTGCTTCGTCAGCTTTACGGTAGGCTTCGTCAGCACGAGCCTGGGAACGTGCTGCTGCATCTTCAGTTGCAGTCAGACGGGCTTCAGTTTCTTTAGATACGCTGCTGCAACCGGTAGCCAGAACTGCGGCCAATGCCAGAGCAGAGAATTTCAGAACGTTGTTCATCGTGTTCCCCTTCAAGGACTTTCTAATTGAAGCTGCTCCTTCAACATGAGGAAACAGCCGGCGTACATACTACCCATTACTTGTAGTAAGTAAACTGACCTAGCGCAAGAACCAAAAAAAATAATTGGTAATGGCTGGCCATGGGCTAGCTTTAACAGATTGTGCTTGAAAAACAGTCAGTTTGACGCACTAAGCACAGCGCCCTATATGAGGTGGAACCCTAAGGTTTCAAGTGACTTTAGTCCAGGGTTCACGTCATAGCCTCAACGTTTCGTAAAAAGGTTCAGTTGTGCTGCGCCTTAACGAGCGATTCAAGCGTGCGTTTGGTCGTAGCGCATGAGCATTTATTTCGAGGTTGGCTACTCTTTATGCAGGCTTGGCACCTTGATTTTTGCAGGCGCTATCAGGCTGGGTGCCGGGTGGTTCCCTCGACGGAAAAACATCAGTAAGGTAGGGGTCACGGTTCAAGACCCGCGAGGAATAATGATGAGCGAGGCGCTGTCTATCCACCATGACCAGGCAGGTCACCAGTTTGAGACCACTGTCGACGGTCATCGTGCCTACCTGACCTACATGGATCTGGGTAAGCAGACGCTGGATATCTACCGCACATTTGTACCCAATGCCTTGCGTGGACGCGGGATTGCGGCTGCTTTGACCGAGCAGGCCCTTGAGTATGCAGAACGCATGGGTTACGAAGTCATTCCTTCCTGCTCATATGTTGAGCGCTACATGGAACGCCATAAGCGCGCTCAAGCCAAAACCTGATGTCGCCTGAGCCGTGCCCTCCCATGGCGGTGTTGACCTGTATCAAAGCTGTGTCCTGACCCCTCGCTTAGGCTGTTAGCAAGCGGGGGAGGTTGTCGACAGGCCGCTGAACTCGGGTTAATCACTGTAAGGAGAGGCATCGCATATGATCCGTGAAGTCGAAGGTGACATTTTACTGAGTGACGCGAAGGTGATTGCTCACGGTATTGCGCCTCAGGACCCGTTCGATACCGGTTTGGCCCTGGCCTTGCGTGAGCGCTGGCCGTCTTTGGTTGCCGATTATCGACACGCCGCTCATAGCAAAGCACCGCAACCGGGTGAAATCTGGTGCTGGTCCGGTGTAGACGAACAGGGTTCGGTGCGCAGCATTGTTAACCTGATCACCCAGGATTCCCTGCACGCAGGCCATGCGGCCAAACCGGGCAAGGCGACCTTGAAGAACGTGGGTCACGCGTTGCGCGAGCTGGCTAAATACATCACCAGTGAAAACATCCCCAGCGTAGCGCTGCCGCGCTTGGCCACGGGTGTCGGTGGCCTTGAGTGGAGTGATGTCAAACCGTTGGTGGAGAAGTACCTCGGTGAACTCGACAGTCAGGTGCTCGTGTACGAGGTTTTTCGCAACGGCCTCAAAGCCGATGAGCGCTTGGGCTAGCCCCCTTTTTTTGATTGGATAAGTGGCTGCATTACCCCGCGAGAGCCTCCCTCTCGTGGGGTTTTTGTGTGCGCAGCGGTTTGATGAGCCATTTTTTGATCTGTGTCTAAGGTGTGCCTGAGGTGATGCTGTATTTATTTGAACCATCCGCAGTTCATTTAAGGAAATCTCATGACCGATAGGGTCACGCGCACTGACACGGTAAAACCCGCTGCAAAAACTGCCAGACGTACACCGCGCACGCGACGCGTTACAGCAGGGGATGTTGCTCCCACGCAAAAAGCCGCTCAACTTGAGCGCTATGTCGTTGATGACAGAGTCCAGTCGCGTCAGGCGGCCACCAGCGCTGCGGTAAAGGACATCTTGCAGCAGATCCCTCAAGGCGATACTCAAGCACTGATCAAGACCTTGGGCACGTTGATGACGGGGCTGTCCCCCGACGATGCGGTTGTGCTGCGCAATGCGTTACTCAGCCAGGAAAGCGAATCGGTGTTTCATCAGCGCCCCCTGCACCCTGACGATCAATTGGCGCCGGACTGGCGCAAGGGCAATTACCCGTACAAAAATCTAATGTCGCGCCGCAACTACGAGCGCGAAAAATACCGCCTGCAAGTGGAGTTGCTTAAGTTACAGGCCTGGGTGAAAGAGACAGGCCAGAAGGTGGTCATTCTGTTTGAGGGTCGCGACGCGGCAGGCAAGGGCGGCTCGATCAAGCGTTTCATGGAACACCTCAACCCACGGGGCGCACGGATTGTGGCCCTGGAGAAACCCAGCGAAGTCGAACGCGGACAATGGTATTTCCAGCGTTATGTGCAGCACCTGCCCACGGCCGGTGAAATCGTCATGTTTGACCGCAGTTGGTACAACCGTGCCGGGGTCGAGCGGGTGATGGGGTTCTGCACGGATGATGAATACCTGGAGTTCATGCGTCAGGCGCCTGACTTCGAACGCATGTTGGCGCGTAGCAACGTTCATCTGATCAAGTTCTGGTTCTCGGTCAGCCGTGAAGAGCAACGCCGACGCTTTAAAGAGCGCGAGAAGCACCCGCTCAAACACTGGAAACTCAGCCCGATCGATCTGGCGTCACTGGACAAGTGGGACGATTACACCAAGGCCAAAGAGGGGATGTTCTCGTACACCGACACTGCCGATGCGCCGTGGACGGTTATCAAGTCCAACTGCAAGAAACGCGCGCGCCTGAGCGCCATGCGCTATGTGCTGCACAAGTTGCCGTATGCCGACAAGGATTTAAAAGGCATTGGCGCGCTTGATCCGTTGATCGTTGGCCGCGCTAACGTGGTGTATGAGCGGGGCGAGCGCAGGGCAACCATCCCGTTGTAGGCGCGAGCGTGCTCGCGTCTACAACGGCCCGGAGGAGGGGTTGATCAGGCGCGAGCGCGCTTTGGCAGTACATCCTTGAGCTTGGCATGCATGCTGCGCAAGGTGCTTTCAGTGCTGGCCCAGTCGATACAGGCATCGGTGATCGACACGCCGTACTGCAAATCTTCAAGGTTTTTAGGAATCGCCTGGCAGCCCCAGTTCAGGTGGCTTTCAACCATCAAACCGATGATGGACTGATTGCCTTCGACGATCTGGTTTGCGACGTTTTCCATGACCAGCGGCTGCAGTGCCGGGTCTTTGTTGGAGTTGGCGTGGCTACAGTCGACCATGATGTTCGGGCGAATGTTGGCTTTGTTCAGCGCTTGTTCGCACACGGCGACGCTGACCGAGTCATAGTTGGGCTTGCCATTGCCGCCGCGCAGCACGACGTGGCCATAGGCGTTGCCTTTGGTGGTCACAATCGACACGCCGCCTTCCTGGTTAATGCCCAGGAAGCGATGCGGGCTGGAGACCGACTGCAAGGCGTTGATCGCAACGGTCAGGCCGCCATCGGTGCCGTTCTTGAAGCCAACCGCCGAAGACAGTCCTGAAGCCATCTCACGGTGCGTTTGCGACTCAGTGGTACGCGCGCCAATGGCGGACCAACTGATCAGGTCTTGCAGGTATTGCGGGGAGATCGGGTCCAGTGCCTCAGTTGCCGTCGGCAGGCCCATTTCGGCCAGGTCCAGCAGCAGCTTGCGGCCAATGTGCAGGCCGTCCTCGATCTTGAACGAGTCATCCAGGTACGGGTCGTTGATCAGGCCTTTCCAGCCCACCGTGGTCCGTGGCTTTTCGAAATACACGCGCATCACCAGGTACAGCGTGTCGCTGACTTCAGCGGCCAGTGCCTTGAGACGCTCGGCGTACTCATGGGCAGCCTTGATATCGTGGATCGAGCAAGGCCCGATGACCACGAACAGGCGATGGTCTGTGCCATCCAGGATGTTGCGAATAACCTCACGGCCTTTGGTCACGGTCTGCAACGCGGTTTCGCGCAGAGGCATCTCGCGCTTGAGCTGTTCAGGTGTGATCAGGGTTTCGTTGGAGGCAACGTTTAGGTCGTCGATCGGTAAATCAGCCATCGTGTTACTCGTCAGGTCACGGGTGCCGGCCGCCAGCGATCCCCGTGCGGCGGAGCGCAGCATGATTGAGCGCAACGGGGAGCCGAACCTTAACGCGTTAAGCGGTTATCCGACAATGGGCACACGCAGGTTTAATCCAGCGCGGACTGCGCCAGTGCTCTGTCCAGCGTGGCTTGAGAGAACTCCACCGCGTTCAGGCTGATCCATTCCAGGGCCAGGGCTTCGATGTTGTCCAGCGGCGGGTTTTGTTGCTGTTGCAGCCGGTAATAGTGTTCGATCTGGCAGACCTGTTCGCCCATGCGCGCGCCAAACAACGTCTGGGGATCAGTGAAGGCAATACCGACGCGATAGCCTGGCGCCCGTTTTTCACACCAGGCGACATAGCCCGCGTAGTGAACGTCGCTGCCCAGCGTAGGCATATGCATGTCGACCGCCGCGCCACGCTTCCAGCCTCGATCACTGTTGCATGCAACGCCGCCCAGGCTGATAGAGTGCAGCTTGCGGCGGGAAAGGGCAGGGTGTTTACGGGGCGTTATCTCAGCGGGAATATCATCTGGGTGAGGTAGAAAACGACCCATGAACGCACACTCCAAGTGCCAGCACTTTGATATTGTTTCCCTCAGTATAGTGATTGAAATGGAACTGACTGACTTTGATGCGGACCAGCACCTTTTGAATTTGCCGGGTACATCGCTGGTGGTGTTTACCAGCGCCGGGTGTTCGAGTTGCCGGGCCGCGCGGCGCCTGTTGCCGAGCATGACGTTGCCCCTCGATCGCCTCTGCTGGATCGATGCCGGTGAAAACGGCGGGTTGGTGGCCCGCTACGAAATTTTTCATCTGCCTACGCTGTTGGTGGTGCGCGACGGCGCATTTTATGGCGAGTTGAAGTCGCGCTTGAGTGAAGGCGAGCTGGCACACCACATTCGCCTTGCCTTGATGAGTAAACCTGATGAGCTGCCTTGAAGCGGTGGTTGATCAATCCTGAAAACTGGCGGAGGCGGCATGAGTAAAGGCTTGAAGGGCAAGTTGGTATTGGCCATTTCGTCGCGCGCACTGTTTGACCTGAGCGAAAGCCATCAGGTGTACCTGACCCAAGGCATTGAAGCTTATCGCCAATATCAGATCGAGCATGAAGATGAAGTGCTGGAGCCGGGGGAGGCATTCCCTCTGGTCAAAAAACTGTTGAGCTTCAATGCAAGCCTGGGCCGTGAGCGCGTCGAAGTGGTGCTGGTGTCGCGCAACAGTGCCGATACCGGTTTACGCGTATTCAATTCGATTCAGCACTACGAGCTGGCCATTTCGCGCGCCGCCTTTTCGGGTGGGCGTAACCCGCACCCTTATCTCAACGCCTTTGGCTGTGACCTGTTCCTGTCCACCCACGCGGAGGATGTCCGCAGTGCGCTGGATGCAGGGTTCGCCGCTGCAACGATTTTGTCCGGGGGCATGCGGCGTGCACAAAGCAATGAGCTGCGAATTGCGTTCGACGGTGACGCGGTGCTGTTTTCCGATGAGGCTGAGCGCGTTTATCAGGCGGGCGGCATTGAGGCGTTTCAGGTGCTGGAACGTGAGTCTGCGCGCAGCCCTTTAAGAGGCGGGCCGTTCAAAGGCTTTCTTGAGGCGCTCAACCTGTTGCAGCGTGAATTCCCTGACGATGCCTGCCCTATTCGTACAGCGCTGGTCACAGCGCGCTCAGCGCCCGCGCATGAGCGGGTGATTCGCACCTTGCGCGATTGGGATATCCGGCTGGATGAGTCATTGTTTTTGGGCGGGCTGGACAAATCGGCGTTTCTGGAGGCCTTTGCCGCCGATGTCTTTTTCGATGATCAGGCGGGGCATTGCGAAAGGGCGCGCCAAGTCGTTGCCACCGGTCACGTGCCCCACGGCATCAGCAACCAATTGCGTGATTTGCCTGCCGGCTGAGTGCAGCGATGTTAGCCATCGCACTTGCCATGGCGCTGCTAAGCTCAATCCATCTCGGCCATTCAGGCAGTCGGGGAGGTCGCATGATTCGCTCGATACTGTTTGCCACTGACCTCGGTATTTATGCGCCGGTGGTGATGCAGCACGCCTTGGGCATGGCACGCACATTCGGCGCTGACTTGTATGTCGTACACGCCGTTGAACCGATGGGGTTGTTTGCAGAATCAGTGTTGCAAAGTTACCTCGATGAGCAGGCGTTCAATGACCTTCATCAATTGGGCATGAGCACCATGCTCTCGAACATCGAATCACGCGTACTGGACAGCCTTCGCGAAGAGTTGGGTGAAGGCGAGCAAGAGCTTGACCTGATTCGCTCGGTCAAGGTGATACAAGGCGAGCCAGCGCAGGTGATTTTACAGCAGTCGCAGAGCTTGTCGGTTGACCTGCTGGTTCTGGGCAGTCATGGCCAGCCTGCCGGGGGCATTACGCATTTGGGGCGTACAGCCGCGCGGGTGATCGAGTTGGCTCAAATGCCGGTCTACCTGGTACCGCTTCTTCAGCGTCGACGTCGCACTGATGCATAAAGGGTGGGTGCCGCTAAAACGATAAAAAAGTTCTAGATTTATTCTTCTTACCTTCCATATAGTTATATACCGCCGCCGATACCCTTGGCGTCTATTTGCTTTGAGGGATGCATATGAAGCTTCAACAATTGCGCTACATCTGGGAAGTGGCGCACCACGACCTCAACGTTTCCGCCACTGCGCAGAGCCTTTACACCTCACAGCCGGGTATCAGCAAACAGATTCGCTTGCTTGAAGACGAGTTGGGCGTCGAGGTGTTTGCCCGTAGTGGCAAACACCTGAC
The DNA here is from genome assembly GCF_016812185.1 of Pseudomonas weihenstephanensis. Classification (NCBI taxonomy): domain Bacteria; kingdom Pseudomonadati; phylum Pseudomonadota; class Gammaproteobacteria; order Pseudomonadales; family Pseudomonadaceae; genus Pseudomonas; species Pseudomonas weihenstephanensis. Next base: position 624,477 of record NZ_JAAEBV010000001.1, on the reverse strand, counting down.
CCGCGTCACACCGGCTGGTGAACGCATCATCACCACGGCCGGCGAAATTTTGCGCAAGGTTGAAAGCATCAAGCAAATCGCCCAAGAGTTTTCTAACGAGAAAAAGGGCACCCTGTCGATTGCCACGACGCACACCCAGGCGCGTTACGCTTTGCCCCCTGTCATCAGCAATTTCATCAAGCAATACCCGGATGTTTCGCTGCACATGCACCAGGGTTCACCGATGCAAATTGCAGAGATGGCCGCTGATGGCACGGTTGATTTTGCAATTGCCACCGAGGCTCTAGAGCTATTCGGCGATCTGGTGATGATGCCGTGCTACCGCTGGAACCGCTGCGTGGTGGTGCCGCAAGGTCACCCGTTGACCAAATTGCCAAAGCTGACCCTCGAAGCGCTGGCTGAATACCCGATCGTGACCTACGTGTTCGGCTTCACCGGCCGCTCCAAACTGGATGAAGCATTCAGCCATCGCGGCCTCACGCCCAAAGTGGTATTCACTGCCGCCGACGCCGACGTGATCAAGACCTATGTGCGCCTGGGTCTGGGTGTGGGCATCGTGGCCAAGATGGCCGTTGATACCCAGCTTGATAAAGATTTGGTGGTACTGGACGCCAGCGAACTGTTTGAGTCCAGCATCACCAAAATTGGCTTCCGTCGCGGTACTTTCCTGCGCGGATTTATGTGCGACTTTATCGAAAAGTTTGCGCCACACCTGACCCGCGAAGTGATGGCCAAAGCCATCCAGTGTCACAACAAACAAGAGCTTGAAGATTTGTTTGAAGGGGTTGAATTGCCTGTGCACTGAGGTCTGAGTCAGTGCGCTGTACCCGCCCAGGTAATCCCCCGACAGGTGTTATCCCCGTAACGCCCCAGTTGCACAAAGAGCCTTGAAACTGTCGCGTGACTTTGCGTTGTAACCATCCGGTTCAGCGTCACGCGATTTCAGGGAGACGTTTTATGAGTGATTCAAGCCTCGACACAACCCGCTTTTTTTCGACCCTTACCCCTATTCTGAGTCCTGCTTTTATCAGTGCAGACGATGCGGCTGTCTATGCCCACGATTTGATTAGTGCCCGCCGTGAGGAAGAATACGGTGGTTTTGTCTTAAGCAAAGACAACCACTACTTCGTCACAATCCCTCAAAGCAGCGCAGGCACATTTTTTCGTCCCTCAGATGTCCTGTCGACAGGAGAAAATGGCGATATTTTGCCGCCCCAAGGCTATGCCATTGAAGGCATTTATCACTCGCATACGGTATTCCCGCGCACAGCATCACTGAGTGAAGACGAGAATGATTTGCTGGACAACTTCTTCTCGATGATGGATCTGCGTACGGCGGTTTTCTTTCGACACAATTACCCTCGGTTTTACTTGTCTAACCCTGATGGCAGCTTGTTGCGTTACATCTCAACCGATTCTGAGTGGGAACGTGCTTTGATCCCTTTATTCAGAGTGATACACCCGGGGCCTGTCGGGCATCTTGCACAACCAGCCCCGGATAACTCTCTGCTACCCAGTGATCTGCTCGCAATGATTCATCTGGCGGGAGATTTAAGGGTTATATGCCCCGGGGTATTTTGGCGGCGGCGTTCGTCAATTGGAGCGGATTGGCGAACCCGACAAGCGATTGACACAGAGGTTGAGAGCCAGGCTCCGCTTTGCGGCCCCATCCTGATGACAGCCAACGCGGCTGCCAAATGGGCGCAGGTGCAGATACGCAAAAAAGGGCTGGTACAGCAGGTGGGATTCATACTTAAACACGCGCAGAAATCAGAGTTTGTCTGTACCCGGCCTAAAGTCGCCGTGTTTGAATACATTGATCGGGCTTCGGCTTACGCCAGAAGCCCATCAGGCGCGGCGTTGTTGCCAGCGGATTATCACGTATTTGCGGCTTATCATTCTGTAGACAATGTTCAAGTGCCTGTTGCTGCCAGTCAGCGTTTGTTGATGAGTAATTGTTTTACGCCAGATAACTTGCGCATGGGGTTCTGGCTTATTCAAAACGGCATCGCGGGAAGCGTTTTTTTCTCGGCCCCTGAAGGGGCGCTATTGCACTATAGATGGGGTGAACAGGGTAGTGATCGCGAGCTGGTCGCGAGTGTGACCCGGCGTAACGGTCAGGTCAGCGATTTTGAGCACTTGCTAAGTGTGGGTATTCTGAGCGCCCTCGATTATGTCCGTCATGTCGCGCAAGCTTGCGTCTTAGAGGTGTTGGAGGTCGATCCGGTGTGGACGCGCAAAGGACGGGTTACCGAGAGTTGGCAGCCCTTTGCCGTGTTGCCCGACGAGCCCGCAAGCCCGTCTGCATGAGACGGGCTTGTACCTCGCTATTGCTCAGCGTTGCGTGTATGGCGGTATTCACTGACTGAGTCGTACACGGCCTTGCGCAGGCGATTAATGCCGCCAATTGGCCGGTGCGCCTCGATGCCGTGCCACGGGCTGAAGGACAGGTTGTCACATGCCAGGTTTTGACTCGGGGTATCGAAGTCTTGAGCCGGCACGTTTACGCGCGCCACGGTTTCGAACGGTGCATCCGATTCACTCCACTCGATGCTGGTGTCCTCTATTGGCATAAAGCGATTGGCGTTTTGCCGCTGAATTTGCAAAACGAAACAGGCCGGTACGCGGTCTGTCGACAATTGTTGAGTGAGCGCACTGCGCAAAAAATTAGGCAAGGCCTGGTTTTGCTCGGGCAGGGCATAGGCCGGGCAACTGTCAGGATCGGGTGCCACGCGGTACTTGGCGTTCACGCTGCCAAATTTGTAAGGCGATACCGAAAAGTAGGTGGTTTGAGTCGGGCTGGCTGGAGCCGGTGCCAGGGTGGCCAAGGCAATGAACAGGTGGCGAACTTGCCATTCCTTCGGGTTCCATGAAGGAAAAAACGCCATGACTTTTTTGCCGTCGGCCTGTGCGCCAATGTTTTGCCGGTACTCGGCCACATCGCTGACAAAGAAGTTGGGGTGGTTGAACATCACAAAATCCTGTTCATTGCGACCTTGCTGGCTTGGCATCAGTTGAGTGCCGGGTACTGCTTGCAACTTGATCGCCATGCCCCGCGCATCGCGAATGCTGTCGAACTGTGGATACGCATTGCCATTGGACAGGCGCATCACTGCTTGCCAGGTTTTGCCTGGTTCGGCAAACACCCCTTGGCGCAACGCCGGATCAAGCTCTGTCAGCACCTGAACCTCGGCTTTGACGCAGCCGTGGGCCTTGGCATGGGCATCGCGCAGGTAGCGGGTGTTTTCACGGTGTTGATCCACGATTTTAATCGCGGTCTGGATCGTGTCTTGAGTCATCGCCGCTTCACCCGCCGGGATTTCCTCTTGGGTAGACACCGGTCCTCGGTGTTGCCACGCGTACCAGCCGGTGGCCATTGCCCAGCCGATCAGCCCTAGCGCGATCAACATCACAATCAACGTGCCCAGCCACGTGCCGAGGCGAAGCCAAAGTTTAGTCAGCATGTAAATATCCTTTTAGCCAAAGAGGCGATGCGTGTAAGAGGGCACCTCATGGTGTCGGCAACTGTTGTTCGAGCGGGCTGCCCAATACTTTCAAATATTCCAGCAGCGCCCAGCGCTCCTCAGGTTGCAGCAGACGCCCGATGACGCCCTTGCCGCGTGGCCCGGGGCGGAACTCGTGGCCGCTGTTGTGGTTGCCGCTGATACGGGTGTCGAGCACAAACCCACCCTCAAATGCGGTGGTGCGATACCCCAGGTGGCGCGGGTCGTATTCAAACGTACCGCGATAAAAGGTCGGGTCCCGTTCGGACTGAGGTGACAGCAGTTGATAGAGGGTTGGCACCGATCCGTTGTGCAAATACGGCGCCGTGGCCCATATGCCATCCAGAGGCCGGGCTTTGTACGCGCGTACTTCCTGTACCGCAATCGGCAGGCCAAAACCATTGAGGCGGTCTTGCTCTTGCGCGCTGATACCCGCTACGCCGTACGCATGCTTTTCAACAAACGCGGTGATATAGGCCAGCCCTTTCGCCACGGACAGTGCGTGCAAGTCCAACGGTTCGTCGGCCTCGGGAAACAGCGTCACGTTCATATTGGCCAATTCGGTCGGGTCCCATTGCAGGGCGCTGACGTCATAGCGGTTATCGGCGATGTTGTTGGCGGTATTGGGGTCTGTCCCGATGAACTCAAGCGGGATGACTTTGAGTTGTTGTACCCGGCGGCCATTCTCATCCTTGACCTGCGGGACGTGGCACCCCGCACAATTTTCAGCAAACAGGGCACGGCCTTTGGCCGCCAGAGGGCGATCTACCTGACCAAAAAGCGCTTCAGGCCACGCCGGTGGTTTGAGCTTTTGCAGGGTTTGTTCGATTAGATGCAAGTCATGCACGCGCACGCTCGACGGATAGCGAGCGTCACCTTGCAGCGGCTGGCCGTGGCTGTCGAAGAAGTTTAGCGTTGCACCTACGCCCAGTGCTTCGCCGATGTTGCGCGCCATAGGCTGTTTGGCCGAGGCGTTCCATTGCACCCAGTCGAATGTCCACATATCCCACAGATGCGGGTAATCGACTGGCGCGTTCGCGATGCGGTAGTTGTCCGGGGAAATAGCGTCACCAAAGCTTGCGTTGGCAATGCGCCCGAAAGCATCCGTACGGCCGGGGCCTTCCTGTGTGGGGTACAGGCCGCGATGGGTGTCGTTCCAGGCCACCGCGAGGAAGTTGTCCAGTGAGGCTTTGAACTCGCTGCGCAGTTGAGTGTGCTGCGCCTCATAGTCGTCACCCAACACGGTGCGTGCGAAGCGCTCAAATTTCCACGGGTTGTAGTAGGTGGCTGCCAGGCTGGCGACCAGTGCTTGCCCAAAACTGCCGCCGCGCAAGGTGGGTACGCTTGAAGGCAGGACGTGTTGCGCCGGAGCGCCATCAATGCGCAGCGCCTGGCCGTTGTAATGCAGTTCACCGGTGTGGCAGGCCGCGCAGGTGATGTCCAGATACTGGACGTCGCTGCCCGGGTTGGTGTGACGAGTAAAGCCTACGGGCAAATTGCCAGGGTTGGCGACGCTGGCTTTTTGTTGCGGCTCCACCAGAAACCCGAAGCGCGCCAAGTACTCAGGGGCTGCAAACGGTTGCTGGGAAAACGGCAGCTCCAGCGCGCTGAACCAGTTATAGCGCAAGCCTTTCACTTGCGTGCCTTGGGGCGTGTAGTAGTAAGTCTGGCGGTCGGCCTGGCTCCATTGATCAAGGTAATGCAGTTGTTGTGGCGCTTGATAGGCCGGTAATTTTGGGTTGGCAGTGAAATACACAATCAGGCCAATCAACCCTCCCAGGGCCGCCAGCAGTACCAACAAAACACGGTAAAACAGACGCACAGTCATGCTCCTTATAAGATTTTTCACACACTTATGCCTTAGCTCATGTCTGTCATCAAGTGGCCATAAGTTCCCTCTGAATAATCCGGGCCAGGCTTGACAGGTCCCCAGATGTGTTAGCAAAAGTTACGCTGAATATGAATTGTGTTTTAAGCGTGAACTTCTGTGCCATTTACCGCTCTCATGCCGGTAGCCATTGGTCGCGGCCGCCTGATAAGCTCGCGGCTTTATTCGATTGCCCATTTGGCGCATGAACAAGGAAATAGCATGAAACAGCATCGGTTGGCGGCAGCTGTGGCTCTGGTAAGCCTGGTACTGGCGGGTTGTGATTCGCAGACCAGCGTAGAGCTGAAAACTCCGGCGCAAAAAGCTTCTTATGGCATTGGCCTGAACATGGGCAAGAGCCTGGCTCAAGAGGGCATGGATGACCTGGACTCCAAAGCCGTAGCTTTGGGCATCGAAGATGCCGTGGGTAAAAAAGAGCAAAAACTTAAGGATGACGAGCTGATCGAAGCTTTCTCTGCCCTGCAAAAGCGTGCAGAAGAACGCCTGACCAAGATGAGCGAAGAAGCGTCATCTGCGGGTAAAAAATTCCTCGAAGAAAATGCCAAGAAAGCCGGTGTGACCACCACCGCTTCTGGCTTGCAGTATGAAGTGATCAAAAAAGCCGACGGCCCTCAGCCTAAAGCCACAGACGTGGTGACCGTTCACTACGAAGGCAAGCTGATTGACGGCAAGGTGTTCGACAGCTCCGTTGAACGCGGCAGCCCGATTGATTTGCCAGTGAGCGGCGTGATCCCGGGTTGGGTTGAAGGCTTGCAACTGATGCACGTCGGTGAGAAGTACAAGTTGTACATTCCTAGCGAACTGGCCTACGGCGCACAAAGCCCAAGCCCGGCCATCCCGGCGAACTCGGTGTTGGTATTCGATCTGGAACTGTTGGCCATCAAAGATCCGGCCAAAGCTGAGCAAGAAACTGCACCGGCAGCCCCTGCCAGCAAATAAGCGGTTCTGGCTTCACGTAACGCCCCGTCTCGACGGGGCGTTTTCGTTTCTGTAGTTCTATTCCTACGCACCTGATGAGCCAGATGCAGACCATTACGTCGCCCGTAATCCTCTGTCTCTAGTGGTTGCTGACTGCCAAGTCAATGAATTTATGGGTTTTTTTATGTGTGTAAAAAACGCCCGATCTGAGCGCAGCCCTTATGGCGCGGGGCTTTCAGCGATGAAAATCAGCTCTGTTCACAAGGTTATCCACAATTTGTGTGGATAACATTTGTCATTCTTCGGGCTGTTGATCCTCACTCAATGATTTTTTCCTACGCAAGATCAAAACCCCAGAGACCTTATCGGCTGTTAGGATTAAGCTTCTAAGGAAAGTTCCGACTCGATTTACTTAAAAGTCTGACGGGGTTTAGTAATGGATCTTCAAATTATCAAGCGCAATGGTGAGCCCGAGTACGCGGTTTTGTCATGGGAAAGCTATCAGGCACTCCTCACAGCCGCAGGTCTTAATCAGCCGTCGGCCCCTGTTGAGCCAATACCGGCGTCCGCCACCGAGCAGGTGCTACCAGGGCTTGATCAATTGCGCACTCTGCGTGAAGCCAAGGGGCTGGCGCTTGAGGCGTTGGCCCGTACGGTAGGCATCAGCCCGTCTTACCTGAGCATGATTGAAAGCGGAGAGCGAAAGCCTGACAGCGCCATCAGTCGCAGCCTGGGTTGGGAGCTTGGCATTGCCGGGTGGAGGGACGCGTCATGAGCGTACGCATCAGTCGTCAACATTGGGAAGGTTTACTGACTGAGCTTGATCAGGCGCGTCGACAGCGCCACTTGCTGACCTACCGCGCGTTGCTGGAGCGTTTGCAACTGCCCAGTCCAGCCATGTTGACCCTGACCGCTGCGCTTGAGCATCTGGCAGCCCTGGACGCCAAATCTGAACAGCCGCTGCGCAGCTCGCTGGTGATCAGCCAAGGAGCCAGCCGCTTGCCGCGTACTGGTTTTTTTGAATGTGTTGAGCGGTTAGGACGTTTTAGCGGGCCGCCTGATGGTATTGCAGCGGCTTCCTGGCACGCCTCCGAGGTGGTCCGCGTTTTTGAGTACGCTTATGAACACGAGGAGGCTTGAGTGGTGTGGCGTCTTAAGGCGCGCTTAAGCTACTGGGTGGCGCGCAAGTTGTTCCACTGGCCGTGGTGTGTACGCCAGCCACGGCTGTGGCGCTGGATGGAGGGCCAATTCGCGCGCATGGCGAACCTGGGCGATACCGATGCTCAAAGCTTCTATGGGCACATTCTGGCCTTTCGCGGGCAAGGGCTGGGCGCCAAGCAGGAGGGCGTGCGTTTGTTGCGACTGGCAGGTCTGGCGGGCGATGGCAAAGCAGCGTATCAAGTAGGCGCTTTCAGTCTGGCGGGCAGCGTGAATAAAGCCCCGGATGCGGCTGAAGCGGTTCGCTGGTGGACGATGGCCGCCAAGGCGGGTCATCCGCTGGCGTCCATCAAGCTGGTGGAGTTGTATCAGCAGGGCGGCCCAGGGTTGATGCCGGATCCCGATCTGGCACGGCGCTATCTACACGACGAAAATTAAGTCAGCTCAGTGGCCACTAAAAAGGGCGGATCGCATAATGCGACCCGCCCTTTTTACATTGTGTGAACGCCGGTGTAGTCGCTAAGGCACTTAGCGACGCGACGGGTTCTGTTTTAGCGTTTGGCCACCTGACCATTAAGCTTGAGGTAGTCCAACAGAATCCGCCCGGTTTCACTCAGGTAGGCGTCATCTTCCGGTTTAGTCTTTTCAGGTTCTACCGGCAAGGCGTCTTCGTCTTCTTTCTTCATTTCTTTGAGTGGCGCTTCACCTTTGGCCTTGCGACGGGCGTTTTCCATTGCCAGTTGCTTGGCTTCAATGTCTGCATGTTGCGCGCGGCGCTCAGCTTCATTGAGGCTGACGGTCTTCTCACTCATCAGCTTTTCGGCCAACGCCAGCTTGTCACGGATAAAGATGAACTCGGCATCTTTGGCCGTGCGCGCATCATGATCAGCCTTGAGCTGAGCAATGAATGGCTTGAACGGGTCAGAAGCAGGTTTGATGGCCGGGCGGATGGTGTCCCACGGCATGGCTTCAGGCAGTGCGCTTTCGCCGATTTCCTTGGTGTCGATGATCGACGGGAAGGCGACGTCAGGCAGGACGCCCTGGTGCTGGGTGCTCTGGCCGGAAACCCGGTAGAACTTGGCCAGGGTCAGTTTCAGTTCGCCATGATTGAGCGGCTGAATGGTTTGCACTGTTCCTTTGCCGAAAGTCTGACCGCCGATGATCAGTGCGCGGTGATAGTCCTGCATGGCACCGGCAAAAATTTCAGAAGCCGAGGCTGACAAACGGTTGACCAACAGTGCCATCGGGCCTTTGTAGAACGCGCCCGGGTTTTCATCTTCAAGGACGTCCACCTTGCCGTCTGCATTACGCACCAGCACGGTTGGGCCTTTGTCGATAAACAGGCTGGTCAGTTCTGTCGCTTCCTGCAACGAACCGCCACCGTTGTTGCGCAAGTCGATGATCACACCGTCGACTTTTTCTTTCTGCAATTCGGTCAGCAGTTTTTTAACGTCGCGGGTGGTGCTCTTGTAGTTCGGATCACCGGCACGGAATGCTTTGAAGTCCAGATAGAACGCCGGGATTTCAATCACGCCCAGCTTGTAGTCTTTGCCATCCTGTTTCAGGTTGAGAATCGACTTTTTCGCCGCTTGCTCTTCAAGCTTCACGGCTTCACGGGTGATGGACACGATTTTGCTGGTCTGGTCATTTGGCGCATTGCTGGCCGGAATCACTTCCAGACGCACCACAGAGCCTTTAGGGCCGCGAATCAGCTTGACCACTTCGTCCAGGCGCCAGCCGATCACGTCGACCATCTCTTTGTCGCCTTGGGCAACGCCGACGATTTTGTCCGCCGGGGCCACTTGTTTGGTCTTGTCGGCAGGGCCTGCTGGCACCAGACGCACGACCTTCACCTGATCGTTATCGCTTTGCAACACGGCGCCGATGCCTTCCAGCGACAGGCTCATGTTGATGTCGAAGTTTTCCGCGTTATCGGGTGACAGATAATTGGTGTGCGGGTCGTAAGACATGGCGAAGGTATTGATATACGCCTGGAAGATGTCTTCGCTGCGCGTCTGATCGAGGCGCGACAGTTGATTCTTGTAGCGCTTGGTCAGCAGCTCCTGAATTTTTGCCGGCTCTTTGCCGGCAATTTTCAGGCGCAGGACTTCGTCCTTGATGCGTTTGCGCCACAGGTCATTGAGTTCGGCTTCGGTTTTGAGCCACGGCGCGTCCTTGCGGTCGATCTGCAGAGCTTCTTTTGCGTTGAAGTCGAACGAATCAACGCCCTTGTTCAGTTCGGCAAGGGCAAAGTCCAGACGCGATTTAACGCGGTCCAGATAGCGCTTATAGATCGTGAAGCCAGGGTTGAGGTCGCCGCTTTTGAGGAAGTCGTCAAATTGGGTTTTCCATTTGTCGAATTCGGCAATATCGCTGGCCAGGAAATAACTGCGCGAAGGATCGAGCAGCTTCAGGTAGCTGTCATAAATGATCGCGGAACGCGCGTCATCCAGTGGCGGCTTGCTGTAATGATGGCGCTTGAGCAGCTCAACAACGTTAAGACTGGCAATTACCTCATCACGATCGGGCTGAAGGTTATCCCAACGGTTAGCGGCGAATGTATTGGCCGACAGCGGCAAAACGCCGAGACCAATGAATAGGGCGAGTGCGGTGCTAGGGAATAAATGCTTCATGCTGATTCGACGCGGGGGCAATTGATAACGCATATTAGGCCGTCTTTGAAGTCGCCGGTTCCATCAAGGACCGGTCGCATAATGCAAAAAGCCCGGTGCTTCAGCGCCGGGCTCAGTCCAGACTCACTATGGAGGCACTGTGAAAGCATTGCAAGGCGTTGAAGGTCAGGTGAAGTGGCTAGAAGAGCCAAGTCCTACCTGTGATGCAGGACAAATTCGGATTCGCGTGGCAGCAGCGGGGCTTAATCGCGCCGACCTTTTACAGCGTGCCGGGTTGTATCCGCCACCACCGGGAGCGAGCCAAGTGTTGGGGCTTGAGTGCTCAGGGGTCGTCAGCGAAGTAGGGCCAGGCTCGTCCTGGCAGGTAGGCGACCGTGTGTGCGCGTTGCTGGCCGGGGGCGGCATGGCTGAAGAAGTGGTGGTGGATGCGCGCCATGCGCTGGCGGTGCCAGAAGGTTTGTCTCTGGTTCAAGCGGCAGCTTTGCCAGAGGTGTACAGCACTGCCTGGCTGAATCTGTTCCAGCTCGCGGGCCTGCGCCCCGGTGAAAAAGTGCTGTTGCACGCTGGGGCAAGTGGTGTGGGTTCAGCCGCCATTCAGCTGTGCAAGGCGTTTGGCAGCCCGTGCTGGGTGAGTGTGGGGTCTGAGGAGCGATTGGCGTATTGCCAATCGTTGGGCGCACAAGGCGGTGTGGTGCGCACCGAGGGGATTGAAGCGCTGAGCGCATTTGGCCCCTTCGATGTCATTCTTGATCCGGTGGGCGGCAATTACGCTGCAAACAACCTCAAACTGCTGAATCTGGATGGTCGTTGGGTGCTGATTGGCCTGATGGGCGGGCGCAATGCACAACTGGATTTGGCCCAGGTGCTGGCCAAACGAGTGCAACTGCTGGGTTCGACGTTGCGCAGCCGCGATGATCAGTTCAAGGCGCAACTGTTAAGTGAGTTGAACCAACACGTGTGGCCCTTGTTCGTAGAGGGTCGCTTAAGCCCGCAATTGGCCAAGACCTTCTCGGTAAAGCAGGCAGAAGCCGCGTTCAATGAGCTGGCGGACAATAATGTGTCAGGCAAGTTGGTACTGATGATCGACGAAACACTTGTTTAATCGCCTCTTAGTATATAGCTGCCTGTGATGTAAAGAGAGGGGCGTATTGGCTGCGCCTCTCTAGCACCACGGGATGTGCTTAGCCTCATTCCTCTCGTTGCTTCTAAGTTACCCCCCGATGTTTAGCAGGTGACCTGTCATTTCTGACAGTAGACAGTGCACGCCAATAAGAGTGCAGTAGCACTGTGCTCGCGGATCATTAAACGTAACGATGCGAGTTCGACGTTGCTCTTGGGAATGGCCGGTAGGCCTACGTTGTCATCACGCGTGTTAACTGTATGTGGGCAAAACATGAATCAAAAAAATAAGTCGTCAGCCAATAATCTGAATGAACATCGCATACCGTTAACTCCACTTCGAGTGCCTGATGTCATAGACCCTACCGACCCTGAGGGTTTACTCCCAAGTGGTTCGGATACGAAAGACCTTCACGCTTACATCGATACCCTGTGGGTCAACCCGGCAGAAGCGCCAGAGTATGACATTATTAAATGGTATTGGGCGCCAAAGAAAATGGACCCCGCCGATGAGCTTTATTGCGCAGGCACTGTTGTTTTGTTAGGGGATATTGATCCCGCGTTGTTTCCTTATAAGTTAGTGTATGACAAATCTTTATTGCAACAGGATGGCGGGTATGACCTGTGGTACACCGTCACCAACTCGGGGACTGGCGTGACCGATACGTCGGTTGAGAAAAAACTGACGGTTGATACTCAAGCGCCCAGTTACGATAAGCAAGCAGGCGCCCTGATACCCCCTGGCGATTTGATGGGTGTGATCACCGATGCTTATTTAGACACGCATGACGATAAAGTTGAATACTCACTTCCATTGCCTCTTTACACGGGGGCTCATGAGCGTGATGTAGTGTCTTTATATTGGTTTGACTCTAATCCAGCGATCGGGCTACCGGTGGCTGAGTTCACTGTCTCTCAAGCGGATATCGACGCGAATGACATTAGGGTTTATTTGACAGGGGATGTCATCCGGGCGGCCCAGAAGAATGGGACTTTTTACGCGGGCTATAAGTTGAGGGATCGGGCGGGCAATGAAACGCTGAACGTCTCTAAAGAAGTCAGCGCCGTGGTAGCGCTGACGCCTTGGCCAAGCATTCTTCCTCCTCCTACAGTGCCCCTGTTTGAAGACGATTCACTGATTCATCGGGCGGATGCGCGCTCAGGCGTATACGCACATATAGAGTGGATCGTCGACACTCAGCCTGGGGATTTGATTGCGTTTGAGTGGGATGGCATTGCACTGTCGGCGGTAGCGGCTAAGTTTCCTTTGGCTGTATACGTACCGTGGAGTGTGATGGTTGCTAATGGACTGGGGCCTCGTAGTGTACAGGTCAGTTATAAATTGGTACGTGGCTCAAGTTCAAAACTGTCCCCCAGTCTATCTGTAAATATTAATTTTACCGTGGCCGGACAGGACCACCCGGGCGCGCCAGCTTTGGTAAACCCTTTACTGAATCATGTAGTGGTGAGGGGTAAGTCCGGGGTTCCTAACGTACTTAAAGCCACCGATAAAGATTTCCCCGTGAAGGCGAGTGTGCCTCTTTATCAAAACCCAGTGGTTGGACAAACGCTGGTGCTTTATTGGGGCACTTGGGCCACTGTGGCGGCTACGTATACGATCAAGACGGGTGACAGTGCAGGGCAGGAGATTTTTTTTACAGACATTCCCTGGACCCTTATCGATTCAGAACCCAACAACCTGGCGTTACCGGTGTACTACGCCACGAGCAATGGCGTGAACCAGCAGCACGCGTCTAACACATTGGTCAGCGTTCAAGTTGAAACCATTGATGATTTATCGATGCCTGAATTCCCCGGTGCTGACAAATGGGGCTATATCAATTGCTCCAGCCTAGAGAAACCCTGGGATGGTATTCGGATCAGAATTGTTTTCACGGGAGGTTATTTTGAATACGGCGATGAGCTGCGAGTATTTTGGCAAGGATGCAGTAATTTTAATGGTACGGACCCTATTGCAGGAACTGAAAAGGAAATTGTACTTTCGGTGCTGAATGTTCATGTGACTCAAGGGTATGCAGATGTCACGGTAGCGCCCTATGAACCTCATATAAAACCGATGGTAGAGGGTTCAGGACGGGTGCATTACACACTTACCAAGAAAGATGGTCGTTTTGGAGAGGCGCGTGCAGACTTTGTGAAAATTACAAGGGTGGTTCCTGGAGGTGATCCTTGCGAGCCACCAGTAAATAGATAGACAACCTGTACACGGATGTACTCAACACTCCGTCAGGGCCTAAGGCAGCAAATTAACAGGCCATAATTTATTTAATAAGTATGAAGTTTCAATGGGGGGGCGTGCGCGGATGTAACGCTGTGGGCTGTCAGCATTCGAATGCGCGACATGTTTGAAGCGCACGTCGCAGGGGGCTCTTTGTCTTAGAAGAGGGGAGGTGATTCAGCAGGTTGTGAAAGTGTTGTTTAGGCGAGTGTTGTACCCATCCTATTGTTTACACCCAATGCAGTAATCATTCAGTGACATGGAGATCGATGAAATGAAAGAAAGTCAGAATAAGGTCACTTCCCAGCAAGCGCGGGAGCATTATTCAAAGTGGCTTAGAAATCGACAGGCTCTAGGAACGAGCCGTGCTGATGGAGCCACCCTCCCAAAGGCTGTTTTGCCCGACTACGTTTTTTGGCCTGATGACCCTAGTTTAGATGGGTATTTACCATTAAAAAAACAAGAAACAGATCTGGTAATAGGTATACCTGCCTGGACGAACGGTGCAGAGGCCGGTGGTGAAGATAAAATTATTATTGAGTGGAAGCGCATTGAAGCGGAAAAATATGTGTCCATTTTGACTGTTCTTCAGCCAGGTCCGAATGAGGACACAGACCCCGATGTGCAAATCACTATTCCACAATTTAATTTTGAGAATCATGCAACTTATATTTTTCGATATTGGGTTGTGAATGAGCTAGGGGAGGGGGGGTATTCAATTGCACAAACCATTACGGTAGATAAAATTGCCCCCCATTATGGGCGCGAGCCGGATGCACTGTCGTTTACAGAACCTGAAGCTGAAAATGGGGACATAACACAGGACTATCTCGATAATCATGGTGATGTACTGGCCGTCACAATCCCGGCTTATGATCAGCCCAAAGCCGGCGATATTGTTGAAGTTTTTATCGAAGGTAATGTTCCTGACCCGGCTGCGATCCCTGTTTTTACCGGGGATATATTTATTAGTCCTCGCGTGGTGAATATCCCTGGTTCACGAATCAGAAGAATTCCAGACGGCCCTCTTTTTGTAACGTATCGATTGATTGATAGAATCGGGAATATAGGGGAATATTCTAAAACGAAAAAATCCTATCTAGCTATCAAACCTTTGCCGGTTGCCCCACTTCCAGCGCCGGGCGTTCCACTCGCAGATGATAACAATACACTCGTCGATATTGCAGATGCTCAAGTGGGGGTCAGTATTACTATACCGCTCTACACTAATTGGGATCCGTCTGATGAGATTATTGTCAATTGGGCCGGTCACAAGCGTGCCCCCTTCACGGTGGGTACATTTCCCGGTAATCCGATAATTATTGATGTGCCCTATTCACTGTTAAAGCTTGGTTATGGCGCGGGCAGTATAGGTGACGTACCCGCGACTGTGGAGTACAGCATCATTAGAGGCAGCGCACAAGTGGAGTCTTTGCAGACCACGGTGAATGTGAATCTTTGGGTACCAGGGCCGACTAACCCCAATGAACCAGGGCCCATTAACCCGTTGCTTAATCTTGTGACGGTTCAGGGCGGAGGGGTCACCCCGCAAGATAACAAGTTACTTGCTTCGGACAAAGGGTTGGATGCACGGGCTTTCCTTTCCCTCTACAGTTCACCTGAAGTGGGTCAGCGCTTGGAGCTTTTCTGGGGCAGTCTTACTGAACCTGTGGCGCTCTATGATATTACGGCAGCAAACAATGGGGGCGATGTAGTTACTTTTAATATTCCATGGAGTGAGATTGAAAAGGAGCCTGGCAGTTCATCAATACCGGTGTACTACAAAATTAGACTGATCGCGGGAGGGGGAGGCTCAAACTCACAGCAGTCAGCCAATCAAAGTGTTGATGTCATCGGCGCGCTACCTATTCTGTTAGGTGAGCCTCAATTCCCTGACAAAGTGATGTCTAGTGGCACACCGCCTATAGCGTCACTGAGCTGCAAATCTTATATCAGTGATGGCGGCGGTGATTATTATGTCAGGGTTAAAATCCCGGGTAATCCTACGCTTCTAAAGGCCGGAGACACGGTCAGTATTACCTGGCAGCCGTATACCGATAGAGCAGCGACTCTGCCTGTCACGTCAGGAAAGTGGGAGCTGTTAAATAAAATCCTGACCAAGGATGAGGCGGCCAACGGTTTTGAAATTCAGGTGAAACCTTATTTAGATCATATTGAGGTCGTTGGCTCTAAGGGGGCAGTGAAAGTGAGTTACACCGGTACGCCAGCAGGAGGGAGTTCTATTCCAGGGGAAGCAACTATTTATGCCTCGTCTACGCGTCCTGGCGGCGGGTGCATTATCTTTCCTTAGGGGGTGAAAGAGGTGAAGTGATTATGAAAGAGGGCATTGCGCCCTCTTTCATAGTTAAGGGCGTTTGGCAGCTTTTGTGGTGTCGGGTTAGTGGCATGTTATGACTTTTTTGTTCCTGTAGAACTCATCTATTAATCATCTCAAAGTATGTGGCCTTTTTTTGTAGAGGGAGAGGGTGACATGTAGGTGTTTTCCTACGTATAAGAAGGGCTTTTACTACATTGCACTGGGAGGTTTGTCAGTAATCTAGCGCCTGGTAGCTGACCTGAACTATTAAGGGTTTGGGGGCGGTTAACCTTCACAGCTTTATACTCACGGAGTATTTGTATGCGCGTTATACGAATGTCACGATGGTTTTCCTCAGAAAGTATGCCACATGCTCTTCTGTTGGGTGCTTTTGTTGTGGCGAGCCCCTCTGCGGGCGCTGTACTCATTGAAAATGGAACCACGATTACTATAAATGCTGGCCATCCTAAAACGGACTATACGCTGCGCACAGGGGCCACACTTAATATTGATGGAGGCACGGCTGACCAGGTGAGTTCAAATGCCTCCAACCTGAACATTAATAAAGGTGATACCGCAGAAATTGTTGGATTAAACGGTTCGGTATTAACGCTCAGCGGCGCTACGGTAACGGGTACTGTGGGCAGTGGTCTAGGCATTGAATTGCACGAGAGTGAGGCAACAATATCAGCAGGCAGTACGGTTATCAGTGACGGTATTGGACTTAATGCGATGCAGAATTTGGGGGCGGTCACGGGGTCTACATTTAATGTGTCTGACAGTACGATTATTGGCACTACAGCCGGTGCCCAAGCGTCAGGGCATAGCGCACTTAATTTCACTAACTCGCATGTTGAAGCGACAGGCGAAGGCAGCGCTGGACTCATTCTGTTCAGTGCGGATGTGACAGCCAAAAATAGCAAAATTATTGGCGAAGCCAATGGCATCAGGGTGTTTAGAAACGGATCTACTAATCCCAAGGAAGGCAATATAGTTCTAGACGGTACATCTGTTCAAGGTGTTACCGGTTCTGCGATTCTTGTGGATGGGGCTGGGCGTAAAATCCCTGACGTCAACCTGGATATTATTAACGGCTCGACACTGCTAGCGGGCAATAACCTCTTGTTGGATGTCACAGGGGGCGCCACGGCCAACGTGAATGTTTTAGACAGTCATCTTGAGGGCAATATCAAAATGTCCGGGGACAGCACGGGCAATCTTGATTTCACTCATGGCTTCCTGACGGGCGATGTCATTGCCGAGGCAGGAAGTACAGCGCGTATTACTTTGGACAAGGCCTCCGTATTTACCGGCAATGTGGACAATGTTGAGAGGGTTGTCATCAGCAACGCTTCGCGTTGGAACATGAAGGGTGACAACAGCGTGGGTACGCTGGACTTGCACGACGGTACGGTCGATTTCGGTTCAAGTACCCCCGGCACCTTTTACCAGTTAAATGCTGAGCATCTTTCTGGCCAAGGTACGTTTGTCATGGACGTCGATATGGTTCGCAGCATGGGCGACAAGCTCAATGTGACAGGAGAAGCCACCGGCAGTCATAGTCTGCTGGTCACTGCTACGGGGGCTGAACCAGTCAGCAACCCTGCCGACCTGACTCTGGTGCATATCGCGTCCGGTGATGCGACGTTTGGCCTGGCCAATGCCGCGCCCCGCGTTGATCAAGGTACTTACTCTTATGCGCTTGAGTCCAAGTCTGATGGTGCTGGTGGTACAGAGTGGTTTTTAGGTGCCAACAAGCACATCAGCCCTAGCGCAAGTTCGGTGTTGGCCTTGTTCAACACAGCGCCTACTGTTTGGTACGGAGAGCTGAGTTCTTTACGCAGTCGTATGGGTGAGCTGCGTTTCGATGGTGGCCAGTCAGGTGTCTGGATGCGTTCGTACGGTAACAAGTTCAATGTCTCTGAAAGCACTGGGCTGGCTTATAAACAAACCCAGCATGGTTTCTCGTTGGGCGCCGATGCGCCCCTGCCCATCGGTGATGGACAGTGGTTAGTAGGGGTCCTGGGGGGGACCAGCAAATCGGACCTGGACTTGAGTCGTGGTACTTCGGGCACGGTGAAAAGCTACTACGTAGGTGCCTACACCACCTGGCTTGATCAAAGCAGCGGCTATTACGTCGATGCTGTGCTCAAGTACAACCGTTTTAGCAACCAGGCCAAGGTTTCTATGAGTGATGGCGCACGCGCCAAGGGCGACTACGACAACGCCGGTCTTGGTGCATCTGCCGAGTTCGGGCGTCACATCAAGCTGGACGATGGTTATTTCATCGAACCCTTTGCCCAAGTTGCGGGTGTTGTGATTCAGGCTAAGGATTACGGCTTAAACAACGGGATGGAAGCAGAAGGTGATCGTACACGTTCATTATTGGCCAAAGCGGGCATGACCGCAGGGCGTAACGTGGCATTAAAAAATGGGGCCATAGTTCAGCCTTATATTCGGGCAGCAATGGTTCATGAGTTCGCCAAAAACAATGAAGTTCAGGTGAATAACAACGTGTTTAACAATGACCTGTCGGGTTCACGTGCTGAGTTCGGTGCGGGGCTGGCAGTGTCAGTCACGAGCAACCTGCAAGTGCATGCAGACTTTGACTATGGCAACGGCAAAAATATTGAACAGCCATGGGGGGCTAATGTGGGGTTACGCTACAGTTGGTAAGTAACCCATGCGCGATTTAGCTCAATGGCTAATTGAGAGCGCCTGCGCATAACAGGTAATGTCCTAAACACCTCAATCTCCCTGTTAGAGGACGATTGAGGTTTTTTTTTGCGGGGATTGTGGGTGTTGTCCGTGTTTAAAAAAACGCCTCGGATGAGGCGTTCATGGACGTTGTTTCCGTTACCTTTTTAGGTACAGTGCGTCCCACATAATAAAGTCAAAGAAAGGGAAGGAGGATCCGTTCAGTAGGTTGTACGCCCAATACTTCTTAGGGAAAAAGAACGCTTCATCTGATGTCCAGAGCGGCCCGCCAAAGGGGAAACTACTTCCCCCGAATGTCTGATAAATCCGTGACATGTCACCACGCGACGGTAGAAAGCCTCCTTTTGACTGTGCGAATCGGGTTAATGAGGGCTGTGATCCACTCCCTGCATACAGGATCTGGGTGACACCTGTAACGATCACGCGATAGGTCTGCCGCTGTCCCGCTCTGTCCTGCACAGTAATCGTGGATTGTCCGTTGCCGAATGCACGGACGTACCCGGATCTGGAATCGACTTTTGCAACGTCGGTATTGGACGAGTAATAGGTGTAGGCGGGAACGCCGCTGCTCGGGGTTCGCGTAAGTGAGTTCCCTGAGCCGTGCTGAGATTGAACTTGCCCTTGCGGGAAAATATAAATATGCCCGGATAAACGTGCGTCAGAGGTATCGATGACGAGTGGCGGTGTGGCTACCGTGATAGTAAAAACGCGTGCGGATGAAGTAAGGCCACTCCCGTACAGCGCTTTGGCTGTGATGCTATGAGATCCCGTAGCCAGCCCTGGCAGTGAATAGATCCAGTTTGCGTTTGAGTCTACGTTTGCCACTCCCTTGGACGTGCCGCCATCAAAGATCTCCACTTTCTCACTTGGCATTGCCGTGCCGGTTGCTGTGAAACTGGTAGACGTCGTTGCACCGCCGTTGGGGATTTCCGTTCCTCCCGAATCCTTGAGTGAGCTAATTAGCGGCACTATTTGAACGGTCACAGTGAAGGTCCACGGTGCCGAAGATAATCCATTGCCATACAACGCTTTAGCCGTGAGGCTGTGCACCGTCGAGGCCAATCCGCTGAGTGTGTAAGTCCAAATACCCGCGGCGTTAACGTTTACTTTGCCTTTGCTAGTGCTGCCATCGTAAATTTCGACGCTTTTATTGGCCTCTGCGCTGCCGCTTACTGTCACGCTGGTGTCGCTGGTGCTACCTCCATTGGCAATAGCGGCCCCGCGAGAATCCTTTACTGAAGAGATCTGCGGCACGACTTCGTCCGTGACGGTGAACGACCAGATGGGCGAAGTCGGCTGGTTATCGTAGAGGCCTTTGGCGGTGATAGTGTGCGCTGACAGGGTCAGTCCGCTCAGTGTGTACACCCATTCTCCGGCACTACTTACGAGGGCTTGGCCTAAAGATTTTATGCCATCGAAAATTTCAACTTTTTCACCCGCCAATGCGGTACCAGCCAGTTTTAGTTGAGTTTCAATCGTGACACCACCATCGGGGACCTCAATGTTTTTTGAATCCTTGAGTGAGGTAATGGCAGGAACAACCGGCTCCTCGATGGTCAGCGTCCAGGGGAGGGAGATCAATTGCGCGCCATACAACCCCTTTGCAGTAAAGCTGTGGCTGGCCACGCTTAGCTTGCCTGTTTCCAGGCCCCATTTGCCTGATGGACTAACGGCGGCTTCACCCAGGGAGTTGACTCCGTCGAATACTTCAACTTTGAATCTGGCGCGGCCTGTTCCAATCACTCTTAGGTGTGTATCGCGGGTGGTGCCACCATTGACGATATCTTTGCCGTTAGAGTCCTCGACCGAGGCAATGATCGGCGCTTTGTCTGCTTCCACTCTCAATGACAAAGTGGCGGAATAACGGTATTGCCCGTCTCTGGCTTGTAGCACGGTGTAACGCACCTTAGCACCTACATCTATGCTGGCTTCGATGTAGGAGTAGGGCACGTGAAAGCTGACAGGCTTGCCGGCTGACCCGATCGTGATGGGTAGCCAGTCGTTGACGGTCCCTTCTGGCGAAAAAGAGGTCCAATAGTAGGTCACTACATCGCCCGGCTCGGTGCCTAGGTAGTTGATCCGTACATCCGCACCGTTGGGCACCCACTCAGGCTCTAGTACATCATCTGGCGCCTGTTGAACTTTTGGGGCAGGCAATTCCTTACGTAATTCGCCCACATTTATCAGCAAGTGATCCGATTTGCTGGTACCGAATGTCTGCACGCGATCATCGTTGAACGCTGTGTAGGATAAATCCAGTCTTCCGTTCGCCAAACCTGCGAAGTGTTCAGGTTCCACATACAGGGTGATGACTTTGCCTGCCTCGTTACTGGTCACGGGATGCTGGATTTCATGAACATACGGGTTACCGCTGGCGGTGGTGCCCAGCCAGATGACATCGAGAGTGTCTCCCGCTTTGATCAATTGGGATGCTGGGATTTGCACCGTTGCCCAATTATTGGAGGGTTCCAGAGTGTCTCCGACGACTTCAAGAATAGAGGGCGCTGCCAACGGATTAGCCTCACCGATTACTTTTGCAAAGGCCCTTTTTGAGGAGACGGGCGGGTCGCCATTGCCTCGCATGACAATATAAGAGGCCACTGCGGACCCTTTGATAATGTCTTTGATTTTGGCGTTAGGCACGCTAGCTTCAATGATCGTAGGGATGTTGAAACCATCAAAGCGCTCTTCGTGAGGGACGATGGCACCATTCAAGGACGTCCCTAGCCAGTTCAAGATGATTGAATCGCCGGGGCCGAAATCACTGGTGCGAACAACGATTTGAACAATCACATCCGCACTACCCAGCTGTTCGAAATCAATGATACCGGCTGAGTTGACATTCTTGATGATGGGCGCATCAAGGAGCCAACCGCCGGCCTCGACTGTCACGCTGGTATTTTTTGACCAGTCCTCGGAGAAATTCCACACCTCGTCGAATACTTGATATTCCACGAGCAGTTTGTTGCTGTCGCCTGCGGAGAGAATCGTTTGTTGATCGACCAATACAGTGATTGGATCAGTACTGGAAGCCTCTGCCGGGGTGATAGGCCGGCGCAGAAAGACACTGCCCCACCTCAATTGCACCGTGTCGCGGCGGAACCTGCCCGGATAGTTCTCAATCACGACGGGCACACCCTTGCTGGCCCATTCGGCACTGACCCCGTTGTCGATGACGTCTTGGGGCAGACCCGGTTTCTTCAATTTTGAATGGCCGGGAAGATGTGGATCGCCATCCAGGCCGCCGGGCAAATCGAGCTTGACCAGTAAGGTGAGGGGGATGGAGTCTTCGGGAGGTGTGGTGGGGTTAACGCGGTTCAGCGTGTAATACACATCGTCTATCAGGCCGGGTACGATTTTGTCTTCTGGCAGATAGAGAAACAGTCGCGTATCAACTTCGGAGGCACTCACCCGCCGTGTGGCGATCTTGTTACCTGCGCCCCAGTAAATATCAATACTGTCGTTGGTGCTCATCATGTTGTAGGGGTCAATCGCGCAGAGCAGGCCGAACGAACTGCCATAAACCACACTGTGTCCTATCCCGCCATCAGCATCCACGACCGGTGTAGCCAAGCCTGAAATCAGGATCGGGCGTAACGTGAGTGTCGAGTTGTCTTGGTTTACAGGCGGAAACAGGCGAGTTGTAAATCGAGTCATTGTCTTATCCTCGAGGCGATGTTTTTTGTGTTGCGCACTGAAGTGGACTTAGGTTTGATCTAACGCCTGAGCCCTGTTGTCGTTGTTGTGCACCCGGCACAGAAGAAGGGGATTCCAATCATGGTTATGGCTTCCGCTGTAAACGAGAGGTACAGCAGTCGATCGTGATGCCACGGCTTGAACGCGTAATTGAAATATAAAGGAGGTTTCAATCACGCACGCAGGCGTGCACCGTTGACGTCTGCTGACGTGCGTATTTACGGAAAAATGGATCCAGGGCATCGCTGATCTCTGGCTTCTTTAACGAATCCGGCGGCCCGCAGGCGCGCCGGAATAATTGTTAAATGCAGGTTAATCAGTGGGGCAGAGGTTTGGGCGACGTGTGATTAAGCAACCAGCGGTTAGCCATCAGTCCACGGCCGCGTGTTGCGCTTGTGGCCTCGTGGGTGACTTGACCCTTGAGGAACTCCTGGGAAGAGCCGCTGTTGCCACCTCCAGTCGGATCCCCCCATGACACGACACGGCCGTCGGAGGTCAACGCTACGAAGGCATTGTTATTGGCGTAGATCGCCTGAACATCGGTCAGGTGTGAGGCTACAGGGGATACGTCCCCACCGGTAGACGCCAGCCCCCATGCCACCACTCTGCCGTTTTTACGCAAGGCCGCAAATGCGGTGCCATTACCGGCGACCTGTACGATATCGTCCAGCTGCGCGATGGATGATGGGACTATTCCGCCGGTATTGACATTCCCCCCCCAAGCCACAACATGACCGTTTTCCCTGATCGCTGCGAACGATTGCCAAGTACTCACGACAGACACGATATCGGTTAAAACTGCGATATCGCGGGGGATGCTTCCTCCGTTTGAGGGAACTCCCCATGCCACCACCGATTTAGTCTCAAGTAGCGCGGCAAAGGCATACATATTCCCGCTAGCGATGTAATCGACATTATCGAGGCTAGCAATGTTTGCCGGGACGGCACCACCATTACTGCTATTGCCCCAGGCTACGATGCGTTTGTTTTGACGTACGGCTGCAAACGCATAGTAATTGCCAACAACTTGCTTGATGTCCGTCAGTTGAGCGATATCAAATGGAACTTTACCTCCCGAGCCGGCATTGCCCCAGGCCACCACTGTGCCGTTGTTGCGCAGGCCGGTGAACGCGGTTGAGGAACCGTACAAATGACGAAAGTCGTTTAACCCCGCGAGTTCAGCGGGGACAGTGCCCCCATTCGACGCTGTGCCCCATGCCGCGATCCTGCCGTCGCTTTTAATCCCCGCAAAAGCAACCGTATTGGGGATGACCTCTACAAAGTCCGACAGCTCAAAATTAGAAGAGCCGCCCTCGCCGGCATTACCCCAGACCCCCAGACTTCCGTCTAGCCGGCGTGCTGCATAAGCACTGTGGGTGCAACTGACTTCAACGACATCGTCATAGGTGAGGATGGTCGACGGAATGTCGCCTCCACTGGGCGGGTTGCCCCAGCCAGTCATGGCGCCTTTGTTGAGATGACCGACGAAGGCTGAGTGAGTTGAGTTATAGCTCTCATGGCCGGAGCCGATAATGTTGGCCGGGTTTAAATTGACGACATCATCTGTGGTGCGTACTTGAAGGATTTTCCAGGGCGCAGTGTCACGCCACACGGAGGCAGCCACCCACGCTGTATCGCCCTGATACTGCCATTGAGCCGTAAGGGGCTGGTCAGTGTCGGCGTTAAACGCCATCAATATTTGCGACGAGCTATATGCCCGAGAGGTACTGCGGTTGTACCGCGCGCCCAGCACCTTGATCACACCTGAGCCGACCGCGCTCATGACGCTATATTCTGCGCTCGCCGAAGGATCCTGCGGCGTGCCGTCTGCACGCGCTACGTTATAGAACAGTTCAATATCGAATCCGTCATTGGCGATAACCGTCGCGTACTCGACCGTGATTTCCAGATCTTCACCATCTTGGCTCACGGTTTTATTTTTCGACACCGTGCCACTGCCAGGCTGGCCTTTCCATTCAAGCGTGACCTGATCGTTCTTTTTGAGGCCGGCCTTTTGAATCAAAACCGTAGCACCCTCGCGCACGTCACCAGGATTGAGAGTGTCCCCTTTAGCCTGCTTGATCTGCGGAGCCGGTAACTGGCTCTCAGCAAGGCTGACCACGAATTTCAAGGGAGCCGATGCTCTGTCGTTGGCCTCAGTGTCATACGGGTCCACGCGATAGGTCACGGTTACAGTCGTGTCTAGGAACTTGATGGCGTCGGCATAGGGGACATAGAAAAGCACGGGTTTATTGTCCATGCTCCCGGTAATGGACCGGTAATCAGTGTAGGGAGCGGCTCCATTGTCAGCCGTCCACGTCATAAATACCTGATCCCCCGGATTCATTTCGTTTTTAGGGTCGTCAGGAGAACTGATCCAAGGTTCTATCGTGACAGTGACTTCGCCTTTTTCACCGATCCCTTTCAGGTCCAGAACCCCGCCCTCGACTACCCCTTCTATAGAAGCAGGGGTAAGCAGTTCGTTTTGAGCTTCGCCCACACTGAGTGGCAAAATGTTTGATTGGCTGATGTCACCGTTGGCACGTTCAACCCAGTAAGACGCTTCTATCGTGCCGCCCAGATTGGGCGTGACGTGTTCTTTAGTTATCTGAAAAGGAATTTCGCGCGTAGCCGAACTGCTGTTGAGTTTGATCCAGTCTTGGGTCTTGCCGGTTTGAGAGCCCACCCAGTTGTAATACACAGTGTCGCCGGATTGTATGCCGTTATACATCGGCACAATCAGTGTGACGCCGCGCGGAAACAGCTCAGGATCGATGACGCCCTCCACCTTGTCGACAGAAGGCGCAGGCAACTCTGCCCGGGGTTCACCGACATTCAACCGGGCTGTATGCAGTGATTTACGTTCGGAACTGCTACCCATCAGTATGTAAAAAAGCTCTAGCGTTCCCCCCTCGATAAGCTTTAGGTGCTGCCCATCAATGTACATATTGATGGGTTGTTGGGCAGCCCACTCTGAACCGGTAATCAAGTGCGACCGCAGTTTTGGTAAATAGATGCTGCCGTCCGGCAGTGTGCCGAGCCATTGCAAGTCGATCGAATCACCAGCGTTCATGGAGGCGTCGAATGGAATTTCGATGGTGGTCTCGGTCAGCTCGGGGTCGAGCGCGCCCGCTGAGGCGTCGATAGCTGTTGGGGCTTTAAGCAGGTAAGGCTGTCCTATGACCATGACAAAAATGGCTTTGGACTTGCGTTTTCCGGAACCATTTCCTTTGGTCAGCTCGTAGGAAAACGCTACGGTAGTCTTGGCCAACTTACGCAGCAGGGGAACGGAGACGGGGACTTCATAAACCTTAGGGACTTTGTCAATGTACTGTGAGTAGGTTTCTATCACCGCAACCCCGTCGGTCGTGGTGCCCTTGAGTGTCAGTACAAAGCTGTCCCCAATAGCAAATGAAGGTGCAAAACAGACCACGGCCACGTTCGTGGTCTCGCCCTCAAGCAGGTCTAGATCCAGAGTGTTGCCATCCACCAGTGCATCAGGAATTGGGGCTTCCAGTCGATTGGCCTGGGTATCCACCACAATGCGTTGCTCTGCACTCCAGTCTTCAGATTGGTTGTCAACAAGGTCATAGACCTCGAAGGCCACCGGTAAATCATCCGAGTCCTCGGCAGCGAGGATCGTTTCGTAGTCGATGATTATTTCAATAGGGTTCTGGATCGGGTTTTCAGCTTGTGCTTTGCTCACCTCGTGCTTGATGTGCTGCGAGCCCCAGATCAAGTCGATAATGTCCAGCTCGGTAATGTGCAAATAAGGAAGGATGGTGACTTTGATACCCGCCATTGCCATCTCTTTATCGACGCCGTTCGCGATAACCTCATCGGGTAAGCGAAAGAGCAGTCCCGAATGGCCTGGGGTGTCACCGTTCTGATCCTGGCCGCCTGGCAGTGTCAATTTAATGTAGATGTCCACGGGGACCGAGGGTTCGGGCGTTGAGGCCCCTGTACGCAATACGTTATAACTGACGCTGTAAGAGCCTTCTTTTAAGCGTTCAGATGCAATAAAAGCCGTAACAATATGATTTTCTTCACCGATATTGATGCTTTTACTGGCCACAATAACCGGACCACTGTTATCCGTCAGGATGAGATTCAGCCTGTCTCCAGGTGCCATATTGGTCCACGGATTAATTCGAACTTGCAGACCTCTGTCCGGGAAGTTCTTTTGCGCGGCAGCAAGATTGATACCCAGCTCACCGCTTGCTAAAGCACCGGTTGCGCCAGGGATATCGACTGGTTGAAGGGTGGTCAGTGGCGTATGCATTGAGACGGCTCCATATTGTCGTGATGACTGGAGTCATTTCATACTCAATGCCAAGGCTGCGCTACTGTCAGAAATGACAGGAAGGTCTTCATTGCAATGACTAAAAAGGCCTGTTCGGGGAGAGCTGATCTGGCCTTGGTGAAGAGTGGGAAGTGGTTATATCCAATCA
Source organism: Pseudomonas weihenstephanensis (assembly GCF_016812185.1). Lineage (NCBI taxonomy): Bacteria > Pseudomonadati > Pseudomonadota > Gammaproteobacteria > Pseudomonadales > Pseudomonadaceae > Pseudomonas > Pseudomonas weihenstephanensis. Next base: position 597,837 of record NZ_JAAEBV010000001.1, on the reverse strand, counting down.
TGAATCGGCCATCCGGCCTCTCGCGCGTGTTCCCGTAACACCGGATCAGGATTCACAACATGCGGATGATCGACTTTCTTCAATAGCGGCAAATCATTGCGCGAATCGGAATAAAAACTCGCGCCTTCCAGGTTTTCCTCCTCGGCGTCCAACCACTCCAGCAAACGCGTGATTTTCCCCTCGCGGTAAGTCAGGGTGCCAACGGTGTGACCGGTATACACCCCATGCTTGACCTCAAGTTCGATACCCAGCACTTCATCGATACCCAGACGCTCAGCAATCGGATTCACCAAGTGCGTACCTGATGCCGAGATCACCAGAATCCGGTCACCGGCTTTGCGATGCTCGGCGATGGTTTTGCAGGCATCGCTGAAAATGATCGGCTCGATATAGTCCTCTACCCACGGCTCGACTAAATGTGCGACCTCCTCAGGTGTACGGCCGATCAACGGCTCCAGGCTGAAGGCCATGAAGTCTTCCATCGCCAGTTCACCCCGGCTGTACGCTGCCATCAATTCGTTATTGCGCGCCATGAAGGATGTGGGATCGACCCAGCCCAGACGGCCCATTTGCTCGCTCCACAGGGTGGCGCAGTCGCCATGAATCAGGGTTTCGTCCAGATCAAAAATTGCCAAGGCCATCAGCGCAGCTCTCTTTTCAGTGAATTCAAGAACATCAGGCTACCTCACACAGGGTGCCTGCATCGATGGACAGTGCCACGCGTTGGCCGTCGGGGTACAGATCGGTCGGTGAGCGGTTGAGCACATCGACAATCAACGCCACGCCGCGTACCTCGACGCGATAGCGAATCACATTGCCCAGTAGGCTGTGACTGCGGATCAGCGCATTGGGTTCACCGTGCAGGCTTAAGCCCAACGTTTCCGGGCGAATCGCGATACGGCTGCTGACCGGGCGCTGCAACAGACGGCTGGCCGCCTCGGGGTCGAGCAGGTTGTAATTGCCGATGAAGCCTGCCGCAAACGCATCCACGGGTGCGGCATACAAGGTTTGTGCATTACCGCTTTGTACGATACGTCCCTGATTCATCAGGAAGATACGGTCACTCATGGTCAGCGCTTCTTCCTGGTCATGGGTGACAAAGATCGTAGTCAGGTTAAGTTCACGCTGAATTTGCCGGATTTGCTCGCGCAAGTGCTTGCGAATACGTGCATCCAGCGCAGACAACGGCTCATCGAGCAGCAACAGGCGCGGGCGGGTGACCAGCGACCGGGCCAGGGCCACACGCTGGCATTGCCCGCCAGACAACTGATGCGGGTAGCGCTTGGCAAAGTCGTTGAGTTCGACCAGTTGCAGGGCCTCGGCCACGCGCTTGTGGCTGTCAGTGGCATTGACCTTTTGCATGCGCAAGCCGAAGGCGACGTTTTGTTCGGCGGTCATGTTGGGGAACAGCGCATAGCTCTGGAACACCATGCCGATGCCGCGCTTTTGCGGACTCAGCGGCACGATGTCTTCGCCATCGAGCAGGATCCTGCCATCATCCACCGGCGTCAGCCCCGCGATACAGCGCAACAGGGTGGACTTGCCGCAACCCGAAGGGCCGAGCAGGGTGACGAACTCGCCCTGGGCGATGCTGCAATTGATGTCGCTGAACACCGGGGTGGAGGCGTAGCTCTTTTGCAGGTGTTCGACGCTGACGAAGCTCATGGGTTTTTGTCCTTGTTCAGAAAGGTGGCAACCCAGGTCAACACCCATACAAAGAGGAAGTAGGAGATCACCAGCGCGCTGGTGAAATGCCCGCTGCTGTTGCGCATATTGTTCAGAAACACCTGCAAGGTTTCGTAGCGGGTGCCGACCAAAATATTGGCGAATACAAACTCGCCGAACAGGAAAGAGAACGACAGCAGCAGTGCCACCAGCAAGCCTTTGCGCAGGTTGGGCAGCACCACCAGAAAAGCGGCTTGCCACGTATTGGCACCCAGCAGTTGCGCGGCGTCCATCAGGTCTCGCAGGTTGATCGCTTGCAGGTTGTTGGTGATGGCGCGGTACATGAACGGCAACGCCACCGTGAAGTAACAGCCGATCAAAATCCACGGAGTACCGACCATTTGCAGCGGGCCGGAGCCATACAGTTGCAGTAACCCCACGGATGACACCACCGGCGGCACAGCGAAGGGCAGCAGGATCAGGATATTCATCAGCGCATCGAGTTTGGGGAAGTGGTAATGCACGACAAACAGCAGCGGCAAAATCAGCACCACCGACAGCACCAGTGCGGCCACACACACCAGTAATGACTGACCGAAGGCGGTCAAAAAGCGCGGGTCACCCCACAATTGGCTGTACCACTTGAAGGTGACACCGCTGGGTAAAATGGTCGCCGACCAACTGCTGGCAATGGAGTAAACCAGCGTGCCGAGCAGCGGCAGCAGCAGGATGAGAAACAACAGCCACACCACACAGCGGTGGTAGACACTGCCCGACGCAGATTCAACGCGCAACATGGTAGCTCCTCTTTAGCAGCCACTGGTGCACCAGCGTGACCAAGGTCATGAGCCCAACCAGAATTACCGCCAGAGCGCTGGCCATGTTGGGGTCCAGGCTGATGTCGCCCGACACCATTGCGGCTATTCGAATGGGCAGCACGTTGAAGTTGCCCGTGGTCAGTGCGTACACCGTGGCGTAGGCGCCCAGCGCATTGGCCAGCAAAATCACGAAGGTGCCGAGCAGGGCGGGGGTCAGCACAGGCAGCCCGATGAAGCGCCAAAACTGCCAACTGTTGGCGCCCAGCAATGAGGCTGACTCGCGCCAGTCTTCACGCAGCGAGTCGAAGGCGGGATACAGCAGCAACACCCCCAGCGGAATCTGAAAGTAGGTGTACAAAATGATCAGCCCGGTTTTCGAGTAAAGGTTGAAATCCTCGATGATGCCCGCCTGTTTGAGCATGATCGTGATGCTGCCGTTAAACCCCAGCAGGATGATGAACGCAAACGCCAGTGGCACTCCGGAGAAGTTGCTGGTCATGTTGGCGAAGGCGTTAACGAAATTGCGCAGGCGCGAATCCACTTTGCGCAATGAATAGCTGCCGAGCACGGCAATCACAATGCCAAACACACTGGACCAAAAACTGATCTCCAGACTGTGCTGGATCGCCTGCAAGTAAAACCTGGAGCTGAAAATCTTGCTGAAATTGGCCAGGCCCCAGCCGCTGTCTTCCGATTGCACGCTGTGGATCAACACCCACACCAGCGGCGCGATCTGGAACACGATAAAAAACACCGCGAAGGGCACCAGACACAACAGCGCGAGCCATTTACCTCGGCTCATACGGCGGGCCTCAACAGGTCGCGGCACAGTGGTTTGTCATGGGCAACGCCCAGCAGTTCGCACACGGTGCCGCACAGTTCGGTTTGTTTGGGCTCAACATCCGGGTTAAAACTGAACGCATCGCCCAGAACAAACAGCGGCACCTGGCGTTCTTCGTCCAACAAGCCATTGTGCGAGCGATCGTTGTTCATGCCGTGGTCGGCGGTGACCAACACCTGGTAACCCGCCTCCAGCCAACCTTGCAGGTAATCGGCCAACATGATGTCGGCCGAGCGCGCACTGTTGCGGTATTGCGCAGAATCGAGCCCATGTTTGTGACCGGCATCGTCGATGTTCATCGGGTGCACCAGTAAAAAATTGGGAGCGTGCTGCGTACGCAGGTGTTCAGCATCCGCGAACAGGTGCGAGTCGGGGTAGTGGTCGCTCCAGTAAAAATGCCCGTATTGAATCGCCAAGTCGGGCGCCTGAGTGTGACGATCACGCGTGATGACAAATGGCGAGCGGTTATACAGCTCGCTCACCCAGTGATAGGCCGCGGCGGCGGTGCTCAGTCCGCCTTCACGCGCGTAATGGAACACGCTGCGTTGGTTGGACAGGCGCGAAACAGCGTTGTGCACGATGCCGCTCTCGATGGGCGGCACGCCCGTGAGGATGCACTCATAGAGCGGGCGCGATAGCGCAGGTAACTCGCACGTGAGCGTGTACAAGGCGGCGCGCTCGGCCCCTACATACGCCTGCAGATGGCCCATGGCATGGCGGGCGACCTCGTAATTCAAACCGTCGAGGATCACCAGAATCACGTTGTGTTTCATGTACGACTCCGCAAACAGGGGGACAGGTGCTTCCCGGCCACGTAGGCGCTGGCGAAGGCGGCGATCTTTTGCTCAATAAAAAGATCGCCGCCTCCGTGCCTCGGCAGCTTCTACGGGGTTATTGCATGTTGATGATGACTTCTTCTTGCCACAGCTGCGGCAGAGCCTTGGAGGTTTTCTCCCAGGCAGCGGTATCTTTGATCGGCGTTACGTTCTTGTACTGCTCGTTTGGCAGCAGTTGTTTTTGCACGTCTTCGGGCAGCTTGAGGTGTTCAGCGCGAATCGGCCGCGCATTGCCTCGCGCCAGGTTGGTCTGGCCCGCATCACTGAAGATGAACTCGCGGGTCAGCTTGGCCGCATTCGGGTGCTTGGCGTATTTATTGATGAGGGTGGTGTAACCCGAAATCACCGAGCCATCGGAGGGGATCAGCACCACGTAATCATCGGGGTTAGCCATTTTTGCCTTGTAGCTCAAGCCGTTGAAATCCCAGACCACGCCCACTTCCACTTCACCTTTTTCCATCGTGGCGATGGTCGGATTGGCCAGTGACAAGCGACCTTGTTTGGCGATGTCGGCAAACATCAACAACGCGGGCTGGATGTTTTTCTCATCACCTTTATTGGCGATCGCGGCAGCCAATACGCCGTTGGTGGCTTGCGCCGCTGTGCTGACATCCCCGATGGACACTTTGTACTTGCCGGTTTTGAGGTCGGACCACGTGGTCGGCACTTCGGAGCCGTGCAAGAGTTTCTTGTTGACGATGAACGCAATGGTGCCGGTGTAGGCCAATGCCCAGTTGCCGTCTTTGTCTTTCGCCCAATCCGGGATTTGCTCCCACGTTGTCGGTTTGTACGGCTGGGTGACGCCTTTGGCCACGGCGATCGGGCCAAAGGCTGCACCCACGTCCCCGATATCAGCACTGGCGTTGTCTTTTTCGGCCGCGAACTTAGCCACTTCCTGTGCCGAACTCATGTCTGTGTCGATGTGTTTGAGGCCGTAAAGCTTATTCAGGTCTGCCCACGTGCCTTTCCAGTTGGCCCAGTCATCGGGCATGCCCACGCTGTTGACAGTGCCTTCGGCACGGGCTGCTGCTTCGAGGGTTTTCAAGTCGACGTCAGCGGCCATGGCCGTGGTGCACAGGGCAATGCTTGAACCTAACAGTGATGCCAGAAAAAACTGTTTCATCCGTAGCTCCTGGGGCGTTTTCAACGCTGGGTTTTATGGGTGTTTGCAGTAGGTTGGTCTAGGTCAGCAATACCCGAGCCAATTTAAGGGGCACGTATGACACTTTAATGTCGGCACCCGCCAGGCACGGCCCCGTTGAAGTTTGAGCACTCGTTGCCGGTAAGCGTAGACCATGCCAAAGCCCCGGAGTCAGGGCGTTTGGCGGGATTGATCGGGGCATGATGGCGGGGTTTGTCATCGAACAGTCATGTGATCTGCCTAGGCTTGGCAGTCTCACGGCGCGGCTATTGAACACCGCGCTGGCCCGTGTTTCTTGCTGGACTAGTCCAGATAGGTAACGTTGATGCAAACAGGTGCACCCAAAGCGGTGACAGCGATCAGCCGCGCGCTGCAAGAACAAATTGAATGTGGCCTGTTGGCCTGCGGCAGTCAGTTGCCGGCCGAGCGCAAACTCAGCGAACTGTTCTCCACGACCCGCGTGACGCTGCGCGAGGCGTTGTTGCAGTTAGAAGCGCAAGGGTTGGTGTATCGCGAGGAGCGCCGAGGCTGGTTTATATCGCCGCCTCGCCTGGCCTACAACTTGATGCAGCGCAGTCACTTTCACGCGATGGTCAGCGCTCAAGGCCGGGTGGCCACCACGCAGGTGCTTTCGGCGCGCCTGCAACCTGCGTCAGCCGCGGTGTGTGAGCGCTTGAAGTTGCCCGCACTGTCGAGCGTGATTCAGATCTGTCGCGGGCGGTGCATCGATGGGCGACGGGTGTTGTATGTCGAGCACTACCTGAACCCGCAATATTTCCCACAGATTCTTGAGTTCGACCTCACGCAGTCAATCACCGAGCTGTATGCCCGGCACTACGATTTGCACTATGGGCGGGTACAGTTTGAAATCGTGCCCACGGCATTGCCTGTGCAAGCGGCGGCCACCTTGAAGGTGTCAACGGGCAGCCCCGGCCTGCGCATAGCGCGGGTTAACTACGATCAGCACGAGCGGCTGATTGATTGCGACCTGGAGTATTGGCGACATGACGCGATCCACGTCGGGGTCGACGTACTGGCGCAATAATCTGATCGGCGTAGGCTTTAATCCTTTTGCAAAATGCCACTCCCCGCGGTGACGACTTGCACGCTCAAGCGCGGGGTTGCCAAGTCCAATCCCGCCTCATCCAGATGCCGTTTGAGCGACAGGTTAAACGCGCGGGACACTTCCCATTGCTTGATCGGCGCGGTCTTGAAGCGAGCACGCAAAATCGCGCTGCCGGACTCGAAGCTTTCCACGCCCTGAATCTCCAGGGGCGACCAAATGTTGCGACGCTGAAGCGGATCGGTGCGCATTTTTTGCCCGACGTCACGCATCAGTTTGATCGCATCGTCGATTTCCATGTTGTACGGGATCGCCACGCGAAAGATCGCGTAGCCGAACTCGCGGGAATAGTTCTTGATGCTTTTGATTTCGCTGAACGGGATGGTGTGCACAATGCCGTCGATATCGCGCAGACGCACGGTGCGAATCGTCAGCCCTTCAACGGTGCCGAGGTGGCCGCCGACGTCCACGTAATCGTCGATTGCCAGCGAGTCTTCAATGATGATGAACAGGCCGGTAATCAAGTCCGCAACCAGCGATTGCGCACCGAAACCAATGGCCAGACCGATCACACCGGCACCGGCCAGCAGCGGCGTTACGTTCATGCCCATGTTGGCCAGGGCGACGATCAGGGCAATGATAAAAATGGCCGCGAACAGCACGTTGCGAATCAGCGGCATCATGGTTTGTGCGCGTGCATTCGCCAGCCCTTTGCGCGAGCGGGTCAGGGCGTGGTGAATGGCGGTGTCGGCAAGAATCCAGATCAGCCAGGCAAATAACAGCGTGCCGCCCAGGCCAAACAGTTTGACGGTGATTTCATGGCCATCACCTTCGGTGAAGCGGATCAGCGACAAGCCCCACACCCGCAGCCCCAATTCAATGAACACCAGCCACACCACCAGATGCGCCAGAGTGTAGACAAAGTTCTTGAGGCGCTCCGAATACAGCGCGTGACGTTTGTGCCCGCGTTGAGGCTTGTGCGCATGTCGGCGCACCAGCCCGTTGATCACCATGCACAGCACTACCAGCACGGTGCAGATCAGCGATTGGCGCAAGGCGGTGCTGGTGTCGCCAGCAGAAATGAAGGTGGCGGCCAACGAAATGCCCACCAGAATCAGTGCTGCGATCCACCAGTAAGTACCGAGTAACTCGATGGTGTCGCTCAAGGCGCGGCGGGTCAGGCGTCGCGATAACGGCTGGTTACGGATCAGGTGCGCAATCGGTCGACGGAAGCGGATGATAAACAGCCCGGTGGACAGCGCCGCCATCACATTGGCGAACGTCGCGGCGGTATGGGCCAAATGCACGCCCAGCGTGGCCACCAGTCGCGGGTCGCTGAGGGCTTCGCCGAACGCTGCAAAACTGCCGATCCACCACAACGGGCGGAAAGCCTGATGACGCAGAATGTGCAGCGCGCGATGACGGTGCGGGCCATCGAGCAGCGAGAACGCGATCACACAAATCGCTGAGAAGCAGGTGCCAATAACCAGCGCGTAGGCCAGCACCATCGCCAGATCTTTGCCTAGCGAGGACGGCAGCGAGTAACTCATGTACACGGTGATCATCAAGGCCACCAGCCACGGCCCCAGTTTGCGCAAGGCAAAGCGCAGCATGTCCACCGCCTTGGGGTGCTGCGGAAGCTCTTCACTCAAGCCAAAACGCAAGCGCACCCGATGGCTGACCCAAATCAGCAGGGCGGCCAGCAGGCTCCACAGCATGATGATCAGGGCAAAGGCAAAGATGATCGGCAGCCATTGACTGGCGGGCAGCATCAGGGCTTTGAGTTCGTCCTGAGCTTGTTCAATTTCCCGTGCCCAACGATAAGACGGGCTGTCAGTGCCGGTGAATTGTTTTTCAAGATCACCCAGCGTGCTGCCAATCAACCCGAGCACTCCCAGCTCGGCCTCGGGTTGGGCTTTTTTGGTGGCATCGCGCAGTTTTTTCAGGTCGGCCAGCAGTTTGCTGCGTTGCTGGTCGCTCTCAAGGTTTTTGATCACCTCGTCCAGCGATTGACCCAGCGGCTCGGCGGGTTGGGCCTGGGACTTATCCGAACTGCCCAGCAAACCGGGCAAGCCAACGGCCTGGGCTGAGGCCAGGGGGAGCAGCGTCAGCACGCAAGCGAGCAGGAAATAGGGCAGGGCGAGCAGACGAAGAAACACGGGGCGATCAACCTCAAGGGAAGCGGGTTGAGCGAGTGTACGCTAGGGCCCGCGATGATTCATTTCTTGTCACGCCTGAAATCAATCATCGCTGGATTTTACGAAAAGAAACGAAACGTTTATGAGTTCAGCTTGGCAAGTATCTTGAACACGATGGTGCCGAAAATCAGCAGCATGCCGCACCAGATCATCAGGACGCCGATGCCGCTGGTTCGCTCGCGCAGGGTGAAACCGATGGTCAGCAGCAGCATGCCGCACACAATGGGAATCATCATGGAGTGGAACGCAGACATCTCAATCATTGTTATGGACCTGAAGGAATGAATGCGCTCAAGTCTAGGCGTCTTTACAAAATTTTGCGGTGACGTGTATCAAATTTGAGCCTTTCGCCTGGAGCACCGCTGCGGTGCTCCAGAGCATGCGCAGTGAAATGCTTTTTAAGGCAGTTGCTGGCTGGCGTAGAACGCACTTAACACTTTGACCAGATGCGCCAGGTCATGGCTGCCCGCCAGTTCGCGAATGGAGTGCATGGCAAACGTCGGCAGGCCGATATCCACCGTGCGCACACCCAAGTGGCTGGCGGTAATCGGGCCGATGGTGGATCCACATCCCATGTCGCTGCGCACCACAAAGCTTTGCACGGGCACTTCTTCGGCCATGCACAAGTGACGGAAGAAACCGGCTGTTTCGCTGTTGGTGGCGTAACGCTGGTTGCTGTTGACCTTGATCACCGGGCCTGCGTTGAGCTTTGGGCCGTGGTTGGCGTCGTGCTTGTCGGCGTAGTTGGGGTGTACGCCGTGAGCGTTGTCAGCCGACACCAGCAGCGATTTTTGAATGGTGCGTACGAACTCATCACCTTCAGGCAGCAGGCGTTGCAGGATTTGCTCCAGCATCGGGCCGTCGGCGCCGCAGGCTGAGCAGGAGCCGACTTCTTCGTGGTCGTTGGCCACAAACAGGCACGTTTCATCGGTCTCGGTGTTGAGCAGCGCTTGCAAACCGGCGTAGCACGACAGCAAGTTGTCCAGACGTGCCCCGGCAATGAAGTCGCTGTTCAGACCAATCACCGCGGCACTTTGGGTGTCGTAGAAGCTCAGCTCGAAATCGAGCACCACGTCGGCATTCAGGCCGTGCTCGCGCGCCAGTTGGTCGGTCAGCAAGGCGCGGAAGTCTACCCGCTCATCGCCCGCCACCTGCGCCAGAATCGGTGGCAGCTCGGTTTGCGGGTTGATCGCCCAGCCTTCGTTGGCGGCGCGATTAAGGTGAATCGCCAGGTTGGGAATGGTGGCGATAGGCGTTCTGAAGTCAATCAGTTGGCTTTCGACCATGCCGTCGCGGCGGAAGGTGACACGCCCGGCCAGCGACAGGTCGCGGTCAAACCAGGGGGCGAGCAACGCGCCGCCATACACCTCAACGCCCAATTGCCAAAAGCCCTGACGTTGCAGTTCGGGCTGGGGCTTGACTCGCAGGCAGGGGCTGTCTGTGTGTGCGCCGACCATGCGAATACCACCGTGCAAAGGTGAGTGGCGGCCCAGTTTGAAGGCAACGATAGAGGAGTCGTTGCGAGTGACGTAATAGCGCCCGTTGGCTTCAGTGAACCAGGTTTCGCGTTCGTCGAGGCGCTGATAACCGGCGGCCTCCAGACGCTGAACCAGACTGGCGGTGGCATGAAAGGGGGTAGGGGAGGCCTTGAGAAAGTCGATCAGGCCTTGGTTCAACTCTTCGCGCATAAGTTACTCCAGACAGCAAGGCCGCGAGTTTAGCGCATTGGTCGCAAGAATTGACCTCAAATGAACGTGAGACCTCTAGTCGCTGCCCAGGTACGCAGGCTGCGATCGGGCGCGAAGCGGCCGTAAATCCAAATCACTGCGGTACAGCTGACACACCGGATTTAACGGTTTTACGACGGCTTTGGCGCCGATTACAGCCTCGTATGACTCGTCAGTGCCTACAGGTCTTATCCGTCCACGCGTTTACAGGCAGGGCCCTGTTTAAAACGGAGCGGGGCACTCGAAGCGCAAGCGTTCACCGGTTTGCGGGTGGGTGAAACTCAGCATGCTGGCGTGCAGGCACAGGCGCGGGTAAGCCGCGAGCGCTTGCTCATGGGCATACAGACCGTCACCCAACAGCGGATGGCCGATAGACAGCATGTGGACGCGCAGTTGGTGCGAGCGCCCGGTAATGGGCGTCAGTTCAACCCGGCAATAATCCCCGCAGCGCTCCAGCACTTTCCAGAACGTCAGTGCATTTTTGCCGAACTCGTGATCCACCACATGCCGGGGCTTGGTCGGCGGGTCGTAGCGCAGTGGCAAATCAATGCTGCCGCTGTCCAGCTCTGGCTGGCCCCATGCCAAGGCGGTGTAGGCTTTTTCGGTTTCGCGGTCATGAAATTGGCGAGACAGTTCGCGGTGGGTGTCGGCATCACGCGCCAGCAAAATGATCCCGGAGGTTTCCCAGTCCAGCCGATGCACGATCCGCGCTTCGGGGTAGCCGTTTTCTTGCAGGCGGGTGATCAGGCAATCCTTGTTGTCATCTGCACGGCCGGGCACGGACAGCAGCAACGTCGGTTTGTTGACCACAAGAACACCAGCGTCCTCGTGGATGATATGGATGTTCGACAACGGCATTAAAACAGCCTCATGAGAAACGCCAACGGCGACGTGGGAGCCTTCTTGCAAGAGAAGGCGCCCAGGTCGCCGTGGTGTCAGCCGGATTGATTAACGATCTGGCAGGGTGATATTGAGTTCCAGGATCGAGCAGCTGCCTTCGTTTTCAAGGGCAATTTGAACTTGATCAGACTCGATGTTGACGTACTTGCGGATCACTTCGACCAGTTCTTTTTGCAGAGCTGGCAGGTAATCCGGCGTACTGCGCTGGCCGCGTTCATGCGCCACGATGATCTGTAGACGCTCTTTCGCCACCGACGCCGTGGTGGGTGATTTCCTTGTACGAAAGAAGTCAAAAATATTCATTGCTTAGTTGCCTCCAAACAGGCGCTCGAAGAATCCCTTCTTCTGTGCATCGAGGAAACGATGCTCAACGGTTTTGCCCAGCAAGCGATCAACCGCATCGCTGTAGGCCTGACCGGCGTCGCTTTGATCATCAAGGATCACGGGCACGCCCTGGTTGGAAGCCTTGAGCACGGCCTGAGATTCCGGAATCACGCCCAGCAGGGCCACGGCCAGAATCTCTTTGACGTCTTCAACACCCAGCATCTCGCCTTTGCTCACGCGCTCAGGGTTGTAGCGGGTCAGCAGCAGGTGTTCTTTGATCGGGTCTTCACCCCGCTCGGCGCGACGCGACTTGCTCGCCAGCAGGCCCAGCATCCGGTCGGAGTCACGTACCGAGGACACTTCCGGGTTGGTCACGACAATCGCTTCATCGGCGAAGTACATGGCCAGGTGAGCACCGGTTTCGATGCCGGCCGGGGAGTCGCAGACCACGAAGTCGAAGGTTTCTTTAAGTTCCATCAGAACTTTTTCGACGCCTTCTTTGGTCAGCGCGTCTTTGTCACGGGTCTGGCTGGCGGCCAGCACGTACAGGTTTTCCAGGCGCTTGTCTTTGATCAGTGCCTGTTGCAGGTTGGCTTCGCCATTGACCACGTTAACGAAGTCATACACCACGCGGCGCTCGCAGCCCATGATCAAGTCCAGGTTACGCAGGCCAACGTCGAAGTCGACGATGACTGTTTTGTGACCGCGCAGTGCGAGGCCGGTACCGATAGCGGCGCTGGTGGTGGTCTTACCCACACCACCCTTGCCGGATGTAACCACGAGAATCTTGGCCAAGGTGTTTCACCCCTAAGGAAAAAGGACTTTTTAGCCCCTGAATAACATCTCTATTAACGACGGCAGGTGAACAGGCCTGGCGGGTTGTCGTTCGGGCTAACACTGACGTGCAGTCAATACCGCCTGATTACGTACTTCCTACAAGATTTAAACTGTTTTCTCTGCGCTTTTGAGACGGTTGGAAAATGGCGAGAGTATCCGTTAAAGACGGGTGATGTTCAACATGTCACTTGACAGACTGATTTGAACCCCTGCGCCCCACAGCGGGTCGCGGCGCAGGTCTTCGGATACGTTGTACTTGCCGGCAATCGACACCAGCTCGGCGCTCAGCTGCTGACAGAAAATCCGCGCCTTGGTGTTGCCTTTATGTCCGGCCAGTGCGCGACCGCGCATAGGCCCGTACACATGGATGTTGCCATCGGCCATAAGTTCCGCACCGGGGCTGACAGCCGCCATCACAACAAGGTCGCCGCCTTCGGCGTACACCGTCTGGCCACCGCGTACCGGGGTGGTAATGATTTTGGTCGGCTTGATCACGGGCTCGGGCGGTTTTTCGGGCTTTTTCTTGACCTGGGCTTCAACCGGTTCAATCGGCCGTTCACGTGCACCGGAGGGCGGCAGCACTGGCAAGTCGATAGCGATGGCAGCGGCAATGTCTTCAATGCGGCTGGCACGGATCGCCAGTGTGCGCAGGCCATGTTGGCGGCACACGCGCATCAGGCCGGGCAAATCAATGGCGCCTTCGCCTGCGGGCATTTTGTCCAGAGCCAGCACGAGCGGTGTGTTGCTGAAAAAATTGGGTGCTTGAGCCACCTTGGCGGCCAATTGGCGATCAAGGGCTTCAAGGTTGTTTTTGGCCAGTTCCAGCACCGTGATGGCGAGCATACTGCCCTTAAGCTGGAACACGGGGGCTTGGTCTAGCGATTCGGTTTGGCTCATGGTCGGCTTAATGCGGCTTGTCACTTAAAGTGCTGAGACTTATAACGAGAACGCCCGCCAGCCGCAAGCGGGGTCTAACGATGTAGAATGCCCGGCCCTTGTGTCTGTCCGGAATCATTAATGGATCGCCCGCGTTTTCGTGCCACTTTTTTTCACCCGCGTTTTTGGCTGCTTTGGCTCGGCCTGGGCGTGCTCTGGCTGGTGGTTCAACTGCCCTACCGGTTGCAACTGTGTATCGGTCGCGCGCTGGGTGCGCTCATGTACCGTGTGGCCGGTGACCGTCGACGTATTGCCGCGCGTAACCTCGAACTGTGTTTTCCCGACAAGTGCGCGGCCGAGCGCAAACAACTGTTGAAAGAAAACTTCGCCTCCACCGGCATCGCCTTTTTTGAAATGGCCATGAGCTGGTGGTGGTCCAAACCGCGTTTGGCCAAGCTCGCCCATGTAGAAGGGCTGGAGCACCTCAAGCAGGCGCAACTGGAAGGCCGGGGCGTGATCTTGATGGCGTTCCACTTCACCACGCTGGAAATCGGCGCCGCCTTGCTCGGCCAGAAGCACACCATCGACGGGATGTACCGCGAGCATGGCAACCCGCTGTTCGACTTTATTCAGCGTCGCGGCCGTGAGCGGCACAATCTGGATTCATTGGCCGTGGAGCGCGACGACGTGCGCGGCATGCTCAAATTGCTGCGCTCCGGGCGGGCGATCTGGTACGCACCCGACCAGGACTACGGCGCCAAGCAAAGTATTTTCGTGCCGCTGTTCGGTATTCAGGCAGCGACTGTCACGGCGACCAGCAAGTTTGCCAAGTTGGGCAAAGCGCTGGTTGTGCCCTTTACTCAACAACGACTGGCGGATGGCAGTGGTTACAGGTTGGTGATTCATCCGCCGATGAAGGATTTCCCTGGAGAAAGCGATGAGGCGGACTGCTTGCGCATCAATCAGTGGGTCGAGCGGGCTATCCGCGAGTGCCCCGAGCAGTACTTGTGGGCGCATCGTCGGTTCAAAACACGTCCACCGGGCGAGCCAAAGTTGTACGACAAACGCCGCTGAGGGTAATCGACTCTTCGGAGTGCTGCGTTGAGTGCCACACAGGCAGTCACAGGTCTGATTCTTTCCGGGGGTGGTGCGCGTGCGGCCTACCAGGTGGGCGTGCTGGCCGCGATTGCCGAGTTGCTGCCTGAGGGCGCGCCCAATCCATTTCCGGTGATTGTCGGCACCTCCGCCGGTGCTATCAATGCGGTCAGCCTGGCCAGCGGTGCAATGAACTTTACCCGTGCGGTGGAGCATTTGACCGCGTTCTGGCAGGCGTTTGAAAGCCGTCGCGTGCTGCGCAGCGACTGGCCGGGGGTGATGCGCCAGGCCAGCCGTTTTGTGGGTCATAGCCTGCTGGGGCTTGGCTCACATGTACCGGTGGCGCTGCTCAACAGTTCACCGTTGCGCGAGTTGCTCAGCGACAAAATCAACTTTTCGGGCATCAATCAAGCGATTGAGGCGCAGCAACTGCGTGCGGTTGCGGTCACCGCGTTCGGCTACTCATCGGGCCAGGCGGTGACGTTCTACGAGGGTAAGGGCGCGATCGACGGCTGGTTACGCCACCGCAGGATCGGAATGCCGACGCCCTTGACGATTGAGCATTTACTGGCCAGTTCAGCCATCCCCTTGTTGTTTGCCCCGGTCAAAATTGGCGAAGAGTATTTCGGTGATGGCGCGGTCCGTCAGTCCGCCCCCATCAGTCCTGCGCTGCATCTTGGCGCCAACCGCGTGTTGGTGGTCGGGGTCAGTGGCAACCCGCGCGGGCCAGATGCGCAAGACAGCCCGCTACGTCAGTTCAGTGCGCAGCAACCGACGTTGGCACAGATTGGCGGTCACCTGCTCAACAGCACGTTTATCGACAGCCTTGAGAGTGATATCGAACTGCTGGAGCGCTTGAATCATTACAGTCGCGTGCTGCCTCGGCAAACCGACAACCTGGGTTTGTCGCCGGTGGAGGTACTGGTGATTGCGCCGAGCCAGCCCATTGACGAAATTGCTGCGCGTCACCGGCATGAGTTGCCTGCGGCGCTACGCCTGTTTTTGCGTGGGCCGGGAGCGACTAAAACCAGTGGCGCGGGGGTGTTAAGTTATTTGTTGTTCGAAGCGGGATATTGCCGCGAGTTGATCGCGCTGGGGCGCATGGATGCTTTGGCCAAACGCAAACAGCTGTGCACGTTTCTGCGGATTTAGCCGTCGGGCTGCGCGCAGGCAGCGCAGCCCGGAGGGGGGAGGTTTACTCGGCGATTTGCAGTTTTCGCGCTTCTGTATAGATGTAGCGCAGCTTGTCGTATTCAAACGGCGAGTCGAACTGGCCATAACGGAAGCTGGTGTTGTAGCGCTTGTCGACTGCGCCCAGCACCCAGATTTCCGGGTGGCGGGTGCTTTCGTGGGGCACGTTGAGGAAGTTGATTTCCTGGTTCGCGCCGTAGTCGACCACCAGGCCGGTGGTGTCGCGCAGGTTGGATGGCCCCAGAATCGGCAGCATCAAGTACGCGCCGCCGGGCACGCCATAGAAGCCCAGGGTTTGCCCGAAGTCTTCGCTCTGGCGTGGCAGCCCCATGGCTGTGGCCGGGTCCCACAAACCGGCTACGCCCAGTGTGGTGTTCAGCAGCAGGCGCCCGGTGGTTTCCAGTGAACGATGGCCCTTGAGTTGCAGCAGGCTATTGAACAGGTTGGGTACATCACCCAGGTTGTTGAAAAAGTTGCTGACGCCGGTGCGCAGGAAGCTGGGGGTCACGTAGCGGTAGCCGTTGACCACCGGCAGGAACACCCACTGATCGAACCGGTAGTTGAAGTGGTAGATGCGGCGGTTGACCGACTCCAGCGGGTCGTAAACGCTCAAGGCGTTCATGGTGGCGCGTTCGAACTCACGCTGATCCAGTCCCGGGTTGAATTTGAGCAGCTTCAATGGCTCAGTGAAGCCATCGGTATCTACTGTGCGTTCGGTCTGTGCTTTGCTGTTGTCCGCTTGGGCGACGCCGGCGCTCAGTAAAGCGGCAGCCAGTAATAGATGTTTAGCCACGGAAGAACTCCAGCATAGCGTCAGCGTTGACACGGTAGTTGAGGTTGCCGCAATGGCCACCATACGGGTACACCGTCAGGCGATTGCCGAACGTTTCACGCAAAAAGCCCAAATCGCCAGGGCCGAGGATGATGTCGTCGGCATTGTGCATGACCGCGATCTTCGGGCTGTTTTTCAGGTAGTCCTTGAGGGCGTACAGGCTGACCTGATCGATCAGTTGCAACAGGCTGCCGCCATCGGTGCGGGCGCGCCACATCGGGATGACTTGCTCGGTCAGGTAACAGTCAAAGTCGCACTGCAACGAGCGCTTGAGGAAAGGCGTCAGGCTGGTGCCTTCGGTGATCGGGTAGTTGGGCGGGGTAATCAGGCCGCGGCGGTTGATCAAGTCCGAGGTAAACACGATGTCGGCCGACGAGAAACGGAACATAGTGCCGATCAGCATCGCCATTTGTTCGTTGGTCAGTCGTTCTTTGGAGTTCTGGATGTCGTACACCAGCGCTGCGTTGAGGTCGACATAGCCTTTTTGCTTGAAGTACTCGGTCAGTTTGTTCAACACCAGCTCGTAGAACGTGGTGCTGTTGTTGATGCCTTTAACTTCTGTTTGCACCAGTTTGTCGAGGTTGCTGATGGAGGTGTACAGGTTGACTGGCGGGTTGAGCATCAGCACTTTTTTGAAGTTGAAGCTTTTACGGGTTTCATCCAAGTGGCTGACAAAGGCGGCATTCAGCGCGCCAAGGCTATACCCGCTGAGGTAATAGTCGGTGACGGGCACGTCGGCCTGTTGCGCGCGAATGGCCTGCATCACGCGATACAAATCTTCGGCGTCGTATTGGCTGATGCCGGGGGTGGCATAGCGTGAGGCTGCGCTCATAAAGTCATAGCTGGTGGGCGATGACAGTTGCACAACGTGATAACCGGCCTGGTAAAACAGCTTTTTCAGGAATTCGTTGAGGCTGCTGTCGTAGGGCGCACCGGTGCCTGCAATCAAGAACATCAGCGGGGCGGGATGATCTTGTTTGGCCATACGGTAGGTGAGTTTTTTAACCGCCCAAAAGTTGGCCGGCAGCGTGAACTCCCGTTCAGGGCGCATCGTCAGGCTGTAGTCCGATTGACGGATGTCATCTTCGCTCGGCAGATAGGGGCGCATCTGCGGTGGAGTCGTCGCGATAGTGGCTTCAAATGGATTGGTAATCGGGTAGCCATACGTGGCGGGGTCGACATCGACCGCCTGCGCGGACGCACTCAGTAAAAGGCCGCCCAAGAGGGCGGCGAGGGGCAGAGAACGAAGCATGAAGACTATCCCAAGAGAAGGTGCGGAGAAGATTCGCAGGCTATGACCACAGGGCTGACGTCGAAGTGCCGTGGTGCACCCCTAAATAAATTCCCAAGTTGTCGCAGGCAGGCAATTAGCTATCGCAAGATACACGTTGAATGACTTTAGTGAACAGATATCTGATTGCAAGGCTTGCATAGCCCATAAGTGCGTTTAAGCTGGGCGCCGCTTTTGCTTATCGGAGTTGTTATGCGTCCTCGTTTGCCGTTTATATTGCTTCTAATTGCTTTGCCTGTATGGCTGGCGGCCGGCTATGGCCTGCGTTATGGCCTGATGGAAGATGCGCAGTGGGTCGGCACGTGTGTGGCAGAAGCGACGCGTTGGGAGTGTCAGTTGCGCGCCAATCTGGGGTGGCTGATCCACTTCAGGGCGATGGGTTGGGTTGCCGTGGCATTCGCAGCGGTTGCGTTTTTTGTACGCGGGCGCGTTGGCAATGCATTGGCGCTTGTGGCGTTGGCATTCGGGTTGCCTGCACTGGCGTTGTATAACGCCAGTCTGGCCGTGTTTGCAGTGGTGATTGCGGGGCTGCGGCTGGTAAGAGCGCGCACAATTTGAGGGGGCCAGTTGCAGTGGTCGGGGGAGCAGGCCGAGACCGCTGTGCCTTATGTGTCTGGCGCAGCGGCTACTGAGTAAGTAGCCGCACGGCCTGGTCGAGCCTCATTCAGCGAGTGCGCACGCTGCGCCACAAAGCGAGTACCAGCAGCAGACTGACCAGCGCCCACCCCCATGCCTGTTCGTTGCTCACTCCTTCGCGATACAGCTGTAACGGAATGCCAGCGCCAATGATAAACGCCAGCAAGCCAAACTCACGCCGTGGTCCGCACACGGGGCGCAGCAGGTAAACCAGCGCGGGCAGCAACAAGGCCGCACTGGGGAAGCTGCGGTAGCGCGGTTCAAACACCAGCCCCAGCATCATGACCGCCCCGGCAAATCCGGCAGCGGCCAACCACCAGCCCGCACGGCGTTCCAGGTGGTTGAACAGGCGCTCGCGCCACCCCTCTTTTTGCCCCAAGGCCAGCGCCGCATGGGTCATCACAATCAGGTTCAAGACCAAGAGTGCCCCGGCCCACACCCATTCCCCGGCAAAGCGGCTGGTGACGGAGGCCAGTTCAGCCCAGGCAATGATCGTGCACCCTGACACTGCCCCCAGTGCGGGCAACAACAACGCTGCACGCGTGCTGCGAACGCGCCCGCCAATCAGCAGGGTGGCGAGGAGCAGGGCTGTACCGAAGCCGAGCCAAACGGGCCAGTGTGGCAAGTTGGAGACCGGCCCGGCCAGAATGCCTTTGTCCTGGCGGTCAGCGTCAAACAACCCCCAGTAGCCACCTACTGCTCCTTCGCTGCCACGTTTCCAGGGTTGGTCAAAGGCTTCGATCAGGTTGTACTTCCAGCCGTTTTGTTCGGCCAGGGTGACAAAGCCGCGAATGAACTTGGCTTCGTTGACGCGACTTGGCAGGGCTGTTTCGCGCTGTCGGCCTTCGCTGGGCCAGCCGGTCTCACCAATCAGGATGTCTTTAGGGGCGAATTTGCTGCCGAAGACTTCACGGATCTGTTCGACGTGTTTCACGGCTTGGTCGACGCCTGCCGGGTCATCTTCCCAGTAAGGCAGCAGGTGAATGGTCAGAAAATCCACCGCAGGTGCGATTTCAGGGTGTTGTAACCAGAACTCCCATACGTCTGCGTACGTCACCGGTTGCTTGATTTGATGCTTTACCTGTTCGATCAGTGCGACCAGTTGCGGGGCCGTGATTTCTTTGCGCAGCAGGGCCTCGTTACCCACGATCACAGCACTGACGACGTCGGGGTTGGCATTGGCCGATGCAATGAGCGCCTTGACCTCTGCGGCGGTCGCTATCGGGTCCGGGCTTACCCAGGCGCCGATCATCAACTTGAGTCCGTGCTTGCGGGCCAGCTCGGGTAATGCCTCGAGCCCGGCCTGGGAGTAGGTGCGAATGCACTGAAAACGCGTGGCGAGTAACGCCAGGTCTGCATCCATGCGCTCAATGCGCGGCACGAACGGTTGGTCGAAGGGCGATTGATCCTTGTCGAACGGGGTATAGGAGGCACATTGCAGTTTGTGTGTCGGGGTGGCCGCGTCGGGCAACAGGACGGGTTGGCCCAGGCCGTACCAGAAGCCGGCAACTGCAAACAGGCTGAGTAAACAGGCGAAGAGGTAGGGCAGGGCTGGAAAGCGGGCAGTCGCGGACATGGGCAGGCCGTATAGGAGCAAAGCCGCGCATCTTACCTGCAATTGAGTGTGCTCAGCGCTTGTGAATAATTTTGTTACGTCTACGCGTGATGTCGCTTGCGGTTGCCTTGATGTCGTCGTCAGAGCAGGTCGCTCGTACCGGGGCGTTGATGATCAAGGTGTGGGTTCGGGCGGTCCGGCACTCGTCGGGCCCGACACAGTGAGGAATCAGTGATGAGTATGCGACGACTCTTGAGTGTGGGGGCTGCTGTAGTGCTGGCGATGAGTGCGGGGTTGGCCAGCGCGCAAACCAAACCGACGTTGACCATTGGGTATGTGGACGGCTGGTCTGACAGCGTGGCAACGACTCATGTGGCCGCTGAAGTGATCAAACAAACGTTGGGGTATGAGGTGAAGTTGATGCCGGTCGCAACGGGCATCATGTGGCAGGGCGTGGCCACGGGTAAGCTGGACGCCATGTTGTCCGCCTGGTTGCCTGTCACGCATGGCGAGTATTGGGCCAAGAACAAGGACAAAGTGGTGGATTATGGCCCCAACTTTAAAGACGCAAAAATCGGTCTGATTGTGCCTGAGTACGTGAAGGCCACCTCCATCGCGGATCTGAAAGATGACAGTGGCTTCCAGCAAAAAATCGTCGGAATTGATGCCGGGTCAGGGGTGATGCTCAAAACGGATGAGGCCATCAAGGATTACGGTCTGGGCTATAAATTGCAGGCCAGTTCTGGCGCGGCCATGACTTCGCAGCTGGGGCGCGCTTATGCCAAGCAAGAGCCGATTGTGGTCACGGGGTGGGTGCCGCACTGGATGTTTGCCAAATGGAAGCTGCGCTTTCTGCATGATCCCAAAGGCGTGTATGGCGCTGCGGAGACAGTTAATAGCATTGGCAGCACAGCGTTAGGCACCAAAGCGCCTGAAGTGGCGGCCTTCCTGAAAAAATTCCACTGGAACTCAAAGGACGAAATTGGCGAGGTCATGCTGGCGATTCAGGAAGGGGCCAAGCCTGATGTTGCTGCCAGAGAGTGGGTGGCAAAGCACCCTGAGCGCGTGGCTGAGTGGGTCCACTAAAAACCGCTGAAGTGTCTAGCTCGCAGCCCCCAGAACCGCCCGGCGATATTGCCCGGCGGTTTTTCGATTTATGGGGTGGCAAATTGATGTCGTTATCCTTGCGGGCTAGATAAACCGGGGGCTACAGCAGATTGAGGGTTCTACTACTAAAGTCGTCTGGCTTAGAAATTGAAGCCCCCTAATAGTGAAAACGTTCCATCTCATCTGTGCTGCGAGGACAAAAATAATGAACGACAGCATTTACCTCAAGATTCAAAACAGCCCGCGTTTCAAGGAGCTGGTTAAGAAAAGAGAGCGTTTCGCCTGGATTCTATCGGCGATCATGCTTGGCTTATACGCCGCTTTTATCCTGTTAGTTGCCTACGGGTCGCACATCATGGGGGCGAAACTGAGCCCTGATTCGTCTATCACCTGGGGGATTCCGATTGGTGTGGGGCTGATTATTTCGGCTTTTATACTGACCGGTATCTATGTGCACCGGGCCAATGGCGAATTTGACGACCTGAACAACGCAATTCTCAAGGAGGCTGCGCAATGATCCGGCGTCTATTGGCAACATTGGGCCTTGCAGCCTTGTCTTCCGGCGTCTGGGCAGCCGACGCCCTGACCGGTGAAGTTCAAAAACAACCGCTCAACGTGTCGGCGATCATTATGTTCGTCGTCTTTGTGGGGGCGACCCTGTGTATTACCTATTGGGCTTCCAAGCGCAATAAGTCGGCAGCGGATTACTACGCAGCGGGCGGTAAGATCACAGGCTTTCAGAATGGTCTGGCGATTGCGGGCGACTATATGTCTGCGGCGTCTTTTCTGGGTATTTCCGCGCTGGTGTACACCTCTGGCTACGATGGCCTGATCTACTCGATCGGCTTTCTGGTGGGCTGGCCCATCATTTTGTTCTTGATCGCAGAGCGTTTGCGCAACTTGGGCAAGTACACGTTTGCTGACGTGGCCTCGTACCGGTTGGGTCAGACTCAGATCCGCTCCTTGTCTGCCTGCGGTTCGTTGGTGGTGGTGGCGTTTTACCTGATCGCGCAAATGGTCGGTGCAGGCAAGCTGATCCAATTGCTCTTTGGTCTGGATTATCACGTTGCGGTCATTCTGGTCGGCATCCTGATGTGCCTGTACGTGCTGTTTGGCGGCATGCTGGCCACTACGTGGGTACAGATCATCAAGGCGGTGCTGTTGTTGTCGGGCGCAACCTTCATGGCCGTCATGGTAATGAAGCACGTCAACTTCGACTTCAACGCGTTGTTTGCTGAAGCGGTGCAGATTCACCCTAAAGGTGAAGCGATCATGAGCCCGGGCGGTTTGGTCAAAGACCCGATTTCTGCTTTCTCCCTCGGCCTGGCGCTGATGTTTGGTACGGCGGGTCTGCCGCACATTCTGATGCGCTTCTTCACGGTGAGCGACGCTAAAGAAGCCCGTAAGAGCGTGTTCTATGCAACCGGCTTTATTGGTTACTTCTACATCCTGACGTTCATTATTGGTTTTGGTGCAATCATCCTGGTCAGCACCAACCCGGCTTTCAAAGACGCTGCTGGCGCCTTGTTGGGCGGTAATAACATGGCGGCGGTGCATTTGGCTGACGCAGTAGGTGGCAGTCTCTTCCTGGGCTTTATCTCGGCGGTCGCGTTTGCCACCATTCTGGCAGTCGTTGCGGGCCTTACATTGGCGGGCGCCTCGGCGGTGTCTCACGACTTGTATGCCAGCGTCATCAAGAAGGGCAAGGCCAACGACAAGGACGAGATTCGCGTCTCGAAGATCACCACCATCGCGCTGGGCGTGTTGGCGATTGGCCTGGGGATTCTGTTCGAAAGCCAAAACATCGCGTTCATGGTTGGTTTGGCGTTCTCGATTGCGGCCAGCTGCAACTTTCCGGTACTGCTGCTATCGATGTACTGGAAAAACCTGACCACGCGAGGGGCCATGATTGGCGGCTGGCTGGGTCTGATCAGTGCTGTTGGCTTGATGATCCTTGGCCCGACCATTTGGGTGCAGATCCTTCATCATGAAAAAGCTATCTTCCCTTACGAGTACCCGGCACTTTTCTCAATGATCATTGCGTTTGTGGGTATCTGGTTCTTCTCGATTACTGACAAGTCCAAGTCGGCCGAGAAAGAACGGGCACTGTTCTTCCCGCAATTTGTGCGTTCCCAGACAGGGTTGGGGGCGAGCGGGGCGGTGGATCATTAATCCGCGCTAGACAGCCTGTTGAAAACAATCCCCCTGTCGTGAGACAGGGGGATTTTTTGTGTGGCCCGATAAGTCTCGTCGCTATTGGCGAGGGGTGAGGCTGGGGTCGACGAGGCAATCGTCGTATGTGCGGCAGGTGTGATGCATCTGACGCTTGCCGGTTGAATGGTTTGCGAAGGCCGCGCCGCTGGATGCAGCCCCGTTCTTGCGTCAGCGGCTACAAAGTATGCGCAAAAAAACGGCCCCTGCTCTATATAAAGGGCAGGGGCCGTTTTTGTTGCAGTTAAGACGCCAGGGTCTTACTTGCGGTCTTCCAGCGGGGTCAGATCACGCTGCTCGTAGCCGGTGTACAGCTGGCGCGGACGGCCAATCTTGTACGGGCTGGAGAGCATTTCTTTCCAGTGCGAAATCCAGCCGACTGTACGCGACAGGGCGAAGATCACGGTGAACATGCTGGTTGGAATGCCGATCGCCTTGAGGATGATCCCCGAGTAGAAGTCGACGTTCGGGTACAGCGAGCGTTCGATGAAGTAAGGGTCGGTCAGGGCGATCTCTTCTAGGCGCATGGCCAGTTCGAGTTGCGGATCGTTCTGAATGCCCAGCTCTTTGAGCACTTCGTCGCACGTCTTCTTCATGACCGTGGCGCGCGGGTCGCGGTTTTTGTAAACCCGGTGACCGAAGCCCATCAGCTTGAATGGATCGTTTTTGTCCTTGGCCTTGGCGATGAACGTGTCGATGTTGGACACATCGCCAATTTCGTCGAGCATGGTCAGCACGGCTTCGTTGGCGCCGCCGTGGGCAGGGCCCCACAGTGCAGCGATGCCCGCCGCAATACAGGCGAACGGGTTGGCACCCGAAGAGCCTGCCAGACGCACGGTAGAGGTTGACGCATTCTGTTCGTGGTCGGCGTGCAGGATAAAGATCTTATCCATCGCCTTGGCCAATACCGGGCTGATCGGTTTGATCTCGCACGGCGTGTTGAACATCATGTGCAGGAAGTTTTCGGCGTAAGTCAGGTCGTTACGCGGGTACATCATGGGTTGGCCCATGGAGTACTTGTAAACCATCGCTGCCAGGGTCGGCATCTTGGCAACCAGACGGATCGCGGAAATCTCGCGATGCTGCGGGTTATTGATGTCCAGAGAGTCGTGGTAGAAGGCCGAGAGGGCGCCGACTACACCGCACATGACTGCCATAGGGTGGGCATCACGACGGAAGCCGTTGAAGAAGGTCTTCAACTGCTCGTGAACCATGGTGTGGTTCTTTACGGTGCTGACAAATTGAGCTTTCTGCTCTGCGGTCGGCAGTTCGCCGTTCAGCAGTAGATAAGCGGTCTCAAGATAGTCAGAGTGTTCGGCCAGCTGTTCAATCGGGTAGCCGCGGTGCAGCAGGATACCGTTGTCACCATCAATATAGGTGATCTTCGACTCGCAAGACGCGGTCGACATGAAGCCAGGGTCAAATGTGAACCGGCCCGTGGCCGTCAGGCCTCGCACATCGATTACATCGGGACCCACGGTGCCAGTTAAAATGGGCAGCTCGACGGGGGCTGCGCCCTCGATGATCAACTGCGCTTTTTTGTCAGCCATGTGGCCTCCTATTTATGCTTGAAATCATCAGACAGACCCCCCACGCAGGGCCCGCACCACTATAGTGAGATAAATTTGAATGTCAATTTGCCTAAAGTCTTGCTGTACAAGGCTTTGAGGTGTGTTTTTTAGCGATTATCCCTGCCGTTTACGCCTTTTATAGCCTGAGCGCAATGCGCTATTAGAGGCAGGTGATTGCGTTGTCATTAGTAAGCCAACTGTCTATACTCGGCAGCCGACCGCCAGAGGCTTTAGGGCCTGTTTAAATGGGGGTCGTCACTCCCCGGGTGGTGGGTACCTGACCAGTGCGCATCCCAACAAACTTGCCCTGATTGTTAGGGGCTCTTCAGTGTGAAAAAAGCCGTGAATAGCCAACGACCTGTAAACCTAGACCTAAGGACCATCAAACTCCCCATCACCGGCGTTACGTCATTCCTGCACCGTGTATCGGGCATCATTCTGTTTCTTGGCCTGGGCATCATGCTTTATGCATTGAGCAAATCCCTGGGCTCGGAAGAAGGTTTTGCCGAGGTGAAGGCGTGCTTGACCAGTCCGCTGGCCAAATTCGTTGCGTGGGGGCTGCTATCTGCCTTGCTGTATCACCTGGTGGCAGGTATTCGCCATTTGATCATGGACATGGGTATCGGTGAGACGCTGGAAGGCGGCAAGCTGGGCTCGAAAATTGTCATCGTCATTTCCGTGGTGATGATCGTTCTGGCAGGAGTTTGGATATGGTAACCAGCGTTACGAACCTATCGCGTTCGGGCCTCTATGACTGGATGGCACAGCGTGTGTCTGCGGTCGTTCTAGCGGCTTACTTCATTTTCCTGATCGGATACCTCGTTGCGAACCCTGGCATTGGCTACGCCCAATGGCATGAGCTGTTTGCAAGCAACTGGATGCGTATCTTCAGCCTGCTGGCCCTTGTTGCACTCGGCGCTCACGCCTGGGTCGGCATGTGGACCATCGCGACCGACTACCTGACGCCAATGGCGCTGGGCAAGTCCGCGACCGCAGTACGTTTCCTCTTCCAGGCAGTTTGCGGCGTTGCAATGTTCGCTTACTTCGTCTGGGGTGTGCAGATTCTTTGGGGTATCTGATTCATGGCTAACACAGTTAATACACTTTCGTTTGACGCCATTATTATTGGTGGCGGCGGTGCTGGCATGCGTGCTGCTTTGCAGCTGGCACAAGGCGGTCACAAGACTGCTGTAATCACCAAGGTCTTCCCGACCCGCTCCCACACCGTTTCGGCTCAGGGTGGCATTACCTGCGCAATCGCCTCTGCAGATCCAAACGATGACTGGCGCTGGCACATGTACGACACCGTCAAGGGTTCCGACTATATCGGTGACCAGGACGCTATCGAATACATGTGTTCCGTAGGCCCTGAAGCCGTATTCGAACTGGAGCACATGGGTCTGCCATTCTCCCGTACCGAGCAAGGCCGCATCTACCAGCGTCCTTTCGGTGGTCAGTCCAAGGACTTCGGTAAAGGCGGCCAGGCTGCGCGGACTTGCGCTGCGGCTGACCGTACCGGTCACGCGCTGTTGCACACCCTGTATCAAGCCAACCTGAAGGCCGGCACCGTATTCCTGAACGAATACTACGGCGTCGATCTGGTGAAGAACGAAGCTGGCGATTTTGTCGGCATGATCGTTATCTGCATCGAAACCGGCGAAACCTCGTACGTTCGTGCCAATGCCACTGTATTGGCGACTGGCGGTGCAGGCCGTATCTACTCCTCGACCACCAACGCCTTGATCAACACCGGTGACGGTATTGGTATGGCGCTGCGTGCTGGCGTGCCGGTACAAGACATCGAAATGTGGCAGTTCCACCCAACCGGTATTGCCGGCGCCGGTGTACTGGTTACCGAAGGTTGCCGTGGTGAAGGTGGATACCTGATCAACAAGCACGGCGAGCGTTTCATGGAGCGCTATGCGCCGAACGCTAAAGACCTTGCTGGTCGTGACGTAGTGGCTCGCTCGATGGTTAAAGAAATCATCGCGGGCAACGGCTGCGGTCCAGATGGCGACCACGTCATGTTGAAACTCGATCACCTCGGTGAAGA
Organism: Pseudomonas weihenstephanensis; assembly: GCF_016812185.1. Classification (NCBI taxonomy): domain Bacteria; kingdom Pseudomonadati; phylum Pseudomonadota; class Gammaproteobacteria; order Pseudomonadales; family Pseudomonadaceae; genus Pseudomonas; species Pseudomonas weihenstephanensis. The sequence continues at coordinate 571,069 of NZ_JAAEBV010000001.1, read as the reverse complement.
AGTTCTGCACAGCCGTCTGCCAGGCATCTGCGAACTGTCCAAGACATTCGCTCACGTTGACCCGGTACTGGCTCCGGTTCCAGTAGTTCCAACTTGCCACTACATGATGGGCGGCGTTGCCACCAACATTCATGGTCAGGCAATCACTCAGGATGCCGACGGCAACGACCAGATCATCCCTGGCCTGTTCGCAGTGGGTGAAGTGGCGTGCGTATCGGTTCACGGTGCCAACCGTTTGGGCGGTAACTCGTTGCTCGACCTGGTGGTGTTCGGTCGTGCTGCCGGCCTGTTCCTTGAGCAGACCCTGAAAGAAGGCGTCGATTATGCGCGCCCACGCCAGTCCGATATCGACGCTGCGCTGGCACGTCTGGACGGCCTGAACTCGCGTACTGACGGCGAAGACGTGGCAACCCTGCGTAAAGAACTGCAAAGCTGCATGCAGAACTACTTCGGTGTATTCCGCACTGGCGAATACATGCAGAAGGGTATTGCCCAGCTGGCTGATCTGCGCAAGCGCATTGCCAACGTGAAAATCAACGATAAGAGCCAGGCGTTCAACACGGCCCGTATCGAAGCCCTTGAGCTGCAAAACCTGCTCGAAGTGGCTGAAGCGACTGCAATCGCTGCTGAAGTTCGTAAAGAATCGCGCGGTGCTCACGCCCGCGAAGACTTCGAAGATCGTGACGACGTTAACTGGCTGTGCCACACCCTGTACTTCCCGGGTGACAAGCGCGTAGCCAAACGTGCGGTGAACTTCTCGCCGAAAACCGTTCCGACCTTCGAACCTATGGTTCGGACTTACTAAGGGTGGCCGATATGTTGAAAGTCAGTGTTTATCGCTACAACCCGGATCAAGACGCTGCGCCGTTCATGCAGGAGTTCCAGGTCAATACCAACGGTAAAGACCTGATGGTGCTGGACGTACTGGCCCTGATCAAAGAGCAGGACGAAGGTTTCTCCTATCGTCGCTCTTGCCGTGAGGGCGTTTGCGGCTCCGACGGCATGAACATCAACGGCAAAAACGGCCTGGCGTGCGTAACGCCACTGTCCGCTGTCGTTAAAGGCAACAAGCTGATCGTTCGTCCTCTGCCAGGTTTGCCGGTTATCCGTGACCTGGTCGTCGATATGAGCATCTTCTACAAGCAATACGAGAAGGTGAAGCCGTTCCTGCAGAACGATACGCCGGCCCCGGCCATCGAACGTCTGCAATCGCCAGAAGAGCGTGAAAAGCTCGACGGTCTGTACGAGTGCATCCTGTGCGCTTGCTGCTCGACCTCCTGCCCGTCCTTCTGGTGGAACCCGGACAAGTTCCTGGGCCCTGCTGCACTGCTGCAAGCCTATCGATTCCTGGCTGACAGCCGTGACACCAAGACCAGCGAGCGTCTGGCTTCACTGGATGACCCGTTCAGCGTATTCCGCTGCCGCGGGATCATGAACTGCGTCAACGTGTGTCCGAAGGGCTTGAACCCGACTAAGGCCATCGGTCACGTGCGTAGCATGCTGCTGCAAAGCGGCGTTTGATACACAAGCTGTAACGTAGATCGCTGTAACCGTAGATGCTACGGCGCAGGCTTCAACCGGCGCCGTAGTTATAACCTGAGCAGCAGCTCACAAAGTTGCGGCTCTTATTTTGAAGAAATGAGACCAGCAGGGGCATCCGGGCTGGTACCCGGACTATCAGCGTGATCCTAAGTGGCTTGTTTTAGTCGCTGTATTCGGACTTTCTCAAGCGTGCTCTGGTGTTCTCGTCGATGGTGTCCCCTAACCGAGGGTGACCAAGCATGCAAGAAAGCGTGATGCAGCGCATGTGGAACAGCGGCTATCTTTCAGGTGGTAACGCTGCCTATGTGGAAGAGCTCTATGAGCTCTACCTGCACGACCCTAACGCTGTGCCAGAAGAATGGCGCACCAAATTTCAGACGTTGCCGACTGACGGCAACTCTGCCAACGATGTTTCGCACTCCACAATCCGCGACCATTTCGTGCTGCTGGCAAAGAACCAGCGCCGCGCCCAACCGGTTTCCGCCGGGAGCGTGAGCAGTGAGCACGAGAAGAAGCAGGTTGAAGTGCTGCGATTGATCCAGGCCTATCGGATGCGCGGCCACCAGGCAGCCCAGCTTGATCCGCTGGGGCTGTGGCAGCGTCCTGCACCTGCAGACCTGTCGATCAATCATTACGGCTTGACCAATGCCGATCTTGATACGACCTTCCGTGCCGGCGACCTGTACATCGGCAAAGAGGAAGCGAGCCTACGCGAAATTCTCGAAGCGTTGCAGCAGACATATTGCCGCACCATTGGCGCAGAGTTCACGCACATCGTCGATTCCGAGCAGCGCCACTGGTTTGAACAGCGCCTCGAAAGCGTGCGCGGCCGCCCAACGTATTCGGCAGATGTCAAAAGCCATCTGCTTGAGCGCGTCACGGCTGCTGAAGGTCTGGAAAAATACCTGGGTACCAAATACCCCGGCACCAAGCGTTTCGGCCTGGAAGGCGGCGAGAGCCTGATTCCCTTGCTGGACGAACTGATCCAGCGTTCGGGCAACTACGGCACCAAAGAAGTCGTCATCGGCATGGCCCACCGTGGTCGTCTGAACGTATTGGTGAACACCTTCGGTAAAAACCCGCGCGAATTGTTCGACGAGTTCGAAGGCAAGAAGAAGATCGAGCTGGGTTCCGGTGACGTTAAATACCACCAGGGCTTCTCCTCCAACGTCATGACCTCCGGTGGCGAAGTTCACCTGGCAATGGCGTTTAACCCTTCCCATTTGGAGATCGTTTCTCCTGTGGTTGAAGGGTCTGTACGTGCACGTCAGGATCGTCGTAACGACAAGACTGGTGAGAAAGTACTGCCAATTTCCATCCACGGTGATGCTGCTTTCGCAGGTCAGGGCGTGGTCATGGAAACCTTCCAGATGTCGCAGACCCGCGGCTTCAAGACGGGCGGTACGGTGCATCTGGTGATCAACAACCAGGTTGGCTTCACCATCAGCAACCCGGAAGATTCCCGCTCTACCGAGTACTGCACTGACGTCGCGAAAATGATTCAGGCGCCGATCCTCCATGTGAATGGTGATGATCCGGAAGCCGTATTGTTCGTGACCCAGTTGGCTATCGACTACCGCATGCAGTTCAAGCGCGACGTCGTAATCGACCTGTTCTGCTACCGCCGTCGCGGTCACAACGAGGCCGACGAGCCAAACGGTACGCAGCCGCTGATGTATCAGCAAATCGCCAAGCAGCGCACCACTCGTGAGCTGTATGCCGAGCGTCTGACACAAGAGCAAGTGGTTGACGCAGAGCGCGTTCAGGCCAAGATCGACGAATACCGCAACGCGCTGGACAATGGTCTGCATGTTGTGAAAAGTCTGGTCAAAGAGCCGAACAAAGAGCTGTTCGTTGACTGGCGTCCATATCTGGGCCACGCCTGGACGGCGCGTCACGACACGCGTTTTGATCTCAAAACCCTGCAAGAACTGTCCGCCAAGCTGCTGGAAATTCCAGAAGGCTTCGTGGTACAGCGCCAGGTTGCGAAGATCTACGAAGACCGTCAAAAAATGCAAGCCGGCGGCCTGCCGATCAACTGGGGTTATGCCGAAACCATGGCATACGCGACCCTGGCGTTCGAAGGTCATCCGATCCGCATGACCGGTCAAGACATCGGCCGCGGTACGTTCTCGCACCGTCACGCCGTGTTGCACAATCAGAAAGATGCGGGCACCTACATTCCGCTTCAGCACCTGTACGAAGGTCAGCCACGTTTTGACCTGTACGACTCGTTGCTGTCGGAAGAAGCCGTACTGGCATTCGAATACGGTTACTCGACCACCACGCCAAACGCGCTGGTGATCTGGGAAGCCCAGTTCGGCGACTTTGCCAACGGTGCACAAGTTGTGATTGACCAGTTCATCACCAGCGGCGAGCACAAGTGGGGTCGCCTGTGCGGTCTGACCATGCTGCTGCCACACGGTTATGAAGGTCAGGGCCCTGAGCACTCCTCGGCACGTCTTGAGCGTTACCTGCAACTGTGTGCCGAGCACAACATTCAGGTGTGCGTGCCGACCACGCCAGCGCAGATCTACCATTTGCTGCGCCGTCAGGTTATCCGTCCGCTGCGCAAGCCGCTGATTGTGCTGACACCCAAGTCGTTGTTGCGTCACAAACTGGCCGTTTCGACCCTGGAAGACCTGGCCGAGGGTTCGTTCCAGACCGTTATTCCAGAGATCGATGCACAAGATCCGACCAAGGTCGATCGCATCGTGCTGTGTAGCGGCAAGGTCTACTACGACCTGCTGGAAAAACGCCGTGCCGAAGGTCGTGAAGACATCGCCATCGTGCGTCTTGAGCAGCTGTACCCATTCCCTGAGGACGACTTGATTGAAGTCCTGGCTCCGTACAAAAACCTCAAACACATTGTTTGGTGTCAGGAAGAGCCGATGAACCAGGGTGCCTGGTACTGCAGCCAACATCACATGCGCCGCATCATTGGCGGTCACGACAAGTCGCTCGTACTTGAGTACGCGGGCCGTGACGCTTCTGCTGCACCTGCTTGTGGTTATGCATCGATGCACGCTGAGCAACAGGCCAAACTGTTGCAAGACGCGTTTACTGTTTAACGCCTTCGCGCACTGAACCGAATTAAAGGAACCACGAACATGGCTATCGAGATTAAAGCCCCAACTTTTCCGGAATCGGTTGCCGACGGCACCGTTGCCACTTGGCACAAGCAACCCGGCGACGCAGTAAAGCGTGACGACCTGATCGTTGATATCGAAACCGACAAGGTTGTGCTGGAAGTGCTGGCCACGGCTGATGGCGTGCTGGGCGCTATCGTCAAGAACGAAGGCGACACTGTTCTGTCCGACGAAGTGCTGGGTTCCATCGTTGAAGGCGGCGCTGCTGCCGCACCAGCCGCTCCAGCCGCTGGCGCTGCACCGGCTGCTGCACCTGCCCCTGATGGCGAAGACGATCCGGTTGCTGCTCCGGCTGCGCGCAAGATCGCTGAAGAAAACGGTATCAACATTGCTTCCGTTGCCGGTACTGGCAAAGGCGGTCGTGTGACTAAGGAAGACGTAGTCGCGGCTGTTGCTGCCAAAAAGGCCGCGCCTGCTGCTGCACCTGCCAAGGCCGCCGCGCCTGCCGCTGCTGCTCCGGTATTCGCTGCTGGCGACCGCGTTGAAAAACGTGTACCGATGACCCGCGTTCGCGCCACCGTGGCCAAGCGTCTGGTTGAAGCACAGTCGAACATGGCGATGCTGACCACCTTCAACGAAGTGGACATGACCGAAATCATGGCGCTGCGTTCGAAGTACAAGGACCTGTTCGAGAAGTCCCACAACGGCGTACGCCTGGGCTTCATGTCGTTCTTCGTTAAAGCGGCCACCGAAGCGCTGAAACGCTTCCCGGCGGTTAACGCTTCGATCGACGGTTCCGACATCGTTTACCACGGCTTCGCCGACATCGGTGTGGCTGTTTCCAGCGACCGTGGTCTGGTGGTTCCGGTTCTGCGTAACGCAGAACTGATGAGCCTGGCTGAAATCGAAGGCGGCATTGCCGCTTACGGCAAGAAAGCCCGTGACGGCAAACTGTCGATCGATGAAATGACCGGCGGTACGTTCACGATCACCAACGGTGGTACTTTCGGTTCGATGATGTCGACCCCGATTGTCAACCCGCCACAGGCTGCGATCTTGGGCATGCACAACATTCTTCAGCGCCCAATGGCAATCAACGGTCAGGTCGTTATCCGTCCGATGATGTATTTGGCTTTGTCTTACGATCACCGTTTGATCGATGGCAAAGAAGCTGTAAGTTTCCTGGTAGCAATCAAAAACCTGCTGGAAGATCCAGCGCGTCTGCTGCTGGATATCTGATAGAAGCAGCCCTGCGCTGCAAGTCTGGAGCCTTCAGTCGTTCGCGACCGGGTTCTGACTTGCAGCGGTCGGCTTGAAGCGTGTCGCTAAAAGAGGATTCTTTTACATGTCTCAGAAATTTGACGTTGTAGTGATTGGTGCGGGCCCTGGCGGCTACGTTGCAGCCATCAAGGCCGCGCAACTGGGCCTTTCGACTGCATGCATCGAAAAATACACCGACAAGGAAGGCAAACTGGCGCTGGGCGGTACTTGCCTGAACGTTGGCTGCATTCCATCCAAGGCGCTGCTGGACAGCTCCTGGAAGTATCACGAAGCTAAAGATGCGTTCGCCATTCACGGTATCACCACCGGTGAAGTGAACATGGACGTGCCAGCGATGGTCGGCCGCAAAGCCAACATCGTTAAAGGTCTGACTTCCGGCGTTGCCACCCTGTTCAAGGCGAACGGCGTTACTTCCCTGCAAGGCCACGGCAAACTGCTGGCCGGCAAGCGTGTAGAGCTGACCAAGCCAGACGGCAGCGTAGAAATCATCGAAGCCGAGAACGTGATTCTGGCCTCGGGTTCGCGTCCGATCGACATCCCGCCAGCACCTGTAGACAACAACGTCATCGTTGATTCGACTGGCGCACTGGAATTCCAGTCGGTGCCTAAGCGTCTGGGCGTGATCGGCGCAGGTGTTATCGGTCTGGAGCTGGGTTCGGTATGGTCCCGCCTGGGCGCCGAAGTGACTGTTCTGGAAGCGTTGGACACGTTCCTGATGGCAGCTGATGCTGCTGTGTCCAAAGAAGCCTACAAAACCCTGACCAAACAAGGTCTGGACATCAAGCTGGGCGCTCGCGTAACCGGTTCCAAGGTTAACGGCGACGAAGTCGTTGTGACCTACACCGATGCCAACGGCGAACAGACCATCACCTTCGACAAGCTGATCGTAGCGGTGGGTCGCCGTCCGGTGACCACTGAACTGCTGGCAGCTGACAGCGGTGTGACCATCGATGAGCGCGGTTTCGTGTTTGTTGACGATCATTGCGCCACCAGCGTTCCGGGCGTATTCGCCATCGGTGACGTGGTACGCGGCATGATGCTGGCTCACAAAGCGTCCGAAGAAGGCATCATGGTGGTTGAGCGCATCAAAGGTCACAAGACCGAGATGAACTACGACCTGATTCCATCGGTTATTTACACTCACCCGGAGATCGCGTGGGTCGGTAAAACCGAACAGGCCTTGAAAGCTGAAGGCGTTGAAGTTAACGTCGGCACCTTCCCGTTCGCAGCCAGTGGCCGTGCCATGGCAGCAAACGACACCGGTGGCTTTGTAAAAGTCATTGCTGATGCCAAAACTGACCGCGTACTGGGCGTCCACGTGATTGGCCCGAGCGCAGCAGAGCTGGTACAGCAGGGCGCAATCGGTATGGAATTCGGCACCAGTGCCGAGGATCTGGGCATGATGGTTTTCTCCCATCCAACCCTGTCCGAAGCGTTGCACGAAGCAGCGCTGGCAGTGAATGGCGGCGCCATCCACATTGCCAACCGTAAGAAACGTTAAGACCAGACAATAAGAAACCACGGCGGTTTGCCCGTCGTGAGCCTTGCTTGCAAGCCTCACCGCGGAACTTCCGCCGGACGCAGTCTTGTCTTTTGTCAAACAGGCCCGGCCCTGCTTTCGCGGGTGCTGGGGGTGTTGAAACAGCACAAGCAGCAGTCACAGGTGGTGCGGCACTAATAAAAGTGCAGCGCCGAATGCGCAGTACCTAACGAAGACGGTAAAAAGCATGAATCTTCACGAGTATCAGGGTAAGCAGCTGTTCGCTGAATACGGCCTGCCAGTATCCCAGGGTTATGCAGTAGACACCCCGGAAGCGGCCGCAGAAGCTTGCGACAAAATCGGCGGGACCGAATGGGTTGTAAAAGCTCAGGTTCACGCAGGTGGTCGCGGTAAAGCGGGCGGCGTAAAGCTGGTTCGCAGCAAAGAAGACGCTAAAGCGTTTGCACAACAGTGGTTGGGCAAGCGTCTGGTGACTTACCAGACTGATGCCAATGGTCAGCCGGTCACCAAGATCCTGGTTGAATCGTGCACTGATATCGCTAAAGAGCTGTACCTGGGCGCTGTCGTTGACCGTTCGAGCCGTCGCATCGTGTTCATGGCGTCCACCGAAGGTGGCGTGGACATCGAGAAAATCGCTCACGACACTCCAGAAAAAATTCTGAAAGCCACTATCGATCCACTGGTTGGCGCTCAGCCATTCCAGGGTCGCGAGCTGGCTTTCCAGCTGGGTCTGGAAGGCAAGCAAGTTGCTCAGTTTGCCAAGATCTTCGTAGGCCTGGCCAAGCTGTTCAAGGATCACGATCTGGCGTTGCTGGAAGTGAACCCGCTGGTTATCAAGACTGACGGCGACCTGCACTGCCTCGATGCAAAAATCAACATCGACGCAAACGCCATGTACCGTCAGCCCAAGCTGAAAACGTTCCACGATCCGTCGCAAGACGATCCGCGCGAAGCGCACGCTGCCAAGTTCGAACTGAACTACGTAGCGCTGGAAGGCAACATCGGCTGCATGGTTAACGGCGCTGGTCTGGCCATGGGCACCATGGACATCGTTAACCTGCATGGCGGCAAGCCAGCCAACTTCCTCGACGTTGGCGGCGGTGCTACCAAAGAACGCGTTACCGAAGCGTTCAAAATCATTCTGTCCGACAGCAATGTCGCCGCAGTACTGGTTAACATCTTCGGCGGCATCGTTCGTTGCGACATGATTGCCGAAGGCATCATCGGTGCAGTGAAAGAAGTCGGCGTGAAAATCCCGGTAGTTGTGCGCCTTGAAGGCAACAACGCTGATCTGGGCGCTAAAGTACTGGCAGAAAGCGGTTTGAACATCATCGCTGCTACCAGCTTGACCGACGCTGCTCAACAAGTTGTTAAAGCTGCGGAGGGCAAGTAATGAGCGTCCTGATCAATAAAGACACCAAAGTTATCTGCCAGGGCATCACTGGTTCGCAGGGCAGCTTCCACACCCAGCAAGCCATCGAATACGGCACCAAGATGGTGGGTGGCGTTACTCCGGGTAAAGGCGGCACCACTCACCTGGACCTGCCTGTTTTCAACACCGTGAAAGAAGCTGTAGCGGCCACTGGCGCAACCGCCAGCGTTATCTACGTACCGGCTCCTTTCTGCAAGGATTCCATCCTTGAAGCAGCATTCGGCGGCATCAAGCTGATCGTTTGCATCACCGAAGGCATTCCTACCCTGGACATGCTGGACGCTAAAGTTAAGTGCGACGAACTGGGTGTTACCCTGATCGGCCCTAACTGCCCGGGCGTTATCACGCCAGGCGAATGCAAGATCGGCATCATGCCAGGTCACATTCACTTGCCAGGCAAAGTAGGCATCGTGTCGCGTTCCGGCACCCTGACTTACGAAGCTGTTAAGCAAACTACTGACGCCGGTTTCGGTCAGTCGACTTGCGTAGGCATCGGTGGTGACCCGATCCCGGGTTCCAACTTCATCGACATTCTGAAGTTGTTCCAGGAAGACCCGAAGACCGAAGCGATCGTCATGATCGGTGAGATCGGCGGTTCGGCTGAAGAAGAAGCGGCTGCCTACATCAAGGCAAACGTGACCAAGCCGGTTGTTTCCTACATCGCTGGTGTGACTGCCCCTGCGGGCAAGCGCATGGGTCATGCGGGCGCAATCATCTCTGGCGGCAAGGGCACAGCAGACGAGAAGTTTGCTGCCCTGGAAGACGCAGGCGTTAAAACCGTGCGTTCGCTGGCAGACATCGGCAAGGCTCTGTCCGAGCTGACTGGCTGGGCAATCAAGTAAGCCTCTCGCTTAACTGATCGCTACACCAGGCAAAGGCCACCTTCGGGTGGCCTTTGTGCGTTTACAGATACCCTAAACTCGGCAGTCCCAGGTGATAGTTGCATAGGAAAACAAGAGTTCGCGGCATGGAAATCACACCGAACCAAATTTAGATGTCATTCAGGCGACAACTGCGTGCGTTCATCGGACAGAACGCCCTGCAACAGTGCGTTACAGGAAAAAACTCGGTAATCTGGCAGCCAAATCTGCGTACGCATCCCACAAGGAAGCCGCGCGCTAGACGGGTTGGACTTATACAGTTCGACAGCATTTCCCACATCCGCACGGGAAATTCCCCTCTAAATTCCGATTCAGTAGTGTGGTATTTCCGTAATGAAAGTATTGAAAGGCCAGGACATCTTGGCACTTGGGTTTATGACATTTGCCCTGTTCGTTGGGGCTGGCAACATCATTTTCCCGCCGATCGTTGGCCTGCAAGCCGGACCTAATGTCTGGATCGCTGCATTGGGCTTTCTGCTCACTGCGGTAGGCCTGCCGGTCATCACCGTTGTTGCCCTGGCCAAAGTCGGGGGTGGCATGGATGCACTTAGCAGCCCGATTGGTAAAATTGCTGGCGGTTTGCTGGCCGCTGTCGCGTATTTGGCGGTGGGGCCGTTGTTCGCCACGCCACGTACCGCCACGGTCTCGTTTGAAGTCGGCCTTGCGCCGTTGACCGGTGAAAGCCCGCTGGCGTTGTTTTTGTACAGCTCGGTGTACTTCCTGATCGTGTTCTTTGTGTCGCTGTACCCAGGCCGTCTGCTTGATACCGTGGGCCGTTTTCTGGCGCCCCTGAAAATCATTGCACTGGCGATTCTCGGTATTGCCGCTTTCGCTTTGCCCGCTGGTGACATTGGCGTGGCAACCCCGGAATACGTGGCAGCACCGTTCTCTCAAGGGTTCATCAATGGCTATCTGACCATGGACACCTTGGGCGCTTTGGTATTCGGCATCGTGATTGTTAACGCGATCCGTTCCCGTGGCGTTGAGTCACCCAAGCTGATCACCCGTTACGCCATCATTGCGGGCCTGATCGCAGGTGTGGGTCTGGCACTGGTTTATGTCAGCCTTTTCCGCCTCGGTGCTGGCAGTCACGAAGTGGCCGCGGGTGCAACCAATGGCGCGGCCGTTCTGCACGCGTATGTTCAACATACCTTTGGCTCGCTGGGCAGCGGTTTCCTGGCCGTACTGATTGCCTTGGCCTGTCTGGTAACGGCGGTCGGCCTGACCTGTGCGTGCGCTGAATACTTCAGCACCGTGCTGCCGCTTTCGTACAAGACGCTGGTGGTGATTCTGGCCGTGTTCTCACTGGGTGTGTCGAACCTGGGGTTGACGCAGTTAATCGCGTTCTCGATTCCGTTGCTGACCGCTATCTACCCGCCGTGCATCGTGCTGGTTGCGTTGAGCTTCTGCAAAGGTCTGTGGCATGCACAGGCGCGGATTGTGGGCCCGGTGATGCTGGTGTCGTTTATCTTCGGCTCGATTGATGCGCTCAAGGGCGCTGGCCTGGCTGAATGGATTCCGACCCGCCTGGCCAATATGCCTTTCAGCGAACAAGGTCTGGCGTGGCTGGTGCCGTCGCTGGTGGTCTTGCTCGGTGCATTCATTTGCGATCGCATGCTGGGTAAGCCTCAACAAGCGTTGGCTTAAGTGTTCAGCAAGCCAAAAGCTTGCACTGAATCAACAAAAATGCCCTGTATCAATTAGATACAGGGCATTTTTTATGGGCGTGTCTTTTTGCTGGGCAAAGCGTCGAACTCAGGTGCATAACGTTCACCTCACGCGCTTCGGGATATCCCATGTCGTTCATTCAGTCCAATTTGATCCATCTGCTGGCGGCTTTATGGTTTGTGGTGTGTTGGGGCGGCTACACCCGCTACGCGACCTTCAAAGCCCGGGACACCGCCTGCCTGGCCAGTGTGTTGCACCTGTACCGCAAAGACTGGATGCGCCGCATGCTGTTGCGGGACAACCGTATCGCCGATGCCAGCGTGATTGGCAATCTGGAGCGTAACGCATCGTTTTTCGCCTCCAGCACGTTGATTATTCTGGCGGGTATTTTGACAGTACTGGGCGCCTCGGAGCGCGCTGTGTCACTGCTGGCCGATATTCCGATGGTGCAGCAAGCCTCGCAGGGTATGTCAGAGATCAAGTTGCTGTGCCTGGCGCTGGTCTTCGTGTACGCCTTTTTCACGTTTAGTTGGTGCATGCGCCAATACAACTTTGCCGCGATTCTGATCGGCTCGGCACCGATGATCGGTGAGCGCGATGTGACGGAACAAGAACGCAAGGCATTTGCGCTACGCGCCGCCAAAGTGATTTCGATGGCCGCTAACCAGTTCAACTTTGGGCTGCGCGCCTACTATTTCGGCATGACCATGCTGGCCTGGTTTGTCAGCCCCTGGTTATTTATGTTGATGAGTGCAGGGGTCGTTGTGGTGTTGTATCGCCGCGAGTTTCATTCCGACGTACTGAGTGTGATGTTCTATACCCCGACTGAAGCGCCTGCGCCTGAATCCGCCAAGGATTCTGCCCTCTGAGCAAACAGCAGGCAGAGTAAAGCCCGCACGAAGCGGGCTTTCTTTTGCCGCCAGGTAAATGAATTACTTGGTAGCAGGTGCTGCTTCTGGAGCAGCCGGTGCAACTGGAGCTGCTTCTTCAGCAGCCGCTTTGTTCGACTCAGCCTGATCTTTAGCGGCTTCAGCGTTTTCTTTTGCAGCTTCGTTCACTTTGTCTTGTGCTTCATTCATTTTTTCTTGAGCTTGCTCAGCGTGCTGAGTAGCGTCTTGTGCTTTGTCTTCGGATTTTTTGTCGCAAGCAGCGAGACCGAGGGAAGCAGCCAACATCAAAGCAACAGCGAAAGTCTTACGCATGGGGTGTTTCTCCTTATTGAGTAGATCTACCGGCCGTTTGAGCACAGGCCAATAGCTTAAGTTCCTTGGGCGTGCAGATATATAAGTGCATGCCGCGCGCGGATTCTACGCAGTCCCCGGCTGCCAAGCCAAGCAGATTAATAAATGACCTGACGCCTACCCCGGATGCCTTGTTTAGAGCGTGTCGAGTCAGTGCTTCAACATTCTGTAAAAAGTAGTGGTGGGTTGTTTTGACGTGCGGCCTTGAATTTTCACCGTCAGCCCCAACTTTTATGACATCCCGCCGCCAACCCTCTAGGGCGTGGCACATGCCATCTAATTGGAGCTTTATAACAATGAGCGTGGACACTCAAAAAGAAACCCTGGGTTTTCAGACCGAGGTTAAACAACTGCTGCACCTCATGATCCATTCGCTGTACTCCAACAAGGAAATCTTCCTTCGCGAATTGATCTCGAACGCCTCCGACGCGGTCGACAAATTACGCTTTGAAGCGCTGTCCAAGCCAGAACTGCTGGAAGGCGGCGATGAACTGAAGATCCGTGTGAGCTTCGACAAAGATGCCAACACCGTCACCCTTGAGGACAACGGTATCGGCATGAACCGTGATGACGTGATTGCCCACTTGGGTACGATTGCGAAATCCGGCACAGCCGACTTCATGAAAAACCTCTCGGGCGATCAGAAGAAAGACTCGCACCTGATCGGTCAATTCGGTGTGGGCTTCTACTCAGCCTTTATCGTGGCGGACAAAGTGGATGTTTACAGCCGTCGTGCAGGTACACCTGCAAGCGAAGGCGTGCACTGGTCCTCCAAAGGCGAAGGCGAGTTCGAAGTCGCCAATATCGACAAGCCTGAGCGCGGCACCAAAATCGTTCTGCACCTAAAACCGGGCGAAGAAGAGTTCGCTGACGGCTGGCGTCTGCGCAATATCATCAAAAAGTATTCCGATCACATTGCCTTGCCGATCGAGTTGCCTAAAGAGCAGACCGTGGCTGAAGGCGAAGAAGTACCTGCGCTGGAATGGGAAACCGTCAACCGCGCCAGTGCTTTGTGGACCCGTCCTCGTACTGAAGTCAAAGACGAGGAGTATCAGGAGTTCTACAAGCACATCGCACACGACTTCGAGAACCCGCTGGCGTGGAGCCACAACAAGGTTGAAGGCAAGCTGGAATACAGCTCGCTGCTCTACGTTCCGGCCCGTGCACCGTTCGACCTGTACCAGCGTGAAGCGCCTAAAGGCCTGAAGCTGTACGTACAGCGTGTATTCGTTATGGATCAGGCTGAGTCGTTCTTGCCGCTGTACCTGCGTTTTATCAAAGGTGTAGTTGACTCCAACGACCTGTCGTTGAACGTGTCGCGTGAAATTCTGCAAAAAGACCCGATCATCGACTCCATGAAGTCCGCGCTGACCAAGCGCGTGCTCGACATGCTGGAGAAGCTGGCGAAGAACGAGCCGGAAAAATATCAGGGTTTCTGGAAAAACTTCGGTCAGGTGCTTAAAGAAGGCCCGGCTGAGGATTTCGCCAACAAAGAAAAAATCGCCAGCCTGCTGCGCTTTGCTTCGACCCACGAAGACGGTGGCGAGCAAACGGTTTCCCTGGCGCAGTATCTTGAGCGTGCCAAAGAAGGCCAGGACAAGATCTACTACCTGACCGGTGAAACCTACGCTCAGGTTAAAAACAGCCCGCACCTGGAAGTCTTCCGTAAAAAAGGCATCGAAGTGCTGCTGTTGACTGACCGTATCGACGAGTGGCTGATGAGCTACCTCAGCGATTTTGATGGCAAGTCGTTTGTAGACGTGGCCCGTGGCGATCTTGATCTGGGTAACCTGGACTCGGAAGAAGACAAGAAAGCCGCAGAAGAAGTCGCCAAGGCTAAGGAAGGTCTGGTTGAGCGGATCAAAGCTGCACTGGGCGAAAGCGTCAGTGAAGTACGCGTCTCGCACCGTCTGACTGACTCTCCAGCCATTTTGGCCATCGGCGAGCAGGACCTTGGCCTGCAAATGCGCCAAATCCTGGAAGCCAGTGGCCAAAAAGTGCCGGACTCCAAACCGATTTTTGAATTCAACCCGGCACACCCGCTGATTGAAAAACTGGATATGGAGCAGAGCGAAGAGCGTTTTGGCGACCTGTCGCACATCCTCTTCGACCAGGCGGCACTGGCAGCCGGTGACAGCTTGAAAGATCCGGCGGCTTATGTCCGTCGTCTAAATAAGTTGTTAGTTGAGTTGTCAGCGTAAGACGTCTATAAAAAACCCGCTTCGGCGGGTTTTTTTTTGTTTCGCATTCAGGAGTTTTCGATGGAATCAATAACGCTGCAACCGGTGGTCTATCAAATTGATGGCCAACCCTACGAAGGCCTTCTTGCCTATGACTCCAGCCGCGTCGATCCGTTGCCGGGGCTGCTGATGGCACCTAACTGGATGGGCATCAGTGATGGGGCCCAAGAGATTGCCAAGTCTGTGGCCGAGCAGGGTTATGTCGTATTGATTGCCGATTTGTATGGTCAAGGCATTCGCCCCGCCAATGCAGACGAAGCGGGCGCGGCGATGATGCCGCTGAAAAATGACCGTGCTTTGCTGCGCAAGCGCATGTGGGCGGCGTATGACACGTTGCGCAATACCTCGTTCGCCCAAGTCGACAGCAGCAAACTGGCGACGTTCGGCTTCTGCTTCGGCGGCTGTTGCTCACTGGAGCTGGCACGCGGCGGGGCGCCATTGAAAGCGGCGATCTCGTTCCACGGTTCTCTGGACACGCCCAACCCGATTGACGCCAACAGCATCAAGGGATCTGTGCTGGTTCTGCACGGGGCTGCTGACCCGTTGGTGCCGAACGAACAACTGCCTGCGTTCGAGGCAGAGATGACAGCGGCGGGGGTGGACTGGCAATTGACCAGTTACGGTGGCGCAGTGCACTCCTTTACAGATCCCCACGCCAACGTACCGGGCAAGATGATGTACGACGCCAGGACGGCAAAGCGTGCCTTTATCGCGATGCACAACTTGTTGGATGAAGTGTTCCGCGACTGAGCCTCTGACTCTTTTGCGCACAGGCATCACGTACCTTCCTCTGTAGGAGCCGCCGCAGGCTGCGATTGAGTGCGCAGCGCGTCAGCACCGACAGAGGTGTTTATTCAAGCCGGGCGTTCGAGGGTCTCGGTGACGGTCAAGTCGCGCATCAGCAGGGCATAGCGCAAATCCACTTGGTCCGGAATGGGCAGGTACACCGTGTGACCATCCCCCGGCGCCACTTGAATCGGCAAGCCTGCACTGTTGTGCAATTGGTCGAGATCAAAATGGTAATTGCCGCGCGGGGTCATCAATTCCAGATGATCAGCCAGGGCGAAGCGGTTTTTGACTTTGACCTCCGCCAGACCATTGCGACGCTCTCCGGTCAGCTCTCCGACAAATTGCTGGCGATGTGAAAGTGAACTGCCATGCAGGTAATTCTGGTATTCGTCATGCACATGGCGGCGCAAGAAACCTTCGGTATACCCACGCTGTGCCAATGATTCAAGGTCGGTCATCAGGCTGCGATCAAACTCACGTCCTGCCACCGCATCATCGATGGCCTTGCGGTACACCTGTGTCGCGCGAGCACAGTAAAAGTGCGACTTGGTGCGGCCCTCAATTTTCAGCGAGTGAACACCCATCTGCGTCAGGCGTGCGACGTGTTGCACCGCGCGTAGGTCTTTGGAGTTCATGATGTAGGTACCATGCTCGTCCTCAAAGGCAGCCATCGGCTCATCAGGGCGGTTTTCCTCATGCAGCACGAATACCTCATCCGTTGGCGCACCAATGCCCAGGGTCGGCTCTACCGGCGGTTCTACAATCTGCACCACATTGCCCAGTTCGTTCTCTGTGGCCGGTGTGGCCTCGTATTTCCAGCGGCACGCATTGGTGCAACTGCCCTGATTCGCGTCGCGCTTGTTCATGTAGCCGGACAACAGGCATCGGCCGGAGTAGGCCATGCATAGCGCGCCATGTACGAAAATCTCAAGCTCCATATCAGGGACTTTTTGGCGAATGTCTTCGATTTCTTCCAGTGACAGTTCACGCGACAAAATGATCCGGCTCAAGCCTTGTTGGTGCCAGAACTCAACACTGGCCCAGTTCACCGTGTTGGCCTGCACAGACAAGTGAATCGGCATCTGCGGGAAGTGTTTGCGCACCAGCATGATCAGGCCCGGGTCTGACATGATCAGCGCGTCCGGCGCCATCGCGATTACCGGCTCCAGATCCTTGAGGAACGTGCGTAATTTGGCGTTGTGCGGTGCAATGTTCACGACCACATAAAAACGTTTGCCCAGGGCTTGGGCTTCTTTGATGCCAACGGCCAGATGGTCATGGTCGAATTCGTTATTGCGCACCCGCAGGCTGTAGCGCGGCTGGCCTGCGTACACGGCATCGGCGCCATAAGCGAAGGCGTAACGCATGTTTTTCAGGGTGCCGGCGGGGGCGAGGAGTTCGGGCGGTGCAAGGGACATAGTCGAGCCATTCGCAAAAGGGCGCGATGGTAGTCGAGCTCAAACGGCGCAATGTTGATCTGGATCTATGCTTTATGCAGCAAAAATGGCACTCGGCGGTATATTGGCGGACTAAGCTGCGGCTAACCGATCAATTTGCGCCTTACCGACATGGACGGCATATGAACGAAACAAGTCTGCAACGTAAAACCCTGCTGTTATTGCTGGCGCTAGTCACCCTTGCTTTCATCTGGATTCTGTTGCCGTTTTATGGCGCAATTTTTTGGGCGGTTGCTCTCGGTATTTTGTTCGCGCCCTTGCAGCGCAAGTTGCTGCTCAAGTTCAGGGGGCGGCGTAATCTCGCCACATTTTCCACGTTGGGGATATGCACCGTCATCGCCATTTTGCCGGTGATTATCACCACGGCTTTACTGGTACAAGAAGTGGCCACGCTTTACAGCGATGTCCAAAGCGGCAAGATCAACGTCGCCAGCTACGTCATGCAGTTCAAGGACATTTTGCCGACGACTGTGCAGGACTGGCTGGATCGTTTTGGCCTGGGCAATATCGACGGCCTGAGCGAGAAAGTGTCCAAGGGCGCGCTGGAAGGCAGCCAGTTTTTCGCGACCCAAGTGTTCAGTTTCGGTCAGAGCACGTTTGAGTTGGTGGTGAGCTTTTTCATCATGCTCTACCTGTTGTATTTCTTTATTCGTGACGGCCAGCAAATGGTGCGCCTCATCCGCAATGCTGTGCCGTTGGCAGAGCAGCAAAAGCGCTTGTTGCAGCTTAAGTTGCGACGCGTGGTGCGGGCATCGGTCAAAGGCAATCTGGCAGTCGCCATTACTCAGGGTGCGTTGGGCGGGTTGATGTTCTGGTTTCTGGGCATCCACAGCTCGCTGTTCTGGGCGGTGTTGATGATGTTCCTGTCATTGCTGCCAGCCGTTGGAGCGGGAATCGTGTGGGCGCCGGTTGCGGTGTACTTTCTGGTCTCGGGCCAGATCTGGGAAGGTGTGGTGTTGACGCTGTACGGGGTATTAGTGATCGGTATGGTCGATAACGTATTGCGCCCGATCCTGGTAGGCAAAGACACCAAGATGCCGGACTTTCTTATCCTCATTTCAACGCTGGGCGGTATGGCGATCTTCGGCCTCAACGGCTTTGTGATCGGGCCGTTGATTGCCGCGTTGTTCCTCTCCAGCTGGGGGTTGTTCAGCGGTACACGCCGTAAAGTGCGACTGCCCGCTGATATCGAGCCGAACAATTAACGAAAGCTGTATGACACCCCGACATAAGCCCCCATGCCAACGCCTGGGGTTGAGCGCGCAGCGTCTTTGCCGTTGTCGTCATACCCTGGCGTGACCGTGGCAGCATAGCGCTGGTTAGTCAGGTTGCGCAGGTCCAGCCAGGTGCTCCAGTCTTGCTTGGGCGAGGCGTAACCCAGGCTGGCGCCAAACAGGGTGTATGACGAGGCGTAATACGAGTTGGCGTAATCCACGGCCATGCGCGAGGCCGCTTGGGTATTTACCCCGGCATAGAAACCTCGGGGGTGGTCGTATCGCACTTCGGCCTGATAGTAGTGCTGCGCGATACCGGGCAATGAATGACTGCCAAATCGTGCATCGTCGCGGTAATGGAAGTCACTGAAGGTGTAAGCCTGACGCAAAGACACCTTGCCGATCGCATCGTGCTCCCACAGCACGCTGTTCAGTCCCGCTTCGAACCCTTGGTGCACGGTCGGGCTGGCGTTGTACTCGCCGACAATGAGCGGCTCGACTTCAACCGTCAGCAATTCGTGACGCACAGCGGAGTAGTACCAGGCCAAATCCCACTGTCCGATCCAGGACTGGCCACGGGTGCCGAGTTCAAGCGTGGTTGCTGTTTGATTATTCATGGCGATGGGCGTGCTTTGACGACCGGTAGCCGGACCGCTACCGCCAGGGAATCGAGCAGGCGAACTCCAGATCAATGACCACGGGTGCGGTGGCTCAACCGAGCGGCTCAGGTTGCCGTACACCTGCACGTCTGGGCTGAGCTCATAACGCAGACCAATACGTGGCGCGTAGTCCCAATCATGCTGGCTCACTTTGCCACCGGTTTTGGGGTAACTCACGTCACTTTCGCGGCGGGTATAAATCAGCGCCATGCCGGTGGTCAACCACAGGTCAGGCATCAGTTCCAGATCGTTGCTGACGTGCAGCACGGTGTCTGACCCTTGATAGCTGAAGTCGCGCATTTGGGTGCCGGGCGCGTAGCTGGCTGTCGTGTCACGCGGGATGCGCACATATTCCGACGCACCGGTATTGGGTAAATGCCGGGTTGTACGCCAACCGACAGTGGTTGCGCTTTGAAGCCCGAACAACGTGTCACGCCGTTTATAGTTCAACGTGCCGCTGACGTCGGTGTAGGCCACCTTCAATCGATTGGGGCCTTCGCGCAGATCCATGGGGTAGTCGTGATAAACCACCCCCGCCTCCAGTTGCGAGTCGTCATCCAGATACATCGTGGTTTTGTTGGCCAGCCAGGTGCTACCCGGTTGTGGGCGTGAGTAGTCGCCGCTGACATACGCCGGATTGGCCGAGCGCGGGTGATGTTTGATCTGGTCTTGGGTCACACGACCTGCCAGTTCGTTATCCGTTTCGCGATAACGCAGGTAGAAGCGTGTCGCAAGTTGCGGGTTGAAGCGATAGCCGATGTTGGCCGCGATGCCTTTACTGCTGCCTCGCGTGTGATTCTGATAACCGTCAGTGTCGGAATCGGTCAGAGAAACGTAGTAATCAAGGTCTCCCAGTACCTGTCCTGTGCTGATCTGGCGTTTGCGATAACCATAACTGCCCGCTTCGTATCGCACTTGCAGCGGCGCAGCGTCGTAGCCCGTATGCGTCACGTAGTTGATGGAGCCACCCAATGCCAGCGAGCCGGCGCCGAATCCATTGGCGCCCCGCAGCACTTCGGCGCGGCTCAACCACAACGGTTCGAACAGTTCATAGGGCGTGCCGCCCGGGCCCGTCAGCGGCAGGCCGTCGAACATGACATAGAGGCCAGAACCGTGGGCGCCGGGCGCCCGGTTGATTGCGGAACCCCGCACCGACACTTTGGCGCCATCATTGCCCGCTGATTGAGCGTAGATACCGGGCTGGTAAGCCAATACATCAACGTTGCTGGCTGTGCGGCCGTTTTCGACGCGGGTTAAATCAATCAGGTTGCTGGCACCGGGCACTTCACGCATTGCCGACTGTGCGGCCTCCAGATCACTACTGTCTTCACTGCGCACCTGCACCTCGCTCAGTTCCAGCGCACTGCCATAGGCGGGGGCAGCGCAAGCAAGCGCCAAAGGTAGAAGTGAAGTAAAGGCGGAGCGCATTAACGGAGATTCCAGGTCGATTGGCGAGGGCGCGCCAGCCTATACAAGCCGAGAATCACTCGCAACTGTTAGCGCCGTACCGGTGGCCTTAACCATAAAGCTCATGCAGTTGAAGACCCCGTGCTTGTGGAATAACGACATTGCCACTGGTGACGATGTAAAACCGTTCCAGCCCCGGAATGACCACATTGGCCAGTGTCGTGCCCAGTGCGGTTTGGTACATGACGCTGACGCCCAGCTCTTTTTGGTGGCTGCGAATATCTTCGGCCAGCCTGCGAATATGTTCGGACACGGGCTGTTTGGGCTGAGCGACAGGCAGTTGCACGCAGTGAGTCACTGCACGTGCCAGCAGCTCGTCGGTGTCCAGTTGAAGGCAGCGCTGCAAACGGGGGAACGGTGCCAAGTGACAGTTTTGAAGACTCAGCAGCCGCGCAACGTCCGGCTGCTGCGCGGCCAATACCATTTGCGCCAACTCTGTTAACGCGCGAGTGGCTGCATGTTCAGGGCACAGCGAGGTACCGGAGCCGAACAGAGCGACAGGCCGGGTACACGGGACAGTAAAGGCAAGGTAGGTACGCGCCAAAAACTCACTGCTGATATCCAGCACGACGACTTGCGTGTTCAACTCCTTCTCTACATCGCTCCAGAGTTGGAACAGAGGCTCGTGGGCGGTAGGGCGCTTGAGCATGCGCAACGGCTGGTCATGTAAATAGTAAAAATGATGAAGCAGAAACAGCGACAGGGCATCGCGCTCCAGGCACTCATTGATGGCATGCAGAACTGCTTCGTTCCACGTTGCACCAATGGCGATGCCGCTGTTGCAGCAATAGCGTTTCAAACTGGCGTAGTTGAAGGTATCGCCGTGGGCGGGAGCCTCTGGGTAGCCTGGCAGGCTTAAGGCGAGCGGGTAGCAGAAGCTATGGTCATCCAATGGGCTGGTATAACGGCGGCAGGCAAGCGTTGAGTCCTGATCTTGGTAAATAACATCCAGTACGCTGTCATCGGATAAATAATCACGGCGGCTGAAGTGGTGTGCAGGTATTAGCTCTATCGGTGCTTCTTGGCCATGGAACTCGGTCAAGTAATGCTCCAGGGCCTCGAAGTACGCCCCTGTGCAGGCGGCTTCTTTGTAACCCTTGCCCGAGCCGCAGGTTTGGCGGCTCGCGTCTGAAGAACTCAAGAGCACGCGAGCATTGACGACCGTGTTGCCCGCGACGTGCAGTGTGCTGGAAAGGCCGAGGCTGGCCAGTTCTTGATGAATACGAACATGAGCATCAATCAATGAAAGTTCACGTTCATCAGGGGGCGAAAGTGCGCTCATGGAAGTCTCCGGTGAAGAAGGGCGTTTGCAACACCCTTCTTGCTGTGATTATACGGCGTTGAGTTCCGACTTTTCAGCGTCGGTAAGTTCGAGAGGCTCAAAAGAGGGGAGGCCTGTTTCAGTGTCGGCGGTATGTTGCTCTTTCAGTTTTTGTGCGTTCAGTGCCATGTAATAACCCATGTTATTAACCTCGTGGATTGTCGGAGTCAGGTGAGTTCGCGTGTGTCAGTAATGTCACGCGCAGGGCGCATGTAGGTAAGCGCTGATGGGTTGTCAAATGCGAGTTAAAGGCTAATAAGCCATTGATAATATTCTGTTCAGTGTCCGTGAGTTGTTGTGAGTGTTGCCCTCTGTGTGTTTAAAGTCAGGCGTGTAATCAGGGTGTTTACTGAGGTGGATGCTGCAAAAAAGTGCGGTGCTTATTTGAAAGTATCGGGTGTGTTTAAGGGGGGAAGGCGTTCTTTGTGAATACCTGGCTTTTTCATTACATAGAACTCAAACAGCTCAGTGTGGCCAGGGCGCGCAGCTAAAGACGATATCAGGCGTAACCCTAAAGCTTGAGCACTATTACGTACATTGATCAGGACCGGTGTATGGCCAAATACAATGAGCGTGGCACCAGGCTTGAGCAGGTTGCCCATATGTTTAAACAGACAGTGGGCGTCATCGCGGTGAATAACTTCCGCATTCAAAAAGCGCAGGATCAACACATCACACAGGCTTGCGAGTTGCGTCAGGCCAGCGTCCATGTGTTTGAAGACCAGCGCAGGAAACCGGTTGCGCGCGTGCTCGATCATGGTTGCAGACTGATCGGAGCCTATGCAGTGCGCTTCGGGAAAGGCTTGGGCTAAGGATCCAATGAACGTGCCGGTTGAACAGGCCGGATCGTAAATAACCATGCCGGGTTGGATCATGGGCCGTAAAAAAAAGGCGCAGTAGTCGCGAAAGTGCTGCTCGTCGTTGTCGAGTTGTCCCGCCAGTTGTGGGGTACAGGCCCATTGCTCCTGCGAGAGCGTGCACTCCTGTCCGGCGCTATCAAGTAAGGGGAAAGGAAAATAAACCTCGCTGTCAGGGTATTGAATAGCAGCGTGGAAAAGATCATGCCTTTGACTGTCTTCGAGTGAAATGAAATGCACAGCCAAACCATTATTGGTGTATGCGATGCTTAAAAGCTGCCCTAGAAGTTGTGACGGATTTAGGCAACTTGATTGATACCACCCGCGTTCGTCTGAGTGGGATAAAAGTTTACGTCCTACGTAGGTCACATCATGTACTGATAAGAAGAACAGGTTGTTTAATTCAGGTCCTGGCGGTGAGTTAAAGCGAAAGGCTTGCCTCGGTCTATTGCTGATGGCTTGAAATTGCCGTGTCAGTGAAACTTCATTGGCCAGTAGATTGCAGTTAACCGAATCAGGCATTGTCTTCCCCTTGCCGTGTGAGGTTTGCGAGAGGGAAAAGCGATGTGCTTTTCCCTCTGGGATTACACGATGTTTAACTCGGCTTTTTCGTCTTCGCTGAGCTGTAATGCTTCAATTCGTTGTTCTTCGGTTTCAGCGTGTTGAAGTTCACTGTCGGGAAGTTCGGCCCCGATGAAGCCGCGTACCATATAGCCCATGATGAATTACCTTTTTGTTAGAAGTAGTGAAGGGGGGGTTAAGGTGACTCTTTCAAGTTGCGGGATCAATTTATGGCGGTGAAGAATGGGTGTCAATGCAAGGGTGGGTGTGCCTGCTGAAGGATTAAGAAGTGCGTTGACTTATCTGCACATATTTACAAATGTTTATAGCGTTGACACGCCGAACTATTAAACAGTGAGGCGCGGATGTTGATGTAGGCAGCCTGTGGCCGGGGCCCGTTGGGGTAGGGGGTGCATACAGATAGGAAGCGCTGATACGACTGGCGGGGTTGCGGTTTTAAACGCGTGGCCTGGATCGCAAGAACAGGTGGGACAACGCAAGGCAATTTAGTGATTTGAGGGTTTATCGATCTCTACAAAAGGATGCGTCTTGGTCGAGAGAGGGGCTGTACCCGGTGAAGCGGGTGTGTGAGCCTGACCGTGAGCAAAAAAATACCCCGTGAAAGCCAGGCTTTCACGGGGTATGGGTCAACCACGACTGTTTAGCCCATAAGGCCCAAGGTTGCGCGTTGTACAAGTTCCAGCATCGGCTGCGGGTACACGCCCAGGAAGAACACCAGTACCGAAACCGCCAGCAGCATGACGCCGCCTGCTTTCTGCTCCCAGTTCAGCGGAGCGTCGTGGCGATGCAATTTTGGTTCAACCAGATACAGGGTCACCATCACACGCAGGTAGTAGAACACGCCGATGGCGCTGCCCAGGATCAAGGACGCTACCAGCCACCATTGATGAGCCTCAACACCTGTCGCGATGATGTAGAACTTGCCGATAAAGCCTGCGGTCAGCGGGATGCCAGCCAGCGAGAGCATCATCACGGTCATCACCGCGGTCAGGTACGGACGGCGCCAGAACAGGCCGCGGTACTCGTACAGCGCATCGGCGTCACGGCCTTTGTACGGCGAGGACATCAGGGTGATCACACCGAATGCACCCAGGCTGGTGAGCACGTAGGTGATCAGGTACACACCGATGGCTTCCATGGCCATGCCTTTGCTCGCCACGAGGGCGATCAGCAGGTAGCCGAAGTGAGCGATGGAGGAGTAACCCAGCAGACGCTTGAGGTTGTTCTGGGTCAGGGCCAGCAAGTTACCAAACAGGATCGAAGCAATCGCGATCACGGTCAGCACATCGCTCATCACCCCCGTCGTGGCCGACGGAGTGATTTGGAACAGACGCACCATTACCGCAAACACGGCCACTTTCGACGCAGTCGCCAGGAACGCAGCCACTGGTGCCGGAGCACCTTCGTACACGTCCGGCGTCCACAAGTGGAAAGGTACCAGCGACAGTTTGAATGCCAGGCCGACCAGCATCATACCAAGACCCAGCTGGGCCAATGGCGCAGGTACGCCAGTGGCTGCCAGAGCCTGACCGACACCGCTGAAGCTCAGGCTACCGGCTTCGGCGTATAGCAAAGCCATACCAAACAACAGGAACGCAGAACCGGCGGCCGACAGCACCATGTACTTGATACCGGCTTCCAGCGAACGCTTGTTGAAGAAGGCATAAGCCACCAGACCGTAAACCGGCACCGACAGCAGCTCCAGGCCGATAAACAAACCAGCCAGATGTTGTGCGCTGACCAGAACAATACCGCCGGTCGCAGCCAGCAGCATGAGCAGGTACAGCTCTTCGCGATTGCCCGGATAACCCGTGCCGCCTTCGCCCAGATAGGCGTGAGCCAACGTGACACAGGCCAACGTCGCGGCCAGAATCAGCCCGATGTAGAGATAGGCGAAGTTGTCCATCATCAACAGCGGGGTGACTGCCAGTGGCGCGACTTTCAACGCCGGGAAAATCGACAGCAGGGCCAGGTTAAGCCCCGCCACCGAGAGCAGGAAGGTTTGCGAGTGGTTGCGGCGCCACGCGATTGCCAGCATCACCACCACAACGGTGAGGCTGGTAATCAGCAGCGGAGCAAGCGCGATAAAGTGTTGGATCGTGAATTCCATAGCGCTCTTACCGGGCCGAAGCGAGTTGAGTGAAGGCGGTGCCGATCCATTGCTGCACGCCATTCATGGTGGCAGCCGAGGTATCGAGGAACGGTTGTGGGTACACGCCGATGAAAATCAGCAGTACCGCCAGACCGAGCACCATGATCAGTTCACGTGCATCCATACCGGTCAGTACAGCGTCCGATTTGGAAGGGCCGAAATAGGCGCGGTGAATCATGATCAGCGAGTAGACCGAACCAAACACCAGACCGGTCGTTGCAATCGCCGTGACCCAAGGGAAGTGTGCAAACGAGCCCATCAGAATCAGGAACTCACCGACGAAGTTACCGGTGCCCGGCAAGCCCAGCGAAGCGGCCGCGAAAAACAGACTGATGGCCGGCAAGTAAGCGATCTTGGACCACAGTCCACCCATTTCACGCATGTCGCGGGTGTGCAGACGTTCGTACAGTTGACCGCTGAGGATAAACAGCGCGGCTGCCGAAACACCGTGGGCCAACATCTGGATCACCGCGCCTTGAAGGGCCAGCAGGCTACCGGAGTAGATACCGATCAGTACAAAGCCCATGTGCGAAACGCTGGAGAAAGCGATCAGACGCTTGATGTCGGTTTGTGCGAAGGCCAGGAACGCACCGTAGAAAATCCCGATCAGACCCAGGGTCATGGCAATCGGCGCAAACTCGGCCGACGCATTCGGGAACAGCGGCAAGGCAAAACGCAGCAGACCATAGGCAGCGGTCTTCAACAGGATACCGGCCAGATCGACCGAGCCTGCGGTAGGCGCCTGTGCGTGAGCATCCGGCAGCCAGGAGTGGAACGGCACAACCGGCAGCTTCACGGCAAAGGCAATGAAGAAGCCGAGCATCAGGATG
The DNA here is from genome assembly GCF_016812185.1 of Pseudomonas weihenstephanensis. Classification (NCBI taxonomy): domain Bacteria; kingdom Pseudomonadati; phylum Pseudomonadota; class Gammaproteobacteria; order Pseudomonadales; family Pseudomonadaceae; genus Pseudomonas; species Pseudomonas weihenstephanensis. The sequence goes on along the minus strand of NZ_JAAEBV010000001.1, from coordinate 544,866 downwards.
TACTCGGTGGTGAGCGACATCTTGGTTTTTAACAACTCGGCGTAGCTGAAGGTAATGACGCCGGTGTTGTTGAAGTTGACCAGTACCAGGCCCAGGATCGCCACCAACATGATCAGACCTGAGGCCTGAGTGAAGATGAAGAACTTGGTGGCGGCGTAGATACGGGTTTTCTTGCCGTCGGATGAACTGTGACCCCAGAGCGCAATGAGGAAGTACATCGGTACCAGCATCATTTCCCAGAAGAAGAAGAACATGAACAGGTCGATGGCGAGGAACACGCCCACTACACCGCCCAGGATCCACATCAGGTTCAGGTGGAAGAAGCCCACGTGACGCTGAATTTCTTTCCAGGAGCACAACACCGACAGCACACCGAGCAAGCCGGTGAGCAGGATCATCAGCAGCGACAGGCCATCGAGTGCCAGGTGCACACTGATGCCGAAGCGTTCGATCCAGGTGTGCTGGAACTCAAGCGCCCAGGTCGGAGCGACGCCGGGGTTGGGTGCCAGTGAATAGTTACCTTGAGACCACAGCCAAAGGCCGAGGGCAAGTTCAAGGGACATGGTCAGCAATGCAATCCAGCGGGGCAGGGTGGAGCCGAAACGCTCACCCAGCCAGCACAGGAGGCCGCCGATAAAGGGGATCAGGATTAGCCAAGGCAGAATCATGACGGGCTCAATTCCTTTCGCAAAGTCGAAGGTTCATATCAGACCGCTACCAGTACGATGGCGCCCATGACCAGTACAGCACCGGCGGCCATGGATGCAGCGTACCAACGCAGTTGACCGGTTTCGCTGCGGCTCAGGGCGTTATGCCCGGCCTTGGCCATCTTCGGGATCAAACCAATGGTCTGGTCCAGAGGATCCTTGGCCAGCAAGCGGCAGATCAACAGGTACGGTTTGACGAACAGTTTGTCGTACAGCCAGTCGAAGCCCCAGGCTGCGAACCACCAGGCAGACAGGAAGCGACCGATGCCGCTGTTGGCGACGGCGGTGACAAAGCTACGCTTGCCCAAGTACAGCAGGGCGGCGAGCAGGATACCGGCCAGGGCAATGGCACCCGAGGCGATTTCGAGGCTGTGCTTGGCTTCACCGCCCGCGTGGCCAACGCTTTGTGGCAGAACACCGGCCAGTGGCGGGGTGATCATGGCGCCGATGAAAGTCGACAGTACGATCAACACGCTCAATGGCAGCCAGTAGGTCACGCCGTGGCCTGCGTGAGCTTGGGTCTTGGCTTCGCCGTGGAAGGTGACGAAGATCAGGCGGAAGGTGTACAGCGAGGTCATGAACGCACCCACCAGACCGGCATACAGCAGCTCGTTGTTACCGCTGGCGAAGGCTTCCCAAAGAATTTCGTCCTTGGAGTAGAAGCCGGCCGTCAGCAATGGCAAGGCAGACAGCGCCGCGCCACCGACGATAAAGCTGGCGTAGGCCAGAGGCAGTTTTTTCCACAGGCCGCCCATCTTGAAGATGTTCTGCTCGTGATGGCAGGCAACGATCACTGCGCCGGAGGCAAGGAACAGCAGGGCCTTAAAGAAGGCATGGGTCATCAGGTGGAAGATCGCGCCGTCCCAGGCACCCACGCCCAGCGCCAGGAACATGTAGCCGATCTGGCTCATGGTCGAGTAGGCGAGGATACGTTTGATGTCGGTTTGCACCAGTGCCGCAAAACCTGCCAGCACCAGGGTCACACCGCCGACAATGCCCACCAGGTGCAGCACATCAGGCGCCAGCGTGAACAGGCCGTGGGTACGGGCAATCAGGTAAACACCGGCCGTAACCATGGTTGCAGCGTGGATCAGTGCCGACACCGGCGTCGGACCAGCCATCGCGTCTGCCAACCAGGTTTGCAGGGGCAGTTGGGCCGATTTACCGACCGCGCCGCCCAGCAGCATCAGGGTCGCGAGAACGATCCAGAAATCGCCGGCCTTGAACTTGATCGGGGCCTGAACCAGCAGCTCTTGAATGTTCAATGTGCCCAGTTGCTGGAACAGGATGAACAGGCCGATGGCCAGAAACACGTCGCCGATACGGGTCACGATAAAGGCTTTGAGTGCGGCGTTACCGTTGTTGCGGTTGCTGTAGTAGAAACCGATCAACAGGTATGAACACAGGCCTACGCCTTCCCAGCCGAAGTACACGAACAACAGGTTATCGGCCAGGATCAGGAACAGCATGCTGGCAATAAACAGGTTGGTGTAGGAGAAGAAGCGCGAGTAGCCGTCTTCACCGCGCATGTACCACGAGGCGAAGACGTGGATTAGAAAGCCTACACCGACGACAACGCCGAGCATGGTGACTGACAAACCGTCCAGGTGCAGGGCGAAGTTGGCCTTGAAATCACCGGCCGCCATCCACTGCCACAGCACTTGCGTGTACTGACCGCCCTCAGGCGGCGCCACGTTGAATTGCCAGATCACATACGCGGCCACGATGGCTGACAGGCCAATGGAGCCGACGCCGATCAGGGCCGAGAGGTTTTCGCTGAAGCGTCCTCGGGAGAACGACAACAACAAAAAGCCGATCAGGGGGAATACGAAAGTCAGAAAGAGAAGGTTCATCCGCGCATCTCACTGGCAGCATCGATATCAAGCGTGTGGAAGCGGCGATACAGTTGCAGCAGGATCGCTAGGCCAATACTGGCCTCGGCCGCTGCCAGGGTGATCACCAGGATGAACATCACTTGCCCATCCGGCTGCGCCCAACGTGCACCCGCCACAATGAACGCCAGTGCAGCGGCGTTCATCATGATTTCCAGACTCATCAACACGAAGAGAATATTACGGCGAACCATCAGTCCAACCAGACCGAGGCAGAACAGGATGCCCGCGACTGCGAGACCATGTTCGAGAGGTATTGATGGCATGTTATTGCTCCTTCGCCTCAGTGCGGCCCAAGTGGAACGCCGTCACGGCTGCGGCAAGCAACAGCATCGAGGCGAGTTCGACCACTAGCAGATACGGGCCGAACAGGCTGACGCCCACGGCTTTTGCATCGATGGTGGTTTGACCGATTGCGGCACCGCTCGACTGGGCGAACAGCACGTACAGCAGTTCGGCCAGCAGGATGGCGGACAGAATGCTCGGTCCGACCCAGATACCGGGCTTGAGCCAATGGCGCTCCTGAGTCACCGAGGCCGGGCCTTGGTTGAGCATCATCACCACAAACACGAACAGCACCATGATGGCACCGGCGTAGGCGATCACTTCGAGCACACCGGCAAAGGGTGCACCGAGGCTGAAGAATGTCATCGCCACGGCAATCAGCGAAATAATCAGGTAGAGCAGGGCGTGCACAGGGTTGGTGTTGGTGATCACGCGTAGCGTGGACACGACAGCGACACCCGATGCGAAATAGAAAGCGAATTCCATCGTTCTTCCTTAAGGCAGCAAGCTCTTCACGTTGATCGGTTCGGCTTCGTTCTGAGCAGCACCTTTCGGTTTGCCCTCAACGGCCATACCCGCAACACGATAGAAGTTGTAATCAGGGTTCTTGCCCGGCCCTGCGATCAGCAAATCTTCTTTTTCGTACACCAGATCCTGGCGTTTGAACTCGGCCATCTCGAAATCCGGTGTCAACTGGATCGCGGTGGTCGGGCAGGCTTCCTCACACAGGCCGCAAAAAATGCAGCGTGAGAAGTTGATGCGGAAAAACTCCGGGTACCAACGGCCATCTTCGGTTTCGGCTTTTTGCAGCGAGATGCAGCCCACCGGGCACGCGACGGCGCACAGGTTACAGGCTACACAGCGCTCTTCGCCGTCCGGGTCGCGGGTCAGGACAATACGGCCACGGTAGCGCGGTGGCAGATAGACCGGCTCTTCGGGGTATTGCAGCGTGTCACGCTTGCGGAAGGCATGGCCAAACACCATCACCAAGCTGCGAAGCTGGGTGTAGGTGCCATGCACGATGTCAAACAGATACTTGAACATGGGTCTCTATCCTCACTGAACCGCGCCGGCAGGCGTGTTCAACAACACGACTGCGGCGGTCACCAGCAAATTGATCAGGGTCAGCGGCAGGCAGAACTTCCAGCTGAAGTCCATCACTTGGTCATACCGTGGGCGCGGAATAGAAGCGCGCAGCAGGATGAAGATCATGATGAAAAACGCGGTCTTCAGGGCGAACCAGATAAACGGAATCTGCGGCAGGATGCCGAAAGGCCCGTGCCAGCCACCGAAGAACAAAGTCACCAGCAACGCCGAGATCAACACGATCCCGATGTATTCACCGACGAAGAACATGCCCCATTTCATGCCGGCGTATTCGATGTGGTAACCATCGGCCAGTTCCTGCTCGGCTTCTGGCTGGTCGAAAGGGTGACGGTGAGTCACGGCCACGCCAGCGATGAAGAAGGTCAGGAAACCGAAGATCTGCGGAATGATGAACCACAGGTTCTGCGCTTGGTATTCAACAATGTCGCGCATGTTGAACGAGCCTACCTGCACCACGATGCCCATCAGCGCCAGGCCCATGAACACCTCGTAGGACACGGTCTGTGCCGAGGCACGCAAGGCGCCCAGCAGGGCAAACTTGTTATTGCTTGACCAGCCGGCGAACAGCACCGCGTACACCGACAGACCGGCCATGGCGAAGAAGAACAGGATGCCGATGTTCAGATCCGCCACACCCCAGGTCGGGGTGATCGGGATGATCGCGAAGGCAATCAGCAAGGCGCTCATGGCCACTACCGGTGCCAGGGTGAAAATCACCTTGTCGGCGAACGGCGGCGTCCAGTCTTCCTTGAAGAACATCTTGATCATGTCAGCGGCGATCTGGAACGCGCCGAACGGGCCCACGCGGTTAGGACCGTAACGGTCTTGCCACAGGGCCAGCAGACGACGTTCAACCCAACTGAGCAGCGCGCCGCATACGACGACCGCCAGCAGAATGACCACGGCTTTGACCACCGATATGATCGCGTCGATTACTTCAGGCGTGAACCAGGTCATTGGGCTGCCTCCTGCAAACCGTCAACGGTAAGGCCAAAGATCGCAGGCGGGATACCGGCAAGCCCGACAGGCAATGCCACCAGACCCGCACCCAACTCGTCATTAATGCGCAGGGGCAGACGCAGGGTCACACCGGCAACGTTAAGGCTGAGCAGGGCGCCATCGTTGACACCCAGGCGGTCGGCTTCAGATTTGGCCAGTGCAATGTAAGCGGCCGGGATGCGTTCCTGAACAGGTGCGGCTTTGGACGAGTTTTCTTCGCTGCCCAGCAGGTGGAAGAACGGCACCACTTGCCAGCTGCCACGTGCCGGGTTGAAAGCGCCCGGAATGTTGGCGCACCAGTTCAGTGAATCACCTGTGCTTTCGATCAGGCGGGTGCCCGGGTCGCCTGCACGGATATGCCCACCGACTTCATCCTGGAACTTGTTCCACGCTTGTGGCGAGTTCCAGCCCGGCGACCAGGCGAACGGCACTTGCTGGCGCGGTTCGACGGAGCCTGAGTAACCTTCCATCGAGAACGCGAACGCGGTGTCCGGGTCTTGTGGGGTACGCGGCTCGTGCACACTGATGTTGGCGCGCATCGCGGTGCGGCCGCTATAACGCAGCGGTTCGCGGGCCAGTTTCATGCCCTTGATGCGGAATGCAGCGGATGGCGCTGCATCGACGATGCGGGCCAGTTCAGGTGTGCTGGCTGCCGTGGCTTGCGTGACGTGGTCGAGCAGGGTCCAGTCAACCGGCTTGTTCAGCAGGGTACTGCGCAGGGCATGCAACCAGCGCCAGCCTTCGTGGACCAAAATGTTGGCGTCCAGGTAAGTCGGGTCGAAGACCTGGAAGAAGCGCTGGGCGCGACCTTCCTGGCTGACCAGAGTGCCGTCGCCTTCAGCAAAGCTGGCCGCTGGCAGTACCAGATCGGCACGGTCGGTGGTGGCGGTCTTCTGGTGGTCGGCAACAATCACGACCTTGGCAGCGTCCAGTGCAGCATTGACTTTGACCGCGTCAACGCGGGTGAACAGATCGTTTTCCAGCACCACGATGGCGTCGGCGTTACCGTCGATCACCGCTTGCAGGGCGGCGTCTACCGAGTCGCCCCCTAGCATGGCCAGGCCGAGGCTGTTGGCTTCCGGCACGATCAGGCTGATAGAACCGGCCTTTTCGCGCAGGTGCAAGGCTTTGGCGATGTTGCCTGCGGCTTCGATCAGGGCGTTGTTGCCCAGCGAAGTACCGGCAATGATCAGCGGGCGTTTGGCGGCGAGCAGGGCGTCGGCAATACGCTTGGCCAGCTCCAGCGCCTCAGCGTCCAGACCGGTAACGGCCGGTGCGCTGGCATCGATGGCATGAGCCACGGCAAAACCGATGCGCGCCAGATCGTCCGGTGCCGCATGGACGCATTCTTCAGCCACGTCATCGAGTTTGGTTTCAGCCAGGCTCGCGATAAACAGCGGGTTCAGCGCGTGCTGACCGATGTTCTTCACGGCGGCGTCGAGCCAAGGCTGAACGCGCATGGCATCGGCCATTTCTTCAGCTTTGCCCTTCACCGACTGACGGACCGACAGCGCCATACGGGCAGCGGTTTGCGTCAGGTCTTCGCCCAGTACGAACACGGCGTCGTGATCTTCGATCTCGCGCATGTTCGGAACAGGCAGCGGGCTGTCTTTCAATACTTGCAGCACCCGGCGAATGCGCGCCAGCTCACCGGCTTCGATGCCTGAGTAGAAGTGTTCGGCGCCGACCAGCTCGCGCAACGCGTAGTTGCTTTCGAGGCTGGCGCGTGGCGAGCCGATACCGACAATGTTGCGCCCGCGCAGCAGGTCAGCGGCTTTATCCAGCGCAGCGTCGAGGCTCAGCTTGGTGCCGTCGGCCAGGAGTGGCTGACGTGGACGGTCGGTACGGTTGACATAGCCATAGCCAAAGCGGCCGCGGTCACACAGGAAGTACTGGTTGACCGAGCCGTTGAAGCGGTTTTCGATACGGCGCAATTCACCATAACGCTCGCCGGGGCTGATGTTGCAGCCGCTGGAGCAACCGTGGCAGATGCTGGGCGCGAACTGCATGTCCCACTTGCGGTTGTAACGCTCGGAGTGGGTTTTGTCCGTGAACACGCCGGTCGGGCAGACTTCTGTCAGGTTGCCCGAGAACTCGCTTTCGAGCACACCGTCTTCAACGCGACCGAAGTACACGTTGTCGTGGGCACCGAACACACCGAGGTCAGTCCCGCCTGCGTAGTCTTTATAGAAGCGCACGCAGCGGTAGCAGGCAATGCAGCGGTTCATTTCGTGGGAAATGAACGGGCCGAGTTCCTGGTTCTGGTGAGTGCGCTTGGTGAAGCGATAACGGCGTTCGTTGTGGCCGGTCATCACGGTCATGTCTTGCAGGTGGCAGTGACCGCCTTCTTCGCACACAGGGCAGTCGTGCGGGTGATTGGTCATCAGCCATTCGACGACGCTGGCGCGAAACACTTTCGCCTCTTCGTCTTCGATGGAAATCCAGCTTCCGTCAGTGGCCGGGGTCATGCAGGACATGACGATACGACCACGGGTGTCGTTTTCGTCGGTGTATTGCTTGACTGCACACTGGCGGCAGGCGCCAACACTGCCCAGGGCAGGGTGCCAGCAGAAATACGGAATATCGAGTCCTAGCGACAGACAGGCCTGTAACAGGTTGTCTGCCCCATCGACTTCGAGCTCTTTGCCGTCTACGTGGATAGTGGCCATGGTTCAAAGATCTTCGTTGGCCCGGTGTCAGCGGGCGTGGCTAATGGAATCTTGTTATGCGTTCGAAGCAACCCAGCCTTACGGCGTTATCGAACGATCAGAGGGCGGCACGGACCGCCCTCAGTCAGAGCGTTACGCGCCGATAACAATCGGGCGTGCCAGAGGCGGAACACCGGGGGTTGCTTGCGCAATACCGGCTTCAAACTCTGGACGGAAGTACTTGATCGCGCTGCCTAAAGGCTCCACGGCACCCGGTGCGTGCGCACAGAACGTCTTGCCAGGGCCGAGGAAGCCGACCAGACCCAGCAGGGTCTCGATATCGCCGGGCTGACCTTCGCCGTGCTCGATTGCCATCAGCAGCTTGACGCTCCAGGGCAGACCATCACGGCAAGGGGTGCAGAACCCGCACGATTCGCGCGCAAAGAATTGTTCCATGTTGCGCAGCAAGGACACCATGTTGACGCTGTCGTCGACGGCCATCGCCAGACCGGTACCCATTCGGGTGCCGACTTTAGCAATACCACCGGCGTACATTTGTGCGTCCAGGTGTTCAGGCAGCAAAAAGCCCGTACCGGCGCCGCCTGGCTGCCAGCACTTGAGCTTGAAACCGTCGCGCATGCCACCGGCGTAATCTTCGAACAGCTCGCGTGCAGTCACGCCGAACGGCAGTTCCCACAGGCCGGGGTTCTTCACTTTGCCGGAGAAGCCCATCAGCTTGGTGCCGTGGTCTTCGCTGCCTTCGCGGGCGAGGGATTTGTACCAGTCAACGCCGTTGCCGATGATGGCCGGTACGTTGCACAGGGTTTCAACGTTGTTCACGCAGGTCGGCTTGCCCCATACGCCCACAGCAGCCGGGAATGGCGGCTTGGAACGCGGGTTGGCGCGACGGCCTTCGAGGGAGTTGATCAGTGCGGTTTCTTCGCCGCAGATGTAACGCCCCGCGCCGGTGTGCACGAACAGTTCGAAGTCAAAACCCGACCCTAGAATGTTCTTGCCCAGCAGGCCTGCTGCTTTGGCTTCTTCGACGGCGCGGCGCAGGTGTACGGCGGCAGTGGTGTATTCGCCACGCAGGAAGATATAGCCGCGGTAGGTTTTCAGTGCACGGGCACTGATCAGCATGCCTTCGATCAGCAGATGGGGCAGTTGCTCCATCAGCATGCGGTCTTTCCAGGTGTTGGGCTCCATTTCATCGGCGTTACACAGCAGGTAACGGATGTTCATGGATTCGTCTTTGGGCATCAGCCCCCACTTCACGCCTGTGGGGAAGCCCGCACCGCCGCGACCCTTGAGGCCGGCGTCTTTCACGGTCTGGACGATATCGTCCTGAGCCATGTCGGCGAAGGCTTTGCGCGCAGCGGCGTAACCGTCTTTGGCCTGGTATTCGTCGAGCCACACAGGCTCGCCGTCGTCACGCAGACGCCAGGTCAACGGGTGGGTTTCTGCCGAACGCTTGATCAGGTTGGCAGGGCCGAAAGAAGTCAGGCTCATGGGTAGCCCTCCAGCAACGTGGCGACGCCAGCAGGCTGCACGTCACCGAATGTGTCGTCGTCGATCATCAACGCCGGCGCCTTGTCGCAGTTGCCCAGGCAGCACACCGGCAGCAGCGTGAAGCGCCCGTCCGCAGTGGTTTGGCCCAGGCCGATGCCCAGCTTGCTCTGGATTTCGCTGACCACCGACTCGTGGCCGCCGATGTAGCAGACCATGCTGTCGCATACACGGATGATGTGGCGGCCCACCGGCTGGCGGAAGATCTGGCTGTAGAACGTGGCCACACCTTCAACGTCGCTGGCCGGAATGCCCAGCAGTTCGCCAATGGCGTACACCGCGCCATCCGGCACCCAGCCGCGCTCCTTCTGAACAATCTTCAGGGCTTCGATCGACGCTGCGCGTGGATCTTCGTAGTGATGCATCTCGTGCTCGATGGCCGAGCGCTCGGTTTCGCTCAGGGCGAAACGGTCTGTCTGGATAAGCGTGCTGTTCATGCTTAGCGGTCCACGTCGGCCATAACGAAATCGATACTACCCAGGTACGCAATCAAGTCCGCGACCATTTCACCTTTGATCACCGAAGGGATCTGTTGCAGGTGCGGGAAGCTTGGGGTGCGAATCCGGGTGCGGTAGCTCATGGTGCCGCCATCGCTCGTCAGGTAATAACTGTTGATGCCCTTGGTCGCTTCGATCATCTGGAAGGATTCGTTGGCCGGCATGACCGGGCCCCACGAAACTTGCAGGAAGTGTGTGATCAAGGTCTCGATGTGCTGCAACGTGCGCTCTTTGGGCGGCGGCGTGGTCAGCGGGTGATCCGCCTTGTACGGGCCTGCTGGCATGTTGCGCATGCACTGCTCGATGATTTTCAGGCTCTGGCGCATTTCTTCGACACGCACGATGCAACGATCGTAGGCATCGCCATTGGCCGCCAGCGGGACTTCGAATTCGAAGTTTTCGTACCCGGAGTACGGGCGCGCTTTACGCAGGTCGAAGTCGCAACCGGTCGAACGCAGGCCAGCACCGGTGACGCCCCATTCCAGGGCTTCTTTGGTGTTGTAGGCGGCAACGCCGATGGTGCGGCCCCGCAGGATGCTGTTGTCCAGAGCGGCTTTTTGGTATTCGTCCAGACGCTTTGGCATCCAGTCGATGAACTCTTTGACCAGGCGTTCCCAGCCGTTTGGCAGGTCGTGGGCAACGCCGCCGATGCGGTACCAGGCCGGGTGCAGACGGAAACCGGTAATGGCTTCGATCACTTTGTAGGCGCGCTGACGGTCGGTGAAGGTGAAGAACACCGGGGTCATGGCGCCTACGTCCTGGATATAAGTCCCCAGGAACAGCAGGTGGCTGGTGATGCGGAAGAACTCGGCCATCATGATGCGGATGGTGTCGACCCGATCCGGCACCTTGATCCCGGCGAGTTTCTCGACCGAGAGCACGTACGGCAGGTTGTTCATCACGCCGCCGAGGTAGTCGATACGGTCGGTGTACGGGATGAAGCTGTGCCAGGACTGGCGCTCGGCCATTTTTTCGGCACCACGGTGGTGGTAGCCGACGTCAGGCACGCAGTCGACGATTTCTTCGCCATCCAGTTGCAGGATGATGCGGAAGGCACCGTGAGCCGAAGGGTGGTTCGGGCCCAGGTTGAGGAACATGTAGTCCTCGTTTTCGCCGGAACGCTTCATGCCCCAATCTTCAGGACGGAAGCGCGCGGCTTCTTCTTCCAGCTGCACTTTGGCAAGGGTCAGGCTGTACGGATCGAACTCTGTGGCGCGGGCCGGGAAGTCCTTGCGCAGCGGGTGACCTTCCCACGTCGGCGGCATCATGATGCGCGACAGGTGCGGGTGACCTTTGAAGTCGATACCGAACATGTCCCAGACTTCACGCTCGTACCAGTTGGCGTTCGGCCAGATGCTGGTGATGCTCGGCACGCTCAGGTCGGTTTCGGATAGCGCCACTTTGATCATCACGTCGCTGTTACGCTCCAGCGACATCAAGTGGTAGAAGACAGTGAAGTCTGCGTCTGATGGCAAGCCCTGACGCTTGGTACGTAGACGCTCGTCCACACCGTGCAGGTCATAGAGCATGACGTAAGGTTTTGGCAGGTTGCGCAAGAAGGTCAGGACTTCAACCAGTTTGGCGCGGGTAACCCAAAGCACCGGCATGCCGGTGCGCGTGGCCTGGGCGGTGAACGCCTCGGGGCCAAAACGGGTATTGAGTTCGACAACCACATCTTGGTCGTCAGCCTTGTAAGGCGGGATGTACAGAGCGGAGCCTGTAGTCATGGTTTTTTTATCGCTTTCGTTCAACGTAAAGAATGAAGCCAGTGTCTCGTTCTAATAAATAGACGCGGGGCTGGATCAGACTTCGTCGGGGCTGCGCAGGTTAGTGACCTGAATACGCTGTTCGCGGCGCTGTTCCTTTTGCGATGGCATCTCGGCGCGGTACACGCCTTGTTCGCCAACGACCCAGGAAAGTGGGCGACGCTCCTGGCCAATCGACTCTTGCAAAAGCATCAAGCCTTGCAGAAAAGCTTCAGGGCGGGGTGGGCAGCCGGGTACGTAAACGTCCACGGGCAGGAACTTGTCGACCCCTTGAACCACGGAGTAGATGTCGTACATGCCACCGGAGTTGGCGCACGAACCCATGGAAATAACCCATTTAGGTTCAAGCATTTGCTCGTAGAGACGCTGAATGATCGGCGCCATCTTGATGAAGCAGGTACCGGCAATCACCATGAAATCCGCCTGACGCGGCGATGCCCGGATCACTTCGGCGCCAAAGCGCGCGATGTCGTGGGGCGCCGTGAAGGCGGTGGTCATTTCCACGTAGCAGCACGAAAGGCCGAAGTTGTACGGCCACAGGGAGTTTTTACGCCCCCAGTTGACCGTGCCGTTCAGCACGTCTTCAAGCTTGCCCATGAAAATGTTTTTGTGGACTTGATCTTCTAACGGATCGGCAACGGTTTCCCGTGTGCCGATCGGGTACTGCTCGTTAGGAGCGTCCGGGTCGATCCTGGTAAGTTCGTATTGCATCGCCAAAGCCTCATTGTTTCAGCTTGGCCTGTCGCTTACGACGAGCTTCTGGCGCCCAATCAAGAGCACCCACCCGAAATAGGTAGACAAGGCCTGCCAACAGAATTGCTATGAAAACGAGAGCTTCGACGAATCCGGTCCAGCCGCTTTCGCGTACAGACACAGACCAGGCAAAGAGAAAGAGGGCTTCGATATCGAAGATCACGAACAGCATCGCGACCAGATAGAATTTGGCTGAGAGCCGCAAGCGGGCGCCACCGGTAGGTAGCATGCCGGACTCGAACGGTTCGTTTTTGCTGCGGCCCCAGGCTTTTGACCCAAGGAGGCTGGAGACGCCAAGCATGAAGGCGCAAAGGCCGACAACGCCGAGAAGGAAAATGGCAAAGCCCCAGTTATGGGCTATGAGTCCTGTCGCTTCGGGCATGCTGGTAATCCTTAACAGAGAGCACGTGTCTCTGAACTCAAAAAGGTAATAAAGCAGTGACGATATGTCGCAGCGCAATTGATGGGCGCGATTTTATGGCTAAACACCCAGCAAGTAAATTTTCTAAGATGAATTAATTCAGTCCTTTAGTGGTATGGCTTCTCCTAAAGTCTGCGCAAGCCTCGTGGTCCGGGCATTACAGCGTATTTGAGTGATTATGTTTTGTTAGGTAAGTAATGAACAAAAGCACCTCTAAATGATAATGAATATCGTTTAATGGCTGATTAATTGTTCCTATGCTTCGCTCGCCTTTGAAAGTTGGCTTATATAAGCAGTCTTGGCAAGTTTTGAACTTGGCTTTCTACCCTTTTTTTGTATGGGGTTCATGGATCTGGGTCAGGGTTTGGGTCAGAAGATGTGCACGCGTGTAGTCGCGGCTGATGAAGGGATGCTGCGCTTGAGAGGCGCTATTTAAAAGCTCGCTGTCTGCGTACCTCGGCAGCGACTGCCAGGGCGTGTGAAAATCAGGCAAAAAAACGCCCCGAACCAGTCGGGGCGCTACGTTCAAGGCATTGCGATTGTTCTTTACAGGCTAGGCAATGGCCGTGGTTCCACGATCAATCAGTGGAACTGTTCTTCTTCGGTCGAGCCGGTCAGGGCGGTCACCGAGGACGAGCCACCTTGAATCACCGTGGTCATGTCGTCGAAGTAGCCAGTGCCCACTTCCTGCTGGTGTGCCACAAAGGTGTAGCCTTTGGCCGCGTCAGCAAATTCCTGCTCTTGCAGCTTCACGTAAGCCGTCATGTCGTTGCGGGCGTAGTCGTGCGCCAGGTTGAACATGCTGTGCCACATGTTGTGGATGCCCGCCAGGGTAATGAACTGGTGCTTGTAGCCCATTGCCGACAGTTCGCGTTGGAACTTGGCGATGGTCGCGTCGTCCAGGTTCTTCTTCCAGTTGAAAGAAGGCGAGCAGTTGTACGACAGCAGTTGGTCCGGGTATTCCTTTTTGATCGCTTCGGCAAAACGACGCGCTTCTTCCAGGTCCGGCTTGGCAGTTTCACACCAGATCAGGTCGGCGTAAGGCGCATACGCCAGGCCGCGTGCAATCGCCTGGTCCAGCCCTGCACGCACTTTATAGAAACCTTCCTTGGTGCGCTCGCCAGTCACGAACGGCTGGTCGTACGGGTCGCAATCGGAGGTCAGCAGGTCAGCCGCGTTGGCGTCGGTGCGGGCCAGAATGATGGTCGGAGTACCTGCAACGTCAGCCGCCAGACGCGCAGCGGTCAGCTTTTGCACGGCTTCTTGAGTGGGTACCAGGACTTTGCCGCCCATGTGGCCGCATTTTTTCACGGATGCAAGTTGGTCTTCGAAGTGAACGCCGGCGGCGCCTGCTTCGATCATGCTTTTCATCAGTTCGTAAGCGTTCAGCACGCCGCCAAAACCGGCTTCGGCATCCGCCACGATCGGTGCGAAGTAGTCGATGTAACCTTGGTCGCCCGGATTTTTACCGGCCTTCCACTGGATCTGGTCAGCACGACGGAATGAGTTGTTGATGCGCTTGACCACGGTTGGCACGGAGTCCACCGGGTACAGCGACTGGTCGGGGTACATGGATTCGGCAGAGTTGTTGTCTGCCGCCACTTGCCAGCCCGACAGGTAGATTGCCTGGATGCCGGCTTTAACCTGTTGTACCGCTTGGCCCCCGGTCAGGGCGCCCATGCAGTTGACGAAATCTTTTTCAGGACGGAAGGACGGATGTGCGCCCTGTGTCACCAGTTTCCACAGCTTGTCAGCGCCCATTTTTGCAAAGGTGTGCTCGGGTTGAACCGAGCCGCGCAGGCGGACCACGTCAGCAGCGGAATAATCGCGAGTCACGCCTTTCCAGCGTGGGTTTTCGGCCCAGTCTTTCTCAAGGGCTGCAATTTGCTGTTCGCGTGTCAGTGCCATGGTGATAAACCTCGTCGCATAGGTCTGGGTTGAAAAAATCAGCTCCACCAAGCACACAGCAATATTGTTTGAGTGAGTGCGTGAATGGCGTCTCGCCTTTGATCCAGGGCCTTTGCAAGGCGCTGGATCGGCGGGAGCGGGGCCATCATGCCTCTGCTTTTTTGAGTCGTCAAACGTTTTGTAGTGCCTTTTTTAATTCACTACATATTTTCTCGATTACGACTTGCCAGTCAGTTTTGGGCCTTTTAGTCGAGTGCGTCGACTTTGACCCGCAATGTCATGTCATCGCGGTTCTGAGTCGAGTACGTGCGGGTTGCGCCTTGTTGGTCGGCCTGGCTCTGGCCATTGATGCCGGCCACCGTGATCCATTGCCCGAGTGGGCCGCTGACCTGTGTGTCGGTACTTTGCACGTCCACTACATCCGGTTGTGCCTGGCTCATGCGGTCGCGATTGGTGCTGATCGCCAGGTGTACCGTTTCACCTGTGACGCTTGCGGTGACATAAAACCCTTTGGTGACGTTGCGGTAATTGGTTTGCGCCGACAGGCGACCGTAGGCATCTGTCTGAGTGCTGGTGAGCGGTACGCTTTGGCCGGTCTGGATCAGTGCCGGTACGCCTTCGGTAGCTTGTATCTGCTGGACACCGCCGTCGCGGCTGGCGGTGCTATAGACCCGGGTGTTGCTGTCGGTGCCGGGGGAATTGTTGTCGCTGGTGTCAACGGTGATCAGCAGGCGCTTGGCAGGTGTGTCGAGTTTGGCCAGCAGTTGCTCCAAGCCCTGAATTTTCTGTGCGGGCGCTTCGACGATCAGTTGGTTGCCATACAGGGTGACTTTGCCTTCGGTGCCGATAAAGCTCTGTGCCACCGGCAGCAAGGCCGCACCCGTGCGATTTTGCAGGGAGATGACTTGGGTCTCGGCGTGGGCGTTGAAGCTGAGCATCAATAGCAGGCTGACGATGAGAGGGCGTAGGGACATGTCCGTTATCTCCGCAATGTGTAAAGGGTAATGACAGGAGTGTGCCAGTTTGTCGGCGCCAATGGGGCGAGGTTGAATGCCACCTAGCAAAACGCCCTGCGATCCGAAAATGGCAGGGCGTTTTATAGGGGGTTGCAGTCGTTGGCGCGGGCTGCGACTAACGGCGGATGTCAGGCACCGCGCACCATGTCGACGTGCGGGATTCCGGCTTCCAGAAACTCGTTACTGACGACTTTAAAGCCCAGTCGTTCATAGAAAGGCGTGGCATGCACTTGCGCGCTGAGCTTTTGCTCTTTAAGGCCACGCTTTTCGGCTTCAACGATGGTCGCTTGCATCAGCGCATCACCCACTTTCAAGCCGCGCCAGTCCTTCAAGACTGAGACGCGGCCGATATGGCCGTCTGGCAGCAGCCGGGCGGTACCAATCGGAAAGTCACCTTCGTAGGCCAGGAAATGCACGGCGCTACTGTCGTCTGAGTCCCACTCCAGCTCAGGCGGGACTTTTTGTTCGGCAATAAACACCGCCTCACGAATGCGTCGAAGTTCGGCGTTGTCCTTTTGCCAGTCGGCGACACGTACGTGAATGCTATTCATCAGCGAACCCCAGGCTTCCTTGTTTAACCAGCTCGCAGAGCAGGTTGCGTCCATCTTCATCGGCCAGCCATGCGCCGAGGTTGTCGCTGTGCAGCGCGTCGGCGGCACAAATCATTTTCAACAGATCACGCAGTTTGCCTGGCAGCAGGCGGCTTTGGCCGCTGGCGAACAACAGCAGGTCTTCATCGACTTCAGACCAGGCCAGGCGAGCGCTCGGGTTGCGGATCAGTACCGCACCTTGATCCAGGCTGCCCAGCAGGTCTTCTTCTTCGAGCTCGGGGCCGACCACGAGTTCCGGATATCGGGGCTCGGTCATGAACTGGCCGAACCAGGTCAACAGCATGCGCTCATCGCTCATGTGTTCTGCGAGCAGACCCTTGAGGCGGTCGAGCGCGTCGTGCTGGATTTGATGCGGGTCGCTGACCGGCTGAGCGTCAGCGTCGGTATAGCGCTCTTCGTCAGGCAGGTATTGGCTCAGGAAGTCGGTGAAGTGGGTGAGCACTTCAGCGGCGCTCGGGGCGCGGAAGCCTACCGAGTAGGTCAGGCAGTCATCGACGGCAACGCCACAGTGGGCCAGGCGCGGCGGCAGGTACAGCATGTCGCCCGGCTCAAGGGTCCACTCATCGGTGGCCTGGAAGTCGGCCAGAATGCGCAGGTCGGCATGCTCCAGCAACGGGCTTTCGGAGTCGCACATCTGGCCGATCTGCCAGTGACGCTTACCGGCGCCTTGCAGCAGGAACACGTCGTAGTTGTCGAAGTGCGGGCCAACGCTGCCGCCCGGTGCGGCATAGCTGATCATCACGTCGTCAATGCGCCAGCTCGGCAGGAAGCGGAAGTTTTCCAGCAGCTCGCCGACTTCTGGCACGAACTGATCGACGGCTTGAACCAGCAAAGTCCATTCACGCTCTGGCAATTTGCCAAACTCGTCCTCGGCAAAAGGGCCACGGCGCAGTTCCCATGGGCGTTCGCCGTGCTCAATCACCAGTCGCGATTCGACTTCCTCTTCAAGCGCCAGACCGGCCAGTTCGTCGGCATCGATCGGGCTTTCAAAGTCAGGAATGGCCTGACGGATCAGCAGCGGTTTCTTCTGCCAGTAGTCGCGCAGGAATTCGCGTGCAGTGATGCCGCCCAGAAGTTGAAGAGGAATATCAGGATTCATGTGTAACCTATTGAAAAATTGCGCTTTGTATTCGGGAATAAAAACGCCCGGCACGGCCGGGCGTTAGTAGGTCGTTGCAGCAATCAGATGCGCTTGGCCTGCTCAACCGCGTTGCCAATATAGTTGGCAGGGGTTAGCAGTTTCAGCTCGGCTTTGGCCGCTTCCGGCATTTCAAGGCCGTCAATGAAGGTTTGCAGTGCTTGAGGGCTGATGCCTTTGCCGCGCGTCAGCTCTTTGAGCTTCTCGTACGGGTTTTCAATGTTGTAACGGCGCATGACGGTCTGGATCGGCTCAGCCAGAACTTCCCAGCAAGCGTCCAGGTCAGCAGCGATCTTCTGAGCGTTTAGCTCCAGTTTGCTGATGCCTTTGAGGCTGGCTTCGTACGCGATCACGCTATGAGCAAAACCTACGCCCAGGTTACGCAGTACGGTGGAGTCGGTCAGGTCGCGCTGCCAGCGGGAGATTGGCAACTTGCTGGCCAGATGCTGGAACAGCGCGTTGGCGATACCCAGGTTGCCTTCGGAGTTTTCGAAGTCGATCGGGTTGACCTTGTGCGGCATGGTCGAGGAGCCGATTTCGCCTGCGATGGTGCGCTGCTTGAAGTAACCCAGGGAGATGTAACCCCAGATATCGCGATCGAAGTCGATCAGGATGGTGTTGAAGCGCGCAATCGCGTCGAACAGCTCGGCGATGTAGTCGTGCGGTTCGATCTGCGTGGTGTACGGGTTGAAACCCAGGCCCAGCTCGTCTTCGATGAAGGCGCGGGCATTGGCTTCCCAGTCGATCTGCGGGTAGGCCGACAGGTGGGCGTTATAGTTGCCCACTGCGCCGTTGATCTTGCCCAGCAGCGGTACAGCCGCCACTTGAGCGATTTGGCGCTCCAGGCGGTAAACCACGTTGGCCAGCTCTTTGCCCAAAGTGGTCGGCGAAGCCGGTTGGCCGTGGGTACGCGACAACATCGGGACGTCGGCGAACTTGATCGCCAGTTCGCGGATGGCGTCGGCGGTTTGGCGCATCAGGGGCAGCATCACCTCATCACGGCCTTCGCGCAGCATCAAAGCGTGGGACAGGTTGTTGATGTCCTCGCTGGTGCAGGCGAAGTGGATGAACTCACTGACGTTGGCCAGTTCAGGCAGCTTGGCGGCCTGTTCTTTGAGCAGGTACTCAATGGCTTTTACGTCGTGGTTGGTGGTGCGCTCGATCTCTTTGACGCGCTCGGCGTGCTCCAGAGAAAAGTTTTCGGCCAGTTCATTCAGCACAGCGTTAGCTTGCGCGGAAAAGGCCGGGACTTCAGGGATGGCGGCGTGAGCGGCCAAACGCTGGAGCCAGCGAACTTCAACCAGTACACGGGCACGGATTAAGCCGTATTCGCTGAAAATGGGGCGCAGGGCCTGGGTTTTGCCGGCATAGCGGCCGTCAACAGGGGAAACCGCAGTGAGCGAAGAGAGCTTCATGGGGTGTTCTCGGACAGTCGGGCAACGAAATGGGGCGCGTATCATACATGAAAAAAACGGCCGGTCCGTTGCCAAGTGACCGGCGTCATACGCGTATCGACGTTACAGCGTGTGCTTGCTGGCGGCGATCAGCCGCGCAGCATGGGATAAAGCGCTTTGAGCAATTTGCGTCGGCTGAATACCAGCTGCCAGCGATGGCCACCCAATTGACGCCATAGGCGTGCCGAGCGAATACCGGCCAGCAGCAGGGCGCGAATTTTGGCGGCGTTGTTCGGTTGTTGCAGGTTGCGCATGTCGCCATGCACTTGAATGCGTTGGCGCAGCGTGCTCAGGGTGTCCTGATAGAGGGCACCGCACGCGGCGACCACGTTCTCGTGAGCGGGGCCGAAGTGTTCAACTTGCGACTGGATCTGTGGCAAACGCTTGCCAATTAGTTCCAGCATGTCGTCGCGCTTGGCCAGTTGACGCTCAAGGTTGAGCATCGACAGGGCATAGCGCAGCGGTTCGCGTTGCAGGGTATTGGGGTCGCGCTCCAGTGCACCGATAAGGGCGCGGTAGCCCTCGCGCAGGTTGATGTCATCACCCCCGAAGACTTCAAGCGTGTCCTTGGGGTCGCGCACCAGCAAGCTGCCCAGCATGCAGGCCAGATCAGCCTCGCTGACCTGACCGGTCTTGGCGATTTTATCCACCAGTACGGCGGCCAGAAACACGCCGCCCAGGGCCACCAGTTGTTCCTGGGTGGGGTTCATGCCTGTGCGCTCTTGCTGGTCCAAGGTTCGGCCACTTCGATCACGCCGCCGCCCAGGCACACTTCGCCATCGTAAAACACTACGGACTGGCCCGGCGTGACCGCGCGTTGCGGATCGTCGAAGGTGGCGCGGTAACCGGTCGCGGTTTGCTCCAGCGTGCAGGGTTGATCGCTCTGGCGATAGCGCACCTTGGCCGTCAGGCGCAACGGTGTGCTCAGGTCGACCGGGTTGACCCAAAAGATCTCCGAGGCGAGCAGGGCGCGCGAGAACAGCCACGGGTGATCGTTACCTTGGCCGACGATCAGTTCGTTGTTCTCAAGGTCTTTGTGCAAGACGTACCACGGCTCATCGCTGGCGTCTTTCAGGCCGCCGATGCCCAGACCCTGACGCTGGCCGATGGTGTGATACATCAGGCCGTGGTGGCGGCCAATGACTTCACCTTCGGTGGTTTTGATCTCGCCCGGTTGGGCCGGCAGGTATTGCTTGAGGAAGTCACTGAAACGGCGCTCGCCGATAAAGCAAATCCCGGTGGAGTCCTTTTTCTTGGCGGTGGCCAGGTCGTGTTTTTCGGCGATCTGGCGCACCTCGGGTTTTTCCAGCTCGCCGACCGGGAACAGGGTGCGGGCGATTTGTTCACCGCCGACCGCGTGCAGGAAGTAGCTCTGGTCTTTGTTGGGGTCCAGGCCTTTGAGCAGCTCGGTGCGGCCGTCGATGTCGCGGCGACGCACGTAATGGCCGGTAGCAATCAAGTCAGCCCCGAGCATCAGGGCGTAATCGAGGAACGCCTTGAACTTGATCTCGCGGTTGCACAGGATGTCCGGGTTTGGCGTGCGTCCGGCTTTGTATTCGGCCAGGAAGTGCTCAAACACGTTGTCCCAGTATTCGGCGGCAAAGTTGGCGGTGTGCAGCTTGATGCCAATTTTGTCGCACACGGCCTGGGCATCTGCCAGATCATCCATGGCGGTGCAGTAATCGGTTCCGTCGTCTTCCTCCCAGTTCTTCATGAACAGGCCTTCCACCTGGTAGCCCTGCTCGATGAGCAGAACGGCGGAAACGGAAGAGTCGACACCGCCGGACATGCCGACAATGACGCGCTGTTTTTCGGGGGCGACTAAGGCTGGATCACGCATAGGGTTTCAATGAGTGTCTTGAAAAAGGACGCGATTCTAGCAGGCCCGAGCGCTCAAGGCTAAACCGAAGGGCGGATTAGCGAGAGGTCGAACAATTTGCCGCTCAGATAATCGTCGATACAGTGCAGGGTCAATTCGCTGCGCCAGCGATGGCGCTGTTCCAGCAGCTCGTCGCGGGTCAACCACAGCGGGCCGATGATGCCTGTGTCGAGCGTGGCATCGGCATGGTGTTTGACCGCGTTACCGGCAAAGCACACGCGCTGATACGTCACACCGTTGCTGGGCGCCGTGTACAGGTAAATGCCGATGACACCGGTGAGTTCGACGTCATAACCGGTTTCTTCAAGGGTTTCGCGGATAGCCGCGTCGATCAGGCTTTCATTCGGGTCCAAGTGGCCTGCGGGCTGGTTGAGCACTGCGCGGCCGTGCTTTAACTCTTTGACCATCAGAAAGCGCCCGTTGTCTTCGACGACAGTGGCAACAGTGATGTGGGGTTTCCAGTCCATGTGTGAGGTCTCGATTTTTTGTCGGGGCTGCTGAAGGCTGCGTTTTCATAAAAATCAAAAGATCGCAGCCTTCGCCAGCGCCGACAAGTTTTGTGTTCGATTTAAAAACACAAACCCCGGCGTCGTGGGCCGGGGTTTGTGGTGTTGCGATGTTGCTCTTACACGGCGGCGATGATCGCGTTCAGTGTGGCGCTAGGGCGCATTACTTTGCTCACCTTGTCTGCATCGGCGTGGTAGTAACCACCGATATCAACAGGCTTGCCCTGCACGGCGTTGAGTTCAGCAACGATGGTTGCCTCGTTCTCGGTCATGGCTTTTGCTACAGGAGCAAATTGGGCTTGCAGCTCTTTGTCTTCAGTCTGGGCTGCCAGGGCTTGTGCCCAGTACAGCGCCAGGTAGAAGTGGCTACCGCGGTTGTCGATGTTGCCGACTTTACGCGATGGCGATTTGTTGTTGTCGAGGAACTGGCCAGTGGCCTGATCCAGGGTTTTGGCCAATACCAACGCTTTCGGGTTGTTGTAGGTCGTGCCCAGGTGCTCCAGCGAGGCCGCCAGTGCCAGGAACTCACCCAGCGAGTCCCAACGCAGGAAGTTTTCTTCCAGCAATTGTTGAACGTGCTTTGGAGCCGAACCGCCTGCGCCTGTTTCGAACAGACCGCCGCCATTCATCAGCGGTACGATCGACAGCATTTTGGCGCTGGTGCCCAGTTCCATGATCGGGAACAGGTCAGTCAGGTAGTCGCGCAATACGTTGCCGGTCACCGAAATGGTGTCCAGACCCTTGCGGGTGCGTTCGAGCGTGAACTTCATGGCCTCAACAGGCGACATGATGCGGATATCCAGGCCGCTGGTGTCGTGATCCTTCAGGTACGCCTGAACTTTCTCGATCATCACGCCGTCGTGGCTGCGCTGGGGGTCGAGCCAGAAAATCGCCGGGGTGTTGCTGGCGCGAGCGCGGTTAACGGCCAGCTTGACCCAGTCGCGGATCGGCGCGTCTTTGGCCTGGCACATGCGCCAGATATCGCCTTCTTCGACGTTTTGTTCCATCAGCACGTTGCCGTTGCTGTCGGATACGCGGACTACGCCAGGCTTTTTGATGTGGAAAGTTTTGTCGTGCGAGCCGTATTCTTCGGCTTTTTGCGCCATCAGGCCAACGTTCGGCACGCTACCCATGGTGGTTGGATCGAAAGCGCCGTGCTTCTGGCAGTCTTCGATGGTCGCCTGATAGATAGTGGCGTAGCAGCGGTCCGGGATGATGGCCTTGGTGTCTTGCAACTGACCTTCGGTGTTCCACATCTTGCCGGAGTCGCGGATCATGGCCGGCATCGAGGCGTCGACGATAACGTCGCTCGGCACGTGCAGGTTGGTGATGCCTTTGTCGGAGTTCACCATTGCCAGGGCAGGGCGATTGGCGTAGACCGCCTGAATGTCTGCTTCGATTTCGGCTTGCTTGTCGGCTGGTAGCGCTTTGATGCGAGCGTACAGGTCGCCAATGCCGTTGTTCAGGTTGAAACCGATTTCTTTCAGGACGTCTGCGTGTTTTTCCAGCGCATCCTTGTAGAACTCAGCCACGATCTGACCAAACATGATCGGGTCGGAGACCTTCATCATGGTGGCTTTCAAGTGCACCGAGAACAGTACGCCTTTGTTTTTGGCGTCTTCGATTTCGGCCGCTACGAACTGGCGCAGGGCTTTTTTGCTCATGACGGAGCAGTCGATGATCTCACCGGCTTGTACGGCGGTTTTTTCTTTCAGGACGGTGGTGGTGCCGTCTTGAGCGATCAGCTCGATTTTGACGCTGTCCGGGGCTTCGATCAGGGCGGCTTTTTCGCTGCCATAGAAGTCGCCTTCGCTCATGTGAGCGACGTGGGACTTGGAGTCTGCGGCCCATGCGCCCATTTTGTGCGGGTGCTTGCGCGCGTAGTTTTTGACCGACAGCGGGGCGCGACGGTCAGAGTTGCCTTCGCGCAGCACCGGGTTTACGGCGCTGCCCATGACTTTGCTGTAACGCGCTTTGACTTCTTTGTCGGCGTCAGTGGTCACGGTCTCCGGGTAGTCCGGGATATCAAAGCCATGCGATTGCAGTTCTTTGATGGCGGCCTGCAATTGCGGCAGCGAGGCGCTGATGTTAGGCAGCTTGATGATATTGGCTTCAGGTGTAACGGCCAGGGCGCCCAGTTCGGCGAGGTGGTCGGCTACAGCCTTGGCACCCAATTGCTCGGGGAAGCTGGCAAGGATTCGGCCTGCCAGAGAGATGTCGCGCGTCTCAACAGCGATATCAGCCTTGGCGGTAAACGCTTCGATGATAGGCAGCAGTGAATAGGTGGCGAGCGCCGGAGCTTCGTCGGTGAAGGTATAGATGATCTTCGAACGGGTGGGCATTTCGGATTAACTCTCTTCTTTGCTGAGCGTGCTCAGATTCTCGAGATGCGCAGGGTAGGCGCTTTCGTTCACAGTGAACAATGAGCCGAAAGTCGAGGTTCTTCGCGGTGATGTGAATGCATCAGTAGAGCGTCAAGCGGTCGAGCCGGGGTAACGGCTCAGCCTTTCTAGGCCTGAAAGACTCATTGCAATGTGGTGCTTCGCGATGACTCCGCGGTCACCGGCGCAGTATACATAGGTCACTAATGTTCCGGCGAGGGCTGCGGTGGGTCAGCGGTCATCCATTGGTCTAAGAAGCGTTCGCATATCGCCCTGCGTTTTGGCACTAACCCCTTTGTTTTCGCACTTGTCAGGCGGTTTGTCGTAAGCATGTAACCGGGTATGTGGAACATTCGATTTGCCTGTCCATTTAACTGGGTTACGCTCCAGAACGGCATAGATGTTAAACCCACATATGGAGTTCAGCATGGGATACAACAAGATCAAGGTTCCAGCCGCAGGTGAGAAAATCACCGTCAATGCAGACCACTCCCTTAACGTGCCCGACAATCCCGTCATTCCCTACATTGAGGGTGACGGTATTGGTGTCGATATCAGCCCAGTCATGATCAAGGTTGTCGATGCGGCCGTTAGCAAAGCCTACGCAGGCAAGCGAAAAATCTCCTGGATGGAGGTCTATGCGGGCGAAAAAGCGACGCAGGTTTACGATCAGGACACTTGGCTGCCGCAAGAAACCCTGGACGCCGTTAAGGATTACGTCGTTTCGATCAAGGGCCCGCTGACTACGCCGGTTGGCGGTGGCATTCGCTCCCTCAACGTTGCCCTGCGCCAGCAACTCGATTTGTATGTGTGCCTGCGCCCGGTGCGTTGGTTTGAAGGTGTGCCCAGCCCGGTGAAAAAACCAGGCGATGTGGACATGACCATCTTTCGCGAAAACTCCGAAGACATCTACGCGGGTATCGAGTGGAAGGCCGGTTCACCGGAAGCCATCAAGGTCATCAAGTTTCTGAAAGAAGAAATGGGCGTGACCAAGATCCGTTTTGATCAGGACTGCGGGATTGGCGTCAAGCCAGTGTCCAAAGAAGGCACTCAGCGCCTGGCGCGCAAAGCCTTGCAATATGTGGTGGATAACGACCGCGAGTCGCTGACCATCGTGCACAAAGGCAACATCATGAAATTTACCGAGGGCGCCTTCAAAGAGTGGGCCTACGAAGTCGCGGCCCAAGAGTTTGGTGCGACGCTGCTCGACGGCGGCCCGTGGATGCAGTTCAAAAACCCCAAAACCGGACGCAATGTCATTGTTAAAGACGCCATTGCCGATGCGATGCTGCAACAAATTCTGCTGCGTCCGGCTGAATATGACGTGATTGCCACGCTGAACCTCAATGGCGACTACCTCTCCGATGCTCTGGCAGCCGAGGTGGGCGGTATCGGTATTGCGCCGGGAGCCAACTTGTCCGACACCATTGCCATGTTTGAGGCCACTCACGGCACGGCGCCTAAATATGCAGGCAAGGACCAGGTGAACCCAGGTTCGCTGATTCTCTCCGCTGAAATGATGTTGCGGCATATGGGATGGACCGAAGCCGCAGACCTGATCATCAAGGGCACCAATGGTGCGATCTCGGCCAAAACCGTGACCTATGATTTTGAGCGGCTAATGGACGGCGCAACCTTGGTTTCGTCTTCGGGCTTTGGTGATGCACTGATTGCGCATATGTAAACGCGCAGTGACTAAAAAGGCCGATTCAAGTGAATGAATCGGCCTTTTTTAACGCTGACTGTGGAGCCGGTGGGTCAGACCGAGAGGGTTTTAACCTCTGTCGCAGTCATTTGCGGTAGGGCGTTGAGTGGGCTGCTTGTGATTTTCACGGCGTGCAGCCCTTTAGGGCCTTGTGTAATCTCGAAACTTACCGGCTGGCCCGCTTTCAGGGTTTTATAGCCGTCCATGTCGATTGCCGAAAAATGGGCGAAAAAGTCGATCTTGTCTCCTTGTTCATCTTTGCCTTCCTTGGCATCTGTATTGATAAAGCCGAAGCCTTTGGCATTGTTGAACCACTTGACCGTGCCTTGCATGCTCATATCCCTCTGCTGCAAACAACTCCATCACTGGAGTATCATCCAGTTCACTCGCACATCGACCACCAAAAGTGGTTGACTGTGCGGACCTTTATTCCCCACTGTGGGTACCAATGGTTGTAACACCGTTTTACCGATAGTCAAGGTCACGCGGCGGCGCTGTTGAAAATTGACACGCTTGCCTCCATCTCTGTAATTGCTCAACGACGAACCTTTCTTTCCATGCATGCAATCAGCCAGATTCGACTAACATTCAATCAGGATCGACCCGATTTTGATGACGACGACTCCGCTGGCTTGGCTGTGCAAGAAGCTAAGCCTGCTCTTCAGGCGCCGCCGATGTACAAGGTGGTTTTGTTCAACGATGACTACACACCCATGGATTTCGTTGTCGAAGTGCTTGAGGTGTTTTTTAACTTGAATCGCGAATTGGCGACCAAGGTCATGCTGGCCGTTCATACAGAAGGACGGGCAGTGTGCGGCATCTTTACCCGCGACATCGCCGAGACCAAGGCCATGCAGGTAAACCAGTACGCACGCGAAAGCCAGCATCCGCTACTCTGTGAAATCGAGAAGGACGGTTAACGCCGACCACTTGGGTATGAGGTGAAGCCATGTTAAACCGCGAGCTCGAAGTCACCCTCAATCTTGCCTTCAAGGAAGCCCGCTCCAAGCGTCATGAATTCATGACGGTTGAGCACCTCCTTCTTGCGCTTTTAGATAATGAGGCGGCCGCAACCGTTCTACGCGCCTGCGGCGCAAACCTCGACAAACTCAAGCATGACCTGCAAGAGTTTATTGATTCCACCACCCCCTTGATCCCCGTTCACGATGAAGATCGCGAAACCCAGCCTACGCTCGGGTTCCAGCGTGTTCTGCAACGCGCCGTGTTCCATGTGCAGAGTTCGGGCAAGCGTGAGGTAACCGGCGCTAACGTGCTGGTCGCGATTTTCAGTGAGCAAGAGAGCCAGGCGGTATTCCTGCTCAAGCAGCAGAGTGTTGCGCGCATTGATGTCGTCAACTTCATCGCTCACGGTATTTCCAAAGTGCCTGGCCATGGCGATCACTCTGAAGGTGAGCAAGACATGCAGGATGAAGAAGGTGGTGAGCCGTCTTCTTCCAGCAATCCGCTGGATGCCTACGCCAGCAACTTAAATGAACTGGCCCGTCAGGGTCGGATCGATCCGCTGGTTGGGCGCGAGATGGAAGTTGAGCGCGTGGCTCAGATCCTGGCGCGCCGCCGTAAAAACAACCCGTTGCTGGTGGGTGAGGCTGGCGTGGGTAAAACTGCGATTGCCGAAGGCCTTGCCAAGCGTATCGTCGACAATCAGGTACCTGACCTGCTGGCTAACAGCATCGTTTACTCCCTTGATCTCGGCGCATTGCTGGCGGGTACCAAGTACCGGGGCGATTTCGAAAAGCGTTTCAAAGCGTTACTCGGTGAGCTGAAAAAGCGCCCGCAGGCGATTCTGTTTATCGACGAAATCCACACCATTATTGGTGCTGGCGCGGCGTCAGGTGGCGTGATGGACGCTTCCAACCTGCTCAAGCCTCTGCTGTCTTCGGGGGATATTCGCTGCATTGGCTCGACGACGTTCCAGGAATTTCGCGGCATTTTCGAGAAGGATCGTGCATTGGCACGGCGCTTCCAGAAAGTCGATGTGTCCGAGCCGTCGGTGGAAGACACCATCGGTATCCTGCGCGGCCTGAAAGGGCGTTTCGAGCAGCATCACAATATCGAATACAGCGATGAGTCACTGCGTGCAGCGGCCGAGCTGGCGTCGCGTTATATCAATGACCGGCACATGCCGGACAAGGCCATCGATGTGATTGACGAAGCGGGTGCTTATCAGCGTCTGCAGCCGGTCGAGAAGCGCGTCAAGCGCATTGAGGTCGAGCAGGTCGAAGATATCGTGGCAAAAATTGCCCGTATTCCGCCAAAGCATGTGTCCAGTTCTGACAAGGAGCTGCTGCGTAACCTTGAGCGTGACCTGAAGCTGACGGTATTTGGTCAGGACGCAGCGATTGATTCGCTGTCGACGGCAATCAAATTGTCGCGTGCCGGCCTGAAGTCGCCAGACAAGCCCGTAGGTTCGTTCCTGTTCGCAGGGCCAACCGGTGTTGGTAAAACTGAAGCGGCTCGTCAGTTGGCCAAGGCATTGGGTGTTGAGCTGGTACGTTTCGATATGTCCGAGTACATGGAACGTCACACCGTCTCTCGCCTGATCGGTGCACCTCCTGGCTACGTAGGCTTCGATCAGGGTGGCTTGTTGACCGAAGCCATCACCAAGCAGCCACACTGCGTGCTGCTGCTTGATGAGATCGAGAAGGCGCATCCTGAAGTCTTTAACTTGCTGTTGCAGGTTATGGATCACGGCACGCTGACCGACAACAACGGGCGTAAAGCTGACTTCCGCAACGTGATCGTCATCATGACCACCAATGCGGGTGCCGAAACAGCGTCGAGGGCATCGATCGGCTTTGCCTTCCAGGATCACTCGTCCGATGCGATGGAGGCGATCAAGAAGAGCTTCACGCCGGAGTTCCGTAACCGTCTGGATACCATTATCCAATTTGGTCGCCTCAGTCATGAGGTGATCAAACATGTGGTGGACAAGTTCCTCACCGAGTTGCAAGCGCAGCTGGAAGACAAGCATGTGCAGCTTGAGGTGACGGATGCGGCGCGGGGTTGGTTGGCAGCCGGTGGATATGACGTGTTGATGGGCGCCCGCCCGATGGCACGTCTGATTCAGGACAAGATCAAGCGTCCGTTGGCGGAAGAAATTCTCTTCGGTGAGTTGGCCGACCATGGCGGTGTAGTGCACATCGACCTGAAAGACGGTGAGTTGACCTTTGAGTTTGAGACGTCAGTCGAAATGGCTTGATGTGATGTAGCTTTAAAAAAGCGCCGAAAGGCGCTTTTTTTATGGTGTTCGGCATAGCCCTTTAGGTGTTTGGCGAATCCGCAAAGGCTCGCAGCCTGCGAATAAAGTGCGCGACAAATCGCAGGCAAACAAAAACGCCCGGCATAACCGGGCGTTTTGTATTGACTAGATTAACGGGCGCGGTAAGTGATGCGCCCTTTGCTCAAGTCATAGGGCGTCAGCTCGACGCGCACTTTGTCACCGGTAAGAATACGAATGTAGTTCTTGCGCATCTTGCCGGAGATATGCGCGGTTACGACGTGCCCATTTTCCAACTCCACGCGAAACATGGTGTTGGGCAGGGTGTCGACGACAGTGCCTTCCATTTCGAAGCTGTCTTCTTTCGACATGCAGTAAAGCCCTCGGTGTCCAGTGAATGGCCCGGTGCAACTGCGCCAGGCAAAAGCGGCGTGCATTGTGCCCGAAAAATGGGGTTCAAGCCAAGGGGGGGTTAGTAAAGAGTGCTCCATCTTTGATTAATCAGCAGATCAATGGGCCTGTATTCGGTCTTGTAATTCATTTTTTTGCAGTTTTTGATCCAGTAACCCAGGTACACGGCCTCCAGTCCCAAGCGCCGGGCTTCGTCTATTTGCCACAGGATGGCGTAGCGGCCCAGGCTGCGGCGCTCTTCAGCGGGTTCGTAAAAGGTATAGACCGCTGACAAACCATTGGGCAGCACGTCAGTCACCGCCACTGCCAGCAACCGTCCGTCCAGTCGAAACTCATAAAACCTGGAAAACGGCAGGTCGCGCACCAAAAAGGTCGAAAACTGATCGCGGCTCGGCGGATACATGTCGCCATCGGCATGACGCTGTTCGATGTAGCGCTGATACAGGTCGAAATGTTCTTCGCTGAACCCCGGCTTGGCCACGTGCACATGTAAGTCGGCATTGCGCTTGAAAATGCGTTTTTGCTGACGATTGGGGGTGAACAGGGCAACGGGTATGCGCGCAGGGGTACACGCGTCGCATTTGAGGCAGTGCGGACGATACAGGTGGTCGCCACTGCGCCTGAAGCCCATTTCGGACAAGTCGGCATACACCTGCACGTCCATTGGCTGGCTAGGGTCGAGGAACAGCGTGGTGGCTTGTTCGTCGGGCAGGTAGCTGCAAGCGTGAGGTTGAGTGGCATAAAACTTTAAGCGCGCCAGCTCGGTCATGATCGGCCCTCGGGAAAACATTGAATTAAGTGTAAGCCAGCTCGTAAAACTCGCCTACAAAACCCACTGTGCGGTTGTAGGCTGGTCGAGGTGTTTATGCAGGAAGTCGGCGAATTGTTCGCGAGGTATCGAGCGAGCGCCCAAGCTTTGAAGGTGCTCGGTGGGCATCTGGCAATCAATCAGGACAAAGCCCCATGCCTGAAGCTGTCTGACCAGAGTGGCAAAGCCGACCTTTGATGCGTTGTCAGCGCGGCTGAACATGGATTCGCCAAAAAATAGTTGGCCCATCGCCAGGCCATACAGGCCGCCGACCAGTTCGTTGTTGTCCCACACTTCAACCGAATGGGCGTGCCCGCGGGCGTGAAGCTCAATGTAAGCCTGCTGCATGTCGTCCGTGATCCAGGTCCCGTCTGCATACGGGCGCGGCGCGGCGCAAGCGCTGATGACGGCGCTGAAATCGCGATCAAGCGTTACCTGGTAGCGCTGCTGGCGCAACAGCTTGCCCAGACTGCGCGATACGTGCAGCTCCTCGGGAAACAATACGGTGCGCGGGTCTGGCGACCACCAGAGGATGGGCTGGCCTTCGCTAAACCATGGGAAGCAGCCGTGGCGATAGGCCTGGATCAACCGGTCGGCCGACAGGTCGCCGCCTGCCGCCAGCAAGCCATTGGGTTCGCGCATGGCTTTGCTCAGGGGTGGAAACGTTAACGTGTCGCGTTTTAACCAGGTCAGCATGGCAATCAGTCTTACAGAAGGAGGGGAGGGGGGTTGCAACTCTCTCGCACACGTGCGGTCTCAGTCGATCTGCCGGTGAAATGCAAGCTCTGTTTTGAGGGTGGTATAAGTCTTTGTCACAAAAGGTAATGCATGCTCAAATTGGCGCTTGGCAGCCTTGTACATGACAATTTCTGTTACGTCCTGTGCCAGCATGGCATCAGCGGCCTAAACCCGTACAATGGCCCGCCTGTTTGAGCTGTTCTAAGCTGCACAGTGTTCAATGTTTTTCATGGCGGGCTGGTCATGAAAAAGACGTAATAGTACAAGGCTGTGTGCAAGGCTAGTCCAGTTTCATGTCTGAACTTGTCACCTGCTCTCTGTGAGCAGTATTTTGCAGTCAATCAATAGTAGGGCGCGCCACAGGCGCAGGAAAACACGCGTTTTGAAGAAATCCACAGCAGCACCTAAAGATGTTCCTCTCTGGCGTCAGCAATTGCACTACCGGCTCAAGGAAGGTGCATTGATCGCTATTGGCGCCTTATGCCTGTTTCTGATGATGGCCTTGCTCACGTATGGCAAGGACGATCCCGGCTGGAGTCATAACAGCCGCGTGGTCGATGTGCAGAACTTCGGTGGGCCCGCTGGCTCGTACAGCGCTGACATCCTGTTCATGGTGCTCGGTTACTTTGCGTATATTTTCCCGTTGCTGCTGGCGGTCAAGGCGTATCAGATTTTTCGCGAACGGCACCAGCCCTGGCAGTGGAGCGGCTGGTTGTTTTCGTGGCGTTTGATTGGCCTGGTTTTTCTGGTGCTCTCGGGGGCCGCGCTGGCGCATATTCATTTCCACTCGGCTGCGGGCTTGCCAGCGGGTGCAGGTGGGGCATTGGGCGAAAGCCTGGGCGATCTTGCCAGAAACGCGCTGAACGTGCAGGGCAGCACATTGCTGCTGATTGCTTTGTTCCTGTTTGGCCTGACGGTATTTACCGACCTGTCATGGTTCAAGGTGATGGATGTCACCGGCAAAATCACCCTTGATCTGTTTGAACTGATCCAGGGGGCCGCCAATCGCTGGTGGTCGGACCGTGCCGAACGTAAACAGATGGTCGCACAACTGCGTGAGGTCGATACCCGCGTGAGCGAAGTGGTGGCGCCCAGCGTGTCCGACAAGCGCGAACAGGCCAAGGCCAAAGAGCGTTTGATCGAGCGCGAACAGGCGCTAAGCAAGCACATGTCTGAGCGCGAGAAGCACGTGCCGGCCGTGATTGCCCCTGCACCGGCCAAAGCGCCGGAGCCTAGCAAGCGCGTACAGAAAGAAAAACAGGCGCCGTTGTTTGTCGACAGCGCGGTCGAGGGCACGTTGCCACCGATCTCGATCCTCGACCCGGCCGAAAAGAAACAACTCAACTATTCCCCCGAGTCGCTCGCAGCGGTGGGGCACTTGCTTGAGATCAAGCTTAAAGAATTCGGGGTTGAGGTGGCCGTGGATTCGATCCATCCCGGCCCTGTAATCACCCGCTATGAGATCCAGCCGGCTGCCGGGGTCAAGGTCAGCCGCATCGCCAACCTGGCCAAAGACCTTGCCCGATCACTGGCGGTGACCAGTGTGCGTGTGGTTGAAGTCATTCCCGGTAAAACCACGGTCGGTATCGAGATTCCCAACGAGGACCGCCAAATCGTGCGGTTCAGTGAAGTGCTCTCGACCCCTGAGTTTGACAATGCCAAGTCACCTGTCACGTTGGCGCTGGGGCATGACATCGGTGGCAAACCGGTGATTACCGATCTGGCAAAAATGCCTCACTTGCTGGTAGCCGGTACGACCGGTTCCGGTAAGTCGGTGGGTGTGAACGCCATGATCCTGTCGATCTTGTTCAAGTCTGGCCCAGAAGACGCCAAGCTGATCATGATCGACCCCAAAATGCTTGAGCTGTCGATCTACGAAGGCATTCCGCATTTGCTGTGCCCGGTCGTGACCGACATGAAAGATGCAGCCAACGCCCTGCGTTGGAGCGTGGCGGAGATGGAGCGCCGCTACAAGTTGATGGCCAAGATGGGCGTGCGAAACCTCGCGGGCTTCAATCAGAAGATCAAAGACGCCGAAGCGGCAGGCGAGCCGTTGACCGACCCGCTGTACAAGCGCGAAAGCATTCACGACGAAGCACCGCTGCTCACCAAGTTGCCGACCATCGTGGTGGTGGTCGACGAATTTGCCGACATGATGATGATCGTCGGCAAAAAGGTTGAAGAGCTGATCGCGCGTATCGCGCAGAAGGCCCGTGCGGCGGGCATCCACTTGATTCTCGCGACCCAGCGTCCTTCGGTGGATGTGATCACGGGCCTGATCAAAGCCAACATCCCGACGCGCATGGCGTTTCAGGTGTCGAGCAAGATCGACTCACGCACCATCATCGATCAAGGCGGCGCCGAGCAATTGCTGGGCCACGGTGACATGCTCTACATGCCGCCCGGCACCAGCCTGCCGATTCGTGTGCATGGCGCCTTTGTATCCGATGAAGAAGTGCACCGCGTGGTAGAAGCCTGGAAACTGCGCGGCAGCCCGGATTACAACGATGACATCCTTAACGGTGTTGAAGAGGCCGGCAGCGGTTTCGAAGGCGGCAGCGGTGAGGGGGGAGACGATGCAGAAACCGATGCGCTGTACGACGAAGCGGTGCAGTTTGTGCTGGAAAGCCGTCGCGCGTCGATCTCTGCGGTGCAACGCAAATTGAAAATCGGCTACAACCGGGCTGCTCGCATGATTGAATCCATGGAGATGGCCGGGGTCGTAACCTCAATGAACACCAATGGCTCGCGCGAAGTACTGGCGCCAGCTCCCATACGCGATTGATCGGCTCGCGGCGTGTCCGCGAACTGGGCTTACCTAATCAAAGAGGATTTTCATGCGTTTTATCAGCATGCTGTTGCTACCGGTATTGGCTTTGTCTTCGCTTGCGGCCCATGCCGGCCCTGCGGATGTAAAGCGCTTGGGTCAACTGCTGGGTCAGTCCAATACCATCACTGCGCGCTTCTCCCAATTGACGCTGGATGGCAGCGGAACCCAATTGCAAGAAACGGCAGGCGAAATGTCGGTCAAGCGTCCGGGCCTGTTTTACTGGCACACCGATGCGCCGAATGAACAAACCATGATTTCCGATGGCCAGAAGGTCACTCTCTGGGACCCTGATCTGGAACAGGCGACGATCAAAAAGCTGGATCAGCGGCTGACCCAGACCCCGGCATTGCTGCTGTCGGGCGATGTATCGAAAATTGAACAGAGTTATGACGTCACCTCCAAAGAGCAGGGCGAAGTGATGGATTTCATCCTTAAGCCCAAGACCAAAGACACCCTGTTCGATTCGCTGCGCTTGTCTTTTCGCAATGGCAAGATCAACGAAATGCAGTTGATCGACAGCGTGGGCCAGCGCACCAACATCCTGTTTAACGGGGTAAAGGTGAATGAGGATATCCCTGCGAGCAAATTCAAGTTCGACGTGCCTAAAGGCGCTGATGTTATCCAGGAATAACCCCGGCTCCCGTACAGATACAGCTCATCGTCAGACCCCAGTGAGGTTGTTCAAGTAGTGATGGACCTGTTTCGAAGTGCGCCGATTGCTCAGCCGCTGGCCGCCCGTTTGCGGGCCGCCAACCTGGATGAGTACGTCGGCCAGCAACACCTGCTGGCGCGGGGCAAGCCCCTGCGTGAAGCATTGGAGCAGGGTGCGCTGCACTCAATGATCTTCTGGGGCCCGCCGGGCGTGGGTAAAACCACCTTGGCGCGGTTACTGGCAGAAGTCTCGGATGCGCATTTTGAAACCGTTTCTGCCGTGCTGGCGGGCGTGAAAGAAATCCGCCAGGCGGTCGAAATCGCCAAGCAGCAGGCGGGGCAATATGGTCGTCGTACCATCCTGTTTGTTGACGAAGTGCATCGCTTCAACAAGTCGCAGCAGGATGCATTCTTGCCTTATGTCGAAGATGGCACGCTGATCTTCATTGGCGCGACCACTGAAAATCCCTCCTTTGAGTTGAACAACGCCCTGTTGTCTCGGGCGCGGGTCTACGTGCTCAAGAGCCTCGATGAAGCCGCCTTGCTCAAACTGGTACAGCGCGCGCTGACTGAAGAAAAAGGCTTGGGCAAGCGTAGCTTGACCCTCAGCGATGAGGGTTTTCATATTTTGCTGCGCGCAGCCGACGGCGACGGCCGGCGCTTGCTCAACCTGCTGGAAAACGCCGCCGATCTTGCCGAAGACAACAGCGAAATCGGTACTGACCTGTTGCAAAGCCTGCTGGGTGATACGCAGCGGCGTTTTGACAAGGGCGGCGAAGCCTTCTATGACCAGATTTCGGCATTGCACAAATCGGTACGCGGCTCCAACCCCGACGGCGCCCTGTACTGGTTTGCACGCATGATCGATGGCGGTTGCGACCCGCTGTATATCGCACGACGCGTGGTGCGCATGGCCAGCGAAGACATCGGTAACGCAGACCCGCGTGCCCTGAGCCTGTGCTTGTCTGCCTGGGACGTGCAAGAGCGTCTGGGCAGCCCGGAAGGGGAGTTGGCTGTTGCACAGGCCATCACTTATCTGGCCTGCGCGCCCAAAAGCAATGCAGTGTACATGGCCTTCAAAGCTGCTTTGCGCAGTGCCTCTGAATATGGCTCGCTTGAAGTGCCGCTGCATTTACGCAACGCACCGACCAAGCTGATGAAGCAACTCGGCTACGGCGATGAGTACCGTTACGCCCATGACGAGCCGGATGCCTACGCCGCAGGCGAAGACTACTTCCCGGATGAGTTGCAGCCTTTGGCGCTGTATCAGCCGGTGCCGCGTGGCCTGGAGCTTAAAATCGGCGAGAAGCTTAAACACCTTGCGGCCCTGGATCGCATCAGCCCTGTACAGCGGAGAAAACCGTGATTCCTTTGATTGCAGCCGTGGCTGTCGGCGGTGTCGCGGGCACCTTGATACGCTTTGCTAGCGGTAACTGGATCAACGCCAATTGGCCGCGGCACTTCTATACGGCGACGTTGGCCGTTAATATCGTGGGCTGCCTGCTGATTGGCATCCTTTACGGACTTTTTTTGATCCGCCCGGAAGTACCGATTGAAGTCCGTGCCGGACTGATGGTGGGGTTCCTGGGTGGCTTGACCACTTTTTCATCCTTTTCACTGGATACGGTGCGCCTGCTCGAAAGCGGGCAAGTGCTACTGGCACTGGGCTATGCGGCCCTCAGCGTATTCGGCGGGCTGCTCGCAACCTGGGCTGGCCTGTCCCTGACCAAACTTTGATAAACGAGAAACCGACATGCTCGATTCCAAACTGTTACGTAGCAACCTTCAGGACGTAGCGGATCGCCTGGCATCCCGAGGCTTCACGCTGGACGTGGCGCGCATCGACGCGCTCGAAGCCCAGCGCAAAGAAGTCCAGACCCTGACCGAGAAGCTCCAGGCCGAGCGTAATGCAATCTCCAAGAGCATTGGTCAAGCCAAGGCGCGCGGTGAAGACATCGCGCCATTGATGGCCAGTGTTGAACATATGGGCACTGAGCTGAACAACGGGAAAGTGGCTCTGGACGTGATCCAGACCGAACTGGACTCGATCCTGTTGAGCCTGCCGAACCTGCCGGACGCCTCGGTACCGGTCGGCGCCGACGAAGACGGTAACGTCGAGATTCGTCGTTGGGGCACGCCCAAAACGTTTGATTTCGAGATCAAGGACCACGTTGCGCTCGGTGAGCAATACGGCTGGCTGGACTTCGAAACCGCTGCCAAATTGTCCGGTGCCCGCTTTGCCTTGCTGCGCGGCCCGATTGCCCGTATGCATCGCGCTTTGGCGCAATTCATGATCAACCTGCATACCGGCGAACACGGCTACGAAGAGGCTTACACGCCTTATCTGGTTCAGGCGCCTGCGCTGCAAGGCACTGGCCAGTTGCCCAAGTTCGAAGACGAACTGTTCAAAATCAGCCGCGAAGGCGAAGCGGACTTCTACCTGATCCCTACAGCTGAAGTCACGCTGACCAACATCGTCGCCGGCGAAATCGTCGAGCACAAAGCGTTGCCGATCAAATTCGTCGCGCACACGCCGTGCTTTCGCAGTGAAGCGGGCGCGTCGGGTCGTGACACGCGCGGCATGATTCGCCAGCACCAGTTCGACAAGGTTGAAATGGTCCAGATCGTTGAGCCATCGACCTCGATGGACGCACTGGAAGGCTTGGTGGCTAACGCCGAGAAAGTGTTGCAATTGCTTGAGCTGCCGTACCGCACGCTGGCGCTGTGCACCGGCGACATGGGTTTCAGTGCAATCAAAACCTATGATCTGGAAGTGTGGATTCCGAGCCAGGACAAGTACCGCGAGATTTCGTCGTGCTCCAACTGCGGTGATTTCCAGGCGCGGCGCATGCAAGCACGCTTCCGCAACCCGGAAACCGGCAAGCCGGAGCTGGTGCATACGCTTAACGGTTCGGGGCTGGCAGTAGGGCGTACGTTGGTCGCTGTGCTGGAAAACTACCAGCAGGCGGACGGTTCGATCCGTGTACCGGACGTGCTCAAGCCTTACATGGGCGGCATTGAGGTCATCGGCTAAATGGAGTTTCTGCCGCTGTTTCATAACCTGCGTGGCAGCCGTGTACTGGTGGTCGGCGGCGGGGAAATTGCCTTGCGCAAATCCCGCCTGCTTGCGGATGCCGGTGCGGTGTTGCGGGTAGTTGCACCCGCCATTGAGCCGCAGTTGTGTGAGTTGATTAGCAGCAGCGGTGGTGAGCGTGTTTTGCGCGGCTATGTGGAGGCCGACCTGCAAGGGTGTGTGCTGATCATTGCTGCCACGGACGACGAGCCACTAAATGCGCAAGTCTCCGCCGATGCCCATCGGCGCTGCGTGCCGGTCAATGTGGTGGATGCACCGGCCTTGTGCAGCGTGATCTTCCCGGCCATCGTCGACCGCTCACCGCTGGTGATCGCGGTCTCCAGTGGCGGCGATGCACCCGTGCTGGCGAGGTTGATTCGCGCCAAGCTGGAAACCTGGATCCCTTCGACCTACGGACAGTTGGCGGGCCTTGCGGCGCGCTTTCGAGCTCAGGTCAAAGGCCTGTTTCCAGAGGTGCAACAGCGCCGTGCATTTTGGGAAGAGGTGTTTCAAGGCCCGATTGCCGACCGCCAGCTGGCGGGTCAGGGCGCCGAAGCAGAGCGCCTGTTGCTGGCCAAGATCAACGGTGAAGCGAGCAAGGCCACCGGCGAGGTCTATCTCGTGGGCGCCGGGCCGGGTGATCCGGATCTGTTGACCTTTCGTGCCTTGCGTTTAATGCAGCAAGCGGATGTGGTGCTGTACGACCGCTTGGTAGCGCCCGCGATTCTGGAACTGTGCCGACGTGATGCAGAACGCATTTATGTGGGCAAGCGTCGTGCCGATCATGCCGTTCCGCAAGACCAGATCAACCAGCAACTGGTTGATTTGGCCAAGCAAGGCAAGCGGGTGGTGCGGCTCAAAGGCGGCGACCCGTTTATTTTTGGTCGCGGCGGTGAAGAAATCGAAGAGCTGGCGGCGCATGGGATCCCCTTCCAGGTTGTCCCAGGCATCACGGCGGCCAGTGGGTGTGCGGCGTATGCAGGCATTCCCTTGACCCACCGTGATTACGCGCAATCCGTGCGTTTTGTCACCGGTCACTTGAAAGACGGCACCAGCAATCTGCCGTGGAGCGACTTGGTTGCTCCAGCGCAAACGCTGGTGTTCTACATGGGGCTGGTGGGTTTGCCGATCATCTGTGAACAGCTGATCCAGCACGGTCGTTCTGCTGATACGCCAGCTGCGTTGATTCAACAGGGCACGACCTCGAACCAGCGAGTGTTCACTGGCACGCTGGGCAACCTGGCGACCCTGGTGGCAGAGCACGAAGTGCATGCCCCGACACTGGTGATCGTAGGCGAAGTGGTCCTGCTGCGTGAGAAGCTCGCGTGGTTTGAAGGCGCCCAAGCACAGGTTTAAACCTGCCCTGTAGGCGCTGGCACCGACTGCGATCTTTTGATCTTGTCACTTCAAAAGACCGCAGCCTGCGCCACCTGCTCCGCGGGAGCGGGGTTTCAGTCGCGGTTATCGCCCACCAAGCTGTCCACTGACGGCACGCGTGTGTCGCTCTCCATTTGCGTGTCGTGCTCAAGCTGGTGACTGAATCGGTCCAGCGAACCCTGCGCGGGCTGTGCATCACTGGCAAACACGGGCGGACTCATCATGTATGCCCCGAGCAAACGGCTCAGTGCTGCCAGGCTGTCGATGTGCGTGCGTTCATAGCCGTGGGTCGCGTCGCAGCCAAACGCCAACAAGGCACAACGAATGTCATGCCCTGCGGTGACCGCCGAGTGTGCATCGCTGAAGTAATAACGAAACATGTCCCGTCGCACAGGCAGTTCGTGTTCGGCCCCCAAACGCAACAAATGCCGCGACAAATGATAGTCGTACGGCCCGCCCGAATCTTGCATTGCCACACTGACGGCGTGTTCGCTGGAATGCTGGCCCGGTGCGACCGGCGCAATATCAATCCCGACAAATTCACTCACATCCCACGGCAATGCCGCTGCGGCGCCGCTGCCGGTTTCTTCGGTAATGGTAAACAGCGGGTGACAGTCGATTTGTGGCTGTGCGCCACTTTCCACAATCGCTTTCAATGCCGCCAACAACGCGGCAACACCGGCTTTGTCGTCCAGGTGGCGGGCGCTGATGTGCCCGCTCTCGGTAAATTCGGGCAGCGGATCGAAGGCCACAAAATCCCCCACGTTGATCCCCAACGAATCGCAGTCTGCACGCGTGGCGCAGTAGGCATCCAGACGCAGCTCGATATGATCCCAACTGATCGGCAGCTCATCCACTCCCGTATTAAACGCATGCCCCGAAGCCATCAACGGCAAGACGCTGCCGCGAATCACGCCATTATCGGTAAACAAACTGACGCGGCTGCCCTCTGCAAAGCGGCTGGACCAACAGCCTACCGGCGCCAACACCAGGCGCCCGTTGTCCTTGATCGCCCGAACGCTGGCGCCGATGGTGTCCAAATGCGCTGAAACCGCGCGATCAGGGCTGCTTTGCTGGCCTTTAAGGGTCGCACGCAACGTGCCACGGCGCGTCAGTTCGAAAGGGATGCCCAGTTCTTCAAGGCGTTCTGCCACATAGCGCACGATGGTGTCAGTGAAGCCGGTGGGACTGGGAATGGCGAGCATTTCCAGCAAGACCCGTTGCAGGTAATCGAGATCGGGTTGCGGCAGGTTGCGATTCATAAAAACTCCTGAGGCGAGGCCCGTCGCGAAAGGTGCCCACGCGACGTGCCTTGGGATGACGTTCAGCGAGTGCGCTTAAGGCGCTGGCTGACTGTGGGGAAAGAGCAAGTCGATGAAGCGCTCAGCGGTGGGTTGCGGTTCGTGGTTAGCCAGACCGGCCCGCTCGTTGGCTTCGATAAACACATACTCGGGTTGATCGGCAGCGGGCACCATCAGGTCCAGGCCGACCACTGGAATATCCAGCGCCCTGGCGGCGCGGATGGCCGCGTCGGCCAACACCGGGTGCAACACATCGGTTACGTCCTCCAGGCTGCCGCCCGTGTGCAGGTTGGCGGTTCGGCGCACGGCCAATGTGTGTCCCGCAGGCAGAATACTGGCGTACTCATACCCGGCGGCCTGTACGGTGCGCAGGGTTTCAGTGTCCATCGGGATGCGGCTTTCGCCATCGGTGGCGGCTTGACGTCGACGGCTTTGTGCTTCGATGAGTTGGTGGACGCTGTGATGGCCATCGCCGACCACGTGTGCAGGACGGCGGATGGCGGCGGCGACCACTTCAAAGCCGATCACGACAATGCGCAGGTCGTGGCCCTGATGAAAACTTTCGAGCAAGACCCGGCTGTCAAACGCCCGCGCAGCCTCAATGGCTTGTTGCACTTGATTTAGGGTGCTCAGGTCCACCGCCACACCGTCGCCCTGTTCACCATCCAGTGGCTTGACCACGATGCGCCTGTGTTGCTCCAAAAAGGCCAGGTTGTCATCCGCATTACCCGCCAATTGTTGGGCGGGCAGGTTCAGGCCCGCTTGGCTCAGCACCTTGTGCGTCAGGCTTTTGTCTTGGCACAAACTCATGCTGATGGCGCTGGTCAAGTCGCACAGTGACTCGCGACAGCGAATGCGCCGCCCGCCGTGAGAGAGGGTGAACAGTCCGGCGCTGGCGTCATCGATATGCACGTCGATACCGCGCTTGTAGGCTTCTTCGACGAGGATGCGCGCATACGGGTTCAGTCCCACTTCAGGACCCGGTCCAAGAAACAG
This sequence comes from Pseudomonas weihenstephanensis, assembly GCF_016812185.1. Classification (NCBI taxonomy): domain Bacteria; kingdom Pseudomonadati; phylum Pseudomonadota; class Gammaproteobacteria; order Pseudomonadales; family Pseudomonadaceae; genus Pseudomonas; species Pseudomonas weihenstephanensis. The sequence continues at coordinate 504,204 of NZ_JAAEBV010000001.1, read as the reverse complement.
CAATTGGTTAATGCCGTTTTTACGCTTGATGGCAAAGGTCGACAGCGTGCGAAACCCTAGCTTGTGATAGAGGCTTTTCGCCTGCTGGTTGTCGTGCAGCACCGACAAGTCGAGGTAGCTCAGGCCACGGCTCATGAAGTGTTCGACTAAATGGCGCACCAGCACTTCACCCACGCCTGGGCGTGTGCAATGCGGGTCAACCGCCAGGCACCATAAGCTGCTGCCGTTTTCCGGGTCATGGAAAGCGGTGTGGTGATTGAGGCCCATCACGCTGCCAATCACGGCGCCGCTGTCTTCATCTTCGGCGATCCAGTACACAGGCCCGCCTTGATGCCTGGGCGTGAGTAAAGTCGGGTCAACAGGCAGCATGTTACGTGCGGTGTACAGCGTATTGATGGCTACCCAATCGGCTTCGTTCTGCGCACGGCGAATGCGAAAACCGCGAAATACCCGTGTGGCGGGGCGGTAATCGGTAAACCACAAGCGCAGGGTGTCGGAGGGGTCCAGAAACAATTGCTGGGGTGCCTGGGCCAGTACCTGCTGCGGCGCGGCCACGTACAACGCGATGTCACGCTCGCCGGTGTGCTCATTGAGCAGTTCATTGGCCAGAGTGGCCGCATCGGGAAAGGTGTGCCCGATCAGCAAGCGCCCCCAGCCACAATGAATGGCCACAGGTTGAGCATCCAGCGGGCTGCCATCTTCGGCCAGGCGCGCTTGCAAGCGTTCATAAGAGGGGGCTTGACCGCGTATCAAGCGTTGGCTATAGACCGTGGCGAGAGGTTTCATCGCTCAGATTCCTTGTTCGCTTAACCACAGATTCAGCGCCGCCAATTGCCACAGTTTTGAACCATTGAGGGGCGTCAGTTGGCTGTGCGGATTGGTCAGCAGGCGATCGAGCATGGCCGGTTGGAACACACCCCGGTCCTGGCTCGGGTCGAGCAACAGCTCGCGGACCCAGTTGAGCGTGTCCCCTTGCAAATGCTTGAGACCCGGCACCGGGAAGTAACCCTTCTTGCGATCAATCACCTCGCTGGGGATTACCAGGCGAGCGGCTTCCTTGAGCACTTGCTTGCCGCCGTCGGGCAGTTTGAAGCGCGCCGGAATACGCGCTGACAGTTCGGCGAGGCGATAGTCCAAAAACGGCGTGCGTGCTTCCAGGCCCCACGCCATCGTCATGTTGTCGACACGTTTTACCGGGTCATCCACCAGCATCACGGTGCTGTCCAGACGCAATGCCTTATCCACTCCGGCGTCCGCGCCCGGTTGTGCGAAATGTTCACGCACAAAGTCGCCCGCTGCATCGTTGGCGGTCAGCCACTGCGGCTGCACCGTGGCTTTGTAGTCGTCGTAGCTGCGATCAAAAAATGCCTCGCGATAAGCGCTATAGGCATCGCTGGCGCCATCAACCTGCGGGTACCAGTGATAACCGGCAAACAGTTCATCCGCGCCTTGGCCGCTTTGTACGACTTTGCAATGCTTGGCCACTTCACGCGAGAGCAAGTAAAAGGCAATGCAGTCATGGCTGACCATCGGCTCGCTCATGGCGCGGAAGGCAGCGGGCAGTTGCTCAATAATCTCGTGCTCGCCAATGCGCAGTTGGTGATGGCGGGTGTCGTAATGCTTGGCGATCAAATCCGAGTACTGGAATTCGTCGCCGCGCTCGCCGCCTGCGTCCTCAAAACCGATAGAAAAAGTCGACAGATCCTGCACGCCCACTTCGCGCAACAGCCCCACCAACAAGCTGGAGTCGACCCCGCCCGAGAGCAGCACGCCCACATCCACAGCGGCGCGCTGGCGAATGGCAACCGCCTCACGGGTGCTGTCCAGCACGCGGTCGCGCCAGTCTTCAAGGGTCAGGTTTACTTCGTCGGCCTGCGGGCCATAAGGCAGCGTCCACCAAGTCTTCTGTTGGGTATGGCCATCGGCGTCGACACGCAACCAGGTGGCCGGTGGCAGTTTTTCGATACCGGCGATCAGCGTGCGCGGGGCAGGTACCACGGCATGAAAGTTCAAATAATGGTTCAGAGCAACCGGATCGAGCATAGGGCTGATATCGCCCCCTTTGAGCAATGCCGGCAGCGTGGAAGCAAAGCGCAAGCGCTGGCCGGTACGCGACAGATAGAGCGGCTTGACCCCTAAGCGGTCGCGGGCAATGAACAGGCGTTGGGTATCACGCTCCCAAATGGCAAAGGCAAACATGCCATTGAGTTTGGGTAATAACGCTTCGCCCCAGGCGTGATACCCCTTGAGCAGCACCTCGGTGTCGCCATCGGAATAAAAGGCATAGCCGAGGTTTTCGAGTTCTGCGCGCAATTCAGGGAAGTTATAGATTGCGCCATTAAATGCCAGGGACAACCCCAGCTGACTGTCGACCATCGGCTGCGCCGAACCGTCCGACAAATCCATGATTTTCAATCGGCGATGCCCCAAGGCAATCGGTCCCTGACTGTGAAAGCCCCAGGCATCAGGCCCACGGGGTGCCAGGTGGTGGGTAATGCGTTCGATGGCTGCCAGGTCGGCAGGTTGATGATCAAAACGTATCTCGCCAGCTAATCCACACATAAAGCTTGAACCCTTTTGAAGCCGGGCCTGTTGCGTTATGGCCCTGTTTTTGGATCGGATAAAAAGCTCTGACCTGTCTCCCGATCCCTTCGGCGCTAACACATCGTCAGAGTGCGCCGCCGTAAGTCGTCTGTTTTTTACGAGTCCCTGGTTTGCGCGAACGTTCAAAAAAATTCGCAGGCGGTCACTTGAGTCCACTCATAAGTATGTACGGCATCTTCCCCGCACGGCGCAGGTAGCGTGATGGCCTGTTTGCTCTGACTTGAAGAAGATCGCTTATGACCCGCTCACTGAACAAATTACCCTTAGACGCCCGAGAAGCCACTTTCAGTGACTTTGAGCCCTTGGAGATGGTGCAAAGTCACCTGCCCAAGTGGCTGGTGGACGCCGATCCCGGCATTCTCACGGCCTTGAATGAATCGATGGCGCAAAGCCGTTCCTACCATGGCTTGATCGGCAAAAAGTTCGGTGAGCTACAGAGTGTGGAAGTGTATTGCGGGGCGCTGCTGGCGGCTGAGACGTGGCGTGAGTTCGGGCCTTTGCTGGATGTTCGCCGCGATTATCTGGCAGTCGTCCACGTTCATCTGGTTGTGGACGACACGCTTGCTTTTTCGTTGCGTCATTACACGGTGCGCGATGAGCCAAAAACATTGTTGTGGGCAGCACTGCAAAACTTTTCTGAGGCTGAAGCACTGCCGGGTGGCTTCAATCCGCAAAGTCATATTCGTCACGGCGGGCATGTAGAGCAGGTCAGTGCGGTTAAACCCCAGCAGTTTGCCGCCCTGTGCCGCAAGCTGGACCTTGGGCAAAAATATCAAACCTATCTTCAGCAGTTTTTGGGGGTCCCCGCTTCAGGCACTGCCCAACCCAGCGCCGCGCAGCAAGCGACGCTCACTCACCTGCAACGGCTCAAAGCCTATGACATGCAGGTTGATGCGCATATTGGGCTGCTAAAAAAAAATATAGGACAAACCGCTTATCAGGCTGTGTTGGCCGAGTTGTCGGGTGCTACAGGGGCTGAATCCGTGACAGCGGGGGGGCTGGATGGAAAGCCCGTATTGCTCAGTTCAATGTCCATTCTGGATACCGTGATTGACGGGGTGGTGCTGTTCACGTCCGACGCGCCGCTGCTGCATCCCGATAACCGGCTGATTGTCTATATCCCGAACGATCCGGTGGCGCCGTTTTTTGAGTTCAGTTCATTACAGGCCTTTACCAATACCTTAAGGCTGCGACTGCAAGAGCCGGCTTATGCCCATTTCTTTTCGCGTTTTGTCAGCCTGCGCGCGCGTGCAGATTTCATGCAAAAAGTGGATGAGAAACGCGATCGTTTAAGCCTCACAACAGCCGCTCTCAACATGAGGGCGGATCACTACTTGTGCCAAGTGCAGCTTAAAAACATGTTTGCCGATGCCCTGATGCTGGCAGTGCCGACGGGCGTGCTGGACGAACAGGCGCGTGAAGCGCGTTGGCAGTTCTACAAAAATGCGGGCTTGTTATTGATCAATGTGGCGGCCCTGTTTGTACCCGTATTGGGCGACTTGATGCTGGCTGTAGCGATTGGCGACATGCTCAAGGAGGTTTATGAGGGTGTTGAGGACTGGTCTCAGGGCGATGTCGATCACGCTCGTGAACACTTGCTCAACGTTGCCAAGGAGGTCGCAATCGATGCAGGCATTGTAGGCGGGGCCACCGTACTCAAGAGCGTTGCCAGTCGCTTGAGTGCTGCGACCAAGGCGCACTTCGAAGGCTTGCAGCCCATCAAACGCGATGATGGAGCGGTTCGCCTTTGGGACACAAACATGCAGCACTACGTGAATGAGCAGGCAGCTTTGCACCATCACACGGCTGATGAGCAGGGTTTTTTCACTGTCGCTGGCAAGCAGTATGTTGGTGTGGATGGCAAGCACTATCCGGTTGAATTTGATGAGGCCCTTGGGCAGTGGCGCATCACTCACGGTCGCAGACCCGAGGCCTTTAAGCCTGCGTTACTGCATAACGGCAAGGGCGCTTGGCAGCACGCCCATGAGCAACCGTTAGTGTGGCAAAGCAGTGAGGTTTTAGTCGGCCGGTTGAGCGATGCGAGGGCTGGCCTAGATGAGCGCGCACTGGAGCAAGTCAGGCAGTTGACCCATACGCCCGAAGCCGTGATGCGCCGTGTACACCTTGATAATCTGGCCGCACCACCTTTATTGGCGGTAACCCTTAAACGTTTTGAGATAGACCGCCGCCTCGATGCGTTTATCGAACAGATGAACACTGCTGACTATAACGCTCATCGCTGGGCCGATTGGCAGTTGCATCAGTTGCCTTATTTGCCAGAGTGGCCTTCAGGTAAGGGCCTGATGGTGGTTGATGGGTCAGGCAAGACCCTTGCACAGTATGGCAATGCGCAGTGGGCAACGACTTTGCATATCAACCTGACGGACACGATCCTGAAGCAAGGGAAATTGTTGGATGCTGTCCTGGCTGCGTTGTCGAGTGCTGAGAGCAAGACACTGTTAAGTCATGGTTTGAAGGGGGATCTCAAACCCGCCCAAGCGTTGGCTCAATCCTTGGGCAATTTTGTCAGGGATAATCGCCCAGCAGTGTTTGACCGGTTGTATGCCTTATTCAACGTGTCGTCTGTACCCGAGGCGAGCGTTATAGAAGCCATGTTTCCAGGGCTACCGCGCCCTTTGGCCCAGGCGCTGTATGAATCGGCCAACCTCGATCAGCGAGCAGTTTTACGCACCTCTAAAGTCCCGCTTCAGTTGGCAGAGGCCGCACGGGTGTATCTGCGCGAGGCCAGGTTGAATCGAGCCATTGAAGGGTTTTATTTGCGCAGTTGTAGCAATGCGGACACTGAAAAGTTGGCGCTGCATTTACTGACACGCTCACCCCGCTGGCCTACAGGCATGGTGCTGGAGGTTCGAGAGGGGGCCTTGCAAGGGCCTGTGATTCGTCGCATCGGCAGTTCTCAGGCCATGACATCGCGTGTGCTGGTTAAAACAGGCGCAGGCTATCAACGCTATCAGTTGCGTGGATCTGTTCAGGTGCTTGAACCGGGTATATCCGCGTCCTTGACTGAGGCTGTCTTTCAATCATTGACGGCGCTTGAACGTGAGGCGATGGGGCTGGGTCTCTCACCGGAGACCGCTCATATCAATGAGGCGCTGGCTGCCCGGGCGGCTCAAAGCCGTGATGAAGTTGCTCAAGCGCTTGGCATGCAGCCGGTTAAGCCCGGCTTTAAACCGCCCACCATCATGGCGGATGGCCAAATTGGTTATCCCTTGTGCGGCTTGGATGCAGGGGTTCAGTCCTCGGCCATGCAGCTACGGGTGCGTAACTTGTTTCCTGAATTTAATCAGGATCAGGTGCTCTATTATCTTGAAAATTTGGAAGCGACTGGTGTAAACCCGTTGATCTTTTTGCGCGAACGCAAGCGTATAAGAACAGAGTTACGCAAATGCTTGCAGATTTGGATCGATGCACCATTGACGGATGTACCGGTCGGTGCGTCCTACATTGACTATTCGGAAAACAGGTACCAAGCCGCAGGGTTGATTGAACGAATATGGCGCCAAGATCCTCAGCATTTTGGTTTGGCCGGTATTGCCGAAGGCCACAAATTGAGTCTGGAAGGTCTGCGCCTGTTAAGTTTTCCGGCATTGCCCGTCATGGCCGATTTCAGTCATGTCCGCGAACTCAACTTGAGCAATATGAATTGCAAGGACACCGCTGCTAATTTTCTGGAGCACTTCAAGGGGGTGGAGTCTCTTGCAATGGACAACAACGAAATGAGTCACTTGCCTTCTCAATTGGAAAGAATGCCCAACCTGCGGCGCTTATCTGCGGCTAGAAACAATTTGTTGCTGAGCTCAGGCACTCAGGAGACCCTCAACGCCTTGGGCAAGTTGGAAATCCTCAATCTTACCGACAACTTTCTAGGGGCCGAACTGGACCTCAGCCAATTGAGGTACTTGCGCCGGGTGTACCTGCGCCGTACGTGGATTGATCAATGGCCAGAGGGCCTGATTACCCGCCCACTGCTGGAGGCGGCTGATTTACGAGAAAACCGCATCGCAGAAATACCGGAAGCGGTTTATCAAGCTCCGTCCAAATTCACACGCAACATCACACTGTCAAAGAACCCGTTATCAAATGCCAGCAAGCTACGTTTGGGCCGCTATATCATGCAGGGCGGAAGTTCCATGGGGATTAACAGTGATGAACTGCTCAGTGAAGCTGCTGCGTTTGAATTCTGGACCACCGGCATTACCAGCCTTGAGCAGTCCAAGCGTGAACAACTCTGGAATAACCTGAGAGCTGAGCCTGCTTCTGAAGACTTGTTTAATGTGTTCTCCCGGCTCACCACCACCGCGGACGTCCAGACCGTTCGCCATGATCTGAGCCGGCGCGTCTGGGAAATGATTGAGGCTGCCAATGACAACATACTTTTGCGTCAGGACCTGATCAATATTGCCGCCGCTCCTCGCAGTTGTACGGACAGTGTGTTGATGGCTTTCAGCAACCTTGAGATTCAAATGGAGTTGGCGCGGGTATCAGCCCTGGAGGAAACTCAACTGTCAGAGTTCTCTTCGTTGGGCAAAAGTTTGTTTCGTCTGGAAAAACTGAGAAAAATTGCTAAGCGACACTGCGAGCTGGTCGTGCAACAGGGAGGGGCCGCGCCGGACGAACTTGAGGTGCTTTTGGCCTACCGCATTGGGTTGGCCAAAGTCCTCAAACTGCCCGGTCAGCCTCACAGCATGACGTTCAAAAATCTGGCAGGTGTGACCCAAGAAGATTTGAATCAAGCCCGATCAGCTGTTGAAAGTGCCGAGAAAACCATTGAACAAAACACGTTTATCAGCACGCTTGAGTATTGGAAACAATATTTGATCAATGGGGCCCAGGCAGAGTACAGCGTTTTGACTGAGCCTTATTTTGAGGCGCTGAGTGAATTGTTAAAAAAATCCCCCGAGATGGGCAGTCAGCGCTATCTGCGCAGGGTCAGCGAAGTGCGCAACCAAATGGACGCCGCCGTTGATGCCTGGAGCCTGCAAAAAACGAACGAGTTGTTGGAGACCGAGGAATCAGGTTCGTCCACTACAGCCCTTTGATCAGCGCACGCAATGCGAAGCGATTGGGGTGGCAGGCTTCAGCAATTGCGCGCGGGACTGGCAGTGGCTCGTTATTGATCCAGGCAGCAAGCATTTCACCGGCCAGCGGTGCGGTAATCAAACCGCGAGAACCATGCCCACTGTTGACATACAAGCCGTGCAACCAAGGGCATGGGGTATCAGGTACTTGCCGTGCATCTTTGCGTAACACGGCATAGGTGCTCGCAAACGCCTCAGGGTCTGACAGTGGGCCGACGATTGGCAGGTAATCCGGGCTGGTACACCGAAACGCCGCCCAGCCTTGCAGCTGTGCCGGATCAAGTTGCTCGCCGAAAAGGCTGCTTAATTGCGGCGAAATTTCATGCATTAAATCGAGGTTTCCCTGATGTCCGGCCGGGGTAGTGGTCAAGTCATCGTTATGGAAATCGAAGCTGGCGCCCAAGGTGTGTTCACCCAGTCGGCCAGGTGCGACATAGCCTTCGGCACACACGACGGTATTCAACACGGCACTGTGTTCGGTTTGCACCAGTTGAGTGATTTGCCCGCGAATGCGTTTGAGCGGTAAACCACTGCTGGCGGGGAAGCGTTTAACCTCGGCGGCACCTGCCAGAATTACCACCGGTGCGCTGGCTAATACCCGTTCTCCATCACAGGCTTGCCACTGGTTGTCGACATTATTCAGTTGCAACACGTCATGGTGGGTCAACACCTGAATATTGGGGTGCATCGCCTGGTATTGGCATAACGCAGGCGGGTGAACCCAGCCGCCTTCTGGATAGAACAAGCCACCCTGCGCCAGTTCTATCCCGGCCAGTGCCTGGGCCTGAGGCTGGTCGAGCACGTGCACCAGGGCTGGCGCAAACGCACCCGCCAGTTGAGCCTGGCGTTGTGCTTCTTTGGCGTTGAAACCTAATTGCAGTACGCCGCAGTCATCCCAGTCGCGGCCGCGTTGCAGGTGTTCGAGCAAGCGTCGGGTATAACCGAAACCGCTGACAATCATTTGCGACAAAGTGGTGCCGTGAGCCGACAGCTTGAGATACAGCACCCCTTGTGGATTGCCCGAGGCTTCTTTGGCCAACCGTTCGTGGCGCTCCAGCAGAACCACCTGCCAGCCACGTCTGGCCAGGCTGTTGGCGCTGGCGCACCCCGATAATCCGCCGCCGATGACCAGTGCTTTGCGTTCAGTTGTCGGTTGGGGAGGGCGGGCATACCAGGGCTTGACAGCTGACGTGGCCAGCGCCTGTTCAGGCACGCCCAGAAAAGTGCCGCGCAGTATTTCCCACTTGTGGCCTATGCCGGGCGTTCGACGCATTTTGAAGCCTGCGTCATTTAACGCCCTGCGCACCCAGCCAGTACTGGTGAAGGTGCTGATGGTGGCGTCAGGCGCCGCCAGCCTGGCCAGTTGCGCGAACAGTTCGGGTGTCCACATGGCCGGGTTTTTTGCCGGTGCGAAGCCATCCAGGAACCACGCGTCAACCTGTGCGTCCAGTTGGCTCAATTGTTCCAGCACATCGCCGATCAGCAGCGTCAGCGTCACCCGGCCATTGCCCAGCGTTAACGTCTGAAACCCCGGGTGGATCGCGAAATAAGCAGCCAGTAACTGCTCACTGACATCGCTTAATTGCGGCCACAGGGCCAGGGCGCGGTGCAAATCGTCGCGAGTGAGCGGGTACTTTTCAACGCTGATGAAGTGCAGGCGCGCATCCGGTTGTGCCGTTTGTTCAAACAGCTGCCAGGCGCAGAGGAAGTTCAGACCCGTACCGAAGCCTGTTTCACCAATGACCATTTGGCCATTAGCCCGCAAGGCGGCAAAGCGCTCTTTGAGCGCGTTCTGTTCGATAAAGACATAGCGCGTTTCTTCAAGGCCCGTGGTGTCCGAAAAATAGACATCATCAAACACCCGCGAATGGGGGCGACCTTGGTCATCCCAGTCAAGCTGGGCATTGGGCATTTCAATAGTCATGTGCGGCTCGACATCGGCAAGGCGGCCATTCTAGCTGATCGGTACGCGCGCGAATGACCTATGACAGTTTTGTGTTCATTGTTGCAACGTATGACAGAGCATTGCGCTAGTCTTGTGAACTCTTGCCAGGGAGTTTTCCATGTTCGAATCCGCTGAAATCGGTCACTTCATTGACAAAGAAACCTACGACAACGAAGTGCCTGCGTTGCGCGAAGCCCTGCTCGAAGCGCAATACGATTTGCAGCAGCAGAAACGCTCGGCAGTCATCGTATTGATTAACGGTATTGAAGGGGCTGGCAAGGGTGAAACGGTCAAGTTGCTCAGCGAGTGGATGGACCCTCGCTTGATCGAAGTGCGCACCTTTGATACGCAAACCGACGAGGAACTGGCGCACCCTCCAGCGTGGCGTTATTGGCGCCAATTGCCGGCCAAAGGCCGTATGGGCGTGTTCTTTGGCAACTGGTACAGCCAGATGCTGCAAGGCCGGGTGCACGGTGTATTCAAGGATGCCGTGCTGGACCAGGCAATCAACGGTGCTGAACGCCTGGAAAAAATGCTCTGTAATGAAGGCGCGGTAATTTTCAAGTTTTGGTTTCATCTGTCCAAGAAGCAAATGAAGGCGCGCTTGAAAGCACTCCAAGATGACCCGCTGCACAGCTGGCGTATCAGTCCGCTGGATTGGCAACAGTCAGAAACTTACGACCGCTTTGTACGATTTGGTGAGCGTGTAATTCGCCGTACCAGTCGCGACTACGCCCCCTGGAACATTGTGGAAGGTGTCGACCCTTATTACCGCAGTCTGACAGTCGGCAAAATCTTGCTCGAAGGGCTGCAAGCGGCGCTCAATACACCCAAACCTAAAGCGCGCCCCAGCAGTGCTGCGCCGTTGACCGAGGCCATTGATGGCCTGAGTTTGCTTAACTGTCTGGACATGACCCAGCACCTGGAAAAAGACGACTATCAAGAACAACTGATCACTGAGCAGGCACGTTTGTCGGGGTTGATGCGCGACAAGCGTATGCGCCGTCATGCTTTGGTCGCGGTGTTTGAAGGCAATGACGCGGCCGGCAAGGGTGGCTCTATCAGGCGAGTGGCCGCAGCACTGGACCCGCGTCAATACAGCATTGTGCCGATCGCTGCGCCCACTGAAGATGAGCGGGCGCAACCGTACCTTTGGCGTTTTTGGCGAAAAGTTCCGGCCCGCGGCAAGTTCACGGTATTTGACCGTTCGTGGTATGGGCGCGTGCTGGTCGAACGCATCGAAGGTTTCTGCACGCAAGCGGACTGGCTGCGCGCCTACGGTGAAATCAACGATTTTGAAGAGCAGCTCAGTAATGCGGGCGTGATCGTCGTCAAGTTCTGGCTGGCGATTGATAAAGAGGTTCAGTTGCAGCGTTTTCAAGAGCGCGAAGCTATCCCTTTCAAACGGTTCAAAATCACCGAAGAGGACTGGCGCAATCGCGAAAAGTGGGACCTGTATCGCTCGGCGGTGTGCGACATGGTCGACCGCACAAGCACTGAAATATCACCCTGGACGCTGGTTGAGGCCAATGACAAGCGTTGGGCCCGGGTCAAGGTATTGCGCACCATTAACGATGCACTGCAAGCAGCGTTCGAGAAGCGGGACAAGCACGACAAGAAGCACAAGAAGTAACGGCGCTTTCTTGCATCCGGGCGCGAAGCGGTCGCAGACCAATCAACGCGGTGCTTCATAAACACCGCAATCGAGGGTTTGTGATCGCTGCGCACTCGGACATCGCCTTCGCCAGCGGCTACGCCAGCTTGTTGTGAGCAGGTTTAATGTTTGCCTGCTCCCAACATGTTTTGCGGCCGTACCCATTGGTCGAACTCGGCATCCGTCAAATAGCCCAATTCCAGCGCTGCCTCGCGCAAGGTCAAACCTTCGGCGTAGGCCTTTTTGGCGATTTCAGCCGACTTGTCGTAACCGATATGGGGGTTCAGGGCGGTGACCAGCATCAGGCCGCGCTCCAGGTGTTCAGCCATTTTGGCGGCATCCACTTCCAAGCCTGTGATGCAGTGCTTTTGGAAGTTGCTGCAACCGTCTGCCAGCAGTTGGATGGACTGCAACAGGTTGTGAATGATCACCGGTTTGTACACGTTCAACTGCAAGTGACCCTGGCTGGCAGCAAAACCGATGGTTACGTCGTTGCCCATCACTTGGCACGCCAGCATCGACAGCGCTTCGCACTGAGTGGGGTTGACCTTGCCGGGCATGATCGAGCTTCCAGGCTCGTTGGCTGGCAGTTTGATTTCAGCCAGCCCCGCGCGCGGTCCCGAACCCAGCAGGCGCAAGTCATTGGCCAGTTTCATCAGGGTCACGGCCAGGGTTTTGAGTGCGCCCGACAGGTTGGTCAGGGGTTCGTGACCCGCCAGGGCGGCAAACTTGTTGGGTGCCGTGACAAACGGCAAGCCGGACAACGCCGCCAGTTCAGCCGCAATCGCCTCGGCAAAGCCGTGGGGTGCATTCAGGCCGGTGCCCACCGCAGTGCCGCCCTGCGCCAGCTCGTAGACGGCGGGCAGGGCGGCGTTGATGCCGCGCTCCGCGTAATCGAGTTGCGCTATAAATGCAGACAGTTCCTGACCAAAGGTGATGGGTGTGGCATCCATCAGGTGAGTGCGGCCGGTTTTGACCTGTTTCATGTGGCGAGCCGACAACTCGGCCAGCCCCCCTGCCAGCTCACTGATCGCAGGCAGTAATTGTTCGTGGACGGCTTTGGCGACAGCAATGTGCATGGCGGTCGGAAAACAGTCGTTGGAGCTTTGCGAGCGATTGACATGGTCGTTAGGGTGAACCGGCGATTTGCCGCCACGCCCCTTGCCCGCCAACTCATTGGCACGACCGGCCAGCACTTCGTTGGCGTTCATGTTGCTTTGCGTACCACTGCCGGTTTGCCACACGGCCAGTGGAAACTGGTCATCGTGTTCGCCGCGCAGCACTTCATCTGCCGCTTGTTCGATCAGGCGTGCAATGTCGGCAGGCACATCGCCGTTGCGATCATTGACCCTGGCCGCGGCCTTTTTGATCAGCACGAGCGCATGCAGCACAGGCAGTGGCATTTTCTCGTTGCCGATGGCGAAGTTGATCAGCGAACGTTGAGTTTGCGCGCCCCAATAGGCGTCCTCCGGCACATTCACTTCACCCAGGCTGTCGGTTTCGATACGGCTCATCAGGCGGCTTCCTCTCAGAATGTGATCACAGAGCTTAGGCGCTGATTGAGCGTAGGGGTTCAATCTTTGGTTTTAGCGACTTTTGTCGATGGGATGAGAACGACTATCAGATGCGGGGTTGAGTGACACACTTTGTTAGGCGCAGAATGGGCGCCCTTGGGGTTAGACCTCGCTTGCTAGATAAAGGAAACTCGATGACCCGTCTTCGCGCCATCTGTACAGCAGTTGCTCTGGTATGCGCCAGCGGCCAGGTTTTTGCCGATGCTGCTAGCCACGCTGCCAGTGCTGAAACCTTCCTCAAGCTGGCCCATGCCGACAAGCTGGGTACCCCGGTATACATGCAAGTGCAGCAAATGTTTGCCCAGCGTTTTGAGCAAACCAAAGCCCCGGCGGCCAAGAAAGCCCTGCTCGAAACCTACCAGGCCAAAGCTAACACCGCTCTGGACCAGGCCATTGGTTGGGACAAACTGAAACCGGACATGATCAAGCTGTACACCACCAACTTCAGCGAAACCGAACTCAAGGACCTGGTGGCGTTCTACCAGTCGCCGTTGGGTAAGAAAGTCCTGGAAAAAATGCCGCAACTGACTCAGCAATCGGCCCAAATGACCCAGGCCAAGCTGGAAAGCGCGGTGCCGGTGGTCAACAAGCTGTTGGCCGACATGACAGCAGAACTGGAGCCTAAAGCGGCCCCGGCCAAAAAGAAGTAAGCGGAGCCTGAATGAACATGCAACAACGTATCGAGTCGACGCTGAGCGCGTTGCAGCCCGTGCACCTGAACGTGCTGGATGAAAGCCACATGCACAGTCGCGGGTTGCAGACGCACTTCAAGGCGGTGGTGGTGAGCGAGCAGTTCGCCGGGCTTAACAGCGTCAAGCGTCACCAAAAGGTTTACGCCACGTTGGGTGACTTGATGGGTGAGTTCCATGCGTTGGCCTTGCACACCTACACGCCTGATGAGTGGGCGAAAATCGGCACAGCCCCGGCATCGCCGACCTGTGCTGGCGGTGGTCACTCGTTGGCTTAACACGTCGGCTTTTTGCTAGAATCCGCAGCGCGCCGCTTAGCCGGCGCGTTTTTTTGCATCCGGTTCACCCCTTACGAGGGTAGCCACCTGGAGACATACCCATGACTGCACCTATCGTTGTTGCTGCACTGTATAAATTCGTCACGCTTGAAGATTACGTTGAACTGCGCGAGCCCTTGCTCAAGGCGATGGTTGATAACGGCATCAAAGGTACGCTGCTGATCGCCGAAGAAGGCATCAACGGTACGGTATCCGGCAGCCGTGAAGGCATTGACGGGCTGATGACCTGGTTGCGTGCCGACCCGCGCATGGTCGATATCGACCACAAAGAATCCTACTGCGATGACCAGCCGTTCTATCGGACCAAGGTCAAGCTGAAGAAAGAAATCGTCACTCTCGGCGTTGAAGGCGTAGACCCGAACAAGAAAGTCGGTACCTATGTCGACCCTGAGAACTGGAACGCGCTGATCAGCGACCCTGAAGTGCTGCTGATCGATACCCGCAACGACTACGAAGTATCGATTGGTACGTTTGAAGGGGCCATTGATCCGAAGACCACCAGTTTTCGTGAGTTTCCGGACTACATCAAAGCCAACTTCGACCCGGCCAAACACAAGAAAGTCGCTATGTTTTGCACCGGGGGCATTCGCTGCGAAAAGGCGTCGAGCTATATGCTCAGCCAAGGGTTTGATGAGGTGTATCACCTCAAGGGCGGCATCCTTAAGTACCTTGAAAACGTGCCGCAAGAAGAAACCAAATGGCAGGGCGACTGCTTCGTATTTGATAACCGTGTGACCGTGCGTCATGACCTGACGGAGGGCGAGTACGACCAGTGCCACGCCTGCCGCACACCGATCAGTGCCGTCGATCGCGAATCCGAGCACTATCAGCCGGGTATCAGTTGCCCGCATTGCTGGGACAAACTGAGCGAAAAAACCCGTCGCAGCGCCATTGACCGTCAAAAGCAGATCGAGTTGGCGAAGGCTCGGAACCAGCCGCACCCAATTGGCCACAACTACCGTAAACCTGCCGAGGCCTGAGCCATGTCCGCGCGCCTGCTCTATGTGATGGACCCCATGTGCTCGTGGTGCTGGGGGTTTGCAGCCACCGCGCAAGCCTTGGTTGAGCAGGCGCAGGCAGCCGGGGTTGAGTTGCATCTGGTGGTCGGCGGTTTGCGCACCGGTAGCGGCGCGGCGCTCGAACCCGCGACCCGACGCTACATTCTTGAGCACTGGCAGGCGGTGAACGAAGCCACCGGTCAGGCGTTCACGTTTGAGGGCGCCTTGCCCGAAGGCTTTGTGTACGACACCGAGCCGGCGTGCCGGGCCATCGTGGCCGCACGCAGTCTGGCGCCCGATTGCGCATGGACGTTGCTGGGCTTGATCCAGCAGGCCTTTTACGTCCAGGGGCGGGACGTGACCCAAGCCAGTGTGCTGGTGGAGCTGGCCGAAACGGCAGGGCTACCGCGCATCGAGTTTGCGGCGGCTTTTGACAGTGCAGAACAACACGCGGCCACAGCGGCGGACTTTACCTGGGTACAAGATTTGGGCATCGCAGGCTTCCCGACCTTGTTGGCCGAGCGTCAGGGGCAATTGGCGCTACTGACTAACGGTTACCAACCCCTCAAACCTTTATCTGACTTGCTCGGCCGTTGGCTTGATCGCGCTGCGAGTGCGTAACTCCAAGGAACTCCCTCTGAATACCCATAACACCCAGATACCGGACCGCCTGACGTGGGCTGAAATCCGTCGATTAGCCCTGCGTCACAAAAAAGCCTTGTGGATTGCCAATGGCGTCGCGGTGCTGGCCACGTTGTGCAGCGTACCCATTCCGTTGCTGCTGCCTCTGCTGGTGGATGAAGTCTTGCTGGGCAACGGTGATGCGGCGCTCAAGGTGATGAATCAGTTGCTGCCCACCACCTGGCAGTCTTCTGTGGGCTATATCGGCCTGATGCTGCTGGTGACGCTGATGCTGCGCTGTGGCGCGCTGCTGTTCAACGTGCTGCAAGCGCGGCTGTTTTCACGCCTGGCCAAGGACATCGTGTTCCGCATCCGCTTGCGCTTGATCGAACGCTTGAAGCGTATTTCGCTGGCCGAATACGAGAGCCTGGGCAGCGGCACGGTGACGACCCATCTAGTCACCGACCTTGAGACCCTCGACAAGTTTGTGGGTGAAACCTTGAGCCGGTTTCTAGTCGCCATGCTCACGCTGGTGGGCACATCGGGCATTTTGTTATGGATGCATTGGGAGTTGGCGTTACTGATTCTGCTGTTCAATCCATTGGTGATTTACGCCACCGTACAGTTGGGCAAGCGCGTCAAGCACCTCAAAAAGCTCGAAAACGACAGCACCTCGCGCTTCACCCAGGCGCTGACTGAAACCTTGGATTCCATCCAGGAAGTGCGTGCTGGCAATCGTCAGGGTTATTTCCTCGGACGGCTGGGGCATCGGGCCAAAGACGTGCGTGACTTTGCTACCGCGTCGCAATGGAAAAGTGACGCCTCCAATCGTGCCAGTGGTTTGCTGTTTCAGTTCGGTATCGACATTTTTCGCGCCGCGGCGATGCTGACAGTGCTGTTTTCGGACCTGTCGATCGGGCAGATGCTCGCGGTATTCAGTTACCTGTGGTTCATGATCGGACCCGTCGAGCAGTTGTTGAACCTGCAATATGCGTTTTACGCAGCCAGTGGAGCAATGACGCGTATCAACCAACTGCTGGCGCGTGCCGACGAACCGCAATACCCCGGGGGGACCGATCCGTTCAAGGGCCAGCAGACCGTGGGGCTTGAAGTGCGTGACCTGTGCTTTAGCTATGGCGAGGAGCGGGTGCTCGATCACCTGAACCTCACCATCGCGCCAGGTGAAAAAGTGGCCATTGTCGGGGCCAGCGGCGGGGGTAAAAGCACGTTGGTGCAACTGCTGCTGGGGCTTTATACGCCGCAGTCGGGCAGCATCTTTTTTGCGGGTGAAAGCCAGCCGGATATCGGCCTGGAAACCATCCGCGAACACGTCGCGGTCGTTTTGCAACACCCGGCTTTGTTCAACGACACGGTGCGCGCCAACTTGACAATGGGGCGTGAACGCACCGATGAAGCCTGCTGGCGCGCGCTAGAAATCGCTCAGCTCGACGGGACGATTCGCACTTTGCCACAAGGGCTGGACAGTATTGTCGGGCGTTCAGGGGTGCGCCTGTCGGGGGGGCAGCGCCAACGTCTGGCCATTGCGCGCATGGTGCTGGCTGATCCCAGAGTAGTGATCCTTGATGAGGCCACCAGTGCTCTGGATGCGGCCACGGAATACAACCTGCATCACGCTTTGGGAAAATTCTTGAGCGGGCGCACTACGTTGATCATCGCTCACCGCTTATCTGCGGTAAAACAGGCGGATCGGGTGCTAGTGTTCGATGGCGGCCGTATTGCCGAGCAGGGCGAGCATCAACAGCTATTGGCCGAAGGTGGCTTGTACGCGAAGTTGTACGGGCATTTGCAGCAAAGTTGACGCAGGGGTGACGTTGCGTTTTCTGTGTTGAGTGCTTGAATCCCCTCCATGATTCTCTTTTATGTTACAGATTGCCCTGAGCCGGGTTCATCGAAACGTGTCAGCACGTCTGGTTGTTTCGTTTGTCAGAATCTGGCCAGGGTTAAGCAGCAATGAGGCATTTTCTCTGGTTTTCGTCTGGCAGTCTGAATGAAAGGGAACTCATGAAACGCAAACGTCCACTTGCAACACCGCGGCTTTTGGGGATTGTCTGGCCCTTTATCGCCGTGGTGCTGTTTCAGGCGTTGTTAGGGGGCGTGAGCCTGTACATGCTCTCTGCGGTACGCGGCTATGTCGCGGGGGAGAGTTTGTGGTCCAAAGGTCAGAAGGACGCCATTTATTACCTGAATCTGTACGCTGACAGCCGCGATCAGGCCATCTTCGAAAAGTACCAGCAAGCCATCCGCGTGCCGCAAGGCGGCCATAACCTGCGCCTTGCGCTGGATCAATCACCTCCCGATTTGAACGCTGCGCGTGAAGGCATTCTGCAAGGTGGCAACAGCCCGGATGATGTGACGAGCATCATTTGGTTTTATCGCAATTTTCGTAATTTCAGCTATCTGGATACCGCGATACAGAAGTGGACGGTGGGCGACGATTACCTGGTGCAGCTCCACGCGCTGGCTCAGGAAATACACCAAAAAATCAGTGCCAACCAAGCGACTGATGCGGATGTGAAACGCTGGAAAGCCAATATTTTTGCCATCAACGAGGCGGTGACTCCCGCTGCCAAAGCGTTTAGCGACGCCTTGGGCGAGGGTTCACGGTTTATTCAGCAATTGTTGATTTTTATTAACCTGGCAACGGCATTGATGCTGATTCTGCTGGCGCTGTTGCGCACCCATAAAATCCTGGCGCAACGGCGTGCATTCGCTCAAGCGCTGGAGGTTGAGAAAGAACGCGCGCAAGTCACTCTTGAATCGATTGGTGACGGGGTGATTACCACCGACGTGACCGGTGCCATCGATTACATGAACCCGGCGGCCGAATTACTCACCCATTGGAAGTTGCAGCAGGCTCAAGGGGTGCCGTTGGCGGCATTGTTCAAACTGCTGGATGAAAATGCTCAAGACGATGGTTTTAAGCTGATGGACCATATCCTCAGTGGCCAACTGGGTAACAGCAGTGAGCACTCCAAACTGATTGAACGCATGGATGGCAGCACCGTGTCGGTGACGTTGGTTGGGGCACCGATTTTCAGTGGCGGCAAAGTCAGCGGCTCTGTACTGGTGCTGCATGACATGACGCAGGAGCGGCAATACATTGCCAATTTGTCATGGCAGGCCACGCACGATGCACTCACGGGTTTGGCTAATCGACGCGAGTTTGAGTACCGCCTGGATCTGGTGTTGCAAAACCTCGGGCGTCAGCACGGTCGGCATGCGTTGATGTTTCTGGACCTGGATCAGTTCAAGCTGGTGAACGACACCTGCGGCCATGCAGCAGGCGACGAATTGCTGCGCCATATTTGTGCGCTGCTGCAATCCGGGTTGCGCGAGGGCGATACATTGGCCCGTCTGGGTGGGGACGAGTTCGGTATCCTGCTGGAGAATTGTCCTCCCGATGTGGCAGAAAAAATCGCTGAGGGCCTGCGACAAACCGTGCAAAGTCTGCACTTCGCCTGGAAAGGACGGCCATTTCTCAACACCATCAGCATTGGGCTGGTGCACATCCATCAGGCGCCCGTTACGTTGGAAGGGTTGCTGCGTGCAGCGGACATGGCCTGCTACATGGCCAAAGAGAAAGGCCGCAACCGTGTTCAGGTCTACCACGCCGATGACTCTGAACTGTCGTTGCGCTTTGGTGAAATGGCCTGGGTGCAACGCCTGCATGTCGCGCTTGAAGAAAACCGCTTTTGCCTTTACGCCCAGGAAATCACCCCTTTGGGGCAGGGTATTGAGGGTGGCCATATCGAGATACTGCTGCGTCTGCACGATGAGTCGGGGCATATCATCTTGCCGGACAGCTTTATTCCGGCCGCAGAGCGTTATGGTCTGATGACCTCAATCGATCGCTGGGTCGTTGAGAATGTGTTCAAAGTGATTGCGCAGTGCACGGCCTTGGGCTCTGACCAGCCGATGGCAATGTGCGCGATCAACTTGTCAGGCTCCACCATTGGGGATGATGACTTTTTGGCGTTTTTGCATGAGCAGTTCGAATGCTATGCCGTGCCACCGTCGCGCGTCTGTTTCGAAATAACGGAAACCAGCGCTATTTCCAATCTTGGCAGTGCCATTCGGTTCATTAATGACCTTAAAGGATTGGGGTGTCATTTTTCCTTGGATGATTTTTGCGCGGGTATGTCGTCGTTTGCATATTTAAAACACCTGCCCGTCGACTTTCTTAAAATAGATGGCAGTTTTGTCAAGGATATGCTGGACGATCCTATTAACCGCGCTATGGTACAGGTTATTAATCATATCGGGCATGTTATGGGTAAACGCACGATCGCCGAGTTTGTTGAAACCCCGCAAATTGAGCAGGCGCTGATCGAAATTGGCGTCGATTATGCTCAGGGTTACATCATTGAACGCCCGCAATTGTTTACCTGTGACAGCTTGTTGTGTCGCCCCAAGCGCGCATTGCCATTGGCAATGAAGGCGCCGGGCACGTTCCGTTGATGTCTAGCAGGTATGTCTTAATCACCTCTCAGAAGGAACTCGATTGTGATCGATACATTTAATCGTACGGGGCCGCTCATGGACGCCGCCAGTTATCCACAGTGGGCCCAACAGCTCATCCGTGACTGTGCAGAGAGCAAGCGTCGAGTTGTCGAGCATGAAATCTACAAGCGCATGCGTGACAACACGATCCACCCCAAGACTATGCGCATGTATTTGATCGGGGGTTGGCCAGTCGTTGAGCAATTTTCGTTGTACATGGGTCATAACCTGGGCAAAACCCGTTACGGGCGGCGCCTGGGTGAGGATATGGCGCGTCGCTGGCTGATTCGTAATATTCGGGTCGAGCTCAACCATGCCGATTATTGGGTGCACTGGGCCAAGGCGCATGGTGTCAGCCTTGAAGACATGATCAAGCAAGAGATTCCGGCTGAATTCCAGGCGCTTAATGACTGGTGCTGGCATACCTGTGCAACGGATTCGCTCGAAGTGTCGATGGCGGCCACCAACTACGCGATTGAAGGGGCGGTGGGTGAATGGTCTGCAGTGGTGTGCTCAACCAATGTGTACGAAGAGTCGTTCCCGGAAGAGGGGCGTAAGCGCGCCATGAAGTGGCTGAAAATGCATGCTCAGTACGATGATGAGCATCCATGGGAAGCGCTGGAAATCATCTGTACCCTGGTGGGTTTGAATCCGACGGAGCAAGAGCTTGCTGCACTGCGCAGAGCAGTCTGCAAAAGTTACGACTATAAATACTTGTTTCTGCAAGCCTGCCTTCAGTACGAAAAGACATTTGTTGCGCAGGAGCGTCGGGAGCTGGTTGAGGCCAGTTAACGATCCGAGGGTGTGAAAAAAACCGCAGGCTGCATGATAGGCAGCCTGCGGTTTTTGTTTGTGGCGCGATTACTGTGCGTCGAAGGCTTGCCCGTTGATCCCGGTACTGTCCGGGCCCATCAGGTACAGATACACCGGCATGATGTCCTGCGGCAGCGGGTTGTTCTGCGGGTTTTCGCCGGGATAAGCCTGCGCGCGCATGCTGGTGCGTGTAGCGCCGGGGTTGATGCTGTTTGAGCGCACGGGCGCGATGCCTTCGACTTCGTCCGCCAGGGTTTGCATCAAGCCTTCTGTGGCGAATTTCGACACACCATACGCACCCCAGTAAGCGCGACCTTTGCGACCTACGCTGCTTGAGGTGAAGATCACCGATGCGTCCTGCGACAGCTTGAGCAGTGGCAGCAGGGTGCTGGTGAGCATGAATACCGCATTGACGTTCACCTGCATGACGCGCATGAAGTTCTCGCCAGATAACTGCTCTAACGGTGTGCGTGGGCCGATGATCGAGGCGTTGTGCAGCAGGCCGTCAAGGTGACCGAATTCAGTTTCGATCATGGCCGCCAGTTCGTCGTACTGGTGAGGCAGTGCGGTTTCCAGATTGAAAGGAATGACTGCGGGACGAGGGTGGCCTGCGGCTTCAATCTCATCGTATACCTGGCTCAGGTTGGCTTCGGTTTTGCCCAGTAGCAGAACGGTGGCGCCATGCGCGGCGTAGGTTTTGGCGGTGGTAGCTCCGATACCTCGACCTGCGCCAGTGACCAGAATTACGCGGCCCTGAAGCAGGTCAGGGCGAGCAGAATAATCAAACATAAAACACCTCTACAAAAATCAACGAACGAACGCGGTGCAGGCTGCTCAGCAGCTGCACATCGCGTTATCCAATACTTTGCGCAAGTCTGAAGGTTGGTCGACCACCACGTCAGCACCCCAGTGATCGGGGTTGTCGTCCGGGTTGATATAGCCAAAGCGCACGGCAGCAGTCTTGGTGCCAGCATCGCGCCCGGATTCGATGTCGCGCAGGTCGTCGCCGACGTACAGCACGCTGGAAGGATCAAGGTTGAGCATCTTGCAGGCTAAAATCAGCGGCTCGGGGTCGGGCTTGCTGTGGGTTACGTGGTCAGGGCAGATCAGTACCGCTGAGCGTTCCGCCAGCCCCAGCCGCTCCATGATCGGCTGGGCAAAGCGCACGGGTTTGTTTGTTACCACGCCCCATACCAAATGCGCCTTCTCGATGTCGGCCAGCAACTCAGCCATGCCGTCGAACAGTTTGGTGTGGACGGCGCAATCACGCTGATAACGCTCCAGAAACTCAAGGCGCAACGCTTCAAAGCCCTGCGCCTCGGGGTCCATGTTGAAGGTCACGGCGACCATCGCGCGCGCACCGCCCGAGATTTCGTCGCGGATCAGTTTGTCTGCGATAGGGGGCAGGTCGCGCTCGGCACGCATGGCCTGGCAGATGGCAATGAAGTCCGGCGCGGTGTCGAGCAGGGTGCCGTCCATGTCAAAAAGAACTGCTCTTAAACGCATGTCTTACTCCTCGCGCAGGGTCTGGATCATGTAATTGACGTCAACATCGGACTCAAGCTTGTAGTGCTTGGTCAGCGGGTTGTAAGTCAGGCCGATGATGTCTTTGACGCTCAGTCCCGCCTGGCGGCTCCAGGCGCCCAGCTCGGAGGGGCGAATGAACTTCTTGAAGTCATGCGTGCCGCGCGGGATCAGCTTCATGATGTATTCAGCGCCGATGATCGCGAACAGATAGGCTTTCGGGTTGCGGTTGATGGTCGAAAAGAACACCTGGCCGCCCGGCTTGACCATGCGGTAGCAGGCGCGGATCACCGAGGCCGGGTCGGGTACGTGTTCCAGCATTTCAAGGCAAGTGACCACGTCGAACTGTGCTGGCATTTCAGCGGCCAGTTCCTCAGCGGTGATTTGGCGGTACTCCACATTCACCCCGGATTCGAGCTGATGCAGGCGCGCGACGGCCAACGGGGCTTCGCCCATGTCGATGCCCATGACGTCTGCACCGCGTTGCGCCATGGACTCGCTGAGGATGCCGCCGCCACACCCCACGTCGAGCACCTTTTTGCCGGCCAGTTGTACGCGCTCGTCAATCCAGTTGACGCGCAGCGGGTTGATGTCATGCAGGGGTTTGAACTCGCTTTCACGGTCCCACCAGCGATGGGCAAGCGCTTCGAATTTAGCGATCTCGGCGTGGTCAACGTTGCTCATGGGTCAATCCTCTAAAACTAAAACGGGGTAATGCTCCGGGTCCATGCCCCAAGCGTTGGAATCAATGGGTGTGGCCGCTGATGCGTTCGCCCCAGGCCTTGGCGGTCGCGATCAGGTGTGGTTCGTTCAGGCGGGTCAGGCGTCGGTCTTCGATCAGTTGCTTGCCGCCGACCCACAGGTGTTGCACGCAGTCGCGGCCGGTGGCGTAAATCAGCTGTGACACAGGGTCGTAGACCGGTTGTTGAGCCAGGCCGCTGAGGTCGAAGGCCACCAAGTCTGCAAGCTTGCCGATTTCGATCGAGCCGATGTCGCTTTCCAGTCCCAGTGCGCGCGCGCCGTTGAGGGTCGCCATGCGCAAGGCACGATGGGCATCCAGGGCTGTGGCCGAGCCTGCAACGGCCTTGGCCAGCAGGGCGGCAGTGCGTATTTCACCCAGCAAATCGAGGTCATTGTTGCTGGCAGCGCCATCGGTGCCAACCGCGACGTTCACGCCGGCTTGCCACAAGCGTTCAACCGGGCAAAAGCCACTGGCCAGTTTCAGGTTGGATTCGGGGCAGTGAATGACGCTGGTATTGCTTTCTACCAGCATCGTCAGGTCGTCATCGCTGATCTGGGTCATGTGAACGGCCTGAAAGCGCGGCCCCAGCAGGCCCAGGCGCGCCAGGCGGGCCAGCGGACGTTCGCCGCTGTGCTCGACAGCCTGGTTTACCTCGAAGGCTGTCTCGTGCACATGCATGTGAATCGAGGCGTCCAGCTCGTCGGCCACAAGGCGGATTTTTTCCAGATTGTCATCGCTGACTGTGTACGGTGCGTGAGGGCCGAAGGCAATTTTGATTCGCGGGTGGTATTTCAGATCACCGAACAGTTCGACAGCCTGGCGCAGCGATTCATCAGTCGAACTGGCGCCCGGAATGGGGAAGTCGAGAATCGGTATGGCGACCTGAGCGCGAATGCCGCTTTCGTGCACGCGGTCGCAGGCCACTTTAGGGAAAAAATACATGTCGCTGAAGCAAGTGATGCCCCCCTTGAGCTGCTCGGCAATGGCAAGGTCGGTGCCGTCGCGAACGAAGTCTTCGTTTACCCATTTACCTTCTGCGGGCCAAATATGCTGTTCCAGCCAGGTCATCAGGGGCAGGTCATCGGCCAGGCCGCGGAACAGGGTCATTGCAGCGTGCCCGTGAGCGTTGATCAGTCCGGGGCAAAGCAACATGTCTGGCAGTTCGCGGGTTTCGTTGGCCGTGTGCTTCAGCGCGGCGTGACGCGGGCCGATGAACACGATGCGGCCATCGCGAACGCCGACGGCATGGTCCTTGAGTACGACGCCGGCAGGTTCGACAGGCACCAGCCAGGTTGGCAGCAGGAGTAGGTCGAGGGACATAGGGGCAGTCGGCATCGAAAAAGGATTCCAGTGCTTTATAAAAGGAGGGCAAGTATACCCGAGCGCCCGGCCGGGCGGCTCGCTATAATCGGCGGCTTTGTTCTGGGTGATGGGGGAGTGCATGCGCGATCGACTGTTGGCAGCAGAAAAGGTAAAGGCCATCGATTGGCGAGGTGAGGCCCTGTATTTGCTGGATCAGCGTATCTTGCCCTTCGAAGAAAACTGGTTGCCCTACACCAGCGCTGAGGGTGTCGCGCTGGCCATTCGCGACATGGTTGTGCGTGGCGCGCCCGCCATTGGTATTGCGGCGGCCTATGGCGTAGTGCTTGCTGCACGCAGCCGCCATGCGCAGGGAGGCGACTGGGTGGCCGCGCTGGAGGCGGACTTCGCGCTGCTGGCAGATTCACGGCCAACGGCAGTCAATCTGTTCTGGGCGCTTAACCGTATGCGTGACCGCCTGACGCGCGCGCACCACCGTGCTGATGTGTTGCAGGTGCTGGAAGCCGAAGCGATTGCCATTCATGAAAGCGATCGCGAGGCCAACCTGACGATGGCGCAATTGGGCGTTGATGTGATTCGTCGGCATCAGGGCAATGCGCAAACCGTCCTGACTCATTGCAATACGGGGGCATTGGCCACCGGCGGCTTTGGTACGGCGCTGGGGGTTATCCGTGGCGCGTTTATCGAAGGCATGATTGAGCAGGTGTATGCCGATGAAACCCGCCCCTGGCTGCAAGGCTCGCGCCTGACAGCGTGGGAGTTGGTAAACGAAGGTATTCCGGTAACGCTCAATGCGGACTCGGCGGCTGCGCACATTATGAAAACCAAGGGCGTGACCTGGGTGATCGTCGGGGCTGACCGGATTACCGCTAACGGCGATGTGGCGAACAAAATCGGCACCTATCAACTGGCCGTCAATGCGATGCACCACGGCGTACGTTTTATGGTGGTTGCGCCCAGCTCCACGATTGATATGGCCTTGGCCAGCGGCGAAGCCATCCCGATTGAAGAGCGCGCGGGCGATGAGCTGCTGAGTGTGGGCGGCCAGCGGGTCGGGGCGGATGTACCCGCCTTTAACCCGGTGTTTGATGTCACGCCCGCCGATCTGATTGATGTGATCGTCACCGAGAAGGGTATCGTCGAGCGTCCGGATGCGGCCAAAATGGCTCAGTTAATGTGCCGTAAGCGTCTGCATTAATGCGCTCTCAGCTCCTCTGAGCGCGTTTAAGCCGACAATGGGTGCGCTTACTGTGTGCCATGCGCATCTGAGGGATAGGTGCGTGGCGGCGTTTGTGATAACATCCGGCGGTTTCCAGGGTGGCTCGCAAGGGTTGCCCTTAATGCGCAAATCCGTGTCATAACTCGTTGATTTGTCGTAAGTCGTTGCTTGGCACGTGGCCAGCATCGGCGAGCTTCGTTCGTCCCGAATGGATGTGGCGAAGTTTCACCCGAAAAAGGAATCAGGCTTCTCATGGGCGAACTGGCCAAAGAAATCCTCCCGGTCAATATCGAAGACGAGCTGAAACAGTCCTACCTCGACTACGCGATGAGCGTAATTGTCGGGCGGGCACTGCCTGATGCACGCGATGGCTTGAAGCCCGTGCACCGGCGTGTGCTGTTCGCGATGAGCGAACTGAACAACGACTGGAACAAGCCGTACAAGAAATCTGCCCGTGTGGTCGGTGACGTGATCGGTAAGTATCACCCGCATGGTGATACTGCGGTTTACGACACCATCGTTCGAATGGCTCAGCCATTCTCCCTGCGCTACCTGCTGGTAGACGGTCAGGGTAACTTCGGTTCGGTTGACGGCGACAACGCTGCCGCCATGCGATACACCGAAGTGCGCATGACCAAATTGGCCCACGAATTGCTGGCCGATTTGCACAAAGAGACCGTGGACTGGGTGCCGAACTACGACGGCACGGAAATGATCCCGGCAGTCATGCCAACGCGCATTCCAAACTTGTTGGTCAACGGTTCCAGCGGTATCGCTGTGGGCATGGCCACCAATATTCCACCGCATAACCTGGGTGAAGTGATCGACGGCTGCCTGGCGCTGATCGATAACCCGGAGCTGAGCATCGATGAGTTGATGCAGTTCATTCCGGGGCCTGACTTCCCGACGGCTGCCATCATTAACGGTCGCGCGGGCATCATTGAAGCCTATCGAACCGGTCGTGGCCGTATTTACATGCGCGCCCGCTCGATGATTGAAGACATCGACAAGGTCGGTGGTCGCCAGCAGATCGTGATCACCGAGCTGCCCTACCAGTTGAACAAGGCGCGTTTGATCGAAAAGATCGCCGAGCTGGTTAAAGAGAAGAAACTCGAAGGCATCACCGAGCTGCGCGACGAGTCTGACAAAGACGGCATGCGTGTGGTGATCGAGTTGCGTCGCGGTGAAGTGCCGGAGGTTATTCTCAATAACCTTTACGCCCAGACCCAACTGCAAAGCGTCTTTGGTATCAACATCGTTGCCCTGATCGACGGTCGTCCGCGCATCCTGAACCTCAAGGATCTGCTTGAAGCGTTCGTCCGTCACCGCCGCGAAGTCGTGACCCGTCGTACCGTATTTGAACTGCGCAAAGCCCGTGAGCGAGGCCACATCCTTGAAGGTCAGGCTGTTGCCTTGTCCAACATCGATCCGGTGATTGCGCTGATCAAGGCTTCGCCAACCCCGTCGGAAGCCAAGGAAGCGCTGATCAGCACGCCTTGGGAGTCCACGGCGGTCGTGGCGATGGTTGAGCGTGCCGGTGCCGATTCGTGCCGCCCTGAAAACCTTGACCCGCAATACGGTTTGCGCGACGGCAAGTATTTCCTGTCGCCAGAACAGGCCCAGGCGATCCTTGAGCTGCGCCTGCACCGCCTGACCGGTCTGGAGCATGAAAAGCTGCTGGCCGAGTATCAGGAAATCCTTAACCAGATCGGTGAGCTGATCCGCATCCTCAACAGTGCCGTGCGCCTGATGGAAGTGATCCGCGAAGAGCTGGAAGTCATCCGTGCCGAATACGGCGACGTGCGCCGCACTGAGATCCTGGATCACCGCCTTGACCTGACGCTGGGTGACATGATCCCGGAAGAAGAGCGTGTGGTGACCATTTCTCATGGTGGCTACGCCAAGACCCAGCCGCTGGCTGCGTACCAGGCTCAGCGCCGTGGTGGTAAAGGTAAATCGGCAACTGGCGTGAAGGATGAGGACTACATTGCTCACCTGCTGGTCGCTAACAGTCACACCACGCTGTTGCTGTTCTCCAGCAAGGGCAAAGTGTACTGGCTCAAGACGTATGAAATCCCGGAAGCCTCCCGTGCTGCACGCGGTCGTCCGCTGGTCAACCTGCTGCCATTGGGTGAGGGTGAATACATCACCACCATGTTGCCGGTTGAGGAATACACCGAAGGTCACTTCATCTTCATGGCGACCGCGAACGGTACAGTGAAGAAGACCCCGCTGGAATCCTTCAGCCGTCAGCGCAGCGTGGGTTTGATTGCTCTGGAGCTGGACGAAGGTGATGTGCTGATCAGTGCCGCCATCACCGATGGTGAGCGCGAAGTCATGCTGTTCTCTGACGGTGGCAAGGTCACGCGCTTCAAAGAGTCCGACGTGCGTGCAATGGGTCGTACGGCTCGCGGCGTGCGTGGCATGCGTCTACCTGAAGGGCAGAAGCTGATTTCGATGCTGATTCCTGAAGAGGGCAGCCAGATCCTTACCGCTTCGGCGCGTGGTTATGGCAAGCGCACCGCGATCAGTGAGTTCCCTGAGTACAAGCGTGGCGGTCAGGGCGTGATTGCCATGGTCAGCAACGAGCGCAATGGCCGTCTGGTCGGTGCGGTTCAGGTGCTGGACGGTGAAGAAATCATGCTGATTTCCGATCAAGGCACCCTGGTGCGTACCCGTGTTGACGAAGTATCGAGTCTGGGGCGTAACACTCAGGGCGTCACTCTGATCAAGCTGGCCAGTGATGAAACGCTGGTCGGACTGGAACGCGTTCAGGAGCCTTCTGAAATAGAAGGCGAAGAGCTTGAGGGTGAAGCGTCTGAAGGGGGTGTTGAGATCGAAGGCGAGGTCATCCTGGATGCCGCCGACGGCGAGCAACCGCTAGAGGCCGGCGCTGACGAAGAGCAGCCGCAAGAATAAGCGGACACACAGGGGGGCGGATGAAGATTCGCCCCCTTGTTGTATGTGTAGGCGTTGCGCAGCGGCGCGCGGCTGCGATCTTTTGATCTGTCATGCAGGTGTGTACACAAAAGATTGCCGCCTCGCAGCACTGCGCAACGCCCATCGATTTATGGCGTGACCCACCAAATCAGAGCGAGAGTGGATGTGAGCAAACGAGCCTATAACTTCTGCGCAGGTCCAGCTGCGCTTCCTGAAGCTGTCCTGTTGCGTGCCCAGTCCGAGTTGCTCGACTGGCATGGCAAAGGCCTGTCGGTTATGGAAATGAGCCATCGCAGCGATGAGTTCGTGTCCATTGCAACCAAGGCTGAGCAGGACCTGCGTGACCTGCTGTCTATCCCCTCGAACTACAAGGTTCTGTTTCTGCAAGGCGGTGCGAGCCAGCAATTTGCTCAGATCCCGCTGAATTTACTGCCTGAAACCGGTACAGCGGACTACATCGATACCGGTATCTGGTCGCAAAAAGCCATCGAAGAAGCTTCGCGCTTTGGCTCGGTCAACGTGGCGGCAACGGCCAAGCCGTACGATTACTTCGCGATCCCGGGTCAAAACGAATGGAATCTGACCAAGAACGCGGCCTATGTGCATTACGCGCCAAACGAAACCATTGGTGGCCTGGAGTTTGACTGGGTTCCCGAGACGGGCGATGTACCGCTGGTTGCAGATATGTCTTCGGACATTCTGTCGCGTCCCGTGGATGTTTCGCGTTTTGGCATGATTTACGCGGGTGCTCAGAAGAACATTGGCCCCAGCGGTATTGTGGTCAACATCATTCGCGAGGACTTGCTGGGCCGTGCGCGCTCGATCTGCCCGACCATGCTCGATTACAAGGTCGCGGCCGACAATGGCTCGATGTACAACACGCCGCCGACGTTGGCCTGGTACTTGTCGGGTCTGGTGTTTGAGTGGCTCAAGGAGCAGGGCGGCGTAGACGCTATCGGCAAGCTTAACGAAGTCAAAAAACGCACGCTGTATGACTTCATTGATGCCAGCGGCTTGTACAGCAACCCGATCAACAAGCTTGACCGCTCCTGGATGAACGTGCCGTTCCGTCTGGCAGATGATCGCCTCGACAAGCCGTTCCTGGCCGGTGCCGAGGCGCGTGGCTTGTTGAACCTCAAAGGTCACCGTTCGGTAGGCGGCATGCGCGCTTCTATCTATAACGCAGTGGATATCAACGCGGTCAACGCGCTGGTTGCCTACATGGCAGAGTTCGAGAAGGAACACGGTTGATGTCAGAGCAAGAACTCAAGGCGTTACGTGTACGCATCGACAACCTGGACGAAAAAGTGCTGGAGTTGATCAGTGAGCGTGCGCGCTGCGCGCAAGAAGTGGCGCGGGTCAAGATGGCGTCTCTGGCTGAAGGCGAAGTGCCAGTGTTTTATCGGCCTGAGCGTGAGGCTCAGGTGCTCAAGCGTGTGATGGAACGCAACAAAGGCCCGCTCGGTAACGAAGAGATGGCCCGCTTGTTCCGCGAAATCATGTCGTCGTGCCTGGCACTGGAGCAACCGCTCAAGGTGGCTTATTTGGGGCCTGAAGGCACGTTCACGCAAGCCGCCGCCATGAAGCACTTCGGTCATGCCGTCATCAGCAAGCCGATGGCTGCGATTGATGAGGTGTTTCGCGAAGTGGCAGCGGGGGCGGTCAATTTTGGTGTGGTGCCGGTAGAAAACTCTACCGAGGGCGCTGTGAACCACACGCTGGACAGCTTCCTTGAGCACGACATGGTCATTTGTGGTGAGGTGGAGCTGCGTATTCACCATCACTTGCTGGTGGGTGAAAACACCAAGACCGACAGCATCAGCCGTATCTACTCCCACGCCCAGTCGCTGGCCCAGTGCCGCAAGTGGCTGGATGCGCACTACCCCAATGTTGAGCGCATCGCTGTATCGAGCAATGCCGAAGCCGCCAAGCGAGTGAAGGGTGAGTGGAACTCGGCGGCAATTGCTGGCGATATGGCTGCGGGCCTGTATGGCTTGACGCGGCTGGCTGAAAAAATCGAAGACCGTCCGGACAACTCCACGCGGTTTTTGATGATCGGTAATCAGGAAGTCCCCCCAACCGGTGATGACAAAACCTCGATCATTGTGTCGATGAGCAACCGTCCGGGTGCGCTGCATGAGTTATTGGTGCCATTCCACGAAAACGGCATCGACCTTACGCGCATCGAGACCCGCCCTTCGCGCAGTGGTAAATGGACCTATGTTTTCTTCATCGACTTTGCAGGCCATCACCGCGACCCGTTGGTCAAAAGTGTGCTGGAGCAAATCAGTCAGGAAGCGGTAGCGCTCAAAATATTGGGCTCCTACCCCAAAGCGGTTCTTTAAGGCGGTTTGACATGAGCGGTGATTTTCTCGCCCTGGCACAGCCGGGCGTGCAACAACTTTCGCCTTACGTCCCGGGCAAGCCTGTGGACGAGTTGGCGCGTGAGCTGGGCATTAGCCCTGAAACCATCGTCAAATTGGCGAGCAACGAAAACCCAATGGGCGCCAGCCCCAGGGCGCTGGCAGCCATAAATGATGCGCTGGTTGAGCTAACGCGGTATCCCGATGGCAATGGCTTTGCGCTCAAAAGCTTGCTGGCCGAGCGCTGTGATGTGCAGATGGATCAGGTCACGCTGGGTAATGGGTCCAATGACATCCTGGAGCTGGTTGCGCGCGCCTATCTGGCGCCGGGCTTGAATGCCGTGTTCAGTGAGCATGCATTTGCGGTGTATCCGATTGTGACCCAAGCGGTGGGGGCGCAAGCCCGTGTTGTTGCAGCCAAGGCATGGGGCCATGATTTGCCTGCCATGCTGGCTGCAATCGACTGCAACACGCGCGTGGTCTTCATCGCCAACCCGAATAATCCGACGGGGACCTGGTTCGATACAGATGCCTTGAACGAGTTTTTGCAGGACGTTCCGCCGGGAGTGCTGGTGGTGCTGGATGAGGCCTATATCGAATACGCAGACGGCGGTGAGTTGCCGGACGGTCTCGAGTTTTTGTCCGCCTATCCAAACCTGCTGGTGTCGCGTACGTTCTCCAAGGCATACGGCCTGGCGGCGTTACGTGTTGGCTATAGCCTGTCGACTGCCGTTGTGGCTGATGTGTTGAACCGCGTCAGGCAGCCGTTCAACGTGAACAGTCTGGCGCTGGCCGCTGCTTGCGCAGCACTGCAGGACACGGATTACCTGGCACAAAGCCGCCGTCTGAACGACGCCGGGATGCAGCAATTGCAGGATGGTTTCCAGGTATTGGGCTTGAGCTGGATCCCTTCCAAAGGCAACTTTATTGCATTGGACCTTGGGCAAGAGGCGGCGCCTGTGTATCAGGGTCTGCTGCGTGAAGGTGTGATTGTGCGTCCGGTGGCCAACTACGGTATGCCGAACCACTTACGCATCACGATTGGTACGCCAGCGGAAAACATTCGCTTGCTTGAGGCGTTGGCCAAGGTGCTTGTTCGTGGTTGATGTTATGTCGAGTCAGAGTGTCAAACCTGTTTTTGGGCGCTTGGTGGTGGTTGGATTGGGTCTGATTGGCGGCTCTTTCGCCAAGGGCATGCGTGAAAGTGGTTTGTGCGCAGAGGTAGTGGGCGTCGATCTCGACGCGGCGTCACGCGCACTGGCTGTTGAACTGGGCGTGGTCGATCGCTGTGAAACTGATTTGGCGCTGGCGTGCAAGGGCGCTGATGTGATTCAGTTGGCCGTGCCGATCCTGGCCATGGAAAAAATGCTCGTCCTATTGGCGGGTATGGATCTGGGGCCAGCGATACTGACCGACGTGGGCAGTGCCAAAGGCAATGTCGTGCGTGCGGCAACTCAGGCATTTGGTGGCATGCCGGCGCGATTCGTTCCGGGGCATCCGATTGCAGGGTCAGAGCAGAGCGGCGTGGAAGCGTCCAATGCCAACCTGTTCGAGCGGCACAAGGTTATTTTGACGCCGGTGGCTGAGACCGATGCTGCTTCGTTGGCTGTGGTTGACGCAATGTGGCGCGCCCTTGGGGCTGACGTCGAGCATATGCAAGTTGAACGTCACGATGAAGTCCTGGCGGCAACTAGCCATTTGCCACACTTGCTGGCCTTCGGTTTGGTTGACTCACTTGCCAAGCGCAATGAGAACCTCGACATTTTTCGTTACGCAGCGGGTGGATTCCGCGATTTCACAAGAATCGCAGGTAGCGACCCGGTGATGTGGCATGACATCTTCCTTGCGAACCGCGAGGCGGTGCTGCGCACATTGGATACATTTCGCACTGATCTCGACGCCTTGCGCGACGCGGTCGATGCAGGGGACGGGCACCAGCTATTGGGCGTGTTCACGCGCGCCCGGGTTGCCCGCGAGCATTTCGGTAAAATCCTGGCCCGCCGGGCATATGTGGACCCTATGAATTCTAAAGATCTGATTTTCCTGGCAAACCCTGGTGGCCAAGCAACTGGCCGGATTCGTGTACCAGGCGATAAATCCATTTCTCACCGTTCGATCATGCTGGGTTCTTTGGCGCAAGGCACCACAGAAGTGGAAGGTTTCCTTGAGGGTGAAGACGCCCTGGCAACCTTGCAGGCATTCCGTGACATGGGCGTGGTCATCGAAGGTCCGCATCATGGTCGCGTGACGATTCATGGGGTTGGCCTGCATGGTTTGAAAGCGCCGCCTGGTCCAATTTATCTGGGCAACTCCGGGACATCGATGCGTCTGTTGTCGGGTTTGCTGGCGGCTCAACCCTTCGATACCACCCTGACCGGCGATGCGTCGCTCACCAAGCGTCCAATGAATCGGGTGGCCAATCCGTTGCGTGAAATGGGCGCGGTCATTGAGACGGCTGCCGAGGGTCGTCCGCCGATGACCATTCGTGGTGGTCATAAGCTCAAGGGCATGGACTACACCTTGCCGATGGCCAGTGCTCAGGTGAAGTCTTGCCTGCTGCTGGCTGGTTTGTACGCTGAGGGCAAAACCTCTGTCACAGAGCCGGCGCCGACCCGTGACCACACCGAGCGCATGCTGCGCGGTTTCGGCTACCCGGTAAATGTTGACGGGGCAACGGCATCTGTTGAGTCGGGTCACGCATTGACAGCGACACACATTGAAGTGCCGGGCGATATTTCCTCGTCGGCCTTCTTCCTGGTGGCAGCCTCGATCGCTGAAGGCTCTGATCTGGTGCTTGAGCATGTCGGCATAAACCCGACCCGCACCGGTGTAATCGACATCCTGCGTTTGATGGGCGCTGATATCACCCTTGAAAACGAGCGGGAAGTGGGCGGCGAGCCTGTCGCGGATCTGCATGTGCGTGCAGCCAGGCTTAAAGGTATCGAAATTCCTGAAGCCTTGGTGCCGTTGGCCATTGATGAGTTCCCGGTATTGTTCGTAGCGGCCGCGGTCGCTGAAGGGCGCACGATCCTGCGGGGCGCAGAGGAGTTGCGGGTTAAGGAGTCCGATCGTATTCAGGTCATGGCAGATGGCTTGCAGGCTTTGGGTGTGAAGTGTGAGCCAACCCCGGACGGCATCATCATTGATGGCGGCTCCATCGGTGGGGGCGAGGTTCACGGTCACGGTGATCACCGGATCTCGATGGCATTCAGTGTGGCCTCGCTGCGCGCAACTGCACCTATCCGTATCCATGACTGCGCTAACGTCGCCACCTCGTTCCCGAACTTTCTGGCGTTGTGCAAGCAAGTTGGCATGCGTGTAGCGCAAGAGGCGCAATCGTGATGACTCAGGCGCCGGTGATCACCATCGATGGTCCGAGCGGTTCGGGGAAAGGCACGGTCGCGGGGCGACTGGCCAAGGAGTTGGGCTGGAACCTGCTTGATTCGGGAGCCTTATACCGTTTGCTGGCATTGGCTGCCCGCGATCATGGTGTGAAGGTGGGTGTGGATAACGAAGCGTTGTTGAGTCGGTTAGCCAGGCATCTGGACGTGCAGTTCGTCGCGGCGACAGAAGGTAAGCCAGCCAGAATTATTCTTGAGGGCGCCGATGTCACCCAGGATATTCGCAATGAGAGTGTAGCCGCCGGGGCATCCGAAGTTGCTGCTTTGCCCGCGGTTCGCGTGGCTTTGCTGGAACGTCAGCGTGCTTTTCAGGAGTTTCCTGGCTTGGTTGCTGATGGCCGTGACATGGGAACGGTGGTTTTTGCGGATGCGCCATTGAAAATATTTCTGACGGCCAGTGCCGAAGAGCGCGCTCGGCGCCGCTACTTGCAGTTGAAGGCTAAGGGCGATGATGTTAGTCTCCTTAGTCTGCTGGACGAGATACGTGCCCGCGATGAGCGTGATACGCAGCGTGCAATAGCCCCGCTCAAACCGGCGGCTGATGCCATACAGCTAGACTCTACGGAGTTATCTGTCGAGCAGGTGCTTGAACGCATCAGAAGCGAGATCGCCCAGCGCGATATCGCCAGATGACCAAGAAAGCGTGCAGGAGACCAGAAATAGTCCTGCATGCCTTCTTTTATATGAACGTAACCCACATTGTCTGGAATGTGGCAGATGGGCGTATTCCTTCGCCCTAGATCAACAGGAATTAAAATGAGCGAAAGCTTTGCAGAACTCTTTGAAGAAAGCCTAAAAACCCTGAATCTTCAGGCAGGCTCTATCATCACCGCTATCATCGTTGATATCGATTACCAAGCTGGTTGGGTAACCGTTCACGCTGGTTTGAAGTCTGAAGGCCTCATCCCGCTGGAGCAGTTCCACAACGACGCTGGCGAACTGAACATCAACATCGGTGATGAAGTTCACGTTGCGCTGGACGCGGTCGAAGACGGCTTTGGCGAAACCAAACTGTCCCGTGAAAAAGCCAAGCGCGCTGAATGCTGGATCGTTCTGGAAGCAGCCTTCGCAGCAGAAGAAGTGGTTAAGGGCGTTATCAACGGTAAGGTTAAAGGCGGCTTCACTGTCGACGTTAACGGCATCCGTGCGTTCCTGCCAGGTTCTCTGGTTGACGTTCGTCCAGTGCGCGACACCACGCACCTGGAAGGCAAAGAGCTGGAATTCAAGGTCATCAAACTTGACCAGAAGCGCAACAACGTTGTTGTTTCGCGTCGCAGCGTACTTGAAGCAGAGAACTCGGCAGAGCGTGAAGCGCTGCTGGAATCCTTGCAAGAAGGTCAGCAAGTTAAAGGTATCGTTAAAAACCTCACGGATTACGGCGCATTCGTCGATCTGGGTGGCGTCGATGGCCTGCTGCACATCACCGACATGGCTTGGAAGCGTATCAAGCATCCTTCCGAAATCGTCAACGTTGGCGACGAGATCGATGTCAAGGTTCTGAAGTACGATCGCGAGCGCAATCGTGTTTCCCTGGGCCTCAAGCAGCTGGGCGAAGATCCATGGGTTGCTATCAAAGCCCGTTACCCAGAAAGCACTCGCGTTACCGCGCGTGTAACCAACCTGACCGACTACGGCTGCTTCGCTGAGCTGGAAGAAGGCGTTGAAGGTCTGGTACACGTTTCCGAAATGGACTGGACCAACAAAAACATCCACCCTTCGAAAGTCGTACAAGTCGGCGACGAAGTGGAAGTTATGGTTCTGGACATCGACGAAGAGCGTCGTCGTATCTCCCTGGGCATCAAGCAGTGCAAATCTAACCCATGGGAAGATTTCTCTGGCCAGTTCAACAAGGGCGATAAAATCTCCGGCACCATCAAGTCGATCACCGATTTCGGTATCTTCATTGGTCTGGACGGCGGCATCGACGGCCTGGTTCACCTGTCCGACATCTCCTGGAACGAAGTGGGCGAAGAAGCCGTACGTCGTTTCAAGAAGGGCGACGAGCTGGACACCGTTATCCTGTCTGTTGATCCAGAGCGTGAGCGCATCTCCCTGGGTATCAAGCAGCTGGAAAGCGATCCGTTCTCCGAGTACGTTCAAGAGAACGACAAAGGCGCAATCGTTAAGGGCATCGTGAAAGAAGTTGACGCTAAAGGCGCCATCATCACTTTGGCCGACGATATCGAAGCGACTCTGAAAGCCTCCGAAATCAGCCGTGACCGCGTTGAAGACGCGCGCAACGTTCTGAAAGAAGGCGAAGAAGTAGAAGCCAAGATCATCAGCGTTGATCGTAAAAGCCGCGTAATCCAACTCTCCATCAAGTCGAAAGATGATGCTGAAGAGAAAGAAGCAATCCAGAGCCTGCGCGACAAGCCAGCTACCTCTGAGATCGCTGCTGGTCCGACCACTCTGGGCGACCTGCTGCGTGCACAAATGGAAAAACAGAACTAAGTTCTGATTGACCATGAAAAAGGGCGACTTAGGTCGCCCTTTTTTGTGTCTGCAATTTGATGGGCAAGCGCAAGCGCGCTTGTGGCTTTGGGTAGTCGAATGGTTGGGTTAGCGTTAGCCCGCAATGTTGGCTGCTAGAGCTTCGAAAGGTGGAGAGACGAGACGCATGGGGGGATGCAGCTGGTCGTGGCTGCTAATCAACATTGCTTCTGTCAGGAGTCGTTTCGCTGAGTATCGGCTGCACCCAGCCTCGTGGTGCTGACGGCCAAAGGTGGATCATGAAAAGTTCCTTCAATATTCCTGAAGATAAGTCAATCCCTGGGCTGTTCAAAATCATTTGATCATGCTAAAACCTTCGGAGCGCTGATCTAGCTGCTTGAAAAAGAAGGGAAAAATATGACGAAGTCGGAGTTGATCGAACGAATTGTCACCCATCAAGGGCTGCTCTCCTCTAAAGATGTGGAGCTTGCCATCAAGACTATGCTTGAACAAATGTCACAATGCCTGGCGACAGGGGATCGTATCGAGATCCGTGGCTTTGGCAGTTTCTCACTTCACTACCGTGCTCCCCGTGTTGGGCGTAATCCAAAGACCGGCCAGTCTGTCAGTCTTGACGGTAAGTTCGTGCCTCACTTCAAGCCGGGCAAGGAATTGCGCGATCGGGTAAACGAAGATGAGGAAGATGATCTTTGATCCTTAAGGAAGAAGGAGGCGCACATGCGTAGCTTTAAACGCACGGCTGTAGTGGTAGTCGCGCTGCTGGTTTTCTTTGGTGTGATTATTTTCATACTCGAAAACCAGCAGCCCGCATCATTGACTTTTTTTGGCTGGCACACCGCTCAGTTGCCAGCTTCTTTGTTTTTTGTCGGAGCGCTGCTGGTCGGGTTGATGATTGGTCCGCTCTTGGGTTACTTGGCCTACTGGCGCAAATCTGCCGTGCTGAAACGCAAATTGCGGACTGTTTAACCCTGCCGATCTGATTGGGCTGAGTGAGTACGGTGTTTTCCGAGCATTGATGTGTCGAGTTGCCTCATAGGGCATGTGCGGATCAATCTGTGCGGCTTGTCTGAGGAGAATGCCTACATACTGTCAAGCCTTGTATTGTTTGGTAATACTGGCAGAATGCGTGCTGTTCTCGATTGCCAGCTATTTTTAGTGCTTCATCTGGTGCGCAGTGATGCCAATACCCGATAGAAAATAAAAACCAAATACAAGCACGTTAGAAAATTTCTGCATGACGAGCCCGCAGTTTCTTTTTGAAGGCAGGCCCTTGTTGT
The DNA here is from genome assembly GCF_016812185.1 of Pseudomonas weihenstephanensis. Lineage (NCBI taxonomy): Bacteria > Pseudomonadati > Pseudomonadota > Gammaproteobacteria > Pseudomonadales > Pseudomonadaceae > Pseudomonas > Pseudomonas weihenstephanensis. The sequence goes on along the minus strand of NZ_JAAEBV010000001.1, from coordinate 466,111 downwards.
GACTAGTATTTCTCGTATACCCGGTGGCTCATCGTCGGATGAGATTGATCTGTTTGCCTTGTTTCAGGCTATTTGGCAGCAAAAGAAAATTATCATCGCCGCCACGGTCGTCAGCGGGCTAGTCGCGTTGGGCTATGTCTATGCTGTGACGCCTGAATACCAAGTCACCAGCGTACTGCGGCCTGCCGCCATCAATGAGCTTGATGCGCTCAATCGTTCCGGCGTTTACACGCTCCCCCCGAGTGAGGCATTGCTGAAAGTCGGTGCAAGCCTTGAATCCTATGATTCAAGATTAGGCTTTTTTCGTGACAATCAAGAGTTGTTTACCCAGTTCAAGCGTCGGGGACAAACCCTAGAGCAGAGCTTCGAGGAGTTCAATCGGGACTCGTTGAAGCTGGTCTTGCCCGATCCTAAAAAAGCCGATTCCTTAAGCGCGTTTATTGCCTTGGAGTTGAACTATCCCAAGGGCGTAGACGGTGTACAGATCCTTAATGGATTTGTGGATTATGCAGTCAAGGCTGAGCGTGAACAGATCGCCTCTGACTTGAAAGTGATCGTCAATAATCGATTGACTGAATTGAAAGGCAAGATCGATGCTGCTCGCTCAAGTTACGAGATGGGCAAAGAGGCGCGTATCGCCAAGCTTCAAGAAGCCGACAATCTGAAGCGTGCCCAGTTGCAAGATGAACTCAAGGCGCTGCGCCAGCAGCTCAAAGTTGTGCGTACAGACCGTATGGCACAGCTGACTGAAGCAATCGGGATCGCCAAGTCATTGGGTATTCAAAAACCGACGACACCTTCTGCGCTGGGTGACTCAGCCCGTATGGGTGATTCCAGTGTTATGCGCACTGAAATCAACAATCAGCAAATCCCGTTGTACTTTATGGGTGTTGAAGCGCTTGAGGCCGAGCGCTCGGCACTGCAACAGCGCAAAACCGATGACTTTACTGAGGGACGCATTGCTCAAATAGCGCGTGAATTGCAATTGCTGCAAAGCAATCGTGAAGTCGAGGTCCTCAAGCAGCGTCAAAATGAAGACGTCTTCCTGAGTGGGGTAGAACCACTGCGTGCAGAAGTGGTACGGCTTGGCAACTTGAGCAATCTCGATATTTCCAATCTGAAGCTTGTGTCTGTGGACCGTAAAGCCCTGGAACCGATGCGTCCCGTTAAGCCCCAAAAGGCACTGATCCTTGCGTTGGGGTTGGTTCTGGGGGCCATATTGGGCGTTCTCATCGTGCTGATACGCCACTTGCTGAGCACGCGCCGCGCTCAGTTGTCAGGGGTTGGCTCGCCAGTAATCACAGCAAAACTGGCAAGTGAAAAGGGTAGCGGAAAAGTCTTGCAAAACGATCGATCCTGATCGGCCCTGAGGCTGGCTGAAACCCAGTCTCACTTGTGGGCTAATTGCCTCTTCATGGAGCTGTATCGAGAGCAAGCTTATGCCGTACCCGAACATCATTCACCATGGCGCTGTCACGGGCGTCACAGGTTCATGTCACCAATTGAGGATGGATGCCTACAGCAGCCTGTTAATAGACTGTGGGTTGTTTCAAGGTGGCGAAAAATCGCTTGGTAGTGGTGGTGAAGAGCATACGCCAGCGATTACTTTTGAACTGGGTGATGTTAAAGCCTTGGTGGTCACCCATGTGCACGCGGATCACATTGGACGCATTCCTTACTTGTTGGCTGCGGGCTTCAAAGGTCCAATTTTCTGCAGTGAGCCTTCTGCGAAGTTATTGCCATTAGTACTGGAGGATGCCTTCAAGCTCGACTTCAGTCGTGACGAAAGCAAGGTTGATCGCTATGTGAAGCGTGTACAAGAGCAGATTATTGCTTTGCCCTTCAATCAATGGTTCGTCATCGAGCAAAGCGATGGACTACTGGCGCGGATCCGTTTGCAAAAGGCAGGTCACATATTGGGGTCTGCCTATGTGGAGTGTGATCTAACCTACCCCCAATTAAACGTGAACCGACGGATCGTTTTTTCCGGAGATCTGGGGGCTTCGAATGCGCCTTTACTGGCAGCACCCGTACCGCCCGAAAAAGCTGACGTGCTGGTACTCGAAAGCACTTATGGCGATCGCCTGCATGAAGACCGTTCTACCCGTCAGGCACGGCTTGAAAGTGCTATTGATAAAGCGTTGGCAGATCACGGCACGCTCTTGATTCCTGCGTTCAGTCTGGGACGTACTCAAGAGTTACTTTACGAAATCGAAGATATTCTCCACCGTAAATCGCTGCTTGCGCAGTTGTCTGGCGAAGCTGATGTAGACCGCACTCTACCCGTCAATTGGCCAGAGTTACCGATCATTCTCGATTCGCCACTGGCCAGTCGGCTTACAGATGAATATCAAAAGCTGGAACGTTTTTGGGCGGATGGAGCACAACAGCGCCTAAAAGGTGGCCGCAAGCCGCTTCGGTTTTCACAGCTGATTACCATCGACAGTCATAAGAAACACCTGCAAACCGTGAACTATCTCAAGAGCACCGGTCGTCCGGCGATTGTGATTGCTGCAAATGGCATGTGCTCCAATGGCCGCATCGTTAATTATTTGAAGGCCATGCTCGAAAACCCCAGACATAACGTACTCTTTATCGGTTATCAGGAAAAAGGCACGCCTGGTGCGGCCATACAAAAATTTGGTCCCCGTGGGGGGTATGTTGAATTGGAAGGCGAGCGCTGTATCATTCGCGCAGGAGTCACCAGCATAGGCGGGTATTCAGCACATGCGGATCAGCAGGATTTACTGCATTTCGTCTCAAGGATAGGGCAGTGGCCTGAGGAGATACGCCTGGTGCATGGTGAGATGCCTGCAAAAGAGGCATTAGCGATTGAACTGCAAGCGTTGTACCGCACTCAAAGTCTGCCAGTTAATCTGTTGATTCCCTCGGGCTGATAAAAGCCAACCAACATGCACACAGTCACGATAAAAACACTGCGACTTGCTGTCGAAGCAACGACAAGCACGATGAAAAATCACGGAAGTACGCATAAATGAATGGTCCATGGATAAGCGTCTAGCCACTGTGCAGCGGGTACCCAGTCTTGCCGCGCAAGGCGACTGGTACTTGGTGCAATGCAAGCCCAAACAGGATGAACGAGCAGAAGACAATCTCGTGCGTCAGGGCTACGTGTGCTCACGCCCCACGTGTCGACGTGAACGACAATTGCGTGGCAAGCAGCGGCTCATCGAAGAGTCCTTGTTCCCGGGCTATCTTTTCATTCGCATGCCACATGACGCGAATTGGGCGCCTTTGCGTTCAACCCGTGGCGTGAGCCGAGTGGTTGCTTTCGGCGGGCGGCCCTTGGCAGTAAGTCATGCGTTGATAACCCATCTGCAATGGCGTGCGCAGACGCATCTGATTCCTGCCTATCGCCCCGGAGATGAAGTCACGATCCTTGATGAGGGTTTCGAAGGCGTTGAGTCTATTTTCGTGGCGATGGATGGGAATGAAAGAGTGGTATTGCTGATTCATTTGATGAACCAGCAGCAACAGATTACTTTGCCCATAACCCGTATTGCTGGCCGCTAAGCCGTCCTCAGGCTTCGTGCCTGGGCAATGATGAATTTTAAAACCGTTCTCAGGAAATTGACGATCAATCCTGGGGCGGTAGCGTGTTTAATTAAGAATAGAACTCAACCATTCGCCTGTCAGCGTTACAGGCGTTGAACTGAATAGATAAGGAATTGTTCAAGAGATGAACACCATCAACCGTAAAGGCATCATCCTCGCAGGTGGTTCAGGTACACGCCTGCACCCGCTGACCTTGGGCGTGTCCAAGCAGATGTTGCCGATCTACGACAAGCCCATGATCTTCTACCCGCTGTCTGTGCTCATGCTGGCCGGCATGCGTGAAATTCTGATCATCTCGACGCCTGAAGATCTGCCGTGCTTCAAGAAATTATTGGGGGATGGCAGCCAGTACGGTATTGAACTTAGCTACGCAGAGCAGCCAAGCCCTGATGGCCTGGCGCAGGCCTTTATCATTGGCGAAGCATTCATTGGTAATGACCCGGTCTGTTTGATTCTTGGCGACAACATTTTTTACGGTCAGCACTTCTCGGATAATTTGCGCAGTGCAATGTCGCAGGCCAGTGGTGCAACGGTGTTTGGTTATCATGTGTCTGACCCCGAGCGCTTTGGTGTTGTCGAGTTTGATGCCACGGGCCGTGCATTAAGTATTGAAGAGAAACCTGAAAAGCCGAAATCAAACTATGCGGTAACGGGTTTGTATTTCTACGACAACCAAGTAGTCGAAATTGCCAAAAATATAAAACCGTCCCCGCGCGGCGAGCTTGAAATTACAGACGTGAATCGCGCCTATCTGGACCAGAAAGGTTTGACCGTAGAAATGTTAGGGCGCGGGTTTGCCTGGTTAGACACTGGCACTCACGAGTCCCTGCTCGAAGCGAGTCATTTCGTGCATACCATCGAGCAGCGTCAGGGCTTGAAAGTGGCGTGCCTTGAAGAGATTGCATTCAATAACGGCTGGATTACAGCTGACGTGCTAGGTGCTCAGGCAGAAAAACTCAAGAAAACAGGCTATGGCCAATACCTCTACAAACTGTTGTCGGAGAAATCAGCCTGATGAATTTCGTCCAGACGGCCTTGCCAGGCGTGGTGTTGATCGAACCTAACGTGTTCGAAGATGACCGCGGTTGGTTTATGGAAAGCTTCAATGAGCGGCGTTTCGCAGACGGTCTTTTTCAGTTGGGCCTCCCCATTCCCAAGCCGTTTGTACAAGACAATCAGTCGTGCTCAAAGAAAGGCGCGCTGCGCGGCCTGCATTACCAGCTTGAGCCTTTCGCCCAAGGCAAACTGGTGAGCGTGACGCAAGGCGCTGCGTTCGATGTTGCTGTGGATATTCGGGTGGGTTCACCCACCTTCGGGCAATGGGTCGGTGTAGAGCTGAGTGCATCAAACAAAAAAATGCTGTGGATACCTGAAGGGTTTGCACATGGTTTTGTAGCGCTTGAAGACAATACCCATTTCCATTACAAGACCACGAACTTCTACAACAAAAATGCAGAGCGCAGCGTGCTTTGGAATGATGCGACGCTGGCCATTAAGTGGCCTGCGTTAGAAGAGTATCTGGTCAGTGATAAAGACCAGATTGCACCACGCTTAGAGCAGGCAGAACTTCCATCGTGGCTGGCCGAGCCAACGGATGAAGTGCGAACCCTAAATGTTATCGGTGATGAGCGGGGTAGCCTGGTTGCCTTAACCCGCGGCCTGGCCGTGCCCTTTACGATCAAAAGGGTTTATTACCTGTTTGGCACGCAAGAAAATATCAGCCGCGGCTTTCACGCGCACAAGCAATTGGACCAAATGGCTGTCTGCATATCGGGTCGATGCCGAATGATGCTGGACGATGGTACGAGCAAAAAAAATATCTGGTTAGACCGACCTGACAAAGGCGTGTTGATCAAAAGCAAAATCTGGCACGAGATGCATGAGTTTTCTGCGGATTGCGTGATGATGGTGCTCGCCAGTGATGAATACGATGAGAGTGATTATATTCGTAACTATGAATCGTTCATGTCATGGGTAAGTAAAGATGCAGAGTAAATCAGGCAAAACGATACGCTTGGATCTTGCCGTTCCCGACGATGCGCAGTTTATACACTCCTTGCGCGTGGACCCGACATATAACACGCACTTGTCACACGTGACGGGTGGTGTTGCCAGCCAGGCTGAGTGGTTAAAAAAGTACAAGCTGCGTGAAGCAGAAGGGCATGAATTTTATTTTGTGATCCGTCGCATCGATAATAATGAGCCGGTGGGCACTGTGCGCTTGTACGATTTCCAGCCTGAGCGGGCATCTTTTTCTTGGGGCAGTTGGATTCTCAATAAAGACAAAACACCCAAGGCCGCAATTGAAAGTGCAATGCTGGTGTACGCCGTAGGCTTCGAGGAGCTGGGATTCAAATCGTGCCATTTCGAAGTGAGAAAGGAGAATGGCGGCGTTATTAAGTTTCACGAGCGTCTGGGGGCACAGAAAGTCAGTGAAGATGCCGACAATGACTATTTTGTAATGACGCCAGCGGTGTATAAACCGTTTCTCGAAAAAAACAGTCACTTCATCAGCGTGGTAAAAAAATGATCCCGTTCCTGGATTTGAAAAGTATTAATGCTCAGTACGCTGATGAACTGAAAGCGGCCTGTTCCCGTGTAGTAGATTCGGGTTGGTACATTCAGGGCAATGAGTTAAAAGCCTTCGAGTCGGCTTTCGCGCAATACTGTGGCACCGAGTACAGTCTCGGGGTGGCCAATGGTCTGGATGCGCTGACATTAGTGCTGTCCGCCTGGAAAGTACTGGGCAAAATTCAGGATGGGGATGAAGTGATCGTCCCGGCCAATACCTACATTGCTAGTATCTTGGCGATTTCGGCAAATGGCCTCGTTCCAGTGCTCGTTGAGCCGGATCTAGAAACGTATAACCTGGATGTTACGTTGATTGAAAAAGCCATCACGCCAAGAACGCGGGCTATCTTGCCTGTGCATCTATATGGCCGTTTGGTGGACATGCCTGCTCTCATGACGGTTGCCAAGCGTCACGATCTATTGGTGCTAGAAGACTGTGCCCAATCTCATGGCGCTCACATAGACGGCACAAAAGCAGGCAACTGGGGCGATGCTGCAGGTTTTAGTTTCTATCCGGGTAAAAACTTGGGCGCATTGGGCGATGCTGGCGCGATTACCACGAATGATCCGATCTTGGCAGAAACAGTACTGGCACTCAGAAACTACGGCTCTCATGAAAAGTACCGCAATCTTTATCAGGGCGTGAACAGTCGCCTGGATGAGATTCAGGCGGCTGTCTTGAGTGTGAAATTAAACTACCTGGATAAAGAAACTCAGCGCCGGTGCGAGATTGCCGAACGGTACGTAGCTGAAATCAAAAACCCGCTGCTCGTTCTGCCGCAGGTACCGGAGCAGGGTCAGCATGCCTGGCACCTTTTTGTCATCCGCAGTGCGCACCGTTCTGAGTTCCAGCAGTACTTGCAGACGCAAGGTGTGCAGACACTGATTCATTACCCGATCCCACCGCACAAACAGCAAGCTTATAAAGAGCTGAGCGAATTATCGCTTCCTGTCTCAGAGTTGATTCACGATCAAGTCATTAGCCTGCCAATGGGACCGACATTGACCGACGAACAAGTCACGGCTGTGATCAGCGCGTGCAACAGCTTTGCGGTGCGCGATTAGTACTATGAATCTTATTAGAACCGGCTTGTTGAATGGCATCGCAGTACTGATAAAAATGCTGACCCTGCTGGGGATTAATAAAGTCCTGGCGCTGTATGTAGGGCCATCAGGCTATGCAGCGTTAGGGCAGTTTCAAAATGCTGTACAAATGATTACTACCTTTTCCAGTGGGGCGATTAACACTGGGGTCACAAAATACACAGCGCAGTACCATGCAGACGAAGAAAAGCAACGCAGAGTCTGGCAGGCTTCAGGCACAATCGCCTTAGTGGGTAGCGTGTTGACAGCGTTGGTGATTGTTTATTTCAGTCACGAACTGGCAGCGTTCTTTCTTAAGGACAGGGCGCTCAATGGTGTGTTCATCTGGTTTGCTGCGACCTTGGCTTTCTTCACGTTGAACACATTGTTGTTGGCGATTCTGAACGGCAAAAAAGAAATTGTTCTTTATGTGACCGCCAATATCGCCGGGAGTATCTTTGCGCTATTGGTCACCGGAGGCCTCACGATTTACTTTGGTTTGTACGGTGCTCTAGTTGCATTGGCGGTGTACCAGTCGCTGAGCTTCTTTATTACGTTGTATCTGTGCACCACGCGTCCGTGGTTCAAAGTTAGATACTTGTTTGGCCGTGTGGATAAAGAAACGGCCCTGAACTTGAGCAAGTTTACGGCCATGGCTCTCACGTCGGCGGCATGCATGCCGGTCTGCCAAATTCTCATTCGTGATTACTTGGGGGAGACCATCAGCTGGGAGGCGGCTGGCTACTGGGAGGCCATGTGGCGACTCAGTGCCGCCTACCTGATGCTGATGACCACCACGCTGAGTGTTTATTATTTACCGCGTTTATCAGAACTCGTCGGACTGTCTGATATTAAGAAAGAGATCTTGAACGGTTATAAAATAATTGTGCCGTTCACCGTCGTTGCAGCCTTGATTATTTACCTATTGAAAGACTTCATTATTCAAGTGCTATTTTCCAGCGAGTTTGCACCCATGCGCGAGCTTTTTGGCTGGCAGGTAGTGGGCGACATCATGAAGATATGCAGTTGGTTGTTTGCCTATGTGATGCTGGGTAAAGCCATGTTTAAGCTGTTTATGGTGACGGAGATTGTCTTTTCATTGTTGCTATATGTACTAACTATTGTGTTATGCAATAAATTCGGCCTTGAGGGCACGGCAATGGCATATGCCTTAAATTATGCGCTTTACTGGATTACAGTGGCTGTATTTGTCTCTCGCACCCTAAAAAAACAAGGGAAAGAAAGAGTCGCGCTGAAGGAGGTTTTGTGATTACTGTAGTCATACCAACGTACAATCATGAGTCGTATATTGTTTCTTGTCTTGAAGCTGTGGTTCGAATTAATCTCACCGGGAAACGAATTATCGTCATCGACGATGGGTCGCTCGACAACACACTTCAAGAGGTTAATAGTTTTATAGCTAAGTTTCCCGAGCACGCAATTGAAGTGATCTCCAAAGAAAACTCAGGTTTGGTCTCGTCTCTGAATATGGGGTTGGAAAAATCGGAGAGTGAGTTTATTTATATGGTTGCCTCGGATGATATTCCGGTTCCTGCAGGGGTTGAGCATTGTGTGCGCGCTTTGTTGGAAGATAAAAATCTAGCATTTTGTATCGGTGGGGGTAAGAATTTTTTTGAGGGAGAAAGTAAGGCTGATCAGCGAACTCCGATATATAAAAAGGAACATTTCCGTTTCTTTTCATTGACTAGCACCGTTAGGGGTGAAGAAATATTTTATAATTACCCTTCTCCAATTTTGCTTCAGTCTTCGGTGTTTAGGGTTGATGCTCTACGTAAGATAGGGGGTTGGGATCCAACGCTTATATGGGATGACTACCCGACATTTGTAAAGCTGTTGAAACAGTTTCCTCAAAGGGATAAAGATTTTCGATTTGATCCTCATGTGGACGTCGTCCTGTATCGACAACATGAATTGAATAGCTATCGAAATGTTACTAAGCAATTCAATTTGGTAAGTCAAACCTTGAAAGAGCTGTGTCCGTCTAAGTTGTTGAATAGATCTTTAGGTCGTGCGTTGGGATTTTATATGTTGGTTGGCCTTAGGGCTAAAGACGCTGGTGGTGTACTTACATTGTTCAGACAATGTAGTTGGAGTGTTCGCATATTTTCAATGTGGTATGCAGCAAAATTTGTCCTGGCCAAACTGCTGAGATTTTAATATGGGCTCAGGTGATTTTTTTGAAGTGTTTTTTAGTCATCTCGATTTGTTCTTGATCTTGATGTTCGTTTTTTCCAGTACATTGTACTTCTGTGTCAGGGGGGTTGCGCCTGCAGCGTATTTGGATCCGATACATTTTTATTACACTTTTACTTTTGGTACTTCGTACGGAATAATTGTTGGGCTCTATAGTTTGGGCTATATAAGTGGCTACATTTTTTCTGTTGTCATGTCGTATGGCGTTTTATTTGTGATGTTGCTGCGATTGTTCGTGTATTTAAATCGACATAAAAAATTCTCAATTTTCAGGGTTTTTCTTGTACCGCGAGGAGAAGGCTCGTTTCAATTTTTTATTGTGTTGCTTGTCTATGTGTTCTTGCTTGTTTTTTTATGGACTCAGGTAGGGCTCGGTGTTTCAGCTGAGACAAACCGTTTTGAACAAAATAGAGGATTTGGCGCCTTTGTGCGAGTAGCCGATGGCATAAGAATATTCGTGCTTGCCTACTTAACGCTTGTGGTGTATCGGCGGTGGTTGGGAGAGCGGAAAATAAGTCTGAAGTCCATGGGGTTAATATTTTTTATTCTGGTTTTGATTGTTGTAAGCTCCGCAATAAATGGTGCGAAATTTGCAATGCTTGAAGGCTTGTATAGTTGTTTTGTAGCGATGGCAATTTTCTACAAAAAACCAAAATTTAATATAATTTACGCAGCCTGTATTTTTCTTCTGGCCTTAGTGTTTGCAATGTTTGTCTTGTCATCTAACCTTGAAAAGAAAGGCTTAGATGTTGACGCTGCTCCAAGTTATATGCCAGGTGGCGATGTGTTAACTGAAAGGTTAGTGCTCAGGATTTTGTCTAATGCTGATAAGTATTACTTGACGCTGCCGGGGGGTGTGCTTGATAAGCTGCAGACGGATGATTTGTGGGTCAGATTTGTTGCTCCTATGGTGGGTACAACGCGGTTGAGTTCTATGCTTGGCTACAATGTGAATAATTATAATGTAGGGCGGCAAGCACTTCTATATTATGACCCTAACTACGAAATCGCTGGGGGGCCTACGAGTCACTTTGATTTGTTTGTATATAAGTATTTTGGAAATTATTTTGGTTGGATGTGGGTTACCTTTTCGGCATTTATGTTTGCGGTATTTATTGTTTTGAGTCGGCAAGGCTGTGGCGATATTTACTTTTGTGCAATCGTGACAACTTTATGGCTCCGGTCTCTACCCATGCTGCTCGAACCCACTGTAGGGTTTGCTTATGTGCTTGATATATTTATTATTTTTACACTGATCAAATTATTTTGTAGTGTGTTGCCAAGAAAAGCGGATGCGAAAACATGACAGTGCTGGATGCTACTATAAAAGGTCTGACTGCTAAAACAGCACTCATAGTGACAGTGTATAACCCTGATGTTAATGAGCTTGAACGTAATTTGCGTAGTTATATAAATCAGGTTCATCATGTCATCGTCTGTGATAACTCAGATAGTGCTGGAATCAGCCTCGATATACAGTCCTTGCTGGGTTCTTTTCCAAATGCACAATTACTTTGCTTCAATGAAAACCTGGGTATTGCCGAAGCACAAAATAGAGGTATAAGGCTTGCTGCCGCTCAAGGTGCTACTTATTTCATCGAAATGGATCAAGACTCCAGTTTGCCTGGGGATTATGTCGAGCGCATTATCCGGTCTTATCAGTACCTGATAGAAGCAGGCCATTCAGTCGGTGGTGTGGGTCCCGTCGCCGTGAGTGCGAAGGACGGCGCCTATTACCATGGCGTTAAAGAGCCGCAAGGGTTGATGAAGGTCGAAAAGACCTTGAGCTCAGGTTTTTTCTTTTCGCTTGAGGCATTTAAAGCGGTTGGCGACAAAGACAGTGACCTTTTTATTGATTACGTTGACTGGGATTGGTGTTGGAGAAGCAATGTAAAAGGGCTGGGTATTTTTGTAGACACCGAGTTGGCCATGCAGCACATGCTGGGTGAGGGCCATAGAAAAATCCTGTTTTTTTCGGTGGGCATGCCAGCCCCCATACGGCACTACTACCAGTACCGCAACGGGTTGTATATGTTGACAAGACGTCATGTTCCGTTGCGATGGAAGTTTGAGCGTGCTGTCATATTGATATTGAAGTTACCTGTTTATATGTTTTTTTCAGAGCGTGGCAAAGCCCGAAGGGCTTACATAGTTAAAGCGTTTAGAGATGTGATGTCAGGAAAAAAAGGACGGCTTGTCGACTGACCGTAAAGTGTCAGGTTTCATAGATGAAAAATAATTCATAATTGTTGATGGGGTGAAGTGATTTCGCTCAATCAAGACCGTGTATTTTAGCCTGCAGTAAAATCAAATTGAATTATCAGGGGTGTAAGCAGTGTGTGGATTCGCAGGCTTTTTAAAGAAAACTGCTTTATTGAATGATCCGACCAACACCTTACGCAACATGGGTCTGGCGATCGTAAATCGTGGACCAGACTCCCGTGGCGAATGGTTTTGCGCTGAGCAAGGTATTGGGTTGTCCCATCGAAGGCTCGCCATTGTGGATATGACGGCGTCTGGTCATCAGCCAATGGTTTCCAGCAGTGGTCGTTATGTCATGGCTTTCAATGGTGAGATTTATAACCACCTGGAGCTAAGAAAAGTATTGGAGGAGGCCAATCCTTCGCTGACATGGAATGGAACCTCAGACACAGAAACAATGCTGGCCAGTTTTGAGCATTACGGTCTCTCGGCTGCGCTTGATACCTTGGTGGGCATGTTTGCAGCCGCGGTGTGGGACACGCAGGCGCAGGCGCTCTATTTGTGTCGAGACCGGTTAGGTGAAAAGCCTCTTTATTACGGATGGCAAGACGATACATTTTTATTCGGTTCTGAGCTTAAGGCACTCAAGGCGCACCCCGCCTTCAAGGCTGATATCTACCGACCCGGTATATCGCTTCTTCTGCGCTATGGCTATATTCCGGCCCCGTACTCAATTTATGAAAACATTTTCAAACTTGAGGCGGGCGAATATGCGTGTGTATCAAGCCGTCAACCTGAGGTGCAAGTAACAAAGTATTGGGATGTGGCGGACGTTATAAAGTCTTCCGTGAACGATCCTTTCAAGGGTGATGCACCTGAAGCAACCGCGCATTTGGAAGCGTTGTTAGATACCACCATATCCCAGCAAATGCTTGCCGACGTTCCATTGGGTTCTTTTTTATCGGGTGGTATTGACTCTTCTTTGATTGTTTCTCTGATGCAGAAACAATCGAGTCGTCCCGTGAAGACATTTTCTATCGGTTTTGATGATAAGTCTTATGATGAGGCTGGCTACGCCAAGGCTGTAGCGGCTCATCTGAAGACCGAACATCATGAGTTGTATGTGTCTTCAGCTGATGCTTTGGATGTGATCCCTAAGTTACCGCACATCTATGATGAACCCTTCTCTGATTCTTCACAGATTCCGACTTATCTTGTTTCTGCACTCGCACGCGAGCAGGTGACTGTCTCGCTTTCAGGTGATGGCGGAGATGAATTGTTTTGTGGTTACAATCGCTACAAAATGACGGCCAAATTTTGGTCGGCACTCAAGAAAGTGCCACGGCCGATACGGTCGCTGTCCAGTGCCATGTTGACTTCGATCTCTCCAGCTACCCTTGATCTGTTAGCCAGTAAGGTACCCAAGCTATCGGGCTACGGCAGTGTCGGAGATAAAGTTCACAAAGCCGCCCGTGTAATGTCATCTCGCAGTGCACAAGATATCTATGTGGGGCTAGTTTCAAAACACCCCAACCCGCAAACGTTGGTGATAAATGGTGTCGAGCCCGACACATGTTTGATCGGTAACACGCCTGATTTCACTGCGCTCGATGATATTCAGCAGATGATGGCCCTGGATACCCTGTCGTATTTGCCTGAAGGGGTACTGACCAAGCTGGACAGGGCCTCGATGGCTGTGTCACTCGAAGGTCGGGCGCCCTTTTTGGATCACAGAGTCTTTGAATTTGCCTGGCAATTGCCTTTGTCTATGAAAATGCAAGGCAATGACTCGAAGTGGATACTGCGACAGATTTTATATAAATATGTGCCACAAGCGCTGATTGATCGTCCAAAGATGGGGTTCGGCGTACCGCTTAGGGATTGGTTGTGCGGGCCTTTGCGTGAGTGGGCTGAAACACTTCTCGATGAGCAACGGCTTGTTCAGGAAGGGTATTTCAATGTACCGGCGGTGCGTGCCCTATGGGCGCAGCATGCAGGTGGACGTTATGACCGATCTGGAATATTGTGGGCCATTTTGATGTTTCAAGCATGGCTGCAAGAACAATAGATCCGGTCACGTCGAGACAGTGTTATGCGCGAATTCCATTGAGGTCCATATTTTGAACACTACGTTTTCTGTTCTGATGTCCATCTATAAAGATGAGACGCCTTCGAACCTACGCCAATGCTTGGAAAGTCTGGAGGCTCAGACATTAAAAGCGACGGATGTTGTGTTGGTTGAGGACGGTGTGATTGATGCGGTGCTCCTGAGCACGATTGAAGAATTCAGGCACTCACTGAATATCAAGAGCGTCAGACTGGCACAGAATATTGGCTTGGCTGCGGCTCTCAATAAGGGGCTTGAGTCTTGTGACCACGCGTACGTCGCGCGGATGGACACGGATGATGTGTGCTTGCCTTCGCGCTTTGAAAAACAGATTGGTTTTTTAATGACGCACCCTGAAGTTGCGGTCGTAGGGGCGTTGGTCGAGGAATATGACGTCACTATGAGTGTAGCGAGCGGCATCCGTCACACACCCTCGCAACACGCAGACATTATGGCTTTTGCCAAGCGCCGTAGCCCGCTGAGCCACCCGACTGTGGTGTTCAGGAAAGAAGCAGTTTTGGCCGTGGGCGGCTATCCATTGTTCCGAAAAGCTCAAGATTATGCGTTGTGGTCGCTTATGTTACAGCGCGGGTACACGCTGCATAACGTGCCGGAAGTCCTGCTCAATATGCGCGCAGGGGCCGGTATGATGGAGCGCCGTAAAGCCGATCATTTGAAATATGAGCTGGCCATTTTGAAATACCAGAAAAGCATCGGCTTTTTAACCCCGAGTGAGTACCTCTTCAATGTGTGCGCGCGGTCGATCACTCGTCTGTCGCCTTCATTTGTAAGAACATTGATTTATAAATTCGCGCGTTGAGTGACAGACACCATGAAGATTTTAGTAACCGGGGCCGCTGGTTTTATTGGTCATGCATTAGTTAAACGCCTGGCCAATTGCGCGGCCTCCATTGTGGGCATTGATAATCTCAATGACTATTACGATGTTGAGCTTAAGCACAGTCGACTGAAAGAGTTGGAAACGGTCACCAACTTTCAGTTTATTAAGGGCGACATCAGTGATGCGACTCAGCTGAATGAGATTTTTCAATCGCATCGGTTTGATGTGGTTGTCAATCTCGCTGCCCAGGCGGGCGTTCGCTATTCGATTGAGAATCCGTCAGCCTATATTCAGGCTAACGTCGTGGGATTCTTTAATATCTTAGAAGCGTGTCGGCATTTTGCTGTTAAGCATCTTCTGTATGCGTCTTCCAGCTCTGTCTACGGGCTTAACAAAAAGACGCCATTCAGCGTTGACGATTCGGTGGATAACCCAATCAGTTTGTATGCCGCGACGAAAAAGTCGAATGAGCTCATGGCCCATACGTATGCACACCTTTATAAGTTCAAGACCACCGGCCTGCGATTTTTTACCGTCTACGGTCCTTGGGGTCGCCCGGACATGGCGATGTTCAAATTCACCAAGTCCATTTTCGAAGGCAAACCCATTGACATCTACAACAATGGCGATCTTTCACGGGACTTTACGTACATCGATGACATCGTCGAGGCTGTCTCTGCGCTGGTTCAGCGTTCACCGCGTGCTGAAGAACCGCTTTACCACGTCTACAACATTGGCCATGGCAGCCCTGTCAAGTTGATGGACTTCGTGCGAGCCGTGGAAAAAGCAGCCGATAAAAAAGCCATTTACAACTATCTGCCCATGCAGGCTGGCGATGTATCCCAAACCTGGGCTGATACGCAAGCGTTGTACGAGGCTACCGGTTGTCGCCCCACGGTGAAAATTGAAGAGGGCTGCGAACGCTTCGTTTCGTGGTTCAAAAATTATTACAATGTTTAATATTTGAAAATGCAGGTGATACTTTGAAAGTTACTATTTTCGGCACGGGGTATGTAGGTTTGGTCACCGGTACCTGCTTGGCAGATATTGGGCACCATGTGACATGCGTCGATATTGATGAAGTAAAAATCAATAACCTGAAGAAGGGGATTATCCCCATCTATGAGCCTGGTTTGGAGGCGATGGTTGTTCAGAATTACACAGCGGGTCGCCTCAACTTCACGACCGATGCGCGCGAAGCCATTGAATTCGCCGAAATTCAAATTATTGCTGTCGGCACTCCTCCGGACGAAGACGGTTCGGCAGATTTGAAATACGTTCTCGCGGTGGCCAAATCCATTGGTCAGCATATGAACGAACACAAAATCGTTGTTGATAAGTCCACGGTCCCGGTGGGGACCGCTGATAAGGTCAAGGCTGAGATTCTGAATCAGCTGGCTGCGCGTGACCTGTCGTTGACGGTCGATGTCTGTTCCAACCCTGAGTTTCTGAAAGAGGGTGCAGCCATTGAAGACTTTACCAAGGGCGCGCGAATCGTCATTGGTACGGACTCTGACTACGTAAAAACCCGTATGCGCGAATGCTACGCCCCCTACAGTCGTAACCACGACAAGCTGATTTTCATGGATATTCGTTCTGCTGAGCTGACCAAGTACGCAGCCAACGCCATGCTGGCAACTAAGATCAGCTTCATGAACGAAGTGGCTAACCTGGCTGAAAAGCTGGGTGCGGACATCGAAAGCGTTCGTATAGGCATTGGCTCCGACCCGCGCATTGGTTATCAGTTCATCTACCCGGGCTGTGGTTATGGCGGTTCTTGCTTCCCGAAAGATGTGCAAGCCCTTGCGCGAACGGCATTAGAAGTCGGTTATGTGCCGGAGTTGATTCAGTCCGTAGAGAAAGTTAATAACCGTCAGAAAAAAGTACTGTTCCAGAAACTGTCTGATGCTTTTGGCGGTCGTTTGGAAGGTAAAACCATTGCGGTGTGGGGCCTGTCTTTTAAACCTAATACTGACGACATGCGCGATGCGCCAAGCCGTACGCTGATGGAAGCCATCTGGGCGGCTGGCGGTAAGGTTAAGGCGTATGATCCTAAAGCCATGGAAGAATGCCACCGTATCTACAAGGATCAAGCTGGCCTGACGCTGTGTGCGACCAGTGATGAAGCGTTGGCCTCCAGTGATGCGTTGGTTATTTGCACTGAATGGAAAGCTTTCAGAGCCGTAGACCCTGCCTGGCTGGCGTCTAACCTGGCAGAGCGCATTGTGATCGACGGCCGTAATTTGTTTGAACCCGAAGCCATGTCCAAAGCGGGCATTGCTTACTCTTCCATTGGCCGCAATAGCACCGTTTAATGTGCGCGATCTGAGTGCAGCTCTGCAGGCGCTTTGATTTGCGGCCCCTGTGATGGATGGCAACGGTGTGTTGAGTCGCTCTGAGGGCGACTTGACACACAGTTGCAATCTGGACGCTTGGCTGGTTCGCACACCCGCAGGGCTTGAATCGCAGGCCTGTCTAGAGGTTTTGATGGATATTTCTTTATTTTTTATCGCCGTTGTATTGGGTTCTGCATTGATGACGTGGGTGCTGCGTCAATATGCGCTGCGCCGTAACATCATCGATATTCCCAATGCGCGAAGCTCACATGTGATTCCTACCCCGCGAGGGGGAGGTGTTGCCATTGTGGTCATTTATTTATTGGCTATTGTTTTGCTCTATGTCGCCGGTGCTATTGATCAAGCCGCGGCAGTGTCCATTCTTGGGGCCGGAGCGTTAGTCGCAGTGATTGGCTTCATGGACGATCATGGTCATATTGCCGCGCGTTGGCGTCTGCTGGGGCACTTCAGTGCTGCATTGTGGGCGCTCTTTTGGGTCGGGGGGCTGCCTTCTTTAGAGGTGTTTGGCTGGACCATACACTTAAGTTGGGCGGGGTATGTGCTCGGGGCTTTGTATTTAGTCTGGATGCTCAATCTTTATAACTTCATGGACGGTATCGACGGCCTTGCCAGTATTGAGGCCATTTGTGCGTGCTTGGGTGCTGCTCTTATTTACTGGCTGGCAGGGAGTGCGGGTTATCTACTTGTAGCGCCTCTCTTGCTGGCGGCGGCCGTGGCGGGCTTTCTTTTGTGGAACTTCCCCCCTGCGCGCATTTTCATGGGCGATGCAGGCAGTGGTTTCCTCGGTTTGATTCTCGGTGTGTTGTCGCTTCAGGCTGCCTGGGCGCAGTCTCAACTGCTTTGGGTATGGCTCATTTTGCTCGGCGTATTCATTGTTGATGCAACGTTCACGCTCTTCAGGCGCCTGCTGCGTGGAGAGAAAGTCTATGAGGCGCATAGAACGCATGGTTACCAATATGCGTCGCGCTCAGCGGGTCGTCACTTGCCGGTCACCCTTACCGTTGCGGCCATCAATATTGTTTGGCTTTTCCCGATTGCCTTGGGGGTGGGTGTCTATGGTTGGAATGGTGCGCTGTGTCTCGTGGTGGCTTATGTCCCGTTGATCGCTCTGGCTTATAAACTCAAGGCCGGCACTGCTGAACCTGTGGCTTGAAAGCGGTACGTACAAGGAAATTGCGGTATTGACGCAATGAGTTAACAGTTACTCTTATCGCAATCAAGAGTTACAGAGGTGTTAGAAGGCGTTATGGATAGAATCAGATCGTATTTGCTCAACCTCTCACGCTGGCACAAACGCGTTTTGCAGGTATTCACAGATGTTTTATTAGTCTGGCTCGCGCTGTGGCTTGCTTTTGTCGTGCGCCTTGGCGTTGACGAGATGATCAATCCGATCATGATGCACACGTGGCTTTTTGTCTGTGCGCCGGTGATTGCGATACCTCTGTTTGTTCGTTTTGGCATGTACCGCGCGGTAATGCGTTACTTCGGAAATGATGCGTTGATCGCCATTATCAAAGCCGTCAGCCTTTCATCGCTGATTTTGGCCGTGGTCGTGTATTGGTACAGCAACCATCAAAATGTCGTGCCGCGTTCGATCATCTTCAACTACTGGTGGCTGAGCCTGATCATGTTGGGCGGGCTGCGCCTGGGTATGCGTCAATACTTTCTCGGGGACTGGTTCGCAGCGGCACAACATGTGCCTTTTACCAATCGCGATGACGGATTGCCCAGGGTTGTGATTTATGGTGCAGGCGCGGCTGGCAATCAATTGGTTGCGGCATTGCGGATGGGGCGAGTCATGCGCCCTGTGGCTTTTATTGATGATGATGAAAGCATCGCAGACCGAGTGATCTCTGGTTTGCAGGTTTACCGGGCTAAAAACATACAGCAAATGATCGACCGAACGGGGGCTCAGGAGTTGCTGCTGGCCATACCGTCTTCTTCGCGCGGGCGTCGTCGAGAAATCCTGGGGTTGCTGGAAGGCTTTCCTCTGCACGTGAGAAGTGTTCCGGGTTTCATGGACCTGGCCAGTGGCCGGGTCAAAGTAGACGACATCCAGGAGGTCGACATTGCTGACTTGCTGGGTCGTGATGCTGTGCCTGCCCAAGGTGAGCTTCTTGAGCATTGCATCAAGGGGCAAAGTGTTCTGGTGACCGGTGCCGGCGGCTCGATTGGCTCTGAACTGTGTCGCCAGATTCTTGCACTGCGCCCAACCA
This sequence comes from Pseudomonas weihenstephanensis, assembly GCF_016812185.1. Lineage (NCBI taxonomy): Bacteria > Pseudomonadati > Pseudomonadota > Gammaproteobacteria > Pseudomonadales > Pseudomonadaceae > Pseudomonas > Pseudomonas weihenstephanensis. The sequence goes on along the minus strand of NZ_JAAEBV010000001.1, from coordinate 446,944 downwards.
CGTTGCTGTTGTTTGAGCACAGTGAATTCAACCTTTACAGCATTCTTTCGGAACTTGAACAGCGTGTAACCCGCGAGTCCTTGTCGGTGAGGGTCTTGCCTATTTTGGGGTCTGTGCGCAATCCGCAAAAATTGCTGGATGTGATGCAAACCTGGCGAGTTGATACGGTGTATCACGCCGCCGCCTACAAGCATGTACCGATGGTTGAGCACAACATTGCAGAAGGCGTGCTGAATAATGTCATCGGTACGCTCAATACCGCTCAGGCGGCGTTGCAGGCAGGCGTTGCGAACTTCGTGTTGATCTCGACCGACAAGGCTGTACGGCCCACCAATGTTATGGGTAGCACCAAACGTCTGGCAGAAATGACGTTGCAGGCGCTCAGTCGCGAATTGGCCCCTGTACTGTTCGGCGATAAAGCGAATGTGTCTCGGGTTAATAAAACCCGCTTTACCATGGTGCGCTTCGGCAATGTATTAGGGTCTTCGGGCTCAGTTATTCCGCTGTTTCACAAGCAGATCAAAGCGGGCGGCCCCTTAACCGTGACGCATCCGAAAATCACGCGCTACTTCATGACGATCCCGGAAGCGGCGCAACTGGTTATTCAAGCAGGTTCAATGGGCCTGGGTGGTGATGTGTTTGTGTTGGACATGGGGGAGCCGGTGCGCATCGTTGAACTGGCTGAGAAGATGATCCATCTTTCCGGTCTTAGCGTACGTTCCGACAAGAATCTGCACGGTGATATCGAGATTGAATTCACGGGTCTGCGTCCTGGTGAAAAACTCTACGAAGAATTATTGATTGGTGACAACGTTGTGGCCACCCAACATCCGATGATCATGAGTGCCACCGAAGATCTCCTTTCGTGGGACGAGCTTAAGCAGCGTTTGTCGCAGTTACTGCAAGCTGTTGAGCAGGATGATTATTCGCGCGTGAGACAACTGTTGCGCGACACCGTGAGTGGTTATGCACCGGACGGTGAAATTGTGGACTGGATCTATCAGCAGCGCCGTTTAGAACCCTGATCGGTGTGAGCTATGTATGACGCAAGGAATTTGAAGTGCTGACATTGGTAATCCCTGTCTATTGCAACGAAAGCAATTTACCCAGTTTGCTACCTGCCATCTCCTCGATGAGTGAGCAACTCAATGATGCGCTGGAGGTTGTTTTCGTTGTAGATGGCAGCCCTGATCGTTGTTATGAAATATTGCGCGACACGCTTTCTACGCAACGTTTCAGTTCGCAACTGATTTTATTGTCGAAAAACTTCGGATCGTTCATGGCCATCCGAACCGGCTTGCAATACGGCACGGGTAATCGATTTGCAGTGATGGCCGCGGACCTCCAGGAACCACCGGAACTGGTGATAGAAATGAATCGCCTGTTACTCAATGATCAAGCTGACGTGGTGGTGGGGGTGCGCGAAAACAGGAATGATCCGTGGCTGAGCAAGTTATCGTCTTCACTGTTTTGGGGGGCTTACCGACGCTTTGTTGTCCCGGAAATCCCACCCGGCGGGGTTGATATGTTCGCCTGCAACAAAGCGTTTCGTGACACGCTTTTGACGCTGGATGAGCGACACAGTTCATTGATTGCCCAGATTTTTTGGTTGGGGTTTCGCCGAGAACAAGTCACCTACACACGACAGACACGTGAGCATGGCAAGTCAGCATGGACATTACGCAAGAAAGTTAATTATTTGATGGACAGCGTATTCTCGTTCACCGACTTGCCGATTCGTTGGTTGACGAGAGCAGGCGCTGTGGGTGCAGGAGTGGCAGCGCTGTTTGGGCTGTTGACGCTAATTGCCAAACTGCATGGCGCAATTGAAGTGCCCGGCTATGCAATGATCATGATCACGCTGACGTTTTTGGGATGCCTCAACCTGTTGGGGATGGGGATTGTGGGTTCGTACGCCTGGCGAACTTATGAAAATACCAAGAATCGTCCACTTGCAATTCCGATGTGCAGTTCTGTCTACGCCGGTGCAAAAGCGGGTGCAGCCGTTTCGGTAATAGAAACATAAGTGTTTAAGGCGAAGCGTTGAATGTTCAAGCATAGATTTGTCCGTTTCCTGGTGTCGGGCGGCATGGGGACATTGCTCTCATACGGTATTTACCTTGCGTTATTGCAGGCGCTTGATTTCAGGCTGAGTTATACCGTCTCTTATGTATTTGGCATCATTTTCGCCTACGTCATGGGGCGTTTTTTTGTGTTTAAGGCAACCCAAGGGGCAGCATCAATCCTGCTGTTCCCACTGGTGTATGCCGCGCAGTATGTGTTGGGCGTGTGTGTGGTGTGGGGCAGTGTCGACTACCTCGGCATGCCTCAATGGATAGCGCCGTTAATTGCGGTTGCCGTGACTATTCCCTGTACCTATTTTCTGTCGAAGTATTTATTCGTTGGACGGTTTTGACGTGAGTAAAGAAAGCCTTTTTGCACATCGCTACACCACTCAATCTATGATTGTGCTGTGCTCTATTCTGCTGTTTGTTGTGGTGTATTGGGTGTGCGGTACTATTGCAGTCAATGCAGGGACGGGATGGGATGGTTCGATCTATTTGAACTATATTGAGCGGCTTGCACGAGGTGAGGCCATTCATGGCGATCCGTATCGTTTAATGCGGATGCCAGGCTTTGGTCCTTTGATTGGCGGTGCCGCACTCGGGTTGTCGCCAACGTACTTCTTGACCTTTCAAATGTTATTGAATGGGCTCGTTGTTTCCATGGGGCTGGCTTTGTTTTATTCAGCCTTAATGAACATAGGGTGCGAACGAAAGTCGGCGTTAATGTCGACAGGTTTGCTGATGTTGACCTGGCCCGTATTGGTCATGCCGGTGTATTACCCAATTCTCAGTGATCACGCGGCTATTGCGTTGAGTTGTACAGCGCTTTGGCTGTGGTCAAAGTCTCTTCGGGTGTGGCTGTCAGGTCTGTGTGTGCTGAGTGTCTGGGTACTGCCCGGGTTGTTTTTATTGCCTCTTGTATTGCTGTGCTTCCCTTTTAAACAGCACGCCAGCAAGGATGAAGGTTGTCAGTCAGCCAAGGTGTTGTCAGTTCGTATATTTGCCGTCTCCGGGGTCATTGCTGCTGCGTTGCTGTTAAAACATTTACTGCGCTTTTCGGTTGAGAAAATTGCTGTTCATGCCGTAGATAAAAATGGTCAAACAGCGCTGACTGAATGGCTACCACTGACGTATGTCGCCGCTATTTTATGCGTTTTGTATGTCGCCTGGATCTACTCAAGGCTGATCGTCGACCGCTCTGTCTGGTCGGCATTGAACATAAAGTGGTTGTGCGTGAGTCTTGTGGTGCTTGCCAGTACCTTTGTGTGGGTGTACTTAAGTTTTGATTGGTCTGTAGGTTTCGCAGGCCCGCCGTTGACCAAGTTCATGACATTGCAATCACTTGCGGCGCCGTTTAAACCGCTGGTTGCGCACTTTTATGCGTTCGGCCCGGTGATTGTGTTGTCCCTGTGGAGCCTTTATCGCTGGAGTATCAAGCGCGAGCGTAATGTGCCCCGGGCACTGATTGTCGTACTGGCTGCTTATTTACCCTTTCTGTTGTTCGGCTCGGAAAGCAGGCAATGGATAGGGGTGCTGCCAGTCAGTGCAGCTATCTTCGCCATGTCAGGGTTTTCGTTTGGCCTGCGGATATGGAGTGTTATTTATGCGGCTTTGCTCATCACGCCATTAATGTTTCTTCAGTCAAACAATGCTCAGGCTCTTGCACAAGGGCTGAGTTATCAAAGTGGTGAGTGGCAATATTATTTCGGCCGACAAGGGCCCTGGATGTCGGCGAGCCTGTATTTGTCTGTAGCGGCACTGCTTCTAGTATTTGTCCTCGTGGCGATGTTGATCCAACGCTTTAGCAAGCAGGGCGTGAAGTAACGTGTGAAACGCTAAATTAAAATAATGAAATGGCTGGGCAGTAGGGGCAGGGAATGACAGGTGTTTGCATTGAAGATGGGCGAGAGCGAGCGGTTGGCGAGTCCGAAGAAATTAACTGTGTGCGGAATAAAAAGTGATAAATAATATTCAGTTTTTACGGTTTGTGGCAGCGTCGCTGGTAATATTTGCTCACGCACCTCTCAATGCCTTTGGTGTGTCATCACATGCCATTCATTTGGGTGGCTTTGGTGTGGATATATTTTTCATTATCAGTGGATTCATTATTCCTTACATCTTGTTTGGTGCTTCTCATAACGTAAGTCAACTCCCGAAAATGGGAGGTTTCAGTTTCTTTATTCGTCGAATAGTCCGTATCTGGCCCTTGTATTTCGTGGCGACCGTCTTTGTTATTTTGACTGCTCTTATCGTGCGCTATTCAGGGTTGACCCCAAACTTTGAAGTGAACAATGTCTATGGATTGGCCAAGTTGGACTGGACGCTGTTGTTTGAGTCTTTAACCTTCACTCATGCCGTTGTAGCGCCCACGCTGAATGTCGGTTGGACACTGCAACTTGAATTTTTGTTTTACACCGCCGTGGCCATTATGCTCCTGCTCGGTGCTAAAAGCTTTTTTCATGTGGCCATCTCCTATGCACTGTTATTGCTGGGTTCTGCACTGTTGCTTGGCTCTGCGGGGGCCACGTTTGCAAGCTATTTTCCGCCGTTAAAGTTATTGGCTACCCCCATGATGATCGAGTTTTTGTTCGGACTTATCCTTTATGGGTGCTACCTCAATGGCTATTTTTTGAATAAGTGGTTGTCGGCAGCATTGATGCTGTTGATCGTTCCTGTGTTTTACTACACAGAGCTTCATGCGCTGATGTCCAGTGTCGGGGGCGCCTATAACCGGGTGTTGGTCTGGGGTACGTTTGCATTTTTAATCGTTTGGGCAGCGATAAGCTTGGAGCCCTACTACTCAATGCCAAAGGTTTTCAGTGTGCTGGGTGATGCGTCGTACAGCCTCTATTTAACTCATTGGCTAGTCCTTCCCTGGATCACCTTTGTGATTGATCGATACACGTTGTATCCGAAAATTGGCTTGTTAGGCTTGCTGGTTATATGCTTTTTCGTCTGTCAGTTTGTGGCGTTGCTCACTCACTTCTTTGTTGAAAAACCACTCAATGAAAAAGTGCGCAAGGTTGTATTCCCGAAGGGTATAAATCGTACAGCTGTTCAGCCGGACACTGTTGTTTGAATGAGGGATATCATTGTTAACCGCGTGTGAGAACCAGGGTAAACATGAGCCTGTTTCGTGTCTCTAATCGCAGTTTACCGGCATGTTTTGCACCTGCTTTCATCGGTTGCGTAGTGCGCTCGTCAGGCTGAATACACATGCTGCAATTGCTTGATTTTTGACTCTTTCTCGACATCGTCTAGGTTTGGCATACAGCTCAGGAAAGCTGTTTCCATTTAACGATGTCTTGGAGTGTCACTCATGCGTATTGCACTGGTTCCTTTGTTCGTCATGGCCATGTTGTCGGGTATTTCGGGGTTGGCGGGTGCCAATACGCCTGCCACACCGCCCGCCACAGTCGTTACACCCGCTCAAGTGGCACCTGATGTTCAAGTGATGACCATTAATTTGAATACGGCAGACGAAGCGACCTTGCAGCGTGAGCTGTCGGGTGTTGGCGCCGCTAAAGCCAGAGCCATCGTGGCCTACCGGGAAGCACATGGTGATTTTGCTTCTGCGGACGAGTTGCTGGAGGTCAAGGGAATAGGCAAGGCGATCTACGAGAAGAACCGTGACAAGGTTGCGGTTAACTAAGCCCTATCGATGTATGACAGAAGGCCAGCCTGTGACTGGCCTTTTTGCTTTCTGTTGTTTAAGCCGGGTGAACAGGACCCTTCAACGCTTTACGCGTTACATCCAGAATCTTCTCTTTCAAGTCCTCGTTCTCGGCGCCCCGGGAGAGAACCAGCGCACCCACTAATGTGGCAAACAGCACAATGCTTTGATCTTCGGCGTCAGGGCCGGTCAATACATGCTGGATTTGCTTGAGCCGGGCATTGATGACGTAGTCGGTGGTCGCGCTAGGGTTGCCGTTCTGGGCCATTTCAATGGACATGGTTGGCAGCGGGCAGCCCTCGTGGGGGGAGGTGAGGTGCCATTCGGAGAGGTAAGTGTCGATAAAGGTATGCAGCGGGTCCGTGGTGTTGAACAGCTCGTTACAGCGTCCATCCACCTCGGAGGCAGCGTGCTGGAGGGCTTTTTCAACTAACTCGTCTTTGGAGGAGAAGTGCGCATAAAAGCCGCCATGAGTCAGACCCAATGCTTTCATAAGAGGCTGTAACCCCGTTGCGCCGATGCCGTCTCGTCGAAAACGTATAGAGGCTTCTTCGATAATGCGCTGATGGGTGTGGGCCTTATGGTCTTGGGAATACCTCATGGCGTGCGTCCTTGATTTCAATCGGCCATCATATGCCTGTGTTTCCGCAGGTTGTATGGGCGATTTTATGTAAAGACGTGTAGGTATTTGGCTATGAACACGTTCAAAGCTGTCGTTCACTCAGCGTTTAATTGTCTTTTGATTCCTTGGCGTCCATCTCTGCATTGCGCTCGGCAACGCGTTTACGCTGTTCATCAGTGAGTTCGACTTTGTTGGCGGTGTCACGCAGGGTCATCAGCCCGCCTACGATGGCACCAATAGCAACGATCAGAATTAACCAGGCATACCAGGGCATAAATCTCTCCTTGAGTGGGCGCGCTGCCGAGCAAGAGGTTGCTCATTGACTCGCCATTTATAGATGTGAGTGCAGGCAGGCGCCAGTGGTTCAATTGTAGGCCGCTTATCTCGCCATGCTCTTTAATTGTTGGGCGATGACTAAAATCGCGAATTTACGATCATCGGGTGCCGGTAAGCGGCTGGTTCCGCTACAATGCGCGCCGATTTCGACCTGCCTGAGAACCCGCTAATGTCCGACTGCCAGACTCCTATTATCGTCGCCCTGGATTTCCCAACGCGTGACGCCGCATTGAAACTGGCTGATCAGTTGGACCCCAAGCTGTGCCGCGTCAAAGTGGGCAAAGAATTGTTCACCAGTTGTGCCTCTGAAATTGTCGGAACATTGCGCGACAAGGGCTTCGAGGTATTTCTGGACCTCAAATTCCATGACATCCCTAATACCACTGCGATGGCGGTTAAAGCTGCTGCTGAAATGGGCGTGTGGATGGTCAACGTGCATTGCTCGGGTGGCATGCGCATGATGGCCGCTTGCCGTGAGGTGCTGGACAAGCGTTCAGGTCCTCAGCCGTTGCTGATTGGGGTCACAGTGTTGACTAGCATGGAGCGTGAAGACCTCGCGGGCATCGGCCTGGATATCGAGCCGCAAGAGCAAGTGCTGCGTCTGGCAGCTCTGGCACAAAAAGCCGGTATGGACGGTCTGGTGTGCTCGGCGCTCGAAGCGCAAGCGCTGAAGGCGGCTCACCCGTCATTGCAGTTGGTGACGCCAGGTATTCGGCCGGCGGGCAGTGCGCTGGACGACCAGCGCCGCATCTTGACGCCACGTCAGGCGCTGGATGCCGGTTCTGACTATTTGGTGATCGGCCGTCCGATCAGCCAGGCCGCAGATCCGGCCAAGGCATTGGCGGCGGTGGTCGCCGAGTTGGCGTAAACCCGCTTTGGCGCAGCGGTGTAGTCGGGTGTGACAACTATACCGCTGTACTCGGGTTGAGCCGTGCTGAACACTGGATCGCAGCCTCGTACCTCGTCAACTCTCAGAGCACGAGGTTGCGTGTTAGACCTTCAATATGAGCTTGCCGAAGTTTTCGCCGTTAAACAGCTTCATCAGCATTTCAGGGAAGGTTTGCAGTCCCTCGACGATGTCTTCTCTGCTTTTGAGTTGGCCTTTGGCTAACCATCCCGCCATTTCTTGCCCGGCTGCACCATAGCGATCGGCATAGTCCATCACCACAAAGCCCTCCATGCGTGCGCGATTGACCAACAGCGACAAGTAGTTGGAAGGCCCTTTTACGGCTTCCTTGTTGTTGTATTGGCTGATGGCACCACAGATGATGACGCGAGCCTTGAAGCTCAAACGGCTGAGTACGGCATCCAGAATGTCGCCGCCTACGTTGTCGAAATACACATCGACGCCTTTAGGGCATTCACGTTTCAGACCTGCGAGCACGTCTTCGTTTTTGTAGTCGATAATCCCGTCAAACCCCAACTCGTCAATCAAGTAGCTGCATTTCTCTTTGCCGCCAGCGATGCCTACTACACGGCAGCCTTTGAGTTTGGCGATTTGCCCGGCAATGCTGCCCACGGCACCCGCAGCGCCAGAGATCACCACCGTGTCGCCTTCTTTGGGGGTGCCGACTTCCAGCAGTGCAAAGTAGGCGGTCATGCCGGTCATGCCCAGCGCGGACAAATACACGGGCAGTGGCACCAGAGTCGGGTCGATTTTGTAGAAGCCTCGTGGTGCGCCCAGAAAATAATCCTGCACGCCCAGCGCGCCATTGACGTAGTCACCTACGCTGAAATCGGGGTGTGAGGAGGCAATCACCTTGCCCACGCCCAACGCACGCATGACCTCGCCCAAACCGACGGGAGGAATGTACGACTTGCCTTCGTTCATCCAGCCGCGCATGGCGGGGTCAAGGGACAAATACTCGTTTTTGACCAGGATCTGGCCTTCGCCGGGCTGGCCCACGGGGATTTCTTGATAGGTAAACGTGTCGCGAGTGGCTGCACCGACGGGGCGTTTAGCAAGCAGGAATTGGCGATTGGTCAGGTCAGTCATGGCAAGGGGTCTTCATAAAGGCAAAGGTTGTTGATAGACGTTCTTGGCTTTGACCGCAAGTAAATGCGTGATGACGAATGTTTTTTTATCAGTTCGGGTGATGGTGCTGGGCAGGGTTTTATCACTGCGATAAATACTTCTTGGGCTGTCGATGCGCAGCGCACTTCGATAAGGATAAAAATAATGAGCATGACATTTGCGGGCCGCGTTGCGGTCGTGACGGGTGCAGGGGCGGGCATCGGTAAAGCGACAGCCCTGGCGTTTGCCGCTGAAGGATTATGTGTAGTGGCCGCCGATGTAGACGTTCATGGTGGGCAAGAGACGGTCAGGCAGATCCAGGCCGCTGGCGGCATCGCCTTGTTTGTGCGCTGTAATGTGACCCTTGAAGCGGATGTCAAACAGTTGATGGATCAAACCGTTAACACCTACGGGCGTTTGGATTATGCGTTCAATAATGCGGGGATCGAAATTGAGCAGGGCCGTTTGGCTGACGGCACGCAGGACGAGTTCGACGCGATCATGGGGGTTAATGTCAAAGGCGTGTGGCTGTGCATGAAGTACCAGTTGCCCTTGATGGTGGCGCAGGGCGGTGGCGTCATTGTCAACACCGCGTCAGTGGCCGGTTTGGGCGCGGCACCGAAAATGAGTATTTATTCGGCATCCAAACATGCGGTGATAGGCCTGACCAAGTCGGCGGCGATTGAGTACGCGAAAAAAAGCATCCGGGTGAATGCCATCTGCCCTGGGGTGATCGATACCGACATGTTTCGCCGTGCCTGCGAAGCAGATCCGCGCAAGGCGCAGTATGCCGCGGCTGTGCATCCGATGGGGCGCATTGGCACTGCCGAGGAAGTGGCCAGTGCCGTGTTGTATCTGTGCTCTGACGGTGCGGCCTTTACCACGGGCCATGCGTTGGCGGTGGATGGCGGAGCACTGGCGATCTGATAACCCGGTGCAGGCTCAAGCACGCTTGCGCCTGCACGCGTGTGGCTTATCGGGTTTTCCAGCTCAGAATCATCAGCGTCAAAACCCCTGCGACAATCCCCCAAAACGCGGATCCCACCGAGAACAGGGTCATGCCCGAGGCTGTGACCATAAATGTGACCAGTGCGGCTTCACGCTCTTTGGATTCGTTCATGGCGATGGTCAGGCCGTTCATGATTGAACCGAACAATGCCAGAGCGGCAATCGACAGCACCAACTCTTTTGGAAACGCCGCAAACAGCCCGGCCAGCGTTGCGCCGAAAATGCCGGCAATGCCGTAGAAGATTCCGCACCACACGGCGGCGGTATAGCGCTTTTTGGGGTCTTCGTGGGCGTGCGGACCGGTGCAGATGGCGGCGCTGATGGCTGCGAGGTTGATGCCATGTGAGCCGAAGGGCGCCAACAGTAATGAAGCGATACCGGTCGTGGTAATCAGCGGCGACGCGGGCACGGTGTAGCCGTCTGCGCGCAGTACGGCAACGCCGGGCATGTTTTGCGAGGTCATGGCCACAACAAATAGCGGGATGCCGATACTGATCGTCGCAGCCAGTGAAAAGGACGGCGTGGTCCACTCGGGGATCGCCACTTCGAGGGCGAAATCCTTGAAGTCCAACAGCCCCAGTAACCCGCAGATCAACGTGCCCACCAGTAATGCCCCAAGAACGGCATAGCGGGGGGACAGGCGCTTGACGATCAGGTAGGTGATAAACATCCCCAGCACCAGTGCGGTCTGGTGCTGGGCCGCGACGAATATTTCGCTGCAAATTTTAAACAGGATGCCCGCCAGCAGCGCCGAGGCGAGTGATGCAGGAATGCGTTTGACCAGGCGGTCGAAGCTGCCAGTCACGCCACAAATAATCACCAGCACGGCACAGGTCATATAGCCACCGATCGCGTCGGGGTAGCTGACGCCGCCCAAACTGGTAATCAGTAACGCAGCACCTGGCGTCGACCAGGCGATGGTGATCGGGGTGCGATAACGCAGGGACAAACCAATGCTGCAAATGGCCATGCCGATGGATAACGCCCAGATCCAGGACGAGATTTGCCCGCTGGTCAGGCCCGCCGCCTGGCCTGCCTGAAACATCAGCACCAGGGTACTGGTGTAGCCGGTCATCATCGCAATAAAGCCTGCGACCACGGCCGAAGGGGAGCTGTCTGCCAATGGCCGTAAGCGCGTATGAGTGGCATCCGTCATGAAGCTGTATTCCTTGTTCTTTAAATAAGGGTGGTGCAGGGCGCCAGCCTAAACGCAAACGTTACCTGTCATTGCAATACAGCCGTGGCAGCAAAGAGCCGTACAGTCGTACTGGCAATCTGGGTTGTGTACAATGCGCGCTGTTTTTAAGTATTAATTCATTACCAGCGGCGCCCGTTTACGTACTAACGTAAAACCTCATCCGCCGCCGCTATCCCACACGAGACCTCATGAACGAACAGTTGCAGCCCCTCAAGAAACCCACCCGGGCAGGTAAGGCCGGTCGCACCGGAACTCAGGACGATATCGTTTACGCGCATATTTTTGAGGCCATTCTCGAACAGCGATTGGCGCCGGGCACCAAGCTGAGCGAAGAAGCGCTGGGTGAGATTTTTGGAGTGAGCCGCACCATTATTCGTCGCGCGCTGTCGCGTTTGGCCCATGAAGGGGTGGTGTTACTGCGCCCCAATCGCGGTGCGGTGGTGGCCAGCCCGAGCATTGAAGAAGCGCGTCAGGTGTTTTTTGCGCGGCGTCTGGTTGAAAAGGCCATTACCGAATTGGCCGTTGTACATGCCACTGCCGAGGACCTCGCCGATTTGCGCAAAATGGTGCAAGACGAGCGTGACAGTTTCTCGCGGGGTGATCGCGGTGCAGGTATTCGCTTGTCTGGCGAGTTTCACCTCAAGTTGGCAGAAGCGGCGAAGAACACTCCGCTGATCAGCTTTCAGCGCAGCCTGGTGTCGCAAACCTCGTTGATCATTGCCCAGTATGAAAGCGGCAACCGCTCGCATTGTTCTTACGATGAGCACATGCAGTTGATTGATGCCATCGAGGCGCGCAATGCCGAGCTGGCGGTGAGCCTGATGATGCACCACATGGATCACATCGACAGCAAGCTCAACCTTGACGAAGAGAGCGCCTCGGACGACTTGCACGCGGTCTTCTCGCATTTGCTGCAAACCAAGGGCAAGCCCTCACGGCCGTCGGCGAAGCTTTGAGTGGCAGTCGCTGCTTTGGGCAGCGACTGCATTCAAGCATCGAGCACCTAAACCGGCATGAGCTGACGAGTGTCACCCGACTGCGATCTGGTTCGTGCGCGCTTCGATCAGCGCTGGTGCACCAGGTTGCCCGCCGCAAAGGTCTGTTGCACGGTGCGGTCATCGCCCAGCGTCATCAGGACGAACAGCGTTTCAGCGATGTTTTTTGATTGCTTGAGGCGATAACTCAGCAGCGGAGTCGCGTGGTAGTCCAGCACCAAAAAGTCTGCATCAGTGCCCGGTTGCAGGGTGCCAATGCGGTCTTCCAGGCGCAGCGCGCGCGCGCCGCCCAATGTCGCCAAATACAACGACTTGAACGGGTTAAGGCGCAGCCCTTGCAGCTGCATGACTTTGTAGGCTTCGTTCAGGGTGTTGAGCAGCGAGAAACTGGTGCCCGCGCCTACGTCGGTGCCCAGGCCGACGTTAAGTTTGTGTTTTTCGGCCATTGGCAGGTTGAACAGGCCGCTGCCCAAAAACAGGTTTGAGGTGGGGCAAAACGCAACTGCCGAACCGGTTTCGGCCAGCCGCGCGCATTCCTCGTCACACAAATGCACGCCGTGGGCAAACACAGAGCGCTCACCCAGCAGTTGGTAGTGGTCGTACACGTCCAGATAACCTTTACGTTCAGGGAACAGCGATTTAACCCATTCGATTTCCTGAAGGTTCTCGCTGATGTGAGTGTGCAGGTACACGTCCGGGTATTCACCGAGCAGTTTGCCTGCCAAGGTCAGTTGTTGCGGGGTGCTGGTCGGGGCGAAGCGCGGGGTTACGGCGTAATGCAGGCGGCCCTTGCCGTGCCAGCGTTCGATCAGCTCCTTGCTCTGGGCGTAGCCGGTTTCTGCGGTGTCTGTCAGATAGTCCGGCGCATTGCGGTCCATCATCACTTTGCCTGCGATCAGGCGCAGGTCCAGACGCTGCGCGGCTTCAAACAGTGCGTCAACGGATTGCGGGTGCACGCTGCCAAATACCAGTGCGGTGGTGGTGCCATTACGCAACAGTTCTTTGAGGAACACATCGGCCACTTCTTGCGCGTGGGCTTTGTCTGCGAACTGGCTTTCGCACGGAAAGGTGTAGGTGTTGAGCCAGTCGAGCAACTGTTCGCCGTAAGAACCAATCATGCCGGTTTGCGGGAAGTGGATGTGGGTGTCGATAAAACCGGGGGTGATCAGGGCGTCGGTGTATTCAGTGACGGCCACGTCAGCTGGCAAGGTGGCCAATAACTCGCGGGCGTTGCCGACGGCTTTAATCTGGCCGTCGTCAACGATCAGCAAGCCGTCCTCAAAATATTCATAGGACGCTTCGACGCCGACCTCGGCCGGGTCGGCGATGCTGTGCAAGATGGCGGCGCGGTAGGCTTTACAAGTCATCATGTTTCTCAGTTCGTGGCTTGGCTGCGTCGCGAAGACGGCAGCAATTTTTTAATGGGTTCGACGCTGGCACTCGGTTGGCCGAAGTGGGCGTTGTAGGTGGCGATAATTTCGCCGGCGATGGAAATGGCGATTTCAATCGGCAACTTGCCTTTGACTTCGCTCAAGCCCATCGGGCAGCGCATACGCTGCAAATGAGGGGCGCTGATGCCTCTGTCGCGCAGGCGGTGCTCGAACTTCATGCGTTTGGTTTTGGAACCAATCAAGCCGAAGTAGGTAAAGTCATTGCGTTTGAGCAGGGCTGCGCTGAGTTCCAGATCCAGGGCGTGATTATGCGTCATGACGATGCAGTAGCAACCCGCTGGCAGATCATTGACCTCATCCACCGGTTCGTCAGTGACGATTTTTTGCACCCCCACCGGGATGCAGGCGGGGAACTCCTGCTCGCGCGAGTCAATCCAGCGTACCCGGCACGGCAAGCTGGCGAGCAGTGGCACCAGCGCCCGGGCCACATGGCCTGCACCAAACACAGCGATCTGCGCCTGCACCTGGCCCATGGGCTCGAATAACAACACCGCCACGCCGCCGCAACATTGTCCCAGGCTGGCGCCGAGGCTGAAGCGTTGCAGGTGCGTGTCGGGCTGGCCGTTGTTCAGCCGCTCGCGGGCAATTTGCATCGCCTTGTATTCCAGATGGCCACCGCCGATGGTGTCGAAGGTTTGCGTGGCGCTGATGACCATTTTCGAACCGGCATTGCGCGGGGTCGATCCTTGTTCTTCGATGATAGTGACGAGCATGCACGGTTCGCCGCGCAGCTGTAAGTCGGCCAGGGCACTGATCCAGTTATGCATGCTGTTCATCCTGCGCCGCGGGGGCTTGTTGGGCGTGCTTGCGCATTTGCTCGCAGCCCCATAGCACACGCTCCGGCGTGGCCGGTGCGTCGATGTCGGGTTGCACGCGGTAGTTGGCCAGGCTGGCCACTGCGTCCTTGATGGCGCACCAGGCGGCAATACCGAGCATGAACGGTGGCTCGCCCACGGCTTTGGAGTGGAACACCGTGTCTTCCGGGTTTTTGCGGTTCTCGACCAGTGTCACGCGCAAGTCCAAGGGCATGTCCGCTACGGCTGGGATCTTGTAGCTGGCGGGGCCGTTGGTCATCAACTTGCCTTTGGCATTCCACACCAGCTCTTCCATGGTCAACCAGCCCGCGCCCTGAATGTAGCCGCCTTCGACCTGACCGATGTCGATGGCCGGGTTCAATGAGGCGCCAACGTCATGCAGGATGTCGGTGCGCAACATTTTGTATTCGCCGGTCAGCGTGTCGACGATCACTTCTGCACAGGCCGCGCCAAACGCGAAGTAATAAAACGGGCGCCCACGTGCCTGGCTGCGGTCGTAAAAGATTTTTGGAGTTTTGTAGTAGCCGGTGCTCGACAGCGACACCTGGCCGAAATAGGCCTGTTGGATCAGCGTCTCAAAACTCAGCAGCAGTTCGCCGACACGCACCTGGCCGTTATGGAAAATCACCTCATGCTCACTGACCGCGTACGTGGCGGCAGCGAAGGCGATTAAACGCTGCTTGATGATTTCAGCCGCATTCTGCGCGGCTTTGCCATTCAGATCAGTGCCGCTGGAGGCTGCGGTGGGCGAGGTGTTGGGTACTTTGTCCGTGTTGGTCGCGGTGATCTGTACGCGGCTGATGTCCACTTGAAACACTTCGGCAACCACTTGCGCGACCTTGGTGTTGAGGCCTTGGCCCATTTCGGTGCCGCCGTGATTCAAGTGAATGCTGCCGTCGGTGTAGACATGGATCAACGCACCCGCCTGATTGAGAAAGCTGGCGGTGAACGAAATGCCGAATTTGACCGGTGTCAGCGCCAGACCCTTTTTCAGGTACGGGCTGCTGGCATTGAACGCCTTGATCGCTTCACGCCGTTGCGCGTACTGACTGCTGGCTTCCAGGTCGGCGGTCATTTCATCCAGCAGGTTGTGCTCAACAGTCTGGTAGTAGTGGGTTTCGTTGCGTTCGGTCTTGCCGTAGTAGTTGATTTTGCGCACGGCCAGCGGATCAAGCCCAAGATGGCGGGCGATATGGTCCATGACCTGCTCGATGGCCACCATGCCTTGCGGGCCGCCAAAGCCGCGATACGCGGTGTTGGAGGCGGTGTTGGTCTTGCAGCGATGGCCATTGATCGTGGCGTCGCCCAGGTAATAGGCGTTGTCGGCGTGGAACATTGCGCGGTCGACAATGGAGGCGGATAAATCGGGTGAATAGCCGCAATTGCCTGCCAGCTCCAATTGAATGCCTTGCAAGCGTCCGCGTGCGTCAAAGCCGACATCGTATTCGACGTAAAAAGGGTGGCGCTTGCCGGTCATCTGCATGTCTTCGACGCGGGGCAGGCGCATTTTCGTCGGTTGGCCGGTGATGCGCGCGACCACGGCGCACAGGCACGCAGGGCTGGCGGCTTGCGTCTCTTTGCCGCCGAAACCACCGCCCATGCGGCGCATGTCGACGACGATTTTGTTCATCGACACGTCGAGGACTTCAGCGACCAGCTTCTGGATTTCGGTGGGGTTTTGCGTGGAGCAATACACGATCATGCCGCCGTCTTCGGTGGGCATGACCGATGAAATCTGGGTTTCGAGGTAGAAGTGTTCTTGCCCGCCAATGTGCAGGGTGCCTTGCAGGCGGTGCTCGGCATGCGCCAGTGCGTTCGCCGAGTCGCCTCGCCGGTGGGTGTGGCTGTCGAGCACAAAGTGTTTTTTGCGCAAGGCCTCGACCACGTCCAATACGGGCTCCAGGTCTTCGTATTCGATGATGGCGGCCATAGCGGCGGTGCGGGCGGTGTCGAGATCACACGCCGCTACGGCCAGTATCGGTTGCCCGACGAACTCCACCGTGTCGATGGCTAAAAGCGGGTCGCCGGGCAGTAGCGGGCCGATGTCTTTAAGGCCGGGGATGTCGTGGTGGGTGATCACCAGGCGCACGCCGTCGATGGCGTAGCACGGCGAGGTGTCGACACGGATGATTTTGGCGTGGGCGCGGTCTGAAAGACGGGCATACACATGCAGTTGATTGGGGAATTCCAGACGGTCATCAATGTACTGCGCTTCGCCGCACACATGCTTTTGGGCACTGTCGTGCTTGACGCTGCGTCCGACACCGGTTTGCAGGTCTTGCTCGAACAGGGACAGCAATTGGGCTTGGGACGGCTCGATCTTGTGATGGTTAGACATAAGCCGTCACCCGCGTTTGAAGGTCTGGGGTTTGCAGTTCGATGAAGTATTTGCGCAGCAGGTTTTGCGCGCTCAGCAGCCGGTATTCCTTGCTGGCGCGAAAGTCCGACAGCGGGGCGAAGTCTTCGGCCAATGCGAGGCAAGCGCGCTCAAGGTTGTCGTTGTTCCAGTGAGCGCCATTGAGCACGGCTTCACAGGCCGTGGCGCGCTTTGGCGTCGCGGCCATGCCGCCGAAGGCGATCCGCGCTTCGCTGACCACGCCCTGACGGATGCGCAGGTTGAACGCGGCACAGACGGCGCTGATGTCGTCATCCAGTCGCTTGGAGACTTTATAGGCGCGAAAGGTGGCATCGACGGAAGCGCGTGGAATGATGATTTTTTCGATGAATTCGCCTTCTTGGCGCGCCGTCACGCGGTAATCAATGAAGTAGTCCTCAAGCGCCAGGGTGCGGCTTGCTTCGCCTTTGCGCAGGACCAGGCGGGCGCCCAGTGCAATCAGCAGCGGAGGGGTGTCGCCAATCGGGGACGCGTTGCCAATGTTGCCGCCCAAGGTGCCCTGATTGCGGATCTGCAGCGAGGCGAAGCGTTGCAGCAATTGGCCAAAGTCCGGGTATTCACTGTTGAGCGTGGTGTAGGCGTCGGTCAGTGAAACGGCGGCGCCGATTTCGATTCGGTCTTCGATGTACTCAATGCGCTTCATTTCGGCCACGTTGCCGACGTAAATCATCACCGCCAGTGGACGGTGGAACTGGGTGACTTCCAGGGCCAGGTCTGTGCCGCCTGCCAACAAGCGCGCTTGCGGGCAAGCGTCATACAGGTCGGCCAGGTCGTTGAGCGTCAAGGGCAGCAGGCAGCGTTTGTCGCCGCTGTTGAGTTCGTCTGTGCGGCTGGGGGTGATGGCTTTGAGGGCGGCGATGGTATCGCGCTCGCGTGCATCAAATTGGTCGCTGCTGCGCACCGAACAGGCGCGTTCGGCGGCGGCCAGAATCGGCCGATAACCGGTGCAGCGGCACAGGTTGCCAGCCAGCGCTTCGTGGGCTTGATGAGTGTCGGGTTCGGTGCTGTTTTTTTGCAGCGCGAACAGCGACATCACAAATCCTGGCGTGCAAAACCCGCATTGCGAGCCGTGGCACTCAACCATGGCACGTTGCACGCTGTGCAGTTCGCCTTGATGCTTGAGGTCTTCGACGCTGATCAGTTGCTTGCCATGCAGGGTCGACACGAACGTCAGGCAAGCGTTGATGCTGCGATAACGCAAGCGCTCAGTGCCGTGTGGATCGGTGTGCAATTGGCCGATTACCACGGTGCAGGCACCGCAGTCGCCGCTGGCGCAGCCTTCCTTGGTTCCGGGTTTATGCAGGTGCTCACGCAGGTAATTGAGCACGGTCAGGTTGGGGTCCAGCGCGTGCTCGGTACGCAGCGTCTGGTTAATCAGGAACTGGATCACGGAAGGCCTCGCAAAATCATTATTGTTATCGAGCGGGATGGGCTGAATTTAGTCATAACTGACTCGCGGGTCAAGAAAATGAGTGCGGGACACCAAAACGATAGTTTTGGGAGGGTAATGACCCCGTTATTTGCTTAAATCGTGCCAAATTCTGCGTCCCGGGCACTCCGCTAGTACGTAGCAAGTGCGCTACACTGCGCCGCTTGCACTGATCAAAGATTTTGAAGGTAAAACATGACGTTCAAGGCGCCGGATAGCCTCGCCGAGCAAATCGCTCATCACCTCGCCGAACGGATCATTCGTGGCGAGTTAAAGCCTGGGGAACGCATTCAGGAACAGAAGGTGACGCTGGCGCTCAATGTCAGCCGCGGTTCTGTGCGTGAGGCGTTGTTGATCCTGGAGCGTCGGCACTTGATCGCCATCCTGCCGCGACGCGGGGCGCATGTCACCGAACTGACTGCGCACAAGGTGCAGAGCCTGTGCACGTTGATGAGTGAGTTGTACATCCTGCTGGGTAATGCAGTGGCGCAGCGTTGGGCCGTTCAGGCTGACTTGGGCCCGTTCCTGCAAATTCAGCAGCGCTTGAGCGCCAGCCTTGAGCGCCAGGACATCAGCGCGTTTGTCGAAGACAGCTTCAATGTGATGCGCGCGGCGTATCCCTTCGCCAACAATCCGTACTTGCAGGAAACCGTAGAAAATCTGCACCCGGCCATGAGCCGTGCCTATTACCTGGCACTGGAGCAGCGCAAGGCCGCGATGAATGAATTCCTCACCTTGTTCGCCCAGTTGCTCGACGCGGTGGTCGCTCGTGACCTGCCGCGCATTCGTGTGGTGCTGAGCAGTTATGCCCAGCGCAGTTGTGATCTGGTGTTGTCTGCCTTGACGGTTGCCTGAGCGTGCGTCTCAAGTGCATCAAACTGGCGGGTTTCAAGTCTTTCGTCGATCCGACCACCGTTAACTTCCCCAGCAATATGGCGGCGGTGGTGGGGCCTAACGGTTGCGGCAAGTCCAACATCATCGACGCCGTACGCTGGGTAATGGGCGAAAGCTCAGCCAAAAACCTGCGTGGCGAGTCGATGACCGACGTCATCTTCAATGGCTCAACGACCCGCAAGCCCGTGAGTCAGGCCAGCATCGAGCTGGTGTTTGATAACTCGGACGGCACCTTGCTGGGCGAATACGCGGCTTACGCCGAGATTTCCATTCGCCGCAAAGTGACCCGCGACAGCCAGACCACCTACTACCTCAATGGCACCAAGTGCCGGCGTCGCGACATCACCGATATCTTCCTCGGCACGGGCCTTGGGCCGCGCAGCTACTCGATCATCGAGCAAGGCATGATCTCGAAACTGATCGAGTCCAAGCCCGAAGACCTGCGTAATTTCATCGAAGAGGCGGCAGGCATCTCCAAGTACAAGGAGCGCCGACGCGAGACCGAAAACCGTATTCGTCGCACCCATGAAAACCTCGCGCGTCTCACCGATCTGCGGGATGAGCTGGGGCGTCAGCTTGAGCGCTTGCATCGCCAGGCCCAGTCCGCCGAGAAGTATCAGGAATATAAAGCCGAAGAGCGTCAGCTCAAGGCGCAACTGTCAGCCCTGCGCTGGCAGGCATTGAACGAGCAAGTTGGCCAGCGCGAAGCGATTATCGGCAATCAGGAAGTCAGCTTCGAAGCCCTGGTGGCTGAGCAGCGCAACGCGGACGCCAGTATCGAGCGCCTGCGTGACGGGCACCATGATCTGTCAGAGCGCTTCAACTTGGTGCAGGGGCGCTTCTATTCTGTGGGCGGTGACATTGCCCGGGTTGAGCAAAGCATTCAACACGGCCAGCAGCGTTTGCGCCAGTTGCAGGACGACTTGCGTGAGGCTGAGCGTTCGCGGCTCGAAACCGAATCGCATTTGGGTCACGACCGCACGCTGCTGGCCACGCTGGGTGAAGAGCTGGCGATGCTTGAGCCCGAGCAGGAACTGACCAGCGCTGCCGCCGAAGAGGCCGGTGCTGCGCTCGAAGAGTCCGAAGTCACCATGCAAGCCTGGCAAGAGCAGTGGGATGCTTTCAACCTGCGCAGTGCCGAGCCGCAGCGCCAGTCCCAAGTGCTGCAAGCGCGCATTGCGCAACTGGAAACCAGCATGGAGCGGGTGGCTGAACGTCAGCGTCGTTTGGGGGAAGAGCGCGCCTTGCTCGCGGCTGACCCGGAAGACGCTGCCATTCTGGAGCTGAGCGAGTGTCTGGCCACCAGCGAATTGACTCACGAAACGTTGCAGGCCACTGAGGATCAGGTGGTTGAGCGTCTGGAACAGGTGCGTCACGACCTGCAACAAGCCACACACAATCAGCAACAGGCTCAGGGCGAATTGCAGCGGCTCAATGGCCGTTTGGCATCGCTTGAGGCCTTGCAGCAAGCCGCACTGGACCCGGGCACGGGCACCGCACAATGGCTGCGCGAGCACCAGCTCAGTCAGCAGCCGCGTCTGGCAGAAGGCTTGAGCGTTGAGGCGGGCTGGGAGCTGGCTGTCGAAACCGTGCTGGGTGCTGATCTGCAAGCGGTGTTGGTCGATGACTTTGCGCGGTTCGATCTGGCAGGGTTCGCACAAGGCGACTTGCGTTTGTTCAGTGCAGGCACACCCTCACAGGGCATGGCGGGCAGTTTGCTCGACAAGGTTGAGTCAACGTTCGACCTCACGCCTTGGCTGGGGCAGGTCAAGCCGGTCGAGACCCTTGAGCAGGCGCTGGCACTGCGCACCCAACTGGCAGACGGGCAAAGCCTGATCAGCCGAGACGGCTATTGGGTGGGGCGCAATTTTCTGCGTGTTCGCCGCGCCAGCGAAGCTGAGAGCGGCGTGCTGGCCCGTGGCCAGGAAATCCAGCGCCTTGAGCTTGAGCGCGATGAGCGCGAAGCCACGTTGGCAACCCTCGAAGCGCACTTGCAGCAGTTGCGTGAGCAACAGCTGACGCAGGAAGAGGCGCGTGAGCAGGTGCGCCGTCGCTTGCAGGACGAGGCGCGGCAGCAGGGTGAGATCAAAGCCAAACTCTCAGCCAGCAAAGCCAAGGTCGAGCAACTGACCCTGCGCCGTCGGCGTCTGGATGAAGAGCTGACTGAACTGGGTGAGCAGCGCACCGTTGAGCATGAGCAGGTCGGTGAGGCGCGTCTGCACTTGCAGGATGCGCTGAATGCTATGGCGACAGACACTGAACAGCGCGAGCTGTTGCTGGCGCAACGTGACAGCCTGCGCGAGCGTCTTGACCGTGTGCGTCAGGATGCACGCCAGCACAAGGATCACGCGCATCAATTGGCGGTGCGCTTGGGGTCGCTCAAGGCTCAGTACGATTCCACGCGCCAGGCCCTTGAGCGCCTGGAGTTGCAGTCCGAACGCCTGAACGAAAAACGTGAACAACTGAACCTCAATCTGGAAGAGGGCGAAGCGCCGCTTGAAGAGCTGCGTCTCAAGCTCGAAGAACTGCTCGACAAGCGTTTGAGTGTGGATGAAGAGCTCAAAGTCGCCCAAACCGCGCTTGAAGATGCCGATCGTGAGTTGCGCGATGCCGAGAAGCGCCGCAATCAGGCCGAGCAACAGTCGCAACTGATCCGCGGCCAGCTTGAGCAACAACGCATGGAATGGCAGGCACTGACGGTGCGGCGTACCGCGTTGCAAGATCAGTTGCTGGCTGACGGTTATGACTTGCACGGCGTGTTAGCCACGTTAAGCAACGAGCTCAATGAGCAGCAGGCGCAAGAAGAGTTGGAGCGCATTGCGGCGCGAATCCAGCGCTTGGGTGCGATCAACCTTGCAGCCATCGACGAGTACCAGCAGCAGTCCGAGCGAAAGCGTTATCTGGATGCTCAGGATGCGGACTTGGTCGAAGCGCTTGAAACCCTGGAAAACGTCATTCGCAAGATCGACAAAGAAACCCGCAGCCGCTTCAAAGACACCTTTGATCAGATAAATGGCGGATTGCAGGCCCTTTTCCCAAAAGTTTTCGGCGGAGGCAGCGCTTATTTGGAACTGACGGGCGAAGATTTACTCGATACAGGGGTGACGATCATGGCGCGCCCGCCAGGCAAAAAGAACAGCACCATCCATTTGCTGTCGGGTGGCGAGAAGGCATTGACCGCGCTGGCGCTGGTTTTTGCCATCTTTAAATTGAATCCGGCCCCGTTTTGCATGCTCGATGAAGTGGATGCACCGCTGGATGATGCGAACGTCGGGCGCTATGCCCGTCTGGTGAAAGAGATGTCCCAGACGGTGCAATTCATCTACATCACCCACAACAAAATCGCCATGGAAATGGCCGATCAGTTGATGGGCGTGACGATGCATGAGCCTGGCTGTTCACGTCTGGTCGCGGTTGATGTCGAGGAGGCAATGGCAATGGTCGAAGCTTGAGCTATAAGCAAGTAGGGTCAAAAATTTCTGCTGGTAGGAATTTTCCTTTGCGCTTGAGTGATTTGTCTCGTGCGCATGTGGCTTTGTTGGCATAGCTCAATGCGACAGACGGTGTAAAGTTATCTTTGGTCGTGCTAATTTAGCGTCTAATTTTTTTGTACGTGGGTAAAACGCCATTCAGAACATAGAGTTGGCGCCACGTTTTAAAGGGCTTTAGGCTCTTCTTCATAGAATCATTTTTTAGGGGCAAGGGATTACATGGAAATCGGTCTGCGCGAGTGGCTGATCGTCATCGGCATAGTGGTCATCGCCGGTATTCTTTTTGATGGCTGGCGCCGGATGCGCGGCGGCAAGGGCAAGCTTAAGTTTCGCCTTGACCGCAGCTTTTCCAATGTGCCGGACGAGGAGGAGACCAGCGCCGAGTTGCTGGGCCCTTCACGTGTTCTGGACACCCCGAACCATAAAGAGCCGCAACTCGATGAGCATGACCTGCCGTCCGTGAGCATGCCGGCGCGTGAGAAGGGTGCTAAGCGCGGCAAGCGGGGTGGCGAGCCAAGCCAGGGTGACTTGAACCTGAACCTCGATCTTGAGGATGACGGCCCGAGCCTGAGTGCCCGTGATGACTTCGCGCCTGAAGCCAAGCCTGCCCGTGGTCGTGCAACTTCCAGCCCCTCCATGTCGGCGGTGGTTGAAGACAAAGAGCCGCAACCCGCAGCCGAAGAAGTGCTGGTCATCAGCGTCATCAGTCGTGATCCGGCGGGCTTCAAAGGCCCGGCGCTGTTGCAGAACATTCTTGAAAGCGGTCTGCGTTTTGGTGAGATGGATATTTTCCACCGCCACGAAAGCATGGCCGGTAACGGCGAAGTGCTGTTCTCGATGGCTAACGCCGTCAAGCCGGGCGTGTTTGATCTGGACGACATTGATCTGTTCAGTACCCCGGCCGTCAGTTTCTTCCTCGGCTTGCCAGGCCCGCGTCATCCCAAGCAGGCGTTTGATGTGATGGTCGCTGCTGCACGCAAACTGTCGCAGGAGCTTAATGGCGAGCTTAAAGATGATCAGCGCAGCGTGTTGACCGCGCAGACCATCGAACACTACCGTCAGCGCATCGTTGAGTTTGAGCGTCGCGCACTGACCCAAAAGCGCTAAACCTTGTGGGAGTCAGCTTCTTTGCTCCCGCTCAAACGCGAATGAATCAACTCAAGAGCAGCCACGGCTGCTCTTTTGCATTGTGAGAGAACACCCCATGACTGCCGCCCATACTCGAATCCTGGCGCTGCGCGCTGAACTGGACCAGCACAACTATCGCTATCACGTCCTCGACGAGCCAAGCATCCCGGACGCTGAATACGATCGCCTGTTTCGCGAGCTCAAGGCGCTGGAAGCTGAGCATCCGCAGTGGATCACCCCTGATTCACCGACCCAGCGGGTCGGCAGTGCGGCGTTGTCGGCCTTTACGCAAGTGCGACATGAAGTGCCGATGTTGAGTTTGGGTAACGCCTTCGATGAATCGGACATGCGCGAGTTTGACCGGCGCGTGCAAGAAGGGCTGGATTTGCCAGCAGCTGATTTGCTGGGTGGCGGCGCCGAGGTTGAATACAGCTGTGAGCCCAAACTGGACGGCCTGGCGGTGAGCCTGCTTTACCAGGGCGGGCATCTGGTACGCGGTGCCACGCGCGGTGATGGCACCACGGGCGAAGACATCAGCGTCAATGTGCGCACCGTGCGCAATATCCCGCTCAAGCTGCACGGCAGCGGCTGGCCCGCAGTGCTGGAAGTGCGTGGCGAAGTGTTCATGTCCAAGGCCGGGTTCGACCGTTTGAATGAAGCCCAACTGCAAGTGGGTGGCAAGACGTTCGCCAACCCGCGTAATGCGGCGGCGGGCAGCTTGCGTCAACTGGACTCCAGGATCACCGCCAGCCGCCCACTTGAATTCTGCTGTTATGGGTTGGGGCAAGTCTCGCAAGAGTTTGCAGATACCCACATCGGTAACCTTAAACAACTACAGCAATGGGGCATGCCCATTAGCCATGAGCTGAAACTGGCCAAGGGCATTGGCGAGTGTCTGGATTACTACCGCGACATTGGCGAACGTCGTGCGGCGCTGCCTTACGAGATCGACGGGGTGGTGTTCAAAGTCAACAGTTTGGCCTCGCAGCGCGAATTGGGTTTTCGGGCGCGTGAGCCGCGGTGGGCGATTGCGCACAAATTCCCGGCAATGGAAGAGCTGACCCAATTGCTGGATGTGGAGTTTCAGGTGGGCCGTACCGGTGCAGTGACGCCCGTCGCTCGCCTCAAGCCCGTCAAGGTGGCTGGCGTGACGGTATCCAATGCGACATTGCACAACATGGATGAAGTGGCGCGTTTGGGGCTGATGATTGGCGATACCGTGATCATTCGTCGTGCAGGGGATGTGATTCCGCAGGTGGTGCAAGTGGTGCTCGAACGCCGTCCAGACGACGCGCGCCCTGTGCACATCCCGCAAAGCTGCCCGGTCTGCGGTTCCCATGTTGAGCGCACACAACTGGTCAAGCGCAGCAAGGGTCGCGAAACCGTCAGCGAAGGGGCGGTGTACCGGTGTGTGGGGCGTCTGGCCTGCGGTGCGCAACTCAAACAGGCGATTATTCACTTTGTCTCGCGCAGAGCGATGGACATCGAAGGTCTGGGTGAGAAAAGCGTTGAGCAGCTGGTGGATGAGGGGTTGGTGCGCTCGCCAGCGGACTTGTACACCCTGAATTTCGAACAGATCGTCGATCTTGAAGGTTTTGCCGAGTTATCGAGCAAGAATCTGTTGGCTGCGATTGCCGACAGCAAGCGTCCCGCCTTGGCTCGCTTTATCTATGCATTGGGTATTCCAGATGTAGGAGAAGAGACGGCCAAGGTGCTGGCGCGTTCTCTGGCCTCGCTTGAGCGCGTACAGCGTGCGTTGCCGCAAGTGCTCACGTATTTGCCGGATGTCGGTCTTGAGGTGGCGCACGAGATCCACAGCTTCTTCAGTGATGAGCATAACCGGCAGGTCATCAGCCAATTGCTGGAGCGCGGGCTTGAGTTGCAGGATCAAGGCGATCTGGGCGCCGAATTTGCGGCCAGCACCACGTTGGGTGGTTTGATCGACAAACTGCACATTCCGTTTGTTGGGCCGGGCGGTGCGCAAAAACTCGCCGACAAGTTCGGCTCGCTCCAGGGCGTGATTGATGCCGACTGGCTGGATATGCGCCAAGCCTTGCCGGAAAAACAGGCCAAGGCGGTGCGTGAGTTTTTTGACAGCCCTGAAAATGCCCGAGTGGCACTGGCGATCGAGGCGCAACTGCGTGATTTCGGCATGCATTGGCAAAGTGAGAAAAAAACCGTCGCCGGGTTGCCCTTAGCGGGTCAGACGTGGGTGTTGACGGGTTCGCTGGAGTTGATGAGTCGCGACGTCGCCAAGGACAAGCTCGAAAGCCTGGGCGCTAAAGTCTCGGGTTCGGTGTCTGGCAAGACGCACTGCGTGGTGGCGGGGCCGGGTGCTGGCTCCAAGCTGACCAAAGCCAATGATTTGGGCCTCAAGGTGCTGGATGAGGAGGCGTTTGTCGCGTTTTTGAGCGCGCAGGGCATCGCGGTATGACGTAGCGCTGGCGAAGGTAGCGTGCGACAGCGCAGGAATCGGACGCGATCTGAGCGAGCGGCTACGGGTGAGGATGAAAAATCCAAGTGCTTGAGCCTGTTCATTTTTTTATTCTTGAATAGGCGGTTGTAAGTTTTCCTCAGACAGGTACAATGGCGCCGTTCGCTGCTAGGCGAACGTTGTTATGGTGACCCTATCGGTCCCTCCGCAACGATTACCCGTGAACCTGGTCAGATCCGGAAGGAAGCAGCCACAGCGGGAACATTGTGTGCCGGGGTGTGGCTGGTGGGGTTGCCTCCATTTCAAAATCTCCTTTTTTCCTTCGTAAGAACACGACCGAACTATCGGACTTTTCGTGATTTTTTGCTGTGGGTGGCTGTCTGCTCTTTGAAACAAAATGGGTGGGTCTGGCCTGATTTTATATATCGAATATGTCTTTCGAATGCATTTATATCGTCTACATTTCTAACCAGCAGGCTGTTTATTCGCTCAGGGTATAGAGGGGGCAAGTCCTCGACGTGCAGGTTATTGTGTTGGATACTTTGCTGCGCTATTTAAATGTATTACTTGACCTGTTTGATCGGTTATTAATTTTTAATAAGATCGTATTTTTTATTAAATGGAACGATGGTGCCGATCTTTTTATGAAGTTGTCTTTAGGACGATTCCTAAAGTTCAGGGGCTGTGCGATATGCATGCTTGAGCCTCTCAAGCCCCTTGGTTTAAACCGCTGCAAGCCTTGGTGGGCAGGGATGAGACGTAGTCGTCTATTACTATTAGGCTTCCATTTAGTGTGTTTCGTTTTTTATGCTTAAAAATAGCCGCGTGATCAAGTAAGGGTGCTGTCTTACGGGGTGTGCGTTGTTTTGGTGCGCGGCTTACTGACTTGCAAAATTGAAATTAGTTTGTAGAATTGCGCTACTTTTTGATCTTCTTCAAGCCCGTGCCTGTTCAAGGATGTTGGGTGTTGTTGTGCGTCTGCTTAATGCTTTCTGGAGCCTATTAAGTGTGTTTGCGCCGAGCCTTGGGGTTGTTCTTTTCTTATATCGGCGCGTGCGAGCGTGCTGTCCACAGGTGGAGTTTTACCGTGCGCATTAACCTTCCCGTGAGCGGTGTTGAACAAACTTTTCCGGACCATCAACGGCTGATATCCGCCACTGATGTTCATAGCCATATCACCTACTGCAACGCCGAATTTGCAGCCATGAGTGGCTTTGCACAGGATGAGTTGATTGGCAGCACGCACAATCTGGTGCGACACCCGGACATGCCCGCGTCCGTGTTCGAGTTGATGTGGCGCTACCTCAAGGCCGGTAAAAGCTGGATGGGCGTGGTCAAAAACCGCTGTAAAAATGGCAACTACTATTGGGTCAGCGCTTATGTGACGCCGATTCTTGAAGATGGCCGTGTGGTGGGCTATGAGTCGGTGCGGGTCAAACCTACCCGTGAGCAAGTGGCACGGGCCGAAGCCTTGTATGCGCGCTTGCGTGAGGGCAAGCCGGCCGTGTCCGGGTTCCATCGTGCGACTCAAAGTGCCAGCGTCCTGCTACTGCCGGTGACCGCCGCGATTGTTTCGATTGCCAGTGCATACGTCCTCCCGGCTTTGACCGCTCAGAGCCTCACTGCCGCCCTGTTTGTGGGGGTGGGTATCTGGGGCCATTCACGCCTCGGCCAGCAATTCAATCACATCGTGAATGCTTCGCCCGATGCGTTTTCAGACCCGGTCAGTGCGATGGTTTACAGCGACTCGCAGGGTGGCGTTGCGCAACTGCACATGATTTTGATCAGCGAAGAAGCGCGTTTAAAAACCGCGTTGACCCGCTTGCTGGATCTGGCCAATCAAATGGCTGAAGCGGCCGCTGACTCCAGCCAGTTGTCGAGTGATACCGAAAGTGCCTTGTTGCAACAGCGGGCTGAAACAGACATGACGGCCGCCGCCATGACTGAAATGGCCGCGTCCATATCCGAGGTGGCTGTGCATGTGCAGCACACGGCGGCTGAAGCGAGCACCGCCAACCAGTTGGCAGAAGAAGGCAGTCACGTGGCCGGTACCACGCGTGATGCCATCCAGCTGCTGGCCAATACGGTGAACCAGATCAACGCTGCGGTGGGTAATCTGGCGGGGCAGACCCAGGAAATCATGGCGGCCGCTGGCATGATTCGGGCGATTGCCGACCAGACCAACCTGCTGGCACTCAATGCCGCCATCGAAGCCGCGCGTGCAGGTGAGCAAGGGCGCGGGTTTGCGGTGGTCGCCGATGAAGTGCGCGCGCTGGCGGGCAAGACCCGAGAGTCGACCGAGCAGATTCAGGGCATCATCGAAAACCTGCAAGTGGGTGCTGATAAGGCGGTAAATATTGCCAGCCTGGGTATTCAAGAGGCCGAGCAGGGGGTGCGTCAGGTGTTGCAAGCGCAGGAGGCGTTGCAAGGCATCCGTCAGGCGGTAGAGCGCATCACGGACATGAGCCAACAAATGGCGGCAGCTTCGCAAGAACAGTCCTGCGTGGCCGAGGATGTGTCACGCCAAATCAACAATGTGGCGCAAACCGTGCAAAATACCGCGCAAAACGCCAATGCGGCAGTGGTTCGCGGCGGTGAACTCAAGCGGATTTCTTCGGGGCTGCGGGCCTTGGTGGATCGTTTCAACCGGTAATGTGCAAGGCAGTGAATGAATCATGGACGATATGTACCGCAAGGCAGTGGATGCTGCTGCGATTTTTTCCGAGACCGACCTGAACGGCCGGATCACCTACGTCAACGAGCAGTTTTGTGAGGTGTCAGGTTATCCGCGCGAAGAGTTACTGGGCGCCAATCACCGGATTCTGAACTCGGGCTTTCACCCGCCCGAGTTCTTCATCGGCATGTGGCGCACGATTGCCCAGGGGCAGGTGTGGAAAGGTGAAATTTGTAACCGGGGCAAGGATGGCACCGTTTACTGGGTGGACAGCACCATGGTGCCGCTGGTGGATGAGTCCACCGGCGAGGTGCGCAAATATTTGTCGATCCGTTTTGATGTCAGTGAAAAGCGCCAATTACTGCACACCCTGCAATGGCGGGTGGGGCACGACGTGCTCACCGGGTTGCCGAACCGGACGTATCTGTCGGAGCTGTTGAACCGCGCGCTGGAGTTCTCTCGGGCCGAGGCCATCCCGTTGGCGGTGTGTATGCTCGACCTGGATGGCTTCAAGGCGGTCAATGATGGCTACGGCCATGCCAGTGGCGATTTGTTGTTGATCGAAGTGGCCAAGCGGTTGAAAGGCATCATGCGGGGCGAGGACGTTGTAGCGCGGCTGGCAGGCGACGAATTCGTGCTGATTATGCGCCATGTACGCGATGCCGATGAGCTGCGCGGCGCCATGCAGCGCGTGCTGGCCGCCATCTCGCAGCCTTACACGGTGTGCGGCAAAACCCTCAGTGTTTGCGCAAGTATCGGCGTCACCCTCTATCCCCCTGACAATGAAGATGCGGGCACTTTGCTGCGCCACGCGGATCAAGCCATGTACGTGGCCAAACAAAGTGGCCGTAACCGCTTCCATTTGTTTGATGTACTCAAAGGGCGCGAGATCAAGGCGACGCATCAGCAAGTCGAGCGTGTGCGTCAGGCACTGGCGGCGGGGGAGTTGTGTTTGCACTATCAGCCCAAGGTCAATATGCGCACCGGTGAAGTGGTGGGTTTTGAAGGGTTGTTGCGCTGGCAGCACCCGAAAAAGGGCTTGGTGCAACCGGCAGATTTTTTACCGGTGATCGAGCAGACCGATTTGATCATCGACATCGGTGAGTGGGTGATTGCCCAAGCCATTGAGCAAATGCACGCATGGCAGGGCCAGGGCGCGCACTGGCCGATCAGCGTCAATATTGCGGCCCGGCATTTCCAGCGTGCGGATTTTGTCGAGCGGCTTAAAGTGTTGCTGGCCCGGCATGCGGATGTCGCGCCCGAAAAGCTTGACCTGGAAATCATTGAATCGACGGCCATCGAAAACATGCAGCATGTCAGTCAGTGCCTCAAAGCGTGTCAGGCCTTGGGCGTGCGTTTTTCGCTGGATGATTTTGGTACCGGCTATTCGTCACTGAGTTACCTCAAGCGTTTGCCGACCCAAACCATCAAAATCGACAAGTCTTTTGTGCGCGATATTTTGCATGACAAGGACGATCTGGCGCTGACCATTGCAGTGGTTGGACTGGCGCGGGCCTTTGGGCGAAAAGTCATCGCCGAAGGGCTTGAAAGCGAAGCGCAGGGCAGTTTGTTGATGCATCTGGGGTGCGAAGTGGCCCAGGGCTATTTCATCGCACGGCCGATGCCGATTCGCGACGTGGCCAGTTGGGTGGCCAGTTTCAAGCCGCCCACCGCCTGGTTGCACCAGGCCTGCGCTTAAGTCCTCAAGGCGCGGAGGGCGTGGTATAGCGGGCGATGATGCGCTCAATCTCGCCCGAATCGCGCATGTTCACCAAGGTGTCGAGGATCCGCCCGGTTGCCAGGTGCGGATCGTTACGCACCATGCAGCTCAGCCGTTGTTCCTGGATCAGCGCCACGCTGTGCAGTTGATCCGTCTGTTCGCGGCTTTTATTGACCCAATCCAGCGCCCATTGATTGCTCACGGCGTAGTCAAAGCGCCTGGCAATCAGCATTTGCAAGACTTGCTCCTGGCTGCGGGCGTCATCGCGGTGCAGCTTTTCCGCATCAAACAAAGGCTGCAATGAGGGGTAGGTGTAGCTCAGCACCGTGCCGATCGATTGCTGGGGCAGCGTTTGCACGTTGACCGGGTTGAGGTGTTTGTGCGTGCTGACCAATACATCGCGCTGCTCCAGAAGCGGTTCGCTCCACAGGTAGTTGCGGGCACTGTGGCCCACCCAGGCGGGTGCGACAAAGCAGCGAATATCCACTTCGCCATGCTCCATTGCGCTCTGCACCCGTGCTCGGGCCAGGACATGGAACTGCGCGGGCTGTCCGAGGTGGCGTGCCAGGCTGAGTATCAGGTCATAGAGGATGCCTGAGGTGGGTTGGCCGTCTGTGACCTCGATCATCGGCATGGCCCAGCTATCGGCTACCGCCACGCGCAAGGCAGCCGAGTGAGCGTGACCGGTTATCACCGCGAGCAGCAAAGCACACAGGATCAAGCGCATTACAGTCTCCGCCAGGTGGCCTGAGAGAGCTAAATAGCCCGCTAGAGAGCAGCATAGTCAGAATAGGCGGCCACACCAGATGCAATTTTGGCCTTGCTCCGCTAGCATTAGCGCCTTCTGCTTTTCAGACGCGACGGTTATCAATGAGTTATCAGGTTCTTGCACGTAAATGGCGTCCGCGCTCGTTCCGCGAAATGGTCGGCCAGACCCATGTGCTCAAGGCTCTGATCAATGCCCTGGACAGTCAGCGCTTGCATCACGCCTACCTGTTTACCGGTACCCGTGGCGTGGGCAAGACCACCATTGCGCGGATCATCGCCAAATGCCTGAACTGTGAAACAGGTATCACCTCGACCCCGTGCGGCGAATGCTCGGTGTGCCGCGAAATCGACGAAGGCCGGTTTGTTGACCTGATCGAGATCGACGCCGCCAGCCGCACCAAGGTCGAAGACACCCGTGAGCTGCTCGATAACGTGCAGTACGCGCCGAGCCGTGGGCGCTTCAAGGTCTACCTGATCGACGAAGTGCACATGCTCTCCAGTCACTCGTTCAATGCGTTGCTCAAAACCCTCGAAGAGCCGCCGCCCTACGTCAAGTTCATCCTGGCGACCACCGATCCGCAAAAGCTGCCAGCGACCATTTTGTCCCGTTGCTTGCAGTTCTCGCTCAAGAACATGACCCCTGAGCGTGTGGTTGAGCATTTGAGCCACGTGCTCAGTGTCGAAAACATCCCTTTTGAAGATGACGCGTTGTGGTTGTTGGGCCGTGCGGCCGACGGCTCGATGCGCGATGCCATGAGCCTGACCGATCAGGCGATTGCGTTTGGCGAAGGCAAAGTGCTGGCGGGCGATGTGCGCGCCATGCTCGGCACGCTGGATCACGGCCAGGTGTTTGACCTGTTGCACGCCTTGATCGAAGGCGATGCGCGCGCGCTGCTTGAAGCCGTGCGTCACTTGGCCGAGCAGGGGCCTGACTGGAACGGCGTGCTCTCAGAAATCCTCAACGTGTTCCATCGCGTGGCCATTGCCCAGGCATTGCCTGAAGGCCTGGACAACGGCCACGGCGACCGCGACCGGGTGTTGGCGCTGGCCAGCGCGCTGCCCGCCGAAGACGTGCAATTTTATTACCAGATGGGCCTGATTGGTCGACGTGACTTGCCACTCGCGCCCGACCCGCGGGGTGGCTTTGAGATGGTGCTGCTGCGCATGCTGGCTTTCCGCCCCGCAGGCACCGCGGATGCGCCCAGTCAGCCGCTAAAGCCAGTGGGGATCAGCCAGGCCACAGTTGATTCCACCTCACCTGTGGCGGCGACTGCGGCAGTCGCTGCGCCAGCACCTGCACCTGTCGCAGCGCCTGCCCCCGAGGCAGCTGCGCAACCTGCACCGACGCCAGCCCCTGTGGTGGAGACAACGGCGCCTGTGGTGGCCGAAATCGACTTGCCCTGGAACGAACCATCTGCGCCAGTGATTGAGCAGGAGGCGCCCCCTGAGCCGGTGCTGGACACCCTCAGCGAGCAGCCCGAGTTGCCGCCGATGCCGTTGCCGACTCCGGACAGCGTGGTGCCGGACGCTCCCGAGTGGAGCGCGGCGCCCATGCCGCAGCCAACACCTGAGCAGGTCGACGCCGCGTTGTCGGGCATGGACCGCGATGACGAGCCGCCACTGGACGAAGATTACATTGAGCCGGACATGGATTCGGCGGCTTACAGCTACCTCGACGAGTTGGCCAGTGAGCATGCGGCGCAACCTGAGCCAGAGCCTGAGCCGCTGCCTGCTTCCATGCCGGCGACGGGCCTGGCCCTTGAATGGCTGAACCTGTTCCCCCAATTACCGGTATCGGGGATGACGGCGAGTATCGGTGCCAACTGCACGCTGATCGCGGTCGAGGGCGATGACTGGCTGCTGCACCTTGACCCGGCACACAGCGCACTGTTTAACGCGACTCAGCAGCGTCGGCTCAATGACGCGCTGAACCAGCACTTGCAGCGCACCCTCAAGGTCACCATCGAGCTGATCAAGCCTGAGCAAGAAACCCCGGCGCAAGCCGCTTCACGTTTGCGTGCCGAACGTCAGCGTTTGGCCGAAGAATCGATTTATGCGGACCCGCTGGTCCAGCAAATGATTAAACAGTTCGACGCCTCGGTGCGTGACGATACGATTCAACCTGTCGACGTCATCGAGGCTCAGGCCTCTTGACGCAGGGTCAACCCTTACAGCTCGTGGCCGTTAGGGCCATGAGTACATTGTGCAAATACAGATTGAGGTGATTCCCATGATGAAAGGTGGCATGGCCGGCCTGATGAAGCAGGCGCAGCAGATGCAAGAAAAAATGGCCAAGATGCAGGAAGAGTTGGCCAACGCAGAAGTCACCGGCAAGGCCGGTGGCGACATGGTGAGCGTGGTGATGACCGGTCGTCACGACATCAAGCGTGTGAGCATTGACCCAAGCCTGCTCGAAGGGGTGAGCGACGATGATCGCGAAGTGCTGGAAGACTTGTTCGCGGCAGCGGTAAACGACGCCGTTCGCAAGATCGAAGCCAACAGCCAGGACAAAATGAGCGGCGTGACCTCTGGCATGCAATTGCCACCGGGCATGAAACTGCCGTTCTAAAGCCCTTTGAAAAAGCCAGGCCGATCGCGCCTGGCTTTTTTTTGCCCGCCTACCCGCTGCCGCAGGCGGCGTCTGATTGCGAAGCGATCATAAACCTGAGCCCGCACACTTGCCGAACCGCACCCATCGCAGCCTCGCACTGCTCGTCAGAGGGCACAGCTTGGCTGCCCACGTCAGCGTGTCTACAAGATTTGACGCTGTTCCATGCGGCGGGTATAAACCGCCTCTCGTTGTTTTGTCGGACTTTTCCTTATGAGCTTTAGCCCCCTGATTCGCCAACTGATCGATGCCTTGCGCACTTTGCCGGGGGTCGGTCAAAAGACCGCGCAGCGCATGGCCTTGCAGTTGCTGGAGCGTGATCGCAGTGGCGGCTCGCGTTTGGCGCTGGCACTGAGCCAGGCGATGGAGGGTGTTGGGCACTGCCGACTGTGCCGGACGCTGACCGAAGACGACTTATGTCCGCAATGCGCCGACGTGCGTCGTGACGACACGCTGCTGTGTGTGGTGGAAGGGCCGATGGACGTGTATGCCGTTGAACAAACCGGTTATCGAGGGCGTTATTTCGTACTCAAGGGGCACTTGTCGCCGCTTGACGGGCTGGGGCCTGAGGCGATTGGCATCCCGCAACTGATGGCACGCATTGACGGGCAGGGCAGTTTTACCGAAGTGATTCTGGCCACCAACCCGACCGTCGAAGGTGAAGCCACCGCGCACTACATTGCCCAGCTTTTGAGCAGTAAAGGCCTGATCGCATCGCGCATCGCACACGGTGTGCCGCTGGGAGGCGAGTTGGAACTGGTGGATGGCGGGACGCTGGCGCATTCATTCGCCGGGCGTAAACCCATCGCCCTGTAACGTCTGGCGTGCAGCGCGAGGCGATCGTAAACGTTGGTCTGCTGCACCACGTTGAGTGGTTTTACGACGACGTTGTCGCCTATCGCAGCCTCGTGTTACTCGTCAGCGCCTACAGGTTTATGCGTGCGATACCGACAACGGTGCAAGTTATCACGCGCTTGCTTCAGGGCGTTATTCGGTCAGTGAAAACGCGGTCAGGCTGAAGGTCGGTACGCCGATGTCGTTCAGGCGCTCAGAGCCGCCCAGTTCCGGGAGGTCGATAATGGCCGCCGCTTCGAACACCGTCGCGCCCATGCGTCGCGCCAGATTGGCCGCCGCGATCAACGTTCCGCCCGTGGCAATCAGGTCATCGACGATCAGCAGCGAATCCCCTTCGCACAAACTGTCGGCATGCACTTCCAGAAACGCTTCGCCATATTCCGTTTGATAGCCTTCGGCTAGCACGTTGGCTGGCAGCTTGCCTTGCTTGCGAAACAGAATCAGAGGCTTGTTAAGCTGATGGGCCAGCACCGAGCCAATCAAAAAGCCACGCGCATCCATCGCCCCGATGTGGCTGAAATCAGCTTCGACATAGCGTTCGATAAAGGTGTCGGCGATCACGCGCATGGCGCGGGGCGATTGGTAAAGCGGGGTAATGTCACGAAAAATCACGCCCGGCTTGGGGAAGTCAATGACCGGGCGAATCAGGGATTTTAGGCAAAAGTCGTTGAAGGCCATTAGGCAGATGTCCTGGCATGCGTTAAGCGCGCCAGTATAGTCGCTATTGGCCTGTTTTAGACTTCCATGGCGCCGCCAGCGAGGGCGCACAGTTGAATCGGATCAAGGATGTGGATTTCTTTGCCTTCGGCGGCCAGCAGTTCATTTTGCTGGAAGCGGGTAAAGACGCGCGAGACGGTTTCTACCGCCAAGCCCAGGTAATTGCCGATTTCGTTACGTGACATGCTCAAGCGGAACTGATTGGCTGAGAAGCCGCGTGCACGGAAGCGCGCCGACAAATTCACCAAAAAGGTGGCAATGCGCTCATCAGCGGTTTTTTTCGACAGCAACAGCATCATTTGCTGATCGTCACGGATTTCACGGCTCATCACACGCATCAATTGGCGGCGTAGCTGAGGCAGTTGCAGCGCCAGTTCGTCCAGGCGCTCGAAAGGGATCTCGCACACCGAGGTGGTTTCCAGTGCCTGCGCCGACACCGGATACGTTTCAGTGTCCATGCCCGACAAGCCGACCAGCTCACTCGGCAAATGGAAACCGGTGATCTGCTCTTCGCCACTGTCGCTCAAGCTGAAGGTTTTAAGTGCGCCCGAACGTACTGCGTATACCGAGCCAAACGTGTCGCCCTGGCGAAACAGGAACTCGCCTTTTTTCAGCGGGCGGCCTCGTTTAACGATCTCATCCAACGCATCCATGTCTTCCAGATTCAACGAAAGTGGCAAACAAAGAGGGGCTAGGCTGCAATCCTTGCAGTGAGCCTGGGTATGAGCGCGCAGTTTTACTGGCTCGGACATTTCTTAAATCCTTGTGGGAAAACACACATAAGATGCAAGGGTACCCCAGCTAAGGAGTCGAGGCCAGCGCGCCATTTCAGAGCGCTGGCCTCAAGATATGCAGGATTTGGCCGACACAATTGTTATCACTTAACCACGGGAGCAGGGAAGATGTCGTCGATGGGTGGAATTACCGTTAGCCAGAGTGGCATGTTGCCAGTCTACGAGCGGACCAAGATTAGCGAAGTGGCGCCTGCTGCTGACAAAGCGCCCAAGCTGGATGCGGACACCGGTGCGCCTGTTGAAGGGGTCAAAGTGACGATCTCGGGGGCCGCCATGAAGACCGCGAGCGCTCAGAAAAGCCAGGACAATGACATTGCAGAGAGTGGCTTGTCTGATCAGGTGCAGAAAATTCTGAAGATGATTCGCGAGATCAAAAAGCAGATCGCCGAAAAACAGGCACAACTGCAACAGCTGATGGCGAACAAAAGCCTGAGCCCGGAGCTGGCCACCATTCAGGCGGCAGCGTTGCAATCGGCTATCTCGGCGTTGAATACCTCGCTGATGGCTGCCATCTCCGGTTTGAACGAAGCCATGAAAGGCTCAAGCAGTGAAGATGCAGCCATAGCCTCTGCATTGGTGGCTAAGTAAGCGCCTCAGATCACCCGCGAATAACGTTGGCGGTTCTGTTGGTCAAGGTAGGCATCAAACACCATGCACACCGAGCGCACCAACAACCGCCCAGCGGGCAGTACCGTCAATTGGTCACTGTCCAGGGCAATCAGGCCGTCGGCTGCCATTTTCTCCAAGGCCGGCCACTGGGCCGCAAAATACCCTCTGAAGTCGATATTGAATACCTGCTCAATGCGCGCAAACGGCAAGTGCAGGTTGCAAATGATTTGCTGAATGACTTCGCGTCGGAGTCGGTCATCCTGGTTACAGATCAAGCCACGACTGGTGGCGAGCTGAGCGCTGGCCAAACTGTTTTGATAGTGCGTGATGTCGCTGTTGTTCTGGCAGTACAGGTCGCCGATCTGGCTGATGGCCGAGACGCCCAGCCCAACCAGATCGCAATGCCCGTGGGTGGTGTAGCCCTGGAAGTTGCGCTGCAAGGTGGCTTCTTCCTGAGCGATGGCCAGTTCGTCATCGGGCAGGGCAAAGTGATCCATGCCGATGTAGCGATAACCCGCTTTGAGCAATTGCCCAATGGTGTTTTCCAGCATCTGCAACTTGGCAGCGGGAGTGGGCAGGTCGCTGACATCGATCCGCCGTTGGGGCATGAAACGCTCGGGTAAGTGCGCGTAGTTGAACACCGACAAACGGTCTGGTTGCAGGGTGATGACTTCATCCACGGTGCGGGCAAAGGCTTCAGGTGTTTGCTTGGGCAGGCCGTAGATCAGGTCGATATTGATCGAGCGAAACTGCAGCGTGCGCGCGGCATCAATCACGGCGCGGGTTTCTTCCAGGCTTTGTAAGCGGTTAACGGCCCGTTGTACCTGCGGGTCGAGGTCTTGCAGGCCGATGCTCACGCGGTTGAAGCCCAGCTCACGCAACAGGCCCATGGTCGACCAGTCGGCTTCGCGCGGGTCAATTTCGATGCCGTAATCACCCGAATCATCGTCGTGCAAATTGAAATGCTGACGTAGCTTGGCCATCAATTGGCGCAGTTCGTCATGGCTGAGAAACGTCGGTGTGCCGCCGCCAAAGTGCAACTGTTCGACCTTTTGCTTGGGGTCGAGGTGGCAGGCAATGAGTTGTATTTCTTGCTCCAGACGTTGCAAATAAGGTTGTGCGCGGCCTCTGTCCTTGGTAACGACTTTGTTGCAGGCGCAGTAATAGCAAATGTTCGCGCAGAACGGCACGTGGACGTACAAAGACACAGGGCGCAACGCTTTGCGGCTTTCGCGCAACGCGTGCAGCAGATCAAACGGGCTGACCTGGCTGTTGAACTGCATCGCTGTGGGGTACGAGGTATAGCGCGGTCCGGCCATGTCGTAACGGCGAATTAAATCTGAGTCCCAACGAATGGCGTCGAGCATGCGGGTATTCCCCCGGGATGGCTGGCAATGAACGCGAGTCTAGGGGGTGGGTCACTGTTGCATCTTGATTTGCATCAAGAGCTGTGCTTGGCGGGCAGGTTCTCGCGGGTGCCTAAACCCTGTAGCCGCTGACGAGCAACGCGAGGCTGCGTCCGGCTGCGCAGCCGTCGTAAAACCATTTGTCGAGGTGAACCAGGCCTGCGTCACGCGCGCAGGTTTAATGGCCCATCAGCCAATGCTGGTGCGGGCCGGGCAGGGTCCAAATACCAAACAGGATCACCAGCAACCCGCCAGCCATGCGCACGCTGCGCTTGCGCAGCAGCGCCGTGACACGTTCAGCCGCCAGCCCGGTGGCAAGCAACACCGGCCAGGTGCCCAGGCCAAACGCAAGCATCAGCAGCGCACTGTCGGTCGCACTGCCCTGGCTGGCCGACCAGATCAGGGTGCTATAAACCAGGCCGCACGGTAGCCAGCCCCACAGCGCGCCCAGCAATAAGGCGCGCGGCACACTCGACACCGGCAGCAGGCGTGTCGCGAGTGGCTGGATATGTCGCCACAGCCCGCGCCCCAGGCTTTCGATGCGCGTCAGGCCGCTCCACCAGCCTGCCAGGTACAAGCCCATGCAAATCAGCAATGCCCCGGCAAGGATGCGCATAAACAGCGCTGCCGGGCTGTTGGCAACGGCCCATCCCGCTAAACCGAGCAGTAAACCTGCCGCGGCATAGCTGAGGATTCGGCCCACGTTGTAGGCCAATAGCAGCCTGAAGCGTCGGCTGCGTTGCTCTTTAGGGATGGCCAGCGTCAGTGCGCCCATCAGTCCGCCGCACATGCCCAGGCAATGGCCGCCACCGAGCAGGCCCAAAATGAGCGCAGAAGCCAGAAGCGGTGCCAGCTCAAGCATGGGGAGGGGTCTTGTGGTCGGCTTCTTTGAGTGAAGCGGTGGTCTGACCTTTGGCTTCTTCCACGGCGGCAGTGTGTTGTGGGTCCTGGTCATCAAACAGGATGCTGTGCGCCGGGCTGTCGAGGTCATCGTACTGGCCGCTGTCCACGGCCCAGAAGAAGATGTAGATGGCAATCGCGACAATCAGCAAGGCCGCAGGAATCATGACGTAAAGCGCTGGCATATGAGCTCCAGACGACCGGTTCAGGCCGGCAGCGGATGAGTGTCGAGGGTGGTCTGGGGGCTGACCGGCTTCGGCATGCGGGTCAGGCGCAAGGCATTGAGCACCACGGTCAGTGAGCTGATGGACATGCCGACGGCCGCCCATACCGGTGTGATCCAGCCCAGTGCCGCAAACGGCAGCATAAGCCCGTTATACAGGCCCGCCCACAACAGGTTTTCGATAATAACCCGACGTGTGCGCCGCGCGAGGGTGAATGCTTGCACCAATGCCTCCAGGCGGTTTGACAGCAACACCGCGTCCGCGCTGGTTTTGGCCAGGTCGGTGGCGGACCCCATCGCCACGCTGATGTCTGCGGCCGCCAGTACGGGGACGTCGTTCACCCCGTCGCCGAGCATCAATACTTTACGGCCCTGAGCATGCAGCTGTTGCAGCACGTGCAATTTGTCATCCGGGCGCAAGCCGCCCCTGGCTTCATCGATGCCCAGTTCAGCGGCCACGCTGGCGACCATGGGCGAGGTGTCGCCCGACAGCAGCAGCGTGCGCCAACCGCGTGCCTTGCAGGCCGCCAACAAGGCCGGTGCATCGGCGCGCAAGCGGTCATCCAGCACGAACCAGGCCAGCGGGCCGTGCGCATCGCCCAGCAGCAGCCATTGGCCGGGTTCTTGCGGCATATCAGGCACTGGGCTTTGGCTGATCTCGCACACGAAGCCCGCTTGTCCGATGCGCAAGCGCTGCTCGCCCACCCGCCCCTCAAGGCCAAGGCCGGCGGTACTGAGCACCTCTGAGGCGGCCAACGGTGCCCGGCCAAACGCACGAGCAATCGGGTGCTCGGAGCGGTTCTCCAGTGCGGCGGCCAGGCTCAGGCAGTGATCGCTGTCCAGGTCGCGCAAGGGGCGAATGGCGCGCAAGGCCAGACGGCCTTCGGTCAAGGTACCGGTTTTGTCGAAAATCACCGTATCGATTTGATTCAGCCCTTCAATCACATGCCCGCGAGTCAACAGTAAGCCCAGTTTGTGCAGGGTGCCTGTGGCGGCCGTGAGTGCGGTCGGGGTGGCCAGTGACAGTGCGCAGGGGCAGGTTGCCACCAGCATAGCCAGCACGATCCAGAAGGCGCGAGACGGGTCCAACTGCCACCACAGCAGACCAATCGCCGCCGCAGCGATCAGCGAAAACAGCAGGAACCATTGCGCGGCCTTGTCGGCGACTTCTGCCAGGCGCGGCTTTTCGCTTTGCGCGCGGTCCAGCAGGCGCACGATGGCTGACAGGCGTGTGTCTTGGCCCAAGGCCAGTACTTCAATCGTCAGAGCACCGTCGACATTCAGCGTGCCCGCCGTCACGGCATCGCCGACGCTACGCGGCTGTGGCAAGTATTCGCCAGTCAGCAGCGACTCGTCGATGCTTGACTGGCCGTCCAGAATCTTGCCATCGGCTGGCAGAATGGCGCCGGGGTGAGCCAGTACATGATCGCCGACCTTGAGTTCGGTCAGCAGGATGCGTTCGCTTTGGCCGTCGTCGCTTAAACGCAGGCAAGAGGCGGGCAGCAGATTGACCAATTGCGCGGTGGCGGCGGCAGTGCGCTCGCGGGCGCGGCGTTCCAGGTAGCGACCGGCCAGCAGGAACAGGGCAAACATGCCCACGGCATCGAAATACAGTTCGCCCATGCCGGTAATCGCGGTCCAGATGCCAGCGATGTAAGCGCCGCCGATGGCCAGCGACACCGACACATCCATGGTCAGATGCCGGGTGCGCAGGTCGCGCATGGCGCCTTTGAAGAACGGCGCGCAACTGTAAAACACAATCGGCGTGGTCAGAAACAGGGCGACCCAGCGCAAGATGGTGTGCATCTCGGGGCTGAGGTCGATATTGAATTCGGGCCAAGTGGCCATCGTTGCCATCATGGCTTGAAACCACAACAGCCCGGCGACACCCAGTTGGCGCAAGGCCAGGCGATTTTCACTGGCCAGTTGCTCGGTAGCACGGTCGGCTTGATACGGGTGCGCGGCGTAACCGATGTGCCGCAGTTCGCTGAGCAGCTCACTGAGGGGCAATTGGCTGTCTGCCCAGCGCACATGCAGGCGGTGATTGGACAGATTGAGCCGCGCCTCGCTGACGGCAGGCAAAAGACGCAGGTGTTTTTCGATCAGCCAGCCACACGCCGCGCAGCTGATGCCTTCTATCAACAGTGTGGTTTCGGCCTGCTCGCCGTCGTGCCTTACAAACGGTTTTTGCACGTCGGCGCGGTCGTACAGCGCCAGTTCTTCGAGCAGTTGCACAGGCAGCGCGTCGGGGTTGGCTGAAGCTTCGCTGCGGTGCTGGTAGTAGCTTTCAAGACCGCCCGCGACGATAGCGTGGGCCACGGCCTGGCAGCCTGGACAACAGAACTCGCGGGTTTCACCGAGCACAATTGCAGTGAATCGACTGCCGGACGGGACGGGCAGGGCGCAGTGATAGCAGGGAACAGGAGTGGTCATGGCGGTCTGTCGCGAGGTTGTGCGCTTGAAAGTACGTCATTGCGGGCACGCTCGCCCTCGCAGGGTTCGCGTATCCCTGCAAGGGCGAGCGTGGCCGCAACGGGTTTACTTCTTGTGGTCTTCAGCGCCTTGAAGCGGCTCGTCACCCAATAGCAGGTCTTTGTCGTGGCCGACTTCTTCCTCTTCAAACAGACGCCAGGTCTTGCCGTCTTCAACGCCCAGCAATTCAACGAAGCGACGTCCTTCAACCTTGTCATCCAGTTGGCCGATGTAGCGGCCCGGTTCCGACTCGCTTTGGGTCATTGCAATCTTGCGGTCTTTTTCTGGCTGAGTAGGTGAGATCAGGCTCAAATCAAGGGTTTTGGGCTGGCTGTTGCCTTCAAGCACGAGCACCACTTCGCCAGTCATGCCGTCCAGGTGCAGCTTGGCTTTGAGGTTCAGGTTCTGGCCCAGCAGCTCGCGGTCCAATGAGCGATTGATGCCTTTGCCCGCTTCGTAATAGTTGTCG
The DNA here is from genome assembly GCF_016812185.1 of Pseudomonas weihenstephanensis. NCBI lineage: Bacteria > Pseudomonadati > Pseudomonadota > Gammaproteobacteria > Pseudomonadales > Pseudomonadaceae > Pseudomonas > Pseudomonas weihenstephanensis. Next base: position 404,780 of record NZ_JAAEBV010000001.1, on the reverse strand, counting down.
TTGACCAGGTGGTCGGGGTTGTTCACCGCAATGGTCACCATCGACAGGGTCAGCGTTACCGAGCACGCCAGAATGGCAATGATGATCCACGGCCACAGGTGTTTGTACCAAGGGCTGTAGGGTTTTGGTGCTGGCATGGCAAGGCTCTCTTATCTGATTTGTGGGCCGATGAAGCGGCTCTTGGCTTTAACGTTAATGTCGCTGTTGTCTGCATCTTTGAGGATGAAGAACACTTCGTTGGTGCTGGACGGTAGCGCTTCGGGTGCAATCGACAGTTCAACCGGCAAGCTGACGATATCGCCCGCGGCGACCTTGATCTCGCGTTTGCCTTGCAGCTTGAGGTCAGGCAGACCGGCGGCCTCCAGCACATACGTGTGGTCGTGTTGGTCCTTGTTCATGATTTTCAGGCTGTAAACGTTTTCGATCCGTCCTTCAGCGTTCTCGCGGTACAGCACGCGGTCTTTGCTGACATCGAAGCCCACCAGGCTGCGAGTGAAGAACGCGGCTGCCAACAGGCCCATCATGGTCAGCAGCACCAGTGCATAGCCAATCAGTCGTGGCCGCAATTTATGGGTCTTCTGGCCGGAGAGGTTGTGCTCGGTGGTGTAGCTGATGAGGCCACGCGGGTAGTTCATCTTGTCCATGATGCTGTCGCAGGCATCGATACAGGCGGCGCAGCCGATGCATTCGATCTGCAAGCCGTCACGGATGTCGATACCGGTCGGGCAGACCTGCACGCACATGGTGCAATCGATGCAGTCGCCCAGCCCCATGGCTTTATAGTCCGCATCCTTTTTGCGCGGGCCACGCACTTCGCCGCGACGCGGGTCGTATGAAACGATAAGCGTGTCTTTGTCGAACATCACGCTCTGGAAGCGCGCATACGGGCACATGTAAATACACACTTGCTCGCGCAGCCAACCCGCGTTGCCGTAGGTGGCGAGGGTGAAAAAGCCGACCCAGAAATAGGCCCAGCCATCGGCCTGGCCAGTGAAGAAGTCGATCACCAGTTCGCGGATGGGTGAGAAGTAGCCGACAAAGGTCATGCCGGTCACAAAACCGATGAGCAACCACAGGCTGTGCTTGCTGAATTTACGCAAAAATTTGTTGGCGCTCATCGGCGCCTTGTCGAGCTTGATGCGCTGGTTGCGGTCGCCCTCGGTGACTTTTTCGCACCACATGTACACCCAGGTCCAGACGCTTTGCGGGCAGGTGTAGCCGCACCACACGCGTCCTGCGTACACGGTAATGAAGAACAGGCCAAAGGCGGCGACGATCAGCAAGCCCGACAGCAGGATGAAATCCTGTGGCCAGAAGGTCGCGCCAAAAATAAAGAATTTACGCTCTGGCAGGTTCCACCAGACGGCCTGATGGCCGCCCCAGTTGAGCCAGACGGTGCCGAAATACAACAGAAAAAGCCCGGCGCCGCCCACCATTCGCAGGTTGCGAAACAGACCGGTGAATGCGCGGGTGTAGATTTTTTCCCGTGCTGCGTAGAGGTTGACGCTTTCAGGTGCCTTCTTGGCAGGTGGCGTAACGTCGTGTACAGGAATCTGATTGCTCATTAGTGCGTCCCACGGCAGTGGAAAAATGCCACGACCAGTACGTGCCGGCCGCAGTCAGAAGGTGTTGCAGTGGCGTAATGATACGCCTGTGACTCTAGCTCAAGGGTGCGACCTTTGGTCGCGTTCCGAAAAACAGCAAGTTGGTATAGCAGTTGTAACAAGTCGTGACACAGATCAATTGACTTCAGTGCTGGGCTGGGATGCGCCAGTGCTCTGAATCAAGCTTCCCAAGGGTTCAAAACCGGGGCACCACTGAAGGTATAGTCTTTGGCGTTGCGGGTTACGACGGTCATGCCGTGTACCCGTGCAGTGGTCGGGCCCATGCAAGCGGGCGCAGCGCTTGGCAACACTGGCGTCAATGGACAGCACGTGGCCGGCGAAGGCTGGGACTACATGGGTGTCAAATAGAAACATTAAAGGTCCACAGGGCGCGGGGTGATGGCTGCGCGTTCAGGTTCACATTCAACCGCTGTTGCATCAGGCATTACAAGCAGATCGACAGTGCGGGTGATAGTCATGGGGCAAACTGGCAACAAACGAATGCAGAAACGTTGCTACAGCGATTTGTGCCCGGCAATCTTAAACACGCAATTGAAACAAAACAGCCCCGCCAACTATCGCTGGCGGGGCTGTTTTTTTCAGGCTTTAAACGGCTGCGTTATTCAGCTGCCTTGGCGTCTTCACCGTGGGACAAGCTGTAAACGTAAGCGGCCAGCAGGTGAACCTTATCGTTCCCTTGCAGGTCGGCTTGAGCAGGCATCTGGCCCTGACGGCCGTAACGGATGGTCTGCTGCAATTGCGCAAAGCTGGAACCATAAATGAACGCGCCCGGATGAGTCAGGTTGGGTGCACCCATCAGTGGATTGCCCTTGCCATCCGGGCCGTGACACACGGCGCAGTTGGTGGCAAACAGTTCCTTGCCTTTGGCCGGGTCGGCTTTGGCGCTTTCTGGCAGTTTACGGCCATCCAGTTGGGTCAGTACGTAAGCGGCTACGTCGCTGACACCTTGTTCACCAATGACTTCAGACCAGCCTGGCATGACCGCATGACGGCCGCCCATGATCGTAGTCTTGATTTCTTCCGGACTACCGCCCCAGCGCCAGTCGGCGTCGGTCAGGTTGGGGAAGCCATAAGCGCCTTTAGCGTCAGAACCGTGGCACACCGAGCAGTTGGAGGCGAACAGGCGGCCACCCATCTTCAGCGCTTGCGGATCTTTAGCAACTTCTTCAATGGGCATGGCAGCGAATTTGGCGAAGATCGGACCAAACTTGGCGTCCGCCTTGGCCATTTCCTTTTCCCACTCGTGAACACCGGTCCAGCCCGTCTGGCCATTGGCAAACGGTGTTTCCTTTTGCGTGTCCAAGTGCTGGTAGCCCGGCAGCAGGCCTTTCCAGTTACCCAGCCCCGGGTAAAGTACCAGGTAGCCCAAGGCAAAAATCACGGTGCCCACAAACAACATGAACCACCATTTCGGCATCGGGTTGTCGTACTCCTCAATCCCGTCGTAAGAGTGCCCAACTGTCTCGTCAGTCTGCTCGCTGCGTTGGCCCTTTCGGGTGGCCAGCAACAACCAGGTCAAGGCGAAGATGGTACCCAGAGTGAGGACTGTGACGTACAGACTCCAGAACGTAGTCATTCTTTGTTACTCCTAGAAGCTTGCTCTTGCTCGACGTGCTTGATGGCTTCGGGATCATCCTTGAACGGCAATAAGGTTGCGTCTTCAAATTCTGACTTGCGTCGCGGGCTGAACACCCACAGCGCCAAACCGATAAAAGCCACCATCACGACGACAGTGCCCAGGCCACGAATCATCCCGATATCCATCTAGATCACCGTTTGCTTTTGATGATGGTGCCCAAGCCCTGGAGGTAAGCCACCAGTGCGTCCATTTCGGTTTTGCCCTTCACTGCATCCTTGGCGCCGGCGATGTCTTCGTCGGTGTAAGGGACGCCGAGCGTGCGCAAGACTTCCATTTTTTTCGCGGTGTCCTTGCCGTCCAGCTTGCGTTCAACGAGGAACGGGTAGGCTGGCATGACTGACTCGGGCACCACGTTGCGCGGGTTGTACAGGTGAGCACGCTGCCAGTCATCCGAGTAACGACCGCCGACACGGGCCAAGTCCGGGCCGGTACGTTTGGAACCCCACAGGAACGGGTGGTCCCACACGCTTTCACCGGCTACCGAGTAGTGGCCATAGCGTTCGGTTTCGGCACGGAACGGGCGAATCATCTGCGAGTGGCACTGAACGCAGCCGTTGGCGATGTAGATGTCACGGCCTTCAAGCTCGAGGGCAGGGCGCGGCTTCATGCCTTCGACGGGCGTGTTGGTCACGTCCTGGAAGAACAGCGGAACGATTTGGGTCAGGCCGCCAATACTGACGGCGATGACCATGAAGAAGGCCATCAGGCCAATATTCTTCTCGACTGTTTCGTGCTTCATCAGTGGGCTCCAACTACAGCGATCTTGGTCGCTGCTTCAGCTTCTACCGGGTTCGAGGCGCGTACGGTGCGGAACACGTTATAGGCCATGAACAGCATGCCGCTGGCGAAGAAAGCCCCGCCGATGGCGCGAACGATAAAGCCAGGGTGGCTGGCTTGCAGCGCTTCGACGAACGAGTAGGTCAGCGTGCCGTCGTCGTTGATGGCGCGCCACATCAGGCCCTGGGTGATGCCGTTGACCCACATCGAGGCGATGTACAGCACGGTGCCGATGGTCGCGAGCCAGAAGTGCGTGTTGATCAGGCTGGTGCTGAACATCGCTTTCTGCCCGTAGAGGCGAGGAATCATGTGGTACAGGGCGCCAATCGAAATCATCGCTACCCAGCCCAGCGCGCCAGCGTGAACGTGGCCGATGGTCCAGTCGGTGTAGTGCGACAGCGAGTTGACGGTCTTGATGGCCATCATCGGACCTTCGAAGGTCGACATGCCGTAGAACGCCAGTGATACCACGAGGAAGCGCAGGATCGGGTCGGTGCGCAGCTTATGCCAGGCGCCCGATAGGGTCATCATGCCGTTGATCATGCCGCCCCAGCTGGGTGCCAGCAGGATGATCGACATCGCCATGCCCAGCGACTGTGCCCAGTCTGGCAGTGCGGTGTAGTGCAAGTGGTGAGGACCGGCCCAGATGTACAGGGTAATCAGCGCCCAGAAGTGCACGATCGACAAACGATACGAGTAGATCGGACGTTCAGCTTGCTTGGGTACGAAGTAGTACATCATCCCCAGGAAGCCGGTGGTCAGGAAGAAACCTACGGCGTTGTGGCCATACCACCACTGAATCATGGCGTCAGTCGCACCGGCGTACGCCGAGTAGGACTTGAAAAGACTCACAGGCAAGGAAGCGTGGTTAACGATATGCAGCATGGCCGTGACGACAATGAATGCACCGTAAAACCAGTTGCCCACATAAATGTGCTTGGTTTTGCGCTTGGTAATCGTGCCGAAGAACACAATGCCGTAGACCACCCAGACGATGGCCAGCAGGATAGCCAAAGGCCATTCCAGCTCTGCGTATTCTTTGGTCGTGGTGTAGCCCAGCGGCAGCGTGATCAAGGCACCGACAATCACCGCTTGCCAGCCCCAGAAGGTGAAGGCCGCGAGGGTGTCGGAGATCAGGCGCGTTTGGCAGGTGCGCTGCACGACGTAATAAGAGGTGGCGAACAATGCACAACCGCCGAAGGCGAAAATCACCAGGTTGGTGTGCAAAGGACGTAGACGGCCGAAGGTCGTCCACTCAAGGCCAAGGTTTAATTCAGGCCACACAAGTTGTGAAGCGATGAAAACCCCGAGCCCCATGCCAAGGATCCCCCAGACCACCGTCATGATGGCGAACTGGCGGACTACCTTATAGTTATAAGCAGTCGGACTGATTGCTGTGCTCATTCTAAGGTTCCACGGTTTAGGTGTTTTATTAGGAGTAAAAATCGGGCGCAAGTATGTATAAAGCGTAGGGTTATTGCAACGCAGCATGACCTCGGTCAATGCTTTCCAACGCTGATTCTGCGCCCTTTCCACACGTATCGTAGGGTCAAATTCGACCGCGAAAATTTAGTGTGTGGCGCACGCAGGCGAAGGGGAAGGTGGCGGTTAAAACCGGGTGGGGATAAGGCACGGCGACATCATGGCGAAGACCGCAATCGATGACAGCCGGTATAAACCCACCAGTGTGGCCCGTATCACTGCCCTTCAACTGACCGATTTTTTTCACTTGACCTGAATACGGCGTAGGCCGAATCCCAGAACTAAGAGCTTAGTCCCGAATGGCGAGAGAGCAATGAGGGAGGGGGGGAGGGGTGCGACACTTGGTCGCGCTTTGGGGCGGGAACTGCCGCACCAAAATGATGCGGCAGGAAATGTCCGGAAATTATTCCGCTGATTTCTCCTCTTGCTTACCGTGCGACAAGCTGAACACGTATGCCGCCAGCAGTTGCACTTTGTCATTGCCCAACAATTCGTTTTGCGCAGGCATGTGGCCCTGACGACCGTGACGAATGGTTTGCTGCAATTGCGCCAGGCTGGTGCCATAGATGAACGCGGCCGGTTGCGTCAGGTCAGGTGCACCCATGATCGGTGTGCCTTTGCCCGTTGCGCCGTGGCACGCCACGCAAGTGGTGTCGAACGCTTGCTTGCCTGCGGCCAGATCGACCGCAGTACCTTGCGGCAGTGGCAGGCCAGCCAGGTCGTGACGTACATAAGCCGCTACGTTCTTGACCCCGTCTTCACCCAGCACTTCACCCCACGCAGGCATGGCTGCCATGCGTCCGCCCATGATCGTGGCCTTGATGGTGTCGGCATCGCCGCCCCAGCGCCATGAGTTATCAGCGAGGTTGGGGAAGCCGAAGGCACCCTTGGCATCCGAGCCGTGGCACACCGAGCAGTTTGAGGCAAACAGGCGTCCGCCCATTTTCAGCGCTTTAGGGTCCTGAGCCACTTGCTCTACAGGCATGGCGGCGTACTTGGCGAAAATAGGCCCGAACTTGGCGTCTGCCTTGTCCATCTCTTTTTGCCATTCGTTGACCCCGGTCCAGCCATCCTCATAACCCGGCAGCAGGCCCTTCCAGTTGCCCAGACCGGGGTAGAGGATCAGATAACCCACGCCAAACACCAGGGTGGCGACGAACAACATGAACCACCACTGCGGCAGCGGGTTGTCGTATTCCTCGATGCCATCAAAGGCGTGCCCCATGGTCTCGACGGTTTCGCTCTTGGTTTCACCCTTGCGCGTACCAACCAGCAGCCAAGTCAGGCCGATCAGCGTGCCGATGGTCAGCACGCAGATATAGATACTCCAGAAGGTGGTCATGCGTTGTTACTCCTAGACGCTTGTTCTTGCTCGACGTGTTTGATGGCTTCTGGATCGTCCTTGAATGGCAGTAAGGTCGCGTCTTCGAATTCGGACTTGCGCCGCGGGCTGAACACCCACAACGCCAGGCCGATAAACGCCACGGCCACGACGACAGTGCCCAGGCCGCGAATCATTCCACTACTCATCTCCAAAACCATGGCTCACCTCTTGCTCTTGATGGCAGTGCCCAGGCCCTGCAAGTAAGCCACCAACGCGTCCATTTCGGTCTTGCCCTTGACTGAGTCCTTGGCTGCGGCGATGTCTTCGTCGGTGTACGGCACGCCCATCATGCGCATGACTTCAAGCTTCTTGCGGGTGTGGCTGTCGTCTACCGGCGTGGCCACCAACCAAGGGTAGGCGGGCATTTTCGACTCAGGCACTACGTTGCGCGGGTTGTACAAGTGCGCGCGGTGCCAGTCATCCGAGTAACGACCGCCAACGCGGGCAAGGTCGGGGCCTGTACGCTTGGAACCCCACAGGAACGGGTGATCCCAGACACTTTCACCGGCAACCGAGTAGTGACCATAACGCTCGGTTTCGGCACGGAATGGACGAATCATCTGCGAGTGACACTGCACGCAGCCTTCGCGGATATAGATGTCACGCCCTTCCAGTTGCAGTGCGGTGTAAGGCTTCATGCCCTCCACTGGGGTGTTGGTCACGTCTTCAAAGAACAGCGGCACGATCTGCGTCAGACCGCCCACACTCACACACAGAATCATCAGCAACAGCATCAGGCCGATGTTCTTCTCTACGACTTCATGTTTCATGGCGAACTCCTCAGGCCATCTGCGCGGCGGCTACGACTTCAGCGGGCTCGGCGTTACGCACGGTGCGCCAAGTGTTGTAAGCCATCAGCAACATGCCGCTGAGGAAAATTGCCCCACCGATCAGTCGCACCACAAAGCCAGGGTGGCTGGCCACCAGGGTTTCGACGAAGGAGTAAGTCAGCGTGCCGTCTTCGTTGACTGCGCGCCACATCAGGCCTTGAGCGATGCCGTTGACCCACATCGAGGCGATGTACAGCACGGTGCCGATGGTTGCCAGCCAGAAGTGCGCGTTGATCAAGCCCAGGCTGTACATCTGCGGGCGGCCGAAAATTTTCGGGATCATGTGGTACAGGGCGCCAATCGAAATCATCGCTACCCAGCCCAGCGCACCGGCGTGTACGTGACCAATGGTCCAGTCGGTGTAGTGGGAGAGGGCGTTGACGGTCTTGATTGCCATCATCGGGCCTTCGAAGGTCGACATGCCGTAGAACGCCAGTGACACCACCAAAAAGCGCAGGATCGGGTCGCTGCGTAACTTATGCCAGGCGCCCGACAGGGTCATCATGCCGTTGATCATGCCGCCCCAGCTCGGTGCCAGCAGAATCAGTGACATCACCATCCCCAGCGACTGTGCCCAGTCCGGCAGTGCGGTGTAGTGCAAGTGGTGCGGACCGGCCCAGATATAGAGAGTGATCAGCGCCCAGAAGTGCACGATAGACAGGCGATAGGAGTAGATCGGACGTTCGGCCTGTTTCGGCACGAAGTAGTACATCATCCCCAGGAAGCCAGCAGTCAGGAAAAAGCCTACGGCGTTGTGGCCGTACCACCACTGCACCATGGCGTCAGTGGCGCCACCGTAAAGTGAGTAGGACTTGGTGAAGCTGACCGGGATTTCCAGGTTGTTAACGATGTGCAAAATCGCCACGGTCACGATAAACGCGCCGAAGAACCAGTTGCCCACGTAGATGTGCTTGGTCTTGCGCTTCATGATCGTGCCGAAGAACACGATGGCATAGGCGACCCAGACGATGGTGATCAGAATGTCGATCGGCCATTCCAGCTCGGCGTATTCCTTGGAACTGGTGTAACCGAGCGGCAGGCTGATCGCGGCCAGCAAAATCACCAACTGCCAACCCCAAAAGGTGAACGCGGCGATTTTAGGTGCGAACAGGGTCGCCTGGCAGGTGCGTTGCACCGAGTAGAACGACGATGCGAACAGTGCGCAGCCGCCGAAAGCGAAGATCACGGCGTTGGTGTGCAGAGGGCGCAGGCGCCCGAAACTTGTCCAAGGCAGATTGAAGTTAAGTTCTGGCCAGACCAACTGCGCGGCGAGAAAAACGCCGAGCCCCATACCGACGATGCCCCAAACCACCGTCATAATGGCAAATTGGCGGACCACCTTGTAGTTGTAGGCGGTACTTGTAGAAGTGTTCATGGTTCCCCATCCACGGATCAGGCGCGTACAAACGCGCGCCTGGAGTTATAAGCAGACTAAAAGCGAGGCAAGCATGGGCGTAGCGGGTGATGTCGGTATTGACAAGGATCAATGGGCGCAGCGCGTGCAGCAGCGAGGTTGGCTGTGGAACTGCGCACCCATCACCCCTGCTGCGACCTTGATCCTGGCGCATGGCGCAGGCGCGCCGATGGACAGCGTGTGGATGAGCGAAATGGCTGAACGCCTTGCTGCTCGCGGGGTCAGCGTCCTGCGCTTCGAGTTCCCGTACATGGCTCAGCGCAGGCTTGATGGTGGCAAAAGGCCTCCCAATCAGCAGGTCAAACTGCTTGAGTGCTGGAGCGAGGTGTATGAAGAGGTGCGACGGCATGTCGCTGGGCCATTGGCCATTGGCGGCAAATCCATGGGTGGGCGCATGGCCAGTTTGCTGGCGGATGCGCTACACGCAGATGGCTTGGTGTGTTTGGGCTATCCGTTCTATGCCGTGGGTAAACCCGAGAAGCCTCGTGTGGCGCATCTGGCCGATATAAACACCCCGACGTTGATCGTGCAGGGTGAACGGGATGCGTTGGGCAACCGTGAAGCCGTGGAGGCTTACACACTGTCACCGCGCATTGACGTGATGTGGTTGGTGGCGGGCGATCACGACCTCAAGCCGCTCAAGGCCTCGGGCTTCACCCATGAGCAGCACCTGGATGCGGCTGCGGATCATATTGCGAGCTGGTTGCGCAGCCATATTTGATACAACAGCAATAAATCATGCGTAGGCGCTCGAACGATGTGAACGCAAAACCTGTAGTCGCTGACGAATAGTGCGAGGCTGCGTCCGGTTGCGCAGCAATCGTAAAACCGACCACTGCGCAGTGTCTGACACTCGGGGGTGAAGGGCTTGCGACGGCTACGCCGCCGAGCGCAGCCTGCGGCAGCGGCTACAAGAGCGATAAATCATGCGCAGGCGCTCGAGCGCTGTGAACGCAAAACGTGTAGTCGTTGACGAGTCATGCGAGGCTGCGTTCGGTTGCGCAGCAATCGTAAAACCGACGCCTGCGCAGTGCCTGACGAGCGGTCTCAGGATCAGCGGTTAAACCGCTCCACCAACGAATACTGCACATTGACGGTCTGGGTCAGTTCTTCACTCAGTTGTGCCGAGCGTTGGGCCTGATCGGAGGTTTGGTCAGCCAGGTCAGCAATGGTGCTGATGTTGCGGCTGATCTCTTCGGCGACCGAACTTTGTTCTTCGGTCGCGGCCGCGATTTGCGTGGTCATGTCGGTGATGTTGGCCACGGCTTCGCTAATGCCCACTAACGCCTCGTCAGCTTCCAGTACCCGCGCCACGCCTTCTTCAGCCTGACGGTGCCCGGCGTCCATGGTTTGCACGGCGCTGGCGGCGGTCTGTTGCAGCTTGGCGATCAGGCTGTGAATTTGCCCGGTCGAGGTGCTGGTGCGTTGCGCCAGTTGGCGGACTTCATCGGCGACCACCGCAAAGCCACGGCCCATCTCACCCGCCCGGGCGGCTTCGATGGCGGCGTTCAGCGCCAGCAGGTTGGTCTGGTCGGCAATGCCTTTGATCACATCGACGACGCCGCCGATTTCGTCACTGTCTTTGGCCAGTTGCGTCACCGTGGCACCGGTCTCACCGACCACCACCGACAAGCGCTCGATGGCTTCGCGGGTTTCACCGGCAATGTCACGGCCGCGGCGGGTCAGGCGATTGGCTTCCTGGGTGGCGTCAGCGGTGCGTTGTACGTGGCTGGCGACTTCTTGCGTGGTCGCCGCCATTTGGTTGACGGCCGTGGCCACTTGCTCGGTTTCCATACGTTGACGTTCAAGCCCGGTGGAGCTTTGGTGCGCCAGCGCGTCAGATTGACGAGCCTGGTCGCTCAAGTGCTCGGCGGTGTCTTGCAGGCGTGTCAGGCAGGTTTTGAGGCGCGCTTCCTGGCTCAGAATGGACATTTCCAGACGCGCTTGCGGGCCACGGCTGTCGGTGTACATCTGCGCGATCAGCGGGTCAGACGTGGTTTGCTCGGCCAAACGCAGCAAGCGCTTGATACCGCGCTGCTGCCAGGTCAGGCCCAGCAGGCCCAGCGGAATCGACAACACGGCGGCCAGGGCAAAACCCCAACTGGAGGTGAGCAGGGCGCCGATCATGAAGCTCAACTGGCTAACCAGAATAAACGGCAGCCAGTCTTGCAAGACCGGCAGCCACTTGTCGCGCTGCGGGATGGCCGCTTTGCCACGATTGATTCGCGAGTACAGGGCTTCGGCCCGACGCACTTGTTCGGCGGTCGGTTTGACGCGTACCGACTCGTAGCCCACCACGCGTTCGCCGTCGAACACCGGCGTTACGTAGGCGTTAACCCAGTAGTGGTCGCCCGTCTTGCAGCGGTTTTTGACGATGCCCATCCACGGCAAACCCTTTTTCAGGGTGGTCCACATGTGGTCGAAGACCGCAGGCGGCACGTCGGGATGGCGCACAAGGTTGTGCGGAGCGCGCATCAGCTCTTCACGCGAAAACCCGCTGATCTCGACAAAGGCGTCGTTGCAATAGGTAATGACGCCTTTGGCATCGGTCGTTGAAATCAACCGTTGTTGAGCGGGGAATGTGCGTTCGCGTTGAGTGATGGGCTGGTTATTACGCATGTCGTTTCAATCCGCAAGGCTTTGACAGGGTGTCGGCCCATGGGGGGAATTGTTTAATTAATATTTCAGTCGCGGGGCGCTGTCATAGCGCCACTACGAGGGCCGGTTGACGCCTATGGCATCAGCATCGGGTAGGTGAAAAAAACAAAGTGCAGCACGTTGAGCCCCAAATGGGTGGCGATCGCCGCACCGAGCCCCCCAAAACGGTAGGCCAAACCATAGCCGACACCCGCGATTCCCGCCAACAGCATCCACTGCCAGCCTGCGGCAATATGTGCCAGGCCAAATAGTGCGCTGGCGATCAAGAGCGCCAGTGCTTGCCCATAAGGCACCTGTTTGAGCCAGCGACTCAGGCCGCCTTGTATATAGCCACGAAACAACACCTCTTCGACCAGCGTGACCAGCAGCAGGTTATTCAATAACCACAGCCAGCCTTGAGGCGGCCATTTTGGCGCCCAGTTGATCATGCCCAGTAACAGCGCAGCGCCCAGTGCGCCGGTGACTGCCAGTGCAAGCCCCATCAGGGTTGCGCCGAGGGAGGCACGCCAGTTGAGGCGCGTGGCAATCCACGGGCACACCAGCAGCAGCCAAAAGCCGATTAGGGGTTTGTCGAGGTTGAGGTACATCGAGAACGGTACGGCATCAGGGGTCAGCCGTTGAGGGGCGATGGCGCGGCCATTATGGAACCCCGGCAGCCAGTGCATGGCCAGGGCCAGCGCTACCAATACGAACAGCCCGTGCCCTGCATAACGCAGGTAACGGTGCCGGGTTTGCAGTGCTGCAAGCCCGCTAATGATCAGTAATGAGCCTGCGCCCGCAGCTTGCAGACCCCATTGGCCGTAGCTCAAGGCAAACCCGTATCCCAGCGTCAGAAGTGCCAGATAAGGCCATGGCAGAGCAATCATGAAAATCCTTTGAGTGGTCGAAAAAAAGACGCCCCGACACATGTTCGGGGCGCGCAATTATAACGATCACGCTGAGACGGATTTATCAAAAAACGTCGTAAGTGCCTTCCGGTTTTCAGGAAGCAATTAATTGACGCAGCACATAGTGCAAAATGCCTCCGGCCTTGAAGTACTCCACCTCATTGAGGGTGTCGATGCGGCACAACACCTCAACCTGCTCTTTGTTGCCGTTTTCACGGGTAATCACCAGCGTCAGGTTCATGCGCGGCTGCAACTCGGCGCCGCTCAGGCCCAGAATGTCCAGGGTTTCCTTGCCGGTCAGGTTCAGGCTTTTGCGATTTTGATCAAGCTTGAACTGCAAGGGCAACACGCCCATGCCCACCAGATTGGAGCGGTGAATACGTTCAAAACTTTCGGCAATCACGGCTTTGACGCCCAGCAGGTTGGTGCCTTTGGCGGCCCAGTCGCGGCTGGAGCCGGTGCCATATTCCTGACCGGCAATCACCACCAGCGGCGTGCCCGAGGCCTGATAGCGCATGGCCGCATCATAGATCGACAGCTTTTCGCCGGTCGGGATATAAATCGTGTTGCCGCCTTCTTCACCGCCAAGCATTTCGTTACGAATGCGGATGTTGGCAAAGGTGCCGCGCATCATCACTTCATGGTTGCCACGGCGCGAACCGTAAGAGTTGAAGTCTCGGGGTTCGACGCCTTTTTCGCGCAGGTAATGCCCGGCGGGGCTGTCGGCCTTGATATTGCCGGCCGGGGAGATGTGGTCAGTGGTCACCGAATCGCCGAGCAATGCCAGCACCCGAGCACCTTCAACGTCCTTGATCACCGGCAAGGGTCCGCTGATGTCATCGAAGAACGGCGGGTGCTGAATGTAGGTCGAGTCCGCCTGCCACACGTAAGTGGCCGCCTGTGGCACTTCGATGGCTTGCCATTGCTCATCGCCCGCAAACACTTCGGCGTATTCCTTGTGGAACATGGCGGTACTGACCTTAGCCACGGCGTCGGCGATTTCTTTTTGGCTGGGCCAGATATCGCGCAGGTACACCGGCTGGCCGTCTTTGCCAATGCCCAGCGGTTCACTGCTGATGTCCGTGCGCACGCTGCCCGCCAGGGCGTAAGCAACCACCAGCGGCGGGGAGGCCAGCCAGTTGGTTTTGACCAGCGGGTGAACCCGTCCTTCAAAGTTCCGGTTGCCGGACAGCACAGAGGCCACGGTCAAATCGTTTTGGGTGATGGCTTTTTCAATGGGTTCAGGCAACGGGCCGGAGTTGCCAATACAGGTGGTACAGCCGTAACCCACCAGCGAAAAACCCAGTTGATCCAGATAAGGCGTCAGGCCCGCCGCCTTGTAGTAGTCGGTGACGACTTTGGAGCCGGGTGCGAGGGAGGTTTTGACCCAAGGTTGAGTCATCAGGCCTTTTTCGACCGCCTTTTTGGCCACCAGGCCCGCTGCCATCATCACGCTCGGGTTGGAGGTATTGGTGCACGAGGTAATCGCAGCAATCACCACGGCGCCGTTTTTCAGGCGATAGGTTTTACCTTCCCAGTCGTAATCGGCTTCACCCACCAAGTCGGCATTGCCCACGGCGACACCGCCACCGCCTTCACTTTCCAGACGGCCTTCTTCTTTATTGGTGGGTTTGAATTGCAGGCTCAGAAAATCACTAAACGCTTGGCCCACGTTGGGCAGCGAAACGCGGTCTTGTGGGCGTTTCGGCCCGGCCAGGCTGGCCTCGACGGTGGCCATGTCCAGCGCCAATGTGTCGGTGAACACCGGTTCCTGACCCGGTTCACGCCACAGGCCCTGCGCCTTGCAATAGGCTTCGACCAGTTTCACAGTGGCGTCGGGGCGTCCGGACAGGCGCAGGTAGTCCAGAGTGATTTGATCCACCGGGAAAAAGCCGCAGGTCGCACCGTATTCGGGTGCCATGTTGGCCAGCGTCGCACGGTCGGCCAGCGGTAAATCCGCGAGACCATCGCCATAAAACTCAACAAACTTGCCGACCACGCCTTTGCTGCGCAGCATTTGCGTCACCGTCAGCACCAGGTCGGTGGCAGTGATGCCTTCTTTGAGTTTGCCACTGAGCTTGAAGCCCACGACTTCCGGGATCAGCATCGACACGGGTTGGCCGAGCATCGCCGCTTCAGCCTCGATACCGCCTACGCCCCAGCCCAGTACGCCCAGGCCGTTGATCATGGTGGTGTGGGAATCGGTGCCTACCAGCGTGTCAGGAAAGGCATAGGTACGGCCGTCTTCGTCTTTGGTCCAGACCGTTCGCCCCAGGTACTCCAGGTTCACCTGATGGCAAATCCCGGTGCCCGGTGGCACGACGCTGAAGTTGTCGAACGCGTTTTGGCCCCAGCGCAGGAACGCATAACGTTCGCCGTTACGCTCCATTTCAATGTCAACGTTCTGTTCAAAGGCGCTGGGGCTGGCAAATTTGTCGACCATCACGGAGTGGTCGATCACCAGGTCCACTGGCGACAGCGGGTTGATGCGCTGCGGGTCGCCACCGGCCTTGGCCATCGCGGCACGCATGGCCGCCAGATCGACCACGGCGGGCACCCCGGTGAAGTCCTGCATCAGTACGCGTGCCGGGCGATATTGGATTTCGCGATCCGAGCGACGCTCCTTAAGCCACGCCGCCAGGGACTTGAGGTCGGTTTCAGTGACGGTCTTGTTGTCTTGCCAACGCAGCAGGTTCTCCAGCAGCACCTTGAGTGACATCGGCAAGCGACTGAGATCGCCGAGTGTTTTGGCGGCCAGCGGGAGGCTGAAGTAGTGATAAGTCTTATCGTCGACTTTTAATGTACTGAGGGTGTTCAGGCTATCGAGGGAGGACATGAAATGACTCCTTTAGACCCGCACGGTACGGGTCGTGTGGAACAAACTGAGCTTCTAACCTAGCTCTGATTCATCAAACTGGCTAATAACTGGACTGTCTATGCAGGTTCAAGGTTCCAATCTCAGTTATCATGCCGGCCTTTTTGTGACAGTCCTTGCGCCAAAGCAAGGATGTGCAGCGGGCTAATCCTCGCGCGCTGCTCAGGAGTGATTCAATGAACACCGTTTTTATGCACTGCCGCCCAGGTTTTGAAGGTGAGGTCTGCTCGGAAATCGCCGAGCATGCCGCGCGCCTCAATGTGTCCGGTTACGCCAAAGCCAAACCTGCCAGTGCCTGCGCCGAATTTGTGTGCACCGAAGCGGGCGGCGCTGAACGCCTGATGCGCGGTTTGCGTTTCGCCGAACTGATTTTTCCGCGGCAGTGGGCGCGGGGTGAATTTATTGAGTTGCCCGAAACCGACCGTATCAGTGTGATCCTTGAACACATGGCCGATTTTGCGGTGTGTGGCAGCCTGTGGCTGGAAATGGTCGATACCAATGACGGCAAAGAGCTGTCCAACTTCTGTAAAAAGTTTGACGCTCACCTGCGCAAGGCGCTGATCAAGGCCGGCAAGCTGGTGGAAGACGATGACAGCAAACCGCGTTTGCTGTTGACGGTTAAAAGTGGTCGCGAGCTGTTCCTTGGGCTGGCCGAGTCTGGCAACAGTGCGATGTGGCCAATGGGCATCCCGCGCTTGAAGTTCCCGCGTGAGGCGCCAAGTCGCTCGACCTTGAAGCTTGAAGAAGCCTGGCACCACTTCATCCCCCGTGAGCAGTGGGACGATCGTCTGCACAGCGACATGACCGGGGTTGACCTGGGCGCCGCGCCGGGCGGTTGGACCTGGCAGTTGGTCAACCGTGGCATGCTGGTGACGGCCATCGACAACGGCCCGATGGCCGAGAGCTTGATGGACACGGGGCTGGTGCAGCATTTGATGGCTGACGGTTTTACCTTCAAGCCTAAACAGCCGGTGGACTGGATGGTCTGCGACATCGTCGAAAAGCCTGCGCGCAATGCGGCGATGCTCGAAGAGTGGATTGGCGACGGTCACTGCCGTGAAGCGGTGGTCAACCTCAAGTTGCCCATGAAGCAGCGCTATGCCGAAGTGCGCCGTTTGCTCGATCGCATCGCCGATGGCTTCAAGGCGCGTGGCATCACGGTCGAAATTGGCTGCAAGCAGCTGTACCACGACCGCGAAGAAGTGACCTGCCACTTGCGTCGACTGGACGTGAAAAAACCTAAATCCCGTTGATTAAGGAGTGACTGATGAGTAGCGCTGACCTGCCGGTTGACGGCACGCTGGATGCCAGCGGCCTTAACTGTCCGGAGCCGGTGATGATGTTGCATCAACACATCCGCGACCTGGTGCCGGGTGGTGTGTTGAAAGTGATCGCCACCGACCCTTCGACAAAACGCGACATCCCCAAGTTTTGTGTGTTTTTGGATCACGAACTGGTGGAGCAAAAAGAAGAGGCGGGCACGTACCTGTACTGGATCCGCAAAAAGCAGGGATAAAACCGACCGCCGCCTGCGCCAGCTACTACAGGGATCAAGACAAACCCCGTAGTCGCTGACGCAGGCGGCGCAAGGTTGCAACGCAAACCGTGTGTCCAACCAGGCTAGATGCGGGCCGCACGAATGCGTTTTTTGGCACTGCTCACCAGTCGCACGCTGAGCATCAACGCCGCGCAGGTCAGGCCGACAATCAAGCCTTGCCACAACCCGCTCGGGCCGCTGGGTTCGCCCAACCAGTCGGTCAGGCCCAGCGCATAGCCCACGGGCAAGCCCACACCCCAGTACGCGAACAAGGTCATGATCATCGTCACCCGCGTGTCTTGATACCCGCGCAGGGCACCGGCTGCGGTCACTTGAATGACGTCCGAAAACTGATACAGCGCTGCGAACACCAGCAGCAGGGTAGCCACTTCAAGCACCATTGGATCGGCGGTGTAGATACTGGCAATCGGTCCGCGCAGCAGCAGAATCAAACTGGCCGAAATACACGCCCACACCAGTGCGGTGCCCATGCCTACGCCTGCGACAAAGCGGGCTTCACGCGGTTGCTCACGGCCCAGCGCCTGACCCACGCGCACGGTGATCGCCATCCCCAATGAATACGGGATCATGAACACCAGCGAGCTGAAGTTAAGGGCAATTTGATGGCCAGAAACCACGGTTGCGCCCAGGCTGCCAATCAACAACGCAATCACCGCAAAAATGCTCGACTCGGCAAACACGGCGATACCAATGGGCAGGCCGACGCTGAGCAAGCGTTTGAGAATGGGCCACTGGGGCCATTCGAAATGGCTGTACACCTGGCTCGTTTGATAGATCGCGCCACGGTACGTCCACACCACCATACCCAACGCCATAAACCACATCACAATGGCCGTCGCCCAGCCGCAACCGACGCCGCCCATGGCCGGTACGCCCAAATGGCCATAGATGAACACGTAGTTGAGAGGGATGTTCAGCGCCAGCGCACACAGGCCCAGCACCATGCTCGGGCGGGTTTTACCCAGCCCGTCACTGAACCCGCGCAGCACGCAGTAAATCGCCACGGCGGGCATGCCGCTGGCAATCCCGTGCAAATAGCCCATGCACGGTTCAATCAAGTCAGGCGCGACCTTCATCCAGTGCAGCAAGGGTTCGGCCGCGATCAGAATCAAGGCGGCGCAGACGCCGGTTATCAAGGCCAGCCACAGGGCCTGGCGCACGATAGGACCGATTTCACGGTGGTTGTTGGCGCCGAAACGCTGAGCGACTTTGGGCGTGGTGGCCAGCAAAATGCCAGACATCAGCAGAAATACCGGCACCCACACCGAGTTGCCCAGCGCCACGGCCGCCAGATCGCGCGGGCCGACTCGCCCAGCCATGACCGCATCGACAAACCCCATCGCCGTGGTGGCCACCTGAGAAATGATGATCGGAAACGCCAGCGCCATCAGCGCGCGTACTTCGGTACGTACCCGTGCAGGGCGGCTGATGCGAGTGGCACAAATATCAGGAGAAACAGAATTCACAAGCGTGCATCCACAGTGTTTAACGCGCAAAGGCGGGGATTGTACGCGCCCCTAACCGCCGAGTTGTAGCAGCTTTGTAAGCAGGCTGAAGAAACTCGCGCGACACCTCACTGGCCCATTGTGTACAACAACGCCTACACTGCTGCTCCGCCAAAGGAGCCTGCCATGTTGATTGTTGCTGATGAAAATATTCCGCTGATCGAACCGTTCTTTGCCTCATTCGGTGAAATCCGCCGTTTGCCGGGGCGTCAAATCACCCGTGCCGACGTGCATGATGCCGATGTGTTGCTGGTGCGTTCAGTGACGCGCGTCGACCGCGAGCTGCTGGAAGGCAGTGCGGTGAGATTTGTCGGCACGTGCACCATTGGCACCGATCACTTGGCGCTGGACTACTTCGAACAAGCCGGTATTCAGTGGGCCAGCGCGCCGGGCTGCAATGCGCGCGGGGTCGTGGACTACGTGCTGGGCAGTTTGTTGACGCTGGCGGAGATCGAAGGCGTAGACCTCAAGCAGCGTACCTATGGCGTGATCGGTGCGGGTGAGGTCGGTGGGCGGCTGGTCAACGTGCTGCGCGCACTTGGCTGGAACGTCAAAGTGTGCGACCCGCTGCGTCAGGCAGCAGAAGGCGGCGATTACGTCACCCTCGAGCAGATCATCGAGCAGTGCGACGTGCTCAGCCTGCACACCCCGCTGATCAAATCCGGCAATGATGCGACCTGGCACTTGCTCAACGCGCAACGCTTGAACCAACTCAAGCCTGGTACCTGGCTGATTAATGCCAGCCGCGGACCGGTGGTCGATAATGCAGCGCTGCGCCAGGTGTTGACCGAGCGTGAAGACCTGCAAGCCGTGCTGGATGTCTGGGAAGGTGAGCCGCAGGTGGATGTTGAATTGGCGGAGCTGTGCGTGTTGGCTACCCCGCACATCGCGGGTTACAGCCTGGACGGCAAGCAACGCGGCACGGCGCAGATTTATCAGGCGTTGTGTGATGCGTGGGGGCAAACACCTGAAGTCCACCTGGCTGACTTGCTGCCAGCACCGTGGTTGGCCAAGGTTGAACTCAGCGCCAACAGTGATCTGGACTGGGCATTGGCCATGTTGTGTCGGGGCGTGTATGACCCGCGTCGTGACGATGCTGAATTTCGCCGCAGTCTGGTCGGTACGGTTGAGCAACAAAAGCTGGCGTTCGATGCCTTGCGCAAGCATTACCCGGTGCGTCGCGAGATTGAAGGGCTGGCGGTACACATTGAAGGTGAAAACGAGGCGCTGACGTCGATGGTCACAGCGCTCGGGTGTGTAGTCGTTTAACCGTTCGCCTGAACAAGGTCCCTGTAGGCGCGAAGCAAGTTCGCGCCTACAGGTGGATGCGTGGTTAAACCGATGTCACCCAACGACGGCTGTCAATTCTCGTGCTTGGGCTGAACCAGGCGTTTATCCAGTTCGGCGCACGCGTGTTGAATCATTTCTTCAGTGATCGACACTTCATTGCCCTGCGCATCAATGATCGCGCACCCCAATGACTGGTCTGGCTGAGTCCGAATCACCGGTACTGCGTGTTGAGCGTTGTGTTGCAAGTCCATGGCCTGTCTCCTCATCAGGGTGTAGCGCTAATGTAGTTCCGTTTAATGACCAAGCAGTGACACCACTTGGCGGCCATTTACTCAAACAGAATTATCTTGAAACTACCAGCCTCGGTTTAGATCATTCAGGCCTACGGTTTGCTGCACCCGGTCATATTCAAAACGAGTGAGAAAGGTTTACAGGTCTTACAGAACATTCGTTGTAGGCTGTCAGCCTTTAATCGCTGTCCATTCTTTTGCTGATTTTTCGGATGCCCTTGATGCTTTCTTCCGTTCAACGCCGCGCCATTCGTTTGGCCACTCATTTTGTTGCGCCGTATCGCTGGCAAGCGCTAGGTGCATTACTGGCGCTGATTGTGACCGCCGGCATCACGCTGTCGATGGGGCAGGGTATTCGTTTGCTGGTGGACAAAGGTTTCATGACCCAGTCTGCGCATCTGCTTAACCAGTCCATCGGCTTGTTTATGCTGCTGGTGCTGGCATTGTCGGTGGGCACTTTTGTGCGCTTTTACCTGGTGTCGTGGATCGGGGAACGGGTGGTGGCCGATATCCGGCGCCAGGTGTTTAACCATCTGATCGACTTGCACCCAGGGTTCTATGAGAACAACCGCAGCTCGGAAATCCAGTCCCGGCTGACCGCGGACACCACGTTGCTGCAATCGGTGATTGGCTCTTCGTTGTCACTGTTCTTGCGCAACAGCCTGATGGTGATCGGCGGTATCGTGCTGCTGTTCGTGACCAACCCCAAACTCACCAGCATCGTGGTGGTGGCGTTGCCCCTGGTGCTGGCGCCGATTTTGATTTTCGGCCGACGGGTGCGGGGTTTGTCGCGTGAGAGCCAGGACCGGATTGCCGACGTAGGCAGTTACGTGTCCGAAGCGCTGGGGCAGATCAAAACCGTGCAGGCCTATAACCACCAACAGCAGGACCGTCAACGCTTTGCCCAAACGGTGGAGCAGGCCTTTGCCACCGCGCGCAAGCGTATTGCTCAGCGTGCCTGGCTGATAACGCTGGTGATCTTGCTGGTGCTGGGTGCTGTCGGGGTCATGTTGTGGGTGGGCGGCATGGACGTGATCGCAGGGCGTATCACGGGCGGTGAGCTGGCAGCGTTTGTGTTCTATAGCCTGATCGTAGGCAGCGCTTTTGGTACGTTAAGTGAAGTCATCGGTGAATTGCAGCGCGCAGCAGGCGCAGCCGAACGGATCGCAGAGCTGCTGCAATCCCAAAGCCTGATCGTGTCGCCCAGCCAGGGGGTGCAGGCTTTGCCTGAGCGGGTGGCAGGCAATCTTCAGCTTGATCGGCTGTATTTTTCCTACCCGTCACGGCCTGAACGCTACGCCCTTGAAGACCTCACGCTGACCATCCATGCAGGCGAGACATTGGCGCTGGTGGGGCCGTCTGGCGCGGGCAAATCCACGCTGTTTGATTTGCTGCTGCGCTTCTACGACCCGCAGCACGGTCAGATCCTGCTTGAAGGGCTGCCCATTTCGCAATTAGACCCGCAAGACCTGCGCCGCTGTTTTGCCCTGGTGTCCCAAAACCCGGCGCTGTTTTTCGGCACCGTGGAGGACAACATTCGGTACGGCAACCCTCAGGCCACTGACGCGCAAGTGGAGGCGGCCGCGCGCATTGCCCACGCGCATGAGTTCATTTTGCAAATGCCTCAGGGTTATCAGACTCATTTGGGCGATGGTGGGCTTGGGTTGTCGGGCGGCCAACGTCAGCGTTTGGCGATTGCCCGCGCCTTACTGGTGGATGCGCCGATCCTGTTGCTGGATGAAGCCACCAGCGCATTGGATGCTCAAAGCGAACACTTGATTCAACAAGCGTTGCCCAGCCTGATGTCGGGGCGCACTACGCTGGTGATCGCCCACCGTTTGGCCACGGTGCAAAATGCCGACCGCATTGCGGTCATGGATCACGGCAAGCTGGTGGCTATTGGCACCCATGCCGAACTGATCGCCAGCAACCCCCTGTATGCGCGGTTGGCGGCCTTGCAGTTCAATGGACGAGAGTGATTGCCTGAAGAGTGCGTTGTATGTGTAGCCGTTGACGAGTAACGCGAGGCGACGTCTTGCGCGTGCGCCTTGCGAGGTAGCTACACCCGGGGGGGTGTCTCAGCGGTATTCACACAGGTAAGCGGTTTCAACCGCGACCTTGAGC
Organism: Pseudomonas weihenstephanensis; assembly: GCF_016812185.1. NCBI lineage: Bacteria > Pseudomonadati > Pseudomonadota > Gammaproteobacteria > Pseudomonadales > Pseudomonadaceae > Pseudomonas > Pseudomonas weihenstephanensis. Next base: position 382,442 of record NZ_JAAEBV010000001.1, on the reverse strand, counting down.
TGAAACTTGCTGTTGGCCGGTACGTTGAATTGGCTGGCGGTTTTAAAGGTTTGAAACGTGTCGCTGCCTGGCAGTTTGACGCTCAGTTCGCCCGAGACCACGTGCATGATTTCTCGCTCGGCCGTACCGAACTCGTATTCACCCGGGGCCATGACGCCAATGGTGGCTTTGCCTTCAGCTTGCGTGAAGGCAATCGACTTGACGGTGCCGTCGAAGTATTCGTTGACTTTAAACATGGCGATTCCTCGGGAAGGGCTAAAAATGGCTGGCCAGTATGCAGAAGCCGTTTTATCCCGTCACGCCCTTTTATAAGCGCTTATCTTCAAGAATCAGCGGCAATAAACGTGCGGTATTTCGCGCATCTTCCAGTGCCCGATGCTGCTGACCGTTAAATTGCATGCCCGCCAGTTGCAACGCACTGTTGAGGCCCAGCGGTCGCTTCAACTGACGGGCATGAGCAAATTGCTGCTTGAGGTTCAGGTGCGGCAGGTGTGCCAGCACACTGTTGAGCTGTTTTTGCTGCCACTCCTGCTCAAGTTGCAGGCGGTCATAATCGCCCCAGCTGGCCCAGGCCTCAAGCTTGGGCCCGTGTTGCCCAAGCCAGCGCTCAAACTGCTCCCAGACGAGGGGCAGCGGTGCCGCGCCATCAATGTTGGCTTGAGTGATGCGTGTTAATTGGCGACAGAAGGGCGTGAGCAAAGGGCGGCGTGCTGGGCGAATAAAACGCTGGAAATGATCCACCTCACGGCCAGCCCGCGTGACAACACTGGCACCGATTTCAATTACCTCCATTTCCTCCAGAGGCCAGCCGCCATCGTCGGTTGTGGCTTCCAGATCAATTACCAGCCAGTGAGGCATGTGCAGCTTCCTTTAACAGCATCCGCGTTGAGCAATGGAGCGTAGCTAAAGCGTTGACATCCGCCTAGGTTCTATTTTGTATGGGCCAGTCAAGCGCTTCCTTGGTAGGCTATACAGGCTTAAATTGCCAGCACGCCCGATCTCAGGTCGTGTGGCGATCAATAAGTTCCAGCCAAGGGCGTTTCCAGAGGTGTACGGTTTGAAGTGTTTGCCAGTCCGGATGGCTCATAGCGTGTTGCTGGCCCTTGGCATGATGTGCCTGACACCTGTGTGGGCGGCTCAGGAAATCAGGGTCGGCGCAGCTCATTTCCCCCCTTACACCGTGCGCCCTGAAAGCGGCGCCGACACCGGCTTGCTGCCGCAATTGCTGGAGGCGTTGAACCGCCTGCAAAGTGACTACCGTTTTGTACTGGTGCCCAGCTCCATTCCCCGTCGCTTCCGCGATTTCGAGCAAGGGCGGGTCGATGTCGTGATGTTCGAAAACCCGGCCTGGGGCTGGCAGGGCATTGCTTACAGCGCTGTCGACATGGGGCTGGAAGATGCCGAGGTGTTTGTCGCCAGGCGCCAGCCGCAACGCCAGCAACATTACTTCGACGACTTGAGCAACAAGCGGTTGGCGTTGTTCAGCGGTTATCACTACGCGTTTGCAGGGTTCGACTCTTCACCTAAATACCTGACGCAGACCTTCAACGCGGTGCTCACCTATTCCCATGAGAGCAATCTGCAGATGGTATTGCGCGCCAGGGTCGACATCGCCTTGATCACGCGCTCCAACCTGGCTGAGCTGCTCAGTCGCGATCCGCAGATCCAGCACAACATCCTGGTCTCGCAGCGGATCGACCAGATCTACCATCACTACGCGTTGTTGCGCCCGCAGGCGCCGATCAGCGGGCCACAATTTGCAGACCTGCTGCAAAAACTGCGGGACAACGGGCAAATGAACGCTATTTTTGCGCCGTTCAAAATTGCCCTGGTGCCGGTGCGCGCGGCATCGGCCCAAACCCTGCCCTAAATTCCAGCGAGCGGCTAACGTCAAACAGCCTGACTGTTGACGATAATCGTGAGCCCATACCATGACTTCTGTTTTAGCGCATCAACCCTGCTGGCGCGATTTGAGCGCCGACGTGACAGACACCCGCCTGACCCTTGCCCTCGGCCATGAGCCGTTGATCGACCTGCGACTTGAGCGCGGCGAAGGGCTGAATGTGTACCTGGCGGATCACCGTGCGGCGCCGTCACTCCAGGCCGTCTGGGCGGGGTGTTACTGGTTGTTGGCCAGTGATCCGCACTGCCAGCGACTGACCTGGCACCTCAGCCACCCACCCCATGAAGCACTGCTTGACGGTCTGCTTCTGGCCACTGACATCGCCGGTCAATACACCTGTTTGCGCAGCCTGTTTTGGCAGCGGCCTCAGCCGTGGCTGGGCGAAACAGTTGCGCCAGCGTATCCATTGCACATGGTCATCAGCGCAGGCAAACGTCACCCGCTGCGAGCGCCCAAACCGCAGGGTGAAGTGTATCGCCGGTTTGATTCACGGCTCGGTCAATGGATCTCCCTGCGCACGCTGAATATCGAGTTGGACCTTGAGCGTTTCAGCCGCTGGCAAAACACCCCGCGAGTCATGGACTTCTGGGAGGAGGGCGGCACGCTTGAGCGTCATCGCCAGTTTCTCGAAACCCTGGCCGCTGACCCGCATACCCTGACTTTGATCGGTTGTTTCGACGATCAGCCATTTGCGTACTTTGAGGCGTATTGGGCCAAGGAAGACCGCATCGCGCCGTTTTACGACGTGGATGATTTTGATCGCGGCATTCATATGCTGGTGGGGGAGCAGGCGCATCGTGGGCCGCACAAAGTGGCCAGTTGGCTGTCGGCGCTCACTCATTACCTGTTTTTGGCTGACCCGCGCACCCGGCGGGTGGTGGCAGAGCCGCGTGCCGATAACGCAAAAATGATCGGCTACATGCAGGCCCAGGGGTATCACTGCGAAAAAGAGTTCAACTTCCCGCACAAGCGCGCAGCGCTGATGATGCAAAGCCGCGAGCGGTTCTTTGACGGGTGCTCATTGCTCTGACCCGTGCTGACCTGTAGTCGCATGCCTCGACCGCGGCTACAGGATCGAGCGCAAGGCTCGGGCTTTAACGGCGTGCGAAGGTATCGCGCGGGGTGCCCGAGACCTTGCGGCAGTGAATCAGTGCATCGCGGATCATGAAGTTCACCAGCGTGGGGGACACGCCCAGCTCCTTGGCGATGTCTTTTTGCTGCACACCGTGCAACCGGTACATCTCGAACGCATAGCGCGTGCGGCTAGGCAGCTCGGTCAGCGCTTCGGCGATGTTTTCCAGGGTCGAGAAGTTGATGTGCGAGGTTTCGGGCGACGCGCCGTGGATGACCACATTCAAGCCTTCCTCTTCTGTACCGGAGTATTTCTGCTCCAGCGCCTGCTTGCGGTAATGATCGATCGCCAGATTGCGCACGATCTGAAACAGGTAACTCAACTGCGCCTTGAAGGAAGAGGTGATTTGCGGCGCTGACTGCAAACGGAAGAAGGCGTCTTGCACCACATCTTCAGCCCTGGAACGACAACCGGTAATGCGCGCGGCGATCTTGACCAGAATGAGCCTGTTTTCAACAAAGGCTTGAAGTAAGGGTGAATCGCACTTGCTTGTGAACACTTGTTCCGTCATGGAAATCACCTGCTGCAATTGAAAAAGTGTGGGCGGGTACACAAGGCGCCGCCTACACAGCTGGCAACAAATTAGGTTGAATGATAATGATTGTCAATTGAGAAAGAGAATTAATGATCGCAATTACAAAACTTTGAGAAACACCTCACATCACGCCGCATCCGCTCAAAACCGCTGTCTGGCGCCAGACTAATTATTTGCCGTGGCCAACCGTTCTCAATGGACAAAGGTCGGGCATCAATGCTGGCCGCGTAATGGCTCGGACAGGAGGGCGAGATGTTTTTTGATCGTGAACAGGGTGTGTTTCAGCCGGGTGACAGCGCGCACCGCCCGAGCATTGGCGCCTCATACCGCAGTGGCTGTTTGATATGAGCGACGAGATCAAACTGCGCTTGTTTTGCTTGCCGCATTCGGGCGCCAGTGCCATGTCGTACAGCCGCTGGCGCCGCTCATTACCTGCATGGCTGCACGTGCGTCCGCTGGAGCTGCCAGGGCGCGGCATGCGCATGGACGAACCGCTGCAATGCGATATCCAGCGTTTGGCCAGCCAGTTGGCGGATGAAATCAGCCTGGAACTGGACCGGCCTTATGCGTTGTTCGGCCATAGCCTGGGCGGGTTGCTGGCCTTTGAGCTGGTGCATGCCTTGCGCACACGCGGCGTGCCTGAACCGCTGGCGCTGTTTGCGTCAGCGACGGCGGGGCCTGCCCGGCGCGATGTGAGCGAATACACCGTGGCTAAAACCGATGCGCAACTGATCGCCCGTTTACGTGAGTTGAAAGGCACTGACGAAGCGGTGCTGGGCAATGGCGAATTGATGCAATTGATGCTGCCCATCATGCGTGCGGACTTTCTGTTGTGCGGCAGTTTCGTCCACGGTCAACGACCCGCCCTGGCGCTGCCGATCCACGTCTTCGGCGGCAAGCAGGACAGCGTACGTGCCGAACAATTGCTCGATTGGCAGGCCGACACCAGCAGCGTCTTTTCCCTCGACATGTTTGAGGGGCACCACTTCTTTCTGGTCGAGCAAGAGCAGCCCTTGCTGCGCTGCGTGCGCCGTTATCTCGAAGAGCATCTGGCCCGCTGGCGCAATCACCAGGCCCGGCAGTTGGCCGGGGCGAGCGTGTAAAGCGCAGCCCCGGCGCCTCGTACTTCTAGCAGACCGAATTTCTTTCAAGCCGACCCCAGGCAGGAAACCCCATGATGGACGCGTTCGAACTTCCCGGCACATTGGCCCAAGCCCTGCAACAACGTGCAGCCCACACCCCGGATCAACTGGCGTTACGCTTTCTGGCCGACGACCCGCAGGCAGGCCAGGTGCTGAGCTATGGCGATCTGGATCTTCGCGCGCGCACCATTGCCGCAGCATTGCAGGCCAATGCCCGGGTGGGTGATCGCGCGGTGTTGTTGTTTCCCAGTGGCCCGGATTATGTGGCTGCGTTTTTCGGCTGCCTGTACGCGGGTGTCATTGCTGTACCGGCTTATCCGCCTGAGTCAGCGCGACGTCATCATCAAGAGCGTTTGCTGTCGATTCTGACCGATGCCGAGCCGCGCCTGCTGTTGACCAGCAGCGGTTTGCGCGCGCCTTTGCTGCACATGGATGAACTCTCAGGCGAAGGCGCGCCACAGCTGTTGTGTGTCGATGAGCTTGAACCGGGCATTGCTCAGGGCTGGCAACCGGTCGCCTTGCAGGCTGACGACATTGCGTTCTTGCAGTACACCTCGGGTTCCACCGCCTTGCCCAAAGGGGTGCAAGTCACCCACGGCAATCTGGTGGCCAATGAAGTATTGATTCGCCGTGGTTTTGGCATCGACCTGAACCCGGACGACGTCATTGTCAGCTGGTTGCCGCTGTACCACGACATGGGCTTGATTGGCGGTTTGTTGCAGCCGATTTTCAGCGGTGTGCCGTGCATATTGATGTCCCCGGCGTACTTTTTGACCCGCCCTTTGCGCTGGCTTGAAGCGATCAGCGAGTACGGCGGCACTATCAGCGGCGGCCCGGACTTTGCGTATCGATTGTGCAGCGAGCGAGTCAGTGACACGGCGCTGGCAGGCTTGGACCTGAGCCGCTGGCGCGTGGCGTACTCGGGTTCTGAACCGATCCGCCAGGACAGCCTTGAGCGCTTCGCCGAGAAGTTCGCCTCCTGCGGTTTTACCCCCGCCAGTTATTTCGCCTCCTATGGTTTGGCTGAGGCCACGCTGTTTGTGGCCGGTGGCCAACGCGGTCAGGGCATCCCGGCCTTGTGCCTGGACGAATTGGCGCTGGCCGATAACCGCATTGTGCCGGGCGACGGTAGCCCGGTGATGAGCTGTGGCACCAGCCAGCCTGAACACGCGGTATTGATCGTCGAACCGGGTCAGCTCCACGTGCTGGCTGAGAATCGCGTCGGTGAAGTGTGGGCCAGCGGCCCGAGTATTGCCCACGGTTACTGGCGCAACCCCCAGGCCAGTGCCAACACCTTTGTCGAGTTTCAGGGGGCGACCTGGCTGCGCACCGGCGATCTGGGGTTTATGCACGACGGCGAGTTGTTTATCACCGGTCGCTTGAAAGACCTGCTGATCGTGCGCGGGCAAAATCTGTACCCGCAAGACATCGAAAAAACCATCGAGCGCGAAGTCGAAGTGGTGCGCAAAGGTCGGGTGGCGGCGTTTGCGGTGAATGTCAAAGGCGAGGAGGGGATTGGCATTGCGGCAGAAATCAGCCGCAGCGTGCAAAAAATTCTCCCCCCCGACGCGTTGATCAATGCCATTCGCCAAGCGGTAGCCGACGCCTGCCAGCAAGCGCCCAGCGTGGTCGTGCTGCTCAACCCCGGCGCGTTGCCCAAAACCTCCAGCGGCAAACTGCAACGTTCAGCCTGTCGCAATCGCCTGGCCGATGGCAGTCTCGACAGTTACGCGCAGTTCCCGTTGGGCGACGATGCAGCGCTCAAAGAGGATGGCGCACAGCGTGTGTCCGAACTTGAAGCGCTGATTGCCTGGGTCTGGTGTGAGCACTTGCAGGTCGAGCAAGTCGCTGGCGATGATCATTTCTTCCTGTTGGGCGGTAACTCGATTCTCGCCACCCAAGTGATTGCCCGCCTGCGCGAAGAACTCAAGCTGGAGCTGAGCCTGCGCCTGTTGTTTGAAGCGCCGACGCTGGGCGCTTTCGCCGCACAAATCGGCGCATTGCAGCAGGATGGCGGCGTGGCCCAGGGCGCCATCGCGGCGTTGCCGCGCCAGAACGGCCTGCCTCAATCGCTGGCGCAAAACCGCTTGTGGTTTATGTGGCAGCTCGACCCGACCAGCAGCGCCTATACGATTCCCGGTGCCTTGCGCCTGCGCGGTGAACTCAACGAAGCCGCGTTGTGCAGCAGTTTTGCGCAGTTGGTTGAACGCCATGAAGCCTTGCGCACGCGCTTTTATGAGCATGACGGGCAAGCCATGCAGCGGGTCGATGAACGTGCCGATTTTGACCTGCAACGGATTGATCTCAGCGACCTGGCAGTTGATCAGCGCGAGTCCCGTGCACAACAGATACGCGAAGAACAAGCACACACCCGGTTCGATCTGCAAAACGGTCCGTTGTTCTGGGTCACGCTGGTCAAGCTCGATGACGAAGAGCACCAGTTGCTCTTGACCTTGCACCACATCATTGCCGATGGCTGGTCGCTCAACCTGTTGATAGAAGAGTTCTCACGGTTGTACGCGGCTGCCTGTCTTGGCCAGCCGCTGGAACTGACGCCGCTGGCACTGCAATACGCTGACTATGGCAGTTGGCAGCGCCAATGGCTGGCGCAAGGTGAAGCGGCACGCCAGCTCGATTACTGGCACCGCCAGTTGGGCGATGAGCATCCGGTGTTGCGGCTGGCGGCCGACCACCCGCGTTCAGCCCTCCAGCGCGCCAGCGCTGCCCGCCACAGCTTAACGCTGGACGCCGCCCTGAGTGGGGCGGTACGCACGGCGGCGCACGCGCACAATGCCACGCCGTTCATATGGCTATTGGCGACTTTTCAAACCCTGCTCTATCGCTACAGCGGCCAGAACGACATTCGCATTGGCGTGCCCAGCGCCAACCGGCCACGTCAGGAAACCCACGGCCTGATCGGCTTCTTCATCAACACCTTGGTGCTGCGCGGTCATGTGGAGGGGCGTTTAACGTTTGCAGAGCTGGTGCAACACACCCGTCAGGCCACATTGGAGGCTCAAGCGCATCAGGATTTGCCGTTCGAACAATTGGTCGAAGCCTGCCCGCAGGCTCGCGAGCACGGTTTGTTTCAGGTCATGTTCAATCACCAGCAGCGCGACCTGAGTGCCTTGCGCCGGTTGCCGGGTTTGCTCGCCGAAGAGTTGGAGTGGCACAGCCGCGAAGCCAAGTTCGACTTGCAGTTGCACAGTGAAGAAGACCGCCAGGGGCGCCTGAAACTGTCATTCGATTACGCCGATGAACTGTTCGATGCCAGCACGATTGCCCGTCTGGCCGAGCAGTTTGTCAGCCTGTTGGGCCAGGTGAGTGCGCGCGCGGATCAGCCACTCGGTGATTTGCACATGCTCTCGGCTCAGCAGTGCGCTGTGCAGCAAGGCTGGGGCGAGGCACCTTGCGCGCCAGCAGCGCAGTGGTTGCCGCAATTATTGGAACAACAGGCCCTGCAAACGCCTGGCGCTGTAGCGTTGCTGTGGGACGGTGGCAGCCTTGACGTTGCCAGCCTGCATGCTCAGGCCAACCGGTTGGCCAACTACCTGCGCGATAAAGGCGTCGGCCCGGATGTACGCGTCGCGATTGCCGCCCAGCGTTCGCCACAACTGTTGATCGGGCTGCTGGCGATTCTCAAGGCCGGTGGCGCCTATGTGCCGTTGGACCCCGATTACCCGCAGGACCGCCTGGCCTACATGCTTGAGGATTGCGGTGCCCAATTGTTGCTGACTCAAAGCCAACTGCTCGCTGCCTTGCCTGCTGTCGAAGCCGTCAGCGTCATTGCGATGGACTTGCTCAAGCTCGACAACTGGCCGAGCCACGCGCCGGGCTTGCACCTGCACGGCGACAACCTCGCGTACGTGATTTACACCTCTGGCTCCACCGGGCAACCCAAAGGCGTAGGCAACACCCATGCCGCGCTGAGTGAGCGTTTGCAATGGATGCAGGCCACTTACGGGCTACACGCCGACGATGTGCTGATGCAAAAAGCGCCGATCAGTTTTGACGTGTCGGTGTGGGAGTGCTTCTGGCCGCTGATCACCGGGTGCCCATTGGTACTGGCCGCCCCCGGCGAGCACCGCGACCCGCAGCGTATCGCGCAGTTGGTGCAGCAGTTTGGCGTGACCACCTTGCACTTTGTGCCGCCGTTGTTGCGTCTGTTTGTGGATGAACCTCAGGCGGCGCAGTGCCACAGCCTGCGTCGCCTGTTCTCGGGGGGCGAAGCGCTGCCGGCCGAATTGCGCAATCGGGTGCTGGCGCAATGGCCACAGGTGCAATTGCATAACCGCTACGGCCCCACCGAAACCGCCATCAACGTGACCCATTGGCACTGCGGTCCCGAAGACGGCGAGCGCTCGCCCATTGGACGACCGCTGGGCAACGTGCTGTGCCGTGTTCTCGACAGTGAGCTGAACCCGCTGCCGGCCGGGGTGCCGGGTGAGTTGTGCATCGGCGGTATCGGATTGGCGCGTGGCTACCTGCAACGGCCGGGGCTGACTGCCGAGCGCTTTATCGCCGACCCGCTGGGTGAGCCTGGCGCGCGCTTGTACCGCACGGGCGATCAGGTGCGCTGGGGCGCCGACGGTGTGCTGGAGTACCTCGGGCGACTCGACCAGCAGGTCAAATTGCGCGGCTTTCGTGTCGAACCGCAAGAGATCGAAGCGTGTTTGCTGGCACTACCGGGTGTGGCGCAAGCGGCAGTCTTGATTCGTGAAACCGTCGCGGGGCCGCAACTGATCGGTTACTACACTGCGCACGGGGCTGACGCCTTTGACAACGAATACGTGAGGGCCGCGCTGGCACAGGTGTTGCCGGAGTACATGGTGCCCGCGCAACTGCTGCAACTGGACGCCATGCCGCTCAGCCCGAGCGGCAAACTGGATCGGCGCGCATTGCCTGAACCGCTGTGGCAGGTGCGAGAACATGTCGAGCCTGAGACAGAACTGCAACAACAGATCGCGGGCATCTGGCGTGAAGTGCTGGGGCAAACGCGCATCGGTTTGCGCGATGACTTTTTTGCATTGGGCGGGCATTCATTGCTGGCCACGCAAATCGTTTCGCGGGTGCGTCAGGCGTGTGATGTGGAGCTGGCGCTGCGAACGCTGTTTGAAGCCAGTGAACTGGGAGCGTTTGCCGACCAGGTGGCACTGATTCAGGCGGCGGGCACGCGTAATACGCAACGGCCGATTGAAAAAGTCGACCGTCGTCAGCCGGTGCCCTTGTCGTACTCGCAACAGCGCATGTGGTTCTTGTGGCAGATGGAACCCGACAGCCCGGCGTACAACGTGGGGGGCATGGCGCGGCTAAAGGGCGTGCTGGATGTCGGGCGTTTTGAGGCCGCGTTGCAAGCGTTGATCTTGCGTCACGAAACCTTGCGCACCACCTTCCCGAGCATCGACGGCGTGGCGTGCCAACGCGTGCACCACGAAACCGGCGTAAACATGGCCTGGCTCGACCTCAGCCAGTTGGATGAACCGACGCGTCAGCAGCGTTTGCAAGCGCTGGCTGACAGTGAAGCGCATCGACCGTTCGACCTGGAAGTGGGGCCGCTGCTGCGTGCGTGCATGGTCAAGGCGGGTGAGCGCGAACACTACTTTGTGCTGACCTTGCACCACATTGTGACGGAAGGCTGGGCGATGGACATTTTCGCCCGTGAATTGGGCGTGCTCTACGAAGCCTTCCTCGATGACCGCCTGTCACCGCTGGCCCCGCTGGCCGTGCAATACCTGGATTACAGCGTGTGGCAACGCCAGTGGCTGGAGTCGGGCGAGCGTCAACGCCAGCTCGATTACTGGACCGCCAAACTGGGCAGCGAACACCCGCTGCTGGAGCTGCCGAGCGACCGTGCGCGGCCCCCGGTGCAAAGCTATCAGGGTGAGTTGTACCGCTTCGACCTGAGCGACGAATTGGCGGCGCGGGTGCGGGCTTTCAATGCCGAGCATGGCCTGACGCTGTTCATGACCATGACCGCCGCGCTGGCGGTGTTGCTCTATCGCTACAGTGGCCAGAGAGATCTGCGCATCGGCGCACCTGTTGCCAACCGCATCCGCCCTGAAAGCGAAGGGCTGATCGGCGCTTTCCTCAACACCCAAGTGCTGCGTTGCCAACTCGATGCGCAGATGAGTGTGGGCGAACTGATAGAACAAGTGCGTCAGACCGTGATTGAAGGTCAGTCGCATCAGGACTTGCCCTTCGATCATGTGGTCGAAGCGTTGCAGCCACCGCGCAGCGCGGCCTATAACCCGCTGTTCCAGGTCATGTGCAACGTGCAGCGCTGGGCGTTCCAGCAACGCCGAGAATTGGCAGGGATGAGCGTCGAGTACCTGGCCAACGATGCGCGTGCCACCAAGTTTGACCTCAACCTGGAAGTCACTGACCTTGACCATCGTCTGGGTTGCTGCCTGACGTACAGCACCGATCTGTTTGACGAACCGCGCATCGCCAAAATGGCCGCGCACTGGCTCAACCTGCTTGAGGCGCTGCTGGGCGATCCGCAACAGCGCCTGAGCGAGTTGCCGCTGATGCTGGCCCCAGAGCAACAGCAACTGGTGCAATGCATGGCCGCGCCGGTGGCCGAACATGCGCTGGACCTGTGCATTCATAGCCTGTTTGCTGAACAAGCACGGCTTCGCCCCGACGCCATCGCGTTGACCTTCGCCGGCCAGCACCTGAGCTACGCCGAACTGGACAGCCGTGCTAACCGGTTGGCGGGGTGGCTGCGCCAGCGCGGTGTCGGACCGCAGGTGCGTGTGGGCTTGGCCCTTGAGCGATCTCTGGAGATGGTGATCGGCTTGCTGGCGATCCTCAAGGCGGGGGGCGCCTACGTACCGCTGGACCCGGAATATCCGCTGGAACGTCTGCACTACATGATTGAAGACAGCGGCATTGGCCTGCTGTTGAGTCACCGTGCGTTGTTTGACGCCTTGGGCGAGTTGCCGCAGCACGTCGCGCCCGGGTGCATGGAAGACCTCGCGCAGGAACTGGACAATTACCCGTCTGCTGAGCTGCCGTTTATCAGCCTGGCGGGGCATCAGGCGTACCTGATTTACACCTCTGGCTCCACAGGGCAGCCCAAAGGCGTGGTGGTGTCCCACGGCGAAATTGCCATGCACTGTCGTGCGGTGATCGAGCGCTTCGGCATGCGCCCTGACGACTGTGAGCTGCACTTCTACTCAATCAATTTTGATGCGGCGACGGAGCGTTTGCTGGTGCCCTTGCTGTGTGGTGCGCGGGTGGTATTGCGCGCGCAGGGGCAGTGGGATGCGCAGCAGATCTGCCAACTGATCCGCGAGCAACAGGTCAATATTCTGGGCTTCACCCCCAGCTACGGCAGCCAGTTGGCACAGTGGCTGGCGACGCAGCAGCACACCTTGCCGGTGCGCATGTGCATCACCGGCGGCGAGGCGCTGACCGGCGAGCACTTGCAACGGATTCGCGCGGCGTTCGCGCCAAAGGTGTTTTTCAATGCCTATGGTCCCACCGAAACCGTGGTCATGCCGTTGGCCAGCCTGGCGCCGCAACAATTGGAAGAGGGCGCGAGCAGTGTGCCCATCGGCCAGGTCATCGGCGCGCGGGTGGCGTATATCCTCGACGCCGGGTTGGCCCTGGTGCCGCAAGGCGCCACGGGTGAGTTGTATGTCGGCGGTGCAGGATTGGCGCAGGGCTACCATCAACGGCCCGGCATGACCGCCGAGCGGTTTGTCGCTGATCCTTTTTCCGATAATGGCGGGCGGCTGTACCGCACCGGCGATGTGGTACGCCAACGCGCCGATGGTTTGGTTGAATACGTCGGCCGGGTTGACCATCAAGTAAAAATCCGCGGTTTCCGTATTGAGTTGGGGGAAATCGAAAACCGACTGCTGGAACACCACGACGTGCGTGAAGCGGTGGTGCTGGCGCTCGACATGGCCGGCGGCAAACAACTGGCGGCGTATCTGGTGTGCGACGCTGCGCAACACAGCGAGGTTGATCAGGCTGCGCTACGGGATGAACTCAAAGCGCAGCTCAAGGTGCAGTTGCCCGACTACATGGTCCCGACCCACCTGATGCTGCTGGCCAGCATGCCGCTGACGGCCAATGGCAAGCTCGATCGGCGCGCCTTGCCAACCCCGGACCCGCAGCTGAACCGTCAACAGTATGTGGCCCCCAGCAACCCGCTGGAGCAAAGCCTGGCCGGTGTGTGGTGCGATGTGTTGAACCTCAAACAGATCGGTCTCAACGACAACTTCTTTGAACTGGGCGGCGACTCCATTCTGTCGATTCAAGTGGTCAGCCGTGCGCGGCAACTGGGCATTCATTTCAGCCCACGTGACCTGTTTCAGCACCAAACGGTGCGGGCATTGGCGGCGGTTGCGACGCGCACCGCGAATCACCACGCCGAGCAAGGACGACTCAGTGGTGAGTCGGCACTGACACCCATCCAGCATTGGTTCTTCGACACCGACATGCCACACCGTGAGCATTGGAACCAGTCGTTGCTGCTGGAGCCGAGTCTGGCGCTTGAGCCTCATACGCTGGAGCAGGCCCTCAGTGCGCTGCTGGAGCACCATGATGCGTTGCGCCTGCGTTTCCAGAAAACAGCGGGGCAATGGCGTGCGCAATATTGCACCGAGGCCGATCACGCACTTTTGTGGCAGGCATCCGCGTCTGACATGCAGCAATGTGAGGCGCTGTACGCCGATGCCCAACGCAGCCTTGACCTGCAAAGCGGTCCTCTGCTGCGTGCGTTGTTGGTCGATGGGCCGCAAGGTCAGCAGCGCTTGTTGCTGGTTATCCATCACGTGGCGGTGGACGGCGTGTCATGGCGCGTGCTGCTTGAAGATTTGCAAACGCTGTACCGCCAATTGGCGGCGCAACAGCCTGTGCGGTTGCCTGAAAAAACCAGCGCTTCACGGGCGTGGGCAGAGCGCTTGCAAGCCTATGCCGGCAGCGAATCGTTGCGTGAAGAGTTAAGCCTGTGGCGCCAGCAATTGAACGGGCCACGGGTCGAGCTGCCCTGCGAAAGGCCACAGGGTGGCGGGCAAAATCAGCACGCGCAGACGGTCAGCGTGCACCTGGACGCCGAGCGAACCCGGCAACTCTTGCAACAGGCGCCCAGTGCTTACCGCACGCAGGTCAATGACCTGCTGCTGAGCGCACTGGCACGGGTGCTGTGTCGTTGGACCGGGCAGCCGTCGGCGCTGGTGCAACTGGAAGGGCATGGCCGCGAAACGCTGTTTGATGACATCGACCTGAGCCGTACTGTGGGCTGGTTCACCAGCGCCTATCCAGTGCGTTTGACCCCGTTGCCGGACGAAGAACAGGGCGCGTCGATCAAGGCTATCAAAGAGCAACTGAGCAACGTGCCGCATAAAGGGCTGGGCTATGGCGTGCTGCGTTACCTGACCGATAACGCCACGCGTCAGGCGCTGGTGGCGTTGCCGCAAGCGGCGGTGACGTTCAACTACCTGGGGCAGTTCGACCAGAGCTTTGCCAGTGACGCGCTGTTCCACCCGTTGGACGAACCTGTGGGCGCGGCCCATGACCCACTGGCGCCGTTGCCCAACGAACTGAGTATCGACAGTCAGGTGTATGGCGGCGAGCTACTGCTGCGCTGGACATTCAGCGCCCAGCGTTACGACGCAGCGATCATCGAGCAGTTGGCGCAAGCCTATGTCAGTGAACTGCACGCGCTGATAGCCCATTGCGTGAGTGACGGCGCTGGCGGCCTGACGCCTTCTGACTTCCCGCTGGCCAGGCTTAGTCAGGCACAACTGGACGCCTTGCCGGTGGCGGCCGAGCTGATTGAAGACGTGTACCCGATGACCCCGATGCAAGAGGGAATGCTGCTGCACACCTTGCTGGAGCCGGGTACCGGGTTGTATTACATGCAGGACCGTTACCGCATCAACAGCGCGCTTGACCCGCAACGGTTCGCGCAAGCCTGGCAGGCAGTGGTCGGGCGGCATGAAGCGCTGCGCGCCTCGTTCTGCTGGAACGTGGGCGAAGACATGCTGCAAATCATTCATCGCCCCGGCAGCACTGAAATTGACTATCTGGATTGGAGTGCCGAGCCGCAGGAGGGGCATGAAGCGCGCTTGCAAGCCCTGCTCAAGCAGGAGCGTGAGGCCGGGTTTGATTTACTCAATAAAGCGCCATTCCACCTGCGCCTGATCCGTCTGGGGGCTGAGCGTTACTGGTTCATGATGAGCAACCACCACATCCTGATTGACGCCTGGTGCCGTTCATTGCTGATGAGCGACTTCTTCGACATTTACAGCGCGTTGGGTGAAGGCCGTGTTGCACAACTGGCCACACCGCCGCGCTACCGCGATTACATCGGCTGGTTGCAGCAGCGCAACCTGCAACAGGCCAATGACTGGTGGCAGCGCAACCTGCAAGGTTTCGAGCAAACCACTTACATCCCCAGTGACCGGCCGTTCTTGCGTGAACACGCGGGCGACAGCGGCGGCATGCTGGTGGGCGACTGCTACACCCGGCTTGAGGTACAAGACGGTGTGCGCTTGCGTGAGCTGGCGCAGCAACATCAATTGACCATCAATACCTTCGCTCAAGCCGCGTGGGCCTTAGTGCTGCAACGCTTTAGCGGTGAGCGCGACGTACTGTTTGGCGTGACCGTGGCCGGTCGCCCGGTGGAATTGCCGCAGATGCAACACACGGTCGGTCTGTTCATCAACAGCGTGGCCCTGCGCGTGCAAATGCCGGCTGAGGGCCAGGCGCTGGGAGTGCGTCAGTGGCTGAGCAACCTGCTCGAACACAACATGGAGCTGCGTGAGTACGAATACCTGCCGTTGGTCACGATTCAGGAGCGCAGCGAGCTGCCAAAAGGCCAGCCGCTGTTCGACAGCCTGTTTGTGTTCGAGAACGCGCCGGTCGACATGACGGTCATGGATCGGGCGCACAGCCTTAAGGCGACGTCGGACTCGGGGCGCACCCACACCAACTTCCCGCTGACGGCCGTGTGCTATCCCGGTGATGACTTGGGCCTGCACCTGTCGTATGACCAGCGCTACTTCGAACGCAGCAGCGTTGAGCGTTTGCTGGCCGAATTCAAGCGTCTGTTGCTGGCGCTGATGGACGGGCTGGAAGGCGATATGGCGCAGTTGCCCTTGCTGGGTGTTCGCGAGCGCGAATTTCTGCTTGCGGGGTGCAATCAGAGCCAGCGCCCATACCCGCTGGATCAGAGCTATGCCCAGCTGTTTGAAGCGCAAGTGGCAGCCCATCCAGAACGCATCGTTGCCAGCTGCCTTGATCAGCAGTGGCGATACCGCGAGTTGAATGCGCGCAGTAACCGTCTGGGGCATGCCTTGATCAACGCCTTGGTGCGGCCGGACCAGCCGGTGGCGCTGTTGGCCGAGCGCGGCCTGGACCTGCTCGGCATGATCATCGGCAGCTTTAAAGCCGGGGCTGGTTATTTGCCCCTGGACCCGGCGCTGCCGAGTTCACGCTTGAGCCGCATTATTGATATGAGCCGCACGCCGTTGCTGGTGTGCACCCAAGCCTGCCTCGAACAGGCCGAGGCGCTGCTTGACGAGGCGGGTTGCCCGATTCGTCCGCGTTTACTGGTGTGGGAGCAGGTACAAGCCGCCGCGCTGGCCGACCATAACCCGCAGGTTTACAGCCAGCCGGACAATCTGGCGTACGTGATTTACACCTCGGGTTCGACCGGGTTGCCAAAAGGGGTGATGGTCGAACAGCGCGGGATGTTGAACAACCAGTTGAGCAAAGTGCCGTATTTGCAGTTGACCGAACACGACGTCATCGCGCAAACGGCTTCACAAAGCTTTGATATTTCGGTCTGGCAGTTCCTGGCTGCACCCCTGTTTGGTGCGCGCGTCGACATCGTGCCGAACACCATCGCCCATGACCCGCAGGCCTTGTTGGCGCAGGTCAATGCGCAGGGCATCACGGTGCTGGAAAGCGTGCCGTCGCTGATTCAGGGGATGTTGGCGCAAGAGCGCATTGTGCTCGACGGGTTGCGCTGGATGCTGCCGACGGGCGAAGCGATGCCGCCCGAACTGGCTCAGCAATGGCTATTGCGTTACCCGCACGTTGGATTGGTGAATGCCTACGGCCCGGCGGAATGCTCTGATGATGTGGCATTCTTCCGTGTCGATCAGGCTTCAACCCAAGGCAGTTATTTGCCCATCGGAACACCTACCGACAACAACCGTTTGTACCTGCTCGACGGTGACTTGCAACTGGTTGCGCTGGGTGCCGTCGGCGAGCTGTGTGTAGCCGGGACCGGGGTCGGGCGCGGCTATGTCAGTGATCCGCTGCGCACGGCGACGGTGTTTGTGCCTAACCCGTTCGGTGCGCCGGGCGAGCGCTTGTACCGCACCGGCGATCTGGCACGCCGACGCCTGGACGGGGTGCTGGAGTACGTGGGGCGCATCGACCATCAAGTGAAGATCCGCGGCTATCGCATTGAACTGGGCGAAATTGAGGCGCGTCTGCACGAGCAACCGCAGGTACGCGATGCGGCGGTCAGCGTTCAAGAAGGTCCAAACGGCAAGTACCTGGTGGGTTATTTGGTGGCGGCGCCTTCGACGCTGAGCCACCGCGAGCGTCTGGAGCAGCTCAAGCGCTGTTTGCGCGCCGAACTGCCGGAGTACATGGTGCCGCTGCATTGGGCATGGCTCGAACACTTGCCGCTCAATGCCAACGGCAAACTGGACCGCAAGGCATTGCCTGTGATCGAGATCGGCCAGTTGCAACGCGAAGGCTATGTGGCGCCACGCACCGAGCTGGAACAGACCCTGGCCGATATCTGGGCCGAGGTGCTGACGGTGGAGCGGGTAGGGGTGAGCGACAACTTCTTCGAGTTGGGTGGCCATTCGTTGTTGGCCACGCAAATTGCTTCGCGGGTGCAGAAGGTGCTGCAACGCAACGTGCCGTTACGCGCCATGTTCGAATGCAGTTGCGTGGAGGAACTGGCGCAGTACATCGAAGGGCTGCAAAGCAGTGAAATCAACGAGGAGAAAGTAGACCGTCTCAGCGATTTGATGGCGGAACTGGAAGGGCTGTAGTCAGCGCAAAGGCCCGTGCTTGCATCAAGCGCGGGCCTTTTGTGGCGTTATTTGGGACCGAGAATCTTCAGCAGTTTGTCTGGCGACGGCGCGCCTTGCTGCTGTTGCAGGTTGCCTTGCTCGTCGAGATAGAAAATCGCCGGGGTGGCCGCTACGTCCAGCTCGGTCATCAGTTGCATGTTGGCATCGAGCTTGGCCTGTACGTCGACCGGGATGCTGCCCAGTGCTTTAAGGGTGCTGGCTTTGCCGGCTTTTTCGTGGTCATGCAGGGCTTGCATCGGGTCTTTGGCTGCCATCAGCGCGGCCGATTTACCGGGGCTGTCTTCACGGATGATGCCGACCATGATGTGGCGCAATTGCACCTTGCCAGAGTCTACCCACGGACGGGCTTGCTCCCAGAACATGTTGCAGTACGGGCAGTTCGGGTCGCTGAACAGGTAAACAATGCGCGGCGCATCTTTTTTGCCGTCTGCGATCCAATTGCTCTTTTCCATGTTGGCCCAGACTTCCTTGGCCATCGGTTCGTACACCCACTTTTGCAGCGGTGCCAGGCTCAGGTCTTTGCCTTGGGCATCATACAAATTACCCACCAGCACGTTGCCGTCTTTGGTCAGGTACAGCGCCATGCCGCGATTCTGGTATTGCGCTGCATAGCCGCGCAAACCGCTGGGCGCGTCAAAGCTGCCAACGATTTTGGCGCCCTTGGCCTCGATTTTTTTGATCGCCGGGGGCAATTCTTCGGCGTGTAGCCATGGCGATTGCAGCAGGGCAGCGCCGAGCAGTGTGGTCATGCTCAGGTTTAGCAGTGTGCGGTTAGGCATTGGGTAGTCCTTGCAGGGTTGCCCTGGAGGGCTGACTTTGAGGTGTTCGGGTCAAAATTTTCGAGCGCCCGGGCCAGGCTGGCTTGCGACAACTCGCCCAAGTGGCTGGCCAGCAAGCGTCCTTCAGCGTTGTAGAACAGGGTGGTCGGCAAGGCCATCGAGCCTACTTTCTGCCCCAGTTGGCCGCCACTGTCGAACAGCACGTTACTCAGGTTCAGACCTTGGGTTTCAAGGAAGGTGCTGACGCTTTGCATGCTCTCGCCCTGATTGACGAACAAGAAGGTCACGTCTTCGTGTTGGTGCTGCGCGTTTTGCAACACGGGCATTTCGCGTCTGCAAGGCGGGCACCAGGTAGCCCAGAGGTTGATCACTAACGGGCCGCCTTTATAGCTGCTCAGTTGCACCGACTCGCCGTTGGCATTACGCAGCGCCATGTCGGGTAATTGGGTGCCTTTGTCGTAGAGATTCGAGGCCAGACTGGCGAGCAGCCAGAACGCCAGGCCACTGCCCAACCCCCAGCCGAGCGGGCGTCTGAGGCCGGTGCGACGCCAGCTCCAGACCACGGCCCCGACCACGACGGCCAGCAATCCCGGCCACATCAAAAAGCCGCCGTCGCGCAGGTCGAGCATTTGTAGGGGATCGTTTTCGAAGTAGCGCCAGTAGCCAATGACGAACCCTATACGTGCTGCCAGCAAACCCAGCAGGAACAAGCTGAACAACACTGACTCAGGGTTTTCGCCACCGCGTTTAGCCACGCGCCAGCCCACCAGCGTCGCCAGGGCGAGGGCCAGTATCAGCAGCAAATGGTTGATTGCCAGTGCAAACGAACCGATGGTCAGGGTCAGCATTTAGAGGAGTTCCCGGGTGGCGTTCCAGTTATTCAAAAAAGTCTCGGCGTTGACTTCGCCGGTAATGCGTTGCGCGCGACGCTCAACTCCGTTGGGGCCTATCCAGATAAAGCTGGGCGGGCCGGGTACTTGATAGCGGCTGAGCAGGTCGCGGCTGGCGACAGTATCGGCGGTCACGTCCAGACGCAACAAGCGCACGCCTTGCAGGGCGTTCATCACCTGCGCTTGGCCGAAGACTTTTTTCTCCATCACCTTGCAGGACACGCACCAGTCAGCGTAGTAGTCGAGCATCACCCACTGGCCCTGCGCTTTGGCGCTGGCCAGTTCTCGCTCAAGGGTGGGGATGTCCTTGACCGTGATGAACGCGTCGTGGCCCGTGTTGGCACTGCTGCCCGCCACGGTTTTGGCGGTGTACACCGCAAGCGGTTGCCAGGTATCGGTGCTGCCCCCGGCGGCACCAAGCAACATCAGTGCGCCCCATATGCCTGCCACCAGGCTCAATGGGCTGAACAGGGTTTTGGCCCGCAAGAACGGCTGGCCTTGTTGCCACAGGCTGCTGGCAAAAATCAGCAGCAGGACGCCCCATAAGCCGACCCACAACGATTCATCCAGCACCGGGCGCACCAACAGCAGGGCGGTGCCCAAGAACAGGAAGCCAAACAGGCCTTTCATCAGGTTCATCCAGGCACCGGGTTTAGGCAGGAAACGGCTGCCCACAGTGACCAGAAGCAACAACGGCATGCCGATCCCGATACCCATTGTAAACAGCACCAAACCGCCCTCCACGGCATTGCCGCTTTGCGCGATATAGAGCAAGGCGCCCGCCAGCGGTGCGGTCATGCACGGGCCGACCAGCAAGCCCGACAAAGCGCCGAGAATGCCCGCGCCAATCAGGCTGCCGCCTTTGCGCCCGCGCCCGGCTGTTTCGAGGCGATCACGCAGCGCGGTGGGCAATTGCAGTTCGAAGAAACCAAACATCGGCAGTGCCAGAACCACAAATAACGCGGCAAAACTGCCGAGCAGCCACGGCTGTTGCAGCAGCGCCTGCAAATTGGCGCCGAGCAAGGCCGCCAGTACTCCCAAACCTGCGTACACCAGCGCCATGCTGACGACATAACTGCCCGCCACCGCAAAGCCGCGACCGGGGCTGGCGCCGCTACCCACCACCAGGCCTGCCAAAATAGGCAGCATCGGTAGCGAACAAGGGGTGAAAGCAAGCAACAGGCCCAGCCCGAAGAACAGTAGCAAGCTCCAGACCAGTGAACCCTGCTGCAAAGTGGCGGCTAACGACTGGTCTTGCGCCTGTTCGGGCGCAGTCGCGGATTGAGCGCCCCCCAGATCAACCTGTTGGCTTTGCGGTGAGTAACACAATCCGGCGTCGGCGCACCCTTGCCAACTGACCTTGATCTGGCCGCTGGCATTGGCGGGAATGAGCAGCTCAAGGCGGTCTCGATAAACCTCAGTCGCGCCGAAAAACTCGTCACTGTGCGCCAACCCCTCAGGGAGTGGTGGCGTGTGCGCGGCATCCAGGCCCTCGAACTTCAGACGCTTCTTGTACAGGTAATACTTATCGGTGATTTTCCATTGCAGACGCGTTTCACCTGAAGGCAGCGGCTCGGCGCTGAAGACGAACGCCTGTTCAGCCGGTAGGAAGTCGGCCTTTTGCTCAAAGGGGTTGTCGCTGGCGTAGGCCTGACTAAAACCCGTCAGCAGCAGGAAAAAAAACACAATCAAACGAGACATGCGCCAGACCTTGGTATTTTCAATTAGCCGCCACCTTGGAGGCACTTGATTAACCGAGTGTTAAAAACGGCATAATCGGGCCTTAATCCCACCGCCCTTTAATCGGCCTATTTACGCGGGTATCTGCATGCACGTATTGGTTTGCGAAGACGACGAGCTGATTGCCAGCGGCATTGTGGCGGGGCTTAAGGCTCAGGGTATGACGGTGGAGCATGTCGCCACTGCGGGTGCCGCCCGGGCCATGCTCAAGGCGGCTGAGTTTGACGTGATGGTGCTTGACCTCGGGTTGCCCGACGAAGACGGTCTTAAGTTATTGCAACAGTTGCGCCAGCAGGGGTTGGAGTTGCCCGTGCTGGTGCTCACTGCGCGTGACTCGGTGACGGATCGGGTCGATGGCCTGCAAGCCGGCGCGGACGATTACTTGCTCAAACCGTTCGACCTGCGCGAGCTGGCGGCCCGTTTGCACACCTTGCTGCGCCGCGTGGCGGGGCGCAGTGTCAACCTGATCGAGCACGGTCGCTTGAGTTACGACCCGAGCAGCCGCGAAACGTTGCTGGGCGGCAAACCGGTGGATCTATCCCGTCGCGAGCAGGCCCTGCTGCAAGCTTTGCTGCATAACCGCGGGCGGGTGTTGTCGACTGAGCAACTCAAAGACAGCATTTACGGATTCAGCGATGAACTGGAGAGCAACGCCTTGAACGTTCATATTCATCATCTGCGGCGCAAACTGGGCAATGGCATCGTCGAAACCGTGCGCGGCCTGGGGTATCGCCTGGGGCCAGCGGATGGCGCCGAGCCTGACGCATGATGAGCCTGCGCCTGCGCTTGAGCCTGACCATTGGTTCAGCCTTCATCCTGATATGGGTGTTGGCGGCGGCCTGGATGCTCAGCGATCTGCGTCAACAAATGATGTTTTCCCTCGATCAGCGTCTGGTGGCGTCTGCACGGATGGTGGCGGGCTTGCTGGAGCAATTGCCGCAACTGCCGGTAAAGGGTGAGGGCACGCATTTCAGTGCCGAGCAGTTGACCATACCCGGCGGCATGGCCTGCCAGGTCAGTTCGCTACGTGGAGAAGTTCTGGCCCGCAGCCATAACAATCCCGATCAACCCATGCAGTCCGAGTCCACCGGGTTTCGCGATCAGATCATCGATGGCGCTGCCTGGCGCACGTTTACCCTGGTACGCGGTGACTTGCGCATCACCACCGCAGACCGGCAAGTGGAGCGCGAGGCGCTGAATCTCTCCGTGTTATTGGCGGCCTCTGTGCCGGTGGGCATGGCGCTGATGGTGTGTTTGCTGTTGTTATGGCTAGGGATTGGCCAGGGGCTGGCGCCACTCAAACGGATGCGCGATGCGTTGATGCGCCGGGATGCTGATTCGTTGCAACCGTTGCAAATCAGTCCATTGCCCAGCGAACTGCAACCTTTGCTCGACTCACAGAACCAGTTACTGGCGCGTATTGCCAAAGCGATTGAGCGTGAACGGCGCCTGACGGGTGACGCTGCCCACGAATTGCGCAGCCCGCTGACGGCAATCAAGACCCACTTACAGGTGGCGCGCATGACGGATGGCGAGGCCCGTGAGCAGTCGCTGGCGCATGCCGAGGCGGGTGCTGACCGTTTGCACCGTACCCTTGAGCAGTTGTTGCTATTGGCGCGGGTGGAGGGCAGCTTGTCCTTCGATGACGGTGTGCAGTGTTCGGCCGAGCAAGTGGCGCGTCTGGCGATCCACGATGCGGCGAGTGGTGCGGCGGATCGAATCATTGTGCAAGTGCCCGCAGATTTGCCCGCCACAGCACTGAAGGTGCCATCGGTTCTGGCCATTGCCGCATTGCGAAATCTGCTGGACAACGCCTTGCGCCATACGCCGGAAGAGACCCGGGTCGAATTGAAATTGCGTGCCGAAGGTCAGTTCATCTATTTTGTGGTGCGCGATCATGGGCCAGGTATCTCGCCTCAAACCTTGCAACACATGACCCAGCGCTTCTGGCGCAATGACAACAGCAATGGTTGTGGGTTGGGACTGGCGATTGTGCAGGCAATTGTTGAGCGTTGTGGGGGTGAGTTGCAGTTTGACAGTCAGCCCGACGGGCTGCGGGTTGAACTCAGGATGCCGTTGCAATAGGGCAGGTTTTGGGTGCCTGTTTGTATCGAACCGGCAAACAGGCAGTCGAGCAAGCACTGATATAGCTCAGTGTTTCGCACCCGTTACCTCTTTACAGTGGCTCTCGATTTATAAGGGGGCCACGTGGGTCCCGCCTATAAAAATAATCCACTTGTAAGGTAATAGAACATTGAAGGATTCAGCGTTTGATCACCGTCCAGCTGGGGAACCCCCAGCATTGCAGCGCAGTTTGTCCAACCGCCACATTCAACTGATTGCCATTGGCGGAGCCATTGGTACCGGTCTGTTTATGGGCTCTGGCAAGACCATTAGCCTGGCAGGGCCCTCGATCATTTTTGTCTACATGATCATTGGTTTCATGCTGTTTTTCGTCATGCGTGCGATGGGCGAATTGCTCTTATCCAACCTCAACTACAAGTCATTTATTGATTTTTCGGCCGACTTGCTCGGACCGATGGCTGGCTATTTCATGGGCTGGACCTACTGGTTTTGCTGGATAGTCACCGGCATCGCTGATGTGATTGCCATCTCCGGGTACACACAATTCTGGTTTCCGAACGTACCTCTGTGGTTGCCGGCGCTGGGGTGTGTCGCGTTACTGCTGTCGCTGAACCTGATTACCGTGAAAATGTTCGGCGAGCTGGAATTCTGGTTTGCCATGATCAAGATCGTTGCCATTTGCGCGTTGGTCTGCACCGGTCTGTATATGGTCGTTACGGCATACCAGTCCCCCGTCGGCCACACGGCAAGCCTGGGGAACCTATGGAATGACGGCGGCATGTTTCCACATGGAGTGATGGGCTTTTTTGCAGGCTTCCAGATCGCCGTATTTGCCTTTGTCGGCATTGAACTGGCCGGTACCACAGCCGCAGAAACCAAGAACCCGGAGCGCAATCTGCCCCGAGCGATTAACTCCATCCCTCTGCGCATCATCATGTTTTATGTGTTCGCGCTGATTGCCATTTTGGCCGTGACCCCGTGGCGGGATGTGGTCGCCGATAAAAGCCCTTTTGTTGAGCTCTTTATGCTGGCGGGCCTTCCGGCGGCAGCGGGAATCATTAATTTTGTGGTGCTGACGTCGGCGGCGTCTTCGGCCAACAGCGGCGTGTTCTCGACCAGTCGCATGCTTTACGGCTTGGCGCTGGAAGGCGACGCACCCGGTAAATTCAAACACCTGTCGCGTCGAGCGGTGCCTTCAAACGGTTTGATTTTTTCCTGCATCTGCCTGTTGGCGGGGGCACTGGTGATTTATCTGATCCCTAATCTGATGGAGGCCTTCACCCTGATCACCACGGTGTCAGCGACTTTGTTCATGTTTGTCTGGTCGATGATCCTGTTGTCGTATCTGGCCTATCGTAAAAACCGTGCCCATTTGCATCTGGCATCGCGCTACAAGATGCCGGGGGGCAAAGTCATGGTCTGGGTGTGCCTGACATTCTTTGCGTTCATTCTGGTGTTGCTGGCGCTCGAAGACGACACCCGCCAGGCGCTGTACGTCGTGCCAGGCTGGTTTGTGTTGCTGGCATTGGCTTATCGATCAATTGTGCGCAACAAGCAGCGCATAGCACTGCGGGCCTGTAAAGCGGATCTCTAGGGGCCGGAGCGCTTTGCGGTTTGTTTAAGGGGGGGGCGCTGCAAGGCGCCGCCCCCTTGGTCGTTTGGTGCCCCGTCGTCTGAGAATTATCTGCTTTAGCTCTAAATCGTGACCGCGCTGATGCGTCTCCAAAGCAGGAAAGCCTGCGGTGTTCTTCCGTACAGGGAGGTCACTGGCCAGGTCTGCGGTTTTGGTCAATCTCATCAGCGTATTGAGGGTCCCGGAAATGTCAGTCGCTAGCCGTTTTATCGACGATCAGCCGGTTGGAGTCAGTCCAACTGAAGCGCTGTATGAATTTGAAGAATCCCCTTTGTTGGCCCGTCAGAGCCGTCAAGAGTCCAATGCGCGCAGCTATCCGCGGCGTATCCCGCTGGTGTTGAAACGCGCAAAGGGCCTGTACGTCGAGGACGTTGAAGGCCGACGTTTTATCGATTGTCTGGCGGGTGCCGGCACGCTGGCGCTGGGGCATAACCATCCGGTGGTGATCGACGCGATTCGCCAAGTGCTGGATGACGGTCTGCCGCTGCACACGCTGGACCTCACGACGCCGGTCAAAGACCAGTTCGTTCAGGACTTGTTCGGCTTGCTGCCAGAAGCGCTGGCCGCAGAAGCGAAAATCCAGTTTTGTGGACCGACCGGCACCGACGCAGTCGAAGCGGCGTTGAAGTTGGTGCGTACGGCCACCGGGCGTAACACGGTAGTGTCGTTTCAAGGCGGCTATCACGGCATGAGCCAAGGTGCGTTGAGCCTGATGGGCAGCCTGGGGCCGAAAAAGCCGATGGCCGCACTGCTCGGCAACGGTGTGCAGTTTATGCCCTATCCCTACGATTACCGCTGCCCCTTCGGTTTGGGCGGTGAGCAAGGTGTGAAAGCAAACCTGCACTATCTGGAAAACCTGTTCAGTGACCCGGAAGCCGGTGTGCAATTGCCTGCCGCCGTGATCGTAGAAGTGGTGCAGGGTGAAGGCGGAGTGATTCCGGCTGATCTGGACTGGCTGCGGGGTGTACGTCGTATCACGGAGCAGGCCGGCGTGGCGCTGATCGTCGATGAAATCCAAAGCGGATTTGCCCGTACCGGTAAAATGTTTGCGTTTGAGCATGCCGGGATCATTCCTGATGTGGTGGTGCTGTCCAAGGCGATTGGTGGCAGCCTGCCACTGGCGGTGGTGGTGTATCGCGAGTGGCTCGATACCTGGTTGCCGGGCGCACATGCGGGTACGTTCCGTGGCAACCAAATGGCGATGGCGGCCGGCTCGGCCGTGATGCGTTACCTCAAGGAACACGATGTAGCCGCTCATGCGGCCGCGATGGGTGAGCGATTGAGCGAACACCTGCACATCCTGCAACGTGATTTTGCGCAGTTGGGCGATATCCGTGGTCGTGGGCTGATGCTGGGGGTGGAGCTGGTTGACCCGACAGGTAAGGCCGACGCGCAGGGCCATCCCCCTGCATTTGGCCGGTTGGCGCCCTTGGTACAGCGCGAATGCCTCAAACGTGGGCTGATTCTTGAGTTGGGCGGTCGGCATGGCAGTGTGGTGAGGTTTTTGCCGCCACTGATCATCACCCGCGCTGAAATTGATCAGGTTGCCGCCATTTTTGGCAATGCGCTGGCAGCCGCCATCGCCCGGCTCTAATTCCAGGCCCTCCTTGATCGTTTGTTTTATTACCCCCGCTGCGCGTGATCGCGCAGCCAGATTGCTGCGACGGAGACCCGCACATGAGTTCAGTATTTGACCGCGACGACATTCTCTTTCAGGTGGTGGTGAACCACGAAGACCAGTATTCGATCTGGCCCGATTACAAGGCCATTCCCAACGGCTGGCGCGCAGTGGGCAAAAGCGGCTTGAAGCCGGAGTGCCTGGCTTATATCGAAGAGGTGTGGACGGACATGCGTCCGCTGAGCTTGCGCCAGAAAATGGACGCCGTGGCAACGCACTGAAGCGACGGCTCACAAAAAAGCCAACTGACAGCAGACTGTCAGTTGGCTTTTTTAATGCTCACAGGGAAGTGATTCCGCGTGACTTAGTACTCCCAGAACATCCGCTGCAATTCTTTGCTGTCTTGGGTTTTGGTCAGTGCAACCATCGCCAGGATGCGGGCTTTCTGTGGGTTGAGGTCGTGTGCAACCACCCAATCATTTTTGTCGTCAGGCTGTTCTGCGTTACGCAGTACGAAACCGCCGTTATTCACGTGAGACGAACGGATGATCTGCACGCCATCTTTACGCAGGGCTTGCAGGGTCGGAACCACACGCGAAGAAACGGAACCGTTGCCAGTGCCTACGTGGATGATGGCTTTAGCGCCCGATTGAGCCAGTGCTTTGTAGGCAGTGTCATCAACGTTGCCATAGGAGTAGGCGATGCCTACGTTTGGCAGGCTCTTGATGTTTTTGATGTCGAATTCAGAATCCAGGGTGTGACGCTTGGCAGGCAAGCGGAACCAGTAGGATTTTCCTTCAACGACCATACCCAGCGGGCCCCAAGGGCTTTTGAAGGCTTCGGTCTTGATGTTCATCATTTTGCTGACATCACGGCCCGACTGGATTTCGTCGTTCATGGTGACCAGTACGCCTTTGCCGCGCGCTTCTTTGCTGCCGGCGACCGCCACAGCGTTGTACAGGTTCAGCATGCCGTCTGCGGACATGGCGGTGCCTGGACGCATGGAACCCACAACCACAATAGGCTTGTCGGTTTTTTCGACCAGGTTGAGGAAGTAAGCGGTTTCTTCCAGGGTGTCGGTGCCGTGCGTGATCACGATGCCATCAACGTCTTTGCTGTCAGCCAGCTCAGCAACACGGCGGCCCAGTTGCAGCAGGTTGTCGTTGGTGATGCTTTCGGACGCGATCTGCATCACTTGCTCGCCACGCACGTTGGCCAATTGGCTCAGCTCGGGTACACCGGCGATCAGTTGGTCGATACCCACTTTGGCAGCGGTGTAGGTCGCGCTGTTAGCAGCACTGGCGCCAGCACCCGCGATGGTGCCGCCCGTGGCCAGGATGATCACATTGGGCTTAGTAGCGGTTTCTTGCGCCTGAGCAGTTGGCAGGGCTAGCAGAAGGGCCAAAGCGCCCGGAACAATCGATTTCAACACAGCTGTTTTCATTATGTTCTCTCTTAATGATGAGAGTGCTGATGCACATACACCTAGCACGGCGCGCGCCATCCACTGGCCACGCGCTGGTCTTAAGGACGCATGATTTGTGCCAATGCGAAGGGTTCTCAGAAATTTCTACAACTAATTGATTTATATCAAAAAAAGTAAATATTTCACCCTCTGTCTTTCCTCTATTGGACGGTTTCCCGAATGTCCGGCAGGTTTTTTGTTCGGAGATGCGTCCGTTCGTCGGTTTTATGACGCCATTTTTTGACGTTGACAAATACGAAACGGGTTTCCATAGTGAGGTTCAAGCAAACGTTTGCGCGCTGCTTTTACTTGTGCTTTTTCTAAGTGTCTGAAAACACACAAGGTCGGTTGTAGCTGTCGACCTGCTACTTCGCGTAAACAGGATGTTGCTCACAATAATCATAAGATCGGAGTGCTCCCATGAAGCTGCCCTTTGCTGGACGTCTTCTCGCTGTCGCCATGTTGGCGGCGACCTCTTTATCCCTTCCTGTTGCCCACGCAGATACCCCTGAAAAACCGAAGATCGGCCTCGTGATGAAGTCGCTGGCCAATGAGTTCTTCGTCACCATGGCCGATGGCGCCAAGGCCTATCAACAACAGCATCCGGCTGATTTCGACTTGATCTCCAACGGGATCAAGAACGAAACCGATACCGCGGGTCAGGTCGACATCATCAATCAGATGATCATCGCCAAAGTCGACGGGCTGGTTATTGCGCCAGCAGACTCCAAGGCGCTGATCTCGACCATTGATAAAGCTCGCAAAGCCGGCATCGTGGTGGTCAATATCGACAATCAGCTAGACCCTCAAGTGTTGAAAGCCAAGCACCTCGACGTGCCATTTGTCGGGCCTAACAACCGTGATGGCGCGCGTAAGGTGGGCGAGTTTCTGGCGGCCAAACTGAGCGTGGGGGACGAGGTTGGAATTATTGAGGGGGTGTCGACCACCACCAATGCCCAGCAGCGCACGGCAGGCTTCAAGGACGCCATGCACGCGGCGCAGATGAACGTGGTCTCGGTGCAATCGGGGGATTGGGAGATTGATGGCGGTAACAAGAAAGCGGCTGCCATGCTCAGTGAATACCCGAACATAAAAGCGCTGCTGGCCGGTAACGACAGCATGGCGATCGGTGCGGTCTCGGCCATTCGGGCGGCGGGCAAGACCGGTAAGGTGTTGGTGGTGGGGTATGACAATATCGATGCCATCAAACCGATGCTCAAGGATGGTCGTGTCGTTGCCACTGCGGATCAGGCTGCTGCCCAGCAGGCTGTTTTTGGTATCGAAACGGCGCTCAAGCTGATCAAGAAAGAGCCGGTTGAAAACCTCAAAGAGGGTGTGATTGATACCCCGGTTCAACTGGTCACCCAACCTTAAATTTCCTCCTGCCCGGAGCACCTGTTCGGTTGAGCAGGTGTTCGGAGATGCTCTATGACGACTCCTGTAGCCGGAGTGGCCCTTTCAGTCAGTGGGATTG
Organism: Pseudomonas weihenstephanensis; assembly: GCF_016812185.1. Classification (NCBI taxonomy): domain Bacteria; kingdom Pseudomonadati; phylum Pseudomonadota; class Gammaproteobacteria; order Pseudomonadales; family Pseudomonadaceae; genus Pseudomonas; species Pseudomonas weihenstephanensis. The sequence goes on along the minus strand of NZ_JAAEBV010000001.1, from coordinate 352,970 downwards.
GTAAAACCTATTCGCAGCCTGTGTTGAGCGGCATCGATTTGACCCTGAATCGTGGCGAAGTGTTGGCGTTGACCGGTGAAAATGGTGCCGGCAAAAGTACGCTGTCGAAAATCATCGGCGGCCTGGAAACGCCTACCACCGGCCAGATGCAGTTCAATGGCCAGCCTTATACGCCAGGCAGCCGGGCGCAGGCTGAGCGCCTGGGTGTGCGCATGGTCATGCAAGAACTCAATCTGCTGCCGACACTGACGGTGGCTGAGAATCTGTTTCTCGATAATCTGCCCAGCCGTGGGGGGTGGATCAGCCGTAAAAAGCTGCGCCAGGCGGCGATTGAAGCAATGGCGCACGTTGGGCTTGAAGCGATAGACCCCGATACATTGGTAGGAGAATTGGGCGTTGGCCATCAGCAGATGGTCGAAATTGCGCGCAATTTGATCGGCGACTGCCATGTGCTGATTCTCGACGAACCCACGGCCATGCTCACCGGACGTGAAGTTGAGCTGTTATTTGTGCAGATCGCGCAACTACAAGCGCGCGGGGTTGCCATCGTCTACATCTCGCATCGCCTTGAAGAGCTGGCACGGGTGGCGCAGCGCATTGCGGTATTGCGTGATGGTTGCCTGGTGTGTGTCGAGCCGATGGCCAATTACGACAGCCAGCAACTGGTCAACCTGATGGTGGGGCGAGAGCTGGGTGATCATCTGGATATGGGGCCCCGCCAGCTTGGGGCGCCTGTGTTGCAGGTGAAGGGCCTGTGCCGCTCGAACAAAGTGCTGGATGTCTCTTTTGAGGTCCGAACGGGCGAAATTTTTGGTGTTTCTGGCTTGATCGGGGCAGGGCGCACCGAGCTTTTGCGCCTGATTTATGGCGCAGACACCGCTGACAGCGGCTCGGTAGCCGTGGGTTCACCTTTGCAGGTGGTGAGTATCCGTTCGCCGGTTGACGCGGTTAAGCAGGGTATCGCCCTGATCACCGAAGACCGCAAAGGCGAAGGCTTGCTCATGAGTCAATCCATCGGCGCCAATCTCGGCCTGGGCAATATGCCTCGCATCTCCCGCGCAGGGGTTGTTAACGGTATTGCTCAAGACGCTCTGGCTCAGCGTCAGATAGACGCGATGGGCATTCGCAGCTCCGGGCCTGATCAAATGGTTGCGCAATTGTCGGGCGGCAATCAGCAGAAGGTCGTCATCGGCCGCTGGCTAGAACGCGACTGCACCGTATTACTGTTTGACGAACCTACCCGCGGCATTGATATCGGCGCCAAATTCGATATTTATCGTTTGCTGGGTGAGCTAACGCGCCAAGGCAAAGCGTTGGTGGTGGTGTCCAGTGATTTACGTGAGCTGATGCTGATTTGTGATCGGATCGGCGTGCTCTCTGCCGGGCGTTTGATCGACACCTTCGAGCGCGGGTCCTGGAGTCAGGAGCAACTGCTGGCTGCAGCATTTGCCGGTTATCAAAAACACGATGCGTTACTCACGCCAGTAACGCCAAAGGATGCGTCATGAAAACGGCTGCCTCGGTGCACAAAGCTGCACACAATTTCTATGGGATGGGGACGTACTTGGGGTTGGCGGGGGCTTTGCTGGGCATGGTGGTGTTGTTCTCCAGCCTCAGTGATCACTTCTTTTCCTATGACACCCTGAGCACATTGGCCAACCAGATCCCGGACCTGATGGTGCTCGCGGTCGGTATGACGTTCGTGCTGATTATCGGCGGCATCGACTTGTCGGTGGGTTCGGTACTGGCGCTGGCAGCCTCGGTGGTGAGCGTGGCAATACTCGGCTGGGGGTGGGGCGTGTTGCCTGCTGCGTTGCTGGGTATGGGGTGCGCGGCATTGGCCGGAACGATCACGGGTTCGATCACCGTTGCTTGGCGTATTCCCTCGTTCATCGTGTCACTGGGTGTGCTGGAAATGGCGCGTGGCGCGGCGTATCAAATGACAGGCTCGCGCACGGCTTATATCGGTGACGCCTTTGCATGGCTGTCCAACCCGATTGCGTTTGGCATCGCGCCTTCGTTCATCATCGCTTTACTGGTGATCCTGATGGCTCAAGCAGTACTGACCCGAACGGTATTTGGTCGTTACCTGATCGCCATTGGTACCAACGAAGAGGCGGTGCGGCTGGCGGGTATCAACCCCAAACCTTATAAGGTGCTGGTGTTCAGCCTGATGGGTTTACTGGCTGGTGTGGCGGCGTTGTTCCAGGTTTCGCGTCTTGAGGCCGCAGATCCCAATGCGGGTTCTGGCCTTGAATTGCAGGTCATTGCTGCCGTGGTGATCGGCGGCACAAGCTTGATGGGCGGACGTGGCTCGGTCATCAGCACGTTTTTTGGTGTGCTGATTATTTCGGTGCTGGCGGCCGGATTGGCCCAAATCGGCGCAACGGAGCCGACCAAGCGTATTATTACCGGTGCTGTCATTGTGATAGCAGTGATTCTGGACACTTACCGCAGTCAACGAGCACGTCGACGGAATTAAGCAATGGCAACGATTAAAGATGTCGCGGCACTGGCAGGGATTTCCTACACAACGGTCTCTCATGTGTTGAACAAAACGCGCCCGGTGAGTGAACCCGTGCGGTTGAAAGTGGAAGAGGCCATTGCGCGCCTTGACTACGTGCCCAGCGCTGTCGCTCGATCCTTGAAGGCCAAAAGCACGGCAACCATTGGCCTGCTGGTTGCCAATAGCCTCAACCCCTATTTCGCTGAGTTGGCGCGGGGCATCGAGGATTATTGCGAGCGCAACAATTACTGCGTGATCCTGTGTAATTGCGACGATGACCCCGACAAGCAACGCAGCTATTTGCGCGTGTTGCTGGAAAAACGCGTCGATGGGCTGGTGGTCGCCTCTGCGGGGGGGAATGCGGGCCTTGCCAGCGGGTTGGCGGGGGTTCGCACACCGATGGTGATCGTCGACCGCAGCCTTGAAGGCATAGATGCCGATCTGGTGCGAATCGATCACGAGCAGGGCGCTTATCTCGCTACACGGCACCTGCTTGATCTGGGGCATCGCGCAATCGCGTGCATTGGCGGGCCAGCCATCACTAGCGTGGCCCACATGCGCAAGGCCGGTTATCTGCGTGCGCTGAGCGAGGCGGGCGTGACACCCAACGACGACTGGATGATCGAGAGTGACTTCAGTTGTACGGGTGGCTATGAGGCGGCGGGCCGCTTGTTGAGCGGCGACAGGCCGTCGGCCATTTTTGCGTGCAACGACATGATGGGTATTGGTGTGCTGCGCGCAGCTGCCGAGCGGCACATTCGGGTGCCCGAGCAGTTGTCTGTCATCGGTTTTGATGATGTGCAAATGAGCCGTTATGTGTACCCGGCCTTGACCACGGTGGGGCAGTCGATCCTGCAACTGGGTGAAACCGCCGCACAGGTTTTATTACGACGTATTGCTACACCGCAGCAGGCCGTCGAACAGTTGATTGTTGCGCCCAGCATCGTATTGCGAGAGTCCACAGGGCCGTACGACGTAGCCTTGCAATACCCACAGCAATCCAATGGATGAGTGTCGATACATGCAAGCAAATGTCGTAGTGGTTGGCAGTCTGAATATGGATCTGGTAACGCGTACCGAGCGATTGCCTCAACCGGGCGAGACGCTCTTTGGTCATTCATTGGCGACCGTGCACGGGGGCAAAGGGGCTAATCAGGCGGTTGCAGCGGCGAGGCTTGGCGCGCAGGTGGCGATGATAGGGTGCGTGGGCAGTGACGCGTATGGCCTGCAATTGCGCGAGGGGCTGTTGGCCGAACAGATTGATTGCCAAGGTGTGCGTAACGTTGAAGGTGGCGTCAGTGGCGTGGCGTTGATTGTGGTCGATGCCAACAGTCAGAACACCATCGTGGTCGTGCCGGGTACTAATGCGTGCCTGGTGTCACAAGACATTGATGCGTGTGATAGCGCATTGCAAAAAGCCGATGTGATTGTGTGTCAGCTTGAGGTGCCAATGAGCACTGTGGGTTACACGCTCGATCGGGGGCGAGCGCTGAATAAAACCGTCATTCTCAACCCGGCGCCGGCCAGCGGCCCATTGCCGGTTGAGTGGTATGACGCTGTTGATTATTTGATTCCCAATGAAAGTGAAGCGCAGGCACTCAGCGGTGTGGTTGTCGACTCACTCGACTCAGCCGAATTGGCGGCGCGCACGTTGATGGGGTTCGGTGCAGGCAAGGTCATTGTCACGCTTGGCGCTCAGGGCGCTCTGTTTGTCAGCGAGCAACGGGCGGTGCATTTTGCGGCGCCCAAGGTGCTGGCGGTTGACGCGACGGCCGCTGGCGACACCTTTGTCGGTGCGTTTTCTGCCGCACTGGCCGCTGGTCGTAGCGAGGATCAAGCCATCCGATTTGCCCAGGTGGCGGCGGCCTTGTCGGTCACACGCTCAGGCGCTCAACCCTCTATTCCTTATTTATCGGACGTTGAGGGGTTTTCACCGTCATGAAAAAGACGCCTTTATTGAATATTGCGCTCTCCCGGCTCATTGCATCGTTGGGCCATGGAGACATCGTGGTGATTGCAGATGCCGGTTTGCCGGTGCCCAAAGGTGTTGAGTTGATCGACCTGGCCTTGACTCAAGGCGTGCCGGACTTCGCTAGCACCTTACGGACCGTATTGAGTGAAATGCAGGTGCAAAGTCATGCACTGGCCCACGAGCTGCTGCTGGTGCCCAGTGCCGCGCTGGACAGTATCGAGGCGCACGCAATTCGGACCGAGTTGGGGGTCAGGTGCCTGCTTTCACATGATGCGTTCAAAGACTTATGCCGGCAGGCAAAAGTGATCGTGCGTACGGGGGAGTGTCGTCCTTACAGCAATATCGCGTTGTTTGCGGGTGTTACATTTTAATAACGTTCAATACAGGAATTCGGTTATGCCACGCTTTACACCACGTCTGCCTCAAGTCATCAGGAGTGTCTTGTTTTTGTCAGCTATCACGCTTTCAAGTGCTCAGGCTGCAGAAAAGATAGATCTCATCATCGACACCGATCCGGGGGCTGATGATGTGGTTGCTTTGCTGTTGGCACTGGCGTCTCCAGAGCAATTGAACGTGCGCGCGATTACCACGGTGGCCGGGAATGTGCGCCTGGATAAAACCTCGCGCAATGCGCGCCTGGCGCGTGAGTGGGCAGGGCGCGAAGAGATTCCGGTGTACGCGGGTGCGCCACGCCCACTGGTTCGCTCGCCTATCTACGCTGAGAACATTCATGGTCAGGAGGGCATAACGGGTGTGCCTGTGCATGAGCCTGCCAAAGGTCTTGAGTCCAAAAATGCAGTCAACTACCTGATCGAAACGCTTACGGCTGCCAAGCCTGGCAGTGTGACCATTGCCATGCTGGGGCCTCAGACCAATCTTGCGCTGGCGTTGACCCAGGCTCCTGGCATTGCCAAGGGCATTAAAGAAGTGGTGGTAATGGGGGGGGCGCACTTTAACGGCGGCAATATCACTCCGGTCGCAGAGTTCAATCTGTACGCAGATCCACATGCGGCCGATGTGGTGCTAAACAGCGGGGTCAAGCTGACTTATATACCGCTGGATGTGACACACAAAATCCTCACCAGCGACGCGCGGTTAAAGCAAATTGCATCGTTGGGTAATACGGCCGGGAAGCTGGTAGGCGGTATTTTGAATGAATACGTGAAAGGGGACATGGAGCACTATGGTTTGCCAGGTGGACCGGTGCACGATGCCAGTGTTATCGCGTATTTACTGGAGCCTGGCTTGTTTACAGGGCGTGAAGTCAATCTTGTGATTGATACGCGCGAAGGCCCGACGTTTGGTCAGACCATTGCTGATTGGTATAACACCTTAGATCAGCCAAAAAATGCATTTTGGGTCGAAAACGGAAACGCCCAAGGTTTTTTTGATTTGCTAACGGCTCGTTTAGGGCGCTTGAAATAACCAGAAAGTGCGCAGACGCATGTCTGCGCAACGTCATGTTGCGCGGGACATGTCTCCATACTTCTCGAAAATCTGGCTGACAAATACGTGCGCAGCGTCTTTCCCCAGCGCCTTGACCAGCAGATCAATCCCGATAATCGCCAGTTCTTCAGGGGTGCCCGGGCTGTATGAACACTGGCCTTGAGACCACTTTGCCTTGATGTTTGCGTCAATCGTGACCGTGATCATGGTTATCTCATGGCGTTTAAAACCGCGATTTTAGCAAAATGCTATCGATAAGCCACCAGCGTTGGAGGCCGTCGTGCCCCAATCCTTAGGCCCATCAGTGACGGGTGCGTGTCACACTTGGCCTTTTTGAGGGGCAGGTGGATGATAAGCATTGATTTGAACAAAGCGGATGCGCTCACCATTGACGCCGTACGCCAGTTGCTGGCCTCTGCCAGCGATGATGTGCATACGCAGTTGCGCGTAACGAAAGCAGGCATTGCGTATCTGTCTGTCGGCGTCGTAGGTGGAGCCGATATCGACGGGCTGCTGTTCAGGCTGGAAACCTGGGCGGCAGGGTCGGGGTACGTGGGCATCGTTGCGGCCAGCGATGAGGTTTGGGTGATGCAGATTTTCAATGCGCTCAAAGAGAACTGGCCCAATCCTGCTTTTGACTACATTGACGTGTACTAGAGCGTGCACACATGCCGTGACGATTGTGGCTGAGCAATAGCCAATTTTTCGTTCAGAATCACGCGCCTTTCGGTCATGAGGTGTTTTGTTGCTTTGTGCCGTGCAACCTCTTTGCGATACAGCTGTCGCAAAGGCTTCGCTCATTCAATTTAAGGAGGTTTCATGTCCTGGAAGCTAATGCCATTGGGTTCGTTGTTGGCGGTGCTGGTCTTATCTGGCTGCACCACACCGAGTTCTGACAACGAGGTGACACAAGACGCTGGACACCGCCGGTGCGACGCTCAAGCCGCAGCGTTTGTGATCGGTAAAAAAGCCTCCTCTGAGCTTCTGGAGCAGGCTCGAGTCAAGGCCGGGGCGCAGAATGCGCGCATTCTGGGGCCGCACGACGTTATGACGCTGGAATATCGTTCTGATCGACTGAACCTGAATGCCGACGATAACGCGATCATTACGCGCGTGAATTGCGGTTAGGCGCAGCGGTTTAGCGTTCTATCAGGCATAAAAAACCCCGTCACATGGACGGGGTTTTTTTGTTCGAAGGAGATTTACTCCGGACGAACCTGCGCAGCTTGCATACCCTTTTGGCCTTTCTCAGCCACGAAGGAAACAGTCTGGCCTTCTTTCAGGCTTTTGAAACCGTCGCTTTCGATAGCTTTGAAGTGTACGAACAGGTCGTCACCGCCACCTTGAGGAGTGATGAAGCCGAAGCCTTTTTCATCGTTGAACCATTTTACGGTGCCGGTTTGGCGATTAGACATGGTGTATCTCCAAGAAACTTATATTTTCAGTAGTACTGTGTTGCTCAGGCCAACTGGGCACACTTGGCTATCATAGTCGAAATGTACGGTTTGGAACCCCCCCTGAGTCACAGTTTGCACAATTGTTAGCGTGTATGTGTTGCTGAAAACCGCCATGGCCCCCATTTTATGGGGGTTTGGGGTCGAAAAACGCTTTAAAAAAAAGCTGCTGTGAATGATTTTTTTTTAAAGATAAGTGCTTTTTAAGTCGTTTTTACTCACGAAAACACTTGCTCAGCCTTTGGTCGCGGGCTTTTTCTCAGCGCGGCAGGTCTGAATTGCATCCAGGGCTTTGGTGCGTAGTTCGGCACTAGGCTGAGTGGTCTTGCTCATTAGCTGCGTGATTTCGGCAGTCGAAAACTTTTCGGATAATTTGTCAGCACCGCAGGCGCAATGCTGTTGAGCTGTCTTTACATCGACGCTTTGGCTGGCGGCTGCAACGCAGTCCTTCATGTAGTCATTTTTAGCGCCTGCAGGCCAGTTATCGGCGTGAGCGCTTAAAGGAATAAGCAGTGCCAGAGGGGCAGCGAAAGCAAACAGAGGATTCAAGCGCATGTGATGCTCCTTCTTGGACATTTAAGTCGAACGTGATTCACGGTGTATTTGAGGGCACAAGTGCAGCTCAAGTTCAGCATTATGCAAAAAAGGGCAGCCTGAAGCGTTGAATGCCGGGGTACGCTGCATCAACCAGGCATCTGTGCTAGCATGCCGCCCTTGGCTTTTTTCTCGGTGCATTCAGTGTTAGCCCCGGAACAGAGCCATATACCCTTTTTGATTTGAACTCCAGTCACTCTGGTTCGGTAAATGGTTGGCCGCAAGGCTCCTGCCACTGTGAGGCAGGCTCACCACCGAATCGCGTACTGGCTCATCCCAACCCACGTGACCTTTGGTAGGGGTCACCACTAGGAGAGGAGGCGCCATGCCAACTATTACTCTTCCCGACGGCAGTCAACGTTCGTTCGATCATGCAGTCTCTGTTGCCGATGTTGCAGCATCGATTGGCGCAGGTCTGGCAAAAGCCACCGTGGCCGGCAAGGTCAACGGCAAACTGGTTGATGCGTGCGATCTGATTGAAAATGACGCCACTCTGCAAATCATCACGCCTAAAGATGAAGAGGGGCTGGAGATCATTCGTCACTCTTGCGCCCACTTGGTAGGCCATGCAGTGAAGCAGCTGTACCCAACGGCCAAAATGGTCATTGGTCCTGTCATTCAGGAAGGTTTTTACTACGATATTTTCTATGATCGTCCCTTCACGCCGGATGACATGGCTGCTATTGAGCAGCGTATGCAGCAGCTGATCGAGAAAGACTACGACGTGATCAAAAAGGTCACGCCTCGCGCAGAAGTTATCGAGCTGTTCTCTGAACGCGGTGAAGACTACAAACTTCGCCTGATCGAGGACATGCCCGATGAGCAGGCGATGGGCCTGTACTTTCACGAAGAATACGTCGATATGTGTCGCGGGCCTCACGTGCCTAATACGCGCTTCCTGAAATCCTTCAAGCTGACTAAATTGTCGGGCGCTTACTGGCGCGGCGATGCCAAGAACGAGCAGTTGCAGCGTATTTACGGCACCGCCTGGGCGGATAAAAAGCAGCTGGCAGCCTACATCCAGCGTATCGAAGAGGCTGAAAAGCGCGATCACCGTAAAATCGGCAAACGCCTGGGTCTGTTCCATACACAAGAAGAAGCGCCGGGCATGGTGTTCTGGCACCCGAATGGCTGGACGCTGTATCAAGTGCTTGAGCAATACATGCGCAAAGTGCAGCGTGATAACGGTTACCTGGAGATCAAGACGCCTCAGGTTGTGGATCGCAGCTTGTGGGAAAAGTCCGGTCACTGGGCTAACTATGCTGAAAACATGTTCACCACTGAGTCGGAAAACCGCGATTACGCGATCAAACCGATGAACTGTCCGTGCCATGTGCAAGTTTTCAATCAAGGCCTGAAAAGCTACCGTGAGTTGCCGCTGCGTTTGGCTGAATTCGGTGCTTGCCACCGTAACGAGCCGTCGGGTGCTTTGCACGGCATCATGCGGGTTCGGGCTTTTACGCAAGACGATGCGCATATTTTCTGCACAGAAGAGCAAATGCAGGCGGAGTCCGCAGCGTTCATCAAGTTAACGCTGGATGTTTACGCAGATTTCGGTTTCAAAGACATCGAGCTGAAGCTTTCGACGCGCCCGGAAAAGCGCGTGGGTTCAGATGAGTTGTGGGATCGCGCTGAGAGCGCGCTGGCTTCAGCCCTTGATAGTGCTGGCCTGGCGTATGATTTGCAGCCGGGTGAAGGTGCTTTCTACGGACCCAAGATTGAATTTTCTTTGAAAGATTGTCTGGGTCGTGTCTGGCAGTGTGGTACCTTACAGCTCGATTTCAACCTGCCTATCCGTCTTGGCGCAGAATATGTGTCTGAAGACAATAGCCGCAAGCACCCTGTCATGCTGCATCGCGCGATCCTCGGATCGTTCGAGCGTTTCGTCGGTATTCTGATCGAGCATTACGAAGGTGCGTTCCCTGCGTGGCTAGCGCCAACTCAGGCAGTGATCATGAATATCACTGATAAACAGGCAGAATTTGCTGCTGAAGTTGAAAAAATTCTCAATCAGAGCGGATTTCGTGCCAAGTCTGACTTGAGAAATGAAAAGATCGGCTTTAAAATCCGCGAGCATACTTTGCTCAAGGTTCCTTATCTCTTGGTTATCGGAGATCGGGAAGTCGAGATGCAGACTGTCGCTGTGCGTACACGTGAAGGTGCTGACCTGGGCTCTATGCCCGTCGCGCAATTCGCTGAATTCCTCGCACAAGCGGTTTCCCGGCGTGGTCGCCATGATTCGGAGTAATTATTATTAAGCGTGAAATGAGACAAGATAAACGAGCTGCACCGAAAGCCCCGATCAACGAGAATATCTCTGCACGCGAGGTTCGGTTAATTGGGGCTGAAGGCGAGCAGCTTGGGATTGTGTCAATTGAAGACGCGCTTCTTAAAGCTGAAGAGGCCAAACTGGATTTGGTGGAAATTTCCGCTGATGCAGTACCCCCAGTTTGTAAGCTGATGGACTACGGCAAATCGATCTTCGAAAAGAAGAAGCAGGTTGCCGCTGCAAAGAAAAACCAGAAACAGATCCAGGTTAAAGAAATCAAGTTTCGTCCAGGGACGGAGGAAGGGGATTACCAGGTAAAACTGCGCAACCTGGTACGTTTCCTGAGTGATGGGGACAGGGCCAAGGTATCGTTACGATTCCGCGGCCGTGAGATGGCCCACCAGGAGCTGGGTATGGAACTGTTGAAGCGGGTTGAAGCTGACCTCGCGGAATACGGTACCGTCGAACAGCATCCTAAGATGGAAGGACGCCAGCTGATCATGGTCATCGCCCCGAAAAAGAAGAAGTAATCAATTGGGCACGGCAGGCCTTCTGATTATGTTTATCAACTGAATGCGGAGTACCGAACATGCCAAAGATGAAAACTAAAAGTGGTGCTGCTAAGCGGTTTCTGAAAACTGCTAACGGCATCAAGCACAAGCACGCTTTCAAGAGCCACATCCTGACCAAAATGTCGACTAAGCGTAAGCGTCAACTGCGCGGTAGCAGCTTGCTGCATCCGTCTGACGTGGCAAAAGTGAAGCGCATGCTGCGCCTTTGCTAATTTCGGTCAAGAATAGAGGAAGTAACTCATGGCTCGTGTAAAGCGTGGCGTTGTCGCCCGTAAACGTCACAAAAAAATTCTGAAACTGGCTAAAGGCTACTACGGCGCACGCTCCCGCGTATTCCGTGTTGCCAAGCAAGCGGTAATCAAGGCAGGCCAATACGCCTACCGTGACCGTCGTCAGAAAAAACGTCAGTTCCGCGCTCTGTGGATCGCTCGTATCAACGCTGGTGCACGTATCAACGGTCTGTCTTACAGCCGTTTCATCGCCGGCCTGAAAAAAGCGTCCATCGAGATCGACCGTAAGGTTCTGGCTGATCTGGCAGTGAACGAAAAAGCGGCGTTTGCTGCGATTGTCGAGAAAGCTAAAGCCACTTTGGCTTAAGTACCCCCGACAGTCATCCGGGCCTACCTGTGTGAGCTCGGATACTAAACGTCATAAATAGGGGAAGAGCCTTTAAGCTCTTCCCCTATTTTGTATCTGGAGTCTGTACATGGAAAACCTGGATGCGCTGGTCGCCCAAGCACTAGAGGCTGTGCAAAGCGCGGAAGACATCAATGCCCTGGAGCAAATCCGGGTTCTGTACCTTGGCAAGAAAGGTGAGTTGACTCAGGTGATGAAGACCCTGGGGAATTTGCCTGCAGAGGAGCGTCCGCAAGTCGGCGCCCTGATCAACGTTGCCAAGGAGCGTGTAACAGAGGTTCTCAATGCGCGTAAGGCACTGTTTGAAGAGGCTGAACTGGCCGCCAAACTGTCTGCCGAATCCATTGACGTGACCCTGCCTGGCCGCGGCCAGACCTCAGGCGGTCTCCATCCGGTCACCCGGACTCTGGAGCGCATTGAGCAGTTCTTCACTCATATTGGCTACGGCATCGCCGAAGGCCCGGAAGTTGAGGACGATTACCATAATTTTGAGGCGCTCAACATCCCAGGCCATCATCCGGCCCGGTCGATGCATGACACCTTTTATTTCAATGCGAACATGCTGTTGCGCACCCATACCTCACCGGTACAGGTCCGCACCATGGAATCCAAGCAGCCCCCGATTCGCATCGTCTGCCCAGGCCGTGTTTATCGCAGCGACTCCGATATCACTCACTCGCCAATGTTCCACCAGGTAGAGGGCTTGTTGGTCGATCGTGACATCAATTTTGCTGACCTCAAAGGCACTATCGAAGAGTTCTTGCGGGTATTTTTCGAAAAAGAACTGGCTGTTCGTTTCCGTCCTTCGTACTTCCCGTTCACAGAGCCATCGGCCGAAGTTGATATGGAATGCGTGATGTGCAGCGGTAAAGGTTGCCGCGTTTGCAAGCAGACCGGTTGGCTTGAGGTTATGGGGTGCGGCATGGTTCACCCGAACGTGCTGCGTATGTCCGGGATTGACCCGGAAGAATTCTCGGGCTTTGCCTTTGGTATGGGGGTAGAGCGTTTGGCCATGCTGCGTTACGGCGTGAACGACTTGCGTCTGTTCTTCGACAACGACTTGCGGTTTCTTGCGCAATTTCGCTAGTCGTAACGGATTCTTAGGAGAGCAGAATGAAATTCAGTGAACAATGGCTGCGTGGTTGGGTTAATCCGCAGGTAAGTCGAGATGAGCTGGTTGCTCGTCTGTCGATGGCGGGTCTTGAGGTTGATAGTGTTACCCCGGCTGCCGGTGTTTTCAGTGGTGTTGTGGTGGGTGAGGTGCTGAGCACTGAGCAGCACCCTGATGCCGACAAGCTGCGCATTTGTCAGGTCAGTAATGGTGCCGAAACTTTTCAGGTCGTTTGCGGAGCGCCGAATGTGCGTCCGGGTCTGAAAATACCGTTTGCCATGTTGGGTGCCGAACTGCCGGGCGACTTCAAAATAAAGAAGGCCAAGCTACGCGGCGTTGAGTCAAACGGCATGCTGTGCTCGCAAGCTGAGCTGCAAGTCGGTGAAGGCAATGACGGGCTGATGGAGCTTCCAGCCGATGCGCCGGTGGGTGAGGATATTCGTGCCTACCTGCAGCTTGAAGATGCCAGCATTGAAGTCGATCTGACCCCGAACCGTGGTGACTGCCTCTCGTTGGCAGGTCTGGCCCGTGAAGTGGGCGCCTTATATGCTGCCCAAGTGACGCGTCCAGTTGTAGCACCTGTTGCTGCCGTACACGACGAAGTCCTCCCAGTCGACGTGCTTGCCCCGCCAGCATGTCCGCGCTACCTGGGCCGTATCATTCGTAACGTGGATTTATCACGGCCTACACCCTTGTGGATGGTTGAGCGTTTGCGTCGCGCCGACGTACGCAGTATCGACGCGGCCGTGGATATTACCAACTATGTGATGCTTGAGCTGGGGCAGCCGCTTCATGCGTTTGATCTCGCTCAGATCCATGGCGGTATCCGAGTGCGTATGGCTGAGGAGGGAGAGAAACTGGTACTCCTTGATGGTCAGGAAATTACCTTGCGTAGCGATACGCTTGTAATTGCTGATCATCAGCGTGCGTTAGCCATAGCGGGTGTCATGGGTGGCGAGCACAGCGGTGTAACCTCAACAACACGTAACATCTTCCTTGAAAGTGCGTTCTTCGATCAGATCGTTGTAGCGGGTAAAGCCCGTTCGTATGGTCTGCACACGGATGCTTCGCACCGTTATGAGCGCGGCGTGGACTGGAAGCTGGCGCGTGAGGCTATGGAGCGAGCCACTGGCTTGCTGCTAGACATCGCGGGCGGTGAAGCGGGTCCGATCATCGAAACCGTCAACGAACAGTACTTGCCGTCGATTGCCCCTATAACTCTGCGGGCCGCGCGTATCAGTCAGATGCTTGGCATGGAGATGGACCCGGCTGAGGTTGAGCGCTTGCTGCGCGCACTGGGTCTGACCGTCACAGCAGAAACCGCAGGGCAGTGGCGCGTAGAAGTACCTAGTCACCGCTTTGATATCAGTCTTGAAGTCGACTTGATTGAAGAGCTCGCGCGATTGTACGGCTACAACCGCCTGCCGGTTCGCTACCCGCAAGCTCGCTTGGCGCCACAAGCCAAAGCTGAAGCACGCAGCGACCTGCCAGAGCTTCGTCGCCTGTTAGTCGCACGCGGTTATCAAGAAGCCATCACCTATAGCTTCATCGATCCTAAGCAGTTCGAGCTATTCAGTCCGGGTGTTGAACCCTTGCTGCTGGCTAACCCGATTTCTAACGACATGGCGGCGATGCGTGCGTCCTTGTGGCCAGGCTTGATCAAATCGCTGCAGCACAACCTCAACCGTCAACAAGATCGTGTTCGTTTGTTCGAAAGTGGACTGCGTTTCGTGGGGCAGTTGGAAGGCCTGAAGCAAGAGCCAATGTTGGCAGGCGTAGTCTGTGGCTCGCGCTTGCCAGAAGGCTGGGCGCAGGGTCGTGATACTGTGGATTTTTTCGATGTTAAGGCAGACGTTGAGGCTGTTCTTGGATTCGCAGGTGCTCTGAATGCTTTCACTTTTGTGCCTGGCAAGCATCCGGCGCTGCACCCGGGTCAAACCGCTCGTATCGAGCGCGATGGTCGAGAGGTGGGGTATGTAGGTGCAGTCCACCCTGAGCTGTCAAAAAAGCTGGGCCTCGATCGACCTGTATTTGTCTTTGAGATGGTATTGGCTGAAGTTGCCTTGGGTAAAATGCCTAAATTCCAAGAACTCTCGCGCTTTCCCGAAGTGCGTCGAGACTTGGCGTTGATTGCTGATTGCAACGTAGCGGCCAGCGATGTCCTGAAAGTCATTCGTGAAAATGCAGGAGAGTGGCTGACAGACCTAAGGCTTTTTGACGTTTATCAAGGTAAAGGTATTGATCCAAATAGAAAAAGCCTTGCAGTTGGCTTGACCTGGCAGCATCCATCGCGCACTCTTAATGACGATGAGGTGAATACTACTACGCAAAATATCCTCACCTCGCTCGAACAAAGGTTGAACGCCACGTTAAGGAAGTGACGTATGGGGGCTCTGACGAAAGCTGAGATGGCGGAACGTCTTTATGAAGAGCTAGGCCTGAATAAACGCGAAGCCAAAGAGTTGGTTGAGTTGTTTTTCGAAGAAATCAGGCACGCTCTTGAAGACAATGAACAGGTCAAGCTGTCAGGTTTTGGCAATTTTGATCTGCGTGACAAGCGACAGCGGCCTGGCCGTAATCCGAAAACGGGAGAGGAAATCCCGATCACGGCACGCCGTGTGGTCACCTTTCGTCCAGGGCAGAAGTTGAAGGCCCGAGTAGAGGCTTATGCTGGAACCAAGTCATAACGACGAGCTCCCGCCAATACCAGGCAAACGCTACTTCGCCATAGGCGAAGTAAGTGAGTTATGTGCGGTTAAACCGCATGTTCTGAGGTATTGGGAGCAAGAGTTTCCTCAACTCAACCCCGTAAAGCGCCGCGGTAACCGCCGGTATTATCAGCGACAGGATGTGCTGATGATCCGGCAGATACGCGCTTTGCTTTATGACCAAGGCTTCACTATTGGCGGGGCGCGTTTGCGTCTTTCTGGTGATGAGGCCAAAGATGACACAACGCAGTACAAGCAATTGATACGTCAAACAATCTCCGAGCTGGAGGACGTTTTGCTGATTCTCCGTAAATAATGCGTGATCAAATGCTTTCGCATTCTGAAAGCATGAGGTATATTCAACAGCGTTTGTTATAGCAAGTCGTTCTAACGCCTAGTCGGGGCGTAGCGCAGTCCGGTAGCGCACTAGCATGGGGTGCTAGGGGTCGAGTGTTCGAATCACTCCGTCCCGACCATATTCTGTAAGGGAATCAAGGGTTTAGGCCTTTGATTCCCTTTCTCGTTTCTGCCTTGCGCAAAACTGGCGCAAAATGCGCGCAAAACTATCCGGTAATTTCGCTGATATTCAGGTCTGGAATCGCATCCGACCAGATCACATCGGCGTGGTCTTTCTGGTAGTTTTTGGTCATGGTCTCGCTGGCATGGCCCGCAATTGTTTGCCCATCCTTACCGGCTCTTTTGTACAGGTGCAGCGACAGCGCGCGCACTTCGTGAAAGCCAGGCATTTCCTCTTCTTTCCAATCCGCATAACAGCCAGCAAGCTCTCGCGCCTCTTTGAAAGAGCGCGTCAAAAACCGATCTTCAACCTTGGTCCAGTGCTCTTTGGTCTGCGCCTGCTTTTGTAGCAGTCGTCGCGGCTTACGATGGATGAGGAAGGGCGAGGCGACGTTGTCACGGCAACGCGTGATAACGGCCTGCAATTCGTCAGTCACCTTGAAACGAATCCACGCAGTATCGCTGGCCTTGGCTGTCTTCTTTTGCACCAGGTACAGGTAGCCATCCCGGACACCATCAAATCGCATATCCAAAATGTCCGAGCGCCGTTGAGCGGTGATCAGTGCCAAGTCGATGGCGTTGCGTAGCCAACCTGGAGCTACGTCTCGTATTGCCTTGAGGCCTTCGACGGTATGGCGTTTGCGCTGCTTCTTCTCGATACGGTTGATCGTGCTTGATGCCGGATTGTCAGGGCATAAGCCGTTCGATGCAGCATGGTTGAAAATGTCTACCAGCAGCTCGCGGCTTTGATTGGCACTGCGGGGTGTCAAGGTGTCGAGTAGTTCTGCAACCATGCGAATGGTTATCTGATCGACTGCCTTACCCTCGAAATGCCGTCTGAAGTGTCTGAAGTGAACGGCGTACAGTCCGAGCGTCCCCTTGGCCACCTCAATGGTACGGTCGAGGCCGTGCTCGATGCCAATTAAGGGCTGGCCGATGAGGTGCAGTTTCGGGCGGGGCTGGTTATTCACTTGCCAGATTTGCCCGTGCCGAGTGATGAGGTGGTGCTGTTGTGGGCTTGAACTTCTAGTGCTTCATCGACGAATAAAAGAGATAGACCCTCCGTCATTATGGGAAAGGTCTTATTGACCCTTGGCTGAACTGGCCGATACAGTCCGCGCACTTCAATGGATTGACCTGAACGGGGCGCTGCTTTAATCGGCCCTGGTGATTAAGGAAAATACGACATGCACATGCGCCTGATTTATGCAGACGACCGAGAAGAACTTGGGGGTCGTCTCAGTGAGATCGAAGCCCCTTTCTTTGCCAAATTCGAAGTCGAAGACGCTTTATGTAAGCCTTTGCCCACGCTGAGCCTGTTTGATATCCAAACGTATGGCCGACAATTAACCCATGAAGAAATCGTAGACGCCGTAGAAGCGGGCGACATTTTATTGGTTAAAGACGATCCCTTCAGTCCGCTGAGCCAAGACACATTCAACGAGTATTTCCACATCACCGGACGCGGTTGGACGGGCAGTTTCCATATGCCTGTTGAGCAGGAAAAACCGCCGTTGCCGGAAGCTGAACCTATTTTCAAACCGCAACCGCAACCGCAACCGCAAGCGCCTGGCTTCTATGTCGTCCCTAAAAGCACCACGGGCGAAAAGTTAAAAGCGGCTTTATTCTCGGTACAAAATCCCACCGTGATGAGCAAGTTCGATGCGCTGAATCCAAACCTTGGCAAGATCAACGCCGGTACGATGATCGTATTGAGCGACCCGAATAACCTGCAATGCACGCGTGAAGAAGCGATGCTGATGGAAGTTGCGGCCAAGGCTAATGCCGTTATTAAAGAGATGACGCCAGAAGAAGCTGAGTTCATGGTTCGGCATCGAGAAGAAATTGAAACGTTCTTGGCGCGGGGTGCGACAGCGATAGGGGGTGGTGAGGCGATATTCTCCAAGCATCTGGATGACGTTCAGAGGTTAATGAAGGATATCGAAGCCTTGCATGTGAGGACGTTTCAGGCCACGGGTGGCCTTACGTCCGCAGAGTTCTTCGCCGAACGTAAACGTCTGCTTGCTCAACTGAACACGAACCTTACCGCGTTAACACGCAAAAGCATTGGGCTTCCTGACCACCCGAACTTGAAAAGTGCGCTGGGTATTTCCAGTCGTAGCCTGGTTCATCGCTGGACGGCAGCAGGGGGAGCTGACCAGATACCCGGGTATGCGACGCATATAGAGGGCGTGTCGAAGGCTGCGAAATATGTAAAAGCCGGAGGTTGGGTCGGCACCGCCATTGGCGGGGGGGCATCGTATATGAAGGTTCAGGACGTTTGCTCTGCGGGCGATACCGAGGCATGTCGAAAAGTTAAATTCACCGAGGCAGGAGGTTTTGTGGGTGGCGTTGCAGGTGGGGCAGCTGCTGGTGCAATGATGACAGGCGCTACTGTCGGGTGGGCTTGTTTTGCTATAGGCGTCCCCACTGGTGGTATCGGTACACTGGTCTGCGGGATTGTAGTTGTCAGTGCCGGGTCTCTTGCAGGAGGCGTTGTGTTGGGGGCTGCTGGAGAAGAGCTTGGCGAGGTTATCTATGAGCACAGCAAATGAGTGCGGCTGAGTTTGTATTCGGTTACCTCGGGGGCGCTGTACTTCTTGGTGTCTTAATTTGGATTGGTGTCGCTCTCTATTTGGCTTTTACCAAGACGGATTTGATGTTAGCCCATTTGAAGAATTGCCCTGCGATCATGGTTAGAGCTCCACTGCGAAACGGTGGGCCCTGGGGCAAGCTACTACTGATTGGGGGCATATCCGGAATCATTACATTCCCAAATTTTTACCTTAAAAGAGGTGAGCTAAGTGCAGATGATCTATCTACGTTTCCGGCATCGCTTAGGCGAAAACTGATATTCATGCAGTGGAGTATTATCGTGCTTTTTAGCTTTGCTTTTTTACTATGGGTTGTCGGCAAGGTTGTTGGTTGGCACAAGTAAAGTTAGTCATGTTCTATCAACAGCACTGCCTTATTTGTGCTGAGGTCGTTGTAGGTGGAGGGGGCGTAGCCCGAGAAATTGTGGGCGGAGGAGAGCCAGGGGCTGATAATTTATGAGATTGCTCAATGAATATGAGTTTCGGCGATAAGATTTTTTTGTCAGTGGGCTTAATTGACTTTGGAGGGACATTTATTTGGATTGGAGTATGCCTACATCTTGGGTATACAAAGATGGACCACATGTTGGATCATCTGGGAAATAGCTCATTGCTTCATACATTGACCCCGCTTAAGCACAGTGGGCCTTGGGGCAAGCTTTTGCTCGTGGGTAGTATTTCTAGTGTACTCGCGTTTCCCAAATCCTACCTAAAGCGCGGCAAGATTAGTCCTGACGATTTGCACAAGTTCCCTTTGGCGCTCAAGCGCAAGCTAGTGATCTTGCAGTGGGTTGGACTCACACTTCTGTTGACTATGGTGGGTCTTGCAGCAGTGACTAAGTTTGGGATTTTATAAGATCGCTTATCAACAGCCTGCTCTTGGATTGTAAGTAGCCGATCAGCTTCCAATTCAAACCACTCATATCAACATCATTATTTAGCCCGCCTCATGCGGGCTTTTTAGTTTCTGGAGTTTACTCATGACCCCAACTTTCCGCATCGTCGCAGACGGTGCCGACATTACCACGCTGATCAACGACCGCCTGCTTTTACTGTGAACCACTGACAAACCCGGCATGGATTCCGACGACTTTGAACTGCGCATCGATGACCGTCATAGCGCCGTGTCATTGCCAAGTCGTGGAGCCAACATTGAAGTATTCCTCGGCTACAGCGGCACCGCCTTAGCCAGCCTCGGGCGCTACACCGTGGATGAGGTCGAGTTGTCCGGTCCACCCGATACGCTGGTGATCCGGGGTAAAGCCAGCGACATGCGCGGCGGTGGCAAGACCACGCGCAGCGGCAGTTGGGAAGGGGTGAGCCTGACCAGCTCAGCGAATCCGACTTCAACTTCATCACCCGGCTCTCCAAGCAGTTCGACTGCACCGCCAAAGTGGCGGACGGCAAGCTGCTGGTGATGCAGCGTCAAGGCGGTCAGAGTGCGAGCGGCAGAGCCTTGGGCTCAATCACTCTAACCCGCAGCGACGTCAGTCGCTGGCAGTTCCGGCTGGGTGATCGCAGCGCGCACAGGGCGGTCAGCACCAAGCACCAAGACAAGAAAACCGGCAAGTTGGCCATCGTCACTTTGGACTACGACGAAGCCCCTGTCCGATCTGGCCAACACCCACTCAGCGTTAATCCTTGCGGAACAGGGCAAGCGATTCGCCCTGGAGCAATGGCTGGCAGCCAGCGATCAAGCCCACTATCGAGCCTTGACCGATGCCAAAACTCATCAAGCCCGCCTGCGTGATCGCCTTGCTACTGCTGACCTGCGGCTGTCAGTCCTACTCGACGCTACCAGCGCAACTGGTAGTGACGGAATGCAAGCCACCACCGGCCCCGGCGGCGTGGTTCATGCACCCCGTCGAGCCAAACTTGACCCGGCGCATGCTCAACGAATTATCGGAATCACCGGCGAAGGCGACCAAGGACTGATCGCGCTGCAGGCCTGTCAGGCCTACGCCAAAGAAGTATCAGGCACGAAATAAAAGGAGCGGCCGAGCGGGATGCGTCAACATCCAGCCCGGCCACCAAACCCGCAGATTAGCCCTGCAAGCCCAGTCAAGGCTCCTGCTCCGTGCACAAAGCGGAGCGAGCCTGGTACCTGTCTATTCATACAGTAAAGCTCTTGCAAACAATGTCCTCACCCATCATTCCTTGGATGAGCGGCAAACGCCGGCTGGCCGACCGTTTTACCGCCGCCACCGCTCCGGCAATCAACCTGCTGCGCATTGAAGAAAATCTGTCTGCAGCTTGGCAGCGGTTGTCCGGCTCCTATGTTGAAAACTTGCCCTGGCTTGAATGTGCCGAGCGCTACGACCGGCCACACACCTTCCACTATATGGACCCGCCTTACTGGCAGACCGCTGACTACGGCGTGGACTTCCCGTTTGAAAACTACGAGCGCATGGCTGATTTTATGCGGCGCTGTAAAGGGAAGGTGATGGTCAGCATCAATGACCATCCGGACATTCGGCGGGTGTTTGAAGGGTTTCACTTTGAGACGACTGAGATCCACTACACAACCACGAATAAGCGGCAGGGGAAAGCTGAGGTGACGGGGGAGCTGATTGTTATGAATTGGGTGCCGGAGGCTTTGGGAGGGTTGTTTTAGAGTGTATAGATGGAATCGCTAGCAGTCCGTGACGAAGGGCTGCCATCGGCCTATTCTGTTGAAAAATTCGATTTTCCCCAAACACTCGAATATGGATGGGCGAAAACACCTGTTTTGTACGTTGTCACGTGAAATCCGAGGCCTGAACCTTCTGCCCAAAATTCTGATTTCAATCTCAGGCGCGTACTTTTCTGCGTTGGAAAGCATGGCCGACTTTTTCAACAGAATCGGCCAAAAGCTGTCATTCATCTGATCTCCAAACCAACGGAAATCATCGGGAGGACGATAACCGAGAATTGACAAGGCACCAGCGGTCGGACTCCCCTCAAGAACCGCTCGGGCACGCCGATGACGTAGGTGTTAGTTTGCGCGGCTCCGGCCACGAACCGGAATCGCAGACAGGGATGTTTGGACGTCTTTCACGCCTAACCAGGCGTACTTCATTCCTGTCATGAGTATCATCCGATGCTGCAAAAATCCCTGAGAACTCAAATCCTCGCGCTGCTGAGCGGCAGCCTGTTGGCGATGTTGCTGATTGCTTTAGCATGCTTTCATTTCCTGTCCAACGGCGTGCAAAACTACGCCAACTTAATCGAAGGCCCGCTGCACACTTCGCAATTGATCGACGAGGCCAACCTGCAATTCAAGGTGCAGGTTCAGGAATGGAAAAACGTATTACTACGGGGCAAGCAGCCGGCAGAGCTGGATAAATATTGGAAGCAATTCGAAGACCGTCAGCGCGACGTACAGGGGATCCTTGGCGAACTGGCTAACCAGAAAGGACTGGACGGCCAACTCAAGACCCGCATCGACCGCCTGCGTGACGAACACCGTCAGTTGGGCAGCGCTTACCAGAAAGGTCGCGATGCCTATATTGCCGCGGGTGCAGACCCCACTGCAGGCGACGCCGCCGTCAAAGGAGTTGACCGTACCACCAGCGATCAGATGAGCGAACTTGTTGGCGAACTGCGCAAGCAGGGCACCGAGCAATCTACACTGATCAGCGCCGCTGCCAATCGCACGGTGATGCTGGGGATTATCGTGATGCTCGCCTCGGGTTTGTTGATCGGCCTGTTGAGCCTTTGGCTGATCAACCGCAACTTGGTTGACCCCATCCGCAAGCTAATCGACTACGTGGCGCAACTGAGCCAAGGGAAATTTGCCGAGCGCGTGGCCAGCAGCCGTGAAGACGAGTTGGGCAAACTAGCCATGGCCGCCAACACTTTGCGCGACTTTCTCGCCGAAACCTTCAACCGCTTGCAGCGCAGCGCCAAGGATCTGGACAGCGCAAGTGGCGAGTTAAACGCCATCGCCGGTCTCATGGCCTGCGGCACTAACGAGCAGTTCAACCGTACCGATCAGGTGGCTACGGCTATGAACGAAATGTCCGCCACCGCCCAGGAAGTGGCTCGTCACGCAGCCGATGCCGCACGCGCCGCCGATGATGCCGACCAATCCGCGCAGCATGGCGAAAAAGTCATGCGGGGCACCATTCACACCATCACCCAAATGCGTGGCGAGATCGCTAACACAGCCACGGTCATCCGTCGGCTGGAAACCGATAGTGGCCGCATAGGCAAGGTGCTGGAAGTGATTCGCGGCATCGCCGAGCAGACTAATTTGCTGGCGCTTAACGCGGCGATAGAGGCGGCCCGTGCCGGTGAAGCCGGACGCGGTTTTGCGGTCGTGGCCGACGAAGTGCGAAACCTGGCCCAGCGTACGGCGGCGTCGATCATCGAAATCAACCAGATCATCCAAACGGTGCAAATCGGCGCGGTGGACGCGGCTCAGGCCATTGAAAGTGGCCAGTCGCGCAGTGAAGAAAGTGTCGCGCAAGTGAATGAGGCCGGAGCGATGCTGCAGCGTATCACCCATGCTGTGGAAGCCATTCGCGACATGAATCGCCAAATTGCCACCGCTGCCGAAGAGCAAACCTCGGTGGCGGAAGACATCTCGCGCAACCTCACCGAAATCACCACGATTGCCAGTACCAACCTGGACAACATGCAGCGCACCGAAGCGGCAAGCCGGAACCTTCACGGGTTATCAGGGCAGTTGAATAAAGTGACGGCACGTCTGAGTGCTTAGCCGGACCGTTAGTGGTTAGATCGGCTTCAGGCAGAGCTGCCATGTTAGAAGACCGAGCCCCGTATTTAGTCATAGCCTTATATGGGGCAAATGCTCTGACCAAAGATTCTCAGCATTTGTGTAACCTTCGGGCGATGAGACTTAATCTACTAAACGTATGCTTTTTTTGGTGCCACTTGGGGCAGTTTTTTGCCAAGTAATTGTGCCAGCAACTGCGCCAGGTCCAATAATTGGGTCTCCGCTCTTTCAAGCGCTGTAACTGCGTAACGCTGCCAAACCTTTTCAAGTGACCGCAGGTCAGATTCAGTCAAGGCTTTCTGGCACCCTTGAAAATGGTCATGCCAGGCACCCAAAGTCGAAGCGTTCCGGCAACACATCTGCCGCCCATCACCAAGTGTTGCGGTGTTCGTAGTCTGAAGCGCAGCACCTCGGGCAATTTTCCATCAGTAAAATCGTCCCATAGCAGGCACTCAACGTCTCATTCAGGGCGTGCGGGAATGCACGTAGGGTGCCAGTGCTTACGGCAATTTACGCGCACTCCCGCACTCCCGCACTCCCGCACTTTCGGGCTCTGCTAGAAGCTCCACTCCTCAGTCCGAACTAGCTTGCAGAACGGGCCGTCAAGAGTTGCATTGTGATGGTTAACGATGTCCTCAGCTTTCATCACTGGCGTGTCTGAACAGGTATGGCCTTCGGCGATGAGTACCGCATCGAAGCCAAGATCACGAGCAGCACGGCAGGTGCTGTCGACGCAGTATTGAGTTTTCATCCCAGTGACTACCACACCGGTGGCGCCACAAGAGCGCAAATTGTCAGCTAGGTCGGTCATTTCAAAGGCATTGGGCCGCCGTTTTTCGAACACCACTTCCCCACCCAACAGCTTCAGTTCTTGTGCAACCATCGTTAGCGGGCTGCCTGGTTCGATGGGAGAACCAGCGGGCCCGATGTGGCGCGCGAGAAAAATCGGAGCGCCTGCACTGCGTGCCTTGTCCATTAAGGTATTCAGTGTTTCCAGCAACTCTTCGCAGCGCCATAGTTTTTCCGGGCCGTGAACAAGCCCGACTTGGATATCGAGTATCAACAGGGCGTACATGGGTGCATCTCCTTGCGTTTGAGCCAGCGACACAAGGGCGTAAAAAAGGCCCTGTCCATCACTGGCGGGCCTTTGAAGTTCGTCTGCTATTGGCTCACGAAACCTCGCACGCTCCGCTTTCAGCGGTCGTGGTCGTGGTCGTGGTCGTCGAGGTGAGGCAATAGGTATTCATTGATCGACACTAGCAATATCGCAGCGAGCTGACCAGCCAGGATCCTAAAGTGAGTGCTTTGGGCGGATGGGGTCGTGTAAGTTTACGGAAATCAGGTCTTGTCTAACTCAAGCGGGCTGCCAGTTATGCGCCAGCAACTGGTAGATGTCACACGCCCGCTGCGTCGGAAGGCGCGTGAGAACATCCTCCAAGTAAATATACGGATCATGCCCGTTCGGAGGCGCCGATTGGATCAGACTCATGATCGCCGCCATGCGTTTTCCGCTGCGTAATGACTCTGCGAAGAGCCAGTTCCTGCGTCCAAGAACCCATGGCCGGATCTGGTTCTCTGCCCAGTTGTCTATGGGTACGGCCCCGTCATCATCTGTAGATGTTGGTCGAGATCTGCCAATCCTTGCAGGTAACAGATCACGACCGTCTATTTTTGGCAGGCCTCATCTTTTAACGAAAGCGGCCTCAGGCTACTTGCTAGCTTTCGCCAAAATGCAATTACCCAGCTGACTAAACCGCTGATCAAGACCTTCTTTTGCAATGTAATTCGGGCGCCCCGTATCCCCAAGTGATTATAGTTTTGGCCTGCTGTTCCCAGAGCGTTTCATTGCGCCCAAGATACTTTAAGCCACTGCCACCTAACTGCTGGTACATGAGCGATACGCTGTCGCCACGCTCCGCGATTAATGTCGGCGGATCGGTTTTAAAGAACATGACAGAAACCTCGCTGGCAGGCTTTCCTTCGCATTCGTAATAGAAAGGGCCGATTTCCGGTACCAGTCTGTACCGTGCTTGCAACTCGGCGATGCGACGCTGGTACTCTATGCGCAAGCATGCACCGACGTCATCACTCTTCCAGCAATCGTCGCGACCCTTTATCCATCCACGTTGTTCTGCTTTAAGCCGTGGGGGATGCTCGTTACCGGCCTTGATTCTTGCGCTGTCATAAACGACTGACAGATTGAGATCGAGCGCGGATAACGCCTTGTCCTCACATATCATCGCTTCGATAGCGCCGGGTTTCACATTTGCGCAATCGTAAGAAGGGCCAGGCGTCACATTGGCTGTTGACGATTTCCTCGTACTGCCCTCGGCCCCTTGCATCCCATTGATTTGCTGATCAATGTATTGGCACCACTGATCGGAGCTTCGTTCAGGGACATTTGGCCTATCGCGAACCCTTAATTTGAATTCGATCACCGACTTCCATTCATCGGAGCCTATATCCGGCCCATGCCCTTGCCCGTCAGTTGTATGCAGTATCTTATCGATCGATTCATACCATTGGTGAGTGCATATCGATTGAGCCTGAGCAACGCCTGTGGCGCTAACCAACAACAAAACCAGATATTTGTTCATGCGTTGTCCTTTTTGATTTAAGCAGTTGCCAAGACCCGGCCTAAGCATGATTCCTTCCCCAGCGTTCGGTTAAAAATATTCGATTTAGCTGAAGACCTACGCCAGTTCTTAGCGGAAAGCAGTAGCTCACACACTATTACTCGCTTTAGTTTAAGGTGGTCCGGTGGGCACATATACAAGCATGCACAAAACCCATCCTACAGCCCACGGTTTACCGTTTGCCAATGCACGAAAATCAGTGATTTCTTTCTGCCAAAATAAATAGATTATTTGTTTAATTACAGTGAGTTACGAAATTTACGCTCGAACATGGGGGGCTAGGGGCCGAGTGTTCGAATCACTCCGTCCCGACCATATTCTTCAATGGCTTTGGACTGGTCCTGCATGTCCATCCCAAAGGCTACAGATCCTGGCAAGTGGTCATCAATTTAGGCCGCGGTAAAAAATCCATCAGACTTTTTCGTTTCTTAAATACGGTGGTGAGGCGATGGCGTATCAGGCAGCACGAACGTTCAGGGACGAGATGGTGCTCAGCCATCCTCCACAGCAGCAACACGAGCGGCTATGTGGTGTATACAAGCGCTCAGGTGGCAAGCAGACCTATTGGGTGGCTCAGACGCTCAAGTATGACGGCAAGTATGTGCGCACGTTCTTTAACGTTGCTCCGCTGGGCGAAGAACAGGCCTTGGCACTTGCCAGCGAGAACAGATTTCCAACCGCCAGTGCCGTAACGTCGGTAGGGAGCGTTTGTATCAGGAACTGATTTGCAGGCAGAAAAGCAGTCCAGAGCAATGAATCGATCTAGCCTGTGGACAGCTGCTACTTGCTAAAGAGGACTCATCCATGCAGTTGAGACGGTGAGTGGCCTGAAAGTAGAGCCGTTTTCAGGCGTCGGGGCTACGCCGAAGAGGTCAAGCGAAGCCCCTTAAACCCCACGTGCCGCCCCTTGATTCATCTGCCTTGCGCCAGACCATGGTTGCAGTCGTTGGGCTTGACCAGCGGCTACGGTGAAGTGCTGGGCTTGACCAGCGGCTACGGTGAAGTGCTGGGTTTGCCTAGCAAAATCTCCGTGCTTTGTTACTGGTTTGCAGATCGCCGCATGACCATGCCGTACGGCACCTGTCCGGGCCCACTGTGTATTGGCTGTAGTCATGCATTGCCACGGATGACTTGGCCAAGGTCAAAATCCGCTACGGGGATGAGGGACGATGACGCCGTACCGTTTGCCAGATATTGACGCCTCACTGGATAACTAAGCGCTACGCTCAATACATAAATAATTGGCAGCCATGATCTCGCCTGTTTTAAAGGAGGCACGACGGTGAGTGTGAACACGATTGATTGCAGTGCAGCGTTTGTGGCCAATGGGGCCGTTAACAACTCCCGTTTTATTTCAAGTTTCTGCAAAGCAAGGATCTGGTAGTTATGTATACCCGTCCCGAGGGGGCAGTTCGAATCTGGTGATGGGGTTGCATTACACGGTCACCGGCGTGGGTCATGATAATGACGCGAGCATCACGACCAGAGAGATTCTGGCTGGCCCAGGGTAATTGATCATATTTCGGGATAGAGCGGTTTATCAGCAGGCTATGTCACGTAACGAGGGAACGTTAATGCACAAGACGCACACAGGCCTGCTTGGCAGATTGGCCCGGCTAGTTCAGCAAGGTTTTGCACTCTTTCGACTGCCTTTGACGCGGCCGTTTGGGCGTGACTATTACGAGGCACAGAATCGCCGCATTACCTCAGTCAAAGACCCTGTTGACCCGCAGGATGTAGCGACTAAACACTCTGTTGAAAAACTTATAGCTGAACGTGTCGCCAGCGCTGAGGACCTCGCTGATACAGCAGACAACATTATTTATGTCGGCCCAAACGAAGAGATTGCAAAAGTGCAGCATCTGTCTGGCTCGCAGGGTTCGCTGTTGTTGGGGCATAACTCTGAGACGGTGGCGGATGTACTAAGGCGTGTTGGCGAAAACAGTTACTTTGCCATGGGAGGCGTTGTTCAAAACACCCGTGACTACTCGCTGAACGGTGACAACGTGCTGCCCGAACTTACTGTGTTCGCCAAAGTGAATTTTGATGCTTCGGGCTATCATGCCTCAGGCTCATTGGGGAGTTTGACAACGACCGCTTCCCCCGCCGGCTCAGACTTCTCGCTTTACATGGTGACCGTTGT
The DNA here is from genome assembly GCF_016812185.1 of Pseudomonas weihenstephanensis. Taxonomy (NCBI): domain Bacteria; kingdom Pseudomonadati; phylum Pseudomonadota; class Gammaproteobacteria; order Pseudomonadales; family Pseudomonadaceae; genus Pseudomonas; species Pseudomonas weihenstephanensis. The sequence goes on along the minus strand of NZ_JAAEBV010000001.1, from coordinate 325,093 downwards.
GCTTCAGACCGAAGTTGCAGGTTGCTTGAATATCAAGTTCGACGGCGCGCCGATAATGTCTGATCAGCCTTCGGGCTACTTGTTTTCAACAGCGCCCATCAAAACAGAAGGGGTCGAAAATAACCGCGCCATTGACGCCAATACCTACAACTTCATCTACGCGACGAGTGGGACGGCGTTCGCAACGGTGTCTATAGAGAGTGATGCCTTGTGGGGCGGCCGGGTCTATTCGTTATCCCTTGTGCCTGTGGCGGAGACGATGTTTGCCCTGGCGGGAGCGGGTACAGAGAACGGGCCAAAAAATCCGATTGGTTTCAAGGCCTGCGCTTATGGTCGAAACGACATTGCATTTGGGGATAGATACACACTTGCCAGCCTTAAATACGATGGATTACCTCAAACCCCTGCGCATAACCTTGCGATTGGCGCCAAAGCTCTGGCAACCAATCAGTTCGGTGACCAGAACACCGCGATTGGGACCTACGCACTTGAATTCAACGAAACATCAAACAACATTGCGTTAGGGTACTCGGCTGCAAAACTCAATACTAAAGGCCGAGAGCTGACAGCTATTGGCTACAAATCCCTAACCAATAACACCACAGGCTCGGCCAACACAGCGACGGGATTTTGGTCGCTAGGTCTGAATACAACCGGTACAGATAACAGTGCGTTTGGTTGGTACTCATTGCGAAATCTGCTGCTGGGTAACTTCAACACTGCCCAAGGCTCCAACGCTGGAATGATGGCCTTGTCCGGGTCGGGTAACACTTATGTGGGGGCATATGCCGGTTACGGCAATGGGGTTGCCTATGCCACCTATGCCAATACAACGGCCGTGGGGCGAGAGTCCTTGGCCGCAGGTGACAACGCCATCGCCATTGGTTTCCAGGCGCGAAGCGGCTCCTTGAGTCTTTCGTCGCCATTTTCGGTGGCCATTGGTTCATCTTCTAGGGCGACAGGTGCCACGCCTTGCGTGGCTGTCGGAGCTTCTAGCATGGCAAGTGGTGACAGAACGGTGGCCATTGGCGAGTCTGCGGTTGCTTCAGGCCCTAAATCAGTGGCCGTTGGCGCTTATTCTGAGGCCAGTGCCCAATATGTTACGTCTGTCGGCACTCAGGCGGGTGCAGGCAGTACCGGGATCAACAACACTTTTTTAGGCGCCCTGGCAGGATTTTCTCCAAACGCTTTCAACGGTTGTACCCTGCTTGGATCGAGCACTGCTGCGACCGGGGATAACCAGGTTCAGTTGGGCGCGTTCGGTACGGTCCCGTACGCGTTCGCGGCTCTTCAAATTCGCGCGGATGAGCGTGATGCGACGGATGTGAAGCCGCTAAAAAAATCATATGAGTTTATTCGTGCTCACAAAGGCATGGCGATTCAATACAGATACGACCTGCGGGCGCAGTATACGAGCGGTAAACCAGATGGGTCTAAAGCCGGAAAATCCCTCCATGCGGGTTTTCCTGCGCAGAAGGTTAGCGCGCTTGCCAAAAAGATAGGCATCACGTTCACGGGTGTAAGCCATCACGCAGATACCGGCGGGCTTGATGTCTGGTCAATGGGGTATGAGGAGTACGTTCCGCATTTGGTGGAAGCACAAGCCATCGCGATAGAAATGCTAGAAGCCCAAGCATTAGAGATAGAGCGGCTGTGGGCACGGATAAAAGTGCTGGAGGGGCAGAAGGACTAGACATTCATCACGGCATTAGCCCGGTATGAGCGTTTACATCGAGGGGGCGGGCAGTGATGCCCAAGTCGTACCCCAGAACTAGCGTGTTAAGGCGTTGCCTGAGCGTGATGGCTCAAGGCAACGCCGTATCGTGATCGCCTCTCTTGCAGTGCGCGGACACGTATTTACAAGTGCTCTGAACGAAGATATGCCAGGTTTTTTGCACTAAGTAGCTGTTTTTTAATAAATTTGTACGTTTGGGGGTTCCCAGATGAAACAAATGTTGGTAAATTTGCGCGCATTCCTGGACAGGTCATCACATGGCCTGCTGCAGAGGGCATATATGCCACCTGCGCAGAACAACCAGGAATAGAGTGCCAAGCACTCGTCGCAACAGATACAGGGGCGTCGCCAAGCGGTAAGGCAGCAGGTTTTGATCCTGCCATGCGTTGGTTCAAATCCAGCCGCCCCTGCCATTTTCTCCAAGCTTATTTATTCGAACCACCAGCGCCTCTGCGTCAGGTGATTTCGTTGTCTGTTTTATCTCCTCCTCTATTTATATCCTTGTTCAGCACGCGCTGTTTGCGCTGTCATGGCCAAGTGTTATTGCGCACTTGAAGCCTTAATCAGTAATGATTGGCGTGCCCGCACGCCAATCCCGTGGTGGTTATGCCTGGGTGCTGCTCAGTGGTGGGGTGCGAGGCGGGATCATGCGCTTTGAGCCCGTGGCCTCAAACGCGCTGGCCAAGCCGAGCAATGACGAATCATCGTAGGCGCGCCCGGCAAATGTCAGCCCGACCGGCATCCCGATATCCTGCATCACGCCCATGGGTACGGTCACCGTCGGAACGCCCAAGTGGCGGATGGCCAGGTTGCCGTTAGCCACCCATACCCCATTGCTCCAGGCAATGTCGGCAGATTGCGGGTTGACGTCGGCATCGGCCGGCCCGACGTCGGCCACGGTGGGAAAGATCACCGCATCAAGTTGCAAGTGATCCATCCAGTCTTCGAGGTCGATTTTGCGTGTCTGTTCCAGTCCGCGTAAACCGTCGGGCAGCGTCGTGATCTGGTCCCACGGCGTGATCCCGCGCTGGGCCATTTTCACGTATTCGTCCATGCCGGCGGCCAGATCGTCTTCGCGGTTGGGCAGGGTGCCGGGGTCGTGCGGGAAAATCTTCGGCCCGTCGACATCGGCCAGCCGATTCAGTTTTGGGTCGCCATTGGCACGCAAGAAGTCATCGAAAGCCCAGGCCGACAGCTCCCACAATTCGTCATGCATAAAGGCTTTTGATACCAGGCCGCGATTGAAAACCGTCGGTGCGCCTGGGCGGTCACCCTCACAGTTGGACACCAGTGGGAAGTCCACTTCAATCACCTGTGCCCCGGCCGATTCGAGCGCCTTGCGTGCCTGCTCCCACAGCGCAATCACAGAAACGCGGGTGATGATTTTTTGCCCGGTGGGGCCGCCAATGCCTGGCTTTTCTGCGGTGCCTGCCTCAGGGTCTGCGTTGATGTACATGCGGGGCACACCGAAGCGCTTGCCGGCAAGCGATTGCGGGCTTGCGGCCAGTTGTGAATACGAAGCAGGGCGCACTGAAGATGCGCGAGGGATCGGCACCCACGGCTGCAAGCGCCACAGGTCGCCACGGGTATCCGGGTCATCGGCGACCACAATGTCGAGCACTTCAAGCAGGTCAGCCATGGTTCTGGCGAAGGGCACCACCACGTCCATAGTCGGGGTTAAAGGCCAGTTGCCACGCACTGAAATCACACCGCGCGAGGGGGTGTAGGCACACAAACCATTATTCGATGCCGGGCCGCGACCGCTGGACCAGGTTTCTTCAGCCAGGCCAAAGGCTGCGAAGCTGGCGGCGGTGGCTGTGCCTGCGCCGTTGGAGGAGCCGCTGGCAAACGGTGCGGTTAGATAATGCGCGTTGTAGGGGCTTTCGGCGCGGCCATAAACACCGCGCTGCATGCCGCCGTTGGCCATGGGCGGCATGTTGGTTTTGCCCAGGCAGATGGCACCGGCAGCGCGCAGGCGCTCGATGGTGAAGGCATCGCGATAAGCAATCAGGTTCTTGAAGGCCGGGCTGCCAGAGGCTGCGGTCAGCCCTTTGACCAGATAGCTGTCTTTGGCGGTGTAGGGGATACCGTCCAGCGGCCCCAGGGGCTTACCTTCTGCGCGACGGGCATCCGCTGCCTGAGCTTCTTCGAGCGCTTGCGGGTTGCGTACCACGACCGCATTCAGTGCGGCGTCGGTGTTTGGACCGTCATAGGCTTCGATGCGCGCCAGGAATGCCTCGACCAGCGCTACGGCAGTCGTTTGTCCCGACTCAAGCGCGGCGCGCAGTTGGGCTATCGATACTTCAGTCACTTCGATCATGCCTTCCCCCCCGTTGATCGGGAGGTGGACAGGAGACTGCGCTCATCAGGCCTGCAGTGGGTTTCAGAGGCATTGTGTTGCTCAAAATGGCTTGTCATATCGGTTCTCATTGCACGGCTCACACAACAGGGGCTGAACGTGGGGTCAGAGCTTATCTAATCCGTGGGCGGTTAGGCCATCTGCGATGCACATTCGGGATAAATCCCCGCTTCTAGCGCAGCCTCGATGAGTCAAGGCCAAAGGTGAAATAAGCCTGCAAATTGGATCCGACTGCATAACCTGCTGAAAAGATTCAGCTTATGGACAAGTGGAATGGGCTTATAAGTCTAATCTAATGAAAAATATGTGGTTATTTAATGACTTAGATCAGTAATAAATTGAAAATATTCATGCAAAATATCTTGTTACGAGTTGTAACGCTGAGGTAAGATCGCCCCGCGTTCACCTACCACGGTTTATGCATTTTTAAGGCCCAAGTTTCCATCAGCTACTTGGGCTTTTTTTTGCGTGCGATTTTTATTGGATCCAAAAGCGGGCAGCCGTGGATCCGGTTATCGCGTGAGAGCCGTTGTGCCGTCAAACACAGGCTTACCCTGCATCTGCTCAGTGCTTGAGCGCCACATCTTCAGGATTGATGGTCTTGCACACTTGCTGCATCGACTGCGCTTTGGACTCCTCGCCGTTCTCTAGAGAGAACTGGATCAGCCACAACCGCGCCTCACGGTTGAAAGGTTGGCGCTTGAGCCGTTCTTCCCATTGCTCGTAGGCTTTGCCCTGCGGTTTCAAGCCCAAGTCGATCGCATCACCCATCGCCACTGCCCGGTTCAAGGCATTGGGCGACAGCCTGTCGTGAGCTACATCACTGTTTAATGACGGGCGGTGCGCGTGCGCAGGGAAAATGAAACCGCGCTATCAGCGTGCTATCGTGCTTGCCATTTTTGAGGGGATACGTGATGCGAATGCTGATTGGCGCTGTGAGCCTGGCCCTGCTGGCCGGTTGTGTTTCATCTGCGATGAACGAGGCCCGCAACCAAAAGCCGTTTCGCGTGCTGATGTCCGACAAACCGACACCGCTGGTGGCTCAGTGTGTTCAATTTGCGTGGCAAGACGAAGCGGTTTACGGCGTAGATGCCAGTGGCTACATGGACAACGCTAACAACGGCCGGATGACGGTGTATACCCGTGGCGCCGAGTCGTTTGCTGACCTGCAACCTCAAGGCACGGGGACCGGGGCCAGCTACTACGCCGTCAAACCCGATGACAGCGTGGCCTTGCGCCGTCTGGCCGCGTTGGCCACGTGCTTGTAACGTCGCAACGTTGGCGCTGAGATTGACCCCGTGAGCCTGCGTCAGGGTTTTGTGCTGACCCGTCATTGGCGCGATACGCCGTCGGGCATCGAAGTCGAATTCTGGTTGGCCACCGATGAGGGGCCGCAACAGGTGCGGCTGGCGTATCAGACCTCGACCGCATTCATCCCGGCCCAGCAGCGCGAGCAGGCTGAGGCGTTGTTGCAGGATGAACGCAACGTTGAGTTTCGCGTGTTGGCTTTGTGCGACTTTCAATCGCGCCCGGTGGTGGGGCTTTATTGCCAGCAGCACGGGCAGTTGATCGACATCGCCCAGCGGCTACGGCGTGCCGGACTGGATGTGTATGAGGCCGACATTCGCCCCCCGGAACGCTACCTGATGGAGCGCTTCATTACAGCCCCCGTGAGTTTCAGCGGCCAGGTGCAGGCTGATGGCCTGCTGCTCAATGCGCAAATCAAACCTCACCCCGACTACCGGCCGCGTTTGAAACTGGTGTCGCTGGACATTGAGACCAGCGAGCAAGGCGACCTGTACTCGATTGCCCTCGAAGGCTGCGGCCAACGACAGGTGTACATGCTGGGCAAGGCCTCTGAGACCGACAGCGCTGTCGATTTCGACCTTGAGTTCTGTGCCAGTCGTGGTGAGCTGTTGCAGCGTTTGAACCAATGGATGGCCCTGCACGACCCGGACGCAATTATCGGCTGGAACGTCATCCAGTTTGATATGCGGGTGTTGCATGAGCACGCGCGACGTCTGGGCATCCCGCTGTTGCTGGGGCGTGGCGCCAGCGAAATGCAATGGCGTGAGCACGGCTCGCGCAACAACCATTTCTTCGCCAGTGCGGCGGGCCGTCTGATCATCGACGGCATTGAGTCGTTGCGTTCGGCAACGTGGTCATTTCCCTCGTTCAGCCTGGAAAACGTCGCTCAAACCCTGCTCGGTGAAGGCAAGGACATCAGCACGCCGTATCAGCGCATGGACGAGATCAATCGCATGTTCGTCGAGGACAAACCTGCGCTGGCGCGTTACAACCTTAAAGACTGTGAACTGGTCACGCGTATCTTCGAACACACCGAACTGCTCACGTTTTTGCTGGAGCGCGCCTCAGTGACGGGGCTGGAAGCGGACCGCAGTGGCGGCTCGGTGGCCGCGTTTTACCATTTGTACATGCCATTGATGCACCGCCAGGGCTTTGTCGCGCCCAATTTGGGCGACAACCCGCCCCAGGCCAGCCCCGGCGGTTTTGTGATGGAGTCCCAGCCGGGTTTGTACGAGTCGGTGCTGGTGCTCGATTACAAGAGCCTGTATCCGTCGATCATCCGCACATTTTTGATTGACCCGCTGGGGTTGGTTGAGGGCCTGCGCGATCCGCGCGATGAAGCGTCGGTGCCGGGCTTTCGCGGCGCACGGTTCTCCCGCACCCGGCATTGTCTGCCCGCGATCATCGAGCGCGTGGCCAACGGCCGCGAAGTGGCCAAGCGTGAAAAGAATGCGCCACTGTCCCAAGCGCTAAAAATCATCATGAACGCGTTTTACGGCGTGTTGGGGTCCAGTGGCTGTCGCTTCTTCGACACCCGGCTGGCTTCGTCGATCACCTTGCGCGGTCACGAGATCATGCTCAAGACCCGTGCGCTGATCGAAGCCAAGGGTTACAGCGTGATTTACGGCGACACCGACTCCACCTTCGTCTGGCTGCGCAGTGAACACAGCGAAGCCGACGCCAGCCGTATCGGCCGTGAATTGGTCAGCGACGTCAATCAATGGTGGCAGGCCCATGTTCAGGCGCAATATGGCCTGAGCAGCGCGCTGGAACTGCAATTTGAGACCCACTACCGACGCTTCCTGATGCCGACCATCCGCGGGGCTGAAGAGGGCAGTAAAAAGCGTTACGCCGGGATGATTGAGCGCCCCGACGGTCAACTGGAGATGGTCTACAAGGGCCTTGAAACCGTGCGCAGCGACTGGTCGCCGTTGGCGCAGCAGTTTCAGCAGGCGCTGTACGAGCGCATCTTCAAGCGTCAGCCGTATCAGGACTACGTACGCGATTTTGTGCGCAGTACCCTGGCGGGCGAACATGACGAATTACTGATCTACCGCAAACGCCTGCGCCGCCCGCTCAGTGATTACGAACGCAACGTGCCGCCCCACGTGCGGGCGGCGCGCCTGGCCGATGACTACAACGACCAGCACGGGCGGCCACGCCAATATCAGCGTGGTGGCAGCATCCGCTACGTGATTACCGTGGCCGGGCCACAGCCCCTGGAAAACCTGACCGCTGCGGTGGATTACGACCACTACCTGACGCGTCAGCTACAGCCTGTGGCGGATGCGATTCTGGTGTTCGTCGATGACGACTTCAGTGCGCTGGTCGGCGGGCAACTGGGACTGTTTTAAGCCTTGTCGGCTGCATCAGCCAGGGCTTTGGACTTGGCGCGGTCTTTGGCGGCCTTGGCTTCAACGGCCAGGCACTCCATGCAGAACTGCTCTGCATAGGTCATGAAAATCTCGGTGGTGTCGTTTTTGATCGTGCGTGAACCGGCGAGGATGTAGCGCATGCGCTTTTCCGTCACGCCGATGCGCGAGGCAATCCAGGCCGGGGTTTGGCCGATGCGGTCGACCAGTTTGTTGGCGTACTCGGTGTCAGGGTTGTAGCGGTCAGCGTTGGGGTACATGGGGGTTCCGTGTGCGGTGGATTCTGAGCAGGGCGGCAGGGTACTCCTTTTTGCCGGGGCAAGTCTGGCAAATCCCGCGCTAACCGACGCCCAGCAACTGCCCGCCTGCGCTGCATGAACGAGCGTTCCTGACGTTCACCCACACCCGCGAGAGGAATGTTCATGACGGCACTGGACGTTTTTTGGGTCGGCCTGGGCGGTGGCCTTGGCACATTGCTGCGCGGGTGGATCGGCCTGCGGGACGCACGGCGGTATAAAGGCGACCTGCCGCTGGGTACGTTCTTGATTAACGTCAGCGGGGCTTTCGTGATCGGCTACCTGCTGGTCTCGGTGTTGCTGGGCGTGGCCACGTCGTTGTTCAAGAGCAAGCGTATCAATCAGTACGTCCATGTCATGGTTGGCACCGGGATCATGGACGGGTTATCGACGTTCTCAAGCTTTGTGTTTGGCGCGGTGCAAATGATGAATGACCCGGCGCAGGTGTTTGTGTCTGTGTGTTATCGGGTGGCCAGCCTGGTGGCAGGGTTTGTTGCGGTAGCACTGGGTTTGATCGCCGGTGCCAAGTGGCCAGCACCGCGTGCAACCGACACTGCGCAGTGACACGACATACCCGCACGCAAGCGCTTGCGTACGGGTTGAACGCGTAAGGCTTAGCCCAACGAGGTGCGTTTACCGAAGAACATGTCGGTGATCAGGTCGTTATTGATCGTGTCGCCTTGCAGGGTGCGCACCAGCAGTTCGCTGGCCAGCTGCGGCAGTGAAAGCACCATGGTCGGGTTGACGCGCTTGACCTTGTTCATGTTTTGGCTTTCGTTGACCAGCGCAATGGTTTGCGTGTTATCGCCCACCACTTCTTTGGCCGCCAGCACCACGAATACGTTTTCTGCGTCACTGTCGCACAACGTGACGATGTATTTGGCTTCACCCGCACCGGCCAATCTCAAGGTGGACGCCGCCGAGGTATCGCCCTCGATAATGTCTGCTTTATCCGGCAAATCGTGCTGGGTGCCAGGTGCGCACACCACTGTCACATGCTCTCCGCGATCAGTCAGGCTCTTGTAGACGTTTTGCGCCAGCGAGCTGGCGCCCACCAGGATGTAGTGATTTTTACGTGCCATGTGGGTAATCCTGCCTTTAACAATGCGTTGGAGGTTGTTGCTGATCAGCGGGCCGGCAATCGAGGCCACCGAGATCGCGAAGATGGTGATGCCCAGAATGATCACGGTCAGGGTGAACATGCGCGCATCGGTGGTGTGCGGCACGATGTCGCCAAAGCCCACGGTCGACATCACCACAATGGCGAAATAGAACGCGGTCGGAAGATCGCTCACCTGGGGTGCAAACTGCTCGCCCATGTAGAGCGTGCCGAGCATGCTGTAGACGATCAATGACGCCACACTGACCACGGCAAAGAAGCTGCCGGTGGCCAGGCTGTAATGGTCAAAGCGGCGCCAGTAATACACCAGCACCGCAATGGTGAAGAGCGAGTAGAAGGTTGTCCCGGTGGTTTTTTTTACGATGAACACGTCGACGCAGACGGTGGACACCAGCAACAACAGGGCAAAGAACCAACTGATGCGTGACTTGATCACCAAACCGATGGACATCAACAGCAACACCAGCCCGACCACGAAACCGGGTATTTCCAGTAAGGCCAAAAAGCTCAAGGCCTCCTTCCAGGTGTCGAAGGTGTCTAAGGCCGCGTTGGAGTGCGCGACCCCGCGTTGCAACACCGGCAAAAATAAAAGAAAGCCATTGATGGCCACAAGCAAGGCGACCCCATAGGCAAAGGAAAGTCTGGCTTTTATGTCCTCTTTTAAAGTCATGGTTGCTACGACGCCTCAGTGAAAGAGTGGGTGGAGTGTCGATCAGGTAATAACGGGCACATCCCTTTGCTGAACCTGTTCATCAGGCATTGGCTCCTAAGTGGTCATAACCGCGCAGGTAGTAATTCAAGGCTGAGATCAGCCAGCACAACACGAACATGCCGATGATCCAGTAGCCAATTTCACCGAAGTGATCGCTGATCGCATTGATCGGGGTCCAGATGCCGCCGCTCAATTCAAGTTTGTCGGCAATCAGCCCGAGCGCTTCAACACCGCCGATAAATAACGCGACCACCACCGACGCCGCCGTGATGGTGATGTTGTAGTACAGCTTGCGCACCGGCTTTGAAAATGCCCAGCCGTAGGCGCCAATCATCACGAAGTTATCCAGTGAGTCGATCAAGGCCATGCCCACGGCGAACAGCACCGGGAACACCATGATTGACCACAGGCTGATGCCGTGGGAGGCGCTGGTGGCGCTGATGCCCAGCAGTCCGATTTCGGTCGCGGTATCGAACCCCAGCCCGAACAGAAACCCCACCGGGTACATGTGCCAGCTTTTGTTGACCAGGTTGAACACTCGGCGAAACAGGCGCGCCATCAAACCGCCGTTGTTGCTGACAATCCCGTCCAGCTCTTCAGGGGCGAAGGTTTTACCGGCTTTGACCTGTTTAAATTTTTTGTACACCGAGCGCAAAATCACCAGGTTGAGTACGCCAAACAGCAGCAGGAATAACGACGACACAAGGGTTCCGATCAGCCCGCCGGTTTCATGGAACCAGGCCATATCGTCCTTGAACGCCATGGCGGTGGCCGCGATGGCAAACGAGGCCAGCACCACAATGGTGGAATGGCCGAGGGAAAAGTAGGTGCCCACGGCTATCGGGGTTTTACCTTGCTGCATGAGTTTACGGGTGACGTTGTCGATGGCGGCGATGTGGTCAGCGTCCACCGCATGGCGTAAACCAAAACTGTAGGCCAGCAAAGCCGTGCCCATCAATACCGGATTGGTACCCAATTCACTGAAGGCCCAGAGCCAGGCCAGCGCGTTGGCAACAATCAGACCGATCAGCAAATAGATCGCGTTGCGCGTGGTCCTCGAAGGTGCCGTTTGGACCAGGGGTTGGGCTATCGCTGTCATGTAAAGGCTCCGCTAAGGGGTAGATCGCTATTGTCGGTGGGCAGGCATGACGTCCTTGTTGGGCACCAGAAACAGCCACGACGCCAAGACAAACGGCATGGTCAAGGTCGGTATGCCCACCGGCGTCAGTAGCGTATTCAAAGCACCCTGTACAAATACAGTGAAAATTACGCCGATCAGGGTGTAGATCAGCACACGCCAGCTGAGTTTATTAAACGTCGAACCCAGCGCAATGGCCGTCAGCACGGCACTAAAGGCATACATGCCATTGTTGATATTGGCGTGCTCGGCTTGCAGCACCGTGGCGGTGAGCACAGCCCCAGGCCACGGCCGGAATGCCCTCGCTGTAGGCGCCGACGAAGATCGCGGCGAAAAGCAGCACGCCGGTCAGCGGGTTGTTCTGGAACATGACCTGAGCACAGCCGCGCAGGCTGACATCGATGATCTCAATCAGCCGATTGCTGTTTGCCCATTGTGTGCATTTGGGTGCGGGTGCATTGGCAACATTCATTGAATGTTCTCCCCATTAAAGATTCTCCGCAGGCTGCGAGCTGTTGATAGCTGAACCCGCGAGACCGCCTGATTAACGCCATAGGAATTGCGCTGGCAACGTCACGCCCAGCCTTTCTTCGCGGGCGATTTTCCAGAACTCTCGGATCTGCGCTTTGACCTCGCCGCTGTCATTGCCCAGCACGTTGAAAATCAGCCCGCAGTTATTCGGCAAGCGCGTCACGCCACTGGCCAGCCCGGCCTTGATGTCGCACAGGGTAGGTACCCGCTCGACAATCCGCTCGTGGTGTTCTTTGGGCGTCAGCAGTACCACATTGGCGAACACATCGAGGTCGGGGCGCTCTGGCACACGCGGTGAAAAGTAGGCCTCGTACAGGTTAATTTGCCGGACGAAAACGAGGTGTCCCTGATGCCTCAGGAGCAGGGCAGATGCAGGAATTGAACACAAAGAGGGGGGATGCGATGGCGCAATAAAAAAGGCCATTACCTTCATGGGGATCCGGTAATGGCCAAAAATCTCAACCAAAGAGAGCGTCAGGACTGACCTGACGGAGGCGAATGTATCAATCAGCCACTTAGTTAGCTAGCTAAGCAGGTGTGAAACAGTTTTACCCTGTGCGCAACAATGGTGCGTTTTTGATTCTCTGTTTTGAAAGCGCCTGCTTCGCTGAGCCGGGTATCGAAAGACTCAGGTCGGTTCAAGACCTTTGAACTGTTCACCTGAAGGGTTAAACGCTACCCTTCGGCCCCATGCATATACCTGACATGAATCTATTGGTTGCCCTCAACGTCCTGCTCGAAGAAGGCTCTGTGGTGGGCGCTGCCCGGCGCATGAACCTCAGCGCACCGGCCATGAGCCGTACGTTGACGCGTATCCGCGAAGCGCTCAATGACCCGATTCTGGTGCGCTCCGGTCGCGGGCTGGTGCCCACGCCGCGCGCCCTTGAGTTGCGTGAGCAAGTGCGCGGGGTGGTGGAGCTGGCGCACGGCGTTTTTACCCAAAGTCAGGACAGTGATCTGCGCCTACTGGACCGTACGTTCAGCATTCGCGCCAATGATGTGTTTTTCGGCGTTTACGGCGGAGCCTTGCGCCAGCAAATGGCGCTGGAGATGCCCAATGCCGCCCTGCGCGTGGTGCCCGAAGGCTTTACGGATGATGAGGCGCTGAACGAGGGGCGTATTGATCTGGCGATCAGTGCCACCCATCACTTCAGTGCCGATATCAAGGTGCAGCAGCTGTTTAGTTGCCCCTTTGTAGGGCTTGCCCGTGAAGGGCATCCGATTTTTGAGCAGGCCATGACCCCGCAACGGTTCGCGGGCTTCGACCACATCAGCGTGTCGCGCCGGGGTCGTGCCCGTGGGCCGATTGATGCGGTGCTGGCTGAACTGAACCTGGAGCGCCGGGTGCTCTTCACCACGCCCACGTTCTACTCGGCGATTTTTGCGTTGGCCGACTCGGACCTGATTTTGCCGTTGATGCCGCAACTGTTGCTCAGGACCCTTGAACCGTTGGGTTTGAAGCTCAAGGCATTCGAACTGCCAATTGCGTTGCAACCGGTTGAAATCTGCCAGGCTTGGCACCCACGCCTCGATAACGACCATGCGCATCGCTGGTTGCGACGCACCTTAAAAAACCTCTGCGATCACGCGTCGGTTTAAGGGTCGCCAGTCGATTGCGTTTGGTGCAATCCACAGTTGTCGATATATCAATTTTTATAGCTATCAGCGCTGATTAAACTTTTCGTCATCTTGTAAGGCGACGGAGTCAGCGATGTGTGGGCGTTATAGCTGTGGGCGTGATCTCGCGCCGAGAGTGGGGCTGTGACTGCGTTGACGGTCGGTGCGCAGGCGATCACCACGCCCGCACCGGCGCCCGCTGGCAGTGCAGCCTTTGGGTTGCGGATTTTTACCGGGCTGGTAGGCGTGTTGCTGGCGGTGCTGGTCTCAGGCTTTAACGAGAATGTGACCAAGGTCGCGATGCCGGACATTCGTGGTGCGATGGGCATCGGCTATGACGAAAGTACGTGGCTGCTGGCGGTGTATTCAGCCACCTCGATCAGTGCGATGGCTTTTGCGCCGTGGTGCGCGGCGACATTTTCACTGCGCCGTTTCACCCTCTGCGCCATCGGTGCATTTTTATTGCTGGGTCTGTTGTGCCCGTTCGCCCCCAATGTCGATGTATTGATGCTGCTGCGCACCTTGCAAGGCTTTGCCGGGGGCGCACTGCCGCCGATGTTGATGTCCGTGGCATTGCGTTTTTTGCCCCCGGGAATTCGGCTTTATGGGCTGGGCAGTTACGCACTGACCGCCACCTTTGGCCCCAGCTTCGGCACGCCGCTGTCGGCGTGGTGGGTGGAATATGCCGGATGGCAGTGGGCGTTCTGGCAAATTATTCCGCTGAGTCTTTTGGCGATGGGGTGCGTGGCCTGGGGCCTGCCGCAAGACCCGTTGCGTCTGGAACGTTTCAAGCAGTTTGACTGGCGCGGGCTGTTGCTGGGGTTGCCGGGGCTGATCATGTTGGTTCTGGGGCTGGAGCTGGGTCAGCGCCTGAACTGGTTTGAGTCGTCCATGATCCGCATTTTTATCGTCGCAGGCCTGGCGCTGCTGGTGCTGTTTTTTATCAACGAGTGGTCGCATCCGCTGCCGTTCTTCAAATTGCAATTGCTCAAGAATCGCAACCTGACACATGCCCTGATCACGTTGGGCGGGGTGCTGTTTGTGTTGCTGGCGCTGATCAAGATTCCCTCGGCTTATCTGGCGCAAATCCAGGGTTATCGGCCACTGCAAACCGCTCCGATGATGCTGTTGGTGGCCTTGCCGCAGTTGATCGCGCTGCCTTTGGTCGTCGCCTTGTGCAACCTGCGGCGGGTCGATTGCCGCTGGGTGTTGGCGGTTGGGCTGGCGTTGCTGGCGCTGGCGTGTGGCTTGGGTTCGCAGGTGACGTCGGTCTGGAGCCGGGAAAACTTTTATGTGCTGCAAGCGATTCAAATCATCGCTCAACCCATGGCCGTGATTCCGTTGCTGATGTTGGCCACGGGCAGCTTGCACCCCGCTGAGGGCCCCTTTGCCTCGGCCTGGTTCAACACAGTCAAAGGCTTTTCGGCGATGGCGGCGGGCAGCGTGCTGCAAGTGGTGACGCTAAATCGCGAGCATTTTCATTCGACGATGCTGGTGGATCGTGCGGGTAACTCACCGCTGGTGAGTGGCGATGCGGATTTGGCGCACCGCATCCATCAACAGGCGATGGTGCTGACCTCCTCGGACTTGTACCTGTGCATGGCCGTTTTGGCCGTGCTGTTGATCGTATTAATCCCTTTTGGCCCGACGCGGATTTACCCGCCACGGGCGCCGAGCTGAATCTGTAGTGGAGCAATGACATGAGTACAACGCACGGGCGCAAGCCCTGGCTGATGGCCGCACTGGGCCTGTTGAGCGTTCTGGTGCTGTATGGACTGTGGCGGCTGGTGTTCGCGGCCTCGCCGGTGCAAAGCACCAATGACGCCTTTGTGAGCGCGGACTTCACCTTGGTCGCGCCCAAAGTGGCAGGTTTCATTGACGAGGTGCTGGTGCAGGACAACCAGGCGGTCAAGGCGGGCCAGTTACTGGCCCGTATCGACCCCCAGGACTATGAAACGCAAGTACAAGCAGCCACGGCCGGCGTGGCCACGGCGCAGGCGCAGCAGGCCAATGCATTGGCCATGATGGAACGCCAGCGTTCCCTGATCGAGCAGGCCAATGCCACGGTGGACGCCGACCTTGCGCAGGTGGAGTTCGCCGCCCATGAGTTACAGCGCTATGAGCACCTGGCCGGGCAGGGCGCGGGTACGTTGCAAAACTCGCAGCAGGCCAAAAACCGCTCGCAAACCGCTCGCGCCTTGCTGGCTCAGCACAAGGCCGCGCTGGAAGCTGCGCGTCAGCAAACCCGTGTGCTGGTGGCGCAGCACACGGCCGCTCAAGCGTCGGTGCAGCACGCCCAGGCCTTGTTGGCCCGCGCCGAGCTGGATTTGTCGCACACTCGGTTGCTGGCGCCGTTTGACGGCATCGTCGGGCGCCGTAGCCTGCGGCTGGGGGCCTATGTCAAACCCGGCGACACACTGATGGCGGTGGTGCCGTTGGCGCAGGCTTATGTAGTGGCCAACTTCCTCGAGCATCAATTGACCCATATGCGCCCCGGTCAGCGGGTCACGATCAAGGTTGACACCTTCCCTGGCGAAACCCTACACGGCACCGTGGACAGCATTGCGCCTGCCACGGGCGTGACGTTCGCCGCCATCGCGCCGGACAACGCCACCGGTAACTTCACCAAAGTGGCTCAGCGGGTGCCGGTCAAGATCAGTCTGGATCACGACCAGCCCCTGGCTTATCAACTGCGCTTGGGCATGTCGGTGGACGCGGCTATCGATACGGCGTCGGACCAGCCGCAACAGGTGAGTGCGCGATGAAACACACTGCATGGGCCTGCGCAGTGGTCGGTTACTGCGCGTTAAACCTGAGTGGATGCGTGCTGGGGCCGGACTTTAAAACCCCGAATTCACCGCTTGCCCCGCACTGGGCAGCCACCCCGAGTGAACCCGGCCACAGCGCGGCGGTGCAAACGCCGGTCGATACACAGTGGTGGCATCGCTTTGGTGATGCGCAGCTCTCGGCCTTGGTCGCCGAGGCGCAACGTAACAACTTCGACCTGCAACGGGCGGCCAGCCGACTGGAGCAAAGCCTGGCACTGCGGCGTCAGATCACCGCCGACACGTTGCCCGCTGTCGACGCAGGGCTGGACTACAGTCGCAGCCGCAACAGCCGGCACGGTTTGAATGACCCCTCGGGACGCAGCGGCAAGCAGGCCTTCAACCTGTGGAAGGGCGGGCTGGGTTTCAGTTGGGAAGCTGACCTGTGGGGCCGGGTAAAACGTTCGGTGGAGGCCGCCGATGCGTCGGTACGCATGGCCGAGGAAGATCGACACGGCGTGCAGCTGTTGGTCATTCAACAGACGGCACAGCATTACATCCAATTGCGCGGCACCCAGCAGGCGCTGGCGGTGGTGGAGCAGAACCTGACCATTGCCCGGCGCACGCTGGCGTTGACGCAATTGCAAGTGCAGGAAGGTGTGGCCACGGACCTGCAAGTGTCTGAAGCGGCCGCGCAAGTCGCGGAAATGCAGGCGCGGCTGGCGCCCTTGCAGCAAAGCAGTGCGCAATTGATCAATGCCCTGAGCCTGTTGCTGGGCAGGGAACCGCGTGCCTTGCAGACGCAATTGGCGACACCGGCGCAGGTGCCGTCTTATCAAGCGCCAGTGCCCATCGGGTTACCCAGCGAACTGGCGCAGCGGCGCCCGGACATACGCCGTGCCGAGGCACAACTGCACGCAGCGACCGCTGCCATCGGCGTGGCCAAGGCGGACTTTTATCCGCGCATCACGTTGTCTGGCAGCCTCGGGTTGCAGGCCATGCAGCTGTCGGACCTGGGCAGTTGGGCGGCGCGCAGCTTTGCGTTTGGGCCTGGCCTGAGCGTGCCGCTCTTTGAAGGCGGACGCTTGCAGGGCGCTTTGCAGTTGCAAGAAGGGCGACAACAGGAAGCGGGCATCGGCTATCAGCAAACCGTGCTGCGGGCCTGGCACGAAGTGGACGATGCGCTGGTGGCGTATCAGGCCAGCCAGCGGCGCCGTGACAGCCTTGCGCAAGCGGTGCGCCACAGCCAGCGCGCGCTCGACAGCGTGCACCAGCAATACGCGCAGGGCACCGTGGATTTCCTGAACGTCATGACGGTGCAAAACGCACTGCTGGCCAACGAAGCTGCGTGGGTTGACAGCACGGTAGCGGTGTCGTTGTCGTTGGTTGACGTGTATGCCGCGCTGGGTGGCGGCTGGGAGGATGGATCGGTCAATGCACGGCGCTGATGCAGCAAGCAACTGCATCACAAGTTGAGGGACTGAAGCGCGGGTGCGCAGATTTGCTATGCTCGCGCCCCTGATCGCCGCGTCTGCTGAGGCGTGTCCTTTGAATATTGAGCGTATTTATGCCTGCTGATACTCAACCCTGCGGGGTGCGCTTTTCCCGTTCTGACTACCGAACCTTGGGATTGGCGGCTTTGGGCGGGGCGCTGGAAATCTACGATTTCATCATTTTCGTGTTTTTCGCCCTGACCCTCAGTCAGTTGTTTTTCCCGCCGGACATGCCTGAGTGGCTGCGCTTGTTGCAGAGCTTTGGCATCTTCGTCACCGGCTATCTGGCGCGGCCGCTGGGCGGGATCCTGATGGCGCACTTTGCTGACCATTTGGGCCGCAAGCGGGTCTTCAGCCTGAGTATTTTAATGATGGCGCTCCCGTGTCTGCTGATCGGGATCATGCCCACCTACGAAGACATCGGCTACTTCGCGCCCTTGATTCTATTGGCCTTGCGCATCCTGCAAGGTGCAGCGGTCGGTGGCGAGGTGCCCAGCGCCTGGGTGTTTGTGGCCGAGCACGCACCGGCGGGGCGTCGCGGGTATGCACTGGGCTTTTTGCAGGCCGGATTGACCTTTGGTTACTTGCTGGGTGCGTTGACTGCCACGGTGTTGGCGCAGTTGTTTACCCCGGCTGAAATCCTCGATTACGCCTGGCGTTATCCGTTTTTGCTGGGCGGCGTGTTTGGCGTGATAGGTGTATGGCTGCGCCGCTGGCTGAGCGAAACCCCTGTGTTTTTAGCGTTGCGTGAGCGCACAGAGGGCCGGGCCGAGTTCCCGTTGCGTACCGTGCTGCGCGATCATCGCAGTGCTTTGCTGCCGGCCGCGTTGCTGACCTGTGTGTTGACCAGTGCCGTGGTGGTGTTTGTGGTGATTACTCCCACCGTGATGCAGCAGCGGTTCGGGATGGACGCCAGCCACACGTTCGCCCTGAGCAGCGTGGGTATTGTGTTCTTGAACCTGGGCTGCGTGTTGGCCGGGCTGATCGTCGACCGCATAGGCGTGTGGCGCAGTATTGTGCTGTACAGCCTGCTGCTGCCGCTGGGCATTGGCCTGCTTTACGCCAGCCTGGTCGGGCAGTGGGCGCTGCCGGGGCTGGCGTACGCTTTTGCCGGCTTAACCTGTGGCATTGTCGGCGTGGTGCCGTCGGTGATGGTGGGGCTGTTTCCGGCGCCAATCCGGGTTTCGGGGATTTCCTTCACCTACAACATCGCTTATGCGCTGTGGGCCAGCACCACACCGCTGCTGCTGATCGCGCTGATGCCGTGGAGCCCGTGGGTGTGCGTGGTGTTTTGTGTGTTGATGGGCATGGTCGGGCTGCTCACCGCCCGCCGGTTCGGCTTTGCGCGGGGCAATCATGTCGAGCAGCGCCTGGTGGCCAAGGTGGACCTGTAGTGCAGGTTTACGCTTAGAGAAAACCTTAGCGCTCAGGCCCGCCGAGCGCTGTCATACCGATCAGTGCGGCGATCCGCATGAACATGGTTCAACGCACTGATGCGTTGCAAGGAGATTTCACGATGGTGTGCAACCTCACCCACTTTAGGTGCCAATTGACAGCATGCGACAACGGTGTGGGGGGGGTCATTGCAATTGCTCCTCAAGCAGGCGGTCGCTGTGGTCGATGAAGGGTGTTTCCAGTGTTGAGTCCAGCGTGCGGGTCATGATCCAGTAGACCGTGCTGGCGACCAGTAAGCCGATGAAAAAAGCCACGTCAGCCCCACCCAGCGCCTGAAGAGCAGGCCCTTGGTAAAACTCGAGTGACATGAAGGGAACCATTGCGATCAGTGCCGTGCAGTAGGCCACCAGGCCGGCTTTATTCCACAGGCCGTAGATACCCGACGGATTGAATATTTCACTGATGGCGTATCGGCCTTTGCGCACACCATAAAAATCGACCAAGTTAACGGCTGTCCAAGGCACGAGCAAATACAGCATCAGCAATACGAAGGTGTTGAAGCTACTCAGGTAACTCGACGGAATCGACAGGGTTATCAGAAACACCGCAGTAGAAATGATCAGAATGCCTGCGACGCGCACTTTGAGGCTCGGCGTGACCTTACGAAATCCGTCGATGGCACTGAGGCTGGTGAGCATGGCGCCATAACAGTTGATAGCCATAATGCCGATCAGTGACGGTACTGCTATCAGGACCGTCAAGGTGCCAAAGCCGGGGTAGAAGTGGTTGCCGACTTCGCGCACGCTGCCAATGGCATCCGGGACCGGCAGGGCAGAGGCGAGAAATGCGCCCAGCGCCATCAGCCATAGTGCAGAGCCTGCGGCACCCAGATAGGTCCAGAACACCACCTTCCCCGTCGGGGTGTCATGGGGCAGATAGCGCGAGTAATCGGACACATACACGGCATAACTGATTTGGTAACCGGCTGCGGCAGAGAGCTGGATCAGAAATGCGCTCCATGAAAAATGGGCGTTTGCCAAGGCTGCATCCATTTGCAATGTCATCAATGCACTGACAGTCAACACCCCGAACACTGAAATCATCACGTATGTCAGCCAGCGTTGCACAGTGTGCAGAAGATCATGCCCGATGATCGCCAGCAGTACGGCGACGAGAATCAGTAACAGATACCAAGGGGCGCGCAGGCCGGGCAGTACGGTATTGATGGCATCGGTGGCTAGGATAACGTTGAACACATTGAAGCCAATGTAGACACATACAACCGCTGCGAAGGGGACGATAGCGCCACGCAGACCGAATTGCGCTCGCGACTGGATCATTTGTGGCAGGCCCATGCGTGGCCCCTGATTGGCATGGAAGGCCATGAAAAAGGTCCCGAAACAGACACCTAATACAATGGCCAGTATTGAATAAAGTGTGCCCATGCCCAACGCAGGTCCGGTGAAGCCGGTGACCATAGTGGTCAACACGAAGTTACCTGTGAACCAAAATGGCGCTTGATGCCACACCTTGCCGTGGCGCTCGTTGCGCGGCACATAATCAATGGAGCGAACTTCAATTTTTGGGCGCGCAGGGGCAACTTGGTTGTCAATGCTCATTGAACATCCTCATCTTTTCTTATAGGTCTGTTTGCCGCTTGCACACAGCCGGTGTCGTTGACGCCGTGTGAGGTCGGGCAAGTGTTATTCATGGGGGCAACATATAAGAATAAAATATGAAAAATAATGACTTCACGTATTTCTGAGCGTTCTAGCTCGCCTGTCTATGGTTACTGATCTCCGCTGGTCGGCATGTAGGGTTTTTCTATTTGTTATGTAGGATAAGTTGAGCTTGACTGGTTTCAGGTGGCTGTTTGGGCTGCTCGCATAGTGTTTATGCCAACGGAATGTCATGAAATGTATGGAGTGCAGTTATGTCGTCAATCCCTACGCGTTCGCTTAAATCTCCGATTCTTGCCAATAAAGATGTCACCGCCTTGATTCCTGATTTTCCATTTCACTACGGTCAATATCTCGATGATGCGCAGGCTCAGGGCAGGCCTTTGTGTCAAATTGATCCGCTGCTGCACGGCACAAAGACGGTCCTGGTTGTAGGGGCGGGTGTGTGCGGGCTTGTCGCGGCCTATGAATTAATGAAAGTGGGCCTGCATCCGGTTGTCGTCGAGGCCACTGACAGAATTGGCGGGCGTTTACATTCGGTGCTGCAAGGTGACCCTGAAGATCCGGACGCGCAGGTGATCTGTGAGCTTGGAGCCATGCGCTTTCCTGTGTCCGGAAAGGCCCTGTTCCATTACTTCAACAAAGTTGGAATGACCCTCAATTCGGCCCCTTTTCCGAACCCCGGTTCTGATGCAGCGGTCAGTACTGTGGTTGATTTCAAGGGCACCACCAACTACTACGAAAATCAGAGCGGGGCCTTTCCCAAACCCGCTGAATACGTGCGGCTTGAAACTGAGTTTTTTGAAAATTTTGTGGGAGGAGAACCTTTTAACTTCGAAAGAATTGAAGCCGCCATGACGGAAGGGACAATTGATCAGGCCCTTATAAAACGGTTATGGAATGGCGTGCTTAAATTAGCGGACGGCAGAAGTTGGGATGATGTAAGTTTTTATGCGGCTTTGTTACAAGAGTCGGGGTGGAGCAAACAGGATATTGATTTGTTTGGACAAATCGGTTTCGGTACAGGCGGCTGGAACACTGACTACCCCAATAGCATTCTTGAAGTGCTGCGTGTGCTTTACACCGCGCTGGATGCAGACCACACATTAATGTATGACGGCTCTTCAGCCCTTCCGCAAAAACTGTGGTCAAGCACCGCACGTGACCTTGGGGATGCGTGCGTTGAATGGGCGAACGACAAAAGCGTTGAATCGCTCAGCAAAGCCGTGTTGGCAACCCCCTTCAACCAAGAGGTTCGGGATATAAAGCGCGAGGCTGATGGCGGTTTTTCGGTATTGATTCAAGACAACTCAACTGACGGCCAAGCGGGCTGGCACCCCTTTGATTTTGTTGTCTACACCCCGCATCTGCGGATTCTGGACAAGATGCGCTACGCCAATACCCCGCAGAGTCTTGACCCGGAACGTGCGTTGCTGCCGCCTGAAACGTGGGAGGCGATCATGTATACCCATTACATGCAGTCGGCGAAGATTTTTGCAGCCACGACCTCTGCGTTCTGGAACGAAACACCCCCCGAGGGAAGCCCGCGAAAAATGAGCGTCACGCTGTCAGACCGTTTGACACGTGGCACTTACCCTGTTGATTACGCCGGCAGCAGCGGCAAGCATAGGGGCAGTGGCATCTATTTGTCCTACACGTGGAATGATGACGCGCTGAAGTTTCTCGGTGACAGGGCATCGTTGTCGCATGCTCAATTGTGTACCACGTTGCTTGAGAGTATTTACCCGGACATCAAGCTGGATGAACATTTCAGCACGAGCAATGCCTTTATCGAATACAACTGGGAAGAGCAGCCTTTCCATTTGGGTGCCTTCAAGATGAACCTGCCGGGTCAGTATGAATACCAACGGCGTATTTTTTCCCAGTTTATGACGGGCGTTGCGCAAGGCGATCCTGATGGGTTTGTGTTGGCTGGCGATGATGTTTCATGGACGGGTGGCTGGGCCGAGGGAGCAGTGAGCAGTGCCATCAACGCGGTTAACAAAATCGCGGTATGTCTGGGCGGCGGCAGTTATGCGCAGTCGCCTGGTCCGGTCGAATCGTGGGAGGCGTTAAAACCCATTGAACTGAACAACTGATGTTAGCGGGGCGTCACAGTGATTGCTGGCTTTAATAGGAAGCATTACTATTCGCGCCCCGCCTTCATAGCCCAGTGCAATGACGCATAAACCGCCCCGTCGAACGGGCTTTTTTGACCATTACGAAGAGTTGATTGGCACCTGGACCCGCCGCCTGCGCAATCGCCAGCAGGCGCAGGACCTGGCCCATGACACCTTCGTGCGCGTGCTCGAATCCGACTCGGATGCAGTCGAGCAGCCGCGTGCCTATTTACATCAGACCGCCCGCAACATCGCGGTCGATGGTTTTCGCCGTGAAGAGCTACGCGACGCCAAGGAGCAGGCAGCCGTTCCCCCAAGTTCGTCCGAAACGGGCGACCCGGAGCAGTACATGCGCGCTATCCAGTTGGCTGAGTCGGTTGAGCGGGCATTGCAGGAGCTGCCACTCAATTGCCGCAAGGTTTTCGTCTGGCAGAAGATTGAAGGCTTGACCCAGGCCGAGATTGCCGAGCGCCTGGGGTTGAGCAAGAACATGGTGGAAAAGTATATGATCCGCACCCTGCGCCATCTGCGTGAACGCGTGGAGGCTCCGTGAAGAGGTCAGGTTGCCAGACAGGCTTGAACGGTTTACCGCCAGCCCCCGTAAGGATTCCATGATGGATACCCGTGACTGTAGCTGTGATAGCGCAAGCGTGCGTGACGCCGCAGCCACCTGGTTTGCGCGTGCTCAAGGGCAGGCCATGAGTGCCGCACAGCAGCTGGAATTGGCCGCATGGCGGGCGCAGCACCCCAGCCATGAAGCGGAATACCAATGGCTGCTGAACCTGTGGTCGGCCACCGACGCATTGCCCAAGGCGCGCTTGCAGGCGTTGTGTGAGCCGCCCGCAGCGCCGCTCAAACGTCGTTCGGTGGTGCGTTACGGGCTGGCGGCCAGCCTGGTTGCCATCGCCGCAGGCGCTGGGGTATGGGGTTATCAGCACACATCGGCGGGGTATCAAGCCCAATTCGCTACCGCCCTTGGCGAGCGGCGCAGCGTGACGTTACCCGATGGCACAAACCTTGAGCTCAATAGCCGCAGCCGCTTACGCGTCAACTTTGAACGTCGCCAGCGCCATGTTGAGCTGGAACAGGGGGAGGCCATGTTCAGTGTGGCCCACGACAGCGATCGACCTTTTGTCGTGCAGGCTGGGCCGGGGCAAGTAACGGTCACTGGTACGCGCTTTGATGTACGCCGTGAGGGTGATCAAACCCAAGTGGTCGTCGAGTCGGGCCATGTGCAGGTGCAAGGGGCTGACGCAAACGCGCAGGTCAATTTGACGGCGGGTCTGGGCACCTACGTCACGGGGCAAGGGCAGGTGGCAGCGGCGTATGCGGTGAATGCCCAGGCGCTGACTGCCTGGCGCAAAGGGCAGTTGGTGTTTGGCGATGCCACCCTGCAAGAAGTAGCGGCCCAGGTATCGCGCTATCGCCAGAAGCCGTTACGTGTGAGCAACCCGGCGCTGGCGCAATTGCGCCTGTCGAGTGTGTTCAAAGTGGATGACACCGATGCGCTGCTCATAGCCTTGCCCAAAATTCTGCCGGTGGTTATCCAGACCCACACCGATGGCAGTCAGGAAATAATTGCACGATAGATTCAGGTTTTTTTCGAGTTCTTCGTCTTCTTGAACAACTGAGACTGGTTTGCATTAACAGTCGCACTCAAGATGCGATCAATAGGGCAAGACTCGACGTGAAAAACAATAATTCCCGTGGACGATTTTCTTCGTTCAACTCAGCTCTGAGTACTCCACTTTCCTCCCCCCGAGCGCGGTGGCTGCCCTTGGCGCTGGCCCTGGCGGTCAGTGCAGCGGGGCCTGCCGCGTTTGCCAATGAGTCTGCGTCGAGCGCCATTCACATTCAGGCCCAACCGTTGGGCGCAGCCTTGAGCCAGTTGGCACAACAGACCGCCTTGCAAGTGTTTTTCAGCCCACAGCTGGTGGCTGGCAAACACGCACCGGCGGTCAACGGCAACCTGTCACCTGAACAGGCACTGAGCGAGTTGCTGCAAGGCAGTGGCCTGAGTTACGCGTTGAGCGGCGATGTGGTGACGCTGCGCGAAGCGCCTGTGAGCAGCGCATCAGTAGGCAGCGGCACACTGGAACTGGCACCGCTGGATGTAAAAGTGGTGGGTAACTGGCTCGGCGATGCTAACGAATCAGTGGTGCAAAACCATCCGGGTGCGCGCACCGTGGTGCGCCGCGAAGCGATGGTCGAGCAGGGCGCAATGAATGTGCGCGATGTGCTCAAAGGCATCCCCGGCGTGCAGGTGCAAGATTCCAACGGCACCGGTGGCAGCGATATTTCCTTGAACGTGGGGGTGCGCGGTCTCACCTCGCGCTTGTCGCCGCGCTCCACGGTATTGATTGACGGCATTCCGGCAGCGTTCGCGCCCTACGGTCAGCCGCAGTTGTCGATGGCGCCGATTTCGGCGGGCAATCTGGACAGCATTGATGTGGTGCGTGGCGCCGGTTCGGTGCGTTACGGGCCGCAGAACGTGGGCGGTGTGATCAACTTTGTGACTCGCGCCATTCCCGAGACGTTCCAGGGTGAAGTCGGCACCACGCTTGAAACCTCCGAGCGCGGCGGTTGGAAGCACATGGAAACGGCCTTTTTGGGCGGCACGGCAGACAACGGCATCGGTGCCGCGCTGTTGTACTCCGGCGTCAAGGGCGATGGTTACCGCGCGCGCAATAATGACAACGACATTGACGACGTGTTGCTCAAAACCCACTGGGCCCCGACCGATCAAGACGATTTCAGCCTCAATTTTCACTATTACGATGCGACCGCTGACATGCCCGGCGGTCTGACGCACAAGCAATTTGATGCCGACCCGTATCAGTCAGTGCGCGACTATGACGGTTTCAGCGGACGGCGCAAGGACGTGTCCTTCAAGTACCTGCGCCAGATTGACGATCAGACCCAGTTTGAAGTGCTGACCTATTACACCGACAGTTTTCGTGGCAGCAACATTGCCTCGCGCAACCTTGAAACGCTGGCCTCGTATCCGCGCAACTATCACACCTACGGCATCGAACCGCGGCTGTCCCATGTGTTTACGCTGGGGCCGGTTACGCAGGAAGTCGGAGTCGGTTATCGCTACCTCAAAGAAGCCATGCATGAGCAGGCCAGCCAACTTCAGTTGGTCAACAACGTGCCCGTGGTGGGGCCAAAAGGCGACGGACATGTGTATCAGGACCGTACCGGTGGCACGGAGGCTAACTCGTTCTACATCGACGACAAAATTGATGTAGGTAACTGGACCGTGACCCCCGGCATTCGCTTTGAGCGCATCAGTACGCAATGGCACGACCGCCCGGTGCTGGACGCCAAAGGCAAGCCGGTGCAGGAAAAGAACCGCAGCATCGACAGCAACGAAGCGTTACCGGCGTTGAGCGTGATGTACCACCTCTCGGACGCCTGGAAGCTGTTTGCCAACTACGAAACCTCGTTTGGCAGCTTGCAGTATTTCCAGTTGGGGCAGGGCGGCACCGGCGATCAGACCGCCGCCGGTTTGCGACCTGAAAAAGCCAAGACCTATGAGTTGGGCACGCGCTATGACAATGGCGTGTGGGGCGGTGAAGTCACGTTGTTCTACATCGACTTTGCCGATGAACTGCAATACATCAGCAACGACATCGGCTGGACCAACCTGGGCGCGACCAAACACCAAGGGCTGGAAACCTCGATTCACTACGACTTGGCAAGCCTGGACCCGCGCCTTGACGGCTTGACCGCCAATGCAGGTTTTACCTACACCAAGGCCACTTCTGAAGGCGACATTTTGAACTTCAAAGGCCGTGACTTGCCGTTGTATTCGCGCCAAGTGGTCAACCTGGGGCTGCGTTACGCGGTCAATCGCTGGACCTACAACGTGGACATGTTTGCCCAGTCCAAGCAGCGCGCACCGGGAACGGGCGGGGTGTACATCACTGAGCCGACCGCAGACGGCCAGTACGGCGACATTCATGGTTATGCAACGTGGACCACGCGCGTGGGCTATGACTTCGGGCCAGAAGCGTCAAACCTGAAAGTCGGAGCGGGGATCAAAAACCTGTTCAACCAGGAGTACTTCACCCGTTCCAGCGACAACAACTCAGGGTTGTACCTGGGTGAACCGCGTACGTTCTTCGTGCAGGCCAGCGTCGGTTTTTAACCCGCCGAGTGCCGGGTAGCGCAGGCGCTGACCAGCCGTGCGCGGTAGCGATCGTCAGCGCCTACGGGGGATGTGCAGTTAAACCCGCAAAATGCGTCCGCTGATGGCCACGGCCATCAGCAGGGCGGTGATCAACAGGAACGCGGCACTCAAGCTGCTGGCATGCGCGATAAAGCCGATAGCGGCCGGGCCTGCCAGAATGCCTGCGTAACCCAGGGTCGTGATGGCCGGCACGGCAATGTGCTCGGGCATCACGGTTTGCTTGCCCACGGCGGAGTACAGCACCGGCACAATGTTTGAACATCCCGCCCCGACCAGTGCATAACCGAGCAGCGCCACTTCCCAGCCCGGCGCCAGCGTGGCCAGCCCCATCCCCAGCGCGGCGAATAATCCGCCCATCACAATCACGCGTGTCGGCCCCAGGCGCTTGACCACAGTGTCACCGAACAAGCGCCCGGCAGTCATGGTCAAGGCAAACGCCGCGTAGCCAAGCCCGGCATAGGCATCGCCCATGCTTTTTTCAGTGGTTAAAAACACCGCGCTCCAGTCGAGCATCGCGCCTTCGGCCAAAAACACGATAAAGCACAGTGCACCGATAAACAGCACCACGCCGTGGGGGATGGCAAAGGCGGGGCCGCTGCTTTCACTGCCATAAGGCAGCAGGTGCGGGGCGGCTTTGGCCAGTGCGCCGAGGATGAGCACAATCACCACTGCAATCGCCCACAGTGGCGACAAACCCAGCGCGAGCAAAGCGCTGACCCCCGCAGCACCGGCAATCCCGCCGACACTGAACAGGCCATGAAAGCCCGACATCATGTTGCGCCCACTGGCGCGCTCGACGATGACGGCTTGCAGGTTGACCGTGGAGTCGACCCCGCCCAGCCCGGCACCAAAAATAAACAGCGTGGCAATCAATAAGGGAATACTGCTGGCGGTGGCCAGCAGCGGCAAGGCCAGACAAATCAGCAGCGTGCCGCCAATGGTGACTTTGCGACAGCCAAACCGCGTGGCCAGCAGGCCCGCAATCGGCATCGCCAGAATCGAGCCTGCGCCCAGGCACAACAGCAACAGCCCAAGCGTGGCCTCATCCAGCCCGGCACGGGCTTTGGCATAAGGCACCAACGGTGCCCAGGCGGCCAGACCGAACCCGGCAATAAAGAAGGCAATGCGGGTCGAGCTCTGTTCGAGCCGGCCCGGCACAAAGGGCTTTTGGGTGTTGGCGGCAGTCATGGGCTTCCTTGTCGTTCGAGGGTGCTGTTCGCGGTGATGTTCGAAGAGAATGTGCGGGGGGGGAGACTCTCTGTAGTCGCTGCCGCAGGCTGCGATGGACAGTATCGCAGCCTGCGGCAGCGACTACAGATCAAGGGTTAAACCTGTAACAAGCGCTCGCGCAGTTTGCCAATTTCGTCGCGCATTTGTGCCGCCGCTTCGAACTCCAGATCGCGGGCCAGTGCGTACATTTTTTCTTCCAGCTGGCGAATGCGTTTGCTGATTTCGCTCGGTGAACGCAGTTCGTTTTCGTACTTGGCGTTTTCTTCGGCGGCCTTGGCCATGCCTTTGCGCTTCTTGCTGCGCGAACCCGGCACGGTGGCGCCTTCCATAATGTCGGCCACGTCCTTGAACACGCCTTTTGGCGTAATGCCATTGGCCAGGTTGAAGGCGATCTGTTTTTCCCGGCGTCGTTCGGTTTCGCCGATTGCGCGTTCCATCGACCCGGTGATGCGGTCCGCGTACAAAATCGCCCGGCCATTGAGGTTACGTGCGGCTCGGCCAATGGTCTGGATCAGTGAGCGTTCGGAGCGCAAGAAACCTTCCTTGTCAGCGTCAAGAATGGCTACCAGTGACACTTCTGGCATGTCCAGACCTTCGCGCAGCAAGTTGATGCCCACCAGCACGTCAAACACTCCCAGGCGCAAGTCGCGGATGATTTCGACCCGCTCCACGGTGTCGATGTCGGAGTGCAGATAGCGCACGCGCACGCCGTGGTCGGCCAGGTAATCGCTCAGGTCTTCAGACATGCGTTTGGTCAAGGTGGTGACCAATACCCGCTCGCCCAGCGCGACACGTTTACCGATCTCTGACAGCAGGTCGTCGACTTGGGTCAGCGCCGGACGGATTTCAATTTGCGGGTCTACCAGGCCGGTGGGGCGCACCACTTGTTCAACCACCCGACCAGCGTGCTCGGCCTCGTAGTTGCCGGGGGTGGCGGAGACGAAAATGGTTTGCGGGCTGATGCGTTCCCATTCGTCGAAACGCATGGGCCGGTTATCCAGCGCCGAAGGCAGGCGGAAGCCGTATTCCACCAACGTTTCCTTGCGTGAACGGTCGCCTTTATACATCGCACCGACTTGCGGCACGCTGACGTGGGATTCATCAATCACCAGCAGCGCATCGGCCGGCAGGTAGTCAAACAGGGTGGGCGGTGCGGCACCCGAGTCGCGGCCCGAGAGGTAGCGCGAGTAGTTTTCGATGCCGTTGCAGTAGCCCAGCTCCATGATCATTTCCAGATCGAAGCGGGTGCGCTGCTCCAGTCGTTGGGCTTCCACCAGTTTGTTGTTGGCGCGCAGGTAATCGAGGCGCTCCTTGAGTTCCACTTTGATGCCCTCCACCGCATCGAGCAGGGTTTCGCGTGGTGTGACGTAGTGGCTCTTGGGGTAGAAGGTGAAGCGTGGCATTTTGCGAATCACTTCGCCGGTCAGCGGGTCGAACGCACTGATGCTTTCGACTTCATCGTCGAACAGTTCGATGCGCACGGCTTCCAGGTCGGACTCGGCCGGATAAATGTCGATCACATCGCCGCGTACACGGAAGGTGGCACGGGCAAAATCCATGTCGTTACGGGTGTATTGCAGGTCAGCCAAACGGCGCAGCAGTTCGCGCTGGTCGAGTTTGTCGCCGCGATCGATGTGCAACACCATCTTCAAATACGTTTCGGGGCTGCCCAAGCCGTAGATGCACGACACCGTGGTGACGATGATCGCGTCTTTGCGCTCCAGCAGCGCTTTGGTCGCCGAAAGTCGCATCTGCTCAATATGGTCGTTGATCGACGCATCCTTCTCGATGAACGTATCGGAGGAGGGCACATAGGCTTCGGGCTGGTAGTAGTCGTAATAGGAGACGAAGTATTCGACCGCGTTATTGGGGAAGAACGACTTGAACTCGCCATACAGCTGCGCGGCCAGGGTTTTGTTTGGCGCGAGCACCAATGTGGGACGATTTACGTGCGCGATCACATTGGCAATGCTGAAGGTCTTGCCCGACCCGGTTACCCCGAGCAGGGTCTGGTGCGACAAACCGGCCTCGATGCCTTCGATCAATTGGCGAATGGCTTCGGGTTGGTCGCCTGCCGGCTCAAAGCGGGTAACGAGCTGAAAATCGGACATATCTGACCTCTGGTTGCGCGTCTATAAAGGCATGGACCTCAGAGTCGCGAGAAAGACTGCACACGACGCAAGCCGCAGGAAAAAACAGGATACGGGTAAATATGGTGCTGGTGGCCGACTGTTTCAAGGCGTGCGTCTGACGCGGCTATTTGGATCAAGATTGCAATTAGACCAGTGGCCGGTAAATAAACTGAAATACTTGGGCAAATCCGGGAATCGGCTGTTGCCCGAATCCTGATCGCGCTTATACTTGCTCCCCGTTTGTGCACCGCTCTAGTGCAATCGGCTGGAGCGTTGTCACCCCCTCCATTCCTTATTCAGAGCCGCCGTAATAATGAGCCTGTTCTCCGCTGTCGAAATGGCACCCCGCGATCCTATCCTGGGCCTCAACGAAGCATTCAACGCCGATACCCGTACCAGCAAAGTGAATCTGGGGGTCGGTGTTTACTGCAACGAAGAGGGACGAATTCCGCTCTTGCGTGCCGTTATTGAAGCCGAGACGATTCGCGTTGCCCAGCATGCCTCGCGCGGTTACTTGCCCATTGATGGTATTGCGGCTTACGACCAGGCGGTTCAAACGCTGCTGTTTGGCGCCGAGTCGCCTTTACTGGCTGCTGGCCGTGTCATCACCACCCAAGCGGTTGGCGGCACCGGCGCGCTGAAAATCGGCGCAGACTTCCTCAAGCAACTGCAACCCGGTGCTGTGGTCGCGATCAGCGATCCAAGCTGGGAAAACCATCGCGCCCTGTTTGAAACCGCAGGCTTCCCGGTCCACAACTATCGTTATTACGATGCCGCGACCCACGATGTAAATCGTGCGGGCATGCTCGAAGACCTGAACGCGTTGCCAGCCGGTTCTATCGTTGTGCTGCACGCCTGCTGCCACAACCCGACCGGCGTTGACCTGACCCCGGCCGACTGGCAGAACGTACTGGACGTGGTAAAGGCCAAAGGGCTGATCCCGTTCCTGGACATGGCATATCAGGGCTTTGGCGATGGCATCGCAGAAGACGCCTCGGCCGTGCGTCTGTTTGCCGAATCGGGCTTGAGCTTCTTTGTATCCAGCTCGTTCTCCAAGTCGTTCTCGCTGTACGGCGAGCGTGTGGGTGCACTGTCGATCATCACGCAATCGAAAGACGAGAGCGCGCGCGTACTGTCTCAGGTCAAGCGTGTGATCCGCACCAACTATTCCAACCCGCCCACTCACGGCGCAAGCATTGTGGCTGCGGTGCTCAACAACCCGCAATTGCGCGCGATGTGGGAACAAGAACTGGCCGAAATGCGCCTGCGTATTCGTGGCATGCGCCTGCAAATGGTCGAGCTGCTGGCCAAAAAAGCCCCTGAGCATGATTTCAGCTTTGTAGCGCGTCAGCGCGGCATGTTCTCGTACTCGGGCCTGAGCGTTGAGCAAGTGACGCGCTTGCGTGCCGAGTTCGGTATTTACGCGCTCGACACCGGCCGAATCTGCGTGGCTTCGTTGAATCAGCGCAACATTGAAGCCGTTACCGATGCGATTGTTCAGGTCATCTGAATAATCCACAGAGAGGTCATCCAAAGTGTTGACTTCTCTTTTTATATCAGTAAGATAGACGCCATTCCGCGATAGCTCAGTTGGTAGAGCAAATGACTGTTAATCATTGGGTCCCTGGTTCGAGTCCAGGTCGTGGAGCCAGATACAAAAAAAGCCGCTAGCAATAGCGGCTTTTTTTTGCCCGCGATTTGTCGAGCGGGTGGGGTGCCTCTTCGGTTGTCTGTTCTCAAGCCTTGCTGCCGTCTGCCGATAAACCGGGCGGCGGCCCCGTGCCCAGAATAAATGGAGTGTCGCTCAGGCTTTTCTGAGCGTTAAGGAGAGCACCTTGAAACGCATAGGTTGTGTGGTTGGTTTGACCGTTATGTTGTCAGGCTGCGGTGTTTACAGCGACGTCAAGATTTCGATGGCCCGTGATGCTTTGCGCCAGGAGTGCATGGGCAACTTCACGAACAGTTGTGTGAGTAAAACCATCGACTACAACATCATGCTGCTGGAGCAAGTCAAAGCCGGGTGGCTGGCTCAAGATGACGCCTTGGTCGAGTCGTTGGGCAAAGAGGCTGGCCCGCTCTGGACTGACCTGGTTGAGCAAAGAACCGAGCAATTGATCGACACGTTGGAGTCGGTGCGCCCCGGGTTTTTCTCACGCTGGTTTCTGGGTGACGCCCAACCGTTTAGCGGCAAAGGCATGATGGAATTCTCGGAGCAGGACCTTAAAGAGATGCAAGGCGCGCTGATGGCCGAGTTCGTGGCCAAGGGCAAAAAGCAGGGCCTTAGCCTGACGGAAAAAGGTGCGGCCAAGTACGCGCCAACGGCTGATGCAACTGCGCCGGTAATCGCTGCGCCCACCGTTGCCGCACCTGTCGCCGGTCAGGTCGATCATGTGCTGCAAATGGCAATCGAGGAGCTGACCTCTACGCTCACCACTCAGGACGGTGGCGCTGAGTACACCGAAGGTCGCCAGGTGATTTACATGGACCTCAATGGCGACGGCCAGCCGGATGCGGTGGTGCTGTTTACGATTGAGGGGCAAGGTGGCGGCAATGGCTCTTTCCAGAGCCTGGCGGGTTTTTACCACTCGGGTGCGGGCTGGGAGTATCAGGGGCATTCGGCAGTGTCAGGCGCTGCGACCGATATCACGCCGGGTGGTGTGCAGCGTGTCTCTGTAACGACACTGAGCAGTGGGCCGGATGACCCTCGTTGCTGCCCGAGCATTGAAACCGTTGAAAGTTACAGCTGGAATGGGCGTGGTTTTGAACTCAAGCAAGGTTAAAACACGGCCCGACCTAAACGCCGCCACATCCACAGGGTTTGGCGGCTTTTTTTTGAGCTGGGCAGTCAGTCGCTTACTGGGCTGGCGTGTCTTGCAGTGCTTTTTGCAATTGCTCAGCGCTGGTGAAGGTGTGTTGTGACACCACTGTGTTGTCTTGCAGTTGCAGCCACAGCACTTGGTCTTCTGCGCCGGGGTACTGAGCGGCAATGCTGCCATCACGGTCAAGCACTACGCGGTAGGTGTATTTTTGCATGGCTGGAATGGCAAACCATTTGCCGATCAGCGAAGGCATGCCATGCACATCGGCCAGAAACACCGCATTGCGCGCTTCCAGATAGCCTTTGGGTTGGTCTTTGAGCGCCGCTTTGACCAGCTTGGCGCCATCCATGTTGCGCGCCACCAGCAGAATGCGGGTTTGCTCGTTCAGGGTGTAGGGCTGATCGTATTGGTCGTTCAGCGTCCAGGGCGTCAACGACTCACCGATGTCAGCTGCCTGGGCTAGCATGGAGAGCGCGCTTAGCAGCAGCACAAATACAATTTTCACCGTTCAATCCCTCTGTTCATCAATGTTGACTCAGATCGCTAACGGCCGATGGCCATGAGTCGCAGCGCGGCATGTTAGCCCGCAAGCCCGCGCAGTAGAACCTGAGACTCGGTCGTGTTGTGTCTAATGTGTGACAAAGAGTGAGAGCTTGCCTGATGGCTTTGTCGGGCAGTTTTTTTGTGCCTGACTTATCATCGTCGGCGATTCAACGATTAATGGCAGTACTCAGGGTAAAGGCGTTATGACTGACTGGCTTCAACACGATGGCGCAATGGTTGGGCGAATCAGACAGTATGATTGGGCCAGCACGCCGCTTGGCCCGCTGGCTGAGTGGCCGGACGTGTTGAAAACCAGCGTGGCATTGATGTTGGCCTCACATTTTCCGCAGTCAATTGTGTGGGGCGAGGATTTGATCACCCTCTACAACGATGCTTTTGTGCCCATTCTTGGGAGTAAGCCTGAGGCGCTGGGCCGACCGTTCAATGAGGTCTGGAAAGAAGCCTGGAGTGAAATCAGCGCAATCGCCGACGCTGCATTTGCCGGTGAAGCGACGTATATCGAAAACTTCCCGCTGATGATTGAGCGCAGCCAGCAGCCTGAGCGGGCGTATTTCACCTTTTGCTACAGCCCGATCCGCGATTCGCATGGCGCGGTCGTCGGCATGCTGGATACGGTGACCGAAACCACTGCCACGGTGTATATGACGCAGCGTCTGGCTGTGCTGGACGGCATTGGCCATGCGGTGGCCAACGCCACAGATGCGCAGGAGATCCTGGCCACGACCATGCAGATGCTGGCGCAGCATTTACACGTCACGCACTGTGCGTATGCCGAAATGGAAGCGGACCAGGATGCCTTCTTTATTCGCGACAACTGGCTGTCAGAGGGCGCCACAACCATCGTCGGCCAGTACAGTCTGGCTGATTTTGGTCAGCAGGCCGCCTCTCAATTGCAGGCGGGTAAGCCGCTGGTCATCAATGACGTGGTGAAAGAGTTTTCGGCGCAAGATGCTGCCAGTTTTACCGCGCTGGGCGTGAAAGCGACGATCTGTTTGCCTTTAATCAAGGGTGGGCGCTTAACCGCTTTAATGACCATTCATGATCGGTCACCCCGTCAGTGGTCAGCCCATGAGTTGGCGTTGTTGCGTGAGGTGACGGAGCGTTCGTGGGCGCATATCGAGCGCGCCAGGGCTGACGCTTTGGTGCGCGAGGGGTTGCTTGAGCTGGCGCAGCTCAATACCACACTGGAGGAGCGGGTGCAGGAGCGCAGCGCGCGTTTGCTCCAGATCGAAGCGGCCCTGCATCAGTCGCAAAAGCTTGAAGCGATCTGTCAGCTCACCGGAGGCGTGGCTCACGACTTCAATAACCTGTTGACGATCATTCGCTCCTCTGTGGATTTTCTACGCATGCCGCACCTCTCGGATGAGCGCCGGGCGCGCTACGTAAATGCGGTGTCTGACACGGTTGAGCGCGCCAGTAAGCTGACCAGTCAGCTATTGGCGTTTGCCCGTCGCCAGCCGCTGAACCCGCAGGTGTTTGATGCCGGTCAGCGTATCCAGAACATCGGCGACATACTGGACACCATGACCGGCGCGCGGATCAAGGTGGTGGTCGACTTGCCGCAAGGGGCCTGTTACATCCGCGCGGACGGCAGTCAGTTTGAAACGGCGCTGATCAATATGGCGCTCAACGCGCGTGATGCCATGGCGGGGCAAGGCACGTTGGTGCTTCGTCTCACCGAAAGCGCCGCATTGCCGACGATCCGCGGGCATGCAGGCTCCAACGAGCGTTTCGTGGCCATTTCATTGGCGGACACCGGCTGCGGCATGTCGAGCCGGATGCTGAGCCAAATCTTCGAGCCGTTTTTTACCACCAAAGCAGTGGGCAAGGGCACCGGGCTGGGTTTGTCGCAGGTCTTCGGGTTTGCCAAGCAATCGGGCGGCAACGTTGACGTCACGAGCGTGATCGACCAGGGCACGGTCTTTACGCTGTACCTGCCGCTGGCCGATGCAGATGATCGCAGCGAACGTGAGCATGAGGCGGGCGCACCTGCCTTGTTGACGCATCCCGAAAACAAGCCCCGGGTGTTGATTGTTGAAGACAACCTGGAAGTGGGGCATTTCGCGAGCCAGATCTTGCAGGATCTTGGTTACGAGACGGCTTGGGCCACCCATGCCGAAGAGGCTTTGCGCATGGTCGGGCCTGATGCGATGACATTTGATGCAGTGTTTTCTGATGTGGTGATGCCCGGCATGACGGGTGTGGCGATGGCCAAGGAGCTGCGCAAGCGGCGACAGGATCTGCCGATCATTTTGGCGTCCGGTTACAGCGAAGAGCTGGCGCTGAGTGGCTACGAGGGCTTCGAGTTTTTGCCTAAACCCTACTCAATCGAACAAATTTCACGGCTTTTAGAAAAGATAACCTTCAAAGGCTGACTCCATTTTTATCGGCGCCCCAGATGTACGAAAAGTACTTCAAACTTGTAATCCCTATCTTCATCCGTTATAGCTAAAAAGGAATCCATAACCCAATAAGAGGCTAACCAAGCCCGATGCATGAGACCACACGTATCTTTGACTCTCCAGGCCTTCATCCTGCGCAACGCAGCGATGGAACAAGGCCCTCCCGTCATTCGGCGCTGCCTGTGTTAGTGACCACTTTTTGTCATTCGCTGGCCACGCGTTTTCACCTGCCACCTACTTCGTTGCGTGACGCCCTTGTAACAGGCAAACGCTGCCGCGCGGTGCCTCCACCTTCAGTTTGATCGCCTGAATTTTTACCCTGCCAGCGCCATTTTTACGGGGCTCGCATCAGGGGTTTGCGTTGTTCAGTGTTCAATCTGTTGAGGGAATTCGATGTCTATTCGTGTCGCAATCATTGGGGCCGGCCCTGCCGGACTGGCGCAGCTGCGTGCCTTTCAATCCGCCCATGAGCAAGGCGCACCCATGCCGCATGTGGTGTGCTTTGAGAAACAGGCCGATTGGGGTGGCATGTGGAATTACACGTGGCGCACCGGGGTGGATGAGCACGGCGAGCCGGTGCACGGCAGCATGTACCGCTACCTGTGGTCCAACGGCCCCAAGGAGTGTTTAGAGTTTGCGGATTACAGCTTTGATGAGCATTTTGGGCGCCCAATTTCTTCATATCCTCCTCGCGAAGTGCTATGGGACTACATTCAAGGGCGCGTCAAAAAGGCGGGTGTGCGTGATTTCATTCGTTTCAAAACGGTGGTCAAAAGCGTCACCTTTGAACCGGCTTCGCGCCAGTTCAGCCTCACGGCGCATGACTATGCCCAAGGTCTGAGCACGACTGAGACATTCGATTACGTGATTGTCGCCAGTGGCCATTTTTCAACGCCTCAGGTGCCCGAATTTTCTGGTTTTGAGCGTTTTTCGGGGCGCATTCTGCATGCCCACGACTTTCGCGAAGCCACTGAATTCAAGGGCAAGGATTTGCTGATCGTGGGTAGCAGTTACTCGGCTGAAGACATTGGTTCGCAGTGTTACAAATACGGTGCCCGCTCCATCACCAGTACCTACCGTTCGCAGCCTATGGGCTACACATGGCCCAAGGGTTGGGAGGAGCGCCCGTTACTGCGCAAGGTTGAGGGCGACATCGCGTATTTTGCCGACGGGTCCAGCAAGCGGGTGGATGCCATCATCCTGTGCACCGGGTATCAGCACCATTTCAGCTTTTTAGCGGATGAACTGACGCTCAAAACAGGTAATCGTCTGTGGCCACTCGGGCTGTACAAGGGAGTGATTTGGGAGCGCAACCCGCAGTTGATTTACCTGGGCATGCAGGACTTGTGGTACAGCTTCAACTTGTTCGACGCGCAGGCCTGGTTTGTGCGCGACTGCATCCTGGGCCGCATCACGTTGCCTGAAAAAGCTGAGATGCAGGCTGACAGTGCTCGCTGGCGTGAGGTGGAGGAGGGGCTGCAATCCACCGCGTCGATGTACGAGTTTCAAGGTGACTACATCAGGCACTTGATTGAGCACACGGACTATCCCGCCTTTGATATCGACGCCGTAAATCAGATATTCCTCAAATGGAAGGCTGACAAGAAGCGGGACATCATGGGCTATCGCGATAAATCCTACCGCTCTGTCATGACGGGTACGGCAGCAGTGCCGCATCACACGCGCTGGTTACAGGCATTGGATGATTCGATGCAAGAGTACCTGCGCGAAACGTCGGGCAAAGGTGACGTTAATGCGTTGCATCAGCGCTGATTTGGGCGATTGAACGACGCGCCATCTGGCGCCTTAAAGCGCCAGACACGGTTTAACCCTTCTTTTTTTGCAGGCTTTTCAGGCGCGCGGTGGCGCGTTGTACCGCGGCCATTTTTTCAGGCCGCTTCATGCGCCGCCAGGCCCTGATGTCTGCTTTGTTGCGCCCGCAGCTGACGCACACATCGCCGCTCAACTGGCACGTGGCCACACACGGGTTTTCAATGTCCTTGGCCACGGCTTATTTTTTCCGATTGGCGCCCTTGCGCGCCATGCGTTGCGGCCAATTACCCGAGTCGGTGCGCTGGCATTCTTCTTCTGAGTCGTAATACACGTAAGTGGCCACATTGCGCACTTTGACATCGGCGTTTTTCAGCGCCTTTTCTGTCAGGTCGACCATGTAGCTGGCGGCGCCATCAGCCAGTGCGAAGTCTTTGTTGTCTTGCGTGTCGAAAACCCACACCACTTTGAAGCCGGCAGGGAAGGTTTCGTAATCGGCCGCGTGGGTCAGCCATACAAACCCTTCGATGTGCTTTTTGGCGGTTTCACAGGCTTTGGTCAGGGCTTTAATCAGGCGCTGTTCAACCTGTGACTGATTACGTTTGTTGGGCGGCATGCAGGTTCCTGTTGGCTGGCGGTGCTTGAAAGCCGGCCATCATACGCAAACATCACGCCCGGTCACGGGAAATAATGCGTTACCACTTGCCCGTGCCGTAGGCGGCCCTGGCGGTCAGCACCACCATGGTTTCGTAATACATACGGCCATTTTTCTTCGGAATTTTGTACACAGAGCACAGCAGTGCGTTGGAGGTGGGCGGTTTTTGCGCAATGATTTTGCGTTTGCGGCTGTGGTAAGTGTCGAGCGGGGCTTGTGCCATGACGTGGCTCTGGATGCCCACGACTTCATAGGGCAGTTTTTTGTTGACCGGGCCAAAGGGGGCACTTCGCCCACCGATATAAACCAGTGTGACTTTGAAGGCAGCCATACAGGCTTTGTCCAGCTCTGCGCTAAGGTTCATCGGTTTGTCGGGGTATTGGGTAAACCCTTTGCGGCTGCCGACCTGTTTGTTTTGCTCGCTTAACTCGACTTCGGGCAAATGCGTTGAATGTACGCCTTGGCCTTCAAGCATGTAGCGCCGTGTAGAGGGAAACACCCAGTTCACTTCTTTGGGGGAGTGGTGCTTCACGTACGCTTTGATGTCGTCCAGTTCATACCAGCGCGACTCTACGAACACTCTGTCTTTTTCGGCGCTCGCCACTGCGCAGGTGGCGACGAACAGCAGGGGTAATACTGCGAAGGGGCCGTTGAGGCGCACAGTTCATTCCTTGAAGGGGGCAGATAAGTGGCGCAATGCTACCGCTTGCTCGCGGGTTAAAAAAGCCCTTTGCAGACACTGCAGTTGAACAGTGGGCAGACAGTTTGATGCCGCCAAAGCATCGCGCCCAAGGTCGGGGGCGTGACTGATCAGTCATTGACGTTGAATCACGCAGGCAACCCTGCGCCAAATCACGCTCGCAATCGATTCAGCCGTGACAAAAAACGCGAAAAGATGCGTTTTCGTCTCAAGGGCTACCTGAGGTAGAATGTCGCGGTTTTGAGGCTGGCCACCCCCGGATGGATAGGTTCACGCAGGTTTCTTGGAAGGAACCGCGGGGCGGTCAGATGGCAAGGGAATCGCGAAAAGGTCAGTGGGCGTGAAGGAGCTGGGCGGATTCACTCTGCTGTTGGCCGCGTTCACTGATAGCTGACACACAACATACATGTCACCCAAGTAGCTGAAGCCAATAATTAATAAGAGATCAGCACCCAAGGTACATAAACGTGAGGTCTATAGTGTGCATAGGCCTTTATCGATCTACCCGTTCCAGGCCTGAGGGCTCGATTACAGGCAGACCGCCTGTGATGAGTCGAAATCGCTCATGAACCGCGTGCCGGGTAGATGATGTTTTATCTTAGGTACTCCAACATGTTAAAAAAAATGAACAAGGGCCTATTGGGCCTTGCGCTGACCATGGGGTTAACCTCCGTGCACGCAGCCGAGACCAAACAGGTCGATGTCTTGCTGATCGGCGGCGGCATCATGAGTGCCACATTGGGCGTATGGCTCAATGAACTGGAGCCCGGCACCTCGATGGAGATGATTGAACGTCTCGACGGTGTGGCGCTGGAAAGCTCCAACGGCTGGAACAACGCGGGTACAGGTCACTCGGCGCTGGCTGAACTGAACTACACCCCGGAAGACAAGAACGGCAACGTTGAAATCCCGAAAGCCATTGAAATCAATGAAGCCTTTCAGATTTCCCGTCAGTTCTGGTCCTGGCAGGTCAAGAACGGTGTTCTGAAGAACCCGCGTTCGTTCATCAACTCCACACCGCACATGAGCTTTGTGTGGGGCGATGACAACATCAAGTTCCTGAAGAAGCGCTACGAAGCACTGCAAGCCAGCCCATTGTTCGCCGGTATGCAGTACTCCGAAGACCCGGTTCAGATCAAGAAGTGGGTACCGCTGATGATGGAAGGGCGTGACCCGAACCAGAAAATCGCAGCCACCTGGTCGCCGATCGGCACTGACGTGAACTTCGGCGAAATCACACGCCAGTTTGCCGCTCATTTGCAGGCACAGCCTAACTTTTCGTTGAAGCTGTCGAGCGAAGTCAAAGACATCAAGCGCAACGAAGATGGCAGCTGGCGCGTGGTGTACAAAAACCTCAAAGACGGTACTGAGTCCCAGACCGACGCCAAGTTCGTGTTCATCGGCGCGGGCGGCGGTGCACTGCACTTGCTGCAAAAGTCCGGCATTCCTGAAGCTCAGGAATATGCAGGCTTCCCGGTGGGTGGTTCGTTCCTGGTGACCGATAACCCGACGGTGGCCCAGCAACACTTGGCCAAAGCGTACGGTAAGGCTTCGGTTGGCGCGCCACCGATGTCGGTGCCACACCTGGACACCCGTGTGCTGGATGGCAAGCGCGTGATCCTGTTTGGCCCATTCGCGACTTTCTCGACCAAGTTCTTGAAAGAAGGCTCCTACTTCGACCTGCTGACCAGCACCACCACGCACAATTTCTGGCCAATGACCAAAGTCGGTATCGAACAATACCCGCTGGTTGAGTACCTGGCCGGTCAGCTGATGCTGTCGGACGAAGACCGTTTCAACGCCCTGAAAGAATACTTCCCGAATGCCAAGTCTGAAGATTGGCGCCTGTGGCAAGCCGGCCAGCGCGTACAGATCATCAAGCGTGACGAAGAGAAGGGCGGCGTGCTGAAACTGGGCACCGAGATCGTTAGCGCCAAAGATGGCAGCATCGCCGGCCTGTTGGGCGCTTCGCCAGGTGCATCCACCGCGGCACCGATCATGCTGACCGTGCTGGAAACCGTGTTCAAGGACAAGGTTGCCACACCTGAATGGCAGGCCAAGCTGCACCAGATCGTGCCGAGCTACGGCACCAAGCTGAACGGCTCGCCAGAGCGCGTTGCGCAGGAATGGGCCTACACGGCCGAAACCCTGCAACTGACGCCGCCACCGGCTATTCCGGCGGCAACCGCAGCACCACAAGCACCTGCTCAAGCGCCGGCTACACCTGCGCCAAGCAACCCAGCGGCTGACATGGCCCTGTAAAAAAGCAGCCCCGCCCAACGATGTTGGGCGGGGCTACTGTTTTCGTTACGCCCTCGCTACACCTTCTCTTCTTTTGACCGTGCGCCCACTCACTGCGTACCGAACACGGCCGTCCAGTAAATGGCGGCATCACTTTTAGGGTCGACGGCATAGGCCGCACCCAGCTCACGAAATTGCGCGTTCATCAGGTTCGCACAATGGCCGGGGCTGGCCAGCCAACCCTCTACGACCTTGTTCGGGGTGTCTTGCCCGGCGGCAATGTTTTCGCCGATCTGCTGACCGATAAAGCCCGCTAGCTCAGCGCGATCACCGGGTGTGCCGCCATTACGATCCTTGTGATCAAGGTAATTGTTATTGGCCATGTCTCGTGAGTGAGATTGGGCAGCGGTTGCCAGTGTGGCATTCCAGGTTAATGCCTCAGCGGCGGTAAATGCTTGGGTGCCGCATTGACGAGGCTGAGTGCGTGCGGTGTTGATCAGGTCCAGTACCTTTTGCCCTTCGACCTGCCAATCGCCCAGGCGAGCGGTCAGCAATGGGCGCGCCAGCACAATTCTCCATTCCCGCTGATCGCGGCTGATACCGATGTCGACAAATTGCGGGTCGAGCACCACTTTGCAGAAGCTCTCTTGCACGGCTTTCATTGCGGCCTGGGCATCTCTGGGGCCAGACAGGCTGATGGCCTGCACGTTGACCAACGGATACGCAGCGCGGCTCAGGGCTTGTTGCAGGTCGCCAAAACTGTTGGAGGGCAGGATCAGGCGTGGATCAACGGCGAGCGGTGGTAACTCCAGAGACACCTGGCCCGCGCAGTTCTGACTTTGACTGCGATACGTATTGATCAACTCGGCCAGCTGCGACGTTTCACTGGCCATAGCCGGGACGGCCAGCCCCAGCCCCAGAGTGAGTGCTGCCAAACGGGTAAGTGTGAAGTGAACGCGCATGAGCAATGCCTCTGAACGGAATGCGCACATGATGCGGTATGTGGCGTGGGTACAGGCAAGGGGAGATTGGCTTTTATGGCGTCACTGACGCATGAGCCAACACTCAGGCGCGATGACACGCGCCTGAGCAGGGAGCAGTTACGCGCGCCCCAGCCGTTCGGCCACGAAAGTGCGGGCTTTGAGCGTCAATAGATCGATCTGGCGATCACGCTTTTTTTCGGCCTCCACCATCGCTTTTTTACCGTTGCGATTGAGCAGGTACGTGTGAATCTGTCGCACCTCGGTAGAGCTGTAGACCGCCGACACATCCAGCACGGCCATCAGCCCGTCCGTGCAATGATCGCGGGTGTTCATCAGCACACGTGGGCCACGGGAGCCTAGTACTTGAAAGCCCATCGCTTCGTATTGCTCCACGTTGCGCACACTGCACGTGAGTTCGGTGTGCGGGTAACGTGCAATGACCTGCTGCACCATGGCTTGCGTGACGGCAGGGGTGCTGGCGGCCATGTACGCGATACCGCAGGCCTGAGGATCATCCTTGACCGGCAGGTACAGGGCGAAGCCGGTCACGGTATCCGGGGCTTGAGCATCGGTCGCGACGATCAGCTCCACACTTATTCCTTTAGTGCCGTCCAGCGCTTGCAGGTATAAGTGCACTTCGTAGCCGATGGCGTACTGGTAAAGGTTGTACAGCGGGTTGCTCGGCGTGATTTCCATCATGCTCAGCTCGGTAAGCTGGTCCACGACCCGTTGCAAAATCTGGCTACTGATCGGTTCACTGACCGGCGTATCAAAGTGAGTAAGAAGCGTCATGGGGCCTTTATCTGCGGGGCGTGAAGTGTTGGGGCACGCTGGCTCAGCCAATAGTCATGCAAGGCGCTCACCGCCGGAGCCAGTTCAGCGACCTGTTGTTGGTGAGAGGCGACGTCCAGATCGGCCGGCAGTTCAAAGTTGTCTTGTTCGGCGCAGTCAGAAATGGCGCCCAGTAATTCTGCCTGCGGGGTAGGCAGAGGCGGCCAGTTGGCAACCTGCACCCCGCGCAAGTAGCCGAAACACCACTCTTCGGCCAGGGTCACGGTGTGGCCCTGGTGTTCGGTCTGCTCGCAACGCGGCACAAACGCGTGCGGCTCTTCAGCCAGTTGGCGTGCCAGCGTGTTGATGTGGCGCACGCACAGGTCGAAGAACTGGCGGGCTTCTTCGGGGCTTTCCCAGTCAGGATGCTGCCCGCCCCAGATCGCCGGGAACCACGCCTCGATCTCTACGTGTTTGGGCCCTGAAACCAGAGCCGTGAAATAGCCGTCGAGCTCACTGGGATTGAGGACGCTATGGTCGTTGCCGTGTTTGAGCAGCGTGTCTTCGATAAGCGTGAAGTCGGCAGCGTTCAAGGGTTGAACTTGCATGGACGGTTTCCTGTGCCGGGCGCGGTGGGTTGCGCTTTGAAAGGGCGCGCAGGATGGCGCTTGAGGCAGCGTTAATCCAGTGCGCGTGCCGAATGGCTCAGTCGACTTTAACGATCGAGACCAATTCGTAATATTTGAACCTGGCTTTGGCCAAGGCTTTTTTGGCTTCCTGCTCAGCATCGAAACGGCTCAGGGATTTCGAGTCGTGAATGAACTGGGTCACTTCGCCATCGTATTCTTTGCTCACGTTCATCGTGACGCGCAATACCGGACCTCTGCGTTTTACAGGCGCGCGCTCAGCAGCCTTGACGGGCTGAGGGGCGATTTCAGGCAATTGGGGTTCAGGCTTGGATGCAGGGGTAGCAGGGGGTGTGGGTGTATCAAGGCCGAGTGCTCTGCGCATTTCGTCCTCGGTGAATCCGGTGCTCATGGGATGACTCTATTAATGTGAAAGACGGGCTTATATTTCAGCGTTGACACATAGGCAAGTTAAATCTTCCAGCACGGGGCAAATAACGGTTTTTTTGTGAATGAGTATCGAATAGCGATTTAGGTGTCGCGCAGCAAGTCGTGGTCATCGAGCAGTCGATAAGCAATCTCAGGACGTCTTTCCAGGGCACGACGGATGGCCGCGGGGATTGTTTGACGGGTTTTTCGGCACAGCCCGGGTTGATCGGCCAGCCGTATGGCGATGCCGCGCATGGTCCTCACCTCATTAAAGCCGGGTTCCAGGGTCAGCATAATCCCCAGCTGTTCTTGTAGACGGCGGCGTAAGTGTTCGAGTTCATCCAGGCTTTGCACATTTTCCAGACGCTCCAACAACTCTTTTTCAGCCTGACGGTTGAGCTTGAGAATGCGCAGGTCTGCGCCAACTTCGGCCAGCAACTGTTCGCGCTCGCAGATGCAAACACCCGGTGGGCAAGGTTGGCGGATGGCTAAAGGTGGAGTCATGCCATTGAGCATAGCCAGATTGAGGTGCTTTGCCGAGCGCCTGATTACGCGGCAGCAGTGGCCTGCGGGTCATGGCTCAGGCATCGAAACCTTCACTCAAAATCCCTGCATACAACT
Source organism: Pseudomonas weihenstephanensis (assembly GCF_016812185.1). Lineage (NCBI taxonomy): Bacteria > Pseudomonadati > Pseudomonadota > Gammaproteobacteria > Pseudomonadales > Pseudomonadaceae > Pseudomonas > Pseudomonas weihenstephanensis. The sequence goes on along the minus strand of NZ_JAAEBV010000001.1, from coordinate 280,315 downwards.
GCCGATCGATATTGGCACCGCTCAAAATGACAGCCACGCGCCGACCTTGTTGCTGCGACTGTTCTTTGATCAAGCCCGCCAGCGCGGCTGCTCCGGCGCCTTCTGCCGTGTTGTGGGTGGTTTGATGACAGACGCGTATCGCCTGCGCAATCTCGCGGTCAGACACCCGGATGATTCGCGCTGCGCCGCGAGCAATGATCGCCAACGCTTCAGGCAATGGCTGACGGCAGGCCAGGCCGTCGGCGAACGTGTGGGCGGTGTCGGTACACACCACCTGACCTTGCTCGACACTTTGCGCAAATGCATCGGCATGCTGGGACACCACGCCCACTATTTCGGTGTTTAGCCCCAGCAGATCGCGGGTCTGGATCAGCCCGCAAATGCCCGATCCCATGCCGATGGGCACATACACGGTGTGCAAGTCAGCCACGGCTTCAAACAGTTCCAGCGCATAGGTGGCGACACCGCGAATCAAGTCAGGGTGAAACGCCGGTACCAGATGAAGCTGATGGCGCTCAGCCAGTGCCGCGGCTTCGGCGCGGGCTTCGTCAAAGTCCTTGCCGAATTCGATCACGTTGGCCCCCAAGGCGCGCATGGCGGCGTTCTTCTCCCGCGAATTACCGTCAGGCACCACGATGCTGATGGTCAGGCCCATGTGCCGCGCCGCCAGTGCCAGGCTTTGCCCGTGATTGCCGCGTGTAGCCGTCACCAGGCCGGTAGTGGCGGGTTCGCGCGCCAGTAAACCCTGCACATACAGCAACCCCCCGCGCACTTTGAAAGCGCCGGTCGGGGTGTGATTTTCGTGTTTGACCCACACCGTTAAGCCCAACTGCTCAGCCAATAACGGCCAGGCCAGTTGTGGGGTGGGGGCAATGCTTTGGTGAACGGTATGCGCAGCGAGGCGAAGAGCATTCAAATCAAACATGGCGGGCACCGTTATCGAAGATTTGACTCGATTCTAGGCACGAAGCATTGTATGGGCCGATCCTTATATTGCATGGCCGACAATAAATGTGGATGCCCACCCTGATTGACCCCCAGCTGCCGCGCTACCTGGCGTTGGTCGATGCAATTACCCAAGCCATTGCCAGCGGCGAGTTAGCCCCCGGCGAGCGTTTGCCGCCGCAACGACGTTTGGCCTGGGCATTGGGCTGGAACCCCAGCACCACCCTGCAAGCCTATCGCGAAGCGGCGCGGCGTCATCTGGTGTCGGGTGAAGTGGGGCGCGGCACTTATGTACTGGCCGGCAGCAAAGAAGCCACGCTGTTCAAATTGCAACATGCCGACGCTCGGCCCGAGCGTCTGGACTTGCGCACCAACGTACCGGCGATCGATCACGCCAGCGAAGAGGATGCCCAAGCGCTGTCATGGCTGCTCGAAACGGGGCAGGCCACGCGTTTACAAGGGTATTTGAGCGCTGACGATCTATTGATGGCGCGAGCACAAGGTGCAGCGTGGCTCACCGCGCGCGGCCTGCAACTGCCCGTTGAGCACATCATGTTGTGTACCGGCGCGCAGCAGGGTCTGTTTACCGTGTTGCTGTCGCTGTGTCAGGCGGGCGAGCCGGTGTTGGTCGAAGCCTTTGCCGCGCCGGGAATAAAAGCGGCGTGTGCGCAATTGCGCTTGCCGATGCACGGCGTACTGCTTGATCAGCAAGGCATCGTCCCGGAGGACTTTGACCGCATGATTCGCGCCACCGGAGCGCGCATTGCCGTACTCACGCCCACGCTGCAAAACCCCACCTCAGCGGTGATGAGTGTTGAGCGCAAACAGGCGATTGCCCGGATTGCCCTGCATCACGGGGTCAGGGTGGTTGAAGATGACGTGTACGGTGCGCTGACCCTCAGCCCGCCGCTGTGCCACTACCTGGCGCAACAGGGTGTATTGATTAGCAGCTTGTCCAAGACAGTGGGCGCGGGTTTGCGCTTGGGCTGGATCGCGGCCAGCCCCGATCTGCTTGCACGCATTGATCCTCACGCTCAATCGGCGCACTGGGGGCTTTCGTCCATCAATCTGGCGATTGGTTGTCACTGGATCAGCCAAGGCATCGCGCAACAGCGCGTCGCGTGGCAAACCGGCGAAGTCACGCGGCGTTGGCGGTTAGCCAAAAAACTGTTGGGCCCGATGATGGAACAAACCCACAGCCCATCGCCGCACATCTGGCTCCAGCTGGCAGACGGTGACACACCGCTGGTGCACACGTGGCGTGCGGCAGGCATAGAGGGGGTGCCCGCCCAAGTGTTTGCGGTTAAATCCACCACCGCCAATGCCGTGCGCATCAGCTTGACGGCAGCCCCCAATGCCCAAAGCCTGAGTGTGGCGCTGCATCGCGTGGCTGCACGCTTGAGTCACCGCTGAACAGCAGGGCACGCAGCGGTCGAACACCCTGTGATCTGGCGCATCTGGCACAACGCGGTCATCGGGTTTAGGATCGCTTCGCAATCGAACCTTACCTTCGGCAACGGCTACGCAAGCCGTTGTCACCTTTGCAATTGATCCGTCACAAGGCCCCTATGCGCAGAGAAATTGGTTACTGGCACCGTGAAGGTCGCGAGCTGTTTTATTACCTGGAATTCAAGCCCGACACCGCGCAGTTTTACCTGACCTGCGAGCACACCCCCAGCACCGGCGAAGGCAGCGTGCGCTCGGTATTGCTCAGCGAGGCAAGAGGCGAGCGCTACTACGAAGATGCACTGCTGATCATCAAGGAAGAGTTGTTCAAGCAGTACACGTTGTGACCAAGGCTATTTGAGGGGAGCAGCCGCGGCACGTGTCATACAGCGCTGGCGCCGTTCATCGACCCGTTTGGCAAACCAGGCGGTGGTCAGGTTGCGGGTGATTTTTGGGCTTTGCAGCGTAATGCCCGGCAGCACGGCGCGGGGCAGCGGGGTGCCTTGTTGGCGGTCCGCCAGCGCAAAGACCTGCCGGTACAGAGTGGTGTCATTGAACGCTAGGCTGTCGCCTTTCTCCAGTTGACGCCGAATCGCATTGTCATTGAGGCCCAGCTGTTTACCCAGCAGCCGTACGGCCCGCTCAGTCGATCCCACGGCGTAGGACCCCGGAATGGTCAGATCACCATCCAGCGCCAGCGGTAAGCCTGAAACCTGGCTCACCGCAGCCTGAAAGGCGGCATTGCGACTGGCGTACCAGCCCGCATTAAAGTCAGCAAAGCGATACAGCGACTGGGTGTAATCGACGGGGTAACCCAGCAAATGGGCGATGCCGAAATACAAACCGCCGCGCCGGGTGAACACTTCGTGACGAATCGACTGTGCCACCGGGTACGGGTATTCCTGCGCGTGTTGCTCGGCAAAGGCGATGCTCACTTGCATCGGTCCGCCTGTGTGCACCGGGTTGAGGCTGCCAAACAGCGTGCTGCCCAGCGGCACCATGCCAATGAAATCATCGAAAATGGCGCTTAACTGGCCTTCGGTACGGGCCGCATCCAGGCGCTGGTTGTAGGTTTTGCCTGTCGGTGAGGTGATGTTCAGCGCGCTGCGCACCAGAAATTCGGGAATGTGCAGTTTGCTGGCGCGGCGGTTGATTTCAGTGCGGGCGATTTTCGCCAGCCCCGGTACGGGCGGATCGGCCTGAAACGTCGACTCCTGTTCGGTAACCGACAGTACCGAGCACAAGTTCTCGTCGGAGGGGGCCAGTGCTTGTGCAACAAAGGCGACCTGGATATCGGCTGCCCACCCCTGACGGTCCGGGACTGTAGACGGCATGAGTTGCACGACTCGTGCCCGCGTTTGTTCAGGCGTCAGGTGGGGGCCTGTCTGCGTGCTCTGGCTGCTACAACCTGCAATAACAGCCAACGATATAAGTGATAAAAAGTGCAGGCCAAATCGATTCACCAAGCGCTATCTCCCTAAAAAACATAAAACCTGCTGCTGCGTGTCAGTCGTCGCGCGTCAGCACTTCGAGCAGTTCGATCTCAAAGGTGAGATCAGAGTTCGGTGTGATATGCGCGCCCATGCTTCTTTCACCGTAGGCCAAATGCGCAGGCACCTTCAGTGCACGCTTGCCGCCGACCTGCATGCCCATCAGTCCCAAGTCCCAGCCCTTGATTACGCGCCCCGTGCCGATGACGCATTGGAAAGGCTTGCCGCGCGAGTGGGAGGAGTCAAACACCGTGCCGTCTGCGAGCCAGCCGGTGTAATGGGTGGTGATCAGTGCACCTTTAACCACGGTTTTACCGTCGCCCACTGTGAGATCAGTGATGTGTAGTTCGTGGGTCATGCTGTTTTCTCAAAAAGTGGGAAGGGTGTATTGCCGATGTCGTGAGGAAACGCAATCAATACACAAAATGTAACAACTTTGCAGTTCGTCTTCCTTAGCGTGAGCAGGAGGGCGTTTTCTCAGACTTGGCGTGCCCCAGCAACCTTTTTTATCGGGCAAAGGTGTGAATCGAGTGATGGCTAGGGAACTTAATAATGAGTTGCATTGTCATTCGCGCTTTACTCTCAAATGAGACTGGTTATTATTAGTGCCCTGGCAGCGCCGGGAAAAGCTCATCTGCATTAGGCCCTTTTAGAGCCTCGCGCATGCGATTCCAGTCTTACGCCTGCTGAGCACACTCCATTGTTAAGGGATCAACTGGACATGTCGTCTCGATTCAAACGCAGTCAAATGTCACTCGCTTTTGTGGCCGCTCTGGCATCACCCACGTTACTCGCCGATGTGCTGGAACGTGATCGCGATGAAGTCCCGGTACAGGCGACTGATTTACCGGTCGATGGCACAAAGCAGGCGTTGGAGCTGGAAGAAACTCGCGTTCTGGGCACCGCCGCCCAAGAGCTGAAGCAAGCCCCTGGTGTGTCCATCATTACCGCCGAAGACATCAAGAAGCGTCCGCCCGCCAATGACCTCTCCGAGATCATGCGCCGTGAGCCGGGCGTCAACCTGACCGGCAACAGCACCAGTGGCAGCCGTGGCAACAATCGCCAGATTGATCTGCGGGGCATGGGCCCTGAAAACACCTTGATCCTGATTGACGGCAAACCGTCCTCGTCGCGCAACGCGGTGCGTTATGGCTGGAGCGGCGACCGCGACACCCGTGGTGAAACCAACTGGGTGCCTGCCGAAGAAGTTGAGCGCATCGAAATCTTGCGGGGTCCAGCTGCTGCACGCTACGGCTCGGGCGCGATGGGCGGGGTGGTCAACATCATCACCAAACGCCCTACCGATAAGCTTAAAGGCTCGTTGACCGCCTACTACCTGGCCCCGGAAGACGACGCTGAAGGTATCAGCAAACGTACCAATTTCAACCTCAGCGGGCCGATCACGGACGATCTGGTGTTTCGCGTCTATGGCGGGATGAACAAAACCGACGCGGATGACGCGGCTATCAACACTGACGAGCAGGCTTCGCGCGACAGTGTGGTTGCAGGCCGTGAAGGCGTGCGCAACAAAGACATCAATGGTTTGCTCAGCTGGCAGTTCACCCCCGAACAATCGCTGGATCTTGAAGCCAGTTACAGCCGTCAGGGCAACATCTTTGCCGGCGACACCATGCTCAACAGCGGCGGTGATTACGTAAACAGTTTGACCGGTAAAGAAACCAGCATCCTGCAACGCAGCACATTCTCGGCCACTCACAACGGCTCGTTTGACTGGGGATCGAGCAAAGCCTCGTTAACCCATGACTTGACCCGTAATGCCCGTCTGAACGAAGGCCTGGCCGGGTACGGTGAAGGCGCGCCGTCCGAGAGTGCGGGTAAGTTCGAGTCACGCTTGCGCAACACGCGCGCAACGGCCGAGGTCAACGTGCCGTTGAGCGTGTTGACGGAGCAGGTGCTGACTGTAGGTGGCGAGTACTTGTATGAGTCATTGAATGATCCAGGTTCGTTGCGTCCGCAGAGCTGGGATCCGGGCAGCGATGGTACGCCGGGTATTGCGGGGCAGGACCGTACGCAAACCAAAACCACCGCCAACAGTTATGCATTTTATGTGGAAGACAACATTGAGGCCGGTGCCAAAACCATCATCACCCCAGGTGTGCGTTTCGACCATCACAGCGAATTTGGCGGTAACTGGAGTCCGAGCCTCAATGCTTCGCATCAAATTACCGACGAGCTGAGCATTAAGGGCGGCATTGCGCGCGCGTACAAAACCCCGAACTTGTATCAGTCCAACCCCAACTACCTGTTGTACAGCCGCGGAGGCGGTTGCAGCTCGGTCGAAGTCAATATCGGCGGGTGTTACCTGGTGGGTAACCCGGGCTTGAAACCTGAAATCAGTGTCAATAAAGAAATTGGCCTGGCCTTCGACAAAGGCACATGGCGTACCAGCGGTACTTATTTCCGCAATGACTATCAGAACAAGATCAACGCCAGCAACGAAGCGGCTTACCGTTTGCCCAATGGTCGCCGTGTCTACCAATGGGATAACAGTGGCAAAGCCATCGTTCAGGGGATCGAAGGCAACCTGTTCGTGAATCTGCGGGAGGACCTGGACTGGAACACCAACCTGACCTACATGATCGAGAGCAAAGACAAGGAAACCGGCGATCCGTTGAGTATCATTCCCAAGTACACGGTCAACACGACGCTGGACTGGTACGCCACCGAGAAGCTGTCGTTTCAGGTCAGCGGGACGTACTACGGCAAACAGGAAGCCCCTAAACGTAATAACCGCGCCAATGAAGAACTCAACAAATCAGTTCAACAACCGATCGACCCCTACGGTCTTGTGGGGTTGAGCGGGGGCTATGAGTTCAACAAAAATCTCAGCGTGCGATTGGGCATCAATAACCTGTTCGACAAACAGCTGTACCGCAAAGGCAACTCGGATGAAGCGGGCGCCCAAACTTACAACGAGCCGGGTCGCGCTTACTTCGCATCGGTGACCACCTCGTTCTGATCATCCCAATCGCCTAACCACTGTGCTTGCGACAGTGCCGGCATTTAAAGGCGCGACACCTTTTTACGGGTGCCGCGCCGTTGTCACATCTGGCACTGGCAAAACCGTGGCTGGCGCGCAATGAAGGATTTAACACGATGAAACTCGCAACATCGGCCTGGGTACCCATTGTTTCTCGCACACTGGCAGCACTGGTGGGCGGTTATGTTTTTACCTATGCCTTTACGGCGGCGCTGGCCCGGTTATTACCACTGGACAACGTGGACGCGTTGATCGTCGCCAGTCTGTTGTCATTCGTCATTTACACCTTCGCCATCCTCTGGGCCTTTGCTGCTAAACGGCAATGGTCGGCGTGGATGGGCGCGGTGCTTGCACTGCCGTTGGCGGCCATCGGGTTTTGGCCACAACTGCTGGAGCGCCTTGCATGAAACAGACCCTGACTCAATCCATGGCCTGGCTGCACACGTGGGGTGGCCTGATCGTGGGCTGGTTGTTGTTCGTGATTTTCCTGACCGGCAGCCTGGCCGTGTTCGATCAGGAAATTGACAATTGGATGCAACCCGAACTGCCCGCGCATCACTTAACTGACGTACAAGCGGCCGAGCGCGCCTTGGGCTATTTACGTGAGCACACGCCTGACGCCAAGCAGTGGGGCATCAGCTTGCCCAATGAACGCACGCCGGCCCTGCAAGCCTCGACCGGTGGGCGCCGCGACGGGGTGTCGGTGACGCTGGACCCGAGCACTGGCGAAGTGTTGCCGGTGCGTGAAACAGCAGGCGGTTTTTTCTTTTTCTTCTTTCATTTCACCTTGCACATGCCGGGCATGCTCGGGATTTATCTGGTGGGTGCGTTGGCGATGGGCATGCTGGCGGCACTGGTCAGCGGTATTGTGATTCACAAAAAATTCTTTAAGGAGTTCTTCACCTTTCGCCCGGCCAAGGGTCAACGTTCGTGGCTGGACGCTCACAATGCCAGCGCGGTGTTGTTGCTACCGTTTCACTTAATGATTACGTACAGCGGGCTGGCGATTTTCCTGGTGATCTACATGCCCGCGGCGATGGACGCGCTGTTTGATGGCAACCGCGAGGCGTTTTTCAAAGCCCAGGACCGCACGTCACCCGCGCTTGAGGTGAAGCACGCGGCCGCGATTGAGCCTGCACCTTTGGTGGCCCTGGGGCCGTTATTGAGCAAGGCCCGTGAGGTGATGGGGCCTTTGAGTAGTGTCAGCATTACTAATCCCGGGCAAAGTAACGCAGAGATTCAGATACGCCCCCTGCTGGGTAACCGCATTGCGTTGGCCAAAGGTCAGGGCATGCGGTTCGACGGGGTCAGCGGTGAGCCGTTGTCCGGCCCGACCGACATGCGTTCCAGTGTACTCACGCACAAGGTTATTTCCGGTCTGCACTTCGCTCAATTCGGCGGCTACCCGATGCGCTGGCTGTACTTTATTTGCGGCGTGATCAGCAGTGCGATGATCGCCAGCGGGCTGGTGCTGTTCACCGTCAAGCGTCGGCGCAAATACGCCAGTGAAAACCAGGTCGCGCAGGTGCTGTATCGCTTGGTCGAGGCCATTAACGTCACGGTCATGGCTGGCTTGAGCCTGGCCTGTATCAGCCTGCTGTGGGGGAATCGTCTGTTACCGGTCAGCCTGGCCGAGCGCAGTGATGCTGAGCTGAATGTGTTTTTTTGCGTGTGGGCATTGAGTCTGGGCCACGCGTTGTTCAGGCCACGCATGCAGGCGTGGCGTGAGCAATTGGGGTTGGCCGGTGTGATGTGCATGACGTTACCGCTGCTGAGCCTGCTCACCGTCAATCAGCCTTGGACATTGCCCAGCCGCCTGGGCGTTGAGCTGGTGGCTGTCGTGATGGGGGCATTGTTGTTGTGGGCCTGCTGGAAAGTCGCGCAACCGGTTGTTGAGCGCGTTCCGCGCAAAAAGGCGGCGCAATTGGCCGAGGTGAATTGAGATGCTGGCGCATTACTTTGCAGCTTTCGCCTTTGCCTATATGGGCATGCTTGCCTTGTGTCAGGGGCTGGAGCGGCACTACAAACAAGTGTGGAAAAAAGTCCCTCCTGAGGGGTTGAGGCATCTGTTGCGGGCAGCAGGTTGGTGCAGCCTGGCGCTGAGCTTTTACTTCTGCGGGCTTGCCTGGGGGTGGGCGATGGGACCGATAGGGTGGTTTGGCATGCTTTCGCTCAGTGGCTTTGGCTTGCTGATGGTGTTGCCTTATCGACCGCGTTTGGCCGTTTGGCTGCCTTTGGGCTTTGTGCCGGTGTGGGCAGTAATTGTAACGGTTCTTTGATTATTGAGGGCGCCCCGTATTAATAAGATCGGGCGCCAACTTTATATAACGGTTCTAATAACCGGCGCGCAGCATAAACGGTGTGGACGATGGCTGTAGTATGTGTCTGCTGCTGAATGTGGTTTTTGTAGTGAAAGTCGGCGTTGAGTATTATTTCGTTGTTCGTATGCTTGTTTTGATACCGTGGTCTTAAAAGACTACGCAGTTATATGCGTTGTCTGCGTGATTTGAGGGGGATGTCTGCTTGAACTGAAGGTGGCCAAGTGTTGATGCAGGATTTCTGCTGGGTCGTCTTTGTTTGGTGAGTATTCAACTTGTTCTAATCTGATGTTTATACACGCTGCGCAGTTGATGTGACGGTGTCTTTCGGTGATTTGCTGAGGGGCGGTTCTAATCAGGCAGCGTCATTCAAACATAAGGATACGGACAGAATTAAATATGGATATTAACGCAGGGCCAGAACAGGCAGAGGTATTGAATACTTCGTTTGATGAGCGCCTTCCCGCCTCGAGGGATGTCGCCCCCTCGCCAGGTCACGAACAGTGGGAGGCGGTAAAAGACTTCCAGATCATCACCGCTAACGGTGGAAACACGCTCTATGGTAATGGACGCCAGCAAGTGAAGGTGCGGGTGCTTATTCGTGTGACCAATGCACTGAATATGCCGGTTGATATTGATGAACAGAGTTTGGCTTCTCTTACGTTGGTGGACACCCACACCCATAAACCTCTGGAATGGGGTGTGGTGCAATCAAGGGATGCTGAAGTCTGGGCGTTTGTGTATGACCACGATCCCCGCTTCACGCCATTCCCTTATCATGGGCCCATCAAGGGCGGGCTGGAGGGGGGGAAATTCTCCGTGCGTGAGTTTTACGTCAGCACCAATGCCTCGTCTTCTATTTCACTGTCGGCCTCTATTACACGGCACGACGGTAAAGTGTTTTATTCGGGATTAAAAACCGAGTTTGGAACCCTGACACTGAATGCCGTGTTACCTGCTGTGTATCAGGCCCATCACGTTAATATCAAACACGTGGCTCAAAGGCCCTATCGTTCGGCCAATATTGCGAAGGTGGATGTTTATGCACTTCGGATGGTGGTGGACAATCAACGTATTGGCATCGCAAGGATATACGAAGTGTATCCCTCTACGTTTTTAAAACTGAGCGAGCACCCTGATTACTTGGGTTATTATGCGACGGCTTACTTAAATGCGAGCCCTGGTTATTATGGGCGGTACCAGAACTTCGAAATGCCACATGCGGTCGCTAAATATTATGACGTTCCCGGCGAACTGACGTTGCTGGTGAGCTATGCGAAGAAAGGTGGGCGCTCTCAAGTCAGAGAAGAACATGACCATTGGCGACTGGACCTCATTGACATATACGGCAATCTACACACGGTCCGAATTGTGTCCTCTGATGAGTCGCCACCCAGGTTAATAGTTCAAGCGTGAGCGGTTAGGCAGAGGCATGACTTTAAGGCACACGGAAGTAATCAATGAATACATCAAATAAAGGGTCGGGAACGCTGCATTCTGGTGCGTTCAATTTTTCGAGTTTTATTCAAAGCGGTGTGGACCCTCGCACCGGTTCTTATAGTTGCAACCTGGCGTTGAATGAAGTACTGGGCAATCGCTTGTGCGGGCCGACCGTACCGCTAGCGCTGGTTTTCAGCGCGTTTAATAGCCGAAACTCAGGATTGGGAACGGGCTGGTCTTTGCCATTGAGTTCGTACAACCGGACGAACCACAAACTGTCTTTGTCTTCAGGGACGTGTTACCACGTACATACCCACGGCACGACGGTCAGTCTGTTAGACAAGAAGCTCGATACCGTCAAGGTTCATATGCATGAAGACACCTGGGTCATTGAACATAAAAATGGCACGGTTGAAGAACTGACGCGCCCCAGTGAAGACGATGACGAGTGGCTGCCTTCAAGAATCTTCTCTCCCGAAGGGCGTTATATTTCTTTCTTCTACAGCATTGTTCAGGGCCAACGGGTACTGCGAGAACTTCGCGATCAACATCAGTCTTTGTTGAGGCTTGAATATGAGAGCGATAACAACTGGGATAGCCAGCCTGGCCTTACGCTGTGGCCCGACAGTCAGCCACAAAGACGTAAATTTCACTTTGTTATCCGCGATAACTGGCTGCGTCAAATATCACTGACCACGCCCCACGGCAGGGAAGCGGCCCACTGGGTATTTGACTATCAAACCAGTGAATCGGCCGCGCTGCTGATGACGCATGTGCAGACACCGGCTGGGGCCGTGGAAACGCTGAGTTATAACCTTCATGGTCATGCATTACCTTCTGGCGCGCCGGTTGAGACCGTGCCTGTTGTGACGTCCTGGCGTATTGCTCCCGGCGCCGGGCAACCCGCGGTCGTTCGTCAGTATGAGTTTTCAAGGCATAATTATTTTGGTTATGGCGCGGGGTATGTCTGGAGCGACAACGAAGATTATCTTTACCAAAACGCCAGTGACTATGTGTATACGTCGACTGAAACCGTGGTTGCAGGGGCACAGTCCACGCGTATTGAGAGGTGTTATAACCGGTTTCACCTGATGATCTCGCAGGTGACAACAGTCGGCACTAAGGTGCAGCGCAAGCTGATTGATTACCACGATGCAGAAGGGAGAAGTTTTAACGAACAACCGGCTATTTTCCAACTGCAAAAAAGCCTGTCGGTTTCCTACTACGATCTTCGCAGTCCTCAAGACGTACGTACCGAGATCACCCGGACGACCTACGATTCGTCAGGTAATTTATTGGAAACTCAGAACCCGACAGGCGGCAGAGAGATCAATACCTATTACGCCGCTGCGGGAGAGGCCGGTTGTCCGGCGAACCCCGGCGGGTTTGTGCATTTCCTCAAAAGTAAATCAGTCATCCCCTCACCTGACTTCAGAGCTGCCCCCACCACGCGAATCTTGCACACCTACGCGGATCTGCCTTCTCTTCAAGGCGGTTCTAAGCGTTTTCTAGTGTTGCTCAGTGATGAGTTGTACGAAGTCGGCACGGCTGACCCCCTGGTGCGCACGACGTACCGCTATGTGAGTGATCCAACGCAACTCCAATACGGCAAAGTCAGTGCCAAGACCGACACTATGGGCGGCGCCTCAACCACCTTTACGTTCACTTACACCCAGGATCAGGACTGTGTGCGGGTCAGTCAGGGTGTGGAGGCCGATGCTCATTCATGTATCCAGCAGGTCTGGTACAACGAATTGAGCGGTCAAGAAGTCAAAGTCTGTGACCACGACCGCAGCGTGCTTGAATCGACCTACGATGGATTAGGCCGTTTGAAGTGCGAAACCGTGGCCTCGCCAACGCATCCGGCCTCCCGGCAATACGCCTATCACTTGCCAACCGATGCAGAAGGGGAGGCGCACCAAACGCTTTTAAATTCGCGTGGTGCGCAGCACATCACCACCGTTGATGGCCTGGGTCGTAAGGTGCATGTGGCGGTGCAAGACCTTGACCATGGCGGTGCTGAAAAACCATTACGCGAGGTTTATCGCGCGGTGTACACAGAGGCGGGGCAACTCAGTGAAGAGTTCACCACAGATTGGTTTGAGGGAGTGGCGCAAACAGTGCGCACTGCGTTCAGGTATGACGAGTGGGGCAATGTTTCACAGATAACAGGCCCCGATGGCACGGTGACCCACGAAGCGCATGATCCTGTAACCCGCACCCATACACGATGGCTGGAGGGGGCAGGTAAAACTGTCACGGTCAATAACGTCTTCGGTAAGCCTGCGAGTGTTGAACGTATTGATACCCAAGGCCGCTCGCTGGGCCAAACACGGTTCACTTATGACGGATTGGGCCGGTGTGTGGAAACGCTCAGCCCGCCAGGGCTGATCAACCAGTTCAGTTATGACGTCTTTGGGCGTTTGATTCAGTCGGTATTGCCCGAGGGAACCGTGATCACGCGGCTCTACTCGCCACGCAGTATTGGCCCTTACCCCACGCAGATAAAAGCCAATGACTACGTATTGGGTACACGCACTTACGATGCATTAATGCGCATCAGCAGTACGACAGTCGGTGGACGAACCGAGCGTTTTACTTACGAACGCGGGCGCGCAGAGCCATCGAGCAAAACCTGTGCTAGCGGGAAAATAATCCACTTCACACTTGATCCGCTTTGCAAAGGAGAGGTGGCCCGGCGTTCCGTGGAGGGGGATTCGGATTTGACCACCACCTTCAATCGAGCATCGCCGCATGGCCAATTGCTTCAAGCGTCCAACCCCTATAGCCAGGAAAATTTGTCTTACTTCGCATCGGGCAAGCTTGAGAGCAAAGAGTATGTGATCGGGGACAAGCGCTTTGAATCCTCATACACCTATTCGCTAATGGGTAAGCCGATCAGCTTCACTGATATCACGGGGAGCACTCGTCACTCTCGTTATGACCTTTTTGGGCGGTTGTCTGAAGTTGAACAAGGCCCCGTTAAAAGTGTTTATGGCTACGATGCGCGTGGGGCGCTCAAGACCTTGAGCGTCAACGACACTCAGGCAGGGCGCAGACTGGTGACCGAGCTTGTACAGGATGATTTCGCACGGGAAATTCGTCGTACGTTCATCCTGGAACACAATCGCCGGTTAGTCCTTGAGCAAGCCTTTACTGTGCAGGACAAACTCCAGCGGCGAACCTTGAGTGAAGGCCCAGCGGTGCTGCGCGATGAAACCTATGAGTATGATTTACGCGGGCGCTTGAAGAGGTACACGTGCAGCGGCCCGCAAGCTCCGGTCGACCCTTTGGGCAACGTCATTGTGTCCCAGGACTATACCTACGATTACCTCGACAACATTCGTTCGTTAACCACCTGCTTCGAGGGCGATGAGGATGTCACAACGTTTAGTTATGACTACATCGATCGAACCCAGCTCAGCCAATTGACCCACAGTCATCCTGACTACACGTTTATGAACCGTCGATTTGAATACGACGCTGACGGTCATCAGCTCACTGATGAATGGGGTCGCGTGCTGACGTATGACGCATTGGGTGGCTTGTGCTCGGTGGGGGTGGATCAATTGCCGGAATCGAGCAAGCTGGTGGAATACAGCTACAGCCCAATGGACAAACTTCAGAGTATTCAACCAGGGCAGGGCCTGATCAAGGAGTGCTTCTACCATGAGGGCTCACTGGCCAATGAGGTTCAGGGTGAGCAGACGTGCAGTTATTTTCATCAGGGGAGCCACGCGATGGCTCAGATGAGCGCAGATGATTGCGCGTTACTGGGCACCGATAGCCAGGGAAGTGTCTTGCACGTACTTTCACATCGAGGGGATGCTCACTTGGCCTACACACCTTATGGCAATAGGCCGCTTGATGATGGCATGAGTTCATTGCTTGGGTTCAATGGCGAGTTACCCGACCCGGTCACCGGCTGTTATTTGCTGGGCAATGGTTACCGTGCTTACAACCCGATACTGATGAGGTTTCACTCCCCCGACAGCTTGAGCGTATTTGATGGTGGCGGGTTCAATGCCTACGCGTACTGCCTGGGCGACCCGATAAACTTCAGCGATCCGACCGGCCATATTACGACGGCGCAAGGCGTGAAACTCGGTATCACCATCGCGCTTTTACTGGCCTCCCTGGCACTCACCCTGTATACGTTTGGCGCCGCGTCGTCCTCGCTCGTACTTTCGCTGAAGTCGATCATCAGTGTTATTTATGAGGTGGTGTCCACTAGTATTTCGATTGCTTCAGCTGTGCTCGACGAGTTGGCTCCCGATACAACCGTGGCGAAAGTCTTCTCCTACGCCAGCCTGGCCTTAGGCGGTGTATCGGGTGCCAATTGGGTGATAGGGAAAGCCTTTAACAAGGGCATCGGTGTTGCGCTGACTCAAACAATTGATCGAGTGGGCAAGGCCGCCACCCACACAACATGGTCAGGTACGATCGCGACCAGCGCTGTGCGGCCGATGGCAAACACCAGCACGGTTGTGCGGGGTAATGGGGGGCTTAAACATTTGAATAAGCTGCATAAGCAGTTGATCGCAGTTTCACACGCCAAGACCGTTGTCGATTACGCACGCTATTCGTTCACCGGATTCAAGGCTGCACATAAGCACTATGGCAATATCAGTGAGTTTGTGACGAGCCATGAGGCGCCAAGAACCTTGGGACAGTTGGGCACTTGGGTGACGGACGCGGGAGCTCATTTTTCTGGCGACAACCCGTCCGGCTCGGATAAAACGCTGCCCCTGGTGGCATTTTTTGAAGACCTTGAAGATCGGGCAGATACCATCAGGCATGCCCTTTAACGCCCGTGAATGGAGCACGCCAATGCCCTTGCGGGGTTGGCGTGCACGGCCTGTCAAGCGTGAGAAGGCTTTTTGGTGTTGACCCAGCGATTGGCGATGATGTCCAGGCTGCTGCAAAACACGAAATACACTAACGCTACAAACAGGTAAATCTCGGTCGGGTGCACCATCACCCGATTACTCACTTGAGTGGCTACGAACGACAGCTCGCCGACGCCGATGACATATGCCAGTGAGGTGTCCTTGATCAATGAGATCCATTGATTGAGGAAGGAGGGCAGCATCATGGGCAGGGCTTGCGGCAGGATAATCAGGCGCAACACCTGCCAACGGCTCAAACCCAGCGCTTTGCCCGCTGCCCACTGCCCAGCCGGCAACGCGCTGATACCGGCATAGACCGAGTGCGCCAGGTACGCGCCGCCGATCAACGACAGCGCACACACCACCGTGGCCAGCGCAGGCACATCCACCTTGAACACAATGGGCAGCAGAAAGTAGCTCCAGAAAATCAGCATCACCACCGGGATCGCGCGAAGAAACCCCAGTACGCCCAGCAACACCCAGCGCCCCCCGCCGCGCATCATCACCAGCGCTACACCCAGCACCAGCCCTAACAGCGCAGAAATAATGCCTGACAGCGCACTCAACACCAGCGTGAGAGCGGCACCGCCCAGCGGGCCATCGGGATAAGCCCCGAGCAAAAAGTACGACAGATTGTCGCTAATGACCGAGAAGTCCATGACTTACACCACTCCCTGCTTGTACCACTTGCTGCGGGCGACCCTTTGGCCGATCACTTCGATCAACGCAATGCTCGCCACATACAAGAGGGTGGCAAAACCAAACGCTTGAAACGTTTTGAAGGTTTCAGTCTCGACCTGGCGCGAGGCATAAGACAATTCGGCCAAGCCAATCGCCATGGTCAGTGATGAGTTTTTCAGTGCATTCATGTATTGCCCCAACAAAGGCCCCAGCGCGGTGCGCAAAGCCTGTGGGAACACGATGTAACGCCACACTTGCGTGCCGGTCAAACCCAGGGCCAGCCCGGCAGCCCGCTGCTCGATGCGCACTGAACTGACCCCCGCGCGAAACTCCTCGCAGATAAAGGCCGCGGTGTAGAGCATCAACCCCCAGAACCCGGCCAGAAATTCAAACGACGGCCATTCAATCTCAAACAGCCCCACAGACAGGCTGCGCGGCTGATTGAGCCACATCACCAGGCCTTCGGGCAGCATCGCCGTGACGCCGAAATACCAGAAAAACAACTGCACCAGCAGCGGTGTGTTGCGAAACAGTGAGAGATAAGCACGGGCCGGCCATGACCACAGCCGTGAAGGCGAAAGGCGCGCCAGGCACAACAAAAACCCAAGGCCGGTGGCGACGATACAGGTGAGCAGTGAAAGGATCAGCGTCAGCACGAAGCCATCAAGCAGCCAATGCAGGTAATGCGGGGCAAGCAGTTCACCGAACATAAACAACGTCCATCCAGAAACAAACAAACCCGTCCGGTTGACCGTGACGGGCTTAACGATACAACGCGCAGGTTTTAGCGTTTGTCGCCGATCGTGTACAGACGGGTCAGCGGAGTTTTGGTGGTTGGGCCAAACCAGGCGTCATAAATGGTTTGCGCCTGACCTTTGCCTTCCAGTTCGAGCAGGGTTTCGTTGACCACGTTGGTCAACGCCGTTTCGCCTTTGGGGATGCCCACGCCAATCAGGTCGTTGGAAATAGTGAAGGGCGGGACTTCGTATTTGTCCTTGTCCGGCACGTTGGCCAGCAAGCCGATGAGTTTGGGGCCGTCCTGGGTAATGGCTTGCACGTTACCGTTGCGCAGCGCAGTGAACGCAAACGGGGTGTCATCGTAAGCCACCACTTTTGCGCCGGGGTACTTGGCCCGCAGCACGCCTTCGTTGACCGTGCCTTTGTCGACACCTACGCGCCAGGTGTTCAAGTCTTCGGGGGATTTGAGCGTACCTTTTTTAACGATGAACTGCTGGCCGGACGAAAAATACGGAATGCTGAAATTCACCTGCTCGGCACGCTCCGGCGTAATGGTGAAGTTGGCCAGCACCAAGTCCACTTTATTGGCCACCAACAGCGGTACACGGTTGGCCGGGTTGGTTGGCTGCAACTGCAACTTCACGCCCAGTTTGTCGGCGATGGCTTTGGCGTAATCGACGTCCAGACCTTCGATTTGCTTGCTTTTGGCATCCACAAAACCGAACGGCGGGTTGCTGTCGAACGACGCCACACGCAGCACACCGGCCTTTTTGATGTCATCCAGACGATCAGCATGGGCCAGGCCAGACAGTACAGCCAGGGTCAGAGCGGTGAGGGCAGTGATTTTCTTCATTTCGTTCTCATCATGAGTTGGAATCGTTATGAGGAGAGTGTTACAGGAAATTTATCTTTTAAAAAAGAATATAAAACGATTTGAATATTCCATTTTTGAATATGAAGATTGTGAGAAAAGCAAGCAACAAGGCGCAACGATCATGCGGTGCTTAACACACACCGCATTTCGCAGCCTCCTGCCTCGTCAGTTACAGAGCACCTGCGGGGTATGACTCACCCCGGTGGCCAATGTCATTGGCTTCAAGCTGCTGGCCTCTAACAGCGCTTGGGTATACGGATGTTGAGGGTGGTTGAAGATCGTCCGCGCATCCCCTTGCTCCACGACTTTGCCGTCCTTGATGACGATCATGTCGTGGGCCAGCGCATGCACCACCGCCAGGTCGTGGCTGATAAACAAGTAGGTCAGGCCGTGGCGCAGTTGCAGGTCGCGCAACAAGTCCACGACTTGTTTTTGCACGGTGCGGTCCAGCGCCGAGGTCGGTTCGTCGAGCAGGATCAAGGCGGGCTCCATGATCAGTGCCCGGGCGATGGAGATGCGTTGGCGTTGCCCCCCCGAAAACTCATGGGGGTAACGATGGCGGCTTTGCGGGTCCAGCCCCACTTCTTGCAATACCCGAATCACGGCCTCTTCGCGTTCCAGGGGCGTGCCGATGCCATGCGCCAGCAAACCTTCGGCGATGATTTGCTGCACCGACATACGCGGGCTGAGGCTGCCAAACGGGTCTTGAAACACCACCTGCATTTGCCGGCGCAACGGGCGCAGCAGGTTCTGGTTCAGCAGGTTGAGCTGCTTGTTGCCAAAACGAATGTCGCCCTCGGAGTCCACGAGCCGCAGGATGGCCTGACCCAGGGTGGATTTGCCCGAACCCGACTCACCGACAATGCCCAGGGTTCTGCCTTTTTTCAGCTCGAAACTGACCCCGTCCACGGCCTTGACGTACTGACGCTCGCGGCTGAACAGCGGCGTGGGCAGCGCAAACCATACCCGCAGGTTGTCGACTTCCAGCAGGTTGTGCCGGTAGTCGCTGGGCACTGGCGTACCGCTGGGTTCGGCTTCAATCAGCATGCGGCTGTAAGGGTGCTGCGGTGCGCGAAACAGGTCTTCGCACCGGGCTTGCTCAACGATTTGGCCGCCGCGCATCACGCACACGCGCTGGGCGATTTTGCGCACCAGATTCAGGTCGTGGCTGATGAGGAGCAGGGACATGCCCAGGCGCTGTTGCAGGTCGATCAACAGTTCGAGGATTTTTTGCTGCACCGTGACGTCCAGTGCGGTGGTGGGTTCGTCGGCGATCAGCAGCTCAGGTTCATTGGCCAGCGCCATCGCAATCATCACCCGCTGGCGTTGGCCGCCCGACAGTTGGTGCGGGTAAGCTTTCAGGCGGGTTTGCGGGTCGCGGATGCCCACCAGTTGCAGTAACTCCAGGGTGCGTGCCCGTGCCGCGCGGTTTTTCAGGCCCTTGTGGGTGAGCAACACCTCGCTGATTTGCTTTTCAATGGTGTGCAGCGGGTTGAGTGAGGTCATCGGCTCCTGAAAAATCATGGCGATGCGGTTGCCGCGCAGACCGCGCAGTTGGGCGTCGCTGGCACTCACCAGGTCGATGCCGTCATAGCGGATGCTGCCTTGGGTCTGCACGTCTTTGCCCGGCAGCAAGCGTAGGATCGAGTGCGCGGTCACGGACTTGCCAGAGCCGGACTCACCCACCAGCGCCAGGCATTCGCCACGGCGGATGTCGAGGTTGACCCCGTGCACCACTTCGCGCCCGGCAAAGCCGACGCGCAGATCACGTATTTCAATCAATGTGTTGGTCATCTCAGCTCCTAGGGTCAAATGCATCGCGGCAGGCTTCGCCGATAAACACCAGCAACGACAAAATCAGCGCCAGGGTGAAGAAGGCTGTGAGTGCCAGCCAGGGCGCTTGCAGGTTGCGTTTGGCCTGGCCAATCATTTCGCCCAGCGAGGCGGTGCCGGGCGGCATGCCAAAGCCCAGGAAGTCCAGTGCGGTGAGGGTGGCGATGGCGCCCGTGAGGATGAACGGCAGGTAGGTGAGGGTTGAGGTCATGGCGTTGGGCAGGATGTGTCGGCGCATCAGGGCACCGTCGGTCAAACCCAGTGCGCGGGCTGCTTTAACGTATTCCAGGTTGCGTCCACGCAAGAACTCGGCGCGCACCACGTCCACCAGTGCCAGCCAACTGAACAGCGCCATGATCCCCAGCAACCACCAGAAGCTCGGCGCCACAAACCCCGACAAAATGATCAGCAAGTACAGCACCGGCAAACCGGCCCACACCTCTTGCACGCGCTGCCCGAAAAGGTCGACCAAGCCGCCGTAAAAACCTTGCAAAGCGCCAGCGGTGATCCCGACCACGGCACTGATGGCGGTCAGGATCAGGGCGAAGAGGATGGAAATCCGTGCCCCGAAAATCACCCGCGCCAGCACATCGCGGGCCTGATCGTCGGTGCCCAGCCAGTGGGTGGCGCTGGGTGGGCTGGGGGCGGGTTCCTTGAGGTCGTAATTGACCGTGTCGTAACTGAACGGGATGGGCGCAAAGAGCATCCAGCCGCCCTGATCAGTGATCAGCTTGCGCACATAGTCGCTGCTGTAATCCGGCTCGAAAGGCAGCTCGCCGCCAAAGTCGGTTTCGACGTAGTTGGCCACTATCGGGAAGTACCAGCTGTCTTTGTAGTGAATCGCCAAAGGTTTGTCGTTGGCCACCAGTTCCCCACCCAGGCACAGGATGAAGAGCGCGACAAACAGCCATAACGACCACCAGCCGCGGCGGTTGGCCCTGAAGTGTGCGAGACGGCGCCTGCCAATAGGAGAGAGGGTAAACATCAGGCAGTCCTCGCCGAGAAGTCGATACGGGGGTCGAGCAGGGTGTAGCACAGGTCGCCGATCAGCTTGATCAACAACCCGAACAGGGTGAACAGAAACAGGGTGCCGAAGACCACGGGGTAGTCACGCGACACGGCGGCTTCGTAGCTCATGCGCCCGATGCCATCGAGGTTGAAGATGGTTTCTATCAGCAGTGAACCGGCGAAAAACACCTCGATCAGCGCCTGCGGGATACCGGCGACCACCAGCAGCATGGCGTTGCGCATCACATGACCGTAAAGTACCCGGCGCTCGGTCAGGCCCTTGGCGCGCGCCGTGACCACATACTGACGGCTGATTTCGTTGAGAAAGCTGTTTTTCGTGAGGATGGTCAGGGTGGCAAAGCCGCCAATCACCAAGGCAGAGACCGGCAGCACCATGTGCCACAGGTAGTCACCGATCTTGGCGAAAAAGCTCAGGTTATCGAAGCCGTCCGAGACCATGCCTTGCACCGGAAACCAGCTCATGTAGCTGCCGCCCGCGAACACCACGATCAACAGAATCGCAAACAGGAATGCGGGCATGGCGTAGCCAATGATGATCGCGGTGCTGGTCCACACATCGAATGCACTGCCGTTGTGAATGGCTTTGCGAATGCCCAGGGGGATTGAGATCAGGTAGGTGATTAACGTCGCCCACAACCCGAGCGAAATCGAGACCGGCAGCTTTTGCAGGATCAGGTCCGTGACCTTGGCCCCGCGAAAAAAACTGTTGCCAAAATCCAGTTGCGCGTAGTTCTTGAGCATCAACCACAGGCGTTCGTGCATGGGCTTGTCGAAGCCGTAGTGCTTGGTGATTTCTTCAACCAGCGCCGGGTCCAGGCCGCGGCTGCTCCGGCTGGCGCCACCGCTGCTGGCCGCCATGTCCCGCGCGCCGCCGCCCACTGATGCCCCGCTAAAGCCTTGCAAGCGTGCGATGGCTTGTTCCACCGGGCCACCGGGTGCGGCTTGTACGATCAGAAAGTTGACCACCAGAATGCACAGCAAGGTGGGGATGATCAGCAATAAACGTCGACTCATGTAATGCAACATTTCAATGGCCCTCCGACGACGTACTGGCGGCGCTCAAGGCGGCGTTGGTTTGCGCGGTGGTGCTGACTTGCCACCAGGTGTCCAGCCCTTCGTCATACATCGGCTCCTGTGCCGGGCGGCCGAAGCGGTTTTGGTACACGGTGGGGGTGCCGACTGAGTAGTAGTTGGGAATCATGTAGTAGCCCCATTGCAAGACCCGATCCAGCGCACGGGCGTAATGCACCATCTCTGTACGGCTGTTGGCCTGCACCAGGCCGTCGAGCAGGGTGTCTACGGCCGGGTCGCGCAGCACAAAGGCGTTAGAGGCGCCGACCTGGGTGGCGCTGCGCGAGCCGTACATGTCGTACATCTCGCGGCCTGGCGAGACGATGGGCTGGCCACTGCGCGGAAAGCCCACCACGATCATGTCGTAGTCACGCGCGTTGAGCCGGTTGATGTACTGCGCCGAGTCGATCTTGCGAATGTCCATCGTGATGCCGATCTGCGCCAGGGTGCGCTTGTACGGCAAAATCATGCGGTCAAAGCCGCCTTGGCCATCGAGGAAAGTGAAGCGCAGCGGTTCGCCCTCAGCGTTCACCAGCGTGTTGTTTTTGGCCGTCCAGCCCGCTTCTTTGAGCAGCGCCAGCGCTTGCAGTTGTTTGTCGCGGATGTAACCGCTGCCATCGGTCTTGGGGGCCTGATAGACCTGCGTGAAGACCTCATCCGGGATTTTTCCGCGCAGCGGTTCAAGGATCTCCCGTTCGCGGGCATCGGGCAGGGCGGTGGCGGCCATTTCACTTTTCGGGAAGTAGCTCTGCTGGCGCACGTAGAAGCTGCGCATCATCTGTTTGTTGGTCCACTCAAAGTCCCACAGCAGGCTCAGCGCCTGACGCACGCGGCGGTCTTGAAAGAACGGGTTTTGCAGGTTGAACGCAAAGCCTTGCGCGGCCCCCGGTTTGTCTTTGGCGAACACGCCTTTTTGCAGGCGGCCATCGTTGAGCGAAGGGCTGTCATAGCCGATGCTGAAACCGGTGGCCGAGAACTCGCGGTTGTAGTCGAAAGCCCCGGCCTTGAGCAGTTCGCGGGCTACATCGGTGTCGCCGTAAAAATTCACGGTCAGGCGGTCGAAGTTATACATCCCTTTGCTGACCGGCAGGTTTGCGCCCCACCAGTGCTGATTGCGCTCAAAGGTGATGCTGCGGCCAGGGTCAACCTTTGAGACGGCATACGGGCCACTGCCCAGCGGCGGTTCGAAGCCGCCGCCATTGGTAAAGTCGCGGGTCTTCCACCAGTGTTGCGGCAGGATGCGCATGCTGGCCAAATCCAGTGCCAGCGTGCGGTTCTGGTTGTTCTTGAAGTCAAAACGCACTTGCAACGGGCCTTCGATCGCGATGTCTTTGACCTCGCCATAGAGCATGCGGTAGCTCAGGCTGCCTTGGGTCATCAGCGTGTGGTAAGTGAACGCCACGTCTTGTGCCGTGATAGGGGTGTCGTCAGCGAAACGGGCTTTGGGGTCCAGGTTGAAGCGCACCCACAGGCCATCGGGGTCGCGCTCCATGGTTTTGGCCACCAGGCCATACACCGTGTAGGGCTCGTCCAATGAACGAAAGGCCAGCGGGGCATACACCCACTGATCCACCTGCGCCACGCCGGTGCCTTGGTCAACATAGGGCGTGAGGTAATTGAACTGGCCGATTTCCATCGACGCGCGGCTCAAGGAGCCACCTTTGGGGGCGTTCGGGTTGACGAAGTCGAAGTGCTGGAAACCGGCCGGGTATTTGGGCGCCTCGCCGTAGACCGTCATGGCCTGGCTGGGCGCGGCACTGACGCCGATGCTTACGCACGCGAGTACGGGCACCAACAACGAGCGGATCAGGGGCAGGAAATATGAAGACATGTGTGGGGTTTCCTTGTACCGCGTGTAGAACCATTGAGTACCGTGAAAAATCCCCACAGCCTTGCGCGTGAAAAGGCCGTGGGGTCGCGATTTCGCAGTTATGCCGACGCAAGCTGGAGGAGGCTGCGTCGGTTATCACTCAGAAGTGGTAGGTGGCACGGGCGAAGAAAGTACGGCCCATTGGGTCGGCATACCGTGGATCGAAACCACTCTGGAAGTTATAGGCCTGATTGGAGAACGGCGGATTGCGATCGAACATGTTTTTCATGCCCACATCCAGGTCGACGGTTTTGTTGAAGGTGTAGCCCGCAGACAAGTCCCACAGGGTGTAAGAGGCCACTTTGGCATGGGTGCTTGGGTCGTAGTCGTTGTAGCCGCTGGTGAAGCGGTTAACCAGCGAGGCACGGTATGGCCCCAGGTTCCAGGTGCCGTTGAGCACATGTTTCCAGCGTGCCACCACCCCGGTGCCTTCAAAGTCACCGACGTTATCGGTGTACGTACCGCCGATCGTGCTCTGGAAGTCATAGCGGGTGACGTAAGTGCCTTGCAGGCCCAGGCCGAATTGGCCGTATGGGGTGTTGGGGAAGCGGTAGTCCATGCTCACGTCAATGCCGCTGGTTTTGACTGCACCCAGGTTGGCGAGGCCGGTTTGCACGTAGTTGAGTGAACCGTCGGGGTTACGCACATAGCGGTCGGCATACAGCGCCGGGTCGTCAAATACGGTGGATTCCGGGAACTCGGCGATCTGGTTGGCGATGTGAATCCACCAGAAGTCCAGGCCCAGCGACAGGTCGCGCACCGGTTGATAGACGAAGCCCAAGGTCACGTTGCGGGCTTTTTCGGGCGAGAGCTGGGTGTTGCCGCCGGTGCGGTTATGGAACTGCTGGCCGCAATCGCGCCCGCTGTTGCCGCCCGGTTGCACCACGCCGCCGGCGCACAGCACCGGGTCGTTGTAGTAACCCTGGGTGTACGTGGTGTATTGCGGGTTGTACAGCTCATACAGCGACGGTGCACGGAACCCTTCGCTGTAAGCGCCACGTACCACCAGCTCTTTGACGGGCTGGTAACGGAACGAGTATTTCGGGTTGGTGGTGCTGCCAAAGTCGCTGTATTTGTCATGACGTACAGCGGCCGAGAGTTCCAGGCTGTCGAGCACCGGTACGTTCAGTTCGGTGTACACCGCCTTCACGTTACGGTCACCTTTGACGCTGCCGTCCGGGTCAACCCCCAGGCTGCTGACGTCAGCCGCATAAGCTTCGTAGCTCTGGTGGAATTTTTCCTGACGGTATTCACCGCCGATGGCCAGACCGGCCGGGCCTGCGCCGAACCAGTCACCGACCTCGCGGCTCATGCGCCCGTCGATCCCGCTTACACGGCCCACTGAGGAGGAGTATTGGCCGTGGTATTGGTTGGCGTCGATGTAGGCCTGGCCGGCCGACGTTTGCGGGCCGAAGGGGTTGATGATGCCGTCTGCGATGCCGTTGATCATGGCTGCATCACTGACATAACCCCCGGTCAGGCTGGAGATGACCTGGTTTTGGTTGTACGAGGCGCCGACGTTGTAATCCCAGCCCTTGACCATGCCGTCGAAGCTCAGCACCAGACGCTGACTGGTGTTCTGGTCTTTGGACTGACGACCGCCTGCGGCTGTTTCACGCCAGTTCAGGCCAATCGGCTGGCTGGGGTCGAAGGACGGATCGTTGGTGCCCGGCGTGATGCCGTTGCCGGGGAAGTAAGGCGAAGAGGGGTCCATCGTCAGGCCGAGCAGGGGGGCGGGCGCCACCGAGGTGGCGTTGTTATTTCGGGCCCAGAAGTATTCGAGGTTAACGTTGTCATCGTCGGTGAGCTTGCCGGTGGCCTTGCCGAAAAACGAGGTCTTTTCGGTTTCGGGCAGCAAGTCGATGTAGTCGCGGGTGTCATAGCGGCATACGCCCTGACGCAGTACCAGGTTGGCACCGCTGCAATTGCTGCCGGCCAGCGGGCTGGTGTTGATATTGCCCTGGCTCCAGTTGGCCGGGTAAGAGGTGCCGGAGGTTTGGTCCAGCCCACGGCCCGGCGCGTAGTTGGTGGTAAAGGTGCGGTCCTTACTTTGCAATGCGCGTTGTTTGTTGTAGCCCACCACGCCCATGACGTTGAAACGGTCTTTGTCCAGGTCGCCATACCCCCAACTGCCGCTGATGTCGTGGCTGCTGCCACCACCGCTGGCATCGGTCCCTTCGCCGCCCAGCGAGAGCGTGCCGTCGGTCAGGGATTTTTTGGTGATGAAGTTGATTACGCCGCCAATCGCGTCGGTGCCGTACAAAGCCGAGGCGCCGTCGCGCAACACTTCAACCCGGTCAATGGCCGCAAACGGGATGGTGTTCAAGTCAACTGCCGAGCCGTCGATGGCGTTGTTGCCCAGACGGCGACCGTTGAGCAGCACCAGGGTTTTGTTGGCACCAATGCCGCGCATGTCAGCGAAGGTCGACCCCCCGGTGGCAGAGCCAACGGAGCTGGCCGAGTTGCGGATCGACTGGTTACCGGTCACGCGTTGCATGATTTCAGCGGTGGTGGTCACGCCTTCATTGCGCAGCTGTTCGGCACGCAGAATGGTGATCGGCACAGCGGTTTCGGCATCGACCCGGCGAATCGCCGAGCCGGTCACTTCCACTCGTTGCAGTTGCGTGGTGGCGGGTGCCGCCACGGCATCTGTGCTGACTGTTGCGGTGCTCACCGCACTGCCAGAATCGTGCGCAGGGGCCGCTTCGGCTGCGTGTAACTGGCCAGCGCTCATCCCCAGAGCAACCAGATACAGCGGCACAAAACGATGGCGTTGCAGGCTCGCAACGAGCGGTTTGAGGGTAAAACCTGAACTCTTCATCTGCATGGTTATTTCCGACTTTTTCAGACGTTTATTGGAATGGCCTTGTGAGCCCTCATGACTCCAGTTGGGTTGTGTCGACCCTGGCAAAACACGTTTTTCAAGCCAGCCGCTCCCCTGCAAGGGCCAAAGAGCCCCTGCGCGACGTGGGTACTGCGTGGTTACAGCGATTGCACAGTGATCTCTGAAGTCGCTGCCAACGGCGGCGACTACAGGGGCGTTATTTGGCGGTCATCACCGAGATTTTGGTGATCCCCGAACGTTCGATTGACGCCATCGCCTTGGCCACCTGGCCGTAATTGACCCCCTCGTCTGCCTGAAGCTGCACGCGCACTTCGGGGTCCTGGTTTTTTACGTCTTGCAGGCTTTTTTCCAGCAGCTCGGGGGCCACCTCGTTTTTGGCCAGGTAGAACTTGCCGTCCTGATCGACGCTGACCACCACCGGGTCTTTCTTTTGCTGACTGGCCACCGCGTCGGTCTTGGGCAGGTTGATCTTGATCGCGTTGGTCATCATCGGGGTGGTCACGATGAACACCACCAGCAGTACCAGCATCACGTCCACCAGCGGGGTGACGTTCATTTCACTGAGTACTTCGTCGCTGTCCTGCGTTGAGAAAGACATCAGCTTGCCTCCCGCACCGGGGTGCGCTTGGTGGAAATGGCCTGGCGATCAACGGCGAAGGCGCTGCGTTGGGCGAGGGCGTCGAAGTCATGGGCAAAATCGTCCATGTTGGCCGAAGCCAGTTTCAGGCGACGCAGGAAGAAGTTGTAAATCAACACCGCCGGGACGGCGACCGCGATGCCGACGCCGGTGGCGATCAAGGCATGGCCGATGGGGCCAGCAACGGTTTCAAGGCTGGCCGAGCCTGTAGCGCCGATGGTTTGCAGGGCTTCCATGATTCCCCAAACGGTGCCGAACAAACCGATAAAGGGCGCGGTGCTGCCGATACTGGCGAGGATGGCCTGACCGCTTTCCAGCGCGCGGCGTTCTTTCTGGATTTGCTGGCGCAGGTTGCGCTCCAGACGGTCTGAACGGTTGATGGTGTGGGCCAGCTGTTGGGTGGTGCGCGGGGTGTCATCGACAATCATGGCTTCAAAGCCGCTGTTGGCGATGCGCGCCAGTGCGCCGGGGTACTGGCTGGCGTGTTCGGCGGCGGTGAGCAAGTCCGGGGCGGCCCAAAACGCTTTGCTAAACAACTTGTTTTGTTTTTTCTGACGCAAGTACTGCGAAGACTTGATGAGCAATAGTGCCCAGCTCACCACTGAAAACAGCACCAATGCCCACAACACTCCAGGGACAATCATGGAAGACAGAGACTCGTTCATGGCTACACCTCACACGCGACTAAATGAAAGTAAATGTCGGCCCCTGAAGGGTTATGCCGGCAATTTGAAAGCGATGGTCTGGGTTGCAAAACCTTCAATGGGTGTATCCCCACGTTTGGCCGGGACAAACTTCCAGTTGCGCACGGCGGTGACGGCGGCTTCATCCAGCGCTTGCTTGCCGCTGGACTTGGTCACCTCGACCGTCCCGGCGCGGCCGTTGGGCAGCACCTTGATGCGCAACACCACGGTGCCTTCCCAACTGCGGCGCAGGGCCAGCGACGGGTATTCGGGTGGCGGGTTACCGAGGCTGGCCAGGCCAGACACCGCGGCGGTTTCCTTGACCGGTCCAGGCGCTGCGGCAGGGGCCGCCGGCGCTGTTGGCACTGTTGGCGCAGTAGGAGCGGCAGGGGCTGCGGGCGCAGGTGGCGCAGGTGGCGCAGGTTTGACCGGCTGTGGTTTTGGCACAGGTTTAGGCTTGACCACCGGCTTGGGCTTTTCGATTGGCTTGGGTTTTTCTACTGGTTTGGGCGGCTCCTTGACCGCGTCTTCATCCTCCTGAGGCACTTCAGGCTCGGGCGGCGGGGGTGGCGGTGGCGGCTCTTCCACAGGCGGTGCAGGAGGGGCCGGGCTGGTAAGCTCGACGGTCATTTCCGGAATTTCGGGCGGGGTGATCACAGGTTCTGCTTGGGCTTGCTGGAACACCCACCAGGCACCGGCATGCAACAGCGCTGCCACGCCGATTAGCAGCAACACGCGCGGCGCACTCAACCCGCCGGGCGTTGAGGTGTTGGGCACATGGGGAATATGCGTCCATTGCTGCACACGCTCAGCGTCGAGTGGCGGCGCGGGCCGCGCTTTGTTCTTTACCTCGTCACTCATTAAGAGTCCCTCGACTAAAAGAAGGGCAATAAGGCTCCGTTCGCCCTTGCATGCAGGGACGACAACTGTCTTTAAAACGGTGATCTGCCAATCATGTCGATCCGTGATACTTCACGGATCGACATGACTTAAGGGCTAATGGGATACGACGTCATACAAACTCCTTGGTACACGCCAACGCCAGTCATGACGCGTTATTTTTAGAACGTTAAATTCATTTCAATTTATTACTAGCAATGGCTATGCCAACAGTGAAGTTTAAGAAGGCTGGCGCCCCATTCATTGAACAATGCGCCAGCCTTTTAATAAAAAGTACAGGAGCAAACCTTAAGACTTCTGCACAACCCGCCTCGGTTTAACCCGGCAAACTGCAAAAGACATACGCCCACTTAATTAACATTGTCAGACAATCATGCGAGTGGCTTAAGGGGGGGTGTTTAATGCACCAAAGTGACCAGTTGCTGTATGAAATGAGTGCACTCTTATGCGCGTGAAAATTACAGCGTGAGCGTCAATGCACTGAAGAGTGCACCGGGCATTACATAACGGCTGACCTCGCGGCGTTCATAGGTGCTTGTCGTAGTGAATGACGCCTGCTCTCGGGTCAGGGCCAGCAACAGATGCTTGCACCGGGCTCGAAGAAAACGCATCGAGCCTATGTCTGGGCCTATGCGACGACCTCGACTGCCGATATTCAGGCAGTGGTGTACGACTTCAGCTCTGGTCGTTCGGGCGAGTATGCCCGTAACTTTCTGGGAGACTGGAAAGGCAAATGGGTCTGCGACGACTACGGTGGCTACAAAGCCAGCTTTGCTCTCGGCGTGACCGAAATCGGCTGCATGGCCCATGCCAGGCGCAAGTTTTACGATCTGCATGCGACCCAAAAAAGCGTACTAGCCGAACAGGCACTGCAATACATCGCAGCTTTATACGAGGTTGAGCGTGAAGTTCGAGATTTAGAGCCTGATGATCGGCGAAGAATACGCCAGGAAAAAGCAGTACCGCTGATGAAGACTTTACATACTTGGATGATCGCCCAGCGCGAGCGCGTGTTTGAGGGGGTTAGCCATTACTAAAGCCCTGGATTACAGCTTCAAACGCTGGGCGGCGTTGAGCCGTTATCTGAACGACGCAACGGTACCCATAGACAACAACCACATAGAGCAGCAAATTCGCCCCTGGGCTCTTGGAAGAAAGAACTGGCTCTTAGCAGGGTCGCTGCGCAGCGGCAAACGCGCTGCTGCGCTGATGAGCTTGATCCAGTCGGCCAAGCTCAACGGGCATGATCCGTATGCGTATTTGAAGGACGTACTGACTCGGCTACCGGCACAGCAGATGAGCGAAATCGGTCAGTTACTGCCGCACAACTGGCAATCTGCGTAAACACGCAAGGCGTGTTTACTGGCTGCTTACACTGCTTCGTCACCGATGACCAAGCAACCCACCGGGTAATCACTCGGAAATTCACCCTGTCAATTAACAAAGCCACACCGTCATAGCGACGGCCACCGGCTGCAACGTCCATGAATTCGCCGTTGACATGCACAACCAGATTTTGCAGAAGACCTTGCCCGGTCTGCTTATGAATGCTGAGGATAGAGGCTGCAAGAGCCTTAATCCCCGTCCGGTACTTAGCAGTGTCGCGGCCAGTGCGGCGCACGTTCGCGGCGCTGAGACGCAGGCGGTTGAAAGGAATGACAGTGGTATATGCGTTAGACATGTTGCTACCAATACAAGGTGTACCCTGAGCGGTGGCCGCCGCTCGCTTCGCGTCACATACCCGAGGCAGGAGCCGTATGCGGTAGTTCCGCAGGTACGGATCTGTGTGGGTCGGTAGGTAACTGCCGTCCCTACCGCGACCGTTTTTTTCAGAGTTTCTTTAAGTTATAAGCTTTTCGTTTGGTATCGTTTTTTTGTTGCATTAACTGTCATTTATTACAGTTCTGTTGGAGTGGGGCTTTGGCTATTATTCTATTTCGACAACTGGCATGGGAGAAGACGAAATGATTGATGAAAACTTTAAGAACCTTCTTGTAGGGACGGATGGTACTGTTAAGGGGGCTTGGGTTCGTATTACGGGTTATTTCGATTTCCCAACACGAAGCACGGATCGAATTGGCCGGTTTAAGAGCTGCAATTCGGAGGCGATCACACTCGATGAAGAAGATGGTACTCGTATAAAAATCTTAGGCTGGGACAAGATACTTGGTATTGGAGTTGAGAAAAAATTGCGTGAATAAGATGAATAGTAAATGTAAAAGCTAAACTTGAGCTGACAGTTGCTGGATTTGCGGTCGTGACTGTCAGCTCAGATTAATGTACTCCCAACCCAGCGGGGATCGATTTTTCAACAGCGAGTGGTCAACGGTTGAGCCGTGATTGAATCCAGATAAACTGTTATCCCTCAAACCAAAGCGCTGTCATTTAGTACAAAAGTAGGCGCAAATTATGAAAAGCTCGGTCTGTACAGACGGTAAGCGCAAAACATCGATACGTTCAAGTTAGATATCGCGGCGTTTTGCAAGGTAGTTGTCGCGTCAACCGTGTATTCATGCGGCTCTTTTCAGTACCGGCAACTCCCTTTCCGGGTTAAGCGTGACGGCCCCCATAGGTTGCCAGTTGCGCGTCGCGCCTGACCAGCGATGAGGGTGTTGATCACGCGCTTGCGTAGGACTTACGTTCACGCATGGCGATCCTGACATTAAGGGTAATTGCGTCCGCTTAAAATTACGCGGACACAATCACACTTGCTGTCGGAGGTCGGAAGGTGTATTCGCCAGCCCCTTACCCAGCATGTTGTACAGCGTGACATCCCGGTGAGGCGCGCGGCGCTTTGATCCGAGGAGTTCAGGTACCACAGATTACTGATGTACAGCGCCGTGCCGAGTGCGTTCAGCCCCTCGTCATCGGGTAAGTCGCCCGGTTAGATGTTCGTCGCTGATAGGGGGTGGCTCGATGATATTTCGGGTCACGGCCATGTGGTGCGTGTGCTGCTCTACCAGGCGTAACGACAAAAAAATGGAGGCGTGTGCATAGCGCTGCATGAACTGTCGTAAAGACGACTGTGCGTCAGTCATGAATCTAATGTTCTTGTAGTTAATCACCCTGCGGTACAGAGACGCGCGTAAGGAAACCGAGTACGCAGGGAGTCATTGATTAAAGGCCGGTAATAAGAAGATCGAGCAAGTCTGGCCATCTAAAAGAGCAAGATGTGCGCCAATAAGTGGTGCCTTAGTGCACGTTTCATGTGGCAAGAATCATTAAGAATGAGGGCGCTGTGCTTTCACGTGCTATCGCCTCTCGATAGCGCGTGAAATAAGAAGGCGCGAGGTTTAACGTTCATGACTCTTGAGTCACTAAGTTGTCCTGTACTTGATCGTCAGTTTCACTGAGAAGTCCATCCGTCTGGCGTTGCCATAATCCGAAATACAAGCCACGGCGTTCAAGGAGTTGCCCGTGGGTGCCGTCTTCAATGATCTGACCTTTGTCCAGTACGACAATACGGTCCAGGTGCGCGATGGTGGACAGGCGATGGGCGACAACCAGCACGGTTTTGTCCGACATGATGTCGTCGAGGCTGCCTTGAATCAGGCTCTCGGTTTCTGAATCGAGGCTTGCCGTGGCTTCGTCGAGCACCATGATCGGTGCGTTTTTCAACAGTGCGCGGGCGATGGCGATGCGCTGGCGTTGTCCTCCTGACAGTTTGACCCCGCGCTCGCCGATCAACGCGTCATAACCCTCAGGCATTTCTAGGATGAATTCGTGGGCGTGGGCGCGTTTGGCCGCGAGGATGATGTGTGACTCGCTGGCGTGCACGTCGCCATAGCCAATGTTTTCGCGCAGTGAACGGTGAAACAGGCCCGGCTCTTGGGGGATGAGCGCGATGTGCGTGTGCAGCGATTGTTGGGTCATGTGTTGAATGTCCAGACCATCGACTTCAATCTTGCCGCTCTGTGGATCGTATGAGCGCAGCAGCAGGTTGAGTAACGTCGATTTACCCGAGCCCGAAAACCCGACAATGCCCACGCGTTGCCCGGCGCGAATGTCCAGATTGAAGTGTTTGAAAATTGGTTTGTCGGGGCTGTAGCCGAAATTCACATCACGAAAGTGAATCGAGCCTTTCTCGATGCGGGCAGCTTGCGCGCCGTGCTGATCCGGCATTTCGTGGGGTTGCAGCAGCGTATTGATGCTGTTTTCGATGTTGCCGATGAACTCGAAGAAATGCATGAACTGCATGCTCAGAAAGCTGCACTGCGCCACGATCATCAAACCCAGTGTGGCGACCATCACCAGTTGCCCGACATCGATTTTGCCCAAGTGCCACAGGTACAAGGCCAAGGCGACCAAACCCACGCGCAACACGATGGACAGGCTGTCTTGCAGCAGGCGGATTTTCTCCTGATAGAAGAAGGAGCGCTGGGCCGCCTGTTTCTCTTCTGTCTGGTAACGGGTCAGGTAATCGAGCTCAAACCCCTGACGGGCGAACAGGCGGATGCTGCTCAAGTTGCCCACGGCGTCGACGATTTTGCCGGTGGTCACGCTGCGCGCTTGCGCGTGATTGCCAGCGAGCACTTGGGCTTTGCGCGACAGCACAAACGCCAGCCACGAATAAGCGCCCACCCACAGCAACAAGCCCAGGCCCAGCCAGGGTGATGCCAGGGTCAGCAATACCAGGCTGGTGACCAGCACCACCAGAATCGGCAGCATTTCCACCACCAGCGACCAGGTGATTTCCAGCAAACCGATGCTGCCTTCACCGATACGGTGCGCCAGGCTGCCAGCAAAGTGCTCGCTGAAATAACGCGGCGAATGGCGCTGCAAGTAGGCAAAAAGGTCGCGGATAATGCGTATTTTTTGCTGCGGGCGAACCATGATCATGCACAGCGTGGCGCCGCGTGCGAACAGCATTTGCGCTACCGCGAGGGCAAACAGTAAGCCCAGCGCGGGCAGGCTGGCGTGCCACACGTCAGCCTGATCCCAGGCGCCATCGCTGACGGCACCGGTAATTTGGCCGATGGCGTAGGGCATCAGTGTCGCGGTCATGGCAGCCCCAACTTGTAACAGGGCAATGCCCCAATACCAGCCGGGATACAGGCGAATGTAATGCCACACAAAGGCCCACGGCTGTTTGGGTGGAAGGGTGATAGCGTCAACTTCAGACATGACGGGCTGCCTTCTTTTTTGGAGCAAAAGGAGTCGCGTTGGCGGCGCGATAAAAGGCGCAGCCAAAAACGGGCTGAGGGTCAGCAAACAGTGAGTGCGTATCGCTGGCGCCCCGGCATAAACGCGGGCGTCAGCGCAGCGTCAGGCTAAGTGTCGGTGCCCGGACACGAATGCCATACCGGCAGACGCAAGGCGACAAACAGGGCGGGGGAAGGGGCGGTGGTTGAAACTGTGCACGCATCC
Source organism: Pseudomonas weihenstephanensis (assembly GCF_016812185.1). Lineage (NCBI taxonomy): Bacteria > Pseudomonadati > Pseudomonadota > Gammaproteobacteria > Pseudomonadales > Pseudomonadaceae > Pseudomonas > Pseudomonas weihenstephanensis. The sequence continues at coordinate 246,258 of NZ_JAAEBV010000001.1, read as the reverse complement.
GACATCGTTCATATTCCTTTATAACAGCCGCTTATTGACGTGACTTTTGGTCCGTCATTGCACCGAATGTGGACGGCGTTACCGTCCGTGTTCGCAATGGGTGCGGGTTGCGCACGCGGGAGGGGTCATTCCAGCCGAATAATTGCGAACGCGGATTTACAAGAAAAAAGTGTGCCAGTTTGTGTCAAAGGAAATGTAAAGATGCAGCGCGGCTGATCGTAGCCGCGCATGACGGTTGGCGCCGACCCGCTGTTGCAGTGTTACCCCACGCTGATCAGGCTCTGGCGGCAATGCAGGGTCAGCCGGGCACCACCGCTTTCGCGGTTATCCACCTCCAGGCTGAAACCGTGCAGGTTGACGATGGCAGCCACAATCGACAGGCCAAGGCCAAAGCCGCCATGTTTGTCGTCACTGCGGTAAAAGCGCTGGAACACCGCCTCACGTTCTGCTTCTGGAATGCCGGGGCCGGTATCGAGCACTTCAATGCGCGGGCTGGCGTCATCGTTGACCGCGCGCAGAATCACTTGACCACCCGGCGGGGTGAATTTGATCGAATTGCTGAGTAAGTTGGCCAGCGCTTCAAATAACAATGCGCGGTCGCCGGTCAGGCCGGGCAGGCTGGCAGGCACGTCCAGCAGCAGCGTCACCTGGCCTTCTTCGGCCAGCGGCAAGTAAAAGTCATACAGCTCTTGCAGCAAGGGCAGTGGGTCTAGTTGCACAAAACCTGAGCGCCGCTGATGGTCTTCCAGTTCTGAAATGCGTAACAACCCGCGAAAGCGCGCCATCAACGTATCGGTTTCAGCGATCACCTGATCCATTTGCAACGCTTGGGGCGAGCCTTCGGGTGCCTGCTGTTGAATGCGGTACAGTTGCGCACGCAGCCGGGTCAGCGGTGTGCGCAAATCATGCGCGATGTTGTCACACACCCCTTTGACTTCATGCATCAGCCGCTCAAGGCGGTCGAGCATGGCGTTGACGATGGCCGCCAGCATGTCCAGCTCGTCACGCCGGTTCGACAGCGGCAACCGATAAGTCAGATCACCCGCCACGATGGCTTCGGCACTGGCCTGGATGGCTCGGATGCGTTGCAAGGGCCGACGCCTGAGCAAATGCCAGCCCGCGATGCCGGGCAGAATGGTCAGTGACAATCCCCAAAACAAGGCATGCAAAATGATCCGCGTCACCGCGAACAATGAGCCGTTGTCGCGCACCAGCACCAGCCAGCGGCCATCGTTGGTCTGGGTGGCGACGGCGTCGCAGCTGTCTTGCGGCAGGTTGGGATCGTCGGCGTCGATGCAGGTGCGCAGCTCGTGGATCTGGCCATCGAGCGGCAGGTCATCAGGGATGACTTGAATCGGACCGCTGAGGGGGCGGTGTTGCGCATCGAACAGTCCATAGGCATCAACTGTTCGCATATCGAACGTCAGGCTGGTGGCCAGCGCTTCATCCAGTTGCTCACCTTCAAAGCGCGAGAACAGGTGCTGGCGCTGCATCAAGGAGTGCTTGGCCAGATTAGCGAGGTAGTGCGACACCTCGTAATACAGCACGCCCATCAGGATGCAGCTCCAGGCCACGAACAGAAAACTGTACAGCGCCAGCAAGCGACTGCTGGAAGAACGCCAGCCCTTAGAGGGGTTCGGCAATGACATAACCCGAGCCTCGAACGGTGCGAATCAGGGGCACCTGGCCCGGCGGATCGATTTTTTTGCGCAGACGGCCAATGTGCACGTCGATCAGGTTGGTGCCGGGATCAAAGTGATAACCCCACACTTCTTCGAAAATCATCATGCGCGAGAGGATTTGCCCGGTGTTGCGCATCAAAAACTCAAGCAGTTTGTATTCCGTGGGCAGCAGGCTGAGTTGTTGCTCGGCGCGGCTGGCTTCACGGGTGATCAGGTTGAGTTCCAGATCGGCGACGCGCAGGGACGTTTCGTATTTGTCGGCCGGGCTTTTGCGTCGTAACAGCACTTCCACCCTGGCGGCCATTTCGTCGCTGGCGAACGGTTTGGTCAGGTAATCGTCGCCACCGGCCCGCAACCCGCGCACACGTTCGTCGACATCGGACAGGGCGCTGATCATCAAGATTGGGGTGCTGACACCAATGGTGCGCAAGGTGGTGACAATCGCCAACCCGTCCAGCTCGGGAAGCATACGGTCGAGGGTGATCAGGTCGTAATCGCCACTTACAGCGCGCACCAGGCCTTCACGGCCGTTGTCGACCCAATCGACCTCCAGGCCGTGGCTGCTCAGTTCAGCCACGATTTCTTTCGCCGTTACGGCATCGTCTTCAATGGTCAAAATGCGGGTCATACCGTCACCTGATAAGCCTTCACAGCGGTGAGCACATTTTGCCCACAAAAAGCTGAAACGTTTCTTAATAATTCTTCATGTTCAGCTTCGCGGCAGGTATGTCGGCGCGAGGGTTGACCCGCACAGCGTCTTTAAAGCGGGCGCGTGATCAGCGTCATCTGTGGAATCGGCTTGCGCATCAGGGTGCCTACCACCAGCGCGCCGAGCAATCCCAGCCAACCGGCGACCCACAACACCACGCTGAACCCGCTGACAAACGCCTGCGTCGCCAGTGCCTGAACCTGTGGTTGCACAGCATCGGGCAGTTGGCTCAAGGCCCCGGTCATGTCCCCGGCAGCGACTCGCGAGGCAATAAAGTGGGTTTGCCCCACCCATTGCGACGCGTCCACTTTCAAGCTGGCATGCAGGTTTTGCTCGGTGTGTCCGCCCAGTAATGCCCCCAACACGCCGATCGCCAACACGATGGCGCTGAAGCGCATGGTGGTGCTCATGCCTGACGCCATGCCCACCCGGTCGCGCGGTACACAGGCCATGATGTTTTTTTGCGTATCGCCATTGAGTAAGCCTGCCCCGGCGCCAGTCACCGCGGTGGTCAGCGCGAAACTCAAATACCCGCCGTGCTCCACCGCCCAGGCGCTCAGCAGGTTGCCGCAGCCCACCAGCGTCAAACCCGCTGCCATCATCGTGGCGGGGCTGTAACGTGAGGCCAGGCGGGCGCCAATGCGCGGGCAAATCAACATGGTCAGGGCAAAGGGCAGCATGCCCAAGCCTGACAGGACGGCACTGAACCCCAAGCCGTTTTGCAGGTAGAACGGCAGCAGGGTCATCATCACTTGGGCACAACCGGCGTAGGCGAACATGCCAAGCAAAGCGCCGATAAAGCGCGGATGACGGAACAGTTGCAGGTCAATCATCGGGCGCTTTTGCAGGGACTCAACCAACACAAAGACGCCCAGTAGCATCAGCCCGCCGAACATCCGGGCATAGGTCAGCGGGCTGTTCCAGCCAATGCGGTTGGCTTCAATCAGGCCCCAGATCAGGCACACCAGGCTGGCGCTGAAAGCCAGGCTGCCCCACGGGTCGAGGCGCGCAGACTGCGGGTCGCGGGACTCGGCAATCGCATGGGTAACCAGTGCCATGAGCAACAGGCCCACCGGCAGGTTGAGGTAGAAGATCCAGCGCCACCCCAGGTACTGGGTGATCAGGCCGCCCAATGTCGGGGCGGCGGTCATGGCCACGCCCATGCAGGCGCCCCAGAATGCCCAGGCTTTGGCCCGCTCCACCTCGTCATGGAACGCATGACCAATTGAGGCCAGTGCCGAGGTCAGTAGCAGTGCCGCGCCCACGCCTTTTACCGCACGGGCGATGTCCAGCAGCAGCGTGGTCGGCGCCGCCCCGCAGCCGATGGAGGCGAGGATGAAAATGCTTAAGCCCCAGAGCAGGGTCTTTTTGCGACCGAAACGATCGGCAATGCTGCCCGCAGGCAGTAGCAGTGCCGCAAAGGCCAGCATGTAGGCGCTGACCACCCACTCGATATCGACGAAATTGGCGCCTAAATCCTGAGCAATGCTGGGGAGGGTGACGGCGACGATGTTGGTGTCGAGCACGATCAGTGAACACACCCCTGATGCGGCCAGCAGGGTAAGACGTGGGCTGACGGCTTTCATGGCTGTTGCTCCCGGGGGGGGCGGCTCATTGCGTTGCAGGCAATGCACTGCACACGGGCTGGGGCATGCGCCCCGGCTAACTCACTGCACGGCAATAAAACAGGGGATTTGACGGACATGTGAAGGACTCTCTAGTGTGACTGTCGGCACAGGGTATCGCTGTGTAACAGAGTGTTTGTTAGCGAATGTGCTGGACTTCATTACCTTTGAGCTAATACGGCTATGGATATACGTCATTTCCGCTACTTTCTGGCGGTTGCGCATCAACGCAATTTCACTCGCGCCGCCGAAGTGCTCGGCATCGCGCCGCCGACGTTAAGTCGCCAAGTGCAAGACCTTGAAACCGAACTGGGGGTTCGCTTGTTCGTCCGCGAGCAGCGCCAGGTCAGCCTCACGCAAGCCGGGCAGGCCTTATTGCCCGAAGCACAGGCCACGGTGCGCCAATTTGAGCTGGCGCAACGCAACGCCCAGCGTGCAGGGCGAGGCGAGTTGGGGCATATCGAGTTGGGGTATGTGGCGTCGGCGGTGTATTCGGGGGTTTTGCAGCGTCAGGTTCAGGGTTTCAGTCGCGAATGCGCCGACGTGAGCCTTACCGTGCGCGAAGCACTGATGCCCGATTTGCCACTGATGGTGGTCGAAGGTCGTTTCGATGTTGGCTACATACGTTCACCGATGGCGCTGCCAGAAGGTCTGCAAGCCCTGCGCTTGAACGCAGAAGGCTTTGTACTGGCGCTGGCGGCGGACTCGTGGCTGGCGCGCCTTAAAAGCATCAGCCCCGAACATCTGCAAAACGAGACGTTCGTGCTGCCGGAGCAAATCAGCGGCACCTTGCAAGTGGCCGCGCAAGGTGGCTATGCCCCCAAGTTGGGGCCGCAACCCGGCGGGTTGGTCGCGGTCATTGCACTGGTATCGTTGCGCCAGGGCGTGGCGGTGGTGCCAGCGTCCGTGGTGGGGCATATCAGTTTGCCGAGTGTGATTTATCGTCCCATCGACGGCTGTGAAGTGACTTCATGGCTATCCTTGATTCATCGGCGCTTTGAAAAGTCGGCGGTCGTGGCGCGTTACATTGAGCACGCCAAGCACGACTTCCGGGTAAACGAGGCCGCGCTAAGCCGCTGATGACGGATCGATCAAAAAGACCTGATTAGGTACTGGCACATAGCCAATGTCTTTGCGTGCGTTTGCTATGGGAACCAGTACAATCGCGCACTTTTCACCGAGCATGGAAGCAGTTCGGCAAACGCTCACGAGAAGGCCCATGGTTTCTGCAAGTTACTCCCCCGCGTTGGTTTTGATTTCACTGTGTGTCGCCATGCTGGCGTCGTACACGGCCCTTGATCTGGCAGGCCGGATCGCCACGGCGCGTGGTCGTGCCGTTTACCTATGGATGGGTGGCGGCTCGCTGGCGATGGGCTTCGGCATCTGGTCGATGCACTTTATCGGCATGTTGGCGCTGTCCTTGCCCATTGAGCTGGGTTACGACGTGGGCCTGACCCTGTGGTCGTTGCTGGTGGCCATCCTGTCCTCAGGTTTTGCCTTGTGGATGGTCAGCCAGCCGCGTTTGCCGGCGCTGCAATTATTATTTGGCGCCTTGATCATGGGAGCGGGCATCAGCGCCATGCACTACAGCGGCATGGCCGCGTTGCGCATGCAGCCAGGCATCGATTACGACCCGGCACTGTTTGGCTTGTCTTTGGTGATTGCGGTGGGCGCTTCGGCCGCCGCGCTGTCGATTGCCTTTCGCTTGCGTCAGCAAACGCCGTATGTGCGTCTGGCCAGGGCGGGCGCGTCGGTGATCATGGGGTTGGCGATTGTCGGCATGCACTACACCGGCATGGCGGCTGCGAGTTTTCCGGCGGGCAGCTTTTGCGGTGCGGCGCTCGATGGTTTGAGTGGCAAAGGCTTGGACAACCTGGTGTTGGTCGCCAGCCTGGCGGTGTTGATTATCGCGCTGCTGACGTCGATTTTTGATGCCAGGCTCGATGCGCGCACGGCGGCGCTGGCAGACTCGCTGACGCTGGCCAATCAAGAGCTGACGCAACTGGCGCTGCACGACAACCTGACCGGGTTGCCCAACCGTATTTTGCTGGCCGACCGTATTGGTCAGGCCCAGCGCAAAGTCGCGGAGCAGGGTGGCTGTTTCTCGTTGATGTTTATCGACCTGGATGGCTTTAAGCCGGTGAATGATGCGTTCGGCCACCATTTAGGTGATCGCTTGCTGCGTGAAGTCGCGCTGCGCCTGCGTGAGCAGTTGCGCGGGCAAGACACCCTGGCGCGCATTGGCGGCGATGAGTTTGTGCTGCTGGTGCGCTTGAATGAAACCGATGATGCGCCACAGGTGGCGGCGCGCCAGGTCAGCCTGTTGTCCAGAACGTTTCAAGTGGACGAGCATCAGTTGCAAATCTCCGCAAGCATCGGCATTGCGCTCTACCCCGGCAATGGTGAAAGCGCCGAGGAGTTGTTGATGAACGCCGACGCGGCGATGTACCACGCCAAAGGCGCGGGCAAAAATGGGTACAGCTTTTTTGATGTGTCCATGAACACCAATGCGCGCAAGCAATTGCAACTGCTCCAGGACCTGCGTCATGCCTTAGAGCATCAGCAGTTCTGCCTGCACTATCAGCCCAAATTCGACGCTAGCAATGGCCAGGCGGTGGGGGCCGAAGCGCTGTTGCGCTGGGAGCATCCACAGCAAGGGCTGCTGATGCCGGACGCGTTTATCGACCTGGCGGAAAAGACCGGGTTGATCATTTCGATAGGCGAATGGGTACTCAACGAAGCGTGTCGCCAGATGCGCCTGTGGAGTGATCAGGGTTACAGCCACTGGCGCATGGCGGTGAACCTCTCGGCCTTGCAGTTTTGTCACAAGGGGCTGGTGGACAGCGTGGCGTCGGCGTTGGCGCGTCATCAATTGCCGGCCAACAGCCTGACCCTGGAAATTACCGAAACCACCGCCATGAGCGATGCGGATGCCAGCATGAACGTGCTGCAACAGCTGTCACAGATGGGGGTCGACCTGTCCATTGATGACTTCGGTACCGGTTATTCGAGCTTGATGTACCTCAAGCGTTTGCCGGCCAACGAGCTGAAAATTGACCGTGGTTTTGTGCGTGACCTGGAGCACGACAGTGACGACGCGGCCATCGTCTCGGCCATCGTTGCGCTAGGGCAGGCGCTGGGGTTGCGCATTGTGGCCGAGGGGGTTGAGACCGATACCCAGCAAAGCTTTTTGACCACCCTTGGCTGCGACGCGTTGCAGGGGTTCTTGCTGGGCCACCCCAAACCTGCGCAACAGTTCATGGCCGATATCCACCAAGGCCAACAAGCGCTTGTGCAGAAAAACACGGCGCACTGACAAACACCCTGCTGCCAGTTATTCTGCCCGCAGGTTTACACCGTGAATGGGGAACGCGTATTTATGGATAAAGTCATCGTGATCACCGGTGGCAGCCGTGGCATTGGGGCGGCAACAGCACTGTTGGCAGCCCGGCAAGGCTATAAAATCTGCATCAACTACCTGGCTGACGACGCGGCGGCGCACGAGGTGCTGGAGCACGTCCGGGCCTTGGGCGCACAGGCGATCAGCGTGCGCGCCGACGTCAGCAATGAGGACGAAGTCATCAGCCTGTTCCTTCGGGTTGATCAGGAACTGGGGCCGGTGACTGCCCTGGTCAACAATGCCGGGACCGTGGGGCACAAGTCGCGGGTTGAAGACATGTCCGAGTTCCGCATTCTGCACACCCTTAAAACCAATGTGCTGGGCCCGATTCTGTGTGCCAAGCATGCTGTGCTGCGCATGTCCCCGCGTTATGGCGGGCAGGGCGGCAACATCGTAAACGTCTCGTCGGTGGCGGCGCGCTTGGGCTCGCCGGGTGAGTACGTTGATTACGCCGCGTCCAAAGGGGCGCTGGACACCTTCACCGTGGGCCTGTCCAAAGAGTTGGCGGGTGAGGGGATCAGAGTCAACGCGGTGCGGCCGGGTTACATCTTCACTGACTTTCATGCCTTGAGCGGGGACCCGGGGCGTGTCAGCAAGCTGGAGTCCATCATCCCGATGGGCCGAGGTGGTCGCCCTGAAGAAGTTGCTGAGGCTATTGTGTGGTTGTTATCGGACAAAGCCTCGTATGCCACAGGCACATTCGTCGACATGGGCGGCGGACGCTGAACAGCGCACAAGTGTTGATGTGCTTTAGATGGGCGTGCCCTACCATCCGGCCGCCTCGCCAAGTCTCGGCGGTGGCTTCGCTCCGGCACCGTTGCGGTGGCACGCCGCGACGGGCCATCCTAGGCCCAACACGGCTGTCTGGGCATTCTCGCAACAGTCACTGCGCTCAGCCTTCTGTGAGGGGCCTTTGCGTTGTTCGATCGATGTGGGTGGCAACAGGAAGAGATTGAAAAGCAAAGAGCAAAAAGCAACCCGGGCGAGGGTCTTGCAATTGAAGTCAATAAGTCGATAATGCGACTTATTACTATTTGAGTCTGGTTGTTTTTTATGAATTGTTCGAGTGGCGCAGTCCCTATGAGCAAAAGCAGCGTTGACCCCATTACCCGTGCGGCTGTTGACTGGATGTTGCTGCTTGAGTCCGGCCACGCATGTCCTTCCCAACGTCAGGTGTTCAAAGCCTGGCTGGCGCAAAACCCGGAACACCTGGCTGCCTGGCAGCGCGTCGCCGATGTTTTAAGTTTTAAATCCCGTCAAACCGCAGACCCTGATCAACTCAAAGAAGTGCGCCGGGTGCTGAGCGCCGGTACTTCGTTCTCGCGCCACAAGGCCATTCAACACGCATGGCTTGCGTTTTTAATCGGTGTGGGGGTTCTGGCCTCGGGCCTGCTGCTCCAGGGCTGATGCCAGGCTGAACGCCAACGGCAGGCGGGGCAGTAGCGTGGCCTGGTAGGCATGGTAGAGGTCAGGTTTGCCAGGCCAAATGCGCGCCGAAGGTTGATTGGCCGGGTTCAGTTCGTGATGCCAGCTGCCGTGTTGGCGGTCGATCAGGTGCAGGTCGATGTAGTCCCAAAACTGCGTGTACCACGTTTGATACTGCACCTCGCCTGTGCGCTGCCACAACGCAGCCGCCGCGGCTGAGGCCTCGGCCAGCGTCCAGTGCAGGCGCTCACGCACCACCGGCCGGTTGTCCTCATCGAGTGTGTAAACAATGCCGCTGCTGCCATCGACATTCCAGCCGTAGCGGCACGCGCTGTGAAACAGCTGTCGGGCATCTTCGAGTAACCACGCGGGCGTCGACAGGCTGCGCTGCGTGCGTGCAGCTTCCAGATGCAGCAACAGCCGCGCCCACTCAAAGGCATGGCCTGGGGTCTTGCCAAAAGGGCGGAATTGATCGGCCGGGTTATCGCGGTTGTAATCGGGCAAGGGCTGCCAGTTGCCATCAAAGTGCTCAACCGGCAGGTAGTCCGATTGCGCGGCATGTTGATGGATCACCCGTTCTGCAATGCGCAGGGCGCGGTCGAGCCATACGTCTTCATCGAGCACATCGGCCAACGCCAGAAAAGCCTCGGTGGCGTGCATGTTGCTGTTCGCCCCGCGATACGCCTCGCAGTCACTCCAATCGTTGGCAAAGGACTCCAGCAATGCCCCCTCGTCTTCAGACCAAAACGTATCTTCAAGGATTTGGACCGCATCGCCCAGCAGTTCGGCCGAACCTTGCCGACCGGCCATGACCGCCGAACTGAAAGCCAGCGCAACAAAGGCATGCAGGTAGGCTTGTTTGCGAGCAGTACCCGCGTGTGCGGTCGAGGTGGCGAACCAGCCGCCGTGTTTGGCATCACGCAAAGGCCCAGCCAACGCGGCTAACCCGTGATCAATCAGTTGCACACAATCGGGCAGGCCCTTGAGGTGGGCGAGCGCAAAACTGTGCACCATGCGTGCGGTGGTAACGGTGTCTGCGTCAGCCTCATCGGGGCGGCGACCAAAGCGGTCCAGGCAGGCAAAACCCTGTGGCACTCGCGCAGCTTTGGCGAATTCAATCAGCGTTCGGCCCTGCTCATCAAGCCATTGATGGTGCGCAACAGAAGCCATCGAACCAGCGTGCGTGCGAGTGAGATCAATCATGGGCCACCTATGTTTTTGGGCATGATCCAGCGCGTGCAGCCTAAGGGATTGATCACCCGTTGAACAGCTGAAAGGTTTCACTGCGCCGCGTCACACGTGCTGTGGATTCAGCGCCGTTGATTGCTCAGACCTCCGGTCCCCAGCGTTGCGACCAGTCGCTGTCTTGTTTGACGATGTCGCGCAATAGCTCAAGCGCCTGTTGCAGCGCCGCGCAATCACGTTCGCGCGAATACACCAGGTAGGTGGGGTAGCTGAATTCTGGCGCTTTGGGCACCCGCTCCAGCGCACCGCTGTTGAGGTAGCTTTGCACCACGCGTGTGCGAAAGTAGCCACTGCCGCCGTTTTCAAGAATGTAGTGCAGCGCCACAGGCCCCAGGTTGAAGCTGAGCGCGGCGCGCGCTTTATCGGGCAGCGCAGCATCATGCTGACGCCGAAAGTCTTCGCCCCAATCCACGTACACATAAGGCTCTGGTAAGGCGGGGCGGCGGATTTGAATCAGCTTTTCTTCCAGCAATTGCTCCACCTGCACCCCAGGCCAATACGCGGGCCGGTAAACCAGAGCGGCATCCAGCAAGCCCATTTCCACTTGACGCAACAACTGCTCGCCATCGCGAATTTGCACGCGCACGGCGTGGGAGGTGAGGTGTTGGCGCAGGGCTTTGGTCCAGCTCAGGATCAGCGGGTTGCACAGGCTGACCTCGCCCGCGATATGCAGCACTTGGTTGAGCCCTTCAGGGCGCGGCAGATCGCGCCGTGCCGCTTCCCAGGTTTGCAACAGTTGATTGGCATACACCACAAAAGCTTCACCTTCGGGGGTTAACCTGGCCCCGGCGCGGTTGCGAATGAACAACGTCACGCCCAGCAGGCTTTCAAGCTTCTGCACCCGTGCCGTCACGGCGGTCTGGGTCACATGCAGGTTCTGGGCAGCGCTGGCAAGGCTGCCGTAGCGAACAATTTCAAGAAAGGTTCGAGCCAGATCCAGGTCCATAGAGGGCCGCCGCAGTGCAAAGGGCGTTCAGTGTAAGTGCAATAGTTCGAAAACTCGAAAAATCAGGTGAATCTATTGGCTTATATCAATGCTTATTTTTGCGAATCGTCTAACGTTCGAGGTCTTGGTATTTAAACGCCAAGACCTCTGGCTGCCCAAAAAAACCAGAGGCCCGCATGAAGCGGTGCGGCACCTGCGGGTGTGCCGCACAATACACATTAAAAGGACAACATAAAAAAATGGATGATTTGAACCGGCAGTACGACATTCAACCTTTAATGCAGGCGGACATGACCATCCTTATCAATGGTCAGGCGGTGAATGCTGCGCAAGGGGAAACCGTACTCAGCGTCTTGAATTCAGTGGGTGTGCGCCAGGTGTCAGCCAATGATCACGGACAGATCAGCGGTGCCTATTGCGGCATGGGCGTGTGCTACTGCTGCCTGGTCAATATTGACGGTCGGCACAAGCGTCGCGCCTGTCAGACCGTGGTACACCCCGGTATGAAAGTCGAAACCGGACACAACCGGGTCGCCGAACAGGAGAAACTGCTATGAGCCTGAATCCTGTCATCGTTGGGGGTGGCCCGGCGGGTATGTCAGCCGCGATCGAGCTGGCACAGCACGGCGTAGCCAGCACCTTGCTCGAAGAGGCGTCGCGCCTGGGCGGTGTGGTGTATCGCGGCCCGTTGCGCGAAGGCGTTGAGCTGGACTATTTGGGTGAGCGCTATAAAGACGCGCTGCATAAATTGCACGCTGAATTCGCCGAGTTTGGCCATCTGGTCGATGTACGGCTCAATCATCGTGTGATTGGTGGTCAGGGCGAGCAGCGGTTACAAATGCTCGATGCCCATGAACAGGTGCAAGAGATTCAATTCCCGCAACTGGTGTTGTCGGCCGGCTGCCATGAGCGCAGCGTGCCTTTTCCGGGCTGGACCACGCCGGGAGTCATCATGCTCGGCGGCCTGCAATTGCAGATCAAAAGTGGTGTAGTCAAGCCTAAAGGCCCGGTACTTATCGCGGGCACTGGGCCTCTGTTGATGCTGGTTGCCTGCCAGTTGCATGCGGCGGGTGTCGAAATAGCCGGTGTTTATGAAGCGTGTGAATTGGGCCGTATCGCCAAAGAAAGCTTGGCGCTGCTCAATCAGCCGCAGTTGTTCCTCGATGGCCTGAGCATGCTGGTGTACCTCAAGCGCCACGGCATCACAGTGCGTTACGGTTGGGGCGTGGTCGAGGCCCGTGGTGAAGGTGAGGTGCAAGAAGTGATTGTTGCGCCGTATTCCAGCACCTGGCAGGCCGACATGAGCAAGGCGCAGCCGGTTGTCGCACGCACGCTGGCGGTGGGCTACGGGTTTATTCCGCGCACCCAGCTCACCCAGCAAATGGGGCTTGAGCACGCCTATAACGTTGATGGCTATCTGGCAGCAACGGCGAACAGCTGGCAGCAAAGCAGTGACCCGAGTATCCATCTGGCCGGTGATGTCACCGGGTTGCGTGGTGGCGAAGCGGCGATGCTCACAGGGCGTATCGCGGCCCTGTCGATATTGATGCAGCGCGGGGTCCTGAGTGAAAAACAGGCCCTTGAAGAGCGCCGCGCTTACATGAGTAAACTCAACACCATCATGCGGTTCCGTGGTGGGATTGACCGCTACACCCAACGCGGCACCCGCCAGATTGACCTGCCCCAGGCCGACACCGTGGTCTGTCGTTGCGAGCACGTGACGCGCGCTGATATCGACGTGGCGCTTAGCCAGGGCGTGCAAGACATGGCCGGGCTGAAAATGCGCACCCGCGTTAGCATGGGCGATTGCCAGGGCCGGATGTGCGTCGGCTATTGCAGCGATCGCTTGCGTGATGCCACCGGGCGCAAGGATGTCGGCTGGTTACGCCCGCGCTTCCCGCTGGAGCCTGTGCCTTTTTCTGCCTTCACCAATCCCTGCAAGGATGCCTGACATGATCAAGACCTATGACGTTGTAATTGCTGGCGGCGGGGTGATCGGTGCCTCAATCGCCTATCACTTGTCGCGCCGCAAAGATTTGAAAATTGCCATGATCGACTGCAAACGCCCTGGCAACGCCAGCCGTGCGTCGGCAGGCGGTTTGTGGGCCATCGGGGAGTCGGTGGGCCTTGGCTGCGGGGTGATCTTCTTTCGCATGATGTCGGCTGAGCGCAAACGCGAAGCCCAAGGCAGCGCAGTGGTGGTGGACTCCAGTACGCCGCACATCCTGCCCGACTGTTTCTTCGACTTTGCCTTGCAGTCCAATGCGCTGTACCCCGGTCTGCATCAAGAACTCAAAGAAAAACACGGCATGGACTTCAAGTTCGAACGCACGGGCCTCAAGTACGTGATTTACGACGATGAAGACCGCCTCTATGCAGAGCACATCGTGGCCAATATTCCGCATTTGGCCCATGAAGTGCGCTGGCTCGACCAGGCCGCCCTGCGTGAGTCCGAACCCAGTGTCAGCCACGATGCCAAGGGTGCGCTGGAATTTCTGTGCGATCACCAGGTCAGCCCGTTCCGCCTGACGGACGCCTACACCGAAGGTGCACGTCAAAATGGCGTTGACCTGTTCTTCAACACCAACGTCACCGGTGTACTGCGCCAAGGCGCCAAAGTGTTGGGTGTGCGCACTGACAACGAAGGCGTCTTCCACAGTAAAACCCTGATTAACGCGGCAGGCGCATGGGCCGCAGAGCTGAGCGTGATGGCCACCGACTTGAGCATTCCTGTGGCGCCAGTCAAAGGCCAGATCGTGCTGACCGAGCGCATGCCCAAGCTGCTCAACGGCTGCCTGACCACCAGTGATTGTTATCTGGCGCAGAAAGACAACGGTGAAATCCTGATTGGCAGCACCACGGAAGACAAAGGCTTCGACGTCACCACCACCTTCCCGGAAATCAGCGGTCTGGTACAAGGCGCCATGCGTTGCATCCCGCAGCTGAAAGACGTGAACCTCAAGCGCACCTGGGCCGGTTTGCGACCGGGGTCGCCGGATGAACTGCCGATCCTGGGACCCATGAAAGGGGTGGAAGGTTACTTGAACGCGTGCGGTCACTTCCGTACCGGCATCCTGACGTCGGCTATCACTGGCGTCATGCTTGATGCTCTGGTGCGCAATGAACCTTTGCCGTTGGACGTGACGCCATTCTTGGCGGATCGCTTTGATCTGCAGCCCGTAGGATTGCCACAAGTGATGGGCGCGTAAGCACTGCTTTTACGGTAGGAGTTGAGCTTGCCTGGTGAACACGGAGTGTCAGTCAACCTTAAGGTTGAATGCCAAGTCGTGATTGCAAGGCAAGCGCGATCCTCGTTTGTTGTAACAACCCTTACCCGTAATGATGACCAGAGCCTGTGCGGTAGTGACTAGAGCCCTTGATATTACGTGTAGAGACAGGCTGTTCAGAGAGTATTCACGCCACCCACCATTTAAGTTTTAACACATCGAGTTCCCTCCAGACGGAACCCCAACAAGTGATAGATGCACCTATGGGAGCCTGATTGGAGGAGCCTTGAAACTCTGACTGACAGGCATAAACCCCAAGCTCGTCTGATAGGGTATCTAGCCAATGTCTACCTTCACCATCCCGTTTTTATCACTCGTCACGTCCCAACTGCCCGCGATGCCTAACAACAAGCAATCGCGCGTTGCGCAAGGCAACCCGTTATCAGTAACCCATCCGGCCCTGCCTGTGCAAAAGCCCGCTCCATTGCGCGAGAGCACTCAAAATAGCTCAAACCGTGAAACCGGGGCTCCTGCGCAGAGAGTGGGGGCGAATGGCAACTCGTTATCACTGCATTCTTCGTCGCCCCAACTGGATGACAACACGCACACTATTTATGGATCAAGTACGGTTTCACCGCCCACGGTGAGCTATAGCCTTAATGAGCGAAAGCAGCGTCTCGATGCTTATGCTGATCGGGTAAAGGCGCAGATTGGCAACATAGAACAGGGACGCGAGGGCGAAAGAAACATCAAGTTCCAGAACGCACGCCAGTTCTTGGAGCCATCAGGATTCTTCAGCGCAGGCTTATTGGCTGCGGGGTATGACCCACATGAAAAAATCACGGTGACGTTCGACGCCTACAGAAAAGAAATAATAGGGAATAAAACAAATCATGTAAGCACTGAAAAAAGAACGTACTTAGCCTGGGAGTTAGCAGCCGGTGCGCTGGCACACGACAAAGTGGCACCGGGTGGCCCGATCAATTTTCAATACATGAGCATTCAGCCAAAAGACCGGAGCAAAGTCGACGCGCTAGAAGGGCTAGGGAAAAATCTTCAAGATCATTGGGAGAAAGAAATCGCTACGCCCATGCGCGATGCATCGGGGGGGATGGCGCAGCGCTCCGGGAAAGCAGATGCCTATCTAGTAAAGGGCACTTTGCAAAGCCTGGTTAACGATAAGACGGGTTTTGAGTCGTTAAGCCCAGCAGGTCAAGCCGCTGTAAAACGCACCCTGGCGCACAATGGTCAGGTCATCATTCCCAATGTGTACGGTTACCCACTGGCCGGCTATGCATTTATTCCTAATACCCCTTATGACGCCAATTATGAGCACCGGCCAAATCAGGGGCTGATGATTGATTTGCGCAAAGGCAGTGCTCATGAAATTCAGGGAGATGAAGGCTTTGCCAACTGGGCTACCACCCATCGGGATGATCTGCTCAAACGTTTCAATGCCCGCGACAGGCAAGGGGGTAAAGATGCCCATTGGCCAAAGGCAGGTGAAGTGCTTGATAGCCTGATCGCCGGCAATGATGTGAGCTACGAGGGCTATTTTAATCTCGTTTCGGATCAGGCCATTCCGGTGCGGGAGACCTTCAATTACACCCGTTCGCGAAACCGTGATTATTCATTAAGAGAGGGGAGTCTGGAGCAAGGCCTTGCGTCTCAATATCAAGCCGTGAACACCAAGAACTCAGTGTGGGCCGACCAGACGCAGGTGTTTGGTGCCTCACAGCAAAGTTGGAAGAGTGTGAAAGAGGCGTGGGGTAATACCTTCGGTTATTTACCGGTTGTTGGCAACGCTGGCAATATTGTCTTCGGTATTCATGACGGTATTTATGGCAAAACGGCTGATGATCGACTTCAAGGTAATGCCGCCGCGGTGATTTCGGGCCTGCAATTAGCGCATGAACTACTGCCCGGGGCCGTAGAGACGGGATTAGGTGATACACCTTCACTCAACACGTCTGCCGTCAAAGACTACAGTTGGACACCTAACGAGCAGACGCATGATCTTGAATTACGTCGACCTGCGAAAGCACTCAATAGGCCAGTTGAAGGAAATGTTCCCGTTCAGGGTGAGCCCCCCACCCAAGCAACATCGGTAACCGGGGCAGTTAACAAAAGGGTTTCAAACGACTCCGATATCAACCGCCTGCGTCCTGGCCAAGCGGGAAGCATTAGCGACTATGCAGTGCCAAACGGTGAAGCATTAATTGAAAACACCTTGCCGAATGGCCAAGGCATTTATCAGCTAAAAAACGCGAGCGGAGTGGATCAGTGGTTCATCCGTCATACCGATACCCGCGGTGCTCCCAAGGTCTACGAGATCAGGTCCGACTTTAAAATCGGTGATAACCGGGTACAGATTATTGACCCCGCTACCCGTAAACCTTTAGTGACGGTCAGTCATACAAACAACGGTGATTGGATTCGCACTGAGGGGCAAGGAGGAAGTTGGCCATGGCGCAGGAGCAGTTCGCCGACTACGCCAGTTGCTGAAGAGAGGCCTGCTTCACCCTTGGCAGCCAAGTTTGAGGTGGAAGGGCTGGACACCACGGGCGCCGAAAAGCTTGATGAATATTTAAAGTTCGATAAAAACATCGAATACGATTACGGGGTTAAAAATACACGGCAAGAAAACGGAGTAGTAACGCAAAAGCAATTCCAGCTTTCTTGGCAGGTTGAAGAGGATAATTTTATGGTTACGGAAGGGGAAAGAGCCAGACCCAACCACTTGTCAGACACCGACTATTCGCACAACTTTTTATTAGACCTTGATCGCAATTACTACTCGGTCATCAATCGAGAAAAACCTGAGCTCAATATGATGCCTGACGCTGAAATTATGACGGGAGATGAATTTACCTTACTAAAACTTCGTCAGTTTGAGGCCGCTATTCCTGATCCGTTAATGCGTACGCGCATTTCCGAAGTGGCGCATCAAGGTGCGACGGTGCACGGATTTAGTAATGTAACGAGCGGGGACGCCGGATTAAAAGGCGATCTGCTGCCCAGTGGCAGGGGCTTGAGTTTTATAATTGATTATGATCCTGTACATAAGGCAGCTAATGTCAATGTCGTTGCCAAAAATATCGTCTTTGACGTCGGTGATGAAATACGGCAAGTTCCGGATGTAGACTTTACGGTAAAACGCACTTATACCATAAGGGAGGGCAATGAGATCGGCGTGGACAGTAATCCTTACGTAATCGATAAACATGCGCCTTCCACCATAGAGTTTTCGCTGACCACGGATGTTTAAAACGGGCTGCTGACAACGTTGTGCATCGCGGATAACTCTCCCGGCTTGAGAGTCAGCCTCTTAGGTCGGTTTAAACGATGCCATGTTGCAGTGCAATTACGCCGCATCAGAACGCGAGTAAGCGCGTTCTGATGAAGTGTTGTCTTGTTGAATAATTAACGCTCGCCTATCGGTATTCGCTGGTAATGCATCTCGGACAGGATAAAAAACTCCTTGTCCAGCAACGTACGCACATCAACCAGGGGCATCCCCCGTAAGTCGGGGGCCAGCCTTATCCCATAATCCTCAATGTTCTTGATCGTCTGCGCTCCTCGCCAGATCACGTGGTACGCCAGGTAATACACCGACTGGCCAGGGCGCAGCCCAATGTTTCGCTGCGCCAGTTTGTCAATGAGCAATGGCTCATCAAACACATCGACCAGGCCTTGTGTTACACGCTCCAGCACGTGCTCCAGGCGCAGCAGCACAGACTGCTTCTCGGTTTCGCTGTACCCGTTCCACCCTACGATTTCGTGATGAAAGCGTTTGCAGCCACGGCATACAAGGTCGCCAAAAACCGTTGAGCATAATCCCACGCAGGGCGTTTTAATTTTCTGGCTACACATAAGCATCAGTTTGTAAGGGGGAAGGGTGAATGAGGCAGCGGGCTCAATCCCAGCTCAATGCGCCGCCAGTCTGGTACTCGATGACGCGGGTTTCGAAGAAGTTCTTTTCTTTCTTCAAATCCATGATTTCACTCATCCACGGGAAGGGGTTGGTGGTGCCCGGGAACTCTTCCCTCAAACCGATCTGCGACAGGCGGCGGTTGGCAATGAACTTCAAATAGTCTTCCATCATCGCCGCGTTCATCCCCAATACACCGCGGGGCATGGTGTCGCGGGCGTATTCGATTTCCAGCTGGGTGCCCTGCAAAATCATTTGCGCCGCTTCATCCTTTAAATCGGCATCCCACAAGTGCGGGTTTTCCAGTTTGATCTGGTTAATCACATCAATGCCAAAATTCAGGTGCATGGACTCGTCGCGCAATATGTATTGGAACTGTTCAGCCACGCCATTCATTTTATTGCGCCGTCCCATGGACAGGATCTGAGTAAAACCGCAGTAGAAGAATATGCCTTCCAGAACGCAGTAGTACGCGATCAGGTTTTTCAGCAGTTCTTTGTCGTTTTCGACGGTGCCGGTTTCAAATGTCGGGTCGCTGATTGAACGGGTGTACTTCAATCCCCACGCGGCCTTTTTAGCCACCGACGGGATCTCGTGATACATGTTGAAAATTTCGCCCTCATCCATGCCCAGCGACTCAATGCAGTATTGATACGCGTGGGTGTGAATGGCCTCTTCAAAGGCCTGGCGCAAAATATATTGGCGGCATTCCGGGTTGGTGATCAGTCGATAGACGGCCAGTACCAAATTGTTGGCCACCAATGAATCGGCCGTAGAGAAGAACCCCAAATTGCGCATGACAATGCGGCGCTCATCATCGGTCAATCCTTCAGGATTTTTCCAGAGGCTGATGTCGGCAGTCATGTTGATTTCTTGCGGCATCCAATGATTCGCGCAACCGTCCAGGTACTTCTGCCACGCCCAGTCGTACTTGAACGGCACCAACTGGTTAAGATCGGCGCGGCAATTGATCATGCGTTTTTCATCCACCGCCACCCGTGCCGAAGCGCCCTCCAGCTCAGCCATGCCCTCAGCGATGTCCAGCGAATTCAGGGCCGCCTTGGCCCGAATGATGGCCGGGGTGTCACCTGCGGTGACTTGGCGTGCTTTGGCGGCCTCTTGATCGCCAGCGTTGTTGAGTGCGTCCAGTGCAGCCGGTGCGGGTTGCGCGGCACGCAAATCAATGTCTTCGTTGTCAGAGCTGTCCCAATTCAACATAGGAGTTTCCTTTCGCAGGAGGCGGGTTTGACCAGGGTGTGTGGTCTTGGACGGGCGTAAAAATGTTCAAGCATTAACAAAAACACACCAGGAGTGAGCTGGCCTCGCGATCTTGCGGGTGCGACCTCTCGCGAGTAATCGCGCTCCTGACGGTCGTGTTGATAGCGTAGCTTCTCAGGCTAAAAACACACTATGTGGTGTTTGTCGCTCTTTGGTGACACACCATATAGTCGACGGGGAGGGTGGTCAACCAGATTTCCTGTTCGTGACCACGCCAGCGCAGTGATCAATCTGATAGCCTTTGGCAACTTTTCTTTCGTGCGGACTCGCCATGGACTATTTCGCAGCGCTGAATGCTTTTGTCGAAGCGGCGCACGCCAACAACTTTTCCAGGGCCGCCGAAAAACTGTCGATCAAAGCCTCAACGGTGTCGCGTTACATCAAGGATCTGGAACACGATCTGGGCATCGCCTTGTTCAATCGCTCAACCCGTACCTTGCGCTTGACCGAGGGGGGCGAGACGTTCCTGCACCATGCGGTGCGGGTACTGGATGAACTGGAGCAGGCCAAGCACGCGACGGCGTCGCTCAACCAGCACCCGCGTGGCCTGCTGAAACTCAATCTGCCCCCCGCATTCGCCCGGCATCACGTTCTGCCACTCCTCGGTGAGTTCATGGCGCAGCATCCCGAAGTCCGCCTGGAACTGATGCTGGACGATCAACATGTGAACTTGATCAATGCCGGCGTCGATCTGGCCTTGCGCATTGGTGTCTTGCCCGACTCCACCCTCAAAGCGCGCCAGCTGGCCAGTGAACGCACGCTGGTCTGTGTCAGTCAGGCGTTCGCCCGTCAACACCCGGCCCCTTCAAACCCGCAGGCGCTTGGCGCGGTGTTGTTGAACGGCAATTTGCCCGACGATGTTTTCTTTGTGCCGGCTGACGGTTTTATTCACCCCGTGCAGCGGGTGCAAGTGGCAGGCGGGCTGCGCATCAACGACCTGGAGGCGCAATTGCTGGCGGTTGAGCAGGGCTTGGGGGCGGCCTGTTTACCGGACTGGCTGGTAGCGCACAAGCTGGCCTCGGGCGCTTTGGTGCGTTGGTTGCCTGAATGGCAGGTGCAAGCGACGCAGGTGCCTGCGTCGCTGTGGTTGGTGTACCCACCCAAACGCACGGTGTCGTCGAAGGTGCGTTGTTTCATCGACTTTATGGTCGAGCGTGTCGGCAGCCCCGCGTATTGGCAGTCTTGAGGGGTTAGCTGAAGCGGATATCCAGCGCCCGCAGATACGTTTGCAAACCTGCGTCCTGGATCGGGATCAAGAACGCTTCGCTCTGCGACTCATTGAAGTGCGCATGCCAATAACCCGGCGGCGTGACAAACGCCAGCCCCGGCGCCCAGTCAACTCGGGTCGGATTACGGATCTGGCCGTTTTCATCGATGTCCGTGCCGACCAGGGTGTAGCAACCCGCAGGGCAGTCAATGATGAAGTCCAGCGCAATGGATTGATGGCGGTGTGGTTTTTGCACCGAACCTGCGGGCAAAATCCCGTACATCGCCCATAACACGTGAGTCACCGTGCGGGTTTGAGGAAAATGCCGATTACCCAGCAAGATACTGATACGGCTGCGATCCTGCGCTCGCGGGTCATCCGCGGCTTCGCGCAGCTTGGTATTGGCGGTGTGAGCGGGATACAGCGTGGCGCTGAACTGTTGTTGCGCAGGCACCACCCCCAAGTAGCGCAGCAGCGGCTCGTCATGTACGTAATAGAACCGCGCATCTTCACTGGCGCTCAGCTGAACCGCTTCTATTCCGGGCATGGCGATAAAACAGCCTTTCTCCCATTCAAAACGCGTGCTGCCCTGCACCAATTGCCCACGCCCGGCGATCACATACACCACCTGAGAGGTCGTGACAGGCGCCAGCGTCAGGCTGTCACCGGCATTCAGACGAATGAAGTTCGCCAGCAACCCCGGCCCGGTTGCGGGTCCCGGACAGCCCAGTGCCTCGCTCAAGTCCAGCGGGACCACGCGACTTGGGCCTGTGTCATACAGCGATGAAGGGAAATTTTGATAAGGAATACGGGAAATCAACCCGGCACTGATCGGGTTGGCGGCTTTGCTGTACTCAAAGTATTGCGCGTCGTGTTCGGCATCCAGCACATCAAGGTGTTGCAATGGGGCATTCAGGCTACTCATGGAAACCTCTTCTTATCAGTCGCATCACGGCTGCACGGAGTCGCCACTATAAGAGGCGTTCACGCCCGGATTAAAGCCTCAAACGGAACAGCAGTTGTGCCGAAAGGGGTGTCCAGGACAACGCTTTACCCCCGACAGGCGTTAGGGGGGTAAGTGGTTAAAAGTGGACAGTTATCCTGGCTGGTGTGCGTTATCGATCATCAAGTTCCAAAAGTCACCGAAATAATAGGGACTGGTCTTGACTCAGTACTCTTTGCCGGTCGCAGAAAGGGCGTATGACGATGCGTGACGGTGTATGAAGCCAAACGCAGTGCTCACATTAAGCAGCGTATTCATTGCCCGTGGCGCAAGCCCAAGATGATTGCTTAATGAGGTGATACTCCATTCGCCCGGTTGATGGAGTGTTTCAAACAGGCCCAACGTGTGTGCGATTAAAACTGCGGGGTAGGTAAATAAATTCAGGGTGGTATCAAAAACGTGGGTGTCTTGAGTCTTTGGGGGCGTTAAGCGCATGTGTTTACCTGCGAAATGATGGCAGCGCTTTAGGAGGGAAGGTGCGGTACGTCTGGGTTTGAGCGCTGCAACGCGAAAGTCTAGTTCAGGCATGCGCGCGCCCCCGTACAGCCGCTGGCAACCCTCAAACGCAAAAGCCCCGGCACGTGAGCACCGGGGCTTTTTGGGTGGGGCGGGTGACGCTTAGAACGTGTATTTGGTGGTCAGCATCAGGCTGCGTGGCTCACCGTAGTACGTGGTGTTGAAGTTGCCCAGGCCGGACAGGTACTTCTTGTCGAAAACGTTGTTGGCGTTGAGGTTGAACGTCAGGTGTTCGTTGTACTCGTAACGGGTCATCAGGTTAACCAGCGCGTAGCTGTGCTGTTCGATGATGTCGTAGTCTTCTTTGGCATCGTTGTAGATCTGGCCGTAGAACGGGCTTTGCCAGTTCACGCCACCGCCAACAGTCACTTTGTTCAACACACCGGGCAAGCGATACGTGGTGAACAGTCGCGCCACGTTTTCAGGCTTGGTGGTTTGCAATGGATAGCCATACACGCGCTTGCCATCTTCGGAGCGGGTTTGAGCATAGGTGTAACCGGCGATCAGGTTCCAGTCCGGCATGATTTCGCCGGTCAGCTCCAGTTCAACGCCCTTGGTGGTGGCACCGTCCAGAGACTCATAAATGCCTTCGTTAGTGATCGGGTTGGTGCCCACGTTGATGGGTACCTTTTTCTGCTCGGTACGGAACGCCGCGATACTGGCGTTCAGGCGACCATCGAAATACTCGCTTTTCAAACCGATTTCGTAACTGTTGCCTTCAGTCGGCGCCAGGGTGGTGCCTGAAGCGCTTCTGTCCGTGACCGGTTTGTAAATGGAGGTGTAGCTGGCATAGACCGAGTAGGTGTCGTTGATGTCATACACGGCACCGGCGTAAGGCGTCACACGGCCGTGTTGCTTGGACGTGGTTTTGTTGTCTTCGAAGTTCGGTGGTGCTTGTACGTAGTATTTGTAAGTACTGTTGTATTGGAAGTCGCTCACACGACTGCCCAGGATCAACGACAAATCGTCGGTAGGCTTGAAGCGTGCCGCTATGTAAGCGCTGTTCTGGTTTTGATTGGTCTCGTACTTGCCGTTTTTCGGGAAGTCAGGCTCCGGGTATTTGCCCTTCCAGTCAAAAATGCTGCCCGGTACTTTGGTGAACTGGCTGCCGTCAAACGTGGCCCCTGTTTGTCTGGATTCCTGAGAGGTGTAGCCCACCACCAATTCATGCTCACGACCGAACAGGCTGAATGGGCCGGTTGCGTTGAGATCGAAGGTGTTTTGAACGCGATGGCCTTCCCATTTACCCCAGTAGAAGAACATGCCATCGCCGGTCACCGGGTCAGGCTTGTCGCCACTGGCAGAGCCTAGCTGTGTGTCGTGATCGTTGACCTGCTGGTTGATCGTGCCTTTGATTTTCCAGTCGTTGGCAAAGCGGTGCTCAAGGGACGCGAAAGTGGAGCGCGCTTGCACGTCACGGCGGCTCCAGTCGGTGGCCGGGTTGAACGAGCGGCTGAAATCGGTCTTGGTGTAGTTGGAGAAGTAGTACGGGTTACCGGTCCAGGATGAGCCGCGCGGCTTGATGTCCTGGTAATCCATGCCAAAGGTGAACAGGGTGTCCGGGGTGATGTCGGCTTCAATAATCCCGTAGAACACTTGGTTCTTTTTTGTGTAGTGGTCGCGGTAGGAGTCGGCATCCTGAAACGCCGTCACAAAACGCCCACGCACACTGCCGTCGTCATTCAGCGGGCCGGAAATATCACCTTCGGTCCGGTAGTCGTCCCACGAACCGGCACTGGCGGTAATCGAAGCCTTGAATTCGCGGGTCGGTTTTTTGCGGATCAGGTTAACGGTCGCGGAGGGATCGCCGGAACCGGACAACAGGCCCGTTGCGCCCTTGACGATGTCTACGCGGTCGTACAACGCCATGTCGACCTTGGTCGCGCCTTCGTCGAATACCCCGTCGTATAACGAGTTGACGCCGTCGTACTGGAAGTTGGTGATGGCGTAACCGCGTGCCGAATACTCCATGCGGTCACTGTCGTACGCCTGGGTGCTGATCCCCGGCGCGTTACGCAACACATCACCAATACTTTGCGCGCCTTGGTCGTCCATGTTCTGACGGGTGATCACGGTCACGGTTTGCGGCGTTTCACGAATCGACAGCGGCAGCTTGGTCGAGCTGCTGGTGGCGCCGGTGGTATAGGAACCGGTGTCTTCGGTCGTCAGCGAGTTGCCCAGACCTTGGCCGGAAATGGTGGTTGCGCCCAGCTCCAGCCCTTTGCCTTGCGGGGCGTTGAGGATCACGGTATCGCCATTGAGCTGGTAGGAAATGCCGCTGCCTTGCAGCAGGGTTTCCAGGGCTTTAACGGGTTCCAGTGAGCCGGACACGGAATGCGACTTGATCCCTTGAACTTGATCGGCGCTGTACAGGATCTGCAAGTTGGCTTGCTTGCCCAGCTCATTCAGCGCGTTGGCCAGCGACTGCGCCGGGATGTTCAAGGCTACCGGGGCTGCTTGAGCAACCGATGAACCCAGCAGCACCGAAGCGACAAAAGCACTGGACAACAGCGTGCGGCGAACGGTCTGGCGCTGGGTAGCGATCGAAAGCGGGGTCCGTCTCAAGTTTGGTCGTTGCATGGCGTGCCGAGGCTCCGAAGGAGGGGGAATTATTGTTTGTTAATGGGAATAGTTATTAGACGCAGCGCGATTAATAAACCGGAAAGAAGTTCCTCATTTAGTTGGAATTTATTTTTTCTGAGCAAGAAATCACCGTAGGAGCGAGCAAACTCGCTCCTGCATGGCGGGGATCAGGCAGGTTCCAGCGCGGTGCTGACCTTGCCGCTGTCCATGCGCACCAGTTGGTCTGCGACATCGAAGTAACGGTCGTCGTGGGAGATGACGATGATGGTTTTGCCCAGGCGCTTGAGGTCCGGCAACAACTCGGTGTAGAAAATGCGGCGGAAGGTCGGGTCTTGATCGGCCGCCCATTCGTCAAACACCAGAACCGGGCGTTCTTCGAGCCACGCGTTGACCAGGGCCAGACGTTTGCGTTGGCCGGTCGACAGGTCGGTGGTGCTGAACTGACCGTCGTTGATGCTGACCTTGTGCGAAATCTCCAGACGTTTGAGGTACTGCTCGGCGTCCTGCGGGATTTTCATGTCGCCCTGCACCACGTCGTCGAACAGGTAGTAGTCGGCAAAGATGGTGGTGAACAGCTGGCGGTAGTCATCGCGGGTTTGAGCGCTGACGGCCTGGCCATTGAGACGGATTTCGCCCTGTTGCGGTGCGTACAGACCCAGCAGCAACTTGATAAGGGTGGTTTTGCCACAGCCGTTTTCGCCGACGATAAACACGATATCGCCTTGATTGATTTTCAGGTTCACCGGTCCCAGGCGGAAGGGCGCGCTGCCCTCTACGGCCGGGAAGCTGTAGTTCACGTCCACCAGTTCGAGGCTGTTAACGGTTTTGTCTTGCGCGCCATCTTCGCTCAACAGCAGATGTGGCTCTGGCGAGTTGAATTGCTCGGAGAGGTCGGCAATGCGGCGGAAGGCAATTTGCGCGCGGCTGATGATCGGCAGGGTGCTGATCAAGTGCTCAAGCGGCCCTTTCATGTACAACAGCACCAGCACAAACCCGCTTATTACGCCAGGATTGGCGCTTGGCCACAGCGATTGCATGGCCAGCGCCAGGCCTATGACCACGAAAAACAGCATCGACCCCAGGCTTTTGGCGATAACGAAGGTGTTGATCGAGCGCACCTGAATGTCACAGATTTTTTGTGCGGTGCGCGCGATGCCTGACACAAACATGCGCTGACGACGCGGGCGGTGAATGCGCAATTCCTTGGCGCCTTCGGCAATCGCGTTGTAATGCTTTTGCAGCTCATCTTCAGCTTCGCGGGCCTGGGTAAAACCGTTCAGGCCGTAGCCGCGCGCGATGTACTGAATCACCGTGCCGATCACAATGGCCACCAGCATCATCAAAAACATCGGCCACGAGAGCATGGCCAAATAGCCCATGCAACCCAGCGTCACCGTCAGGGAAATCGCCAGCGGGGCAAAGGCAAACGCGAAATCGCTGATGGTGTCGACGTCGTGGGTCAGCACCGGGATCAGTCGGTGGCTGCGGTAGCGTTCGATTTGCGAAATGGGCGCCGAGAGCACTTTTTCGCCCAGCTCTTTGCGCAATTTGGCAATGATGTGCTGGCCTACATAGTTGCTGCCAATGTCTGAGCAAATGGTGCTGATCAGCGCTAATACGCACAGCCCGGCGAACAGGGCGACCACATGGTTGGTGAGGCCGCTTTCGCTGTGCAACGCATTATTGATGGTGGCCAGCAGCACCGTCACGCTCAAGCCGCCGACCATGCCCAACAGGACGGACAGGCTGACAATGAGCCGGAACGGCTTGAGCAGTTGGAACAGTTCTCGAAGAACCCCGGGGTTGTGTCGGGGCGTGGCGGGCTGGCTCATAAACAAGAGTTCCTTGAATCAAGGTAAGGGCAGTCTCTTGAGAACGAGCGATTGGGGTGGGGATTTAGTGTGAGGCGGCCCAGGTCTACATCCCTTGGGCTGCGGTCTTTTTTATCAACATAAAAGCCCGCAGCCTTCTCCAGCGGCTACACAGTGGGGTTAAAGTTCGCGCTGCACGCGAAAGCCCACCCAGTCGCCACGGGTTTGCGGGTAAATATCGTTGCGGTTGCCGGAGCGGGAGAACACCGGCGCTTCGCCCCAGTCGTTGCCGCGGATCTGGCGCAGTTCGCAGGTGCTGCCGCTCACCCAGGCACTGCCATCAGTCGGCGCGCCGACGTAGTCATGGTGCTTGCAGTCTTCCAGCCATTCGTAAACGTTACCGTGCATGTCATACACCCCAAACGCATTGGCCGGGTAGCTGCCTGCGGGCGAGGTATAGCTGTAACCATCGGTCGGGCCGTAGGTGTTGGCATGTTTGGCGATGCTGTACTCCTTGCCTTCGTCCATCGGGAACGGGAACGGGCCGGTCGAGCCTGCGCGCGCTGCGTATTCGCGGGTGGCTTCGCTGACCATGCGATAAGGCTTACCGGTTTTTTTCGCAATCCAGCTGACGTAGTTTTTGACGTCGTCGAAGTCCATGCACACAGCCGGCTGGCGTGGGCCTTGCGGGTAGCGCGGTTTGCTGGCAATGCACTCGCGTCCCGGGCGGTCATCGCCATCAGCAATCTTGACCCCGGTTTCCTTGATATAGGCGTCAAACTCGGCAGCAGTGACCTGGAAGCGGCTGATGGCCAGCGGCTTGCTGAAGGTCACTTTATGCCGGGGACCTTCATCGGGCTCACGCCCGACTTCATCCTCTGGCGTGCCCATCATGAAGCTGCCCGTCGGCAGGACCACCATTTCAGGGCAGTCTTTACAGTCTTTGAACACCGTGCCCGGCTTGGCAGGTTCGGCTGCCTGAGCCAGTGCAGGCACCAGGCTGGCAAGCAAGGCGGCCAGCGATAAACGGTAAAGCGGTTTCAACGTAAGCATGGTCGGCAAGTTCACTTATAGAGTTGATGTGGGTTTGGCAGCTTTTTGCACGGTGTCCCACACGCGCAGGAAATTGCCACCCCACAATTTGGCGATATCAGCCTCCGAGTAGCCGCGTTGCAGCAGTTCGGCGGTGACGTTGCGGGTTTCGCTCACATCCTTCCAGCCGTCTAGTCCGCCGCCGTCATTGAAGTCAGAACTGATGCCCACGTGGTCGATGCCGATTTTTTTCACCGCGTAATCAATGGCGTCGCCGTAATCCTTGAGCGTGGCTTTGGGTTCTTCTTCGACGATGCCGTACAGACCGGCCGCGTACTGGCCAAAGCGTTGTTCGGGCCATACGGTGATAATCGCGTCGCCGGGCATCAGGGCCATTTCCAGGCTGTGCAACGGCGGCAAGTCAAACTGGCTGCGCAGGGTGTTGAGTTTGTCCTGGCTGGCAGTGCTCAACGGGCGCAAGTAGGTCGCAAAACCCACAATCTGCACCACGCCGCCACTGTCTTTGATCAGTTGCATTTCTTTGTCGCTGAGGTTGCGCGGGATGTCCACCAGCGCCCGTGGGGCTGAGTGCGACGCGATCATCGGGGTACGGCTCAGTTGGCTGACTTGCTCCAGTGCCTTGGTCGACATCTGTGACACGTCAATGATCACGCCCAGATCGTTCAGGCGTTGCACGGCTTGCTTGCCCGTATCGGACAGGCCGCCGAGGGCATCCGGGGTGTCGTTGAAAAAGGGCAGGGGGCGCGAGGAGTCGGCCCAGTCGTTGTTGCCGACATAACTGAAGCCGAACATGCGCATGCCGCGCGCCGCCCATTTGTCCAGTTGGTTGAGGTCGTTGCCCAGCGGGTAAGCGTTGAGCATGCTGATAAACACCGCGAACTTGCCTTCGCCATGCAAGCGACGCAAATCATCCGGGGTATAGGCAATGCCGACCTGATTGGGAAAGTCGCGCACCATGCCCGTGATGATCTGATAGCGCGCTTCTTGCTCGTTGCGCGCCGCTTCGACAAACCCTGCGGTGGGGCGGTGCGGTGCGTTGGGTCCGTTCCAGATTTCCGGCCAGCCGAAAACCGTCAGTGCTGCACCGGACAGCCGTCCCTTGGCGGCCTTGGCCAGGTCGAATTGGCCAGGGCCGTCCTTGTCGGCTTCATTGCCCGCTGTGCCGAACTCCAGCGGCACCGTGATGTGGCTGTCAAAAGACAGCACGCGGTCCTGTAGCTCGTCGGCTTGCTTGATGATCTTGAGCGGGTAGCCCGGGTTACCGTTGTAAAACGTGTTCCACACCAGGAAACCACCGCCGATGGCTGCGGCCAGGGCCAATGGGATACCGATTAACAGGGCTTTTTTTGAACGTGATTGAGTCATTGCCATCTCAGTAGAAATCCGCCGTCAAGGGGCCGGCGCACGGCCTTTGCTATCTGGAGAGAACGAGGGGCAAGACAAATAATTTAGCGTCACGCAGGCCCGTCACCGCCGCAGATGCCACTTGGGTATGAATCAGATGACATCGCTGTGGCTGAATTCCTCGGCCAGAAAGTCAATCAGCGTACGCACCGACGGCAGTAGCCCCCGGCGAGAAGGGAAAACCGCGTGCACGATCCCGCTTTTGGGTGCCCATTGCGGCAACACGTTGATTAACTGCCCGCTGGCGATGTGATCGCGGACCACCACATTGGGGACATGCACCACGCCGAGGCCGGCCACAGCGGCCTGGCACAGTGCCGGCAGGTCATCGGTAATGAGTTTGGGGGTGTGCGAGATGAGTGCGGTGGCTCCGTCGGGTCCGAACAGCTCCCAGGCATAGTCGCGCTGGGCCGACCCCCAATACAAACTGGGCAGGCCACTCAAGTCGGCGGGCGTGGGCGGCGTTGAAAAACGCGGCAGGAACGCAGGGCTGGCGACCAGACTTTGAACGCTGTTGCCCAGCACTTTCATCACCAGATCGCTGTCTTCCAACGGCGGAAAACGCACCCGGATAGCCATGTCGAAGCCTTCTTCAATTACGTCTACCCGGCGATTGGTGCTTTCAACATGCAATTGCACCAAGGGGTAAGTGAGCATGTAACGCGCCAGCATGGCACTGACCCACGAGTTGAGCAGCGAGGTGGGGCAACTGAGACGCACAATGCCCTGTGGTTCTGAGCGATTTCGTTCAATGACTTCCGCCGCTGCCTGCGCCTCAATGCACATGGCCCGACACCGCTGGTAGTACTCCTGTCCGATTTCAGTCAGGGAGCAGTGGCGGCTACTACGCTGTATCAACCGCACGCCAAGGCGCTCTTCGAGTTGGGCAATACGCCGGCTGAGTTTGGACTTGGGCATGTTCAGCGCCCGGCCCGCTGCAGCGAAGCCACGATGCTCGACCACTTGGGTGAAGTAATAGAGGGTGTTGAGGTCTTCCACCATCGTTCTCCAAATAGAACGCAACGGTTCAAAAACGCAGTCTAGTCGACAAAACAGATCAAACCTATGCTGTTGCCATGAATTACAGGAGGTGCAAGATGAAAAAAATTCTTGGCGTTTACACCGCTCCACGTCCCCATTGGGTGGGTGATGGCTTTCCGGTTCGCACGCTGTTTTCCTACGACAGCATGGGGAAACACGTCAGCCCGTTCTTGTTGCTTGATTACGCAGGGCCAGCCGAATTTACCCCGACCACTGAGCGTCGTGGTGTAGGCCAGCACCCGCACCGCGGTTTTGAAACGGTGACCATTGTCTATAAAGGCGAAGTGGAGCATCGCGACTCCACGGGCAATGGCGGCGTGATCGGGCCGGGCGATGTGCAGTGGATGACTGCGGCATCAGGGATTTTGCATGAGGAGTTCCACTCCGAGGCTTTTGCCCGCAGTGGCGGCACCCTGGAGATGGTCCAACTGTGGGTCAACCTGCCCGCCAAAGACAAAATGGCCGAGCCGGGTTACCAAGGCATTGTGGATCGGGACATTCCTGAGGTGGCGCTCAAAGACAATGCCGGGCGTTTACGCCTGATTGCCGGTGAGTTTGACGGTCATCGCGGCCCGGCACACACGTTTACTGACATCGACGTGTGGGACATCCGTTTGAACGCGGGCAAGTCGACTGCACTCGACGTGCATCAGGGTCGCAACACCGCCTTGGTGGTGCTGCACGGTGCGGTTGAGGTCAATGGCAAGGAGGTGGTGCGCGAAGGACAGTTGGCGTTGTTCGAGCGTGACGGTCAGCGGGTGCAGCTCGAAGCCAATAACGACGCGGTGCTGCTGATCCTCAGCGGTGAACCCATCGACGAGCCGATTGTGGGTCACGGGCCGTTTGTGATGAACACCGACGCTGAAATCCATCAGGCGTTTGCGGATTTTCAGTCGGGTCGTTTTGGCCGCATGCCGGCCTGACGCATCCGCTAACCCGCACACCCGGGCCGTGAACGGTCATGGCCCGGGCTTATCGTTTCATCCCAAGAGAGGAACATCCTGTGACAACTTCTTACAAGCGCTTGGACAAGGACAATGCCGCCGTTTTGTTGGTGGATCATCAGGCCGGTTTGCTGTCGTTGGTGAGGGACATCGAACCGGACAAGTTCAAAAATAACGTGCTTGCACTGGCCGATCTGGCCAAATACTTCAACTTGCCGACCATTTTGACCACCAGTTTTGAAACAGGCCCCAATGGCCCGTTGGTGCCGGAATTGAAAGCGCTGTTCCCGGATGCGCCCTACATTGCGCGCCCTGGGCAGATTAATGCATGGGACAACGAAGATTTCGTCAAGGCGGTCAAGGCTACCGGCAAGAAACAACTGATTATTGCTGGCGTGGTGACTGAAGTTTGCGTGGCTTTTCCGGCGCTGTCTGCCTTGGCAGAGGGCTATGAAGTGTTTGTCGTGACCGATGCATCGGGCACGTTCAACGAAATCACCCGTCACTCAGCCTGGGATCGCATGTCGGCCTCTGGGGCGCAGTTAATGACCTGGTTTGGTCTGGCCTGTGAGCTGCATCGCGATTGGCGCAACGACGTGGAAGGTTTGGGGGCGCTGTTTTCCAACCACATCCCGGACTACCGCAACTTGATCACCAGTTACACCACCCTGACGGCGGGTAAGTAAGCTGACAGGCAACTGGCGCTTTTCGCGTCAGTTGCCTGCATCTTTAACCTGAGTTCCGCGCTTAATATCCTGCTCAATACGTTCAAGCAAATACCCATAGAAGGGGTTTGAAGTGACGCGCATCAGTGTGTCCATCGGCACCATTAATACGCCGCGCTCACCGCGTGCCGCGAGTGTGCCCAGGTGTACGCCAAAATCTTCGTCTTTGTCCGGTTGCTGACCATAAAGCGCATCGCTTTGTGGGAAGGGCAGCGCGACATGTGACAGCGAATAAATGTCTTTCGGGTAGTCCAGCCCTAAGGGAGTTTGTGTGGCTATTTCAGACCGCGCCGGTGTGTTACGTACAACCATTTCGCTGCTTTCAGCGGACAGGTGGGTGACCAGGCTGGTTTGATAATTACGCGGTGGCGGTGGCAGCATCTGCTCGATTGAAGCGCTGGCAGCGGGGGTCAATAAACCACCGAATTCGCGGCTGCGATTAATGTCGAACAGCACCAGCTCGCTGCCATTGTCAGGCAATAAACGGAACAAGCCGTTGACCACAGCGGGTGTGCTGACCGTGTGGTCCATGAGTGATTGAAAGGCAAGAATCGGCGGTAAGTCGCGCAGGGCATCTTGCTTTGACAGTAGCAACAGCTGGCTTTGCAACGCGTCAGTCAAAAGCCACGATTGGCGAGCACCGTTGACTGGAAATGAGTTGTATTTGAACGGATTGAACTCCGGCAAGCGGCCTAGCCAGGCGGCTTTACTGAACGCCGGCAGCACCGCAGGCAGTCCGGCCAGCCCGGCATAGCGGGCGAAACTGTTCACCCCGATCATGGGCGAGATGAGGATCAGTTGGTCGGCCCGCGCCAGTTGCGGATCGCTCAGGCTGTCGAGGGCATATTTCACCGCCAATGCGCCGCCGTTGGAAAACCCCACGAGGTGCAAAGGCGCAGGTGCGGGCACTTGTTGGCGGGCTTCGCGCACCGCCAGGCGAGTGGCGGCCATCCAGTCTGGCCAGTCAGCGTCGGTCAGGCCCGCGGGGACGGTGCCGTGACCGGGCATGCGAATACCGATGGCCACAAACCCCGATTCACAATAGCGACGGGCAATGTGCCTGAGGCTGTAGGGCGAGTCGGTAAGGCCGTGCAACAGCACCACCACACCTTTGGCCACACCCACGGGTTCGAGCACGTAGGAACGGTTCCAGTCTTGAGTGAAGCGGGCAGGATAGACACGGCTCTGTGGCTGATAGCGGTTGATGGCCGGGGTGTCTTCTACGGCGAGTTTGTCGCTGACCTCGCGACGTACTTCGTCAAACACTCGCTGCTCCGCCGCCTGCCATTGCGCCCAGTCGGCCTTGTCGATCTGCTGTGCACTGAGTTCGTGAGGCACCACGGTGTGCCAGAGCTCCAGCGGCGGCCCAAGCTCAGTGTCATAGACACGCCAGGCGAGTAGCGTCACGGCCGCCACGCCAGCGATCAGGGCACTGCGTTTTAACCAGAATTTAAGCGGCGCAAGCATCGTGGCAAAAACTCCGGCAATGAAGGAGGCGAGCTGGTTCGGGTAAAGCAGGCGTTTCGTCAAATCCGTTCTAGGCTTGTGCCCGGGCGCGAAGGACGCTGCCTCAGTATGGCTCGCTACTCACATGGAGACGTGGACATGGACAACTATTATCAGGAAATGGATTACATGCTGACCGCCGATCCGGCGACCTTGGCGTTGGACCGCTTTGACGTCAGTCATCCAGGGTTGGTGCAAAACGACACCCTGGGCCCTTTTTTCGCACGCATGCGCCGCGAAGCCCCGGTGCATTACTGCGCGCACAGCCCTTATGGCGCTTACTGGTCCGTCACCAAATTCAAGGACATAGCTGCTGTCAGCACCAACCACGCGGTGTTTTCTTCGGACGCGGCCTTGGGCGGGGTCACCCTTCACGATCAACCCAAGGACTTTCACCTGCCGATGTTTATCTCGATGGACCCGCCTCTGCATACCCAGCGGCGCAAGGTCATCAGCCCGTTCACCACGCCTGAAAACCTGGCCAAGCTGGCGGGCACTATCCGCTGTGTGGCCGGACGCATCCTGGACGACTTGCCGCGCAACGAAACCTTCGATTGGGTCGAGCGGGTCTCCGTCGAGCTGACGATCCATATGCTGGCGGTGTTGTTTGACGTGCCCCAGGCGGACCGGCACAAGTTGATGCGCTGGTCGCAAGTGGCCACTTCGATCCCAGGTTCAGGTGTGGTGAAGAACAAGGCGCAACTGCGCACAGAACTGCTGGAGTGCCTGAGTTACTTCACTGACTTGTGGAATGAACGGGTTAACCGTGAGCCGCGCAATGACCTGATTTCGATGATGGCCCATGCCGATGTGATGCGTGAGATGCAGCCCATGGAGTACCTGGCGCATGTGCTGCTGTTGATCGTGGGCGGTAATGACACCACCCGTAACTCGATCACGGGCGGGGTGATGTTCTTGCACCAAAACCCTGAGCAGCAGCGCAAACTGCACGCCAATCCGGCACTGGTCGAGGGCATGGTGCCTGAAATCATTCGTTATCAAACCCCGGCCACGCACATGCGTCGCACGGCTTTGCAGGACATTGAGCTGGGAGGCAAGTTGATTCGTAAGGGTGATCGCGTGGTGATGTGGTACTTATCCGGCAACCGTGACGAAGAGGTGTTTGAGCAGCCCGATGCGTTCATCATCGACCGGCCCAATGCGCGGCGGCACCTGTCGTTTGGGCAAGGCATTCACTACTGTGTGGGCAACCGGGTGGCCGAGATGCAGCTGAAAATCCTGTGGGAAGAAATCCTCAAACGTTTTCCGGCCATTGAGGTGATTGAACCGCCACGGCGGATCTTCTCCAGCATGTTGCGTGGTTTTGACCGCATGCAGGTGCGCATCCCCGGTTGAAGCACGGGTAGCACCGCGCTCTGGCGGCGTAGCCGTTGCCGAATTGTCGTGAACCCAGGATTTTCGACGACGTTGTCGCCAGACGCAGCCTGCGCAAGCTACGGGGTTGAGAGGTTGTTGACGGGCACGTGTCGTTGCTGCCCAAGGCTGCGTCCGATTGCGCAGCGATCGCAAAACCGGAGGACACGGTTTAGCAGGCGGATTCAATACGCGGGTTCAACGACGGCTACGCCCCAGCACACAGCGTTACACCCGTTCGAAAATCACGGTAATCCCCTGGCCGCCTCCGATGCACAGGGTGGCGAGCGCGTAACGGCCTTGAATGCGCTGCAACTCGTGTATGGCTTTGGTCGCGATAATCGCGCCGGTTGCACCCACCGGATGGCCCAAGGCTATCCCCGAGCCGTTGGGGTTGACCTTGGCCGGGTCCATGTCCAGTTCCTGCATCACGGCGCACGCTTGCGCTGCGAAGGCGATGTTGGTTTCGATCACGTCCATGTCGCCGATGTGTAGCCCGGCCCGCTGGAGCGCAAGACGGGTGGCAGGGATTGGTCCCAGCCCCATCAGCTCAGGCTCGACGCCTGCATGGGCATAAGCCACTAATCGGGCCATCGGCTTCAGGTTGCCCGCCAGCACGGCGTCAGCACTGGCCAGTACCAGCGCGGCAGCGCCATCGTTCAGCCCTGACGCGTTGCCTGCGGTCACGGTGCCGTCTTTTTTGAACGCAGGCTTCATGCCCGCCAATTGTTCAAGGGACGTTGCACGCGGGTGTTCATCGGTGCTGAACAACGAAGTGCCTTTACGCGTCTGGACCTCGACCGGGGTAATTTGCCGCTCAAAGTAGCCGTGTGCGATCGCGTGGGCGGCACGCTGCTGGTCGGTATGGGCCAGCCTGTCCTGTGTCTCGCGGCTGATGCTATTGCGCTCGGCGATGTTCTCGGCGGTGATGCCCATGTGAATGCCATGAAAAGGGTCGTGCAGCACACCGAGCAGGTAGTCCTGCACCTGTGCATTGCCCATGCGCGCGCCCCAGCGGGCCGACGGCAGCACATAGGGGCCACGGCTCATGGACTCGACACCCGCGCCAATGGCGAAGTCAGCATCACCGAGCATCAGGGTGTGGGCCGCCGAGATAAGTGCTTGCAAACCCGAGCCGCACAGGCGGTTAACGTTGTAGGCCGGGGTGTGCAGGGGAATGCCGGCGTTGATGGCCGCGACCCGCCCTACATAGGCATCCTGCGGCTCAGTGGGTATCACATTGCCCATCACCACATGCCCGATGCGCTCAGGCTCGACCTGGCTGTTGAGCAGCGCCGCCTTGACCGCAGTGGTGGCCAGGTCACACATGGGCACGTCTTTGAGTGCGCCACCAAAGGTGCCAATGGCGGTGCGCTGGGCACTGAGGATGAAAATGTCAGGGGTAGGCATCACGCGTCCTTGTGGTTGTCTGGTTGGCCGTTGTGCAGTATTCCACAGCGGGCACGCTGGCAGAGTAGTCCGTTTGAGGGGGAATTGGATCAGTGGTAGTGCCAGTGGGTGGTTGTCTGTGTCTGTGTGGCTAAGCTGTTCCGGTGCTGAGAAGTGTTATCCCCTTCGTGTTTTCATCCCCCCCATGCAAAGGGTAGGCATGCCATGACAAACATAGTACGCAACGCGCTGATTGGCGCATGGAAGCTGGTCAGTTTTGTAGAACGTGATCCTCGCACCGGTATAGAAACGTACCCGATGGGCACACAACCCGAGGGCATCATCATGTACACGCCCGATGGCTATATGTCTGCGCAGTTCTGCCCGCCCGGTCGACGTGAACTGGCCGGCAATGACCCGTTCACAGCCAGTGAACGTGAATATAAAGACGCTGCACAAACCTATTTTGCCTACAGCGGGCCGTTCTATCTGGATGAGTCACGCGGGTTGCTGGAACACGAAATGTTCGTCAGTTTCTTTCCTAATTGGCGCGGACAACGCCAGGTCCGTACCTGTCGTATCGAGGGCGACATGCTCTACCTGTCCCCTGAAGACCCGGTCAGGTTCAACGGCTCGATGAAAATCGCCCACCTGGCGTGGCAGCGCGTCCCGCCAAACATCTAACACCGCAGGCAAGCGAGCGCCTCTCACGCCAGCAGCAAGGTTTTGAACTCGGCCAAGGGCACGGGTCGACTGTGCAGATAACCTTGGTACACATGGCAGTCCAGGCTTTGCAAAAATTGCAATTGCTGCATCAGCTCGACGCCTTCTGCCACCACGTTGAGTTTCAGACTGCGGGCCATCGCCACAATGGCGCGGATGATTTCCGCGTCATTGGGGTCGTTGATGGCATCGCGCACGAACGATTGATCGATTTTCAGCGTGTCGACGGGCAAGCGCTTGAGGTGGGTCAATGAGGAGTAGCCGGTGCCAAAGTCATCCATCGCGAAACTGACACCCAAGGCCGTCAGTTGGTGCATTTTGGCGATGGTGTCTTCCAGGTTTTGAATCACGATGCCTTCGGTGATTTCCAGTTTGAGCATGGAGCTGGGCAGGTGGTGAGCCAGCAGGCTGCGCTGCACGCGTTCGACGAAGTTGCTTTGGCGAAATTGCCGGGGGCTGATGTTGACGCACAGGCTGAAATCGCGTGAATCAATCAAACCTTCACTCAGCAGCGTGCCAAACGCGCGGCAGGCTTCATCCAGAATCCAGGTGCCGACTTCGAGGATCAGTCCGCTGTCTTCCAGAATCTTGATGAACTCGGCGGGCGACTGAGGCCCCAGCAGCGGGTGTTGCCAGCGCACCAAGGCTTCGGCACCGACGATACGGTTTTGGCGGGCGTCGATCTGAGGCTGGAAGTGCAAGCTGAATTCGTTGCGCGCAAGCGCAGTGCGCAAGTCACTTTCCATGCGCATGCGTTCACTGGCGGCTGCCTGCATGTCGTGATGAAACAGTTGCGTGGTATTACGCCCCGAGTCCTTGGCGCGGTACAGCGCGATGTCGGCGCGCTTGAGCAAGTCCGCCGGGTTCGAGCCGTGGTCGGGCATCAGGGCAATGCCAATGCTGGGCGTGACTTGCAGGCGTTGACCGTCGAGAAACATCGGCTCGGCGAGCAACTCGCGCAAGGTGTCGGCGGTGGCGCGCACGTGCTGGGTGACGTCATCGAGCGAGCCTTGAAGGCCGGTGAGTAACACCACGAATTCGTCGCCGCCCAGTCGCGCGACGGTGTCTTCGATGCGCACGCTGGCCTCCAGGCGCGCCGTGATGATTTTCAGCACCGCATCGCCCACCGGATGGCCCAGCGAATCGTTGATGTGCTTGAAGTGGTCAAGGTCCAGAAACAGCAAGGCGCCGCGCAAGTGTTGCCGGGTGAGCAAGGCACTTTGCTGGCTCAAGCGGTCCATGAGCAAGGCGCGGTTGGGCAAGTTGGTTAGCGGGTCGTGGTAGGCCAGGTGGCGGACTTGCGCCTGGGCGGTTTTAAGCTGGCTGATGTCGCGGGCCGTGAGCAGCAAGCACGCAGTGCCGTTGAGGGTAATGGGCTCAATCGAGAGCTCAACGTTAAGCAGGTCGCCGCGCCGCGAGCGTCCAAGCACTTCGCGGTTGCTGATACGGCCCTTGGCCTTCAGCTCATCCAGTAACTCCTGACGTTTGGAGCTGTCGCCCCAAATCCCCAGCTCGTAGGGGCTGCGGCCCATCACCTCGGCGCTGGTGTAGCCCGTGAGGCGGGTGAAACCGTCGTTGACCTCCAAATAACAGCCGGTGGCGTAATCGCTGATGGTGATTGCATCCGGGCTTGAGTGAAATGCCTTGGCGAATTTCTCTTCACTGGATTTCAAGGCGGCTTCGGCGCGCTGTTGCTGGGTGATGTCGCGCAAGGTGATGACGATGCAGGGCTGGCCGTCCACTTCAATCGGACGGCTGGACAGCACGCAGGTCAGCGGTTCTGCGCTCTTGTGGTGCAAGGTCAGTGTGGCGTTGTTTTGGATCGGGGCGCGAAGCGTACTCAGCAGTTGCTGTAAATGCGGTTGGTCGTGAGCCGGCTCGCACTGCAAATCCACCATGTGCCAGCCGAAGGTTTGACTGAAGCTGGTGTTGATTTCGATCACTTGCCCGCTTGGCGTCTGTATCACGCAGATCGGGTCAGGGCTGGTCTGAAACACGCTGGCAAACTTTTCTTCAGAGGCGCTCAGGCGTTGCTCGCGCTCCACTTGTTCAGTGATGTCGAGCAGGGTACCGGCCATGCGCAACGGCTGGTCGTCAGGCCCGCGATAGAGGCGGGCGCGGCTCTCCAGGTAACGCGAAGTGCCGTTTTCGAGCTGTACGCGGTAAGTCAGTTGGTAATTGCCAGCCGGGCCTTCGCGCAGGGAGCGGTAGGCATTGCGCATGTTGTGGCGCTCCTCGTCCGGCACGCCTGCAAAAAACGCATCGAATGATTCATTGAACGCCACGGCGTCCAGGCCGTGTAACTGCGCTGCACGGGCCGAGCCGTAGAGGCGGCCGCTGGGAATATGCCAATCCCAGGTGCCCAGTTGGGCAGAGTCCAGTGCCAGATCCAGGCGTTCCTGGCTGTCTTTGAGGGCCTGCTCGTTTTTTTTACGTTCGCTGGTGTCCAGAAAGGTGCTGACCAGATAGGCCTCGCCCTCCAGCTCGACGCGTTGTGCACTGAGAATGCCGTCGTGCAACTGGCCATGACGGTCGCGCAGTTGCACTTCCATATCGACCGGCGCGTGCTTGCTGCGTATCGCCTCGATGAAGGCTTCGCGCTGTTGCGGGTCCGGCCACAGCCCTAATTCCACCGTTGTGCGACCAATCGCGTGTTTGACCGGCCAGCCCAGCAAGCTTTCAAAGCAGTGGTTGGCTTCACTGATCAAGCCGTCTTCGAGGCGTACCAGCAGCACCATGTTGGGCGACAGATGAAACAGCGTGGCGAAGCGTTTTTCTGAACTGTTGAGGGCTTGCTGGCGTTGGCGCTGTTGAGTGACTTCGCGGATGACGCCCATCATCCGCGGTTGCTCATCCGGGCGGGAGACTACACTGCCGCGTATTTCCAGCCAGTGCAGGCTGCCATCGGCCCAGCGGATGCGGTGATGCAGGCTTTGCTCCAGAGGAGCGCCCTTGCTCACCGCCTCGAAGGCGCACTGGGCTTTGGGCCAGTCGTCAAATGGCAGTTCAGACAATTGCTCAAGGTTGCCAGGCAGCGGGTGATGCGGGTCAAGCCCAAATAACGCTTGCGAGCCGTGGGACCAGCGAATGTCGCCGCTGTCCATGTCCCAGCACCACGCGCCGAGTTGCGCAGCGTTCAAGGCCGCCAGCAATGGGGGGCCTTCATGCCAGTGTTGTTCCACGCCTGGCATGTCTATATCTGTCAAACCACCAAGAAATGGCACAGGGTCAGCGGGGTTTGGCATTGACGGCAATCCTTGAACTGAAAAGCTTTAGGGCTGGCTGGCGGGTTGCGCAGTGTGCCGCGTGTCCACCTGACCATCCAGCAGTGTCATGAAGGCATGTGCGGCATTCGACAAAGTTCGTTCTGTATGAACGATATAGCCTAGCTGGCGTGTCAGTTGTATGCCCGGCAAGGTGATGGATGCCACTTGTTCATCGAGCATGGTGCGCGGCAATACGCTCCAGGCCAGGCCAATGGACACCATCATTTTGATGGTTTCAAGGTAGTTGGTGCTCATGGCGATATTGGGTGTCAGCCCTTGGGCTTCAAACAAACGCTGCACGATGTGGTGTGTAAACGTGTTGCCGCCGGGGAAAACTGCCGGGTGATGGGCGATGTCCGCCAGGCTGATCGGGCCTTTATGGGTCAGCGAGTGCTCGGGCGCGACGACGAAATCCAGCGGGTCATCCCACACCGGTACCGCGCGGATCAAGGAATGCGGCTCGGGCGCCAACGTGATGACTGCCAGTTCGGCCCGGCCGTGCAGGATTTCTTCGTAGGCCACTTCTGAATCGAGAAACTGAATGTCCAGCGCGACCTTGGGGTAGGTGCGGGTAAATTCGCGCAGCAACGGCGGCAAACGATGCAGGCCAATATGGTGGCTGGTGGCCAGGGTCAGGCGACCGCTGACTTCTCCATTGAGGTTGTTGAGGGCGCGACGGGTGTCGTCCAGCACGTTGAGAATCTGATAAGCGCGTGGCAGTAAGGCGCGGCCTGCCTCGGTCAAGCTCACCTCGCGGCCCAGGCGGTCAAACAGCCTGAGCTGGAGTTGTTGCTCAATGCTGGCGATGCGTTTGCTGATTGCAGGCTGGGTCAGAAACAGCCGTTCGGCGGCGCCCGAGAAGCTGCCGGTTTCAGCAATCGCAATAAAAGCATTGAGATTGGCGAGGTCCATGTTTCGAATTCCTTTTGGTTATCCAAACTATGAAAATTATGAATTTGAGTTATTAACTGTAACGCCCTAGCATCGACCTCACAAGCCAAGTGGTTATTGGCACAGAAAGTAGCTGATGAGGAACCGTGTGATGGCCGGCAAAACGCTCTACGACAAGCTCTGGGATTCGCATTTGGTCAAGCAGCGCGACGATGGTTCGGCGCTGATCTATATCGACCGTCACATCATCCATGAAGTGACTTCGCCGCAAGCCTTTGAAGGGCTGCGTCTGGCAGGGCGCAAGCCTTGGCGCATCGATGCCAACATCGCGACCCCGGATCACAACGTACCGACCACGCCAGAGCGCAAAGGCGGGATCGAAGCGATTGCTGACCAGGTTTCACGTTTGCAAGTGCAAACCCTTGATGACAACTGTGACGAATACGGCATCACCGAATTCAAGATGAATGACGTGCGTCAGGGCATCGTGCACGTTATCGGCCCCGAGCAAGGCGCCACATTGCCAGGCATGACCGTGGTCTGCGGCGACTCGCACACCTCGACTCACGGCGCGTTTGGTGCATTGGCCCACGGCATCGGGACCTCCGAAGTCGAACACGTGCTGGCCACCCAGTGCCTTGTTGCAAAAAAAATGAAGAACATGCAGGTGTTGGTAGAAGGCCAGTTGCCATTTGGCGTCACCGCCAAGGACATCGTCCTCGCGGTGATCGGCAAAATCGGCACAGCCGGTGGCAATGGTCATGCGATTGAGTTTGCGGGCAGCGCAATTCGCGACTTGTCGGTAGAAGGGCGCATGACCATCTGCAACATGTCCATCGAAGCGGGCGCGCGCGTCGGTCTGGTGGCTGCGGATCAGAAGACCGTTGACTACGTAAAGGGCCGTCCGTTTGCACCTCAAGGCGCCGAGTGGGCATTGGCGGTAGAAGCATGGAAAGACTTGGTCTCGGATGCAGACGCACGCTTTGACAGCGTCATCGAGCTGGATGTGACGCAGATCAAGCCACAAGTGAGCTGGGGCACGTCCCCGGAAATGGTCTTGGCGGTGGATCAGAACGTGCCGGACCCCGCGCAGGAAGCTGACTTGGTCAAGCGTGGTTCAATTGAGCGTGCCTTGAAGTACATGGGCTTGAGCGCCAATCAGGCGATCACCGACATCCAGTTGGACCGTGTGTTCATTGGCTCGTG
Organism: Pseudomonas weihenstephanensis; assembly: GCF_016812185.1. Lineage (NCBI taxonomy): Bacteria > Pseudomonadati > Pseudomonadota > Gammaproteobacteria > Pseudomonadales > Pseudomonadaceae > Pseudomonas > Pseudomonas weihenstephanensis. Next base: position 204,148 of record NZ_JAAEBV010000001.1, on the reverse strand, counting down.
CACCAACTCGCGCATCGAAGATTTGCGTGCGGCCGCGGTCATCGCCAAAGGCCGTAAAGTGGCTTCGACCATCAAGCAAGCGATTGTGGTTCCGGGCTCCGGTTTGGTGAAGGCTCAGGCCGAGGCTGAAGGGCTGGACAAAATCTTCCTTGAAGCCGGTTTTGAATGGCGTGAGCCGGGTTGCTCGATGTGTTTGGCCATGAACCCGGACCGTCTGGAGTCGGGTGAGCATTGTGCATCCACCTCCAACCGTAACTTCGAAGGCCGTCAGGGTGCCGGGGGACGCACCCACTTGGTCAGCCCGGCGATGGCCGCCGCCGCCGCTGTCAACGGTCGTTTCATCGACGTCCGCGAATTGATTTAAGGAGCGCAGCATGAAAGCTTTCACCCAGCACACCGGTCTTGTTGCCCCTTTGGATCGAGCCAACGTTGACACCGACCAGATCATTCCCAAGCAGTTCTTGAAGTCCATCAAGCGCACCGGTTTTGGTCCTAACCTGTTCGACGAATGGCGTTATCTGGACGTGGGGCAGCCGTATCAGGACAACTCCAAGCGCCCATTGAACACAGACTTCGTGCTCAACGCCGAGCGCTATCAAGGGGCGAGCGTGTTGCTGGCCCGCGAGAACTTCGGGTGTGGCTCCAGCCGTGAGCACGCGCCGTGGGCGCTGGAGGAATATGGCTTTCGCAGCATCATCGCGCCGAGTTATGCCGACATCTTCTTCAATAACAGCTTTAAAAACGGCTTGTTGCCGATCATCTTGAGTGACGCCGAAGTCGACGAGCTGTTTGCGCAAGTTGAGGCGACACCGGGTTATCAGCTCAATATCGACCTGCAAGCCCAAACCGTGACCCGCCCGGATGGCAAGGTGTTGAGCTTCGAGATTGATGCGTTTCGCAAACACTGCTTGCTCAACGGCCTGGATGACATCGGTTTGACCTTGCAGGACGATGACGCGATTGCGGCGTTCGAAAGCAAGCACCGAGCCAGTCAGCCGTGGTTGTTTCGTGACGCCTAACCCCCGCAGGTGCTGGCGCAGGCTGTGATGTTTTTAAACGTTCAACACATCGCAGTCCACGCCAGCCCTAACGATGAGCCATTGGCCTGAAGGACATCAGCATGACCAACGCCCAGCACAGTCAGGTCGTACAAAAACAGTTCGGTGAACAGGCAGCGGCCTATCTGAGCAGCGCCGTGCATGCGCAAGGGGCCGAGTTCGGGCTGCTGCAAGCTGAGTTGGCAGGCAAGTCAGGTGCGCGCGTGCTGGACCTGGGGTGTGGCGCGGGGCATGTCAGTTTTCACGTCGCGGCACGGGTCAAAGACGTCGTGGCCTACGACCTGTCGCAGCAAATGCTCGATGTGGTGCAGGCGGCGGCTTCAGAACGTGGCCTCCACAATATCAGCGCCGTGCGGGGGGCTGCCGAACGCTTGCCCTTTGCCGACGGTGAATTCGATTACGTGTTCAGCCGCTATTCGGCGCATCACTGGAGTGATCTGGGCCAGGCCTTGCGCGAAGTGCGACGGGTGCTCAAGCCGGGCGGGGTAGCGGCCTTTATTGACGTGATCTCGCCGGGCAGCCCGTTGTTCGACACCTACTTGCAGAGTGTGGAGGTGCTGCGCGACACCAGCCATGTGCGTGACTACTCGGCAGGCGAATGGCTGCGTCAGGTCAGCGAAGCCGGTTTACACACCCGCAGTACGCTGCGTCAGCGTTTACGTTTAGAGTTCGGGTCCTGGATTGCACGCATGCGCACACCGGTCGCCATGAGCGTGGCAATACGGGCGTTGCAGCAATCAATGGGCAGTGAAGTGCGCGAGTATTTTGAAATTGAAGCCGACGGATCGTTCAGCACCGACGTGCTGGTGCTGTGGGCTGAGAAGTAACCCTACCTATTTCAAGGTGCGCCTGCGGGGGCACTAACAGACAAAAAGAGGAACCCATGAGCAAGCAGATTCTGATTCTCCCAGGTGACGGCATTGGCCCAGAAATCATGGCTCAGGCGGTCAAGGTGCTGGAGGTAGCCAACGACAAGTTCCAGCTCGACTTTGAACTGACCCATGACCTGATCGGCGGCGCCGCTATCGACAAACATGGCGTGCCGCTGGCGGATGAAACTTTGGCGCGTGCGCGTGAAGCTGACGCCGTGCTGCTCGGCGCGGTGGGTGGGCCTAAATGGGACACCATCGAGCGTGACATCCGTCCTGAACGCGGCTTGTTGAAAATCCGCGCTCAATTGGGCCTGTTCGGCAACCTGCGTCCGGCGATCCTTTATCCGCAGTTGGCGGATGCTTCCAGCCTCAAGCCCGAGATCGTTGCGGGTCTGGATATTCTGATCGTTCGTGAGTTGACCGGCGGCATCTACTTCGGCGCACCACGGGGCACCCGTGAGCTGGAAAACGGCGAGCGTCAGGCGTATGACACGCTGCCGTACAGCGAAAGCGAAATCCGCCGTATCGCCCGCGTCGGTTTTGACATGGCGCGTGTGCGCGGTAAAAAACTGTGTTCGGTCGACAAGGCCAACGTGCTGGCCTCCAGCCAGTTGTGGCGTGAAATCGTCGAACAGGTGGCCAAAGACTACCCGGACGTTGAACTGAGCCACATGTACGTTGACAATGCCGCGATGCAGTTGGTGCGCGCACCCAAGCAATTTGACGTGATCGTGACCGACAACCTGTTCGGCGACATCCTGTCTGATGAAGCGTCTATGTTGACCGGTTCCATCGGCATGCTGCCATCGGCTTCGCTGGATGCCAACAACAAAGGCATGTACGAGCCGTGTCATGGCTCGGCGCCGGACATCGCGGGGCAGGGCATTGCCAACCCGCTGGCGACCATTTTGTCGGTCTCGATGATGCTGCGTTACAGCTTCAATCAGCACTCGGCGGCAGACGCCATCGAGCAGGCGGTGAGCCGGGTTCTGGATCAGGGCTTGCGCACCGGTGACATCTGGTCGGCGGGTTGCACCCAGGTCGGCACACAGGAAATGGGCGATGCAGTAGTCGCCGCGCTACAGAATCTGTAATCTCTCGGGCCCGTTACTTCCTGTTGGTGGAAGTAACGACCCCACTTTTTGTTAAAGGTGTAGTTGCGATGAAACGTGTAGGTCTGGTCGGTTGGCGCGGTATGGTCGGTTCCGTGCTCATGCAGCGGATGCTGGAAGAGCAGGATTTCGATCTTATTGAGCCGGTGTTTTTCACCACTTCCAATGTCGGTGGACAAGGTCCGTCCGTGGGCAAAGATATTGCCCCGCTGAAGGATGCTTACAACATTGAAGAGTTGAAAACCCTCGATGTGATCCTGACCTGCCAGGGCGGCGACTACACCACTGAGGTGTTCCCCAAGCTGCGTGAGGCAGGCTGGCAAGGTTACTGGATCGACGCAGCGTCGAGCCTGCGCATGCAGGATGACGCGGTGATTATTCTGGATCCGGTCAACCGCAAGGTGATCGACCAGCAGTTGGATGCGGGCACTAAAAACTACGTGGGCGGTAACTGCACCGTCAGCTTGATGCTGATGGGCCTGGGCGGCCTGTTTGAAGCCGGTCTGGTTGAATGGATGAGCGCCATGACCTACCAGGCAGCCTCCGGTGCCGGTGCGCAGAACATGCGCGAGCTGATCAAGCAAATGGGCGCAACCCACGCCGCAGTGGCCGATGAACTGGCTAACCCGGCCAGCGCCATTTTGGACATCGACCGTAAGGTTGCAGCCGCCATGCGCAGCGATGCGTACCCGACCGAGAACTTTGGTGTGCCACTGGCTGGCAGCTTGATCCCCTGGATCGACAAAGAGCTGCCTAATGGCCAGAGCCGTGAAGAATGGAAAGCGCAAGCAGAAACCAACAAGATTCTGGGTCGCTTCAAAAACCCGATTCCTGTCGATGGTATTTGCGTGCGCATCGGCGCCATGCGCTGCCACAGCCAGGCGTTGACCATCAAGCTGAACAAAGATGTGCCGATTGCCGACATTGAAGGCTTGATCAGCCAGCACAACCCTTGGGTCAAGCTGGTGCCCAATCAACGCGAAATCAGCATGCAGGAACTGAGCCCGACCAAAGTCACGGGCACCCTGAATGTACCGGTAGGGCGTTTGCGCAAGCTGAACATGGGCTCGCAATTCCTCGGGGCTTTCACGGTCGGCGACCAACTGCTGTGGGGCGCAGCTGAACCGTTGCGTCGCATGCTGCGGATCTTGCTGGAGCGTTAATTCGCGCTGCTCGCTCTCAAGCCCGCGTCTCGCAAGAGTCGCGGGCTTTTTAGTGGGTGTAATGTTTGTCTGATTGTTGAACGGCGCCACCGTGCGTTGCCTACCGGGGTTGTGCCCGGTAAAGTGCCGCTCCCAATGTTTCGCCTGAGGTAGCTACATGAACCAGTCCTTTGATATCGCCGTCGTTGGCGCCACCGGCACTGTCGGCGAAACCCTTGTTCAAATTCTCGAAGAACGTGATTTTCCGATCACAGCATTGCATTTGCTGGCCAGTATCGAATCGGCCGGAAGCTCGGTGCCTTACCGCGGTAAAAATGTGCGAGTGCGTGAAGTCGACGCGTTTGATTTCAGTACCGTGCAGTTGGTGTTTTTTGCCGCCGGGCCCGCCGTGACGCTAAGTTATGCCGCCAAAGCCAGTGCCGCTGGTTGCACAATCATTGACTTGTCCGGTGCATTGCCCGCCGTGCAGGCGCCGCAGATCGTGCCCGAAGCCAATTCGCACGTACTCAAGGGGCTGGCCAAGCCGGTGCAAGTCAGCAGCCCAAGTGCCTCTGCCACCGCATTGGCGGTGGTATTGGCGCCTTTGCGCGGCGTGCTCGATATTCAGCGGGTGAACGTGACGGCGTGCCTGGCTGTTTCGGCCCAAGGTCGCGAAGCGGTATCAGAGCTGGCGCGTCAAACGGCCGAATTGCTCAATCTACGGCCGCTGGAATCGACGTTTTTTGACCGTCAAATGGCCTTCAACTTGCTGGCTCAAGTCGGCAAACCCGACGCTCAGGGCCATGTGCCGCTAGAAAAGCGCCTGGTCAGTGAGTTGCGTGAAGTGCTCGGCCTGCCTGCCCTCAAAGTGGCGGTGACCTGCGTTCAAGCGCCGGTGTTTTTTGGCGATAGCTTCAGTGTCTCGGTGCAACTGGCCGGGCCGGTAGACCTGGATTCCGTTAATGCATTGCTTGAAGCGGCCGATAGTATCGAGTTGGTCGAGGCGGGCGACTATCCGACTGCGGTGGGTGATGCAGTGGGCCAGGATGTAGTGTATGTAGGTCGTGTTCGCCACGGCGTGGACGATACTTCTGAACTTAATCTGTGGTTAACGTCAGATAACGTACGTAAAGGCGCTGCATTGAATGCCGTGCAAGTGGCCGAGTTGTTGATAAAAGCCCCACTGTAAAAGATACTTGGCGTCAATTTGCAGAATGATTCTAGCCAGACGGCCAATCGTTGCAGTTCAGCTGCTGTCAGGGCTCGTAAAGCGTAATGGGATGATTGCCGGGCACCTGAGCAGTGCGGGCATCGTCTTAAGGCAGCAGCTACACAGAGCTCGCAGGACGGGTTCTGTACCAATAAGGAAGAGGCTATGGTTAAAGTTCGCAAATTAGTGTTAGCAATAGCCGCCGCTTCGGCGCTGTCATCCGGTATGGCACAGGCGCTTGGGCTCGGGGAACTGACGCTGAAGTCGACTCAGAACCAGCCACTGCTTGCCGAAATAGAATTGCTGGATATCAAGGATCTAACAGCGGCAGAGGTGGTGCCAAGCCTGGCGCCGCCTGAAGAGTTCACCAAGGCAGGCGTTCAGCGCCCAGCATTCCTCAATGACTTGCGCTTTACCTCCGTGATCAACCCTGAGGGCAAAAGCGTACTGCGTGTGACGTCCACCCAGCCGTTGTCCGAACCCTTCGTAAAGTTTCTGGTGCAAGTGATGTGGCCCAACGGCCGTTTACTGCGCGACTACAGCGTCTTGCTTGATCCGGCCAAGTTCTCGCCACAAACCGCAGCTGCCGCGTCAGCGTCTGCACAGCCTGCAGCGGCTGGCGCGTCAACGCAATACACCACCTCGGCGCGTGACACCTTGTGGGAAATCGCTGCCAAGGCGCGTAACGGCGGCTCCGTCCAGCAAACCATGCTGGCGATTCAAGCGCTCAACCCTGACGCCTTCATCAATGGCAACATCAACCGCTTGAAAACCGGCCAAGTGTTGCGTTTGCCCGATGCGGCGCAAAGCACGCAGTTGCCGCACGCCAAGGCGATGGCGCAGGTGGCCGCGCAGAATGCTGACTGGCGCAACGGTCGCCGTACTGCTCCGCAAGCGCAGCAAGTCGATGCGACGGGGCGTAAAGCAGCACCGCTCGCGCCTGCAAAGGCCGCTACTGGCGATAACCTGAGCCTGGTCTCTGCGCAAGCGGCCAAAGCATCGGGTAAAGGCGCTGCCGGCGACGCACAGAATTTGAGCGATAAACTGGCGACGACCCAAGAGGGTCTGGATGCCAGTCGTCGTGAAAATGCCGAGCTTAAAAGCCGCATGCAGGACTTGCAAAGCCAGCTGGACAAGCTGCAACGCCTGATCGAATTGAAAAACGACCAGTTGGCCAAGCTGCAAGCGGGCAATGCGCCGGGCACTGAGGCCGTGGCGGCTGCGCCTGCGCAGTTAGTCGCTCAGGCGCCTGATTCGCCAGAAGCCGATATCGAACCGGCCACCGAAGGCACGCCAGCCACAGCAGTCCCTCCTGCACCGGTTGAAGGCGATGCGAGCACCGAGGAGCGCAGCATCCAGGACCTGCTGAGCAGCCCGCTGTTGCTGGGTTTGATTGGCGGTGGCGCGGTCTTGCTGTTGTTAATGCTTATGTTGCTGCTGGCGCGTCGGCGTAAAGCGCAGCAAGCGGCTGAAAAACATCTGCGCATGGCGCGTGCTCTTGAAGAAGAGTCAGAGTTTGCAGCGGACCTGGAAATGCCCGAAAGCAGCTTCGAAGGGCTTGAGGTTGCGCCGCCCAGCGTCAAACTCGAACCTGCACCTGCACCTGCACCTGCACCTGCACCTGCACCTGCACCTGCACCTGCACCTGCTCCGGTCGTTGAGTCTGTGGCGCCGGTGGTGGCTGCTGCGGCCGTGGCTGCGGCGGCCGTCGCCGCAGCTGCGACCCAAGCCAAACCGGACGCCGATGTATTGGTTGAAGCTGAGCATTTGATCACCCGCCGCCAATTCAAAGAAGCTGAAGAACTGCTCAAGTCCGCGCTTGAACAAGCGCCGCAACGCAGTGATTTACGTCTCAAGCTGATGCAGGTGCATGGCGAGTTGGGCGAGCGTGATGCGTTTGTCGCGCAAGAGCGCCAATTGGTTGCCAATGGCAAGAACCACGCTGAAGTTGAGCAGCTCAAAAGCCGTTATCCAGCCATGGTCGCGGTAGCGGCTGGCGGTATTGCCTCGGCTGCTGTTGCCGCTGAACTTGAGGTGCAGTTTGTCAAAGACATGCTTCAGGATGAGCCGGTTAGCGAACCCAAGGTCGAGCCTGCGCCAGAAGCACCGCTGGCTGCTGATGAGTTCGAACATGATTTCGACTTGAGCCTGGATGATCTCGAAGCCGCTTCGCCTGCGGACCTGGCACTGGAGCCAAGCCTGGAGACCACACCTGTTGCGGTAGATGAAGCGCTGAGTTTTGAGGCTGTGATGGCACAGCAAGCCGAGGCCCAAGCGTCAAGCGAAGACCTGTCGGGCTTTGATTTGGACTTGTCGGCCGATGAGCAGGTCGCACCGACACTGGCTGACGATGACCTTTTGGGGCTGGAGGACGAGCTTAAAGGCTTGTCTGACGTTGAATCGCCCTTGTTCGATGTCGAGGGTCACGATGATCTGGATATGCCTGCCGACTTTGACCTGTCGCTGGCCGATGAAGATGTCACGGCTGCTCCCGACAGTTTTTCTGTCGAACTGGACGAAGTGAATGCCGAGCTGGAGCGCTTGTCGCAAAGTCTTGAACATCCACCTCTTGCTGACCCGCTGGCCAATAAAGCCAAGTTCGAGGCGGATGATGCCGTGGAGCAAGGTGAGGAGCCTGAATTCGACTTCCTCTCAGGCACCGATGAAACCGCCACCAAGCTCGATTTGGCGCAAGCCTATGTCGATATGGGGGACGTTGATGGTGCGCGGGATATTCTGACCGAGGTACTGGGCGAAGGCAGTGTTGATCAGCGCAATGAAGCCAAGGAAATGTTGGCTAACCTTCGTTGAAATGAACGTACGCAACACATGACGGCAGCCTTGAGGGCTGCCGTTGTTGTTTGGGGCAATGCTCGTGCCACTTACAATCGTCGCCGGGCTGCATTTGTTTCATGGCGTCTTGGCGGGTGCGCCTTATAATGCCCGCCTTTGCGTTCATGAGCAGGCTGTAAGTCCTTGGCAAATTTAGATAACGCCGCCGCTGAAATGGCGGCTGAAGGTTTTTCCCGCATTGCGTTGGGGGTGGAGTACAAAGGCTCGCGTTACAGCGGCTGGCAGCGTCAGACCAATGGAGTGCTGACGGTGCAGGAAACCCTGGAAAACGCCCTGTCCAAAGTCGCCGCATCCCCCGTGTCATTGTTGTGCGCAGGCCGCACCGATGCAGGTGTACATGCGTGCGGGCAGGTGGTGCATTTTGATACTCAGGCCGAGCGCTCGCTGAAAGCCTGGGTCATGGGGGCCAATATCAATTTGCCCCATGACATCAGCGTGAGTTGGGCTCAGGTCATGCCTGCGCATTTTCATGCGCGATTCAAGGCGGTTGCCCGGCGTTATCGTTATGTCATCTACAACGATCAAATACGCCCGGCGCACTTGAACCAGGAAGTGACCTGGAACCATCGTCCGCTGGATGTCGAGCGTATGGCGCAGGCTGCTCAATATTTGCTGGGCGTGCATGACTTTAGCGCCTTCCGGGCGGGTCAATGCCAGGCCAAATCACCGATAAAGCACATGCATCACCTGCGAGTGACTCGGCACGGGCAGATGATTGTGCTGGATATTCGTGCCAGTGCTTTTTTGCATCACATGGTGCGCAACATCGCCGGGGTTCTGATGACCATTGGCAGTGGTGAGCGCCCGGTCGAGTGGATAAAAGAGGTGCTGGAAAGTCGTGAGCGTCGTTCAGGCGGCGTGACGGCGCATCCTTACGGCCTGTATCTGGTCCAGGTTGAATACCACGATGAGTTCGCACTGCCTCAACGTTACATTGGTCCGCATTTCCTGACCGGTTTTAGCGAACTGGACGGCTGACGCCTGCAAAACCATTTGTTACCATCCGGCACTTTCGCGCGCAAAGCCTTGGGGTGAACTCGATATGTCAGTCGTTCGAAGCAAGATCTGCGGTATTACCCGCATAGACGATGCGCTGGCAGCCGTTGCCGCTGGGGCCGACGCGATAGGTTTTGTGTTTTATGCCAAAAGCCCGCGTGCTGTCAGTGCCACGCAGGCACAGGCGATCATTGCGGCCTTGCCGCCGTTCGTGACGACCGTTGGCTTGTTCGTCAATGCGAGCGCATGCGAACTGAACGAAACCCTGGATGCCGTACCGCTGGATTTACTGCAATTTCACGGTGACGAAACCCCTGAGCAATGTGAGGGCTTCCATCGGCCTTACATTAAGGCGCTGCGGGTGAAGGCGGGTGATGACATCGCACAGGCGTGCAGGGTTTATCAAAGTGCCAGCGGTATTTTGCTGGATGCTTACGTAGAAGGTGTGCCGGGGGGAACCGGTGAGGTCTTTGACTGGTCTTTGATACCTCAAGGGCTGAGCAAGCCGATTATTCTGGCGGGCGGCCTGATGCCGGGCAATGTGGCTCAAGCCATTGCTCAGGTGCGCCCGTATGCTGTGGATGTCAGCGGCGGCGTAGAAATCAGTAAAGGCATCAAGGACCACGACAGGATTCGTGCCTTCATGCAGGTTGTTCGCGCAACAGCCTGATGCACGATGTGACGGCTGGCTGTCTGCCACCGTCCATCATTACCGCTGCTGTAAAGCAGACGGGCCCGGTGGTTAGACGGGCAGAAATTAAAGTGGCAGCCGCTCTGTAGTGTGTTGTCGGGAAGGCTGAGGGTTGCAAGGTCGATGCTGGTTTGCCGAGTGCCGACCGCAGGGGTTTGCAACCATCGCCACACACCTAATGAATTAGCTCAAGGGCATACACGGGGCCTGAACCCAGCGTTCGGGTCGCCGGTACTGGAGAAAAAAAGCATGAGCAACTGGTTGGTAGACAAGCTGATTCCTTCGATCATGCGTTCCGAAGTCAAAAAGAGTTCGGTACCTGAAGGCCTGTGGCACAAATGCCCGTCCTGCGATGCAGTGCTTTATCGCCCAGAGCTGGAAAAAACCCTGGACGTTTGCCCTAAATGCAATCACCACATGCGCATTGGCGCACGTGCGCGCATTGATATCTTCCTGGATGCCGAAGGCCGTGCCGAGCTGGGTGCAGACCTGGAGCCGGTTGACCGCCTTAAGTTCCGTGACAGCAAAAAGTACAAGGACCGCCTGGTCGGTGCGCAGAAACAAACGGGCGAGAAAGACGCGCTGATTTCCATGAGCGGCACGCTGTTGGGCATGCCGGTTGTGGTGTCAGCGTTTGAGTTCTCGTTTATGGGCGGCTCGATGGGCGCCATCGTGGGCGAGCGTTTTGTCCGTGCGGCCAACTACGCACTGGAAAACCGTTGCCCGATGATTTGCTTCGCCGCCTCCGGCGGTGCGCGCATGCAAGAAGCGTTGATCTCCCTGATGCAAATGGCCAAGACCTCGGCGGTATTGGCGCGTCTGCGCGAAGAAGGCATTCCGTTTATCTCGGTGCTCACTGACCCGGTTTACGGTGGTGTTTCGGCCAGTCTGGCGATGTTGGGTGATGTGATTGTTGCCGAGCCTAAAGCGCTGATCGGTTTTGCCGGTCCGCGTGTGATTGAGCAAACCGTGCGTGAAAAGTTGCCAGAAGGCTTCCAGCGCAGCGAGTTCCTGCTGGAGCACGGCGCAATCGACCTGATCATTTCGCGTCAGGAGCTGCGCCCACGCCTGGGCAACCTGCTTGCACAAATGATGGGCCTGCCAACGCCTGTGTTCGTGGCACCGCCTGTTGAAACCATCGTTGTACCTCCGGCTCCAGCGAATCTATGACCCAGCGCACCCTTGGCGAGTGGCTCGCCTATCTTGAACAGTTGCATCCATCGGCCATCGACATGGGCCTGGAGCGCTCGCGAGAGGTAGCGAGCCGCATGGGGCTACTCAAGCCTGCGCCTCGGGTGATAACGGTGACCGGCACCAACGGCAAAGGCTCGACCTGTGCGTTTGTGGCCTCATTACTCCAGGCGCAAGGGCTTAACGTCGGGGTTTACAGCTCCCCACACCTGTTGCGCTACAACGAGCGCGTGCAAATCTGCGGCGTTGAAGCGTCAGATGAACTGCTGTGCGAGGCCTTTGCGGCCGTTGAAGCAGGCCGTCGCGAGATTTCCCTGACCTACTTTGAGGTGGGCACGCTGGCCGCTTTGTGGCTGTTTGAGCGTGCCGCGCTTGATGCGGTGGTGCTGGAAGTCGGGCTAGGCGGGCGACTGGATACCGTCAATCTGGTGGATGCTGATCTGGCGCTGGTCACCAGTATTGGTGTCGACCATGTCGAATACCTGGGTAACACCCGCGAATCCGTGGCGTTTGAAAAGGCCGGCATATTTCGGCCGGGCAGGCCCGCGCTGTGTGGTGACCTCAATCCCCCGCACACATTACTGGACAAAGCCAATGAGCTGGGTTGCCCGCTGTTTGTGCGCGGTCGTGACTTCGACCTGGCCACCACCGATCAGGTCTGGCATTGGCGCGGTCTGAACGGGCAGGGCGGGGTTGTCGAGTTGCGTGATCTGCCGCTTCTGGATTTGCCGATGGAAAACGCAGCGCTGGCCGTGCAAGCCTACGCGCTGATGGATTTGCCCTGGCAGCCGGAGCGTATTGTTCAGGCACTCAAAGCCACGCGTGTGACCGGGCGGCTTGATCGTCGCCAGTTTAATTGGCACGGTAAAACCTTGAATGTGCTGCTGGATGTGGGTCACAACCCCCATGCGGCGCACTATTTGGTGCAGCGTCTGGCTCAGCGTCCCATAACCGGCAAGCGCTTCGCGGTGTTTGGTTTGCTGGCCGACAAGGACCTGGATGGCGTAGTGTCGCAATTCACCGCACCGATCGAGCATTGGGCGGTTGCACCGCTTGATACAAGTCGCACGCGGCCCGTGATGCAAGTCCAGGCCGCATTGCAGCGTCACGGTGCATCCGTAACCGCCCATGACAGCGTCATTGCTGCGTTGCAAGCTCAATGCGAACGGGCATCCCCGGCCGATGAAATTCTGTTGTTCGGTTCTTTCTATTGTGTCGCCGAAGCCCTTGAGTGGCTGGAGCGGCATGCGACGCAGGAGGCAGCACATGGCTTTGCTGGATAAGGCATACAAGCAACGCATGGTGGGCGCGCTGGTGCTGGTGGCATTGGCGGTGATCTTTTTACCGATGCTGTTTTCGCGTCAGGACGAGCAGCGCCAGATTCAGGTCGATGCGCCCACCGCGCCTCAGGTGCCGGTGCTGCCGCAGGTTCAGGTCGAACCGGTCGCTGTGCCACAGCCGCAGGTGATTGCCCAAGAGCCGATGCCTGTTGAGGAAGTGGTTGCAACCCCGCCCGCTCCGACGCCTGTCCCGGTGACTCCGGCAGTCGCAAAACCGCCGGCCCCGGCGCCAAAAGCGCCTGCGGTCACTCCGGCCCAGACGGTGGCTCAGGCCCCCGCCAAGCTGGACACCACGCAAAAACGCATCGATGCCAATGGCTTGCCTATCAGTTGGTCCGTGCAATTGGTCAGCCTGTCCAATCGGGCGAGCGCTGATAACCTGCAAAAAACCCTTCGAAATCAAGGTTATAACGCTTACGTTCGCACGTCAGGTGGAATGAACCGGGTGTTTGTGGGGCCGCTGCTTGAGCGTGCAGAAGCCGATCGCCTGCGGGATTTGCTGGGTAAACAGCAAAACCTCAAAGGTTTTGTGGTTCGCTTCCAGCCGGAACGTGGCTAAGCGTGAAAAAAGGTTTCATCGGATCGCGAATGCACCGCTAAATCGCCTTACCTGAGCGGCGGCGCTCTGCTAAAATGCGCCGCCTTATCTGTCCGTAGGCTGCACTGTGCCATTTACTTGGGTTGACTGGGCAATCGTTGCAACGATTGCCATTTCCGCACTGATCAGTTTGAAGCGCGGCTTCGTTAAAGAGGCGTTGTCGCTGTGCACCTGGATCATTGCCGGGGTCGTCGCCTGGATGTTCGGTGGTTCGCTGTCGGAATATCTCAGCGGATACATCGAAACACCTTCCGCCCGCGTCATCGTCGGGTGCACCATCATGTTTGTCGCCACCTTGCTGGTCGGCGCAATGATCAATTTTCTTATCGGCGAACTGATTCGCGTCACCGGGTTGTCCGGGACCGACCGGTTCCTTGGCATGGCCTTCGGCGCAGCGCGTGGCGCATTGCTGGTGGTCGTGGCAGTCGGGTTGTTAAGCCTGGGGCCGGTACAGCAGGACTCGTGGTGGCAAGAGTCACGGCTCTTGCCACAATTTCTATTGGTTGCCGACTGGTCAAAAAATCTCATTTTGGGATTGAGCAGTCAGTGGCTCGCCAGCGGTATCAGCGTACCCGCTGATATTCCGTTCAAGGAGCATCTCTTGCCGGCTATCCAGCCCAAGTGAGTGATGTTCAGTTCAGATCCATAAAGTAGGGGTTGCGTCGCATGTGTGGCATCGTCGGTATCGTCGGTAAGTCGAACGTCAATCAGGCGCTGTATGACGCGCTAACCGTCCTCCAGCACCGCGGCCAGGATGCTGCCGGTATTGTAACCAGCCATAACGGCCGGTTATTTCTGCGCAAGGACAACGGGCTGGTACGTGACGTGTTTCATCAGCGTCACATGCAGCGTCTGGTCGGCAGCGTGGGCATTGGCCACGTGCGCTATCCAACCGCAGGCAGCTCGACTTCAGCTGAAGCTCAACCGTTTTATGTCAACTCGCCTTACGGCATCACCCTGGCGCATAACGGTAACCTGACCAACGTTGAGCAACTGGCCAAGGAGATCTACGAATCTGACTTGCGCCACGTCAACACCAACTCCGATTCGGAAGTGCTGCTCAACGTGTTTGCACACGAACTGGCCCAGCGCGGCAAGTTGCAGCCCACCGAAGAAGACGTCTTCGCGGCTGTCACCGACGTGCACAATCGCTGCCGCGGTGGCTATGCCGTGGTTGCGATGATCACCGGTTATGGCATCGTCGGTTTCCGTGACCCTAACGGCATCCGTCCGATCGTGTTCGGTCAGCGTCACACCGACGAAGGCGTCGAGTACATGATCGCTTCCGAAAGCGTGTCCCTGGACGTGCTCGGCTTTACCCTGATCCGCGACCTCGCGCCGGGCGAAGCGGTGTACATCACCGAAGATGGCAAATTGCATACCCGTCAGTGCGCGGCTAACCCGCAACTTACGCCGTGTATCTTTGAACACGTGTACCTGGCGCGCCCGGACTCGATCATCGACGGCGTGTCGGTGTACAAGGCACGCCTGCGCATGGGTGAGAAGCTGGCCGAGAAAATCCTGCGTGAACGCCCAGAGCACGACATCGACGTGGTCATCCCGATTCCAGACACCAGCCGTACCGCTGCACTGGAGCTGGCGAACCATTTGGGCGTCAAGTTCCGCGAAGGCTTTGTCAAAAACCGTTACATCGGCCGTACCTTCATCATGCCGGGCCAGGCTGCACGCAAAAAATCCGTGCGCCAGAAACTCAACGCCATCGAGCTTGAATTTCGTGGCAAGAACGTGATGCTGGTCGACGATTCGATCGTGCGTGGCACCACCTGCAAGCAGATCATCCAGATGGCGCGCGAAGCGGGTGCCAAGAACGTTTACTTCTGCTCGGCGGCGCCGGCGGTGCGTTACCCCAACGTGTACGGCATTGACATGCCAAGCGCCCACGAGTTGATTGCACACAATCGCAGCACCCAGGACGTTGCCGACCTGATCGGCGCAGACTGGCTGATTTATCAAGACTTGCCAGACCTGATCGACGCGGTCGGCGGCGGCAAAATCAAGATCGAGAAGTTCGATTGTGCGGTCTTTGACGGCAAGTACGTGACCGGCGACATCGATGACAACTACCTGGAGCGTATCGAGCGTGCACGCAACGATGCCTCCAAGGTGATAGCGCAAGGTGTGGGCGCCACCATCGGCATCTACAACAACTAAGGCTTCACCGAACCGGCCCTGATGGGCCGGTTTGCATTGGTGCGATATACAGCAAGGAGTGGTCAGTATGAGTCAGGATTGGGATGCCGGTCGGCTGGATAGCGACCTTGAGGGCGTAGCGTTCGACACCTTGGCGGTGCGTGCGGGTCAGCACCGCACACCTGAGGGCGAACACGGTGACGCCATGTTCCTGACCTCCAGCTACGTGTTCCGTACGGCTGCTGATGCGGCTGCGCGGTTCTCGGGCGAGGCAGCAGGCAACGTTTACTCGCGTTACACCAACCCGACGGTGCGCGCCTTTGAAGAGCGCCTTGCTGCACTCGAAGGTGCCGAGCAAGCAGTGGCCACGGCCACGGGCATGGCCGCTATTTTGTCGGTAGTGATGAGCCTGTGCAGCGCCGGTGACCACATTCTGGTCTCGCGCAGCGTCTTTGGTTCGACCATCAGTCTGTTCGAAAAGTATTTCAAGCGCTTTGGTGTGCAGGTCGACTATGTGCCGCTGGCCGAGTTGTCGGGCTGGGACGCCGCCATCAAACCCAATACCAAATTGCTGTTCGTAGAATCGCCTTCCAACCCGCTGGCCGAGCTGGTCGACATTGCGGCCCTGGCCGAAGTGGCCCATGCCAAAGGCGCGATGCTGGTAGTAGATAACTGTTTCTGCACGCCGGCACTGCAACAGCCGCTCAAACTGGGCGCCGACATCGTGGTGCATTCAGCGACCAAGTTCATCGACGGCCAAGGTCGTTGCATGGGGGGTGTTGTTGCAGGGCGCAGCGAGCAGATGAAAGAAGTGGTCGGTTTTTTACGCACGGCCGGGCCGACCTTGAGCCCCTTCAATGCGTGGATTTTCCTCAAGGGTCTGGAAACCCTCAACTTGCGTATGCGTGCTCATTGCGCCAGTGCGTTGGCCCTGGCCGAGTGGCTGGAGCAGCAAGACGGCATCGAAAAAGTGCATTACGCGGGCCTCAAGAGTCACCCGCAACACGCACTGGCTCAGCGTCAGCAGCGTGGTTTTGGTGCCGTGGTCAGTTTTGAAGTCAAAGGTGGCAAAGAGGGCGCCTGGCGCTTTATCGACGCCACACGCCTGATTTCGATCACCGCCAACCTGGGCGACAGCAAAACCACCATTACCCACCCGGCCACCACGTCCCATGGTCGCCTGGCGCCGCAGGAGCGTGAAGCAGCGGGTATTCGTGACAGCTTGATCCGCATAGCCGTTGGCCTGGAAGACGTCTCCGACCTGCAAGCCGATCTGGCGCGAGGTCTCGCCGCACTGTGACCGACCTGATTCTAGAAGCGCACGCGGCCGGTAACGGGCGTGTAGCGCTGGTGACCGGCGCAGCGCGCGGTATTGGCCTGGGCATTGCCGCGTGGCTGGTGAGTGAAGGCTGGCAAGTGGTGCTGACTGACATTGACCGTGTGCGCGGCTCCAAAGTGGCCAAGGTGCTGGGCGAAAATGCCTGGTTTGTGGCGATGGATGTGGCGCTTGAGTCGGACGTTATCCAGTGCGTGGCTCAAGTGCTTGGGCAGTTTGGCCGTCTGGATGCACTGGTGAGCAATGCTGCCATTGCCGATCCGTACAACATGACCCTCGAAAGTCTCGACCTTGAGCACTGGAACCGGGTGTTGGCGGTCAACCTGACCGGGCCGATGCTGTTGGCCAAGCATTGTGCGCCTTACTTGCGTGCGCACTGCGGTGCCATCGTCAACCTGGCTTCAACCCGCGCCCGCCAATCCGAGCCCGATACCGAGGCTTACGTGGCGAGTAAAGGCGGGCTGTTGGCGTTGACGCATGCGTTGGCCATCAGCCTTGGGCCGGAGATCCGGGTCAATGCGGTCAGCCCCGGCTGGATTGATGCTCGCGACCCCTCGGTGCGTCGTGCGCAGCCGCTCACCGACGCCGACCACACCCAACATCCGACAGGGCGTGTCGGCACTGTCGAAGATGTGGCGTCGATGGTGGCGTGGTTGTTGTCGCGCAATGCCGGTTTTGTGACGGGGCAGGAATTTGTGGTTGACGGCGGCATGAGCAAGAAAATGGTCTACGAAGCGTAGGGCGTAGCTGTCGTGGGTAATAGTCGAGGTTTATCGGTTTTAGCTTTTTTAAAAAAAAGTTCAATCTTGTCCTTGACTTAGCTTCGATAGATGCGTAAATTTCGCGGCCTCAACGAAGCAAAGGGTGATTAGCTCAGCTGGGAGAGCATCTGCCTTACAAGCAGAGGGTCGGCGGTTCGATCCCGTCATCACCCACCACTTCTTGAGTTTCCCGCAAGGGAAGGTCGTTCTGAA
Source organism: Pseudomonas weihenstephanensis (assembly GCF_016812185.1). NCBI lineage: Bacteria > Pseudomonadati > Pseudomonadota > Gammaproteobacteria > Pseudomonadales > Pseudomonadaceae > Pseudomonas > Pseudomonas weihenstephanensis. Next base: position 186,624 of record NZ_JAAEBV010000001.1, on the reverse strand, counting down.
AAGAACCACCAACCGACGCGCAGCGGTAGTTCAGTCGGTTAGAATACCGGCCTGTCACGCCGGGGGTCGCGGGTTCGAGTCCCGTCCGCTGCGCCATATTTGTACAAATCAGGCTTGCCTGGTTTGCGATTGAAAAGCACCGAAGCTTTCAGTCAACGGTTTCAAAGTTTCAAACGGACGCAAGTCCGAGCGATACGCAGCGGTAGTTCAGTCGGTTAGAATACCGGCCTGTCACGCCGGGGGTCGCGGGTTCGAGTCCCGTCCGCTGCGCCATATTTGCTACAGAGCCCTTGAACTCTCTGTAGCTACAAAGAAAGCGACCTCAGGGTCGCTTTTTTTGTGCCTGCGATTTGACCCGGCCTCCCGCTCGGTCTTGGTTCACTCGCCAACCTCTGATGTCGTCTGCATTCAGCGACGCGTGCAGCCAGGTTGTTCAAGAAAAGCGTACCGATGTCACCCGGATGCTCTATATCGGGCCTCTTAAAGGTGTGTCATTTTTCCAGCGCTTACGATTCTGTCTTGTAAGTCAGTGTTGGGTCGTCAAAAAACCGCCGCTTATTGCTTGCCGAGATAAAAAATCAAATTGGACGGTGCAGGCATGGATCCATAGGCTTGCCCGCAATTGGTGCGCAGTGCTGTGGCCGATTGAATTGAGCCGCAGGATCAGTAAAGGCCACGTGAGGGTGGGTGGCCAGGTCGTTTAACGGCTGATCAAACGCATTCTGCAAGGACTCCAATCGTGTCAGCACTGCAATAACCGCTTTGTACTCGGTCATTAAGGTCAAACATTATTTATGGAGTTCAAGTTTCGCAGGAGGCGTGCGTTGACTGTCGCTTTGCGTCTGTTTGCCGCGTTGTCACTCTCGGTCGGGGCAACGGCCAGCCATGCTGCGCAAGCGGCGCCTGAGAGCGTTGCGTTCTGGTACGCCGATAATCCGCCGCTTCAGGAACTCGCTCAGTTTGATTGGGCGGTGGTTGAATCGGGCCACCTGTCCACCGCCGACGTCGCCCGTATTCGACTACTGGGCAGTCAACCGTTTGCGTATCTCTCCGTCGGGGAGTTTGACGGCGACCGTGCCACGCTGATTGAGTTGGGGCTGGATCAAGGCGCCAGTTCAAAGCGCAACAAAGCCTGGAACAGCCAAGTCATGGATTTGACCTCGCCGCAATGGCGCGATCACCTGTTCAAGCGCGCCCATGCGTTACAAGCCCAAGGCTATGCCGGGTTGTTTCTCGACACGCTGGACAGTTTCCAACTGCTGCCGCCCTCCGAGTGGCCGAGCCAACAAACGGCCCTGGCCAGCTTTCTGCGCGAGCTTCACACCCGCGAGCCGGCCCTGAAACTGTTTTTCAATCGCGGCTTTGAAGTGCTGCCGCAGTTGGACGGTGTTGCCGCGGCCGTGGCGGTCGAGTCGATCCATGCCGGTTGGGATGCAGGCGCCAAGCGTTATCGTCCGGTGCCCGAAGCTGACCGTGAATGGCTCGACATCCATTTAAAGCCCTTGCGTGAAAAGGGCATCCCGCTGGTCGCCATTGACTATCTCCCGCCCAGCCAGCGAGAGCAGGCCAGGAAGCTGGCCCGGCAACTGCGTCAGGAAGGCTTCATCCCCTTTGTCACCACGCCGGACCTCGATTACCTGGGCGTCAGTACGGTCGAGGTGCAGCCGCGGCGCATCGCCCTGTTGTTTGACCCGCGTGAAGGGGACCTGACCACCAACGCGGGCCACGTCATGCTCGGCGGTCTGCTCGAATACCTCGGCTACCGGATTGATTATTTTGCGGTGGATCAACCGCTGCCCATGCATCGCTTCAGCGGTTTATACGCAGGCGTAGTGAGCTGGATGAACACCGGGCCGCCGCAGGATTCGCAGCACTTCAATGCCTGGATCAACCAACGCTTGGATGAGCAAGTGCCGCTGGTGTTTTTGGCCGGTATGCCGATTGAGAACACGGTGCTGCTCAAGCGTCTGGGCTTGCAGCAGGGCACGTTCAGTGGCCCGGGCGCCTTAAAACTGCTGAGCCATGACCCGCATTTGATTGGCAGTTTTGAAGCCCCGCTGGTGCTGCGCTCGCGTGAGCTCACCCCCCTGTCAGTTTTGCCGGACGGCCCTCGGCCCGGCTTGCTACTGGCCGACGAAAAAGGTAACTCATTCGCACCTGTCGCCATCGGCGCGTGGGGCGGTATCGCCCTGGCACCTTACTTGATTGAGACCAACGGTGAGGCCAGTCGCTGGATCATTGACCCGTTCACCTTCGTGCAGCGGGCCTTGCGCTTGCCGCTGCAACCGCACCCGGACACCACCACCGAGAACGGTCGGCGCATCGCCACGGTACACATTGACGGTGATGGTTTTCCGTCCCGGGCGGAGATTCGCGGTACGCCTTACGCGGGTCAGTCGGTGTTGGACCTGTTTATCAAACCGTATCCCTTCCTGACCTCAGTCTCGATCATCGAGGGCGAGATTTCGCCGCGCGGCATGTTCCCGTTTCTGGCCAAGGAGCTGGAGCCTATTGCGCGGACGATCTTCGCCGACCCCAAGGTCGAAGTCGCCACTCATACCTTCAGCCACCCGTTCTTCATGCAGCCTGAAAAGTCCATGAAAGAGGAGGGATTCGATCCGCAATACGGCCTGAACATGAAAATCCCCGGCTACAACAAGATCGACTTCCGGCGTGAAGTGTTTGGGTCCCGCGATTACATCAACAATCACCTGAGCACGCCGCAAAAGCCGGTAAAGATGATTTTCTGGCCGGGGGATGCGTTGCCAGACGAGGCAACTATTCAGTACGCCTATGACGCGGGTTTGCAGAACGTGAATGGCGGCACCACGGTCATCACGCATGCCAACCCGTCGCTGACGGGCCTGTCGCCGCTGCTGCGCCCCACCTCGGGCGGCTTGCAGATCTACGCGCCGATCATTAACGAAAACATGTACACCAACCTGTGGAAGGGGCCGTTCTACGGCTTTCGCGATGTCATCGATACCTTCGAACTGACCAACAGCCCGCGTCGTATGCGCGGGCTGCACCTCTACTACCACTTTTACTCCGGCACCAAGCAGGCTTCGATCAAGGTCATGGACGACATCTATGCCTTCATGATCAAGCAGCAGCCAATCTCGTTGTGGATGAGTGATTACCTGCCACGGGTGCGCGGTTTATATGAGTCGAGCCTTGCACGCACGGCCAGCGGTGACTGGCAAGTGCGTGGCCTGAATGCATTGCGCACCTTGCGCATCGACCCGCAGATGGGCTGGCCTGATTTGACCCGCTCGCAAGGGGTGGCCGGTGTGCGCGATCTGCCCGAAGGGCGTTATGTGCATTTGAGCAGCGACCACGCGCTACTCGCCTTGCGCCCTGAGCGCGACCCGCGTCCGGCGCTGGAGGAGGCCAACGTGCCATTACAACAGTGGCGTTATCGGGATGATCGGCGGGTGAGCTTTTCGTTTGCCGGTGAATTCGACATCCAGTTTTCAGTACGCGCGGCAGGGCCATGCAGCGTTGATGTCAAAGGGCAGCGTTTTACCGCTCGTGCGGATAACGGCCTGTGGGTGTTCCAATTGCCAATCAAGCAGGTGAGTGATGCCCAGCTCCTCTGCCATTAAGAAAACCCGGCTGCTCAACCCGTGGGCATTGGGTGTGGTCGCCACAGCCGTGGGTGGCTTGTTGTGGATGGCCTTCCAACAGGAAAGCGTGTTCCGTCCCGACGAACGCCAACCGGATGAGGTCTCTGCCAACTACGCTGAGCTGCTGCTCACCGCGCACCCGCAAGACGACGCGTTGCGCATCAAGCTGCTGGACTTGCTGATGACCCTGGGCGATTACCCCAGGGCACGCAAACACCTCAACCAGTGGCCGCACCCCAATACGACCGTCGCGCAGCTCTATGCATTGCACCTCGATGCGCTGGACTTGCCCCAAGGCGGTGATCAGGCCGCGCGCACGGCGTTGGTCGAGCGCTTGAGCCTGCTGGACCGCAGTCAATTGCCGGTGCCTGCACTGGAGCGCATGGCCGACTTGCTATTAGTGCTGCAAGCCCCGGCGTTGGCGGGCCAGTGTTATGCCGAGCTGGCCAGTCGCGACCCTGAGCAACGCCTTAAGTGGCTCAGCGCTGCTGCGCAGTGGTCGATGGCAGGCGAGCAACCTGGGCGGGCGGCGGACCTGTACCTGCAACTGGCAGCGGCCAGTAGCGCGCCCGAGCAGCATAAGCGCTACGTGCGCCAAGCCTTTGATGCCCTGATTGCGGCGGATCGGGGCGGCGAAGCGGCAGTGTTGCTGAGCAAGGCCGTGGCGCTACTCAACGACCCGCAAAGCGACCCGCAATGGCTGGAGCACGGCGTCGAAACCGCCATCGCCCACGACCAGCTGCACGAGGCAGAAACTCTGATCCAGCAGTGGCGCACCCTGCAACCGGGCAATCGTGAAGCGCTGCGCAAAGAGTTCAAATTACGCCTGGCCTTTGGTGATCAGGAGGGTGCTTGGGCGGTGGGCCAGGAGTTATTGCAGAGCGAAACCGGCGATGCGGCGTTTTTGGCGCAGATGGCCCAGCTTGGCGAGTGGAAGGGTGACACCTACCAGGCGCTGGACTATTGGATGGCCTATCTCGAACTGCAAGACGACCCCACGGCGTATGAGCATGCGTGGCGTTTGTCGATTCAGCTGTTTGATTTCGATCACGGTATTCCATTGCTCACCCGCCTGCTGGAGACGCGCCGCCTCAGCGATGGCGAACTGGATGCGCTGGTGTTCGCTCACGAGCAGCGCGGTACGCCGCAATTGGCCGAAGCGGTGTTGCGGGCGAGTTTGCAAAAATACCCCAAGCAACGTCTGGCCTGGATGCGTCTGAGTCAAAACCTGGAGAACACCGAACAATACCCGGCCAAGACGCAGGTCATGCAAGACATGGCGCGGCACTTTCCAATCACCGTCGCCGAGCGCGTGGACTGGGCCAGTACCCACTTGAGGTTCTTTGACAACCAAGGGGCATGGCAGGTGCTGGACATCGACAATCAACACATCGATGACGCCGAGTATTGGGACCTGCGCGCCGCCTTGGCCTGGGAGCTTGAGCGCGACGATGACTTGCAGCCCGCACTCGAAAGGCTGTTGGCGATCAAAGGCTCGTTGAGCTACGGCGAAGAAGAGCAATTGGCCAACCTGTACCTCAAGCGTGACCCGGTCAAGGCGCTGGCCTTGATGGTTGCCAGTTGGCACACCACCCACAACCCGCAACGACTGGTCGTGGCTTTGCAGGTGGCGCAAGCGCTACAGGATTGGGCGCAAGTCAGTGCGTTACTCGACAGCGCCAAGGCATGGCCCAAGGCTGATGCTCAAGAACAGGTGCTGGCCGCCCGGGCCGGGCTGGCCGTGCATGAAAAACGCTTCGCTGATGCCGAACGCCTGCTCAAACAAGGGCTGGCGCGCTACAACGATGACAACCTGTTTCGTGAGCGCCTGTTGTGGCTGTACATCGATCAGGGGCGCACGGCTGATATGGCGCCGTTGCTGCAACAGTGGCGGGCCCGGGCGCGCAACGACAACCTGCTGTGGTTGCCGTTTGCCAGTGCCAGCCAGATGGTCGGGCGTACCCGCGAGTCGCTGGCTTGGTACCGCCTGTACCTCAAAGCCAACCCGCAGGACTGGCTGGTGCAAGCCGGGTATGCCGATGCGCTGGAGGCCGCAGGTTCACTGGAAGCGGCTCAGCGGTTGCGCCTGAAGCTGACGCGCACCGCCGACCTGCAACCGGGCGTGGAATCTTCCCAGCGTTACGCGATGTGGCTACGGCTGTTGGCCAGCAGCTATTCATCACGGCTGGCACAAAGTCAGGCTTTGCAGTGGCAAGACGGTTCGCCAGCCATGTTGCAGCTGTGGTTCGAACGCCTGCTGGCGCGCCTGGACGAAACCAATCAAGGCGCGCAGAAAAACGACTGGCTGGCCTGGGCCCGTAGCCAAGGCTTGAAGGTCGACCGTTTTGAGTTGATCCAACAAGCGCTGCGTGACCGCAATCGCGACATGCTCAAGCAACTGCTGGCCAGCGGCGAGCTGGACCCGGCGCAGCAGGTCGAAGCCCTCAGCCAATTGGGCCAGGGCGCTCGTGCCTTGGGCGTGAGCCTGTCGGCGCTGGGCGATCAACAACCCGCGGTGATTGGCGAGCAGTTGCGCCGTCAGGCCGTTGAAATGCTCGACCGCACGCCGCAGGGCATTCAGTTGGCGTGGGAGGGCAAGGATTTCGGCGGGCTGGACGTGTCGGGGCCGCAACTGACGGTTGCGCGCCACCTCAATGACGACTGGTACGCCAGCCTGGTGCTCGGTCAGGGACGCTACAACAGCGATCAGTTGCGCGACGGTGAATTGGGTCAGGAACGTAATGCGTTGCTGAACTTGCAACGCCAACTCGATAACGGGCGCTACAGCCTGATTGCCGACATCAGCACCCGCAAGGACCACAACCGTAACGGGTTGGGCTTGAGCCGTGCCTGGCAGTTGAGTGCCACCGATGAGATCGAAACCGGCGTCGACTGGCATCGTCAGAGTGACGACACCGGGCTGATGCGCGCACTGGGCCAGCATGATGGCGTTTGGCTCAAAGGCCAGCACGGCTTTTCGGCCCGTGACCAATTGAGCTGGACACTGTCGCACAACCGCTTCTCGACCCGTGCGGGCGATGCGCTGGGGTCGGGGCAGGAAGCCAAGCTTGAGTTCGCCCACACCCTTGAGTTTGAAGGGCCGAACTGGGTGGTGCGCGCGGGCGCCGATTATCAACGCAACGCCCTTAAAAGCGGCGAGCTGAATGACCTCAATGCCTTCCTCAAACCGGTTTATGAGCAAGAGCCGGTCGAGGATGACGATGGCCGGGTGATCGGTGCTCAGGCTGTCGATGTGACAGCGCCGCTGACCGCCAGCGATTTGCTGCAGGCGCGCTATGGCCAAGTGTATGTGGGCAGTTCGTGGCGGCGTGGCATGCCGGGCGCACTGAACCGCACCCAACCGCAATACACCTGGCTGGTGGACGTGACGGCCGGTTGGCAGTGGGTCGATAAAACCTTCAATTACGGCATCGACACCGGGATCGGCATGGTGCTGTTGGGCGATGACGAGTTGGCACTCAAAGTCGGATACCAGTCCTCACCGCAAGGTGGCGCGGGGGCGGGCGGCACGCTGGGCGTGAGCTACGGCTTGCGTTTTGGACGCTGAACAATCAATGACAACGAATACGTGGAGAAACACTATGCAAGCAATCCGTAACCTGACGCTGGTGCTGAGTGTGATGCTCATGGCCGGGTGCAGCAGCTTCACCGGCAAAACCAGCCCGGCACTTTCACGCGATGCGCAGTGGGGCATCGTGCCGTTAGTCAACTATTCGCAAACCCCGCAAGCCGGGGAGCGCAGCGAGCAAATCCTGCTCAGCGTATTGAGCAGCAAAGGCTTGCAGCCTCAGGTGTACCCGGCCAGCGTGCAGGGCGAACAGGCGTTGCTGGATGACAATGAGCGGTTGAACAGCGCGCTGGAATGGGCGCGTCAGCAAAAACTCGATTATGTGGTCGCGGGCAGCGTCGAGGAGTGGCAGTACAAGAACGGTCTGGATGGCGAGCCAGCGGTGGGCATCAGCCTGCGCGTGATCGAACCCGCCACCGGCCGTGTGCTGTGGAGCAAAAGCGGCGCGCGTGCGGGTTGGTCGCGTGAAAGCCTGGCCGGTTCAGCACAGAAAGTGCTGAACAAACTGGTCGGTGGCCTGCGGGTCGAGTAACGATGATGAATTCCCCTCATATGGATTTCAGCCTGGCGCCCCGGGCCAAGGGTCCGGCCTCGTGGATCGAAACCGTGCTGGTCAGTGCGCTGGCCCTTGGCCTTGGCCTGTGGCTGACGCCTGATGACCCGCTGCAATTGCGCGGCGATTTTCCCTGGCCGTTGCTCGCGCCGCTGCTGATCGGTGTGCGCTATGGCTTTGTGCGCGGGCTGGTCAGCGCGTGTTTGGTGGTGATGACGTTTTTTGTCCTGCGCCAACAAGGCTGGCCGGTATACGCTGACATTTCGCCGTCATTCATTGTCGGCATTCTGGTGTGCACGATGGTAGTGGGCGAGGTGCGCGACTTGTGGGACCGGCGCCTGCAACGCTTGCAAATGGCCAACAATTACCGGCAATACCGACTCGACGAGTTCACTCGCCATCATCAGGTGCTGCGCGTGTCCCATGACCGTCTGGAACAGCGCGTGGCGGGTAGCGATCAAAGCCTGCGCAGTTCGCTGCTGGGCCTGCGTGAACGCCTGCGCAGCTTGCAAGGCACGCACGACCCGTTGACGGCCATGGCCGAGCCGATCCTGGCAATCGCGGGGCAGTACGGTTCGTTGCGCGTGGCGGGCCTGTATCGGGTTGACGCGCAACGTTTGGTCATCGACCAGCCGCTGGCGACCCTGGGGGTGATGGGGCACTTGCCGATCCATGACCCGTTGATCACGTTATGCCTGGCGCGCAACGAGTTGGTCAGCGTGCGCAGCAACCTCACCGATAACGGTGAGCAGAGTGAGTTCTCCTCGTTGCAGGTGTGTGTGCCGCTGATGGACACCGAAGGTCGGCTGCTGGCTATTTTGGCGGTGCGCCAAATGCCGTTCTTTGCGTTTCAGGAGCGCACGCTCAGCCTGTTGGCGCTTTTGGCAGGGCACATTGCCGATTTGTTGAGCAGTGATGCGCACAGCTTGAAACTGCCCGATGCCGATGCGCAGCATTTCGCGCAGCAACTCAAACGTTCCTTGATCGATGTGCAACAGCATGACCTGTCGGCCTGTTTGTACTTTTTCGAATGGAGCGAACCCAATCCTGAACTGCTCGGGCTGTTCGAGCGCAGCCAGCGCGGGCTTGACCTGCAATTGAGCGTGCGTAATCAGCGCGATCACGAGGGGTTGCTGGTGTTGCTGCCGTTGACCAGCAGCGACGGTGCGCAAGGCTATCTGAGCCGCCTGGGCACGTTGGTGCATGAACACTTTGGTCAAGAGCACACCCTGCACAGTCTGGGCGTGCGCGTGTTGCCGTACACCCTGACGCCTGTCAGCGAGCGTGGCGGTTTGCGTAATTTCCTGTTCAACGAGTGTGGTCTGAATGATCAGCAAATGGCTATTTAGCCTTGGCGTAATACTGGAGGCCAGCGGCTGGTCCAGCCTGTGGCTTGACTTGCCGGCGGGGCAGGCGTTTGCGTTGTATACGCTGGTGCACGCAACGGCCAGCGGTCTGCTGTGTGCCGGGGTGTGGATGCTGTTACCGGCGCGCTATCGCAGCCCATTGCCCTGGAGCCCGTTGTTTCTGTTTTCACTGGTGTTTTTTATCCCGGTGATCGGGGCGCTGGGCGTCGCCTGTGTGATATTCCCGGCGCTGTACTTGCCGCGCCCGCGTGATCAGCAAGCGTGGCAGGCGTTGGGTATCCCGAAGCTGCCGTTTCGCTCGCAGCCGCTGCATTCGCCGATTTTTCGCGACGGCGGGCTACAGGATGTACTGCGCCATGCACCGGACCCGGACCTGCGGCTGTCCGCCTTGCTGACCACGCGGCGGATGCCGGGTAAAGAGGCCATTCCAATGCTCAAATTGGCGCTGGCCGATCCCAGCGATGATGTGCGCTTGTTGGCGTACTCGATGCTCGACAAGCAGGAAAACGACATCAACCAGCGGATTCAGGCCGACCTCAAACAGTTAGCTGGCGCCAAACCTCCCGCGACTGGCGCCTTGCACGCCACGCTGGCGCGCTGGTATTGGGAACTGGCGTATCTGGGGCTGGCACAGGGCAGTGTGCTGGAGCACGTATTGCGCCAAGCCTGCGAGCACGCCGAACAGGGTTTGCGCGAAGGTGAGGGGGGCGAGTTGCATCTGCTGGCGGGGCGTATCGCGCTGGAAATGGACTTGCTGACCCCTGCGCAGGCCCACCTGGATGCGGCTGAAAAAGCAGGGATCGATGCCACCTTGTTGATTCCTTTTCACGCCGAAATTGCTTTCAGGGCCGGGCACTACCAACAAATTCCCCCGCTGCTGGCCGCGTTGCCCGCCGACGTGTTGCGTCGTCCCCCGTTTGCCGATTTGGCCAGGTGCTGGTTATGAACCCCTCTCAAAACGAAACGCCCATGGCGGATGTCTGCTTGCTGCTTGAAGGCACTTGGCCGTATGTGCGCGGCGGGGTCTCAAGCTGGATTCATCAGATGTTGTTGGGTTTGCCCGACGTGACCTTTTCAGTGCTGTTCATCGGTGGGCAGCGCACGGCGTACAGCCGCCGCAATTACGACATTCCGCCCAACGTGGTGTACATCAAAGAAGTTTTTCTGGAAGAGGCGTGGCAAGGCCGCCCTGCGGGTAAAACTGACCACCAGGACATCGCCCCCGAGCTGGCCAATCTGTACCGGTTTTTACATCATCCCGACCCACCCACTGTCGCCCAAGGTGAGCAATTGCTCGATGCGTTGGCGCAAGACCGCCTGAGCCTGGCTGACGTGCTGCGCAGTCGCGCCAGTTGGGAGACCTTGAGCGCGGGTTATCTCAAGCACTGTGGCGACCCTTCGTTCGTGAACTACTTCTGGACCCTGCGCTCGATGCAGTCACCGTTGTTGATGCTGGCTGAAGCCGCACGCGACATGCCGCGCGCCAAGGTGTTGCACGCTATCTCAACCGGTTACGCGGGGCTGGTGGGCTGCATCCTCAAGCAACGCTGGGGGTGCCGTTATTTGCTCAGCGAGCACGGTATTTATACCAAGGAACGCAAGATCGATCTGGCGCAGGCCAGCTGGATCGCCGAAAGCAGCGAACAGGCGCTCAATGGCAGCCTGGAAGCGGGTACCGGCTATATGCGTACGTTGTGGATTCGGTTTTTCGAACGCATCGGTCGGTTGGTGTATGACCATGCCGACAACATCATCGCGCTGTATGACGGCAACCGTCAGCGCCAGATCAAAGACGGGGCGCAAGCCGTGCGCACGCAGGTGATCCCCAACGGCATCGACCTGCCCAAGTGGACCGCCGCGCTGCAAGCCCGCCCAGAAGGGATGCTGCCGGTGGTGGGGTTAATCGGCCGTGTGGTGCCGATCAAAGACGTGAAAACCTTTATCCGCGCCATGCGCGGCGTAGTCAGCGCGATGCCTGATGTACAGGGCTGGATCGTCGGTCCCGAAGAAGAAGACCCGGCCTACGTCAGTGAGTGCCGCAGCCTGGTGGCCAGCTTGGGGCTGGAAGACAACGTTCTTTTTCTGGGTTTTCAAAGCATTCAAAACATCCTGCCGCAGTTGGGGCTGATGGTGCTGACCTCGATCAGTGAAGCGCAACCGCTGGTGATCTTGGAAGCATGGGCAGCAGGCATTCCGGTGATTTCCAGCGACGTGGGGTCGTGCCGTGAGCTGATCGAAGGCGGTGTGGCTGAGGACCGCGATCTGGGGCTGGGTGGGGAAGTGGTGGCGATTGCCGATCCGCAGGCCACCTCGCAGGCCATTCTGGGCCTGTTGCGCAGCCCCGGGCGTTGGCAGGCGGCGCAGGCCAGCGGCTTGCAGCGGGTGCATCGCTATTACGGAGAAAACCTGATGTTCGAACGTTATCGCGCGCTGTATCGCGCAGCTATGGAGGCGGTGTAAATGGCCGGTATCGGTTTTGAACTGCGCAAAATACTGTCGCGCGACTCCTACACCGCGACCTTGCACGCCTATGTCTACGCCGGGTTGATCAGCTCCGGGCCGTGGGTACTGTCGATTGTCAGCGTGATGTTGGTAGGGGTGTTGAGCCTGGGGTTGCTCATGCCCGAGATGCTGGTCAGGCAATTTCTGATTACCGTGACCTACCTGATGGCCACCTCGTTGATTCTCACGGGCGGCTTGCAGCTGTTTTTCACCCGGTTCGTGTCGGATCGCCTGTTTGAGCGCAAGTTTTCACGCATTCTGCCCAATCTGGTCGGTGTGCTTCTGCTGGTGACGGTGAGCGCGGGCCTCCTCGGCACGCTGTTGCTGTGGGTGCTGTTTGACGAGCCGTTGATCTATCGCCTGCTGGTGCTCGCCAACTTCGTAACGCTGTGCAATTTGTGGCTGGTGATCATCTTTTTGTCCGGGATGAAGGCCTACAACCGCATCTTGCTGGTGATGCTGGTGGGCTATTCGCTGATGGTGCTGAGTGCGTACCTGCTGAGCTTCATGGGCATCAACGGTTTGCTGTTGGCGCTGTTGATTGGCCACGGCTCACTGTTGTTTTTGTACCTGTACGACATCTTGCGCGAGTACCGCGCCGACACGCTGGTGGCCTTCGACTTTCTGGACCGGCGCCACGTGTTTCCTAGCCTGTTGCTGACCGGACTTTGCTACAACCTGGGGATCTGGATCGACAAGTTCATCTTCTGGTTTAACCCGGCGACGTCCAGCGCGGTGATCGGGCCGATGCGCTCTTCGGTGCTTTACGATTTGCCGATTTTTCTTGCGTACCTGGCGATCATTCCCGGCATGGCGGTATTTCTGGTGCGTATCGAAACCGATTTTGCACAGTGGTACGACCGCTTGTTCCGGGCCATCCGCGAAGGTGAAACCTTGCAACACATCGGCCAGATAAAAGCCGAAATGACCCTGTCGATTCAGCAGGGCCTGTTGGAAATCTGCAAGGTGCAAGGCTTGACGGCCGTGTTGCTGTTTTTGTTTGCACCGCAGTTGCTGGGATGGCTGGGGATTTCCAGTTATTACCTGCCGCTGTTCTACATTGATCTGGTGGGGGTGAGCATTCAGGTGGTGTTCATGGCGTTGCTCAACGTGTTCTTTTACCTCGACAAACGCGCCATTGTGCTCAAGTTGTGCGTGATGTTCGTGTTGCTCAACGGCGCCTTGACCCTACTCAGCCTGTATTTGGGGCCAAGCTTCTTTGGCTACGGGTTTACGTTGTCGTTGCTGGCCTGTGTGCTGGTGGCCCTGCATCAATTGTCCTCGGCACTGGATGACCTGGAGTACCACACGTTCATGCACAGCCATTAAGCACGCATTGCTCGGGTCAAGCCGTCATTCGCGCCCGGTGAGGGTTGAGCGATAGAACGTAAACCGGTCTTTGCCGGCGTGTTTAGAGGCGTACAACGCTTTATCCGCTTTGGCCAGTGCCTGGTTCAGACTGTCCTGATCATCCACTCTGGCCAGGCCGATGCTGACAGTCACAGGGTGGGCTGCCGGGTCATTGCGCACCTGGCTGCACAGCGTCGCCATCAGGCGTTCGACGTCGGCGCGTCGAACGCCTGACACGTACACGGCAAACTCTTCGCCCCCCAGGCGCGCAAATTCATAACCGTTCATCACCGCCTTGATGCTGGCCGCCGTGCGCTTGAGTACTTCATCGCCGATGTCATGCCCGTACAGGTCATTCACCCGTTTGAAATTGTCGATGTCGATCATTGCCAGGTAGTGGTCGTGCATGCGCGGGCTTTGCGCCAAGACGCTGGTGGCGCGGGACATGAATGAGCGGCGATTGGGGATCTCGGTCAATGTGTCGATGTATGCCTGGGTTAGCAACAATTTGGACATGGTGTAGTTGTACAGTTTGACCCTGCGCAGCTTGAAGAAGCTGTAGATGGTCAGGCAACTGAGAAAGGCGAAATAACACAGGATCAAACTGCCGCGCAGGTCAAACAGTTGCACTCCGGTCATCAAGAACGGGTTAAGAACCACCCAGGTCACCCCGACCACCGCCAGAAACCCCCAGCGGCTCAACGGCAAGACCGAAGCGTTATAGAGAATGCTTGAGGTGGCAAGGATCAGCCAGATGGGCTGTGTGTCGGCGGGCAGGCCGAAAATGATTAAGCGAATGCCCAGGGTAATCACCAGCACGAAGATCAGGTTCAACACGTCAAAATGGCGGGCCTTGCGGATAAAACCCAGAGCAATGGTCAGCCCCGCCATCGCGCTGACAAACACGACCGATAACACCGTGAAGCCTTGACCGCCCTTGAAGCTGACGATCAGGTCAAACAGCAGCCAGATGACAATGCTGGCGGCGTAGGTCAGACGGCAAAAGTTGCGCAGTTTTTCAAAGTCGTGCTGGGCAAACTCAGCTTGAACGGCAGGCGGGGCGGCGTATTTTGAGATTTCATGGTCAATGGTTTTGAGCATTGCAAGCCTTGATCACGGTCGGCGAAGTGGGCACTCAGCGGTCGTGAATCCGGGACATCAATGGCAGCAAAACAACGTCCGCGGGCACGTATGGGTAACCCTAGCAGGACTTTGACGGTTAACAGGCCGGATCATTCAAGGGGGCTGTCTCCCCTGTGAACATCTGCTCAATTGGCCTGTGACAAGACCTCGCCAATGCTGCGCCGCCGGGCATAGTGCTCGCTGGTGCGAATCAGCTCTTCGAGGTCTTCAGGGGTGACGTCGATAAAAGCGTCCATCTTGGCCAGTGCATGTTGCAAGTCCTCAGCGGTAATGCCGGGGTCGCCGGGTGCGGGGGGGGCAACCACGGCGGCGGGGGCCGGTTCGGTGTGTTTTTTGGGATAGCGCACACGGGTCAGGTTGTTGTAGGCCAAAGCGGCCAGCAGCATGCACAGCGCACTGAGCATGACGGGTGCCAGTAATTCCCAGCCAAGGCGCGCACTGTCCGGGTCTGCCAGCACCACCAGCAAGGCCAGCGCCCCGGCGGGCGGGTGCAGGCAACGCAACAGGCACATGATGATTAATGCGGCTCCGACGGCCAGGCAGGCACTGGCCAGGTCACGTCCCAAAAAGTGAACCACCAGTAAGGACACCACGGTGGCGCACAGATAACCGCCCAGGATTGACCACGGCTGCGCCAAAGCGCCGGAGGACACGGCGAACAATAAAATCGCCGAAGCGCCGAGTGGGCCGATCAAATGCATGGCAACGGGCAGGCCGAAAAACACGCTGCACAGCCATACGCTGAACAAAGTGCCAAGGGACACCCCAATCGCGGCACGGCTCCACTCAATCGGTCGGGTGTTTGTGGCCGCAGGCAATAGGCGGCGGATCCAGCGGGTTTGCATGGTGGCGAAGGTCCGGTTTTGGTCAGGCTGAGGCCAAAAAAAGGCTTGGCGGGGTAACCGGCAAGCCCTTGAAATGTTCCTTCATGGGGGAGGAACCGGTGCAGTCTGCCTACAGCGTATTAATTCCGCAAATTCATAATAATGATGGTTAACTTCATTATTAATGAGCTTTGTGCTGCGGGCCGCCGAGGTCGTGGCGATATTTAGCCACTGCTTACAGGGGGTAACGGTTTTGTGACCACCAATTTGCCCAGTATCCGTTCATGGGCATCATTGCTCAGTAATTGCTGCTCGAGGAGGTTGCGCCAATCAGAGCTGCTGCTCAGCGGGCTTTTGAGTACCAGCAGTGCATCGCGAAGTCTGACCAGCCTGCTCAACTCGGGGACGCAGTTCATGTCCCGGTTGTGTGGGGGTGATTGCCTGACGCTGGCAGTGGGTGCAAGCAGCAGCGGGCTTTGCTCTGGCGGGTCCTGGTCGTTAGCAATTACGGCATGACTCATCACGTTGTACTCCATCTATGAAGGTGGGTGGGCGGGGGGCGAGCGCATCCTCGAAAACCATTTAACGGTCGCACACCGCACGTGGGCGCCATCAAAACAACAGTTCTGGGGTGATGTGTTTTGCGAGTTGACTGACAGGTGAGTGGTAACAGGTTGTGTGTGGCAGAGGTCGGCAGCGCGTGCTCGATACAAGTGGTGACACAAGCGCTGTTTACTCGGGTCGGGATATTGGATTGGTGGGAGCGATTGTAAGGCCGGGGGCAGGGGACATGTTGTCAGGCAGTGAGTAGCTGACGGTAAGATTTACGGAGAAACTCGTAAGATTTTTCAAACGGCGGGGAGGAAGTTTTGCCCCAGAAACGCTTACGATTTTTTAGCTAAGGGTTTACGGGAGTCGATGTAAAAGTCTTACAGCGAAAGACACCGATATAACCCCACGCTGCCTTTAAACGCTTGAGGTGCAATTGATTGAGCGACCTGCCTTAGTCATCGAACCCCGCCTGTTCATGTATCTCGTCGACTTTGAGTTCCAGCCGGTAAGCCACTGCAATGAACAGCGCCTGACACAGGCACAACGTGGCACTGAGCGAGCGGAACGCGAAAGAACTGCCTTCATTGACCAGCAACACACTGTTGGCGCGTTTGGCCAGTGGCGACAGGTTGCTGTCCGTGATGATCAGGGTTTTGGCTTGATGCAACTGCGCAATGCGTAGGCAGTGCTGGGTTTCTTTGCCATAGGGCGTAAAGCTGATAGCGATCACCAGGTCATTGGCGCGCACGCTGCGCATTTGTTCACGGTAGCTGCCACCCAGGCCGGAGATCAGATGGATGCGCTTGTTGGTGTGCTGCAAGTTGTACACCAGGTAATCCGCCACGGCGAATGAGCGGCGCACGCCCACAACGTAGATGTTGTCTGCGTTGACCACCAGATCCACGGCCTTTTCGAACGACTGATCGTCGAGCTCCAGGCCCAGGCGTTCGATGCCAGACAGCGTGGCGTTGATACATTCACGGGCCAGATCACCGCCGCTGGCTTTCTGCGATTTGTTGGCAATCATGCTGCGAATGCGTTGCTGGTAGTTCTGAACCGGGGTGGCCTTGTGCGTATAGGCCTCGCGGAACAGCGCCTGCATTTCGCTGAACCCACTGAAACCGAAACGCTGCGAGAAGCGCACGATGGCTGAAGGGTGTACTTCGCATTCGCGAGCAATATCGCTGATACGGTCGACCATGATGCGGTCGCTCTGTTGGCTCATGTAGCTGGCAATGCGCTTGAGCTGACGGGGCAGGCTCTCGTATTGCTCAGTAATGAGGTGCAGCAGGCGCTCGGCATTCACCGGCGGGCTGGTCAATTCGCTCTCTGACACTTGCTCGACGGACGCCGGCTGATCGGTGGAGGGCATAGAGGAATCCTTATAGAGGGCGCTGGGTTGTATCGGGCAGCCTGTTGGTTGCGCAGTTTACAGGGTCGGTGCACATAAAATCCTGACCAGCGACTCAAACGGCGAAGCGCTGAATCGATGCACGCGTGAAAAAAAACAAGGCAGGATCAATCTGGAACAAAAATTCTACATTAAAATTATATGGAATAAATATTGTTTATTGCGCGGCGACGTTTTAGTCTTCGATTCACGAAGAGCGCTCGGGCCGTGTGAGGTGATGAGCGCAGGCTGATAAAAATAACAGGAGCCACCATGGGACAGACTCGTTTTGCCACAGGGCGTGATTTGGATCTGATCTGCCTTGGACGCCTGGGCGTCGACCTCTACGCGCAACAAGTCGGAGCGCGGCTCGAAGACGTCAGCAGTTTTGCCAAGTACCTGGGTGGCTCTTCAGCCAATATTGCTTTTGGCACGGCGCGCCTGGGGTTGCGTTCAGCGATGTTGAGCCGGGTGGGTGACGACCACATGGGGCGCTTCCTGCTCGAATCATTGACCCGCGAGGGCTGTGACGTCAGCGCCGTCAAAGTCGATGCGCAACGCCTCACGGCCCTGGTGCTGCTGGGCCTAAAAGACCGCGAAACCTTCCCCCTGGTGTTCTACCGTGAGAACTGTGCCGACATGGCCTTGCGCGCAGATGACATTGACCCCGCCTTTATAGGCGCCAGCAAAGCGTTGCTGATTACCGGCACCCATTTTTCTACTGAAGGCGTGTATCAGGCCAGTCTCAAGGCGCTCGAATACGCCGAGCAACACAACGTCCGGCGTGTCCTCGACATCGACTATCGCCCGGTGCTGTGGGGCTTGGCCGGCAAGGCGGATGGCGAAACCCGTTTTGTCGCGAATGAGACTGTCAGCGCCCATGTACAGTCGATTCTGCCGCGCTTTGACTTGATCGTCGGCACCGAAGAAGAGTTTCTGATTGCAGGTGGTGGTACAGACTTGCTGGCGGCCCTGCGTAAAGTACGTTCGCTGACGGCAGCGGCGCTGGTGGTCAAGTTGGGGCCGCAAGGTTGCACGGTGATTCACGGCCCGATCCCGGCCCGTCTGGAAGACGGCGCCATTTACCCAGGCGTACGTGTCGACGTGCTCAATGTGCTGGGGGCAGGCGATGCTTTCATGTCGGGCTTCCTGAGTGGCTGGCTGGAAGATGCCACCGACGAGCGCTGCTGCCAGCTTGCCAATGCCTGCGGTGCACTGGTGGTATCGCGCCACGCGTGCGCCCCCGCCATGCCGACCCGCGCCGAACTCGATTACCTGTTTAATAGCCCGGTGCCCATTACCCGGCCAGACCAAGACCAAGCCTTGCAGCGTTTGCATCAAGTCAGCGTGCCGCGCAAACAGTGGCAACAGCTGTTTGTGTTCGCGTTCGACCATCGCTGGCAGTTACTGGAAATGGCGCAGCAATATGGCCGGGATCACGCCAGCATTTGCGCGTTGAAGCAGTTGTTCATCAACGCCGTGGAGCAGGTTGAAACCGACGTGCGCCAACGAGGCATCGACGCCGATGTCGGCTTGCTGGCTGACCAGCGTTTCGGTCAGGACTCGCTCAATGCGGCCACCGGTCGAGGCTGGTGGATCGCGCGCCCGGTTGAAGTGCAAGGCTCCAGGCCGTTGGCGTTTGAGCACGGGCGCTCGATTGGCAGCAACCTGATTGCCTGGCCGCAAGAACACATCATCAAATGCCTGGTGCAATTCCATCCCGACGATGAGCCAATGCTGCGACTGGAGCAGGAGGCACAAATCAAAGGGCTGTATCAGGCGTCATTGGCCAGCGGTCACGAACTGCTGCTGGAAATCATCCCGCCCAAAGACCACCCCTCGACCTTCCCCGATGTGATGTACCGCGCCATCAAGCGCTTGTACAACCTGGGGATCTACCCGGCGTGGTGGAAAATCGAGGCGCAAACCCCTGCGGTCTGGCAACAACTCGATGCGCTGATTCAAGCGCGAGATCCGTATTGCCGTGGCGTGCTGCTGCTGGGGTTGAATGCTCCGGCGGCGGCGCTGGCTGAAGGGTTTCGCCAAGCTCGCAACAGCACCACCTGCCGGGGCTTTGCCGTGGGACGCACGATTTTTCAGGAACCCGGTCGCGCCTGGCTGGCCGGTGAAATCGACGATGCGACGCTGATTGAGCACGTGCAGCGCACCTTTGTGCAGTTGATTGACGCCTGGCAAGCCGCTCGCCGCTGAGCCTGTGCCGCAAGGCCCGCTCGCGCTGGCGGGCGGTCACTGCCAGGGACTTACTTACACAACAATAATAGGTGCAGCCATGCCCGCTATCCGTATTGGCATCAACCCGATTTCCTGGAGTAACGATGACTTGCCGTCGCTGGGCGGCGAGACCCCATTGAGCACCGCCCTCAGTGAGGGTAAGCAAATCGGTTACGAAGGCTTTGAACTCAACGGCAAGTTCCCCAAAGACGCCAAGGGCGTGGCCGACGTGCTGCGCCCCTATGATTTGGCGCTGGTGTCGGGCTGGTACTCCAGCCGTCTGGCACAACGTTCGGCCGCGCAAGAAATCGACGCCATTGCCAGCCATGTGCAACTGCTGGCGCAAAACGGTGCCACGGTGCTGGTGTATGGCGAAGTCGCCGACTCGATTCAGGGCCAGCGCATTCCCTTGATCGAGCGCCCGCGTTTTCACACCGAACAGGCCTGGCAGGCATACGCCGACAAGCTCAACGAATTGGCGCGCTTCACCCTGTCGCAGGGCATTCGTCTGGCGTATCACCATCACATGGGCGCTTACGTTGAATCCCCGTCCGATATCGACACCTTGATGCGTCTGACCGACCCTGAAGTCGGCCTGTTATTCGACGCGGGCCACTGCTACATGGGCGGCGGCGAACCGGTGGAGGTACTGCGCAAGCACATCGACCGTGTTTGCCATGTGCACTTCAAAGACGTGCGCAAACCGGTGGTGCAACTGGCGCGCAACCACCTGTGGAGCTTCCCTGACTGCATCATCAACGGCACTTTTACGGTGCCGGGCGATGGCGACATTGATTTTGCCGAGCTGCTGGACGTGTTGCTGGCGGCCGATTACCACGGCTGGCTGGTGGTTGAAGCCGAGCAGGACCCGGCCGTCGCACCGAGTTTTGCCTATGCGCAAAAAGGCTATCAAACCTTGCGCGCGTTGCTGGACGCGAGGGTGAGTTCATGAGTTTGCTGATCAAAAGCCAGGCTGCTGGTCAAACGGTGGTGCAACTGCCGCCGGGTGCATTGCAATACGTGGGGTTCAGCGCTTACCGGCTGAAGGCAGGTGAAACCTTGCCGGTGGCGGCCGGGGACCAGGAGCTGTGCCTGGTGCTGCTCAGCGGTCGGGCCAGTATCGGTGGCGAAGCACCGGAGCAGGGCGCTTTCAACTGGCCCGACATTGGCGATCGCCTGTCGGTGTTCGACGATAAGTCCCCGTTTGCCGCGTATTTACCGCCCGGCAGTCAAGCCAGCGTGCAGGCCCTGAGTGACGTGCAAATCGCGGTGTGCGCAGCCCCTGGCTCGGCCAGTGCAGGCCTCGGCCCGCGACTGATCAGCCCCCAGAGCATGAAGCGCAGCGTGCGTGGTAAAGGCGCCAATACCCGTTATGTGTGCGACATCCTGCCGGACACCGAGCCGGCGCACTCGCTGCTGGTGGTCGAGGTGCGCACCCCGTCGGGGCATTCATCCAGCTATCCGCCGCACAAGCACGACACTGACGACCTGCCACACCAAAGCTTTCTCGAAGAAACCTATTACCACCAGATCAACCCGGCGCAAGGCTTTGTGTTCCAGCGGGTGTACACCGACGATCGCAGCCTTGACCAGGCAATGGCGGTGGAAAACAGCGACCTGGTGGTCGTGCCCAAGGGCTATCACCCGGTGAGCGTGCCTTACGGTTACGAGTCCTATTACTTAAACGTGATGGCAGGTCCCAAGCGGGTCTGGCAATTTCACAACGACCCGCAGCACAGCTGGCTGATGGATCTTTGACCTTTTGGGAGCACAACAACAATGAGCACGACCCCGATTATTGGCCATTACCTTGACGGCCACGTTCAAGACGCAGGCAGCGAGCGTTTGCGCGAGGTGTTCAACCCGGCCACCGGCAGCGTGCAAGCGCACGTGGCGCTGGCCAGCCAGCAAACCGTGGATGCCGCCGTGGCCAGCGCACTCAAGGCATTTCCGGCCTGGGCCGAGCAGTCGTCGCTGCGGCGTGCGCGGGTCATGTTCAAATTCAAGCAGCTGCTGGACGAACATCACGACGCGTTGGCGCAGATCATTTGCCGCGAACACGGCAAGGTGTTTTCCGATGCCAAGGGCGAAGTGACCCGTGGTATTGAAATCGTTGAGTACGCGTGCGGTGCGCCGACGCTGCTCAAAACGGATTTCAGCGACAACATTGGCGGCGGTATCGACAATTGGAACCTGCGCCAGCCATTGGGTGTATGCGCAGGTGTCACGCCCTTCAACTTCCCGGTGATGGTGCCGCTGTGGATGATTCCGCTGGCACTGGTCACGGGCAATTGCTTCATTCTCAAACCGTCCGAGCGAGACCCGTCTGCCAGCCTGTTGATGGCGCGCCTGTTGACCGAGGCGGGTTTGCCCGATGGCGTGTTCAATGTGGTGCAAGGCGATAAAAGCACGGTCGACGCGCTGTTACAGCACCCGGACATCGAAGCCATTTCCTTTGTAGGTTCGACCCCGATTGCCGAGTACATCTACCAGCAAGGCACCGCACGCGGCAAACGGGTTCAGGCACTGGGCGGGGCCAAAAACCACATGATCGTGATGCCCGATGCCGACCTCGATCAGGCCGCCGACGCGCTGATGGGCGCCGCCTACGGTTCTGCCGGGGAACGCTGCATGGCGATATCAGTTGCCGTGGCCGTGGGCGAGGTGGCTGATCAACTGATCGAGAAGCTGCTGCCGCGCATTGACCGGCTCAAAGTGGGCAACGGCCTGCACCCCGAGAGTGAAATGGGGCCGTTGGTAACGGCCGAACACAAAGCCAAGGTCATTGGCTTTATCGATCAGGGCGTGGCCCAGGGCGCACACCTGGTCGTGGATGGGCGCGGGCTTGAAGTACCGGGCGCCGAGCGAGGTTTTTTTGTGGGAGCCACGCTGTTTGACCGGGTCACCCCGGCAATGAGCATCTACCAGCAGGAAATATTCGGCCCAGTGCTGGGGATCGTCCGGGTGCCTGACTTTGCCAGCGCGGTAGCACTGATCAATGCCCACGAATTTGGCAATGGCGTGTCCTGTTTCACCCGTGATGGCGGTGTGGCCCGGGCGTTTGCACGCACGATCAAGGTCGGGATGGTGGGGATTAACGTACCGATTCCGGTGCCGATGGCCTGGCACTCATTTGGTGGCTGGAAGCGCTCACTGTTTGGCGACCACCATGCCTACGGCGAAGAGGGCATCCGCTTTTACAGCCGTTACAAAAGCGTGATGCAGCGCTGGCCGGACAGCATCGCCAAAGGCGCCGAGTTCAGCATGCCCACCGCCAAATAATTCCAGCCACAGCGCGTGTAGCGGCTGTGCATGTTCAAGGGTGCAGAGATGAGTACGACACGACTGACCATGGCCCAGGCTCTGGTGAAATTTCTCGACAACCAATACGTGGAGGTCGATGGGGTCCAGAGCAAATTTGTGGCTGGGGTGTTTACGATTTTTGGTCACGGCAATGTGCTGGGGCTGGGCCAGGCGCTGGAACAGGACAGCGGTGATCTGCAGGTGCATCAGGGCCGTAACGAACAAGGCATGGCTCACGCCGCCATCGGGTTTGCCAAGCAACACCTGCGGCGCAAGATCTACGCCTGCACCGCCTCCGTCGGACCGGGGGCGGCCAACCTGATCACCGCGGCTGCCACGGCCACCGCTAACCGGATTCCGCTGCTATTGCTGCCGGGCGATGTGTACGCCAGCCGTCAGCCTGACCCGGTGTTGCAACAGATCGAGCAGTTCCACGACCTGAGCATCAGCACCAACGATGCGTTCAAGGCGGTGAGTAAGTACTGGGACCGGATCAACCGCCCCGAGCAATTGATGAGCGCCGCGATTCACGCCATGCGCGTATTGACCGACCCTGCCGAAACCGGCGCCGTGACCTTGGCTTTGCCCCAAGACGTGCAGGCTGAGGCTTACGATTACCCCGATTACTTCTTGCAAAAACGCGTGCACCGTATCGACCGGCGTTTGCCGACACCCGCGATGCTGGGAGATGCGCAGGCACTGATACAGCGCAAGCGCACGCCGTTGATCATCTGCGGCGGCGGGGTCAAATACGCGGGCGCCAACGCGGCCTTGCAGGCGTTTGCTGAACGTTTTGCTATCCCGTTCGCCGAAACCCAGGCCGGCAAGAGTGCCATCGTCTCGGCGCACCCGCTGAACATGGGCGGCGTGGGGGAGACCGGTTGTCTGGCGGCCAACCTGCTGGCGCCCCAGGCGGACCTGATCATTGGCATCGGCACCCGTTACACCGATTTCACCACGTCATCCAAGTCGCTGTTCCAACACCCCGATGTGGAGTTTCTCAACCTCAACGTCAGCCCCTGCGACGCGCTCAAGCTCGATGGCGTGCAACTGATTGCCGATGCGCTGGCGGGGCTTGAAGCATTGGGCCAGGCGCTGTCCGCGAGCGACTATCGGTCTGGCTGGGGCGACGCGCCGCAACAGGCCAAGGCGCAATTGCAGGCCGAAGTCGACCGGGTGTATCAGGTCGACTATCAGCAACCGGACTTCACCCCTGAAATCAGTGACCACATGGACCCGGCCGTGCTGCGCGAGTTTATCGAGCTGACCGGTTCCTGCCTGACCCAGAGCCAGGTGCTGGGGGTGCTCAACCGCACGCTGGCAGACGACGCAATTATTGTGGCGGCCGCTGGCAGCTTGCCCGGTGACTTGCAGCGGGCATGGCGCAGCAAAGGGGTGAATACCTATCACGTGGAATATGGCTACTCGTGCATGGGCTATGAAGTGAACGCGGCGCTGGGGGTCAAGCTGGCCGAGCCTAAGCGCGAGGTGTACGCCTTTGTCGGCGATGGCTCTTACATGATGCTGCACTCCGAGTTGGCAACGTCGATTCAGGAACGGCAAAAAATCAACGTGGTGCTGCTCGATAACATGGCCTTCGGCTGTATCAACAACCTGCAAATGGGTAACGGCATGGACAGCTTCGGCACCGAGTTCCGGTTCCGTAACCCCAAAACCGGCAAGCTCGATGGCGCCCTGGTGCCCGTGGACTTCGCCATGAGCGCGGCCGCGTATGGCTGCAAGACCTACAAGGTCAGCACCCTTGAACAACTGGATGCGGCGCTGGCCGATGCGCGCTTGCAGACGGTATCGACGCTGATCGACATCAAAGTGCTGCCCAAAACCATGATCCACGGCTATCTGTCGTGGTGGCGCGTGGGCGTGGCGCAAGTGTCCACCAGCGCCCGTACGGCCCAGGCCGCTGAGCACCTCAACCGTCAGCTCGCCAACGCGCGGCAGTATTGATTGCAACGCGCGCTCATCCATCCAACAGGAGTCTGCACATGTCGTTGAACACCCAAGCGTTGAAGTTAGGCGTCATTGGTACGGGCGCAATCGGTCGCGATCACATCCGCCGTTGCAGCCAGACCTTGCTCAATAGCCAGGTAGTTGCGGTCACGGATATCAACCTGCAACAGGCCGCCGACGTGGTGGCTGAACTGGGGCTGACCGCCGAGGTGTACCCGGATGGTCACGCCCTGATCAATGCCCCCGAAGTGGACGCGGTGTTAGTGACGTCCTGGGGGCCGAGCCACGAAGAGTTTGTGCTGGCGGCGATCAAGGCCGGCAAGCCGGTGTTTTGCGAAAAACCCTTGGCGGTCACCGCAGC
Organism: Pseudomonas weihenstephanensis; assembly: GCF_016812185.1. NCBI lineage: Bacteria > Pseudomonadati > Pseudomonadota > Gammaproteobacteria > Pseudomonadales > Pseudomonadaceae > Pseudomonas > Pseudomonas weihenstephanensis. Next base: position 161,864 of record NZ_JAAEBV010000001.1, on the reverse strand, counting down.
AGGTTGCCGCAACATCGTCGACGCTGAAATCGCGCAGGGCAGACGTCTGGTGCAAGTGGGCTTCATGCGCCCGTACGACGCCGGTTATCTGGCACTCAAAGCCGTGATCGACAGCGGGCAGATTGGCGAACCGCTGATGCTGCACTGCGCGCACCGCAACCCGCGCGTGGGTGAACACTACAAAACCGACATGGCCATCACGGACACGCTGATCCATGAACTGGACGTGTTGCGCTGGCTGCTCGACGACGACTTTGTGTCGGTGCAAGTGGTCTTCCCGCGTAAAACCAGCAAAGCCCTGGCCCATTTGCGCGACCCGCAAATCGTGTTGCTTGAAACCGCCAAAGGCACGCGCATTGATGTGGAAGTGTTCGTCAATTGCCAGTACGGCTACGACATTCAATGCGAAGTGGTGGGCGAGACCGGGATCGCCAAATTGCCGGAGCCTTCGCAGGTGCAATTGCGCAGCGGCGCCAAGCTGTCGAATGCGATTTTGATGGACTGGAAAGACCGCTTTATCGCGGCCTACGACGTCGAGTTGCAAGCCTTTATTGATGGCGTGCGCGCAGGCCGGGTGGGTGGGCCGTCGGCCTGGGACGGCTTTGCTGCTGCCGTTGCAGCGGATGCGTGCATTGAAGCGCAGGGCAGCGGGGCGATTGTGAACGTTGAACTGGCGCCACGCCCGCATTTTTACGGCTAACAAACCCTCTCCCGCAGGCGCTGGTGCAGGTTGCGCCAGCGCCTGCGGGTGGCATGTACCGTTTTTTAAGGAGAGGTTGCCATGCGCATAGGGCTTATCGGTTTTGGCCACGGTGGCCGTTTTTTTCATGCCCCTTTGATCGCCAGCCTGGCGGGTGTGACGTTTGCTGGCGTGGTCACGCGTTCAGCCGAACGACGCCAACGGCTGGCCCGCGATTACCCAGGCGTCAAGGCGTTCGACACACTGGCGCAGTTGGTCGAGGCGGGGGTTGATCTGTTAGTCATTTCCACGCCGTTGCAAGGGCGTCCCGAGCTGGTCATGCAAGCCATCGAGCTGGGTATCGCGGTGGTCAGTGACAAGCCTTTTGCCGCCGACACGCGGCACGCTCAACCGATGGTAGATGCCGCCCAGCGTCAGGGTGTGCTGTTGAGCGTGTATCAAAACCGGCGCTGGGACTCGGACTTTCTCACGGTGCGCAAATTACTTGAGGCGGGTGCATTGGGCGTCGTCACACGCTTTGAGTCGTTCATCGAGCGCTTTTCGCCAGAGTCGGTGGGCAGTGCCAGTGGCGGGGGGTTGCTGCGCGATCTGGGCAGTCACCAAGTTGATCAGGCGCTGCAATTGTTTGGCCCGGTGACCTCGGTGTATGCCGAGCTGGCATACAGTCCTGAGCATCCAGAGGTCGATCACAGCTTTTTTATGGCGTTAACCCATGACAATGGCGTGATCTCCCACCTTGGCGCCAGTGTGCTGCAAAACAGTCCGCGCCCGCGTTTTCGCGTCAGTGGCTCTTTGGGTAGTTATAGCGTTGAAGGGCTGGATGGTCAGGAGGCTGCGGTGCTCGCCGGGCGCACCCCCAAAACCGAAGGCGAACGCTGGGGCGCCGAAGAGCATCGACGCTGGGGGTGGTTCGAGCACGGTGATGAACGCGAGCGCGTGCCCACCGAGCACGGTGGCTGGCAGCGCTTTTACCAACTCATGATCGACGCCGTGCAAGGCTCGGGCCGGGTGCCGGTTGCGCCGCAACAGGTGTTGCAGGCTTTGCGTGTGCTGGACGCGGCGCGAACCAGCGCACACACCTGCGAAGTGATCACGTTGGGCGCGGAAGAAAAATAGAAATGTTGCGCTTTAAAATTCTAAAACAGGTTGATATGGAAATTATTTTCCAATAGAGTCGATTTCAGTGAATCGACACCAAGTACCGCATCTATAAAACCAACAAGAATGTGGAGACTGCCGCAATGAAACACAGCCTACGTATCGCTTCCCTCGCCCTGTCCGTGATGTTCGCCAGCGGCGCTGCCCTGGCGGACATCAAGATCGGCGTGAGCATGTCGCAGTTTGATGACACCTACCTCACGTACTTGCGTGAGTCGATGAACGAAAAAGCCAAAACCTACCCCGAAAGCGTGCAGTTGCAGTTTGAAGACGCGCGCGCTGATGTGGTCAAGCAACTGAGCCAGGTTGAAAGCTTCATCGGTCAAAAGGTCGATGCCATTGTGGTTAACCCGGTCGACACCGCTGCCACCAAACGCATCACCGAGGCGGCCGTTAAAGCCGGTATCCCGCTGGTATACGTCAACCGTCGCCCGGACGATCAGAACTTGCCCCAGGGCGTTGCCACTGTCGCCTCCGATGATTTTGAAGCCGGAAGAATGCAGATGCAGTACCTGGCCGACAAGCTGGGCGGTAAGGGCAATATCGTGATTCTGCTCGGGGATCTGGCCAATAACTCCACCACCAACCGCACCAAAGGTGTGAAAGAAGTACTGGCCAAGTACCCGGATATCAAAGTCGATCAGGAGCAAACCGGTATCTGGTTGCGCGACAAGGCCATGACCCTGACCAATGACTGGATCACCCAGGGCCGTCAGTTTGACGCGGTGGTTTCCAACAACGACGAAATGGCCATCGGTGCCGCCATGGCACTCAAACAGGCGGGCGTCGCGAAAGGCAGTGTGCTGATCGCGGGCGTCGATGGCACACCGGACGGCGTACGCGCCGTGGAGAAGGGCGAGCTGGTGCTGTCGGTGTTTCAGGACGCTAAAGGGCAAGCCTACGGCTCAGTCGACACGGCGATGAAAATGATCAACAAAGAACCGGTAGAACAAGCCGTCTGGGTGCCGTTCCAGCTCATCACCCGAGACAACGCCAAAGACTTCAAGTAGTCAGCCACTCACCCATAACAACAATAAGTGGCGAGGCATGCGCCTTGCCCACTGTCTCGGCCACTGACCGGGGCATCTGAGGAGTACTGGCTATGCTCGCGTCAGCGACTGTATCAAGCACCCTGGCTGTAACACCTGCTCCCACCGCCTTCACGGCCGCTGCGCCGTATCTGTTGGAAGTGGTCAATGTCAGCAAGGGGTTTCCCGGTGTCATTGCACTGGATGACGTGCAACTGCGCGTGCGTCCAGGCTCCGTGCTGGCGCTGATGGGTGAAAACGGCGCGGGTAAATCCACGCTGATGAAAATCATCGCAGGCATTTATCAGCCTGATGCGGGCGAGTTAAGGTTGCGCGGTAAGCCTGTGACGTTCAGCGGTCCGCTGGCCGCGTTGCAAGCCGGCATTGCAATGATCCATCAGGAACTCAACCTGATGCCGCACATGAACATTGCCGAGAACATCTGGATCGGTCGCGAGCAGCTCAATGGCCTGCGCATGATTGACCACAAGCAAATGTTCCACTGCACCGCGCAATTGCTCGAACGCTTGCGCATCAACCTCGACCCGCAAGAGCTGGTCGGCAACCTGAGCATCGCCGAACGTCAGATGGTCGAGATTGCCAAGGCGGTGTCGTACAACTCAGACATCCTGATCATGGACGAGCCGACGTCTGCGATTACCGACAAAGAAGTCACGCACCTGTTTTCGATCATTGCCGACCTCAAGGCGCAGGGCAAAGGCATCATTTACATCACCCACAAAATGAACGAGGTGTTTGCCATCGCTGATGAGGTCGCGGTGTTTCGGGACGGCGCCTACATCGGCCTGCAACGCGCCGACAGCATGGACAGCGACAGCTTGATCTCGATGATGGTCGGCCGTGAGCTGACCCAGTTGTTTCCGGTGCGTGAAAACCCGGTGGGCGAGTTGCTGCTGTCGGTGCGTGATTTGCGTCTGGACGGTGTGTTCAAAGGCGTGTCATTCGACTTGCATGCGGGTGAGATCCTGGGCATCGCCGGGCTTATGGGGTCGGGGCGCACCAATGTGGCTGAAACGCTTTTTGGCATCACCCCCAGTGATGGCGGTGACATTCAACTCGACGGTCAGCCAGTGCGGGTCTCCAGCCCACAAATGGCGATTGAAAAGGGCTTTGCGCTGCTGACTGAAGACCGCAAGTTGACCGGACTGTTCCCGTGCCTGTCGGTGCTGGAGAACATGGAAATGGCGATCCTGCCGCACTACGTCGGCAAGGGCTTCATCCAGCAGAAAGCCCTGCGTGCCCTGTGCGAAGACATGTGCAAAAAGCTACGGGTCAAAACCCCTTCACTCGAACAATGCATCGACACGCTCTCGGGCGGCAACCAGCAAAAAGCCCTGCTTGCGCGGTGGCTGATGACCCACCCGCGTTTGCTGATTCTCGATGAGCCGACCCGGGGTATCGACGTCGGCGCCAAGGCCGAGATTTACCGGCTGATCTCCTTTCTCGCCAGCGAAGGCATGGCCGTGATCATGATTTCCTCGGAGCTGCCTGAGGTGCTGGGCATGAGTGACCGGGTCATGGTCATGCATGAAGGTGAGCAGATGGGCACGTTGGACCGCAGCGAGGCGACTCAGGAGCGGGTGATGCAACTGGCGTCGGGCATTGGCGCAATTCATTAACCATTTCGGCGCGCTGGCTGTAACCGGGCCGGTAGCACAGCAGAGTGAGAGGGTACCTGTCCATGAACGCAATAACCGAAAACAAACCCGCCATAGCCCCGACCAAGCCCCGTCGCCGGTTTCCGACTGAGCTGAGCATTTTTCTGGTGCTGATCGGTATTGGTCTGGTGTTTGAAGTGTTTGGCTGGATCGTGCGCGATCAGAGCTTTTTGATGAACTCTCAGCGTCTGGTGCTGATGATTTTGCAAGTGTCGGTGATCGGGCTACTGGCGATTGGTGTGACCCAGGTCATTATTACCACCGGCATTGACCTGTCATCCGGCTCGGTGCTGGCACTTTCGGCGATGGTGGCCGCGAGCCTGGCGCAGACTTCGGACTTCAGCCGTGCGGTGTTCCCGTCATTGACCGACTTGCCGGTGTGGATACCCGTCGTCGCGGGGCTGGGTGTGGGGCTACTGGCGGGCGCGATCAACGGCAGCATCATTGCTATCACTGGCATTCCGCCGTTTATCGCCACCCTCGGCATGATGGTGTCGGCCCGTGGTCTGGCGCGTTACTACACCGAAGGCCAGCCGGTGAGCATGCTTTCAGACGCCTACACGGCCATCGGGCACGGCGCGATGCCGGTGATTATTTTCCTGGTGGTGGCGCTGATCTTCCACATCGCCCTGCGTTACACCAAATACGGCAAATACACCTACGCCATCGGCGGCAACATGCAGGCGGCGCGCACCTCGGGGATCAATGTCAAACGGCACTTGATCATCGTCTACAGCATTGCGGGTTTGTTGGCAGGGCTGGCGGGCGTTGTGGCCTCCGCACGGGCTGCCACCGGGCAGGCGGGCATGGGCATGTCGTATGAACTGGACGCAATCGCCGCAGCGGTAATCGGCGGCACCAGTCTGGCGGGCGGGGTCGGCCGGATCACCGGCACGGTGATCGGCGCATTGATCCTGGGCGTTATGGCCAGCGGCTTCACCTTTGTGGGTGTCGACGCCTACATTCAGGACATCATCAAAGGCCTGATTATTGTGGTGGCGGTGGTGATCGATCAGTACCGCAACAAGCGCAAACTCAAGCGCTGAAGGGGTGCATAATTTGGGGGCTTCATCAAACGATGGCGACCCCAGTGGTGGGTGTTAGTGATAACGATTGAAATAGCGGGGCCTGTAATTGATCGCCCTGTCTTCATATCTGGCAGGTTCCCCGAGAGCCGACACTTTGAAGCTGATGATTCGCCCGTGGTCTTTCTTGACCTCGGGATCAAGGAGGCTGGCAAATTGCTGCTGCAATGATTTTTCAGCCGCTGATTCTGCTGTTTGCAGGCTGTTGCCTGGATGGGCGTTTAAGTGTGATTTGATCAAGTTATTTTTATATTCGGTGACTCTTGTTGACCCCCAATCCAGTGCGACGGGACCTTTGAATGCTTTGACCGGTTTTCTGATGGCTTTCTGGAAGCGATCTGCAAACGAGAAACCTTTATAACCTTCTCCTGCGTGACATATCAGCAGTCGGACATTGTCGAAGGTCGCAGGGTCAACCCCTTTACTTTTCAGCAGTTGTATAAAACTGTTTACGCCGTAAGGTTTGCCATCGACCCACACTTTAGTGCCTTCGCCCAAAAATCTGTCGAGCGTAGACGCGCCGTTGCCATGGGCTACGATGTTAAGCCGCTGCGTCCCTTTGTAGGTATCCGTAAAGGTATGCACTTCATCAGCAATGAGCTGTAACTCTTTCATGCCGCCCCCCATACGGATGACGTTATCTTGGGCCAATCCCGTATCAAGCAGGGAGGGTTTTGACGATGGCAATGGGCTGATCGAGGAGGTTTGCGGTTGAAAATTTTCGAGTGGGGGCCCGTAGGCTTTTTGACCTGGCACGTCATAGGCGTACCATTTTCCCGTGTTGATATCGTGTTTCGCGGTAATAGGTATTACGTGGTCGCCACCGTTCGCTATTTTTAAACTGCCGTGAGCGATATCACTGTGCTTGGCCAGTTTGAAAAAGTCCACGCTGTTCTCTACCCCCCGCAGGGTTTCGATTGCACGGGCCGTTATGCGCGAAGCTGTATTTGCGGTGGTGGTCACTGAACGTCCCAAGCCGGTCAAGATGTCTGTCGGTGAGGCCGTCACTATCAGCGCTTTGGCCACTTTGCTGGCGAGAGTGATATAGCGTGAAGTCGTGGAAGCACCTTTGGCCAAGCCGCCTGCCGCTTTGCCGGCTTTGACGCCCGGCACAATAAAACCAAAAATATCCAGGGTCAGATCAGTCACTCCCCCCGCGATATCACCTTTGGCGAAACTCTTGATACTGCTGACTAACGGGATGCTATTGACGGCTAAATTCAGGATCTGCCTTGTGACCGGGTGCTCGGTGTCGAACGTCGTGGTGCCACCTTGCACATCCCTGCTGGCCTCTTTAATGCCAGCGTTCGTTGTTACGGCATGGGCGATAAGTTGGGTTCGGTCGCTGTCAAAACTATTGAGCGGCGCTTCACTATTACCTTCCTGAAGGGGCATCAGGCCGGGTGTATCAGGCGCCGGTATAACCTGTTCAATATCGGTCGCTTTTAGCGCAATGATGGCGAAACCGCCCGGTGGTACGAGCGTCACAGGCTTTAGTTTTTCCTGGCCTGGCCGCCGTGTGATGCAGCCTTTCATAAAGTCTATTTCGTAAGTGGTATAGGCGCCCTTGTGATGAATGTTGAGCAGTAGCGGTTTATCCGGGGCGGGCTCGCGAGCAATTATTTTGGAGTTGTTCGTCGTGACGTCCATATGACGAAACAGGCTGATTTCTCCATGTTCTATTATTTTCCGATCGGCTAATGGCAGGTTCGAAATGAGCAGTTTGAGGTGAGTTGCAATACTGAGATTAATGGCAGAGGTGTGCGCAGAGAGTTTGTTTTCATACACGGTTGCGTTAGTGGCTTGGGTCGAGGAGACCATAGGGGCGACGCCAATGGCGGGATCCGTTGACTGCCAGGTTTTAAAGGACGAGGCGTACTCGCCGGATACCCACAAATCGAGCAATGAATAAGGTCCGGCATCGGCGAAGTCTTTCGCCAGCCCACCCCCGCCTAGGGAAGGGTTGATATGCCGCTGGTAAATGACTTTTCTTTCGAAGTCGGTGCTGCGCCCGTATATGTTTTCCAGCTGTTCAAGTGCTATTTTTTTTCTGTCCGGGGGCACTTGAGTACGGGTGTGAGCTGCTTCAATCAACACGTTCAAGCGCGTGTTATAGGCCTGTTTGGCAGTCAGGGCTTCTTCAGGCGTGTACAGGTCTTTTTTACTGAGGTATCCGTTGCAAACCCCCCACGTGATAACCGCTTCTTCTTTAGCAATGTGCTCAATGCGCTCACCGGCTTCAGTGATGGGCGCTTTATCAGCATGCAACATGACTTGCGCAAAATTCATCGTCGAGGTTTTACCCGGCGCTTGGGCTTCGATCCGGTCGACGGCTGTTTTGAAGTCAACCCAGGTGTGCGAGCCGTAGGTCAAAGAGTCAGGGATATCCTTAACCAATACCTCGGGCGCTTTGCGCGATAAAAGCATAAAAGCTGCGACAGGGGCCAGGTTTGGCTTATGCAGTGACTGAGTGTCAATCAAGTGTTGGGTCAGGCCTTCTTGTATTGAAGACAGGGGTTTACCCCAATGCTGCGACTGGCTTAAATCGTACCCGGCGACCGTATGCCTGCCCGGTGAAGGGTCATTGGCTTTTTCCTCAAGCGCCAGGGCCATTGAGGTTAAGAGCCAATCATCAGCACTGGTGGCGCTCTCGGCCCCTTCGAGTTTGTCTCGCAGGGCGGCGCCATGGGCCTGGGCTGCTGGCATTTTGATCAACTGTTCTAGCACGCTGCGAGGATCACTCACATCGGCTTGTAGCCAGCGATCGTCATCCGTCACGTAATCAAAGACGTTAAGGTTCACAAGCTCCCTTTCAAAACCCGGCAACGGGTTTTTTAAGATCTCTTTTGCCGCGACCCTGACCGCATTTTGTTGTTGCGTGTTTAGCGCAATAGGCCAAGTCAGGCCACCGCCGAAGTTGCCATGGGGAGGGCTTTGTAACGGCGGTTCTTTAAGTACCGAGGTCAGGTTGGCTAACTCTTCATGGGTGGTAGGCAGTTTCCAGCCATGAGCGGTAATGAACTGAGCAACGCTCACCGTTTCGCCCTCTATGTGTTCACCTGTGAGGCTGAAACGGGAGTTGGGCGCAATGGACAGGGTTGTGTTCAGATCGAGTGACTTGGCATTAACCCTGCTGGTTAATTCAGCCAGCAGGGTGCGATGGTTGAGCAACTCTCCAAACGGAACATTTTGCGCGCTCAAGATGTCTACGGCTTTGTATTCAATACCGTTGATGTTCACCGTTTTACCCAGCGGTTCCTGAAAGCTTTTATGCTTGGCGATCGTTTCTGCGCGTTGCTTGTTAACCTCTGAATTGTCACTAATGGTTTCGCCATAGAATTGGGCGATTTCATCCATTGAGGCCGAATCTGGCGTGTAGGTATACGGGCTGACACCACCTTGAGTGGCAGGGTGGGTTTTCAAGGCGTTCACGATAGGCAACGCCTGAACAATATTGTTGAGCAGTGACTGATTGATTCCTGCCGCTCCCACTCGATCCCGGATGATGACTTTGCCGTCGGATCTCATACTGATTTTTGGATCTCGGGTAAGCCTTTTTTCCTGTAACCACTCCCTGAACACCGCATTTCTCAAAGCCGTGGAAAGCTGATGGCGTAAATGCCCAAACTTTGAGTCTGGCGGCACATTCAGTGTGATGGGTTTACCGTCCACAGTCCGGCCCGAACCATTGGATCGCAGTGTCTGGCTGTAGGCTAACGCCAACATTAAATCGGGGTCGGTGTCATGTGGGGAGGTACCGCTTTGCGCAGCAATCGGCTTTTGTTGAAGCGGCGTTGTATTACCTGAAGGTTCAGTAGTGTTGGACGGGGTGGGCTGAATCGAATTTGCCTGGCTTTGTACAAAGGTCATTCACGGTTACTCACGGGGGGATTCGTCCATCTCAAGTAAAAAATCTGTACTTGAGTTCTGAATCCTTTAGTCGTCCGTGCTGTAGGTGCTGTTCCAAGGGAGTGGTTGTGGACTTGTGTCGTACCGTGTTTCGTGCTTTTTCCGTGCTTGTGTGGAATTTCTTGCTACAAACGCACTCCATTAGCCCCTGCGTGACAAGTTTTTCGTCTTTTTCCAGGTTTTACTGGACAAATAGCTGTCATTTCAGTTGCTGAGTCGATAAGTCGGCCGTAGACTGCCGCCCCTCGTAAATTGAGTGCCGGGTGGCGCTTGAAATAGATGGCACCTAACTGGTTGGGATGAAGATCGGTCAGGACGCTCCCTAATTCGCCTTAATGCACGTATTTTTTATAGAGAAATCAATGACAAAGGATAAGTTGCTGGCCATGCCGGCGGATGACTACATGAATGCCGAGCAACATGCTTTTTTCACTGAGCTGTTGCAAAACATGAAGGTCGAAACCCACGAGCGTATTGAGCAGAATCGCATCGCAATCGAGAGCCTGGACACCCCGGCCGACCCTGCGGATGCGGCGTCGGTTGAAGAAGAGCGTACCTGGCTGGTTAACGCGATTGATCGCGACCAACGCATGCTGCCGCAATTGGAGCAAGCGCTGGAACGTATCAAGGACGACAGCTTTGGCTGGTGTGATGACAGTGGCGATGCGATTGGCCTCAAGCGTTTGCTGATCAGCCCTACCACCAAGTACTGCATCGAAGCTCAAGAGCGTCACGAGCAAATCGACAAGCATCAGCGTCAGGCCTAACCTGACCTTGCCGGGCCGCGCAAAGCGGTCCCGGTAGCTTTTCACACGCAGGTTTACTCCTTATTCCTGACGTGCTTACCCCTGAATAATCCTGACCGACGTTGCGCTGGTTTCAGCGTTTGCACGCCCTTATATTGGTGCGTGGATTTGGCATGAGGCCGATTTTTTTGAGGGCAGGATGAATGAACAATTTCAGCAACACGGGACGTGTGTTGCGTGTCGGTGTGTTTTTTGATGGAACAGCCAATAACCAGTTCAACAGCCTGACAGGTCAGGCACGACAGGCTCAGGGCTTGCCGGTTGACTCCGCCAGCAGTTATGCCGGCGTCCCGACCAACATCGCCAGGCTTTACCAGCTTTACCCGGTGCAACCGGTTTTTAATGCGCTGGGCCACGCGGTCACTGCGCTCTATATCGGCGGGATAGGTACCACGACAGGGCAGGCGGATACGCGTTTTCCGGCTCAAACTTATGGCCGTGGTCGAACCGGAGTGATAGGCAAAGCGCAAGAAGCGCATGCGCGGTTGCGCCAGTGCCTGCACAGTGTGCTGCTGAATGTGCCACCCCGTTCCCTGAGGGGTTTGCAGTTGGATATTTTCGGCTTTAGCCGTGGCGCAGCAGCGGCGCGACACTTTGCCAATCTCGTCAACGCCACACGCTTCGATACGTTGTTGGAGCTGGCGGCGGACTTTACCTGCGAAATCCGTTTTATCGGGTTGTTTGACACGGTAGCGGCCATGGGCGGGATGAAGGACTTGGGTGACATCAGTGATGACATCAATCCTGGACTTAACCTTTATCTGGGGCCGGACAGCGCCAAACAGGTCGTGCAACTCAGCGCTCGGGATGAGCAACGACGCAATTTTGCCCTGAGCCGCATTGCCCCGCAGTGGCCCTTGGACATTGCTGTACCCGGGGTGCATGCCGATGTGGGGGGAGGTTACCCGATTGAGATGCAAGAGCAGGTTTACCTGACGCGCTGGGAGACTAACCGGGTTAGCCCCAGCACGCCGCTGACGCTCACCCATGCATGGAAGAGCACCGCCGCTCAACTGCCGGGCTGGCAGGCGCGCGACCTGTTGGACCACTCAGACCCCCAGGCGTTACTGGAGGTCCATACGGTCTCCGGTCAGGCAGGCAGTCGCGATGACCCGATCACACGCGTACAGGCGGCGGTTTATATGCAGCGTCGGGTGTATGGGCATCTGTCGCGGGTGTATTTGCACCTTATGCATCAATTGGCATGCGAGCAGGGCGTACCTTTCAACCCGCTTTTAAGTATCGCCGACACGCAACTGCCTGATGAGCTTTTGCCCATCGCCACAAAGATCCGTGCTCAGGCAATGGCCGGACACATCGAGTTGAGGAGCGATGAAGAGCGTTTGCTGCGCCAACGCTACATCCATCAGTCCGCTAACTGGAATGCGGCGATTGGCGAGGGGTTGGGGGTGGTAGACAAGGTTTTTTTCAACCTGCCACAAGAAGGCGGGCGACCGGTTTACGATCAGCAGGCACCTGTTTTGGTGTGACCACGCGTTGATATTGTTACCGCTCATGCAATTGAGCTATGCAGGGTATAGCTTTTTCCTGCGGCATTTAGTCACTATGATGGCCGGCATCGTTAGCAGGCTAACTAAATGCCAGGAGTGATCCTCATGAGTTATCAAGTCGATGTTGCAGTGATGATCGGTAGCGGTGTGCCACAGGGTATGCGCGAAGCCGGGCAGAAGGCGTGCTGGGTGGTATTGGTTAACGGGGAACAGCGCGGTACGGCGTTTTCCACTCGTCTGCAAGCACAAGAGTGTCAGACGGCCTGGTTGGCGCAATTAAGCGCCAACCCTTTGGCAATGCGACGTCGGGCTTAGCGCAACGTGTGCAAGCGCACATTCAGTTCGTCGACAACCAGCGCCCAGGGACCGTCTTCAAGAAGTTTCTCTTTCAAGAGGCTGGCTTGGGAGGGTGACCAGAAAGGCGCTTCGACCAATTTCACACCTTCGGCCAGCGGATGGTCTGCGATGAAGGTCTCAATTGATTGTTCGTCACTCTTCAGGCCAAGCTGACTGAACAGATTTTCCAGCGTCTTGGGTGTCTCGTCCATGCTCATCTCCAAAGGTAAATGCGGGTTACAGGCTATCTGAGGCTACAGAACCTCAAGAGTTCGCTCCGATAAGCGTTATCACTGTAGACCACAGATCAAATTGAGAGGTTGATACTGCCAATCAGTGCCTTTTCGGCTTGAAAGAGCGAGCTCAGTGCGATGGAAACTGCGCTGTTCAGGGCGACCACCTGACCTTTTGCACTCATGATGGCCGACATTCTGGCCTCTTCACTGCGGTAGCGCACGGATTTGACCGCCGCCATGCGTGCATTGGCTTCACGCAGCTGCTGCTGGAGTTGATCGAGGCGTTTTTTAAGTTGCTTGATGCGTTTTTTGAGGGCTTCAACCGGATCGTCGCTTGAGCGTGGGGTGGGCTCGGTTTCGTTTTGCGACATCAGTTGCGCCAGGCTTGAGTCGCTGGCGGGTTTACCGGTCGTCAGCGTGGGGCTGACCGCAAGGCGAGTGTCAATATTCAAGGTAATCATCAGTGATGCTCTTAAACAGTTACTCACCTTGGTATCGGCCCGGCGCTCTGATCCTTGAGGCGCGAAAGCCGACAAGGATTCAAGCGTTAAGGGCACCGGCGTCTACGGCCGCTTTGAGGGCGAGTGCGGCCTCTTTACCTGCGATGGCTGCAACATCAGCAGTCTTGAACCAGCGATCCTTTTCGACCTGATGGTAGGTGACGGTTTTGAGAGGCGGTTTGGCTCGCATCACAATCACTGCCTGAAATTCGCCATCGATTTCTCTGGCCTCACCGCGGATGAAAAACTCGCCAATATCAAATTCCGTCACGTGTCACTTTCCCTTGGAGGTAATGGAGCCGAGACAACCCGGCGACATGGGCCGGGTCGGTTTTTGCGCGAGTATGGCAGTTGTTGGGAGGTAGTGGCGCAGTAAAGTCATCGACCTGACGAAAGCCCTCAATTCAAGGTTGTGCGGTGCGAGCACAGTCGAGCTGTTTGTTTTCGAGATGGATGGCCAGTTTGCACGCATCGTTATGGCTGCATCTGAAGCCTTTTATCTGACCCGTACCGGCTTCGCGTACATGAAAAAAGCCATGACTGATCGCAATCACTTGATAGAGCGGATGATGTGTATACCCAAGATCGGGCTTGAGCCGGTAGAATGGCCCCCCAGTCGAGACCTCAGGCAGGCTATCGGTGTGGCAGGTAGCGATTGGACGTTCATCTGTTGTGTCCATGCAGAGTCTTCCTCATACGATTCTGTTGCGCAGATGGTTGTTTGAGTCAGGTCAAGGCGGTGAGTGCTGTCGCATTCAATGCGTTTTCGTTTATGTATTTGTAAGGTTTATTTTAAAAACGCTGCGTAAGGCTTTTCGCCTTTACGTACAGGATTTTCCTTTAAATGTCTTGGGCCGTTGCGTTTCATGTAATAAATGGCCGGTGTTCTTCACACATTGAGCCTGCAACGTTGTGCCTGAGGTACAAGCATCCTAATCTGCATCCAGCCACTGTTCCTGGCCCAAGCGCTCCGGGCTTTGCTGAACGCAGATTTTATAATCTTGGTGGTCAGTGCCTCTTTTGTGCTGCCGGTCTGTTGTGTGGCAGTTTTACTTCATGTTTTCGAGGGTTTTTCGTTGGCAGTCAGCAATTTGGAGATGCATGCGTTGTTCGTGTTGGGTGACCTGCGGGCGCGTTTGGTCAAACTGTTTCAATCGCATTTTGTGTACGTCACCGAGCAAACGTCTGAAGGTATCTACATTGCCGAGATTGATACCGCCGCCGCGTTAGTGGTGGATGACAAACCTGGGCTTCAGTTGAAGGTCGGGGATCACTTTCGCGCAGCGGTACTTCCCAGCCGTGAAGGTGGCAAGTTAGAGATCAAGTTTCGAGAAATCAAAATGACGGTGTACGGCATTGGCGACTATGCCTATGTCAGCTCGCCGCAAGGTGAAGGCATTGTGTTTAAGGAAGGTCAGACAGTGGTGTTGGTCTTTGCCGCTAATGAGCAATTGGCCACTGGCTTGAGCAAAACCCTGAAAACCGTCACTGCCAAAGCAGCCAAATGGCCCAAAGGTGAACTGACCTTCAAGGCCAGTAAAGAGTGACAGTGTCGCGCAGCACGTTTCATCAGCAATACGCTGTGCAAGCCAGAGCCAAGGCGCTTGAGTTGTTTGCCCAAAAGCCCACGATGAAGGGTGCCTGGCTCAGTTGGGTGGCAGGGCAGTTGTATGGTTCAGGTCCCGCTGAATACGCAAGCATGGTGCGCCGTGAACTGGAACAGCTTCAGGCGCACGCGCAAAGAGGCGATCGTACGCCTGAATAAGTCTCTCCATACCCCGTGTCATCGTGCGCTTCAACGCGATTCGCGAGGCATGCAACCCCCCGCTCAGATGCTGTTGCATCCAGTGCGCGACGGGCTGACCTTGTGCCGGACTAGTCCGCTTGGCCCAGAGGGTCAGGGCGCTGCGGCATCGAAGGTGATTTGCACGCTGCCGTAATATTCGCCAGCGCGAAAACCTTCTTCTGGCTTCAGCGCCTCGATACGCAAGGCCACCCGTTTACCCGGCCATGCCTCATCAGCCCGTACGATCACGGTGTCTTGCTGGGTCAGCGGTTGCTGATTGAACGTCACGTTCAATGCGATCGTATCGCGGCCGTTGAATAGCACCGGTTCGTACCCAAGCCGCGCGGTTACGCTACCGGTGGCGCTGACCACATCAAATTCGGCGCGTAACGGTTGCAGGGTGTCGTTGACCAGGTTCCAGTGCATGCGCTGCTCTTGCTCCAGAAAGCTGGGGTCGACGGGTATCACAAACAGCGAGTAAGTCGGAATGCTGACCGAAACCTCAAACGTGTGCTCATCACGTGCGCCGGGGGCGTGCGAAGCCCACACCAGCAATGCCAGCGTTGCGGCCAGTTGCGAAGGGGTTTTGCGCCAACCCCGCATCAGCCTTTAACCTCAATAGTCTTTTGCGCATGACCTTCTACCAGCGTCAGGCGATACAGTCGCCCCGCGAGCTTGTCAAAACCGTACGCCTTACCCGGTAACACATGGGTCTTGGTGGTGGGTTTACAGTCCAGTGGCGCATCGCTCGCGCAGTCTTTGAATTCGTCGACCACCACCACCGTGTTGCCCTCATTGCGCAACGTGTAACGATGACTCGTGTTCTCAATCCGGGTATCGAAGCGCGCCTCTCTGGGCCGTACAAAAAAGACCGTGCCGTAACCCGCCAGCACATTGATACCGGCCGTGAGGGTTTTTTTGTAGGCGTCGTTGTCTTCATCGCTCTGACCGAATTCATCTTCTTTTTCGGGCACCACCGGGACAAACCTGACCCGAAAGTAGCGCTCTGCGTCGCGTTCGCCCATAAACAACAGGCGCGTTCCCTGGGTGCCGTTTACCGGTACGATCAGGCGCGCCGGGCTGGCCATCAAGCCGTCACGGGTTGAATGGTTGGCTTGGGTTTTAAGTGTCGTCTCCTCAAAGGTGCCATCGTTTTTTAAGCGCATTTCCATGACTTGAACCCGGACAAAAGCGGTGCTGGTTCCCCCATTGAATACCCGCTTCAAATACGTGTTTTTATCGCTGTCTAAATAGTCGTAGACCAGGCCCACATTAATGTTGGGACCTGCCAGTGCGCCCAGCGACACACCCCACAATGCAACTGCTGCATAGACCGCTTTCATATTTAAACCTCACTGACGAGAGACCGCTGGCGCGGCTAGACTTCTGAATCCCAAATAACCACGACATTCCCGGCATACGTGCCTTCCTGAAAGAGCATGTCCTTGACGTGTTGTTTCTGTATTTCGAAGTGCAGGGTTGCCTGGCGCTTGTCCACGTAATAGTTGGGCTGGAACAACTGCGTGCCTGCACCGCTCAATAACAGGGGTTGACGATTGACGGCAGAACCGTCTTCACGGCCCAGGCCGTTGGGTAGCGTGACCAATAGGTCCAGGGGCACCCGGTGGCTCTTTTTGTTATCCAGCGCGCAGGTATCGCCTATGACGTATTGGCATTGCAGGTTCATCTTGAAGCGCGAGCTGGCGGAGATAAGAAAGGTTTGGTCGCGGTATAACTTCTCAGGGGCGCGACCTTGAAACATCCATTGATGCCAGCCACCTTTTGGCACCAGCTCAACGTGATTGCCGCCGGGCGGAACATCAACTTTCAGGGTGTGTGACACGCCCAGTGAGAAATTGAGCGTCAGTAGCGTGTCCCTGGGAACCATGACGTCTCCCATATCAAAGTCTTGATAAGGGCCGAGCGTGTACGTTATGCGCCCCGTGTATTCGCCCGATGACATTTGCAGCGGGTTCGGCGTTTGCAGTTCATATGCAAAATCAAGTGACCTAAATATCAGGTAGGGGATGTCGTAGAGCGCTTGTTTGCCGCAGGCCGTGGTGACCGACGGTGTTTCCCAAAAAAAGATAAATTGCTTGCCGTCAAAAAGCGATGTGGACTTTCCAATGCAGGGGGGTGGGGCCACAGACCATCGTTGGCCATTCCATAACTTGTTGTAAGCATCGAGCCAACTACTGGCATTGGGCACAAGATCATGGATTGTGTGCGGCGAGGTATCCATGGTCGTACCAAAGCCAATAATGCGGACTCTGACTTCTTCTGTTTCTTGAGTTTGCGCATGGGTTACGGTCAGTGTCCGCCATTCGCCAGGCACGGTGATCATGGCACCCTGGCGCGGGTCGGCATGGTGAGCGAAGATGGTCGCCACATTGTTGAAATACACCGGTGCACTGATGCTGTAGATGCCTCTGCGTTCGCAGTCAGCCGGGTAGTAACGACAATAACCGCTGTTATTGGGGGTTTTGTTAACGAACGTGTTGTGATTCGGCCGTGCGGAGTCCGGTTGAAACTCTGCCCGTATGTTCATCTCGGCGGCGAAGGTGCCGGGTGAAAGGCTGATTGCCAATGCACCGCTCAATGCAACCCGGCCGCCTGTCAGCTGTAGATCGCGCGCGGCGCAACGTAGCCACTTGAGGCAACGTAAGCCCTTATTTACGACGTGAGCATTCATCCGTTTCATCCTGCCACCTCTGCATCATGACCCGACTCCGCCAGCGTGTCGGGGTGGCAACGCAAGTCACCGAGTTCCAACACATGGTTTTGCAACCTGGCTTTGTCCATATCTATTCGGAACTGACACAGCAGCGCCTCTCCCTTGCGCACTTGCAAGGTGGGTGCATTGGCGTTCATTTCCATCGAGAAAAAGCCGTCGACTTCGCTGATCCCGCGGCTGGCGTGATTAATGATGTGATGGCCCTTGAGCGGGTTGCCCTGGGGGTCGATCAAGCGAGCGAGGACGGTGACGGTCTGCACCACATTGATCTTGCGATAGTCCACGCCGCCCTTGTTGAGGTGGTAACGGGTTCGGGCAGGCTGGATTGCAGCGGCCGGTACGTGGTTGCCTTCAAAGTCAAAACTCACTGCGCTGTTTTTGTAGGCCGTCACGGGAATAAAGTTGCGGCCCGCATGCAGCCTCGTGCTGCTGCCACTCAGGTCGTCAGCGCGTAATACGATGTCGCTCACATCAGACTCAACGTCAATGATCATGCCGGCGCCGCGACCCTGGTGCTGGCTGGTTAGCACGATGTTGTTGCCGCCCACGGCCAGGCTGCTGTCCAGATTCAGGCCGCCGCTCAGGTTGCCGTTAAAGGAGGAACGCTGAGCAAAGCTGTCGCCGTTTATGTGCTGGGTGGCAAAGGTGGTCCGGCCAGACAAACCCACACCATAGGTGTCGGTGGTGGCGCTGGCCGAGACGTTTTGCAGTACATGACCTTCCAGGTCGCGGCTGTACGTCAGTGAGGCGTTGTTGTCGCGCCCGCCATCGCGGTCGGTGCGTGAGCCGAGGCTGGCAGACCAGCTTTCGCCGGGGCCGCCGAGTGCCAGGCTGAGGGTCACATCCACCCCGCGATTGCGTGTGTAGGCCGAACTCAGGCTGCCCGGGCGATCAAACAGCGATAAACGCCAGTTGCCATCGCTGCCGAACAGGTAAGTGCGCCGGGTCCAGCCCAGATCAATGCCATAACCTTGGGTATAACCATCGCTGTGCGACAGGCGCGCACTGAGGCTACTCACAGGACTGAGGCGGTGAGTGATCGACAGGGACGAGTTGCGGGTTTGTCCGATAAACACCGAACGTTGTCGCACGCGTGTCCCGTCCGGCAACGTCTCGTAGGTATTGCGCGTATCCAGCCAACTGCGCGTGTGGTTAAACACCAGGCTGCCATGACCGTAGTTGTACAGGCCGTTCAGGTCGATCCCGGTGCCATAGTTTTCGGTTTCATACACGTTGGCGTAAACGCTGGCGTTGTGGGCTAACGTCCAGTCGATCGACGTGCCGTATTGCATGTCGCCTTTGACCTGTCTGCCCGACACGCCCACCACGACCCGCGGGTGCAGCAGGTAATTAATCGACGCACCGGCGGTCATGTCGCCACTGGCCTGTTCCGCCCAGTTGCTCCACAACTTGCTTTCTCGCCCGGCAAATACGTTGTAACGCCAGCGTTGATCGTGGTTGCGCCAGTTGTTGGGCTTGTAGATCAGTTCCGGGGAGGTGCTGGTGATTTGGCCGTCTTCGATCAGCCTCACCTCCACGTCATAAATCCCGCCGGGTAGTGGTCGGGTGTCGAGGCTCTGCAAGCCGGCGTTGACCATTTGGGTATTGATCAGCAAGCCGTTGCGATAGATCTCGACCGTGGCCTGACGGTTGGCGGTGACATAAACAGGGTAAACGCTGGGCTTGGACTGGTTGATTGCCAAGCTGTCGGAGCTGGCGTACATCGCCCCCAGCACGGTGTCGGGGTTTGCACCAAAGGTGCGTACTTGCCGGCTCAAACCTTCGGCGCTGGGGGTGAAATACCCCAGGCGCCAAAAACTGCCGGCCCACTCACGCTGGGTATAGGCGTCATAAATGGCGTGATACAGCGTCGTGTCATCCGGCCCTCCCACACGGGACAGTTGCAGGTTAAAGCTCTGGCTCCAGTTACCCAGGCTGCTGCTGGCCTCAAGGCCAAAGCGTGCGGCCAATGCCTCATCCTGCCCGCCGCTGAGATTGAGCTGATTGCGCATCATCAGACCGTGACTGCCTTGCTCCGGCAACGTGTAGTACTGAGGGGCCTGATGCTCACGCTCGGCATGTTCCGTCAGCAAAGAAACCAGTGAGTTTTGCAGGTTGTAATGCACGGCCAGCAACTGTTCCGGGCATTGGCTGTGACAACTGCCCAGTGGCACGCCTTGTTTCAGATAATCGGCCCATGCTTCGCGTTCGTTGATGGACAGCGCGCGGGTGTCATGGTCGGTGAATTCAAGCAGGGTCAAGCGATCATCGCGTGATAGCACAATCATCGCTTCACCGATCAGTTGTTGATTGAGTTCTACTTGCACGGCCAAAGGCACATCAAAAAAGTGCTCTTCGAAGTCCGAAGGCAGCCCCTTGGCTTGTGCGAGCAAGCTACGCGGCGTCGTGCCAATTGCCGTGGCGGCGCCAAGGGCGCTTGCACTGAATATCAAGGCGAGCGCTGCCGCGATGGGCGTCATCGGTAACATTCACGAAATACTCTGATAGCGGGTATTAAAGTGCGCAGGTAGCGCCCGGACGTGGTTACCCAGACCGGGCGCCTGGCATCACGTGTGAGGCGTTACCGGGTGACGCGCGGCACGTTGTCGAACACTACGGTGTAGGAGGCGGTGTAGGACCCCGCGGCACTATCGGCAGGTTTGGCGGCCGTAATCACCATGTCGGCCTGAGTACCCGGCGTTGAGCTGGCATCGTTCACCACCTCCAGGGGGGAGGCGGTCAAGGTGGTGCCGTTGAACGTGGTGGTCAGGGCGATATTTTGGTCCAGGTTGCCGTTGAACAGGCTGGTGGGGCCGCCCTCGATATAAGCATGGATAGAACCGTCGGTATTCTTCACGTTAAACACCTGGTGCAAGCTGCTTAGGGTGCCGTTGACCGGGTCATAGTTCATGGTTTCGTCTTTACCGAACTCCGGATCTTGCGGCATGACATGGAACACTTTGGTGGGAATGGACGCCTTGATATTGATCAGGCTGCTGGCTTCTCCGGCAGCCAAAGCGTGGCTAGACACGAGTGTCAGCATCAGCAGTGAACCCGTAATAACAACTGTTTTTTTAAACATGATAGAGACCCTGAAAATAAGGAATGTGAAGTGCATGAAAGCCCTCACGTCATAAACGCATGCGGCCAGTCTGACAGCGGCCGTATAAACAAATGAGCACGGACTAATTAAGTTTGTGCAGGAGGTGGTGAACTTTCGATGCCGGGAAAGTATTAACTAAGTTGTTTGAAGTGCCTATAAATCTTTGCGTAGCTCTGATCCTTTCGTTGTGTAGTACATGTCCTTCAATTGTCGAAGGAATATTCCGAAGCCTGCTTTTTTGACTATAAGCTATAAAATAAAACCTATTTATATCAATTACATGGCTTTTTAATATCGCTTGGTATCTTTCTCGAGGCTGAAGGCGTGCATTTGTAGGGGGTTGAGCGGTTAGTTGGGCGTTTTTTTTACGTTATGTCGCAGTGTTGCGCGCAAGTAATAAAGCGGTCTGTGCGTGAGTTATATCACTCTGTGTGCAGTAAGTTATGTCGTGGAGTTGGGGAGTAATAGTGACTTGAGTTGTGTTTTAAGTTGTGCTTTAAGTTGTGTTTTGTTAGGGCATGAGGAGTACGCGTGAATGGTCATTCAACACACCTTTGAACGGGGGCAAGAACGCCATGACGGGTTTGAAAAGCGGGCAGCACGTATACGCAGTCCACGGGTTTTCGCGCCCGGCGATTTAAAACTGTTGTTATTAGCCTTGATTGCGGAACAACCGTGCCATGGCTATGACCTGATTTTGCAAATTGAAGGGTTATTCGACGGGGCTTACAGCCCCAGCCCTGGGGTGATTTACCCCACGCTGGCGTTTCTTGAAGCGGGGCTGCTGGTTGAAGTGAGCGTGCAGGGTGACAAAAAACGCTATGCGATCACGGAGGCGGGACGCTTGTCCCTGAGTCAACAGGCGGTTGCGCTCAATGGCGTGCGCATGCGCATTGAAGTCAGTCGTTCTTCGTTACGCGGGCAGGATCGGCCTGCCGAAATTCATGAGGCCGTGCACAACTTGCGCCACGCCCTGCAATTGCATCATGGTCATTGGAGCCCGCAAGAAATCCAGCGCGTGCATAACCTGCTCAATAACACGGCCAAAGCTATTGTCGACGGGCAATAACCTCCATCGCGGGGGCAGGTTTAAGGGGCGCGGTTTGGCTTGGAACACAGGCTGGCCCCGCGATGAAAAGCCCCGATCGTGCACCGTATCGGGCCTGCATCTGCTCCAGGGTTTTAGTCTCAACGGACGATGATCTGGCCCTTGCGCCTTCCCATACTGCTCCCATGGAGCTGGATACCCATCCCGAGCTGATCGAGCAGGTCAACGCAGGTCACTACGCGACCTTCAAAGCGGTACATCGCAACCCGGTGCCCGTGATTGTCGCCGTGCATGGCGTCGTGTTGGGGGGCGGGATTGGTATTACCGGTGCCGCTGAAATCGTGCCGCTGGCAGCGCGCAAACTGCTGTTTGACAAAGAAGGCAAGGCAGGCGGCCATCAAGACGTGATTGCCGAGCGTGACGAGTGCAATCGTGCGTCCACCACGCGGACGATTTGGCTGCCCTCAAGCCGGTCTGCAAAGAGGGCAAGTGGGTGCAGCAGGGCGAATTCATCACCGCGGGCAACGCCTCGCAGTTCTCTGACGGCGCGGCGGCGGTGTTGTTAATGAGTCGCGCCCAGGCCAACCAGCGCGCAATTGAACCGCTCGGTGTGTATCGCGGGCTGGCCGTGAGTGGCTGCGCCCCTGAAGAAATGGGCATAGGCCCGGTGGGAAATCAACGAGGCGTTTGCCTGCCAAGTGGTCTACTGCCGCGACTTTTTGCACATTCCCAACGAGCGCTTGAACGTCAATGGCGGAGCCATCGCCATCGGGCACCCGTTTGGCATGTCGGGCACACGCAGGGTGGGCCATGCCTTGTTGGAAGGCCATCGGCGTGGTGCGTTTTGGGGGGGGAGCGATGTGCATTGGCGGCGGCATGGGGGCGGCCGGGCTGTTTGAACTCAACTCACCGCCAATCCCTGGCAGGCGCGTTGGATTGGGTCACTGGCAGCCCTTTTGGATCCAGATACGGTATAACCCTTCACTGCTCTGTTTTGAGGTGTTCAGGTTATGCAAAACCCGTCGCAACGGCCGCTGTGGCAGATCTATCTGATCTTTCTGGCGCCGATGGTGCTGTCCAACTTTTTGCAAAGCTTCTCCGGCACGCTGAATGGCATTTACATCGGGCAGATGCTGGGTACGCAGGCGCTGGCGGCGGTGTCGGGCATGTTTCCCATTGTGTTTTTCTTTATCGCGCTGGTGATCGGCCTGGGCGCGGGTGCCTCGGTGCTGATCGGGCAAACGTGGGGCGCCCGTGAAACCACAATGGTCAAGCAAATTACCGGCGCCACCCTGACCTTGGGCCTGTTGATCGGGTTGATTGCCGCCGTGGTGGGCAGCGTGTTCGCCCGTCCGGCGTTGCAAGGGTTGGGCACGCCCGCCGATGTGCTGGACGATGCGGTGGCCTACGCGCGGATCATGATGCTGATCATGCCGCTGCTGCTGGTGTTCATCTTGTTCACGCAGTTGCTGCGTGGCGTCAGTGACACGGTCACGCCGTTGTTGGCACTGATGGTGTCCACCGTTGTGGGCTTGTTACTGACGCCGGCGCTGATTCTGGGTTGGGTCGGTTTACCGCCGCTGGGGATTGAAAGCGCCGCGTATGCCGGACTGGTGGGCAACGTACTGGCCTTGCTGTTTCTGGGCCTGCGTTTGCGCCATAAAAAAAACGTCATGGCGCCGGACCGTGAGCTGTGGGCGGCGCTGCGCCTGGACCGTGCCATTTTGGCAAAAGTGCTGCGCATCGGCTTACCGACCGGGGTGCAGATGGTGGTGCTGTCGTTGTCGGAGCTGGTGATTCTGGCATTGGTCAACAGCCACGGCTCGCAAGCCACGGCGGCCTATGGTGCAGTGACGCAAATCGTCAATTACGTGCAGTTCCCGGCGCTGTCGATTGCCATCACCGCATCGATTCTCGGCGCCCAGGCCATCGGCGCCGGGCACATCGAGCGTATCGGCCCGATTCTGCGCACCGGCCTGATGATCAACCTGTGGCTGACCGGCGCTCTGGTGCTGTTGGGCTATGTGCTGTCGCATTGGTTGCTGGGCTTGTTTATCACCGACATCGAAGCACGGGTACGGGCTGAGCACCTGTTGCACATCATGCTCTGGAGCATTCTGTTCTTTGGTTTTCAGGCGGTGGTGGGCGGGATCATGCGCGCCAGTGGCGTGGTGCTGGTGCCGATGGGTATCACCCTCTTCTGCGTATTGGCGGTTGAATTGCCGGTGGCCTATGCGTTGGATGCGCATTTCGGCCTGCAAGGGGTGTGGATGGCCTTTCCGGTGACCTACCTGACCATGCTGGCTTTGCAAACCGCCTACTACCGTCTGGTGTGGCGTCATAAACCGATCCAGCGCCTGATCTGAAACGGGCAATCGCTGGCCGTTACCTGCGCGGTAACGGCCACGCGAGAGCCTTGATCTACCCCCTCACGCCCAGCTAGGCCATTTGGACGATGTGCCTGTGACTGCCCGGTCTGATTATCGAGGCCAGGTTGCTGCGACCTCGCCGCTGAGTTCGTCAGCGCCTCCACGACTATAAAAAAAAGAGGACTGGCCGTATGCAATTCGCCCTTCTACTGCCGCGTGCCGAAAGGTATCGATCATGCGTTCGCTAATTGGTTATCTGGTGTGCCTGATCGTTGCCGTCACCATCGCATTCACCTTTCCCCCCCCGGACAACACTGGACGTCGCCGCCCAATCGCTGCGCGCCGACCACTTGCAAATCAACGGCATGGTCTACCTCAACCAGCGCGTGGTGGCGGTGGGCGAGCGCGACTCGTTTTATCAGGACGTGGACATCGGGACCCACAATATTCGGGTCAACAACCCGGTACTGGCCGAAGGTGATGGCCCGGTGTATCAAGTGCGCGAGTGGTATCAGCCGTTCTTCACTGACGAGGCCAGCGTAGCCGCAAGCATGGCCCCAAACCGTGCCTTCACCCCGGTGGACAATCGCTGATCAACACTGGCTTTTTGATCCACGCTGCTTAAGATGGCCCACACATAAAAATCAGCGGGCGTGGATCAAGGCCAATGTTGAGCAAAGACACGATCTCTATCCACTTGGTGCGTGAGGCGCTGTTGCAAAGCTGTGCCACACCTGCGGCGATGCGCGAGGTGCTGCACAAAGCTGGCATCGACCCCGCCCTTGCGGATCAGGCCGAAGGGCGCGTGCCTGCGCACCTGTATGCTCGCCTGTGGCGTTTATTGGCGCGGCGCCTGGACGATGAGTTCTTCGGCATGGACCCGCGTAAATTGCGCGCCGGCAGCCTGGCCTTCATGTGCCGCTCGGCGATGGCACAGCCAACCCTGGCGCAGGGGCTGGAACTGGTGCTGGGCTTTTTGTCCCTGATGCTTGAGCGCCTGCCGGCCACGTTGGTGCGCCAACAAAGCCTGGCCGAAATTGCTTTGCACGAGCCGCAAGAGACCCCGAGCCGCGCCTTCACCTACTTTACCTATTGGATGATGGTGCACGGTGTGGCGTGTTGGCTTGCCGGGCGGCGCATTCCCATCCTGACCATCGAGTTACGCTGTGCAGCGCCCGATTACTGCGAAGACTATGCGGTGATGTTTTCTGACAACCTGCGCTTTGAGCGGCCCCGTACGCGCATGATTTTCGCGGCCGATGGCCTGGACGCGCCGATCAAGCGCACAGAGCAAGAGTTACAGCGTTTTCTGGCGCAGGCACCGGCCAATATTCTGGTTAAATACCGCGACCCACAAAGCCTGGCCAGCCAGATCAAGCAGAACTTGCGGTTTGTAGAGGCTGCGCAATGGCCCGATACCGAGGGGCTGGCGCAGACCTTGTGCATGTCCGCCTCTACCTTGCGTCGTCGTTTGGCTGAAGAAGGGCAGACCTATCAAGGCCTCAAGGACGGCGTGCGCAAAGAGCTGGCCATCGGCTGGCTGGCAGAGCCGCAGTTGAGTTTTGCTGACATTGCGCTGAACCTGGGGTTCGCCGACACCAGTTCGTTCTATAAAGCCTTTCGCAAATGGACGGGGAGTAACCCTGGCCACTATCGCAGTTTGATTCTGGGCGTTAATTGACTGAGCCTGTCGCTGCAGTGCAGCGCGCAACGACAGGCGTGCAGGCAAAACGGCTACGCAGGCGCCGAACCCAAACCTGCGGTGGTGCGGGTACTTCCCTCCAGACGACGTTTCAAACCGCGTGGCTCGATCATCAGTGTTGAGCCGCTGGCCGCATTGGCTCGCTGCCACTCCTCAAACAACTCCAGGCAGGAATGGTCGATGTAACTCAGGTTACCCAGCGGTACATGCACGGTGCTGCCCGCAGGCACACGCGCTAACGTGCGGGTAAGGGCCGGAACTTTGAGAAACGTCGCTGCACCGGTGAGGCGCAGTTCCAGTTCGTTGGGTTGATGCAGCTCGATCAGGCTTATTTTCAGGCGCGCGGCCTTCCAGGCCAGGTTGGCCAGGGTCAGGGCAAAACCGATCAGCACCCCGCTCAGCAAGTCCGTGAAAATGATCGCCAGCGCGGTGGCCGCGTAGGTGAACATCGGCATGCGGCCATAGCGCGCCAAACCGCGAAAGGCTTTGAGGTCCACTAATTTGAAGCCGGTATACACCAACACCCCCGCCAGGCTGGCCACCGGAATGCTTTGCAACACACTGGACAGCAGCATTACAAATGCCAGCAACCACACGCCGTGCAGCATGGCAGAAAGCCGCGTGGTGGCACCTGCCTGCACGTTGGCGGAGCTGCGCACAATCACGCCGGTCATGGGCAGTGCACCGAGCAGACCGCAAAGCATGTTGCCGACGCCTTGGGCGGACAGCTCTTTGTCAAAGTCCGAGCGCTGACCATTGTGCATGCGGTCTACGGCGGCGGCGGATAACAGCGTTTCGGCACTGGCGATGAACGCAACTGTGAACGCAGCCAGCAGCAGTGTCGGGTCGGCGAGGTTCAACAGGTCGGCCGGACGCAGCCAGTCGATGGCATCGGCAAGGTTTTCCGGGACCTCAACACGTTTGACGGGCAAGCTCAGCAGCAAGCTGAACCCGGTAGTCAGCCCTACGCCTAGCAAGGCGCCGGGCACAAAGCGCAGGCGCTGCGGGCGAAACTTGTCCCACAGCCACATCACCAGAATGGTGCTCAACCCCAGTAAACCGGCTTGCCAGCCCAGCCCGCCGCCCAAGGTCGGGATCGCGGCCATGAGCGCTTGCGCAAAGCCGCTGAGGTTGTCCAGCCCGGAAGGCTTGGGTACGCCGTCCAACATGACATGCACTTGCGATAACACGATGAGTACGCCGATCCCGGCGAGCATGCCGTACACCACCGCCGGTGCCGTCACCCGGAACCAGCAACCCAGACGCAAACGCCCGGCCAGCAGTTGCACAAGACCCGCCAACAGCAGGATAGGGCCGAGCATGGCAATGCCATGTTGACGGACGATTTCGAACACCAGCACCGCCAGCCCCGCTGCCGGCCCGCTGACTTGCAACGGTGAGCCGGCCATCCAGCCGACCACCAGCCCGCCGATGATGCCTGTGATCAACCCTTTGGCGGGCGGCATGCCCGATGCGATGGCGATGCCCATGCACAAGGGCAACGCCACCAGAAAAACCACCACCGAAGCCAATAACTCCCGCGGCAAGACTGCTTTTAATTGTTCAGCACGCATGGCAACTTTCCCCTGCATATTTTTAGACGCAGCAAGGCCTGACTGGGTATGCGCCCGTCACTGCTTTGCAAGGTCGGGAATGGTTAGAAGCGCGCTTTGGGCGTCGCCGATGGAATGGCCTGCACGTCGTTCAAGGGCAGAAAAGCCTCTTGCTGCGCGTCGTAGGCTTTGATCCGGCCTGTTTCGATGTCGTAGATCCAGCCGTGGATGAACAATTGACCGTTGGCCATGCGCGACGCAACGCTGGGGTGAGTGCGCAGGTGCTGCAGTTGTGCGATCACGTTTTCTTCCGTGAGGCGGTGCATGCTTTCGGCTTCATCGGCGCAGCCGCAGTTTTC
Source organism: Pseudomonas weihenstephanensis (assembly GCF_016812185.1). Classification (NCBI taxonomy): domain Bacteria; kingdom Pseudomonadati; phylum Pseudomonadota; class Gammaproteobacteria; order Pseudomonadales; family Pseudomonadaceae; genus Pseudomonas; species Pseudomonas weihenstephanensis. Next base: position 134,262 of record NZ_JAAEBV010000001.1, on the reverse strand, counting down.
ATGAACCATGGTCTTGGCCACTTCTGCATGGCGCAACCAGGCTTTGACGGTGGGCATGGCGTGCAGGGTGTCGGGGTTGAGCACGCCGCGCATGGCCCCACAATCGGAATGTCCGCACACGATGATGTGCTGCACGCCCAGGACCAGGCTGGCGTATTCGATGGCGGTTGAAACACCACCGTTCATTTGCCCGTAAGGAGGCACGACGTTACCGACATTTCGGGTGACAAATAAATCGCCGGGTGCGCTTTGAGTGATTAGTTCGGGCACGATTCTGGAATCGGCGCAGGCAATGAACATGGCGCGGGGACGTTGGGCGGTGGCGAGTTTTTTGAACAGGTCTTTCTGTTGCGGAAAGACCTCGTGCTGAAAGTGCAGTAACCCTTCGACTATGAGCTGTAGCGCTGCATCGGCGTGTTCGGCCGGGTGGGGGGCAGTAGCTACAGCTAACGGCTGATTATCCTTGGTACTCATCATTCATCCTCTTTGGCAAAGCGGAGAGATTTCCGCTTGTGTCCAGAAAAAAGTCATCAGCGACTCGAATGAAAAAAGTACCGTTTGAAGCTTAACTCAAACTGAATTAACCGCTCTGGCACAAGGCTTTCATGATGGCATTGAGCAATCTCGATGGGCCGTGAACAGCGGTGTGCAGGGGCAATTCAGGTTCGCTCCTGCACACCGGTTGAGCTGGACGTTATGCCGATTTCAAAGCAACCACATGCCTACCAGTCCACTGACCACACCCACCAGCATGGTCATCAATGCGACGCTGACCAGCACGCGGGCATCAAAGTCTTTGCGCAGCATCAACAGCGACGGCAAGCTCACGCTCGGCAAGGTCATCAGCAGGGCCACGGCAGGTGCGGTGCCCATGCCCAGCGCCATCATGGTTTGCACGATCGGAATTTCAGCCGCGGTCGGGATCACAAACAAGGTGCCGACAATTGCCAATGGCACCAGCCACATCAGGCTGTCGCTCATGGCGCCATCAACGTGAGGGAACAGCCACACACGGGCCGCGCCCAGCAGCAATACCGCCAGCAGGTACACCGGGATAGTGTTCCAGAACAGCTGCCACAATGTTTGGCCCCAACGCACAAAGAAATGTTGCTGATCAATCTGGCTGGCTTGGGACACCGCCTCCAGCGCGGCGTCGGGGATGTTTTCGGGGCGTGAGATGCGTTGCGCAATCATCGACACTCCGAGTACCAATACAATACCGGCTACCAAACGCAGCGCGCTAAACCCCCAACCCAGGACAAAGCCCATAAACACTAGCGTGGCCGGATTAAGCACCGGGTTGGCGATCCAGAACGCGAGCGCCGCGCCGACCGATACTTTTTGTCGGCGCATGCCTGCCGCCACAGGGGCTGCACAGCACGTACACATCATGCCTGGCAACGCGAACAGCCCGCCGCGCAAGGTTGAGCCGAACCCGGCTTTACCGAACAGGCGCAGTAGCCAGTCGCGAGGGATCAACACCTGGATCAGTGAGCCGAGAATGACCGCCAGCACGGCGGCTTTCCAGATCGCCAGAAAATACACCTTGGCGTAGGCCAGGGCCGCTGCAACGGGTTCGCCCTGATTGTCGTTGAGGATTGAAGCGCCGATGCTGTGATTATCAGCAGCGACAAAGGCTTTGAAGTAGTACGGCGACCACTTGACGTAGTACAGGCCAATGCCTGCGATCAGCAGGAATAACAGCGGTTTCCACCAGAATGACCAGCCTCTGGAAGGTTGGGCTGAGGAGATACTGGGCATAAACAGTTACCGGACATGAGGAAATAGCGGCGCATCATACGCCAAACCTGCGTGCGGTTTACGCCAGCGAGCAGGCCGATCCCCCTGCGGTGCGGGGTCGGCCTGCGCGCTTACAAGGTTCGGATCGAAGTGCTGATGGCCCGCGCGCACTGAATGATCGCCGAGCTCATTTTGTCCTCGGCCTCTTCCATGCTCCAGCGACTGCAGGGGGCGACCACGTGCACCGCGGCCACAGGCGTGCCATTGCTGCCATAAATCGGCGCTGCCAGGGTCATGTCGCCCAGGAACATTTCTTCCTTGTTGGTGGCATAGCCTTTGATGCGGGCGGTGAGAATGCGCTCAAAAATGGCCGCCGGGTCCGTGAGGGTGTAGTGAGTGAAGGCAGTGATCTCACTGGCGTTGAGAATGGCATGAACGTCTTCATCGGCCAGCCCACTCAAATAGGCACGGCCACCGCCGCTTAGGTACATCGGTATCCGGCTGCCAATCGGCATGTGAATGGGGATGAACTTGGGGGCCGCAAAGCGCGCCACAAACACCATGGACACTCCGTCGGGTTCAGTCAGGTTGACCGTCTCGCCAGTGAGCTGATTGAGTTCAGCCAGGTAGGGATTTGCAACATCGACCAGTATGTCGGCGGCTAAATAGTTGTAGCCGATCTCCATAACTTTGGGCGTTAACTGGAAACGCCTGCTCTGCGGGTGTTTGCGCACATAGCCAAGTTCTTCCAGGGTGTGCACCATGCGTTGTGCCGAGCTTTTACTGATACCGGCGACCAGTGCAATGTCGGCTAGGCTCATGGTGCGTCGAGCTGCGCCAAAGCCTCTCAAAACCGCGAGGCCCTTCTCCAAAGATTGATTGAAAAGGGGGTTGTTGTGATCGCTCATGGCGCTTCCTTGGCGTTTATCAAAGCTATAGATATCGATATGCGATACCTACAATTCTCTTTACGATTTATGTAAATTGTTTATAGTCGATGGCGGCTTTTTACACCAGAGGGTGAATCAGCTGTTTTGAATGCGTTATCAGGATAGTAAAAGCGACCACAGGGAGATTCGCTATGCATAAAAAATTTCAAGTGCTCACGCTCGTGTGCGCAATCACCGCGGGCCTGATGGGATCAGCCAGTGTTGTTGCAGAGCCGGTGTATAAAGTGGGAGCCACGGCAACTGGCATTCCCTTCACCTTTCTCAACGTCAAGACGGGTGTCACTGAGGGCATGATGATCGATGCCATCCAGGCCATCGGTAAAGCGGGCGGGTTCGAGACCGATATACAACAAAGCGTATTTGCCGCGCTGATCCCTTCGCTAACGTCCAACAAGATCGACCTGATTTCCGCTGCCATGCTCAAAACACCTGTGCGTGAGAAAGTGGTGCAGTTCTCTGACCCAATCTACAGCTACGGTGAAGGTCTGATCCTGCGTGAAGACGACAACACCGTCTACAAAAGCATGGATGACCTGGCGGGTGAAGTGGTCGGCGCGCAGGTGGGTTCGGTGTTTATTGAAGCGCTGAACAAGCATGGCGGCTTCAAGGAAGTACGCAGTTATGACTCGGTTGCCGACATGATGAGTGACCTGAGACTGGGTCGTATCAAGGCCGCTTTCGGTGATCACCCTATCGTTGCCTACCAAATGGCAACCAATCCTCGCGCTACCAAGGGCCTGAAGCTGTCGAGCACCTATGTGCCGGTCGTCGTGGGTGATGTCTGTATCGTGTTGCGTAAAGACGATCCCGAGACCCTCGCTCAGGTGAACAAAGGTATTGCCGCAATCAAGGCCGATGGCTCGCTTGAACGCATCATCAAGCAGTGGAAGCTCAACTGATGGTTCCTCGGCCCGCCACTGATTGCGGGCCGTTTCATGTGTTGTTTTGCGGGTAGCTTATGTTTCTCCAGGACGCGTTGGACTTCCTCCCCATTTTGTTGAAAGGGGCGGTGGTCACTGTGCAAGTCACTGCGGGATCGTTCGTGCTGAGTTCACTGATCGGTCTTGTATTCGCGCTGATGATGGTTTCCAAAATACGGGCCGTTGCGTTGTTCGCCATTGGCGTGGTCAACGTGATCCGTGGTCTGCCCATCATCGTGCAGTTGTTTTACATCTACTTCGTTTTACCTGACTTCGGCATCCAGCTCAGTGCCATGCAGGCCGGTGTCATTGGTTTGGGTATCGCCTACTCGGCGTACCAGGCAGAAAACTTCCGGGCCGGTATTCAAGCCATTGATCACGGCCAGATCGAAGCGGCCGAGTCGATTGGTATGCGTGGGCTGATGATCATGCGCCGCGTGGTGTTGCCCCAGGCCTTTCGCATTGCCTTGCCGCCTTATGGCAACACCTTGGTGATGATGCTCAAAGACTCCTCATTGGTGTCGACCATCACCGTGGCGGAAATGACCCGCCAGGGCCAACTGATCGCCTCTTCGACCTTTGAAAACATGACCGTGTACACCTTGGTGGCGCTGCTTTACCTGTCGATGAGCCTGCCGTTGTCTTATGGCTTACGCCGTATAGAAGCGCGCTTTGCAACGCGGAGAGCCTCATGATCGAACTCAAGGGTGTGCACAAGAGTTTTAGCGGTGTGCCGGTGCTCGAAGGCGTTGACCTGTGCGTTGATCAAGGTGAAGTGGTGTGTTTGATCGGTCCTTCGGGATCGGGTAAGTCGACCTTGCTGCGCTGTATCAATGGCCTTGAGAGTTACAGTCAGGGCGACATTCTGGTCAGCGGTCAACGGGTCGACCGTCACGATAAAAGCATTCATTTGTTGCGCACGCGCGTGGCGATGGTCTTCCAGCGCTTCAATCTGTTTCCGCACCGTACGGCGCTGGAAAACGTGATGGAGGGGCCGATTTACGTCTTGAAAAAAACACCGCAAGAGGCGCGTGAGCAGGCGCAAGCCCTGATGGAGAAAGTTGGTCTTGCGCATCGGATGAATGCTTACCCGGATGCACTGTCCGGCGGGCAGCAACAGCGTGTGGCGATTGCCCGGGCGTTGGCAATGAACCCGCAAGCGATTTTATTCGATGAGCCGACCTCGGCCCTCGATCCAGAATTGGTGGGTGAGGTGCTGGCTGTCATGCGGCGCCTGGCCGATGAAGGCATGACCATGATTGTCGTGACTCATGAAATGGGCTTTGCCCGTGACGTCGCCGATAAAGTGTGCTTTTTGCACAGCGGACAGATCGTGGAGTCAGGCCCTGCGCAAACCGTTCTCAGTGCCCCGCAACATCCGCGCACTCAGGATTTCCTGCGGCGCTTGCTCAATCAGACGGGTGAGGTGCAACCATGAAGTCCTCTGCTAGCGGGCAATTGCCGCCCTCACTTTGGTCCGCCACAGCCCGCCCTGGCGCATCAACGCCACCCTTGTGTGAAAACAAACACGTCGATGTCGCGATTGTCGGTGCCGGTTATACCGGTCTGGTTACGGCACTGCGGTTGGCCGAGGCGGGCGTGAGCGTCTGTGTGCTTGATGCCGGTGAGCCGGGTTGGGGAGCATCGGGGCGCAACGGCGGCCAAGTGATTCCCGGGCTCAAATACGACCCTGAGGAGCTGATTCAACGCTTCGGTGAAGAGCGCGGTGAACGAATTATCGAGACCTGCGGGGGGGCTGCTGATGAAGTGTTTTCATTGATCCGCGAATACAGCATTGCCTGTGAAGCCAGTCGCAAAGGCTGGATTCAACCCGCTGTGTCTGCGGTGTCGATGAAAGCCCTGGAACACCGGGCCAAACAGTGGCAGCAGCGTGGCGTTGCCGCCCAAATACTGGATCACGCCGAGGTCAGTCAGCGGCTGGGCACGCAAAATTATTTGGGCGGCTGGGTCGACCCGCGCGCGGGCAGCTTGCACCCGTTGAACTATGTGCGGGGGTTGGCCAAGTCTGCATTGGGTCGCGGCGTCACGATTCACAGCCAGAGCCGGGTGACTGATTTGCGTCGAATCGGTGCGCAGTGGCAGTTGACCACCGCTCAAGGCAGTACCGTGAACGCCGAGCGTGTGGTGCTGGCCACCAACGGTTATACCGATGGTTTATGGCCGGGGTTGCGTCAGACCGTGCTGGCGGCCAACAGTTTTATCATCGCCACCCGTCCGCTGCCGCTTGAGCTGCGCAAAACCATCTTGCCCGGTGGAGAGGTGTGCTCGGATGCGCGGCGTTTGTTGTTGTATTTCAAGATGGACGCGCAAGGCCGTTTATTGCTCGGCGGTCGTGGACCGTTCGCCGAGCCGACTCGCGCCGGTGACTGGGGGCATTTGGAGCGCTCGTTGGTCATGCTGTTCCCGCAATTGGCCGGGGTGCCTATCGAGTACCGCTGGAGCGGGCGTATTGCTCTGAACCAGAGCGTGTTGCCACAGTTGCATGAGCCACAACCGGGGTTGTCAATTTTGCTGGGTTACAACGGGCGCGGGATCGCCATGTCGACCATGCTCGGCAAGCACCTCGCCGCGCGTGTAGCGGGGGCTGAAAGCGACTTCCCGTTCCCGGTCACGCCGATCCGCACCATTCCGTTTCACAGCTTGCAGCGTTTGTACGTGGCAGCAGGAATCACCTACTACCGGATGCTCGACGCCTTGAATTGATGATCTCGCCTCTGCAAGCCCGCGTGTACACCGGGGCTTGCAGGTGCGGGCTGATCAATCGTCGGTCTTGATGGTGGCCACGTCATCGGCTTTGACTTTGATGTGCTTGCCGGCGATGTCGACGAATTCGTAAAAGCCATCCTTGGTTTTGGTTTTCGGCATGTCTTTAGTCAGGTATTGCGTACCGTTTTGCAGCGTGACCACGCTCGGTGAGGCACAACCGGCCAGAGTTAGCATTGCCACTATGACCATGGGTAAGCCGATAACGTTGATCTTCATGCAAGCTCCTTGAACATCCGAAAGTAAAGGGTTAAGCGCGCCGGGCATCGTGCAACAGCCAGCGCTGGAAAATTACTGCTGCCTCTGACAACGTTTTATGCCGAGAGTGCACCAAATAGTCAGCATTGCCGCTGATATATTCGTACGCCGCGACCCGCCGCAGTTCGCCGGTATCGATTTTGTCCCGCACCATGAAATCCCACCCCAGGCCAACCCCCATTCCTTGCACGATGGCTTGGTACGCCAAGGTGATTTGGTTGAAGGTTGGCCGCTGGGGCGCAGGTGTGTGTTCAATTGCGAAGTGGCGAAACCAGTCGCGCCAATCTATGCAATTCCAGCCTGATGAGTCCAACTCAATCAGGGGCAGGGCCTGCAAGTCTGACGGTTGCTTGATCTCGGGCAAGTGGACGGCGGGGCTGACCACCGGGTACACGCATTCGGCAAACAATGGTTGGGCATTCAATGATGACCAATTGCCATTGCCGTACAGAATCGAGAAATCGTAATCCGCTGTGCTGGATTCGTCCATACCATTGTTGGCGTGGATGTTGACGGTGATACCAGGGTGCGCCGTGTTAAATGCCAACAGCCGTGGAAACAACCAAAACTGTGCCACCGCGTGGGTGCACAACACGGTCACCGCATTGGGTGCATGTTGCACTTTAATGCGATTAACGCTGTGTTGCAGGCGTTCGAGCAGGGTGCTGACCTCGCCGAACAGGCTGGCCCCGGCGCGGGTCAAACTGACCCCTCGGGGCTGGCGTTCGAACAGCGCCAACTTCAGATGATCCTCAAGGGCACGCATTTGTTTGCTCACCGCGCTTTGGGTCAGGCACAGCTCGCTGGCGGCTCGGGTAAAGCTGCCATTGCGCCCGACGGCTTCAAAGGTGATGAGCGTGTCCAGCGGCGGTAAGTGTTTGAGGTATCGGCTCAAGCAAGCTCCTGAGTGACGTAGCCGCTGCCACCGGCAGCGTTCGATGCCGAAGCGATGGTAAGGGGTTCTACAGTCGTGGATGGCGTCGTTGTAACGCATTCCGCTAGGGAATGCCAGCATGCCGAATGATCCTTTGTGCATGACGGCGTGCCTGCTTAATCTCCCAACATATTGAACGGTATGAGAGAGCGACATGAAACGCGGGATAGTCTATGCGGGCATGGCAGGTGCTGTGTGGGGGCTGGTGTTTCTGGTGCCAAAAATACTGCCTGAGTTCAGTCCGCTTTTGCTCAGTTGCGGGCGCTTTATCGTGTATGGCGCAGTCTCGCTCCTGCTCATCCTGCCTGATGTCCGCCGTTTGATCACGCAACTGAGCGGGCGGGATGTGCTGACGCTGCTCAAGCTAGCCCTGTTAGGGAATCTGATTTATTACATGCTGCTGTCGGCTTCGATTCAGGGCGTGGGTATCGCAGTGGCCTCATTGATTGTCGGGGTGTTGCCCTTGAGCATTACCTGGATGGGGCGCACCGATACCGGGGCAGTGCCGCTTGCGCGGTTGATCTGGCCTTTGCTGTTGGTTGTGGGCGGCATGTTGTGCATCAACCTTGAGGCATTGTTTGGTGCCGGTGTGCAGCAGCCTTTGGCGGACAACGTGTTGGGGATTGCGTGCGGTATCGGCGCGTTGGTCTGCTGGACCTGGTTCGCCACCGAGAATGCACGTTTTCTGAAGTGCAGTGCGTTCAGTAGTGGTGAATGGTCGAGCTTGTGGGGCGTTGTGACCGGCGTGCTGGGCGCCGTGATCTGGGGCATGGCGAACGCGCTGTCGCTGGACGCCGCACGCATCGAGGTCAGCGATCAGCGCTGGCAGATGTTCTGGCTGATCAACCTGGGCAGTGCGGTGCTGGGCTCCTGGTTTGGCAACAGGATGTGGAACGCCTCTACCCGACGTCTTCCATTGACCTTAAGCGGGCAACTGATTGTGTTTGAAACGGTGTTTGCGCTGTTGTATGGCTTTGTCTACCTGCAACGCTGGCCTACGTTATTTGAGGTGCTGGCGGTGACGCTGCTGCTGGGAGGCGTCACTTGGGCCGTGCGCTGCCATGCGCCGACTCGCGCTGCTCGGGCGTAATCAGGTCGGGCAGGATTTGGCGCCGTTGTTCAAGCCCTGGTGGTCAACACGGCTCACCAGCGTGGCGTTGCCGTTATGCCAGGTCAGGGTCAGCACATATAAAGAGTCAAAGTCGTTGTTTGCCCAGTCTTCAGTCAGCGACATTTTTTTACCCGTTGCCTTGGCTGCAACCGTGTTGATCAATTCGGGCAGGTAGCCATGGGACCAGGCCGTGTAGATGGTTGCGTTGTGGTACTTGTCATCGGTCAGTTCATCGGCCAGTTGACGGGTGTCATTGGCTGAAAAGGCCAGGTTGATCGGCAAGCCCAATTTAATCGCGCTGGGGTTGATGGTCATCATCGGGCGCACGTAGCTGTAGGCATCATCGTCGATGCCTTCTTCAACCTGGCGTGAAGGGTTGGCTGCAAACACATAATCCGCTTTGCCATATTTTTGCGGCAGTACCGTGGCCAGATCGATGGCGCGGTTCAGGCCCTGACAGGTGAGTTGACCAAGCCCGTCGGCCGGTTTTTCGGCGTGGCGCATGAATACCAGGGTTTGCACGCCATCGGCAGGTTGCGCAAAAGCGTCTTCAACATGGGAGGACAGGCTGACGGCGCCTGCGATCAGTAACAGCGGGATCGCGGCCAGTGCGAGGCGAGGTTTCTTCCAGGTGAGCGGGATCATGGGGGTCTTCTGTATGAATCCGGGCGAGTGCGCTCCTTGCCGTACAAACACCGAAGTGCCCGTCATCCCTGAACAAAGTGTTTATTAGACGCCTGTTTTGAGATTGGTTCGTTTGCCCTTTAGTCGCACACGTAACTGAATGCGTCTATTGGTTTGATCTGTGCACTGGTCAGACTGTACTCAATTGGCCATCATTCAAGTGTATTCACCTTCATGAGGTTCTCCCGATGCTGCCTGTTGCGCGTAGACGTCCGATCAATCCGCTGCATGTGCGCGTGCGTGCCTGGCGCGGGCGGGTAGGGTTGGGGCTGGTCGGGAGCCTGTCGGTGCTGGCAGGCATGACTGATGCCATCGGATTCTTGGCCACTGGCGATTTTGTCTCGTTCATGAGTGGTAACACCACGCGGCTGGCGGTGGCCATCAGTCAGGGCGATCTCAGTTTGATCGTGCGACTGGCCTTTGCGGTACTGGCCTTTATCGTGGGCAATACGTTGGGTATTTTACTGGGACGCTGGGGCAGACGCCGTGCCTTGCCTTTGATGCTGGGCATCGCCGGATTGCTCTGTGGTGCCGCGTTATTGCCCTTTGAGTCGCAAGTACCTGCCTTATTGGCTGCGATATTGGCGATGGGCATGCTTAATGCGGCGGTGGAGCAAGTCAACGGGCTGCCGGTCGGGCTGACCTACGTGACGGGCGCGTTGTCGCGTTTCGGCCGTGGCCTGGGGCGTTGGCTGCTGGGTGAGCGGCGCAGCGGTTGGCGCGTGCAGTTGGTGCCCTGGAGCGGCATGTTGCTGGGGGCGGTGATCGGCGCAGTGCTCGAAGCGCATTTCGGGGTCAAAGCCTTGCTGTTCAGTGCAGGTTTTGCCGCGTTGCTCGGCGTTGTCTCGCTGAAAATCCCACGGCGCTGGCAGCGCGATTACATGCCGCGGTAAGGGGTTATCTGTCTTCACCGCTGATGGCGACGCGCATTTCTTGACGCAGAACTTGAGTGGTAATCGTCTGCGCTTAGATCTGTAGCGTGCGCACGCAAGTAAATGCTTAAGCCTTGTCCGGTCGACGATTAACAAGAGTAAATATCCCGCGGAAATAATCTGAGGAATAAACAAGTTGATCAGTCAATTCCTACAAAGGATTTGAGCGCAGTTTGTTAAAGTTCAAAACCCTTAAAGGGGGGCAGTAAATTCATGCGTGAGGTGTGTCTATCGGTCAGTGGATAGATCAGAGTGAGATCAATATGAATTATGTGTTGGGCTTGTTGGTGGTGTTGTTCTCTCATGCAGTTATTGCGGGGCAGTGTCGAGTTAATGGCGGGCCGTGGTTACATGTTGATAAAAGTAGTATTTCTATAAATGTTCCCATCAAGGCAACACCTGGAGCGGATTCGATCCGGCTGGATGGTTACCACCTTGAATGCCGATATACCCCAGACGGTAATTCGTCCGGGAATGCCACGGACTATTGGCACACCGTCGATAATGCCCTTGTGCCGGGTCATAAGTTTGTGGCGTACAAACCGGGCCTAAGCATTAATGGCAACCGCTACTCTGTGCCCGTCAAACGCGGTATTCACATCGTTTCTCTGAAAAACAATGGCGTGGGTATCGACCTTAAAACGTTTATGTATTTGTCTACTCAAGGGGGGCCAGGCAATCCCATTAGCATCCATAAAGGTGACCTTTTGGGAACCGTGTATTTAAAACAGACCAATAATACCGGTGCACCGTTGCCACCTACATTTAGGGTTTATCTGTATGCCGCGAACAGTTTGATCATCGAACCTTCCACCTGCACAATTAATGCGAACAAAGCGATTGATGTAAATTTCGATAATGTTGATCCGGCGCTCTTGGGGGAAAGCGCAAGCAGTAGCCCTGTGATTAAAGGGCTGAGATTGAATTACTCGTGCCCGGATTCGGGCGTGAGCATGCCTGTTACCATCACGTTAAAAGGAGCAGGGGCAGTATTCAATTCTGGGCTGCTTGCCATGAGTCATATGCAACTGGGCACGGGGTTATTGCGGGGAGGGGTTTTAATAGGGCCGGGCAGTTCTTTTTTGACTCGCATTACCAATAGTGCAGGCAGCGATGATGTGACATTTGTTTTGGTACGACAGCCGCGCAGCTTCCCGGCGCCGGGGCCATTTACGGGCAGTGGTACTTTGGTGATGGGCGTGCCTTGACGGGCAGAAGATACGTTGGCTCGCCTACGCTTTCATGGATAGGCAGGTTTTAATCAACAACACCAACGCTGGATGTTGGCGAGTTGCTTCTGGATCACCGCCCAAGACTTGCAAGGCAAGGGCGGTGAACATATCAAAGAAACGGTTTGCAGCAGAACGCACAAGCAATATTAGCTGTAGCGGTCCACTTTCACGATGTCAGCGTTTGTCTGTGCCTTTTCCCAGTTAAGGGTCAGGGTTTGCAAAACTTCTGTTATGAACGTTTTATCAGCGGCTGCTTTTTTACCCACATAACCTTGACCGCGACGGTACATTTTCAGGTGGGTTCGCAGCGCCGGACGATGCTCTTCAAATGGGGTGTTTTCATGGCAGGCGGTAACAGGTTCAATACGCACTTCACCGGTATCGCTCACCCACAAGATGTGGTCGCTCAGGGTGTCTTTTTGGGCAGCGAACAGTCGAGCCAGCTCATTAATAGTCGGTTGATTATTCAGGTTCATAGCTAACTCCTTGACCACTCGTTGATCTGTCTAATTGATTCGCGCAACTGCGTTTGCAGCGCTACGCAGTGTCCATCTAAAGCAGATCCAGCCTTGAGTACGTCCCATGTAGTAGTTGACGCTGTCTACTACATAAGCGTTTTTAACGATGAAGCTTAGCGTGAACCCCTATGCCTGGGATGCTTACTGCATCAGCCACAAGCCTATTGAGGACGTTTCGCTAGCCTCTGTCGCCTAAAACGCGGACGATCAAGCCAGGTCAGCTTCATCAATTCTGCCTTGTGGGCAGTACCTGTCCCGGAACAGCCCGACGGTTCGTCGAGCGTGCTTACAACGACTTTTTCCAACGCTTCCGGTGGGGAAGACGTCTGCATCATGCAAGGGCGAAAAGCCGTCGTCAATACATATGTAGTGATTATTTTTAAGCACTACATACGTGACTTATGAGTCTCTTTTGAGCATGCCGGTCATCCCTCGGGAACCGTTCTTGCTGCGGGTGTGATCGTGCTTTGTATGGCCCGCGGCAAGGTCTAATGCCTGCGGGCTGGCCCGCTCTGCTAGTATCCGGCGCTTTGATATCTATTAAAGGTGCCCTATGAGCGAGCCGATTCGCCTGACGCAGTACAGCCACGGAGCGGGATGTGGCTGTAAAATTTCGCCTCAGGTGCTTGAAGTCATCCTCGCCGGCAGCGGCGCGCAACACCTTGATCCGAATTTGTGGGTCGGTAATGCGTCGCGTGACGATGCGGCGGTGTATGCCCTGGATGACGAACGCGGTGTGGTCTCGACCACCGATTTCTTTATGCCTATCGTCGATGATCCCTATGATTTCGGCCGAATTGCGGCCACCAACGCTATCAGCGACATCTACGCGATGGGGGGCGATCCGCTGATGGCCATTGCCATTTTGGGTTGGCCGGTGAATGTGCTGGCGCCCGAAGTGGCCCGCGAAGTGATACGCGGCGGTCGTGCCGTGTGTGATGAGGCGGGCATCCCGCTGGCCGGTGGACACTCGATTGACACCCCCGAACCGATTTTTGGTCTGGCAGTGACGGGTGTCGTCAATAAGCGCCAAATGAAGCGCAATGACACGGCAACCGCCGGATGCTTGTTGTACCTGACCAAACCCTTGGGCATCGGCATCCTCACCACCGCCGAAAAGAAAGGCAAATTACGCCCCGAGGATGTTGGCGTAGCGCGTGACTGGATGTGCACGCTGAACAAAGTCGGCAGTCAGTTTGCCAAACTGGAGGGCGTCACCGCGATGACGGATGTCACCGGTTTTGGCCTGCTTGGGCACTTGGTGGAGATGGCCGATGGCAGTGGCCTGAGCGCGAAAATTGAATACGCCAAGGTGCCGCGCCTGGACTCGGTGGAGTACTACCTGGAGCAAGGTTGTGTGCCGGGTGGCACGTTGCGCAATTTTGATAGCTACGCGAGCAAGATTTCGCCGGTGCAAGAGCTGCACAAGCGCGTGCTGTGCGACCCGCAAACCAGTGGCGGCCTGTTGGTAGCTGTCAGCGCGGACGGCAACGAAGCCTTCCTGCAAATGGCACGTGACAATGGTTTGAACCTTCAGCCTATCGGCCAGTTGGTTGAGCGACAGACGTACGCGGTTGAGGTTTCATGATGGCTCATGACATAACCGACTTGCGCGATCTGTTCATCAACGATCGGCCGATGATGGACACCCGCGCGCCGATTGAATTTCACAAGGGTGCATTCCCCGGCGTGGTCAATTTGCCGCTCATGACTGACCATGAACGCGAACGCGTGGGTACGTGTTACAAGCAACAAGGCCAGCAAGCGGCGGTGGTACTGGGGCATCAACTGGTTTCGGGTGCGACCAAGGCCGAGCGATTGCAGGCGTGGGCAGATTTTGCGCGGGCCAACCCTGAAGGGTGCCTGTATTGTTTTCGCGGTGGCATGCGTTCGCAAATCGTCCAACAGTGGCTCAAGGACGAGGCCGGGATCAATTACCCGCGCATCACCGGCGGCTATAAAGCGCTGCGTACCTTCTTGATTCAAACCCTCGACGATGCCGTTGCACAGTGCGATCTGCTGGTGTTGGGCGGCATGACTGGCACGGGTAAAACCGATGTGCTGGTGCAACTCGACAATGCGTTGGACCTTGAAGGGCATGCCAACCATCGTGGCTCCAGTTTTGGCAAGCGGGCAACCGGACAACCGTCCAACATTGATTTCGAAAACCGCTTGGCCATTGATGTGCTGAAAAAGCGCGACAAAGGGCTCGAACGCTTCGTGCTCGAAGACGAAAGCCGAACGGTGGGCAGTTGCGCCTTGCCGCTGGCGCTGTACCAAACCATGCAGACCGCGCCCATGGTGTGGCTGGAAGACAGCGTTCACAGTCGGGTTGAGCGCATCCTGCGCGATTACGTGATTGAGTTGTGTGCCGAATTTACCGCCAAAAATGGCGATCACGGCTTCACATTGTTTTCTCAGCGGTTGCTGGAAAGCCTGGCAAACATTCAAAAACGCCTGGGTGGCGAGCGTTATCAGCGCTTGCACGATGTGATGAACAGCGCGCTGCAAGAGCAGGCGCGTTGCGGATCGGTAGATTTACATCGGGTGTGGATCGAAGGCTTGCTGCGTGAATATTACGATCCGATGTACGCCTTTCAGCGTGAGAAAAAGGCCGGACGCATCGTATTTGCCGGGGATCAAACCGCCGTGCTTGAGTACTTGCGTCAACAAAAAACCAGTTAATACCCCCACGTCTCAGACATATTGCAGTGGTCGGTTTCACGGCCACTTCACCCCTGGGCGCAGCCTCGTGCCCGGGTGACACCCATCAGGATCGCGTCAGCCTATTGGCCAAACCAGTCAATCAGCTTGAGCGGTTTGACCATTGTTGCAGAGCCTTGGCAGGGCGATTATCAGCAGGATTTTCGACGGTTCCCATTCCTATAAAAAGACCGAGGGATTGTGCTGATGCGCGACTATCTGACCGCGATGAGTGACTTTGACTATCAACATACGGTGAGCCACGCCCTGGATGGCGATTTGACGGCACTCAATGCCTGTGTCGAATGCTGTGACCGGCACGCGCTACCAGGACGTATTGCGCTGTTCTGGGAGGGACGTGACGCCAGCAGCACGGCTTACACCTTCACCCAGCTTCAGGATCACGCGGCCCGCTTTGCCAATTTCCTGCTGGCCCAAGGGGTTAAGCGAGGCGACAAAGTCGCCGGTTTACTGCCGCGTAACGTTGAGTTGCTGGTGGTCGTGCTTGCGGCGTGGCGTATTGGCGCGATCTATCAACCACTGTTCACCGCATTTGGACCCAAGGCCATCGAGCATCGGCTTAACAGCTCTGGCGCGGCACTGGTGGTCACCGATGCAGCCAATCGCGCCAAGCTCAATGACGTCAACCAATGCCCGACGATTGTGACGGTGTCTGGCGCCAAGGGGCAGGGGCTGGTGCGCGGCGATTTCAGTTTTTGGGCCGAGCTGGAGAACCATTCTGCACAGTGTGAGCCGGTGATGTTGAGCGGCGAAGACCCCTTTCTGCTGATGTTCACCTCCGGAACAACCGGCCCGGCCAAACCCTTGTTGGTACCGCTCAAAGCCATTGTGGCGTTTCAGAGTTACACCCGCGACGCCGTAGACCTTCGTCCTGAAGATGCGTTCTGGAACCTGGCCGATCCGGGTTGGGCGTATGGCATTTACTTTGGCATCACCGGGCCATTGTCGCTGGGGCATCCGATCACGCTGTATGACGGGCCGTTCACGGTCGAAAGCACCTGTCGCGTGATCAAGAAATACGGCATCACCAACCTCACGGGTTCACCCACCGCCTATCGCATGCTGATTGCTGCGGGCAAAACGTTCGCCGAGCCGATCAAGGGCCAACTGCGGGCGGTGAGCAGTGCAGGCGAGCCGCTGAACCCGGAGGTCATCCGCTGGTTTGCCGAGCACCTGGACGTCACCATTCATGACCATTACGGCCAAACCGAAGTCGGCATGGTGTTGTGTAATCACCATGGCCTGGATCACCCGGTGCACATGGGCGCGGCGGGCTTTGCCTCACCGGGGCACCGAATTGTGGTGCTGGACGACAACCATCAGGAACTGCCCGTGGGTCAGCCGGGAATTTTGGCGGTCGATCGCAGCCAGTCACCCATGTGCTGGTTTGGCGGCTATCACGGGTTCACCACCAAAGCCTTTGTCGGCGACTATTACTTGAGCGGTGACACGGTCGAGCTGAACCCCGATGGCAGTATCAGTTTCGTCGGGCGCAGTGATGATGTGATTACCACCTCGGGTTATCGCGTGGGGCCATTCGACGTGGAAAGTGCCCTGATCGAACACCCGGCCGTGGTTGAAGCCGCCGTAGTCGGCAAGCCCGATCCCGAGCGCACTGAACTGGTCAAAGCCTTTGTGGTGCTCAGTCCGCACTTTCTGGGCGATGCGCAGTTGGCTGAGACCCTGCGCCTGCATGTGCGACAACGCCTTGCTGCGCATGCCTACCCCCGTGAAATCGAATTTGTCAGCGAGTTGCCAAAAACCCCCAGCGGCAAGTTGCAGCGCTTTATTTTGCGCAATCAGGAAATCGCCAAAGCCGACCTGGCCGCCAACGCCAACGTCAGCGCTTAACCTCAGGAATCATCATGCAGATCGCAGACAACGTTTTTATCGTCACAGGCGCAGCGTCGGGACTCGGCGCAGCCACGGCCCACATGTTGGTCAAGGCGGGTGCCAAAGTGATGTTGGTGGACTTGAACGCCGATGCAGTGGCAGCACAAGCACTCAAGCTGGGCGATCAGGCCCGCAGCGCGGTGGCTGATATCAGCCAGGCTGATGCAGCGCAGGCGGCGGTCGAGGCCGCCGTCGCAACGTTTGGTGGCCTCAATGGCTTGGTCAATTGCGCGGGCATTGTGCGCGGCGAAAAAATCCTCGGCAAAAATGGCCCGCACGCGCTGGAAAGCTTCAGCCAAGTCATTAATGTCAATTTGATTGGCAGTTTCAACATGCTGCGTCTGGCGGCTGCGGCCATCGCTCAAACCACTGCAGATGCTGAAGGTGAGCGCGGTGTGATCATCAATACGGCGTCGGTGGCCGCCTTTGAGGGTCAGATCGGTCAGGCCGCGTATGCCGCATCCAAGGGGGCGATTGCCAGCCTCACATTACCGGCGGCCCGTGAGTTGGCGCGGTTCGGCATTCGTGTGATGACCATCGCCCCCGGTATTTTTGAAACACCGATGATGGCGGGCATGACGCCGCAAGTGCGCGAGTCCCTGGCCGCTGGCGTGCCTTTTCCTGCGCGTTTGGGCAAGCCTGACGAGTATGCATCGCTGGTTCGGCACATCATTGAAAACAGCATGCTCAACGGCGAAGTGATCCGTCTTGATGGTGCTCTGCGCATGGCTGTGAAATAAGGAGAACGAAATGACGTTAGTGAATGATCCGGTGGTAATTGTCAGCGTTGCCCGCACGCCCATGGGTGGCTTTCAAGGCGACTTCAAGGGTCTCACGGCCCCGCAACTGGGTGCAGCCGCGATTCGTGCAGCCGTGGAGCGGGCGGGTATTGCCAGCGATAGCGTCGAAGAGGTGTTATTTGGTTGTGTGCTGTCGGCAGGCCTGGGGCAGGCGCCTGCCCGTCAGGCCGCGCTGGGTGCCGGGCTGGACAAAGGCACGCGTTGTACCACGCTGAACAAGATGTGTGGCTCGGGCATGGAAGCAACCATTCTGGCGCACGATCGTTTGCTAGCTGGCGGCGTCGATGTGGTGGTGGCAGGCGGTATGGAAAGCATGTCGAATGCCCCTTATTTGCTGGACCGTGCGCGCAGTGGTTATCGCATGGGGCATGGGCGGGTACTGGATCACATGTTCCTCGATGGCCTGGAAGACGCCTACGAACGAGGTCGTTTGATGGGCACGTTCGCTGAAGACTGCGCGCACGCCCATGGCTTCAGTCGTGAAGCGCAAGATGCGTTTGCCGTAGCGTCATTGACCCGCGCTCAGCAGGCGATCAGTGATGGTAGCTTCAGCGCTGAAATCGTGCCGGTGCAGGTCACAGTGGGTAAAGAACAGCGCCTGATCAGCCATGACGAACAACCGCCAAAAGCCAATTTGGCGAAAATTGCGACGTTGAAGCCTGCCTTTCGCGACGGTGGCACTGTCACGGCGGCCAATTCCAGCTCCATTTCTGACGGGGCGGCTGCATTGGTGCTGATGCGCCGTTCACACGCGCAACAACGTGGCCTCACGCCACTGGCCATGATCCACGGGCATGCGGCGTTTGCCGATGAGCCAAGTTTGTTCCCGACCGCACCGGTGGGCGCGATCAAGCGTCTGATGAGCAAGACCGGCTGGAGCCTGAATGAAGTCGACCTGTTCGAAATCAACGAGGCCTTTGCGGTGGTGAGTCTGGTGACCATGAGCGAACTGGATCTGCCACACAGCAAAGTCAATATTCATGGTGGCGCCTGTGCGCTGGGTCACCCGATCGGGGCCTCGGGTGCGCGGATTCTGGTCACGCTACTCTCGGCGTTGCGCCAACAAAAACTCAAACACGGCGTGGCCGCAATTTGCATCGGCGGCGGCGAAGCCACGGCGATTGCTGTGGAATGCCTGTACTAAGGAATTTTTATGCTCCCCACATCCGAACAGTTACACATTCGTGAAGCGGCCCGTCAGTTCGCCCAAGAGCGTTTGAAGCCCTTTGCAGCTGAGTGGGACAAGCAGCATTGTTTTCCTCGCGAAGCCATCACGCAAATGGCCGAGCTGGGGTTCTTCGGCATGTTGGTCCCTGAACAATGGGGTGGTTGTGATACCGGTTATCAGGCTTACGCGATGGCCCTGGAGGAAATCGCCGCCGGGGACGGTGCATGCTCCACCATCATGAGCGTGCACAACTCGGTGGGTTGTGTGCCAATCCTGAAGTACGGCACCGAGCAGCAAAAAAGCGACTTTCTGATGCCTTTGGCCAGCGGCGCCATGCTCGGGGCGTTTGCACTGACCGAGCCTCAGGCCGGTTCTGACGCCAGTGACCTAAAAACCCGTGCTCGGCGTGAAGTTGACGGCTACGTGCTCAATGGCTGTAAGCAATTTATTACCTCGGGGCAAAACGCAGGGGTGGTGATTGTGTTTGCGGTCACGGACCCCGCCGCCGGCAAGCGCGGCATCAGTGCCTTTATCGTGCCCACCGATACGGTGGGTTACAGCGTGGCCCGCGTCGAAGACAAGCTGGGGCAGCACGCCTCCGACACCTGCCAGATCCTGTTTACGGAGATGAAAATCCCGCTGGGCAATCTTTTGGGTGAAGAAGGGCAGGGCTACAAAATCGCGCTGGGCAACCTCGAAGGCGGTCGCATCGGCATTGCCTCACAAGCGGTGGGGATGGCGCGCGCGGCCTTTGAGGCGGCTCGTGATTACGCTCGCGAGCGTGTCACGTTTGGTCAGCCTTTGGTCCAGCATCAAGCCGTGGCCTTTCGTTTGGCAGACATGTCGACTGAAATTGCGGTGGCCCGCCAGATGGTGCAATACGCCGCCGCGTTACGTGACAGCGGGCAATCGGCCTTGGTCGAGGCTTCGCAGGCGAAGCTGTTTGCGTCGGAAATGGCTGAGCGGGTGTGTTCCAAGGCGTTGCAAACCTTGGGGGGGTATGGCTATTTGAGCGACTTCCCGCTGGAGCGCATCTATCGCGATGTGCGGGTGTGTCAGATTTATGAAGGCACCAGCGATATTCAGCGCATGGTCATTTCGCGCAATCTTTGAATTGAGGACCTTATCCATGAGTTACGAAACCTTGCTGTTGGACATTCACGGGCATGTTGGCCTGATTACCCTGAACCGGCCACAGGCGCTCAATGCCTTGAATGCGCAGCTGGTGAGCGAAGTCAATCAAGCGCTGGACCAGTTGGAGGCGAATAACGAGATCGGTTGCATCGTGCTTACGGGGTCTAAAAAAGCCTTTGCGGCCGGGGCCGATATCAAGGAAATGGCCGATCTGACCTACCCGCAAATTTACCTGGACGACCTGTTTTCAGACAGCGAGCGCGTATCGACCCGCCGCAAACCAATTATTGCGGCAGTGGCCGGGTTTGCCTTGGGCGGTGGTTGCGAGCTGGCCATGATGTGCGACTTCATTTTGGCCGGTGATAACGCCAAATTTGGCCAGCCTGAAATCAACCTCGGCGTGTTGCCGGGTATGGGCGGCACGCAGCGCTTGACCCGCGCTGTGGGCAAGGCGAAAGCCATGGAGATGTGCTTGAGCGGGCGCTTGATCGACGCGGCTGAAGCTGAGCGCTCGGGGCTGGTGTCGCGCGTGGTGCCGGTTGACGAATTGGTTGAAGAGGCTTTGAAAGTGGCGGCTTTGATCGCCAAGAAATCCTTGCCGGTATTGATGTTGACCAAAGAATGCGTCAACCGCGCCTTTGAAGTGACCCTGGCAGAAGGCGTGCGCTTTGAACGTCGGGTGTTCCACTCCCTGTTTGCCACTCACGACCAGAAAGAAGGCATGGCGGCTTTCGTGGGCAAGCGTGAAGCGCAGTTCAAGCATCAGTGACGGGTTGTGCCTGAACACCGCGGGGTCTGGATGGCGTGCAAGCGTGCGTCAGCTAAAAGGCCTTAACCCCTCCAGAACCGCATTTGTGCGCTCCTGGAGGGGGCAGGTTCAGATCAGGTAGTTTTTCAGCTCTCGCGCAATCACCATCCGCTGAATCTCGCTAGAACCTTCGTAGATCTGGGTAATGCGCGCATCGCGGTAGTAGCGCTCGACCGGGTAATCCTCCAGGTAGCCATACCCGCCGTGAATCTGAATGGCTTTGGAGCACACGTACTCGGCGATCTCCGAAGCAAACAGTTTGGCTTGCGACGCCTCTGACAGACATGGCTTGCCGGCGCTGCGCAGGCGCGCAGCGTGCAGGATCAGCAGGCGCGCAGCATTGAGGCGGGTTTGCATGTCGGCCAGCATGTTGGCAACGCTTTGGTGCTCGATGATCGCTTTATCAAACTGCACGCGATCACGGGCGTAGGCCAATGCGGCTTCAAATGCTGCACGGGCGATCCCCAGCGCTTGCGCGGCAATACCGATGCGACCGCCTTCAAGATTGGACAGGGCAATCGCCAGGCCCTTGCCGCGTTCACCCAGCAAATTGGTTTGCGGCACGGTGCAGTTGCTCAGCGTGACAGCGCAGGTGTCCGAGGCGCGGATGCCCATTTTGTGTTCTGTGCGATCGACGATAAAGCCCGGCGTATCAGTTGGCACCAAGAACGCAGAAAGGCCCTTTTTACCCAGCTCAGGATCAGTGACGGCAAACACGATGGCGAGTTTGGCGCGCTTGCCGTTGCTGACAAACTGTTTGGCGCCGTTGATCACCCAGTGGCCGTCATGCAGTTCTGCGCGGGTACGCAGGTTGTGGGCTTCGGAGCCGGCCTGCGGTTCAGTCAGGCAAAAACAGCCAATGGTTTGACCGCTGGCAAGTTCTGCCAGCCAGGTTTGCTTTTGCGCTTCGTTGCCGTATTTGAGGATCGGGCCACAGCCTACCGAGTTATGAATGCTCATCAGCGCGCCGGTGGCACCATCGCCGGCCGAAATCTCTTCGACCGCCAGGGCGTAGGCTACGTAATCAACATAGGTGCCACCCCATTCTTCTGGTACTACCATGCCGAGCAAACCCAGCTCGCCCATTTTCGCGACCAGAGCGTCGTCAATCCAGCCTGCTTTTTCCCACGCCTGGGCATGTGGCGCGATTTCGCTACGGGCAAAATCACGGGCCATGTCGCGAATCATTACGTGTTCTTCGCTCAGTTCGATGTCCTGCATGGCTCAGACTCCCGCAGGTTTAAAGTTAATGAAAAAACTCGCGACTTTATCCGCATCCAGGGCGTCTAGCGTCGGTGGATTCCAGTGCGGTGTTTTATCTTTGTCGATAATCAGCGCGCGTATCCCTTCAATCAAATCGCCACGGTCGAACCATTGACGATCCAGGTGCAGCTCCAGCGCGAAACATTGTTCAAGCGGTAGCGCAAGGCCACGGCGCAGCATTTCGAGGGTGACGGCCATGGCCAGAGGCGAGCGGGTGTGCAGCAGGTCAGCCGTATCATTGGCCCAGGCTTGGTGCGCCGGGTCAGAGGTCGCACGCAGCCGGGCGACGATGTCAGGGACGGTCTGGGCATTGAAGGTGTTATCAATCAGTGTGCGCAGTTTTTTTAGCGGCGGGTCGGGCAGGGTATCGACGGTCAGCCGCTCGAGCTGGGCCTTGAGATCGTCCAGAGGCGCGGAGCGCCATTTCATCGAGTCGAGTGCACGGTCAAGATCGGGCAAGACGCTGCTGTCGATGTACCGGTCTGCAAGCCCGCAATACAGCGCGTCACTGGCGCGAATCTGTACACCGCTGACACCCAGATAGGTGCCCAATTGGCCAGGCGTACGGGTCAAAAAATAGCTGCCGCCCACATCCGGGAAATACCCGATGCCGACTTCCGGCATTGCCAGCTTGCTACGCTCAGTGACGACACGCAGATCAGCGCCCTGAACCAGTCCCATGCCGCCGCCCAAGACTAAACCGTCCATCAGCGCCAGAACGGGTTTGGGGTAGTGGTTCAGGGCCAGATCGAGGGCGTATTCCTCTTCGAAGAACGCGGTATGCAGGGAGTTTTTATGGCGGTAGCTGTCGTACAGCGAGCGGATATCACCGCCTGCGCAGAAGGCTTTGTCACCCGCACCGCGCAGAACCACCGCTTTGACGTTGACGTCTTTGGCCCACGTGTCGAGGTGACGCTGAAGTTCGCGCACCATGTTCAGATTGATGGCATTGAGGCCGCTTGGGCGGTTCAGGGTCAGGTGGCCAATATGGTTGCGCACGTGAGCCAGAATTTCGGATTGAACGACCTCAACATACGGTGCCGGTGTGGAAGAAACCTGAGCAGTCATCACTAACTCCCTGCTTTGTCTTGTTTTTAGGGCTGTCCGCAGGCGAACGATGCTCGATGCTAACAGTGCAAATTTGCCCATTACAACCGGAATAAGTGCAGGGCAAACGTGCATATTTGCATGTTGGTTGGGCGTAAATATGTGCTGTTACTGCGCGAGCCAACCCCCATCGACATTCCAGGCGGCGCCGCGCACTTGGCTGGCTGCTTCGCTGCACAGAAATAACACCAACTCTCCCAGTTGAGGCGGCGTCACAAACTCCAGAGAGGGCTGCTTCTCGGCCAGCAGGTCATGTTGGGCCTGATAGGGGTCGATGCCCTGGCTGATGCGTTGATCAATTTGATTTTGCACCAGTGGGGTGAGCACCCAGCCGGGGCAGATGGCGTTGCAGGTGATGTTGCTGGTGGCGGTTTCCAGTCCTACGACTTTGGTCAGACCGATCACGCCATGTTTGGCAGCTACATAGGCCGATTTGCCCGCCGAGCCAACCAGCCCGTGAACCGATGCGATATTGACGATGCGTCCCCAATTGCGCTTGTGCATGCCGGGCAGGGCGAGGCGGGTGCTATGAAACACCGCTGACAGGTTGATGGCGATGATCGCGTCCCAGCGCTCAACCGGGAATTGTTCGACGCTGGCCACATGCTGGATGCCTGCGTTGTTGACCAGAATATCAATGCCGCCGAATTCACGTTCGCCATAGCTGATCATGTCGGCAATCTGGGCGGGGTCGCTGACGTCGGCAGCATGATGGCCAACCCGACCACCGAATTGTTCAACGTCTGCGATGACTTTGCTGGCATCGCCGAACCCGTTGAGTACTACGTCAGCCCCCGCTTTGGCCAGGCTCATCGCAATGCCCAGACCAATGCCACTGGTGGAGCCGGTTACCAATGCAGTTTTACCCTTAAGGCTCATGATCAATTCCCCCAAGTGAGACACGATTCATTCGTGAATGAGGAAACGTAGCACGAGGTTAAGGCTGCGGATACGAAACGGCCCACCAAAGGGCGGGCCGTTATCACACAAAACCGCAGAGTTAGTCCTGACGGCTGGTGACTTCTAGCAGGTGGTAGCCGAACTGGGTTTTAACCGGGCCTTGAACCACGTTAATCGGTGCGCTGAACACTACAGTGTCGAATTCTTTAACCATTTGGCCTGGACCAAAAGAACCCAGATCGCCACCTTGACGGCTTGAAGGGCAAGTAGAGTTGGCTTTGGCGACTTCAGCGAAATCAGCGCCGCCTTCGATTTGTGTTTTCAGTTCATTGCACTTGGCTTCGCTGGCAACAAGGATGTGACGGGCGGTGGCTTTAGCCATGAGAGAGTGCTCCTTTCAATAAAGTGGTGAGACTACCGGATTCAGTCCGTTTTTTCTCGGCAAAAGTTCCTGAGATGAATCGCTCTTGGTGCGTCACAGGCCTTTGGCCTTCAGACGCTGGGCATGCTCGACATATAGCTTCACGGGGTCTACGGCTTTTGGGGGGCGCCTGCCTGCCAAGTGATTAATCGTGTCCATGTGGTCCAGCGCGTAATCCGAACGAATGACATGGCCTAAATGCGAGCTGAAACGCCCCACCATTCCGTCGTTTTGTTTGGTTTCATGGGTGAAGAAACGTGCGAAGACCCGGCAGGCATTGTGCAAGGGGTCCAGGATGTTGATCGACTCGGACAGGAGTGACCCTTTAATGATCCCGCTCCAGGAATAATAGAAAACGCCATTGGCCTGTTCCGGGCCCATGCCGCCCCAGACGCCGGGTAAACCTTGCGGGTATTTGCGGTTGAATTGCGCTACGCCTTTTGTCGTCAGCGCATTTAACGCACTGAGTGCATCCTGCGGATTGTTCGGTTGGCCGCTGATGGCGGACATGAACGAGCCAAATGCTGTGGTCAAGGCCGCGACGACCAGCTCTGGACGTTTGCCCGGGGTAAACGCCTGACGCAAACGGTCGGCCAGTTCTGAGCCGTGGTTGGGGCCGCTGACAGAGGTGACGGACGCCACGGCCTGCGGGGCGATAGCGCCTGCATAACGGGAGGTCAGGGCGCCCTGGCTGTGGCCGATCAGGTTGACCTTGGGTGAACCGTAATGACGACAAATGGCGTGTACTTGCTCAAGTAATTGCTCACCGCGTAACTCATTGCTGTTTGCGGCTGATACTTGCGCTACGTAAACAGTGGCACCAGCGTTATTGAGTGCCTGCTTGATGCCTTTGAAATAGTTGAACGGGCCGATGTGGTCGAAGCCAAAAAGCCCGTGCACCAAAACAATCGGGTACTGCGTATGGGCTGACGTATCCATGTCTATGCGCATCCTCGCAAGATGGTTGATCCATAGACAACACCCTAGATGACAACCTGAGCGTTGTTGTGCTGGGGAGTTGGATAGCCTTAGCGGCTCATAAGCCTGGATTAGAGCCTCATTAGCAGCAATCCTGCCGAGGGGGAGCGCATATCTGGCTGGTTGTGCTGAATTGTCAGACCGCTTGAATTGGCCTGCCTGACAGGTACGCTCCTGTTCTTGCGCAACCGCAGGCATGGCAATGCCGGGTTGCGCAGGGGAGCAAGGCTAGCCGATGACGTTGGTCTTTATCCGTTGTTGGCGCAGTTGGGTAGCGGCATTTCGCAATAAGTGCTCGGTCGCCTCCCAGCCAAGGCAGCCGTCGGTCACAGACACGCCGTAGCGCATGTCGTCACTCAGGGGTTGGCAACCTTCGAAGAGATGGCTTTCGAGCATCATGCCGATCACTGAGTCATCCCCCGCGAGCCGTTGCGCAAGCACATCGTTGAAGACGTCGGGTTGGCGCAGCGGGTCTTTGCCGCTGTTGGCATGGCTGCAATCCACCATCAGGCGTACGGGGATGCCATTTTTCTCAAGCCCGGCACGTGCTTTGGCTACATGTGCGCAGTCGTAGTTCGGGCCGCTGTGACCGCCGCGTAATACCAAGTGGGTATCAGGGTTGCCTGGGGTCAAGACTATGGCCGGATGGCCTCGGTCATCCACGCCGAAGTGTCGATGGCTATGTGCCGCGGAACGCATGGCATCGCAGGCAATGGAAACCCCGCCATCGGTGCCGTTTTTGAAGCCTACGGGCAGGTCAAGGCCACTGGCCATTTCCCGGTGTATCTGTGATTCGGTTGTGCGTGCGCCAATCGCCACCCAGCCCAGCAAGTCGTCGAAGTATCCAGCAGCAATGGGTTGCAACAGTTCGGTGGCAACAGGCAGCCCCATGCGCAACATTTCGATCATCAATTCTCGCGACAGTTTGAGGCCGTGGGCCATATCATCGCTGCCGTCCAGATGGGGGTCGTAAGCCAGACCTTTCCATCCCACCGTGGTGCGCGGTTTTTCGATGTAGGCACGCATCACCAACAGCACGTCCTTGCTGATATCGCGGGACAGAGCCGCCAGATGGCTGGCGTATTCAAGGGCTGATTGAGGGTCGTGGATAGAGCAGGGGCCGACCACAATCAACAGTCGGGCGTCTTCACCGTTGAGGATGGCGCGGATGGCTTGGCGTTGTTCGCTGACCTGATTGCACAACAGTGTGCTCAGCGGCAATTGCTGCTTGAGTTGCGCTGCGCTGGGCAGGCGTTGGGTCAAGACGTTTTTGCTTTCTGGGGTAGCGGTGGGTAGTGCGCAGGCGGTTGCGTTCATGATGTGAGCTTCCTGGGCAGGCGGCGGGATTTCCCGCGCGCTCGGCCCTAGTGGGGTGTTCGACGATTGACCGGACAGGTCGTGAGTGCATGCTTGCCACCAATGTGGGTCCGTTCGGAGGCGGCAGACTGTCCCGAACGACGGCTGATAAATCGCCATGCAGTGCAAAGGTCGAAGCGGTAATAAGTGGCGTAGTTCATGGGTTAAATCCTCAAATTAATAAATTGTCAGGGCCTGAAAAAACAAAACCCCCGGTCGGGGAGCCGACCGGGGGTGAGAATTCTCTGGTAGGCGACCCCTGAAACATGGGCGCCGGTTGGGTATCAGGCGCGCCAGTGGCTAAACCAATACCCAAAATAAAATCGTGCAGCGCAGAGCGTGTTGTTCGCGCACACAGTGCCACCCGAGCGCGAAACGCTGGCGATCTGGCAAATGTCTAAGTGGGCGTGGTGCAACATGGCTGCTCTCCGATGAATGGCTTGAAGCTTACTCGAGACAAGTCAACCGATTCAATCAAAAAATGCTATGAGCCGTTGTAGCGGGGGCTATGAGTGGCGAATTCATGAATAGTCAGATCAAGGATTTAGCGTTGAACAGTCCCTGGATCGTGTGCAGCTGACGGCTTTGACCGCATGGCTCAATACTAAAGCGGGTGGTATTTGCATTAAGGCGCATACTCAACTGAGGGAATCACTTTTCGCCATAGCCTCTGCTGGAGCAGGAATGATTCCATCCTTCATGCCCAACAGCACCGCCACTTTGTGGGCTTCTCCGCGCTTTCCTTTTTTGCGCCCGGCGAGCACTTGATACGTGGTTGCCGGGTCAACGCCGTGTTCTCGAGCAAACTCTTGAACCGACTTTCCTTGATGCTCCAGCCATGCCTTGGCTTGTGCGGCAGTACGAATTCCGGTCATAGCTCAAAACCGTTCAAAGTTGTTTAATATTTTTTGATTATACCATCCGGGCGGGTGTTTAAAATGGGAACTTACATCCAAATGAGTGGAATTGGTTCGCGGTTGAGGCATGAGAGAGAGCGACTGGGTATGTCGCAGAAAGCTTTTGGCATAATCGGTGGCGTTGAAGCAAATGCACAGGGCAAATATGAAAATGGCGATCGCGCACCCAAGGCAGATTATTTATCGCGGGTGGCTGAGCGCGGTGTAGATGTACTTTTTGTGTTGACGGGCAGTCCAACGCCGACATTGGTCGATAATCTGAGTCAGGTAGAAGAGAAGGTGCTGGTCAGTTACCGCGTGCTGCAAAAGGAGGATCAGGATGCTATTCGCCGCTTGACGACTACATTGGCCGACTTGACGGTGATCCATTCAGTTAAAAATCGTCATGAGCCGAGTGACGCTTAAACCCATGAACACGGGCGGCTTATAGGCTCATCTTGTTTTTGCGGGGGGTGACGTTGCAGGTAAATAGGTTGGTTCAATTGTTTTTTGCTAAGGTGTCGGCAACCAACGAAGACCAATTTACGAGGTGTCGACTTGATTCGGGTTCTAGTGGTCGATGACCATGATCTTGTGCGTACAGGCATCACACGAATGCTGGCTGATATCGATGGCTTGCAGGTAGTAGGTCAGGCCGAGTCCGGCGAAGAGTCATTGATCAAGGCTCGTGAACTGAAACCGGATGTCGTCCTGATGGATGTCAAAATGCCTGGCATTGGGGGGCTGGAGGCGACACGCAAAATGATGCGTAGCCATCCCGATATCAAAGTAGTTGCGGTGACCGTCTGTGAAGAAGACCCGTTTCCTACGCGCTTACTGCAAGCAGGCGCTGCTGGCTATATGACCAAAGGTGCAGGCCTGGCTGAGATGGTCCAGGCCATACGCCTGGTGTTCGCGGGCCAGCGCTACATAAGTCCGCAGGTGGCTCAGCAGTTGGCGCTCAAGTCATTTCAGCCTGCCAGCGACTCTCCCTTTGACGCCTTGTCCGAACGTGAAATCCAGATTGCCCTGATGATCGTCGGCTGCCAAAAAGTGCAGGTCATCTCCGATAAGTTGTGCCTGTCCCCCAAAACGGTGAATACCTACCGTTATCGGATCTTTGAAAAACTTTCGGTTAAAAGTGATGTTGAACTGGCCTTGTTGGCTGTTCGCCACGGCATGGTAGATGCTGGTTGACGATGACTGACGTGTTTGATTCAAGTGCCTTTCTTTCGACGTGCAGCGGTCGCCCTGGCGTATATCGCATGTTCGATCGCGACGCTCGCCTGCTTTACGTGGGCAAGGCCAAGAACCTGAAAAAGCGTTTGGCCAGCTATTTTCGAAAAACCGGGCTGGCCCCCAAAACAGCTGCGCTGGTCTCGCGCATCGCTCAGATCGAAACCACGATCACCGCCAACGAAACCGAAGCCTTGTTGCTTGAACAGACGCTGATCAAAGAATGGCGTCCGCCGTACAACATTCTGCTTCGTGACGATAAATCGTATCCCTATGTATTTCTGTCTGATGGTCAATACCCGCGCCTGAGCATTCACCGTGGCGCCAAGAAACCCAAGGGTAAGTATTTTGGGCCATATCCCAGTGCGGGTGCGATTCGAGAAAGTTTGAGCCTTTTGCAAAAGACTTTCCTGGTGCGTCAATGCGATGACAGCTACTTCAAAAATCGAACCCGGCCTTGTCTGCAATATCAGATCAAGCGCTGCAAGGGACCGTGCGTCGGCCTGGTTGAACCGCAGGAATACGCTGAGGACGTGCGTCACTCGGTGATGTTCCTTGAGGGGCGCAGCAGCGCACTGACCGACGAATTGAACAGTGCCATGGAGCAGGCCGCCAGCACTTTGGACTTTGAGCGTGCCGCCCAAATACGCGATCAGATCTCATTGTTGCGCCGTGTCCAGGACCAGCAAAGTATGGAAGGCGGCAATGGCGATGTGGATGTGATCGCCGCATTTGTGAACCCCGGTGGTGCCTGCGTGCACTTGATCAATGTGCGGGGCGGGCGGGTGTTGGGTAGCAAGAACTTCTTTCCACAAGTGGGCATTGAGGAGGAGGTGGCCGAAGTCATGGCGGCCTTTCTTGGGCAGTACTACATCAGCAGCCCTGAGCGTGACTTGCCAGGCGAATTGATCGTGAACGTCGAGCACGAGAGCTTTGAAGCCATCAGCGCGGCCATAGAGGAGCTGCGCGGGCGGGAAATGGCAATCAGCTATCGAGTACGCGGTACGCGTGCGCGCTGGCAACAATTGGCCGTGACCAACGCCGAGCAGGCGTTGAGTGCTCGCTTGGCTAATCGCCAGCATGTAGCGGCGCGTTTTGAAGCGCTGGCCAAGGTGCTCAAGCTGGATGAAATTCCGCAGCGGCTGGAATGCTATGACATCAGCCACTCAAGCGGGGAGGCCACTGTTGCCTCTTGCGTCGTTTTCGGGCCTGAAGGCCCAATCAAGTCAGACTACAGGCGTTTTAACATTGAGGGCGTCACCGCAGGTGATGACTACGCCGCCATGCGTCAGGCCCTGATGCGCCGCTTTAGTCGACTCAAAGAGGGTGAGGGCAAGTTGCCGGATATTCTGCTGGTCGACGGTGGTAAAGGGCAGATGTCCATGGCCCGGGAAGTGCTGAATGAATTGGCGGTTCCCGACCTCATCTTGTTGGGTGTTGCCAAAGGGACAACGCGTAAGGCCGGTTTCGAAACCTTGTACCTGAATGATTCAGCTCACGATTTCACCCTGAAGGGGGATTCTCCGGCTTTGCATTTGATTCAGCAAATACGCGACGAAGCTCACCGTTTTGCCATTACCGGGCACCGCGCTCGTCGCGGAAAAACCCGTAGAACCTCCACGCTGGAAGGCATTGCAGGGGTAGGCCCGACGCGCCGCCGAGATTTATTGAAACATTTTGGTGGATTACAAGAGCTGTCTCGTGCAAGCATCGAGGAGATCGCCAAAGCACCCGGGATCAGTAAAAAGCTCGCTGAGTTGATTTATGCAAATCTGCACAGCGAGTAGAATGCCTACTTAGCACGGCAAGAGGTCAACCCAATGATTCCGGGGCTTTGACCATGATGAACACCGCCACGCACCCTCAAAGTGTTAGAACAATGTTAGAGCTTGCGCGTCCCTATCTGTATAGGCGCCAAGGTCGTTACACACTCAGGGTCCGTCCTATGGGCTCCAAAGAGACCCTTTCGGTCTCCCTCAAGACAACCAACAGGCAATCCGCATTGGCTACCGCTGCACACCTTCTGGGCACCCTCAGAGCCTTCCACCTCGATACACCCGACGCTACCTGGCAAGACCTCAAAGAGAACCTCTTAGACATCGCCAAAGACATCCTCAAGACTCGCTCTGTGTGGGACCAGTTGGGCGACACTCGGTTGGTCTATAGGGACGTTCGTAAAGACCTCAACGAGATATCCAGTACTGAGCCACTGAGCATTGATCAGGCCAGAGCTGTGTCCTATGGCAAACGGATAACTACTGCCGGTGAGAGACGGGACGAGGGCGATATGGGGCCCATCCTGGCAATCATCGCGGAGTTAGGAGAGGGCGAAGGGAGGACTGATTGGAAACCGGAAATATCGGTTCCGAACATGGTAGGGGTAGCTCCAGCCAGCAAGACGCTTACCTTCAAGACTCTCGCAGATACCTACTTGGAAGAACGCAAGGAGGACGTTAAGGCGTCGTCTATGCGCAGCATGAAGGCTTGTTGCGACATTCTCGTAGGGGTGCTGGGTGAGATGGACATGGCGACTCACTCAAGGGCAGACCTTGTGGGCGTCCGTGAGACATTGAAGGAAGGGCGTAAGCCCGTGACTGTTAACAAGATCGTTACTCAGATGACCACCATCCTAAATTGGGCAGTGGACAACGGGCATATCAAACAGGCTTTCGGCAAGAAACTTCAGCTAACGAAGGGGGCTGAGAGCGGACGTATACCGTTCTCCCAGGAACAGATAGCCAAGCTCATTCAGTGCGCTAATAGCCTTCCTGCGGATGATTGGAAGCGCTGGGCGGTCACTTTGGGGGTTATCAGTGGGGCGCGCATTGGTGAGATTCATCAGCTCACTACGGCGGACATCGTAGAGATTGATAATGTGTTGGTGATGGACATCAACACCAATGACGGGAAGGGTACTAAGAACAAATTCAGCATTCGTAAGGTGCCCTTGGTGGACATCTACGGGGTGGACCTTGAGGCGTTGAAGGCCTTCGCTGAGGCTTCTAACGGGAAGCTCTTCAAGCGAACCCTTGGTTCCTTCTACGGGGTCCTCAACAAGTTTATTCGAGAGACACTCGGCATTCAGACCAAGGGAGGTCTGTCGTTTCACTCCCTTCGGCACTTCGTCGCGGGCTCTTTGAAAGCCGCTGAGGTTCCTTTGGGCACCGCTCAGGAAATATTGGGGCATAGTTCGGGGTCTATCACGTTCGACCTGTATGGCTCAGGGAGGTCCGTGCAAATGCAACGCATGGCCGAAGCCCTCAAGGTCGCTTTAGGAGCAAGGGGGAGTGCAGGTGAATTAACCTACTTGCCAAATAAAAACCTATTAGGTTAATATTCGGTCATGGAGAAGAAGACACCCCACTGCAAGCTAACAACCGTCAAGGCCCTGATTAAATCTGGGAAGGTGCGCACCACGAACTCTGCACGAGTGGGCGCCGATGCACTTAACCTTGACCTTTCCGATATGCTGGCCGTGGTAATGGGCCTTCAACCAATGGATTTTTATAAGAGCATGACCACCTACGCCGACCACACGATATGGCAAGACGTGTATAGGCCTCACACGAAGGCGGGTAATGTGTACCTGAAACTCACGGTTATCGAAGACGTGCTAATCGTGTCCTTCAAGGAGCTTTGAACATGAAATGTCCTGTTTGCGGCGCTGCGGGTTTGGTCCATGACACCCGCGATGTGCCCTATACGTACAAGGGCGAAACCACATTGATTAAGAACGTGACGGGTGATTTCTGCCCGTCTTGCTCTGAGTCGGTCTTGGACCTTGCGGAATCAGATCGGGTCATGAAGGAGATGCGTGCGTTTTCCAAGCGGACCAATGCGGACCTCGTAGACCCTGGCTACATCACGAAGGTACGGAAGAAACTCGACTTGGACCAACGGGAAGCCGCCGAGATATTCGGGGGAGGAGTTAATGCCTTCTCGCGCTATGAGAACGGTAAGACTAAACCACCGCTGGCACTCATTAAGCTTCTCAAGGTACTCGACCGACATCCTGAGTTACTCAACGAAGTCAGAACGGCTTAGGTCGCTCGGATGGGCCGCTAACGGTATCATTGGGGCTTCTTGATTGGAGTCCCACTGATGCGTTGTGTTGTCCTTGCTTTACTTTGTGGCCTTGTAATGGGCTGTAGTAGTCACTCTTCTAATCTTCAGGTAGGCAACGATCAGTCCTACACGAGCCTCAAGGACCAGCGTGAAGCGGTTCGGACGGTGAAGGTTTACGACGCTCTCCCAGCAGGCGCGGAAGTAGTGAGCAAGGTTTCAGCCGGTCGCTGTCATAGGAGCTTCGTTGAGCAAGCCCCGGAAGAATCCACAGTTTTGACTGACTTGAAGATTGCAGCATACGCACAGGGTGCAGACGGCATTACAGGTGTAGCCATATCGAAGGATTCCGGCCTTAACCGTAACTGCTGGTACGTCCTGGGCGGGACCGCTACGGCCTTCACTCTTCACAAGGATTGACCCATGGACCGAGCGTTAACAGTCGCCGCGTGGGTCGTCAGTGCCGCTGTTCTCTACGGGATCGTTAAGCTTGTCCAAGCGTTCCCAAAGGTGACGGCTCTATTAGGATTTTGATTCATGGAATCACCAAAACTATTCACGACCACCTACGAGATTCTCCAAATGGGGCCGGTGACAACTCGCCCCAGGTCTCACGCTGACTTGATAAGGACTTTTCGAGCTGCATTGGCTGAGCTATCCGAGGCTGGTGTTCTTGTCGAAAAGCCTGCTGGTTTTTGGTTTGCTGGCAGTACGGCTGTAGCCCATCATGGTCAGTATAAGGATGCCTACGGGAGAAATCAGGACTGCATATATTTTGGGTCTTGGCTGTGCCTTGCGATGTCCCTGAAGGTCTCTCACATTGAAACACGCCGCTCCCTAATGACGCTGCTGAAGCAGAATCCTCTTTACTGATAGCGCCACACTGAAGCCCGGTTGAGTCCCTAAGGATTCGCCGGGTTTTTTTTTCGTCTTCGCGTTGACATATACGCATCTTGTGCGTAGATTAGGCGACCTCAGTGCAGTTCTGAGCAAGGCTTTAAATAGATATACGCATTAAATGCGCACACCCCCCCAGACCGAGATTTCAAGCTCATGCACAACCTTCGCAGCTTCACCGTAGCGGACCTCAAAGCAGCCCCTGAAGGGATCACTGCCAGTCATAGCGGCTACGCATTCGAGTTCTCCTAAACCCCTTTGGGTGAATGCTGGACGAACTATTCCATGAAGGCGCCGTGCGGCCATGTGTACCGCGATAACAGCTTGGGCTACCTCAAGAGCTGCGCTCGTACCTGGGCGCAAGCGGAAAGGAAACTCAGTAAGCCGCAGCCACCTTTAGTAGTGGGTCGTAGGACAAATGCTCTAATGCATCGAATATGCATAAATGCATAAACGTGGATGGAAATACAGTGTTTGGGGCCCTATTGTGGCGGCCCCTTGGGAGTCACGGACGATCCCAGGCTAAAAACCCTCACTGTTAGAAACCCTCAGCAAAGCGTCACCGAGGCCCAACCGACAGCCTTATAGGCACCAGAAAGGCGGTTCCAGGTTGAAGCCGGATATAAAGGAAAGGTAAACCATTTTCGAAGTATCACTATTCCTCTTAACGGTAGCCCTTTGGGGCGCCAGTTCACTCTACTTAGACATTAGAAGGTAACTACAAATGTTGACCAAACTCAACGTGACGGCGTTCGCGTCGGATTCGCTCGCCTCGAAGATTCTTAAAGCTGTCGATGACGTACTAACTACAGGTGCTGAGCAGTACTTGGAGAATCGCAACCGGAAGCGCTGGCTTCGTGTGGACATCAAGGAGCAGGGCGGTAAGCAGAACTTGCAGTTCCTCGCATATAACGGTCAGGAAGTAGGCGACATTATCGCGCAGTCCTCTTGGTTCCACTGGTCCCGCCCTTTGGAAATTCGTTTCGCTGCCTTGTTGAAGGCCGTATATGAACTTCTTGAGCACCCGGCTGTGACCATTGAGAAACGTGAGGCCTGGAAAAAGGAACAAGTAGAAAGGGCCGCTGTACGACTTGAGCGCGAACGCACCGCAAGGGTCAACACTGCGGCGAAGCGTGTTCGTTTGCATGCTCGCGCAAAACAAATGGGTGCAACTCATATTATCCGTACCGGCGCCGGTAAGTATTTCTTTGCGAGCTTTAAGAAAAGCCTGTTCGGCTTCGGTAAGACCGTCATTACGGTTTATCCGAAAGACGGTGAGATAGCAGTCAAGCGTAACGGGGGCGGGAAGTTGAAGACTATTGAGGCGGTGCCCTACAAGTTGAGCCCCGAAGCATCCCAATACGTAACCCTTATCGGAGTCTTGAAGTAATGACACACGTTTTATCGAAACCGTTAACAGCAATTCCAAGCATGGATAAATACGCAAGTCGTTTGCGGAAGAATTTGGATGTTCTTAAGGAAATGGCCGAGTACGCAGAAGGTGTAAACCCGGTGTCGGCTGAGGATTACGCACTTGCAAGTGACTGGAGTGATGCACTTCGCCCAATCACGCAGCATGCCCCCGGCGTCTTCTCGTTCCCTTACCTGGCCCCTGAGTTCTGCAAGGACCTCATGCTGGAACTCGATTGTATGAACTACGTGGTAAACGAGGCGGAGCCCGAAGAGGCCCAGATTCCCGAGCTGGTCTTTGCGCATCACTGCCCGTCGCTTCACGAATGCTTGAGGGCCTTGTGGCATGACGCTGGGATCACTCTCGCCAAGGTTTTGTTCGGGCAAGACCCGCACAAGTTGCGGACTATTCAGGCCGCTAAGTACACCCCTGAGAATACGCCTGGGGGGCACTGGCACGCGGATAACGATTCGGATGTAACGATGGTTGTAGCTCTAACTAATG
The DNA here is from genome assembly GCF_016812185.1 of Pseudomonas weihenstephanensis. Classification (NCBI taxonomy): domain Bacteria; kingdom Pseudomonadati; phylum Pseudomonadota; class Gammaproteobacteria; order Pseudomonadales; family Pseudomonadaceae; genus Pseudomonas; species Pseudomonas weihenstephanensis. The sequence goes on along the minus strand of NZ_JAAEBV010000001.1, from coordinate 98,641 downwards.
ACCATATAGGCGGGGGCACAAAGGTGCATCTTGGTCCGTTCTCCAAGTCTGTAGTGGTCCCTCAACTTCCAGTGGGACACGCAATGTTCTTCAACGGTAAGTCCATGCGTCATTACGGCTTGCCCGTGACGAGCGGTGAAAGAAATCTTTTGGTTCATTGGGGCGAAGTTAAATGACCCCTTTATTTGCACCGATTCCTTTCGGGTTGACGGAGCTGTACAACACCCAACTAAGAGAGGAACAAACAGCGACAAAAACCAAGAGTATCAAAGTGCCATCATTTGGCAAGCCAGTAAGTAGTCTCCGCTTCTTGGCGACGGTTCCGCGTTTCAGTGTTTGCGACGGTGATTATCGGTTTCGTGTCGAGCGCTGTGAGTTCTCGTTAGGACTTGGCCCCTGTGGCCGGACAGTAACAGCTCTTTGGTATCGCGCAGATGGCGACTTCCTTACGATCATTCAAGAGTGTGCGCCTCACGAATGCGGCAAAAGCGATGTCAAGGAGTTTGTTTACCTAATAAGAGAAATAACAGGCCGTGTCGAAGCTACTTCGGTGTGAGAATCGGCCAGTAGGCTTAAAAACCCTCACTGTTAGCAGTAACTCTCCGAGCCTCCCTTAGAGATTATTTAAGACCATCACAAAGAAATCTTAGAGATACCTCTAAGGGCCCTCTACGCCCTCGATTTAGTAAATAACCCAACTACCAGCCAACAACTTATTGGGCTCTTAAAGAGCATCCAAGGGATAATCATGTCCGTAAAAAGCAATATTAAAGTAACTAAGCACGACTTTAGCGACATCCAAAGCGAATCTTCGTGGGCCTTTGAGACTCTCGCAGGAATGTACGGCGACGAGCTTGCGGCGGCCCAACTGAGCCTTGAACATGAAGCTTATACGCTTGGTGAAGAGCGTTTTAATAAGCAACTGGAACGCCAGATTGAACGCGGAGAGTTTGCAGATAACGCGACTGCTAAGCCGGTGCTTGCTCACTTGGTCCCTAAGTTGGTCGAAGCCTATGAAGCGTGGATAGACCATCAAGTTAACAAGGTTCGGCGTAAGCATGTGGGTCTTTCCTATTTCCTGCAAATGAGCCCTGAGGCCGTCGCGGCAGTAACGATTAAGATTGTTCTCGGTGACTTGGCTAAGCCAATGGTTAAAACTATTCAGCAAGTCGCCGTAAGGATTGGCCAGTGTTTAGAGGAAGAGGCACGCTTTGGCCGCATCCGTACCCAAGAAGCCGCCCATTTCAATAAACACGTTAAAAAGGCCCTCGATACTCGTAATGCTTATACCTACAAGGTCAAGTTTATGGAGAAGGTCGAAGGCCACATGCTGGACGCTGAACAACTTACTTCCGCTTGGGTGAAGTGGGACACGCTTGATAATGATGTGACCTATCACATGGGTATTCGCCTGCTGGAGCTTCTCATTGAATCGACTCAGTTGGTCGAAGTTAAGCGGGAGTTTGCGGGGATCAAAGCTAAGGACGGTGAATACGTCTATTTGCATCCCGAGTGGGCTAACAAGCTGTGCGACCGTGCGTTCTCTCTTGCAGGCGTATCGCCACAACATCAGCCCATGATTGTTCCACCCCGTGAGTGGACGCAGATGGTTGGTGGTGGTTATTGGGCGAAAGGCCGTAAGCCTATGCCGCTGATTCGAGTCCGCTCTAAGAAGGCACTCAACCGTTACCGTGATGTGTACATGCCTGAGGTTTATAAGGCCGTTAACCTGGCCCAGCAGACCGCATGGAGCATCAACACTAAGGTCCTCGACGTCGCTAACGCGGTGATGACTTGGAAACACGTGCCTATCGACGGCTTCCCTTTAGCTGAACGTGAGGAACTCCCTACCAAGCCGGAAGGCATGGAAGAAGACGCGGAGCTGTTGAAGACCTGGAAGCGCGAAGCTGCAACGGTTTATCGCCGCGACAAGGCACGAGTATCGCGCCGCTTGGGCTATGAGTTTGCTTTGGAGCAGGCTACGAAGTTCTCCGCTTTCGAGTCCATCTATTTTCCTTACAACTTGGACTGGCGCGGCCGGGTGTACGCGATCCCTGTGTTCAACCCGCAGGGTAACGACATGACCAAAGGGCTCTTGCAGGCATCTATCGCGGAACCTGTAGGCGAAGAGGGCATTGAGTGGCTAATGATCCACGGCGCGAACTGCGCTGGGGTCGATAAGGTCGCTTTCGATCAACGTAAACAATGGGTGAAAGACAATGAAGAGCTTATCCTCGGATGCGCCGCCGATCCCCTCAATAACACTGAGTGGACCTCAATGGATTCGCCATTCTGCTTCCTCGCTTTCTGCTTTGAGTGGGAAGGGGTCAAACAGAACGGCGCACAGCACCTTTCCGCTCTACCTATCGCCTTCGATGGCTCGTGTTCTGGGATTCAACACTTCAGCGCAATGCTTCGAGATGAACGTGGTGGTCGTGCGGTCAATCTCGTGCCCTCCGAAACCGTGCAGGACATCTACAAGCTTGTCGCAGACCGCGTTAATGAAGCGCTGGCACGAGACCTTGCAGAAGGCTCCGACGATTCAACGGAAACCGTAGCGAACAAGAAGACCGGGGAGATAGCTGAGAAGCGGATTCTTGGCACTCGTGGCATGGCCGCTGGATGGCTCGGCTACGGGGTTACTCGTTCAGTTACCAAGCGTTCCGTAATGACCCTGGCGTATGGCTCAAAAGCCTTCGGGTTCTCCGAACAACTCATTAGCGACATCATCAATCCGGCAATGGATCGGGGAGTGGGTCAAGAGTTCTTCGCCAACGTTCAGCAGTGTGCGCGGTACATGGCCAACCTCATTTGGGAAGCCGTAGGGGTCACCGTAGTAAAGGCCGTTGAGGCGATGAAGTGGCTACAAGTGGCCGCTAAGCACCTGGCTAAAGAAGTGGTCTGCAAGGAGTCCGGTGAACAGCTCAAGCCGTGCATGCCTGTCTTCTGGGTAACCCCTGATGGTTTCCCGGTGTGGCAAGAGTATATGAAGCCTGAACAGCGCCGAATTGACCTGACGTTTCTGGGGTCCATGCGTCTCCAAACGACAATCAACGTCCGCGACAGTAATGTCATTGACGGCCTGAAGCAGCAATCGGGCATCTCTCCGAACTTCGTACACAGCCAAGACGGTAGCCACTTGCGGAAGACCGTAGTGAAAGCCTCTGAGGCTTACGGGGTGACCTTCTTCAGTTTGATTCACGACAGCTTCGGGACCATCCCAGCGAAGGCCGGTGCAATGTTCCGGGCCGTCCGCGAAACAATGGTTGAGACCTACGACGCTACAAACGTCCTCGCTGATTTCCGGGATCAATTCCTTGAGCAGCTCCACGAGACCCAGCTAAGCGATATGCCCGAGGTTCCTGCACAGGGTTCCCTGGATATCACTCAGATTCTCGAATCCGACTTTGCATTTGCCTAACCGCTGCAACACCCAAGAGGGCGCCTAAGGGCGCCTTTTTGCTGCCTGAAATTTAAAAACCCTCACTTTTAGAAATACCAACCAAATCCCTTTAGGAGAACCGAATGAACGCTGCAATGACCTTTGAAAAGAACCCTCGCAAAGTCCGCCGTAACGCTGACGAGATGGAACAAGTCCGTGCGAAGAAAGGCAAGCGTAACAAGACCCAACGTGGTGGCCGTACTGAGTGGGAGGCTGCCGAATGAGCGACTCCATTACCTATAGCGTCGTAGCGTTTCGCCTGGATCACCGGACGTTTTGTATTGAGTCCCGTGTAGGTGGAACTGTCGCCCGAAAGGCTATTGATCAGTTCGCGCTGATGCACCTCAAGTGCCTCTCGGGGTCTTCGGCTCAGCGCCTTGAAGTACTGCGTAAACAAGAAGAGGACGCCATTGGTGAAACCCTTCGCCGCCTCGTTAACGACCGCCTTAAATCCCTCAAGGAGACCAACTGATGTCCAAAGTAGAAGCTGTAATCCTGGCGACCAAGCCACACCGCCCAGTTGATTACAACGAGGCACAGTTGCAAGCGGTTCTCGACGAAAGCTATTTGATTGCCGACAAGAAAGAAGATGGGGTCCGCCTGAATCTGATCGTTCAGCCCTCGATTTTTACAGGCAAACATCACACTGAATGGCTCAGCCGTGAAGGTAAGCGTTTCCCGCGTCTTTCAGGTTCCCCACTGGCTCGTGATGACCGTTGGGACACGTTCTTTAACCCGTACTACGGGGATGCCGCCTTGTTCCCCGATGGCTTCATGTTGGACGCCGAGTTGATCGTACTGGACCATTTGGGCAAGCCGATGGCCTGCAAGGATACCGCGGGCTCTTTGCGTCGCGATCCGATCAGGGCAGGCAAGATGCACGTTAGCCGCCTGAAGGTAGTTGTGTTCGGAATCGTCCCGCTCGATGTAGTACTGACCGGAGAAGCCTATGAGGTCTCTCACAGCGTCATGAAATACCACGTTGAATACCAAGTGTCCCTCTTGCAGAAGCGGTTCCCTGAGATTCAGTGGGAAGTCGTTGAGAGCGTCGACGTGTTCAGTCTCGAAGAGCTGCATCTGTTCAACGAGAAAATACGTGGTGAGCGGGGTGAGGGCGTTGTAGCCAAGGACCCAAACGGTTTCTACAAACGGTCGAAGCAAGCCGGTATGTGGAAGGTGGTTCCGAAGGACAACGAAGACGGCAAGGTTGTTGGTCTGGTCTGGGGCACTGAAGGCAAGGCTAACGAAGGCAAGGTGATTGGCTTTGAGGTTCTCCTTGAGTCCGGCCATGTCGTCAATGCCTGCAAGATCAGTCAGGCGCAAATGGAAGAGTTCACTAATGCGGTTGCTGTCGCGGAGTTTGCTAACAGTGGTGGCCGTGTGAACCCTTTCGAGGGCTGGACCTGCAAGGTCACCTTTATGGAGCGCTACGAAAACGGCTCGCTCCGTCACCCAAGTTTCGACTCTTTCCGGGGCATCTCAGACCCCAAGATCAAAGAGTAAGCCTCTCCCGCAATAGCTAATCACTCAATGGAATACCCAATCACCTAACCAAAGGAGGTCCCCTCGTGGCCGAAACATTCTTGCACCACAACAAAGGCGTTCCGAAGCTGGCTTACACCGTTCGCATTAACCGAGCGATTAACCACGTTTCCCTGAAGCCATTCAACGCGGTCCTGAAGGACCAAACAGACGGCGACACTTTCATTGTCACCAAAGGTGTTTGTGAGACTGCCCGCAAGGTGGGCCGTTTGAAGCTGGCCCCGTATGCCGGTAACTGGCCGCGCTGCGCGTTGATCATCAAACGCCTTAAGGAAATCGTCAATGACTGACCTTCTGGCTCTGAACAGCATCCGGGGGAAGTCCGGCAAAGACACCCTTATAGGTCTGTTGGAAGCTGAGGGCCGTAAGGTTTTCCGCGTGGCCTTCGCTGATGTTCTTAAAGAGATGTGCGCCCAGGTTCTTGCGGGTGGCCCTGGCGAGCTTGCGACCGCGTATCAGCGGGACATGCACAAGTCCATTAAGGACAAGCCCCAAAGCTGCCTCGGTATCTCCCAGATTGCACCCAGTTCCTACCAGCATTGGCTACGTACAACTTACTGGGAAGAGCCATCCGCACCTAAGTCCTTGCGCTGGCACTTGCAGACCTTCGGGACTCAATACCACCGTGAATATCTCGGTAAGCCTGACGTTTGGTTTGACCTCGGCATGCGTGAGGTACGCCAGGGTCTCGAAGACTCTTCCTATGACCACGTTGTCGTCACTGATATGCGTATGCCCAACGAATACAAGGGCCTTCTGTACGCACCTGACGTTAAGACGATTCGAATAGTTCGTGACTGGTTCATTCCAGGCGTCGACGACCAGCCTTATCACATCTCTGACATAGCCCTGATGGCGCACCCCTTCGACGCTCTCGTAGTGAATCGACTGGGCGAACCGTGGGCAATGCTCGACCAACTTAAAGCACAAGGAGTTTTGAACTAATGGAACACGCAAAGAAGGCTTTTAAAGCAACCGTACAGATTGACGATCATGTCGACGAAGTAACCGTCTACGCGGTGAGCCTTGATGCCGCATGGGCTCAGACCGAAACTATGTTTACTCAAGCTAAGGTCACTCGCATTCGCCCAGCCGTTGCGCCAGACACTTCCCGTTTCATGGTGACTCAGTGAGGCGTTCACACGGTAATGGCCGTGCCAAGCCTGATGGCTTCCTTCACCTGAACAACTTCAGCCACGTCAAACAATCCGGTCTTGCCGGGGTTCTTTACGAACGTGTTATGACCGAGCCACAGCAAGAGCTTGTCGAGCTGACCCTACTGGAACTGTCCCAAGGGTCGGAGGCTGCACACTTCAAACATGACGTTTGGCGATTCGATAAGAAGTTCCTACGGGACCACTTCAAGTCGGTCGTGTATTCGGTCTATCGGTCCATCCGTAAGAGCCCAGCCCAAGAGGTCTCAATGGCAATTAGCCGTGAAGAACTCCAAGAGACTTCCGTGTTTGTTGTACGGCCTAAGTTCTCTTAAAACCCCTCACTGTTAGCAACACAACCCGAAAGGAAACCAATCACCTAACCAAAGGAGCATTTTTCGTGGCTATTAAGAAAGAATTCATGTTTACCCCTCGTGGCACCGCTGAACCATATTGCTCGATTCAAAAGCCGGACTACGGCAATCCTGAAAAGGGTTTCGGCAATCCACGCGGCGTTTACAAAGTTGACCTCACTGTCCCAAGCAAGGACGCCCAAGCGCTGATCAACAAGATCAACAAGCTTCACGAGGCGAACTACGCGGCTATCTGCGAGCAATTTGAAGCAGATCGTCCAGGCCTGATGGCTAAGCTCGGTCGCGGCAAAAAGCTGCAAGAACCCTACGAGGGCAACATGCCGTATTTCGTCAACGATGACGGTACTGTGACTTTCAAGTTCAGCTCTTACGCCTCCTACGTGGACAAGAAAACCGAAGAGCTGAAACCCCTGGTCCTGAAGGTCGTGGACTCCAAGGGCAAACGTATTGACAACGTTCCTGCCATCTCTGGCGGTTCCGAGTTGAAAGCCCGTTTCTCCATGTTCGCCTACGGCTTCTCGGCTGTGGCCGGTGCGTCCGTCAAGCTTCAGTTGGACTCCGTGATGCTGCTGAAACTCGTTGAGTTCGGCGGTGGTGATGATGAATGGGGCGACGAAGCTGAAGAGGGCTACGTAGCCGAAGAGAATCGCCAGGAAGCAGGCTGGTCCGATGCTGATCAAGGCCAGGGCGAAGAAGCTGAAGCTGATGATTCCCAATACGGCGGCGACTTCTAAAGGTGGCCTTCGGTCGCTACACGGGACCACGGAGAACCTCTGAGGTCTTCCGCTCAGGTCTCGAAGAGAAGAACAGCGAGCATCTCGACAAGAACAAGGTTGAATACAGCTTTGAGCAACACTGGATCAAGTACACGATTCCAGAACGAGCCGCAAAGTATCTGCCCGACTTCATCCTGGCGAACGGGATCATTATCGAATGTAAAGGAATCTGGGAGGTTGACGACCGCGCTAAGCACCTGCTGTTGCGTGAGCAATACCCTGACCTCGACATACGCTTAGTGTTCTCTTCGTCAAAATCGAGACTCTACAAGGGCTCGCCTACGACTTATGGGGCGTGGTGTGAGAAACACGGCATTCAATACGCAGACAGGCTGGTTCCACTGGCTTGGATGAAGGAGAAGCGAAAGGTAATCCCGGAAGGGGTCCTAATACCAAAGGGGACCAAGTAATCATATGGCTAAAGTTCAATTCAACAAGAGGACTAAAACGAACCTGATTGTTATCCACTGTGCTGCAACTAAGCCGACTATGGATATCGGCCTTCGTGAAATTCGGCAATGGCATGTGCAACAAGGTTGGCTCGATGTTGGCTATCACTTCATTATCCGTCGAGATGGTCAAGTGGAAGAAGGGAGGCCCCGCGATGTTGTCGGGTCCCATGTAAAAGGCCATAACTCAGAATCTCTCGGTATCTGCCTCGTAGGTGGTATCGACACTTCGGGGAAACCTGAAGATAACTTTACGGACGCACAGTGGACGGCCCTTGATGGTCTTGTCTGGGAAGCGTCCACGGTCTGGTATCCCGAGGCGCGTATATGCGGACACCGGGACCTCGACAGCGGTAAAGCCTGCCCGTCCTTTGACGTGGCCTCTTGGCTTAAGACCCGTATCAAGAACTAACACACAACTTTAGGCGGGCCGTATTGGCTCGCTTAAAACTCATTCTATTGACTTAGGAGGATTTTCTATGTCTGTAAATCGGGCAACTATGCAAGGAGCTTTCGATATCGTTGAGATGTTTCAGAAGGAAGGCGTCCCGGCTATTATTGCAGGTGGTGCGGCTCGTGATATTTATTTCGGTGTTCGTCCCAAAGATATCGACGTAATTATTGCAGGAATCTCAATGGCGACAGCAGCCGAGATTCTCGAAAAGGTTGGCATCGTTTCCGTAGGTTTTCATATCTACAACGGCGCGGCCACTGATCGCCTCTTGGGCGGTTATAAGTTGGTGGGCACCGATATTGATATCTGCGTGTATGACTGTGATGACGTAATGGATGCGGTCGACTCGTTCGACTTCAACCTGAACCAATTCATCATCTCGGGCATTCATCACGGTATTGACGGCGCTCATGTCCGCTTCGTTGGTGCGCGTCACTGGTCCACCTTGGTCCCTGTCCGCAAGGATTACACCAAAGAGCGCCACGACAAGATGCAAGTTAAGTGGTTAGACCTGTCGTATCGCCGAGCTACTGGCGAGGCCGTCGAGGTCCCTGTGGGCGGCCCTGATGGAGCGTTCTGAGGACTACCCAGAAAGCGAGCTGCTTCATAAGGGGCCTTGTGATCAGGACGACTGTGGTTCTTCGGATGGATGCGCAACTTATTCTGATGGTCACACCTATTGCTTCGTCTGTAATCACCGCACCGGGGCCAACGGCGATGTATCTGGTGAGCGCGCTAAGACCCTGAGGGCTGACGGTACGTTGTCCCTTGGCGACCACCAGGGCCGCTACGTCGATTTGCCAAAACGATTCCTACAGTCTGCCGTGTGTAAACAGTACGGGTACTGGGTCGGCAAGCGTAACGGCAAGTGGATACAGGTAGCGGACTACCGCGACGAACACGGGAATCTCGTGGGTCAGAAGATACGCGACGAGGACAAGAACTTTTCGTCAACTGGCAAGCATGGAGTGGACTGCCTCTTTGGTAAGCACCTGTGGTCTGGCGGCCGAAAGATCGTCGTAACGGAAGGTGAGATTGACTGCCTTTCTGTAGCTCAGTTGCAAGGTGGTAAGTACCCAGTGGTGTCCATTCCGACTGGTGCAGCCGCTGCCCGTAAGTCCTGTGCCCGTAACTACGAGTACTTCGACACCTTCGACGAAATCGTATTGATGTTCGATATGGACGAGCCTGGGCGCAAGGCAGCAATGGAAGCCGCTGAGGTCCTGCCCGCAGGCAAGGTCAAGATTGCCGTATTGCCCTTGAAGGATGCCAATGAGTGTATTCAGCAAGGACAAGCCAAGGCTGTCACTGACGCCATCTGGAACGCTGCCCCCTTCGTCCCTGACGGTGTGGTCTCCGCGAAATCCCTCAAAGAGCGCATCAAGAATAAGCAGGAAATCCCACAGATTCCGCTGATGGGCCCCGCTGAGATGCGCCGTAAGACCAAGAACGCACGGGCCGGTGAGGTACTCATGGTGACCTCTGGGTCTGGCATGGGGAAATCCACTTGGGTCCGGCAGAACGTCTACAACTGGTTTCATAACTCAGGTCTGCCGACCGGCGTAGCAATGCTCGAAGAGTCCGTAGAGGAAACCGTAGAGGACCTCGTGGGCCTCCATATGCGCAGACGTTATCGCCAGGACCCCGAAGGGACCACCGAGGAAGAGTTTGATAAAGCCTTTGATACGATCTTTGAACACGACAAGCTGTTTCTGTATGACTCCTTTGCGGAATCCGTAGAAGACCGCTTGTTATCAAAGCTGCATTACATGGTGAAGGGCCAGGGCTGCAAAGTAATCGTCCTTGACCATATCTCTATCGTTGTTTCCGGCATGGAAGATAACAGCGACGAGCGTAAGACCATTGACCGTCTTATGACCAAGTTGAAGACCTTCGCTAAGACCAATGACATTCTGATGGTGGTCATTTGCCACTTGAAGAACCCAGAGAAAGGGAAGGCCCACGAAGAGGGGCGCCCAGTATCTATCACGGACCTCCGTGGTTCCGGCTCTTTACGCCAACTATCAGACACCATTATCGCCCTGGAGCGTAACCAGCAAGGCGACTTTCCTAACGTGGTCACTATCCGCGTATTGAAGTGTCGTTTTACTGGGGAGACCGGCGTGGCTGGATATCTGATTTACAACAAAGAAACGGGTTGGCTCGACGAAACACCGGATGGCTGGAAGCCTGAAGGTGACGACGATTCCTCTACCGAAAACACCTGGGCCGGACAAGTGGACCAGAACGCAGACTATTAAAGGAGAAACAACTATGACTATCGTAAAACTGTACACCTTCGCCCTGACCAAACTGCAAGCCGCCTTGTTGAAGTCTTCGAAGAAGGCCGACGCGAAAGCAACCGCTCTCTTCAAGGCTGCCCGTGAGGCTAATTCGGCTGCCGCCGCACAACTGCGTGAATCCAACGAGCTGGCCGTTAAGGCTGAGAAGCTGTCTGCGTTGATTTAACTGTTATCCAAGGGTCTCCGTAATTGGGGACCTTTCAGTAACCGTTACACCAACCAAAGGAGAGTTCTATATCCGATTAACTTAATGGGAGGGCTATTGCTCACATCTGACATTGAAACAGATGGTCTCCTTGAGGATGTTTCTAAGTTTCACTGCGGTGTTTCTCAAGACTACTTCACAGGTGAGACCTTCGAGTATGGCCCTGATCAACTGGGCGAATACATTAAACAGCTTGAAGCTGAAGCGGCCAAACCTAACGGCCTTATCGTTTTTCATAACGGTATCAAGTACGACATTCCCGCCCTCGATAAACTGAAGCGCCTGTACTTCGGTAAGCGCCTGAACATCCCCCGCAAGCGCGTAATGGACACCCTTGTCCTGTCGCGGCTGATCTACGCAAATATTCGAGACATTGACGCGGGGCTTCTGCGCACAGGAAAGCTCCCAGGTTCCCGTTTTGGCTCTCATGCCTTGGAAGCCTGGGGTTACCGCCTGGGCGAGATGAAGGGGGAATACAAGAACGACTTCGTAGCCATGTGCGCCCGAGAGGGAATCCCTTATGTGAAGGGCATGGAGTGGGCCAAGTGGTCCCCTGAGATGCAGGCTTACTGCGTTCAGGACGTTGTGGTTACCTCCAAGCTCGTCACCAAGATCATGTCTGACCCTTACTACTTCCCAGGTGGTCTCGCCCCTAATGGCGAACACTGGATGAAGTCGATTAAGGCAGTCCACTTGGAGCATGAGGTGGCCTGGACGCTGGCACAGATGGAGCGTAATGGCTTCCCATTTGACCAGGACGCAGCCGAACGACTCTACGCGGACCTTGCGGGCCAACGCTCTGACTTGCTCGTGAAGCTCATTAAGACCTTCGGGAGTTGGTACGAGCCCAAGGGCGGCACTGAGCAATTCCGCCACCCAGTCACACGGAAGCCGATTGAGTTTTGGTCGGATGGTCGTGTGATGCCTCGGGTCAAGTACCCAAAGGTCGGTGGTGTCTACACCAAGGACGGTAAGCGGAAGGACAAGCGGGAAACCTTTGAGGGTGCCCCGTATACCCCGGTCGAGTTCATCACCTTCAACCCTGCGTCCGGTAAGCATCTGATCCGGGTCCTGAAGATTGCCGGTTGGGAACCCACCGAGTTCACCGAGAAGGGCGCCCCTAAGGTCGATGACGAGACCCTCGAAGGGGTCCATGTCGATGACCCTGAGGCCCAATCCTGCATTGCACTGGTACGTGACTATCTGATGATTCAGAAGCGTATCGGGATGCTTGCGGAAGGGGATAACGCCTGGATGCGCCTTGTCGGTTCTGATGGGTTCATGCACGGCTCTATCAACCCTAACGGGGCGGTGACCGGGCGAGCTACTCACAGCTATCCGAACATGGGCCAAGTGCCTTCTTCGAGTTCCCCGTATGGGCCTGAATGTCGTTCGCTCTTCGGGGCGATCTTGGCGAGGCACTTACCGGGCTGGGAGAACTGCGTACAGGTTGGCGTCGATGCCTCGGGTCTTGAGCTTCGCTGCCTGGGCCACTTCGGGGCTCGCTTCGATAACGGCGCGTATGCCGATACGGTTCTGAACGGCGATGTGCATTGGGCTAACGGCTTGGCCGCTGGCTTGATTCCTGCCGGGACCGTCCGGGACAAACACAACGATGCCCATGAGGCTTGGCGTGGTAACGCAAAGACCTTCATCTATGCGTTTCTCTACGGTGCTGGTGACGCCAAGATCGGCTCAATTGTCGGTGGCGGTGCGAAGCGCGGTAAGGAGCTGAAGAAAGCTTTTCTTGACGGTACGCCAGTTATTGCGGACCTCAGAGCGGCCCTCGAAGACTCCCTTATTGCGGACCAGAAGTGGAACCAGGCGCTTCGCAAATTCGACATCAAATGGAAGCGCCGTTGGATCAAGGGCCTCGACGGTCGAAAGATTCACGTTCGTTCCCCACACAGCGCCCTTAACACTCTCCTACAGAGTGCCGGCGCGTTGGTCTGCAAAGCCTGGGTAGTTGAGGTTGAGCGGATTTTGATGGAAGAGCATGGCCTGACCCATGGTTGGGACGGCGACTTCTGTTTCATGGCTTGGGTCCACGACGAACTCCAAATTGCCGCACGAACCCCAGCAATTGCTGAGCTGATTCTGGGCGTATCCAAGCAAGCAATTCAACACGTAGCTGAAGTCTTTGAGTTCCGGTGCCCCCTCGATACAGACGGGAAGACCGGGCCGACTTGGCGCGAATGTCACTAAACCATAAGGGTCCTTCGGGGCCCTTTCTCGTTTCTAAAGGAGGACTTAATGGGTGAATACCTACGCACTCTGTACGCCATCAAAAAGGAGGCCCGTACCTACCAGTCGGACTTTTACCGAAAGAACGCTGCATTGGTCTCCGAGGCTGCCTCCCGAGGTCATATTTCTTGTGTGTCTACTTCTGGCCGCAACATGGGCTATTGGTCGCTGACCACGAAGGGCCAACTGTTCCTGAGTGAACACGGCGGTGCCGTATGACCGCTCGTATCGGTGTGGCCCTGGACATGGACTTCCTGATTTTCTCCGCGTTGTCTGCGAGTGAAAATGAGGTGGACTGGGGTGATGATGTTTGGTCCCTGGAGTGCGACCACAAGAAGGCGCGGAGCATTCTGGCGGGCACAATCAAGACGATCCTTTCGGACATCGAACGGACTTTGAAGAAGGGCAATAAGAAGCCCTTCGAGTTGATTCCGCTGTGCATCGTGTCTGGCGCTGACAACTGGCGTAAAGAGGTCCTTGAGACCTACAAGGCGAACCGTAAAGGCAAGCGCAAGCCAGTGGGTTACCCGGCGTTTGTCGAAGCCTGCATGCAGTACTACGGCCACGAGCGAGCCTTTAAGTGGGACGGCGTGGAAGGGGATGATGTCTGTGGGATCCTATCGACCAAGCCCGAGCTTGCAGGCTGTGACCGCGTGGTTACGGTGAGCTGCGACAAGGACTTTAAAACGGTCCCCGGCATGTTCCTGCACCTGACAACAGGCGAGTTCCTGCGCGTCACTGAGGATCAGGCAAACGACTGGCACATGTATCAAACCCTAATGGGCGATACCACGGACGGCTATACGGGAATCCCAGGTCTTGGCCCCGAGAGCGCTCGACAGTTCCTTGATGCCCCTCAGTTCTTTTACCCCGCAACGAAGGTCATGAAGTCCGGTCCCCGTAAAGGCCTTGAGGTCGAATTCTGGGCCGCTCGTGAACCTGAGGGTGAAACCCTGTGGGAATGCATGGTCTCCCTGGCGAAGTCCAAGGGCATGACGGAAGGTGAGCTACTTGTTCAAGCTCAAGTGGCGCGAATCCTTCGAGCTTCTGATTGGGACTTTGAAAACAGCAAACCAATCCTTTGGCAGCCGCAACACTAAAAGCCCTCACTATTAGCAGCAGGGGTCCTCCCTGATTACTTTAAGTTCATCTCTAAGATAAGGAGGTCTCTTGCTTCATGTGATTCAGGAAACTTTGGATGACCCGGAGAACATACCGGACATTCCGAATGCTTCAGCTCAATACTTAATGGTTCGTTGCAACTATTCATATCTTCAGCGTACCGGGGTTATTGATGACCTCCGTAAAGCTGGTTATTCCGAACAATACATTCTTGGGTTTGTGGACGGTTTGGGCTCTGTGCCCGAGCTGTGCGAACTCATGATGTCCCAACGAAATGCAACTAACGAGGATGACGACTAAGGAGGATTGAATGTGTTTTAAATCCAAGGTCAAGACACCAAAGCAAGACCCTAACGCAATCATTGCGCCCGCCCCAGTGAATCTCGAAGAGCCTAAGGGCATTGAGTTTGGGTCGGATGTCAGCAAGGACGATGGCGGGGAAAACGATGGTATCGGAAGTTTGAAAGTCGAGAAGGGCACTAAGGATTCCGGCGACGGCTCCTCTACAGCGTCCGTCAAGGCCCCAGCTTCAACCAGCAAGAAATCTAACACCGCCGTAAAGCGGGCCCTTCAACGCTCAACATAAGGAGGTCTATATGGGTTTTCTCAAAAAGGCATTCAAAAAGGTAGTAAAAGCTGTATCTAACCCCCTTGGCGGCGGTGACGATAAGAGGGCGCCAGAAGTTGCCGCACCTGAGGCGCCTGCACCGGCCCCGGCTGCTGTCGTCGAGGCTCCGAAGAATGACGATAAGGTAGACGACGACGCAGACACCGAAGCAGCAAAACGCGCCGCAAAGGCCAAAGGTAAACGAGGGCTTTCAGTAGTCCGCAGCTCGGGGACCGGTCTGAACGTCTAAGGAGGTCTTTATGGCCTCTACGGCTCGAACTGGTCTCGGGGAGGAAAGTGCAGTTGCAGCCTATAACCGGCTGAAGAACGACCGACAACCCTACGAGACCCGCGCTGAAAACTGCGCAAAAGTCACCATCCCTTCGCTATTCCCCAAGTCCTCCGACAACGCCTCAACGAACTACACCACACCATGGCAAGCCGTTGGCGCTCGGGGCCTTAACAACCTCTCCGCAAAAGTAATGCTCGCCCTGTTCCCGCTGCAAAGCTGGATGAAGCTGAAGGTTTCTGAGTGGCAAGCGAAGCAGCTTGTAGCAGACCCACAGCAACTGGCGGTCGTTGATCAGGGCCTTGGCATGGTTGAGCGTATCTTGCTCGCCTACATGGAATCGAACAGCTACCGGGTCACTCTCTTTGAGCTAATCCGACAGCTTGCCCTGGCCGGTAACGGCTGCCTGTACCTTCCACCGCCTGACGCTTCCGACACGGGCTACAACCCAATGAAGCTCTACCCGTTGCCTTCGTATGTGGTGCAGCGGGACGCCTTTGGGAACGTCTTGCAGATTGTCACCTTGGATAAGGTCGCCTATGCGGCACTGCCTGAGGATGTCCGAAACGCTCTGTCTTCCGAAGGGGAGACCAAGCCGGAAGAAGAGATTGAGGTCTACACCCATGTTTACCTCGATGAAGACTCGGGGGACTACCTGAGCTACCAGGAAGTGAACGGCGAGGAAGTAGACGGCACCGATGGGCAATACCCCCGTGAAGCGTGCCCCTGGATTCCGGTGAGATGGACCAAGCGAGATGGCGAGCACTATGGCCGGTCGCACTGTGAGGAATATTTGGGTGACCTGACCTCATTGGAAAACCTGCACGAAGCAATGATTAAGTTTTCCATGATCGCCTCTAAGGTGGTCGGTTTGGTTAACCCCAACGGCTCCACACAGGTACGTCGATTGACCAAGGCCCAGACGGGCGACTTCGTAGCGGGCCGTAAGGCTGACATCGAATTCTTGCAGCTTGAAAAGACGGCTGACTTCTCGGTAGCCAAGTCCGTAGCTGATGCCATTGAGGGCCGCTTGGCTTACGTCTTCATGCTCAACTCGGCGGTTCAACGATCCGGCGAACGAGTGACAGCAGAAGAGATTCGGTATGTCGCAAGCGAACTGGAGGACACCTTAGGGGGCGTCTACTCGATTCTCTCCCAGGAACTGCAACTGCCTATCGTGCGAATCCTGCTTACTCAGCTTCAGGCAACCGCCCAGATTCCAGACATGCCAAAGGAGGCCGTAGAGCCAACCGTAAGCACCGGTTTGGAAGCGCTCGGACGCGGCCAGGACCTGGACAAGCTGCAACAGTTCTTCACGGGACTACAGGCCATCGCACCGCTTGCCCAAGACCCCGATATCAACATGAGCAATCTCAAAATCCGATTGGCGAACGCTATCGGCATGGACACCTCTGGTCTTCTCCTTACCGATGCCGACAAGGCCAAACGGCAGGCAGAAGCGATGGTCGCTCAAGGTGGTCAGCAGGCAGCCGCAGGTATGGGCGCCGGTCTGGCAGCTCAGGCGACAGCTTCCCCAGAGAACCTACAGGGCGCTATGGACGCTACTGGCGTCGAGATGGCTCCCCCAGGCGCTTAATTTAAAACCCTCACTATTGCGAGCAGACAACTTCGGGAATCTGTTCGCCTTCTATTTAATCCGATAAGGAGATTTGAATGCGTCTTAATATGCTGGCTGCTGCTATGGGCCATGTTCTGCAATCTGCCGATGTATATGCGAGCTTCGGTGTTAACAATGCTGTTATTAGCTCGAACGATATTTCTGAGCATGAGCAAAACATGCTTGCTCTTGATGTAAGCGCCCGTGATGGTGACGATAGCCTGACCCTCAATGACCCGGAACAACCGGAATCGCTCGAAGAGGAACAGGAGGAAGAACAAGAAGAAGAGGGTGAGTCCGAAGAAGAAGGCGAAGAGGAAGAACAAGAGGAATCCGAAGAGGACGCCTTTAAACCTCTTGGCGAGCCCTCTGAGGAACTTACCAAAGCTTCCGCACAGATCGACGATTACGCAGCAGGCTTTGACCAGATGCGCGCCCAGGCTGTTAAAGCTGGTCTTCCTGACGTCGTAGCGGATCGCATTGAGTCCGAGTACGAAGAAAACGGGCAGCTCTCAGAAGACTCCTATGTTCAGCTTGAGAAAGCCGGTTACTCCCGTGGTTTTGTGAATAGTTTCATGCAGGGCCAAGAAGCTCTCGCGGAAACTTTCGTGGGCAAGATCATGGACTTTGCAGGCGGTAAGGAGCAATTCCAACGTATCTGCAAGCACCTACAGGCGAACAGCCCTGATGCGGCTGACATGCTCGCGGATGCTATCTCTCGGCAAGACCTGGGCGCTATTCGTACGACCATTAACCTGGGTATGGCGAGCCAAACCAAAAAGTTCGGTAAGAGCCCTTCGCGGACTTTGAACCGCCGAGCTGCTGCACCTGCTGGCCGTAGTGTCGCTGGTCCTGATGGTTACACCTCACAGGCTGACATGATTAAGGACATGAGTTCTCGTGAATACCGCGAAGACGCATCTTTCCGAGCAAAAGTTGAAGCCCGCGTAGCGGTTTCTAACTGGTAAACAAAACCCCTCACTATTAGCAACAGACAACATAGGTCGGCAAGTTTCCTTCAGTTCTGAGGGAGGCCGGTTTGTGTCTGCTTGCTTATCCCTAACTTTTCCAAAGAGGAAATAAAGAACTAAATACAAGGAGGCTTATTAATGGCAAATGCAAAAGGCGGTCAACAAGTAGGTGCTAACCAGGGCAAGGGTCAATCCCCAGCCGACAAGCTCGCGCTGTTTCTGAAAGTTTTTGGTGGTGAAGTTCTGACCGCATTTATGCGCCGGGCTGTGACCATGGATAAACATATGGTCCGAACTATTCAGAACGGTAAGTCTGCCTCTTTCCCTGTTATGGGCCGGACTGGCGGTTACTACTTGGCACCGGGTGAAAGCCTGGATGACAAACGCGGTGACATTAAGCACTCCGAAAAAGTGATTCAGATTGACGGCCTGTTGGCTTCCGATGTGCTGATTTACGACATCGAAGACGCAATGAACCATTACGACGTTCGTGCTGAATACTCGGCGCAACTGGGCGAAGCTCTGGCTATCGCTGCTGATGGTGCGGTCCTGGCTGAAATGGCAGCTCTGTGCAACTTGCCAGCGGCCAACGATGAAAACATTGCAGGCTTGGGGAGCGCGTCGGTTCTGAGCGTTGGTAAAGCTGCTGACCTGACGGACCCGGCTAAATTGGGTCTGGCAATCCTGGCTCAGTTGACTATTGCCCGTGCCAAGCTGACTAAAAACTACGTTCCCGCTGCTGACCGTAAGTTCTACACCACGCCGGAAAACTACTCGGCAATCCTGGCTGCACTGCTGCCCAACGCTGCGAATTTCTCGGCGCTGACTGACCCAGAAACCGGCAACATCCGGAACGTAATGAGCTTCGAGGTAATTGAGGTTCCACACCTGACGGCTGGCGGTGCTGGCGATGACTTGGCCGGTACTAACCGTAAGCACGCATTCCCTGCGGCTGCTGGTGGTGATGTCCGAGTGGCCCTCGATAACGTTGTGGGTCTGTTCAACCATCGCTCGGCTGTCGGCACTGTGAAGCTGCGTGATATGGCCCTGGAACGTGCACGTCGCTCGGAATACCAAGCTGACCAGATTATCGGTCGTTACGCGATGGGTCACGGCGGCTTGCGTCCTGAAGCTGCGGGCGCTCTGGTGTTCGATGCGGTGAAAGCCAAGTAACACGTAAAGAACAAACAAACCCTTGGGGTCCTTAACGGGGCCTTGAGGGTTTTTTTTATTCACAACTTAAGGAGAAACATAAGGAGGAATAAATGTCGCGCTCTATTGAAGCAACACTTGAGTCTGACGAGGAACTGGGCGCTGTTAACGACATGCTCGCAGCTATCGGGGAGAGTCCCGTAAGTTCGCTTGAAGGTGACCCAAACGCAGACGTGGCGAATTGCCGGAGAATCCTGGCAAAGATAAACCGAGAGGTTCAGGCAAAGGGCTGGACATTCAACATTGAGGAAGGGGCAACACTTCTTCCTGATCAGTTCTCGGGCCTCATTACATACCTTTCCGACTACCTGAAAATTACGACTTCTGGCGGTTCTCTCTATGTGAATCGCGGTGGGTTTCTTTTCGACCGCCAAGCGAAGACGGATGTGTTCCGTAACCCTATTACTGCTGATCTTATTCGCCTGCGTGAATACAACGAGATGCCTGAGTGTTTTCGCTCGTACATCGTTGCTAAGGCGGCGCGTAAGTTCAACATGAGTTTCTTCGGCGCCGGGGAGATTGAAGGTTCTCTTGCAGAAGAGGAAGCAACTCACTGGGCGAGTGTTCAGGAATACGAATTGGATTATGGGAATTTCAACATGCTTGACGGTGACGCTTTCGTAGGGGGCCAGATCGGACGGGGATAATTAACAGGGAGGGCTATATGGGTCTTGTTTCTCAAAGTATTAAGAACCTCAAAGGAGGTGTTTCACAGCAGCCGGATATTTTACGCTTTAGTAACCAGGGCGAGTTTCAAGAGAACGGGTGGTCTTCGGAAACGGAAGGTTTACAAAAGAGACCACCAACCACTTTCCGTAAGCGCTTAGGTAACATTGGGCTGTTTGGTGATAAACCACTTATTCACCTCGTGAACCGTGACGAGAAAGAACAGTATTACATGGTGTTTACCGGCACTGGGATTAACGTAGTTGACCTCTTCGGGAACTCCTACAGCGTCCGTGGGTACGATGGGTATGCGAACTGCGACCGGCCTCGGGACGACCTACGGTTAATCACCGTGGCCGACTACACGTTTGTTGTGAACCGCCTCAAGGTGGTCGCATTGAATTCAACGATGACCCAGGCAGGCTACCCAGCCTTGACCAGTCGGGCAATTGTGAACGTCCGTGGTGGGCAATATGGCCGCACCCTAACGGTTAGCGTCAATGATGCAGTGGTGGCGAACGTTGTGATGCCAAACGGTAACGCTGTTGAGCAGGTTGCCCAGACTGACGCTCAGTTCATTGCCAAGGCCATCGCTACCCAGGTCAACGCAACTGCCCTGTGGAAAGGGGAGGCGGGCCCCGGTTGGGTCCTAATAGAGCCGAAGACCGCTGGCACGCTGATAGACAAGATCACTACAGCGGACGGCTACGCGAATCAGCTTATCTCCGCGTTCATCTATCAGGTCCAAACCTTCTCAAAGCTGCCGTTGCAGTGTAAGGACGGATACCTCGTGGAAATCACCGGCGAGGCTACACGCTCAGGCGATAACTACTGGGTCCGCTATGACGCAAAGGGCCAGGTCTGGAAGGAAACCGTTAAGCCTGGGATCATCGAAGGCTTCAAGGCCGAGACCATGCCCCATGGGCTTGTCAGAGCGGAGGACGGACAGTTTGATTGTAAGGTTCTTCCGTGGGCTGGCCGGACTTCTGGGGACGACACCACCAACCCTATGAGTTCCTTCGTGGACGCGACGATTAACGACGTGTTCTTCTTTCGGAACCGCCTCGGTTTCCTCTCTGGGGAAAACGTAATCATGTCGAGGACCGCGAAGTACTTCAATTTCTTCCCGGCGTCCGTGAGCGTCCTCAGTGATGACGACCCTATCGACGTGGCCGTGTCCCACAACCGAATCTCCATCCTTAAATATGCCGTTCCTTTCTCCGAACAGTTGCTGCTGTGGTCTGATCAAGCTCAGTTCGTGTTGACCTCTCAGGGCATCATGTCGAGCAAGACGATTCAATTAGACCTCACGACGGAGTTTGACGTGAGCGATGGTGCCCGACCGTGGGGGATTGGCCGAGGTGTTTACTTTGCGTCTCCACGCGCGTCCTTCACGTCGGTAAAAAGGTACTATGCGGTACAGGATGTTTCCTCGGTGAAGTCTGCTGAGGATGTCTCTGCGCATATTCCGAGCTACGTTCCGAACACCGTCTACAACATCCATGGGTCAGGGACGGAGAACTTCGTGTCGGTCCTCTCGGATTCGGTGGAACACCGTCTGTACCTCTACAAGTTCCTATACCTACGTGAAGAACTGGTGCAGCAGGCTTGGTCTCACTGGACCTTCGGGGATGACGTACGGATTCTCGCGGCTGCTTCCATCGGGTCCTATATGTACCTGATTCTTGAGAGAGCCATGGGCGTCACTCTGGAGCGTGTCGAGTTCACCAGTAACACCGTGGACTTCATAGAAGAGCCCTACAGGGGCTACATGGACATGAAGAAGGTAGCCAAGGTTACCCAGTACAACGAGGACTTGAACGAGTCTTACCTGAACCTTCAGGACATCTATGGTGGTTTTCCGCACCTCACGGCTGTGTTCTTCACCCTTGACCAACGAGGCGTACTTGAGCGTCACGAGCCGGTGACTACATGGGAAGCGGATGCACGGTTGGTCCTTATAGGGGATCGCCGGGATCAGACGTTTATCGTCGGCCAGGAATACGCATTCCAGTATGAGTTCAGCAAGTTTCTGATCAAGCAGACCGCCGACGATGGCACCAGCGCTACCGAGGACACTGGGCGGTTGCAGCTTCGGCGCGCCTGGGTGAACTACGAGACCTCGGGGTTCTTTCAGGTCAACGTCAACAATGGGTCAACAGAGTACGTCTACCAGATGGCCGGTGGCCGCCTCGGCACAGAGACCGTTCTTGGCTCTCTGATGCTTGGCACAGGGCAGTTCAAGTTCCCGGTTACAGGCAACGCCAAGGCTCAGCGAGTAACGATCTACAGCGCGGCCCCAGTGCCTTTAAAGATCATCGGGGCAGGCTGGGAAGCTAACTACATGCGTCGTTCTGCTGGGGTGTGATAGCTCCAAAAGTCCTCACTATTACGAACAATAGGGAGGCTCAACGCATGTACAAAGTAAAGGCAACACACGGGGACCTATGGGCCGCATCCCTCGACTTATCCGCTGGTGACCTTGCGGAATTCCATTCTCTTCAATCTGGCCGAACACCCTCTGACGTACTCCCGAAAGCCCTCGACGAAACAACTCACGCGATCAAGTGTGGGGCTCTCGTGCTGGCCGTTGGTGGGCACGCTCAGGGGGTTGTTTGGTTCGTGACTACGAATGTCGTAGGCATGCTTAAGAAGTCCGAGCGATTCCGGTTCTACCGAATCCTTAAGGAACACTTGGCGCTCGTGAAAGACGAGCTACCCAACAACACACCACTGACCAATTGTGTGTCCGTGGACAATCACGCCCATATCCGCCTCTTGAATTCGCTCGGTGCCACCTTTGATAAAGGGCATGTAATGAGCCCGGCTGGATGTAGGTTTCGTCAATTCTGGCTATAGGAGGTCACCAATGTGCGAACCGGTTTCTATTGGTTTGGCCGTGGTCGCTGTAGCTGGCGCAGCCATGGGAGCATCCGAACAAGCTAAGGCTAAAGGTGCTGCTACAGATGCCCAGCGCAAGAACCAACAGGAAATAATCAAGCAAGCAAACATGCAGGACGCGGACACGGCCTTAACGATGGTAGACAAACGTGAAGAGGCGCAACGCCAGCTCACAGAAGTAAATCTACAGGCCCTTCGCAATCAGGGAACGATCAACGCGGCAGTGGGTGAGTCTGGCATGGCCGGTAACTCCATTGACCGTATCCGACGCTCTGCTGACAACGAAGCCTCAGCCGAGAAGATGAACATTACCGATAACTACAACCGCGACTATGCGGCGATCTTTCAGAACCGTGTCGGTGCTGTGGAGAATGCCCGTTCGGCTGTGCGCGGCGGTGGTGGCCAGGGTGCGAAGGTGAACAACATCGCGAATGCCTTGAACATCGTCGGAGCGGGTCTTGGAGGTTACGCCGCAGGCGGCGGCTTCTCGAAGGCAGCACCTAAAGGCGCTGGGACACCACAAGGAGGACCCACTAAATGAATTCGATTGAACAGGCACTAAGCCAGTCGCAGCAGACCACAGCGAAACGTAAGGGCTTCACCGCGCAAGGTGGGGGTAACTTCCAGGCGCAACGACAGCTAAGCGATTACACGGGCAGCAACGGGTTCGCTGAAGGCATGGCGAACTTCGTGAAAAACTCGGGAGCCGCCTACGGTGCCATGCGGGAGCAGCAGCAACAAACCGCTGATGAACGCTCTAACGAGATAATCCGAAAGCTGAGCCCAGAGCAGCGCCGGTCCGCAATCGCTGACGGGACGCTTCTGTACAAAGATGACCCGGACGCAATGAATCAACTGCGCCTGAAGTCGGGCCGGAATGCTGCCTATCAGGTCGACTCCGAGATTCAGCAAGAGATTCAGAAGGGCACCTTCCGAACTCGCAAGGACCTTGACGAATACCGACAGACTCGCATGGAGATGGTCAGCAAGAGCTACGCGGAGGATGCAGGCATTGACCCGAACGATACGCTGTATCAGAAGGGCTTTAACACCGACATCACCAACCGCAACGCTGCTGTTTACGACTTGCACGGCCAATGGATTTCCAAGAACTTTGAGGCCCAATCGGTTGTTGAGACTCGGGCAGATACACAACCGATGCTCGATGACCCAAAGGTTATGTCTAACCCTGCAAGCGCCCAATGGTTTTCTAACTACATCAACACAGGGCTTCAGTCGGGGCTCTTCCCGAGCGACCACCACGCTATCCAGGCAATTCAGCAGGTAGCTTCAGAGGCCGTTAACAAAGAGGGCGGTACTACTCTTTTGGATAACCTGGGGGACCAGACGCTAAACGTCTATGGGGCACAGCACCGGGTAAAGGATCTATTGGGCCCTGAGGTCTACGAGAACCTTCGAGTTAAAGCTATGGGGGCCTCTTACACACGAGACTCCAAGCGCAACGAGACTTTTCAATTAGGTATCACCAACGCCATCAATCAGGTTGATCCGGCTGCTGGCTGGCAGATGCTCAACAAGCTCGAACAGGGTAATGATTGGTTGCAGGCAGGTCCCGAGATGACGCCTCAGCGGCAAATGCTGATCGACGCAAAGTCGCAGCTCTCACACAAAGTGGCTCAGTCGTCACAGCAAGGACTGGTGAAGCTCCAACAGGCAGCCCAGGCGGACAACCGACAGCTTGTAATTGATGATGCCTACACCCGTCGCATGAATGGGGAAAACGTTTCGGTTGATCCCAAGTTTCTCCCGGTTAACGAAAACACAGGGGAGATGAAGGCGAGTGATATGGCGACCTACGCGGCAAAGAAACTGGGTCAGGTAGACGCCTTGCAGATTCCCGATGATCAGAAAGACGCTATGAAGGCTTCGCTGTTGCGAGCCGACTATGACAAAGGCCCGTTTCAAGCAGCCTTCGGGACGCTTATTACGGACGCCTCTCGGGAATGGCAGGGGGCGTTGATTAGCCCAGAGCCAGCGGGTGACATGCCACGGCTCAAGGAACTTCAGCGAGCCTATCAAGCAGACCCCGCGACAATCTCTCAACTCTTCCCGGACCAAGCGGGGCTCTTGGAGAAACTCCGTTACTCAGCAGAATCCGGCATTGACCCTCAGGTTCTTATCGACGCCGAGAAGTCCAAGAAGGGGCTATCCCAGGATGAACAGAAGTACAGGAATGAGCAGTGGGCATCCATTAAGAACGACAGCAACGCGAAGGAGCTGAAGTTTCTACCGGGCGCCTTCGAGACCCAGGCAAGAGCCGTGTTTGACGCGGTGACACTGCGTTCTGGCGACTCCAACGAAGCCTCCCGTGCAGTCTCTGACTACCTCAAGAAAACCACTGTGTCCTTTGTCGAGGACAACGGGTGGAACAGCTCAAACAGCTTCCACGGAATGATTAGCAAACGGGACTTGATGGTAGACCCGAACGACTCGGCATCTTGGGAAACCGGGAAGGCGCATATAGACGAAACCATGCAGGCCCTACGCAAAGATTCCGAATGGGGGGGCGGTGGGATGACCGTCGAGAGCAAGGGTGGCGCTCTCTATATCTCGAACATGATCGGCAAGCGCATGCGTATCAGCCGTGAAGACATGCAGAAGCACGCCCAGGAAAAAGCAGCGACGGCCCAACAGAAACGATTCGATGACGGAGTTAAAAGCGCCGAGCGCATTAACGACTTGCACGAGCGTTGGATTCTGGGAGGTGCCCGCAAACAGTAACCACAAGGAGGACATTTTGAATAGCAAAGACGAATACACCCAGGTCCTGGCAAAAGGGACTCCGTTTGATTCCATGATTCGCCAAGAGGCAGACCGTGAGGGCGTGCCCTACGACTTCGCCCATAAGCTGATCTTCAATGAATCCCGGTTCAAGACCGAAGCGAAGAGCCCCACAGGTCCTCTCGGGTTGGGCCAGTTCACAGAGGCGACCGGGAAGGCATATGGTCTTATGAGTCCTGAGGACCGCATGGACCCACAGAAGGCAATCCCGGCTGTCATGCGCCACCTTAAGGACCTCAAAGGCGCCTATGGCGGTGACTTGCTGAAAACAGCCCTTGCGTATAACCAGGGGCAAGGTCGGCTCGGTTCCCCTCAGTTGGCCGCATTGGATCAAGGCGACTTCTCCAAGATCAGCCCGGAAGGTCAGACCTACATGCGCAATCTCTTGGACGTGTCCGGTGATAGCCCTTCGCGGAAATACTTTGATGCCCTGGAGGTGACCGACCCAGGCATTCACCCAAAGGCTAAGGCTGTATCCTTTGAGGACGCCACTCAGGGGACTACAGCCACCAACCCCATTCACGTAGGCCAGGACCTCCCAAGTCTTGGCGCAATGGGTCTTAAGGGTGGCGAAGCCCCAGTGACCCAGCCCGATTACCTGTCGATGGCGAAGCCAGAAAAGACGTTCTTCGAGGGGACGGGCGAGGCTACGAAAGCCTCTGTTATTACTTCCCCAATTCCCTCGATTCTGCGCTACGCAACACAGGACACCGTGGACCCGTTGGAGTGGGCGAACCCTACAGATACCTCTTCTTGGACTCGTGACGACTTCGAGATGATCCGCAAGGAGGGCGTAGACCCTCAATACTTCGGTTTCATCATGGATTACTCGAAGGGCAAACGGGCAAATCTCCCTCAGGCTATTGCGATGGCGAAGGAGAATGCTGGCTATGAGGCTCGAATCCGGGGGGCGGGTACAGGGGCTCAGATAGTCGGCGGGTTTGTATCAGCCGGTGTTGATCCAATGACCTACGCACCACTCCCAGGCGCTACAGGGGCCCGTTTGGTTTCCCGTTTGGCGCAAGGCGCTGTGTACGGTAGTGCGGGTGCTGTTGCGTCCGAAGGTCTCCGTGAGGCGGCTACTGGTATCGAGGGGCACTACGGGACCGCTTTGGTCGGTGGGGCTCTCTTTGGTGCCGGTGCTACAGCTCTGTTTGATCGGGCGGCACAGCGAGCCGTCAAGGCACCACGTGAGGAAGTCCCTGATGACCTCTTGGAGAAAACCTTGGCGATGCACGGAGAGTCGGCTTTACCTAACGAGCGGTTCGACCTACACCCTGAAATGGAGAGCTTTGATAACAACCCTTTTGCGAGCGCTGCGATTCGCCTGGAAGCACGTGAGACAGCCCGACAGACCGGCATGGATGACCCTTCGCGGTTCCCTTGGCAGGCTGGGGAAACGCCTGAGAACATCGGCGGGATTGAGGTAGTCCCACACCCAAGCGAGCCCGGCGCAGTTCGTCTGCAAGACGGTTCGATTCTTTCAGCCAACAACCCGTTAAACCCGATGACTATCCGTGATGCTGAACAGTTCATGGAAGAACCAGCGGAGAGAGCGGCCCGAGGGGTTTCGATGGGTGGCTTTACGGAGATTGGCTACACACTGTTGCGCTCCGAGAACCAGGCTGTGAGGGACATCGGCGGCCAGCTCTTCAGGTCTCCTACGGGGACCGTGAGCGGGTCTAATGGCAAGTTCGGGGCGACTGCTTCGGACATCATTGAACGTACAGCGTCCCAGGATCATGTCACGTACAACAAGATGTCTGAGCAGCTCTTGGAGGCCATTAAGGACCCTCAGTTTGCTACTCAGGCAGGGGGCCGACAGGCTCACATGGACATGGTGAACCGTCGTGTTGCTGAAGCCGTTGAGGACACCACAGGGGCTAAAGCGGCTCAACTAACCCAAGGTGAACGCAAGCTGATGGAAACCGTAAAGGGTCATTACGACCGTAAGGCGGATTACCTTGCAGCGCCTGCACAGTTCGGCAATCGGAATGCCAGAGCGATCCTCCCAGAGACTCGCCACGCTGGCTCATACATTCCCAACGTCTACTCGACGGCAGCCAAGGCACTTCACCTTCAGAAGTTCGGGGGCCAGGAAGGACTACAGCATGCAATCTCTGAATCCTGGCTCGCCAGCTATGCAGCAAGACCACACGTAAAGGCTCGGGTAGATAAGTTCCTGACGGATCAGGCAGCCCGTGAAGGTCGCGTGTTGGAACCGTCGGACCTGCAAGCCGCCGTAGAGGATTACGCCACACGTAAGGCTTTCGGTATCGCCAAGTCTGAGGACTTCGACGGTTCCACCCTTCTTTCCGTAGGTGACCACGGCAGCATTCCCGGGGAAATGGGATTGGCTTCTAACAACTTCCTCGAAGGGCGGCACCTATTTGATTCTGATATGTCCGTGCCTCTTTCGGATGGGACACAGTTCGCAGTCAATGACCTTCGGGAGTTTGACTTGGGCCGCATCACTCCGAGCTATGACCGCCGTGTTAACGGTGACATCGGAATTATGGGCGCCACTGGCCGAACCACGGGGGAATTGCTACACGACATCTCCCAGGTCAAAGCCCCCAGCAAGGTCGAGAGGGCAGCGCTTGAAGAGTCCCTAAAGATTCTCACAGGTCGGGCACGTCGTGACGCGGAAGGGGCCTTAGCCACCACTGCGCGGATCCTCTCGGACCTGGGCTTTGTCGCAAAGAATGCCTACATGGGTGTTCAGTCAATCTCGGAAGTGGCGGGCATGATCACGAAGGGGCATACACACATGCTCTTAAAGGGCGTCCCTTTGCTTCGTGAGATGACTCAGTGGGGCTCCAAGATCAGCGCTAAGGACTTGAAGGACATGCACTCAATGGTGTTCGGACGTGAGCTGGATAACCACCTTCGGCCAACTCGGACGGACATCGTTGAGCGCCTTCGGGACCAAGCTGATGTAAACCCGCTGATGGCAAACGTCGTGGGGACTGCTAAGTACGTCACACAGGAAGTATCGGCCCGTTCACCGTTCACGAAGTTCCTTACAGAGTCCTCTAACTACATCGCAGACGCGGGGCGGTCGGGTGTTCTGTCGGACCTTGTGGACCACGTTTTAGCTGGCCGTAAATCGGGCCTGTTTGAGCCCCAAAGGCTTCACTCGATGTCGATCAGTCCCGAGCAATTCGAGGGAATGAAGGCCGCTATTCGAGAACACATGACTGTCGACGGGAAGGGCAAGTACACCATCAAGGACCGTGCAGCTCTACAGCGCGACCCTCGGACAATGGACATGTGGCGGATGGGCGACAAGATTGCCCACGAGACCATCCTACGCCCACACGTTTTGTCTTCTGCCGATACCCAGGCTTACGGGGCAGGGGTCAAGATGGCTATGCAGTTCAAGAACTTTACGATGCGCTCCGTTAACTCTCGGTTGGTTCGGGGCTATCACGATGCTACGAAGAACGACCGGGCGATTGATCAGACTTTGCAAGCGGTTCTCTCCACGGGCCTTGCTGTGTCCACTTACGTAGGCATGAAGTACAGCCAAGCGTCGGGCATGCCAAAGGACCAGCGCGAGGGGTTCTTGAAGAGTTCCCTTGATCCCAAGATGCTGGCTTACGCGGGCTTGTCTCGTAGCTCTCACATTGGGGCACCACTGGGCTTGCTGAATATCGTTGCGGCTCCTTTCGGATTCGACCAGGGCGCCGCTGTGCGCTCTTCGATCCTTCCACGAGGGGTCAAGGAGAAACCTGAAGAGGGCGCAATGAAGTACAGCGCGACCCAGGACAAGCGATTCACCGGGTTTCTTGGCCGTGTCACTGAACAGGTCCCCGCCATGGGCGTCCTGGCGAACGGCTATCAGGCTGGCTACAACGCTTTTGGGGCCTTGGGCTCCGACTCCCGTAGGGCTGATCAAGAGTACATGACAGGCGTTTTCAATGGCCTGCGTGGGCTCGTGCCTAACGATCCAGTCACACAAAAGCTTTTGCTAATGATGATGGAGTCTCAAGGCGTCGAGATTCGATAAGTCCCAAAACTACTCACTATTAGAACCCGGCTCACACAGCGGGTTTTCTTTTGCCTATTACAAAGGAGGACTACATGGCCGCACCAAAGACAGTCCTTACGTATCCGCTCGACGGGTCCCGTAAAGACTTTGATATCCCTTTTGAATACCTCGCTCGTAAGTTCGTTGTGATCACCCTTGTAGGCGCCACTCGACGAGTTCTTATTGCGAACTCTGATTACCGCTTTGCAACGAAGAGAACCATTACGACCACCAAGGCCTGGGGTCCCGGTGACCTGTTCAATAGCATAGAGATTCGCCGGGTCACTTCGGCAACAGAACGACTTGTGGACTTTTCAGACGGTTCCGTCCTTCGGGCCTACGATTTAAACACCTCGCAGGTTCAATCTTTGCATATTGCTGAGGAAGCTCGGGACCTCACAGCGGATACTATCGGTGTGAACAATGACGGCGACTTAGATGCTCGCGGTCGGCGCATTGTAAATGTCGCAGATGGTCTGGGCGACGGGGATGCAGTAAACCTACGCCAACAAAAGGCGTGGGCAGGATCAGCGCTAAATCAAGCGAACCGGGCACAGCAAGAGGCCGACAGGGCTACTTCGCAAGCTAACTCTGCGACTTCTCAGGCAGGCATTGCCATTGCCCAAGCAGGAATAGCAAAAAGTGAAGCGGATCGCGCAACGACTCAAGCTAACTCTGCGACTTCTCAAGCAGGAATCGCGGTAGCGCAAGCGGTAATTGCGACTTCTCAGGCAAACTCTGCGACTTCTCAGGCAGGCATTGCTCAGAGTGAAGCCGACAGGGCAACCTCTCAGGCAAACTCTGCGACTTCTCAGGCAGGCATTGCTAAGAGTGAAGCCGACAGGGCGCGCACTGAAGCGGATAGAGCAAAAGTTGAGGCCGGGAAGTTAGGTAGCGCTAACCAATTTATGGGAACTCTTAGTCAGATTGATAACGCGTGGGTTTATTGGAAATATCCCTACGGCCTTGCAACATCACGTATGGCTACAGACAAGATCGTAGGTTATAGGAGCAATCTTGTAATTGATGCAGCCACTTCTTTCACAAGTTATATTAATGTCAATGCCGGTGGCTTTGTAACAGGTAACTGGCAAGCATCGGGGAATGTCGTAGCAGGCGGCTCAATATCATGTACAGACGCGTTAACCACTCAATCAACTCTAAATGCCCACGAAGTTTCTCTGTGGGAGAATGGTGCGCGGCAATCTCGGATAAGCACTAAAGGAAACATTGAATCCCCTTTATACCTCGGCGGCTCTACTTACGATGAACTGGTGCTACATCGTGCAGTTCTACAGTGGAAGAATGCGGGCGCGCGGTGGCGCATGCGTGAAAGGTTAGTTTTTGAAGGAACCTTCGCGGGAAACACTACAATCACGTTTAGGGAACGCATGGACATCTACGACACTGTTTGGGTCTCCGACAAATCTAACAGTACAAAACGCCTACCTTCCGTACTTGCGTTCCCGGCCGTAGGTGTAGAGTGGTTCTTATCCAACGCAGGAGCTTGGTACGCCGTAGTATGGATGGACGCAAATTATACGACCCTGAAAATGGTGGGCTGGTCAGGTTCCGCAACTGACATATTGCGGATCTATGTGTCTGAGCGATACACGCCTTTTATTTAAAGGAGCACTATAAATTGATCGAATTAAATTTCAACGAAGGTGTGCTTCGTGCCACTCCCGTTGTGGCGGCGGCTGGTGCTGATGTAGCAAGTCGCTTTGCTGGCTTAACGATGTCCGATTGGTTTTATGCAGCGGCCATCATCTACACACTGACTCAATGCGGCGTCTTGGTCTACAAGACCGTCAAGGGGGTTAAAACATAGGAGGCTCTAATGTCCGAAAATCCACTTGAACAACTACTTGAAGCTATCGACACCGAAAAAGCTCGCTACATGCTTGCCGACCTTCGCAATGAAGAGAAGCGCACCCCGCAACTCTATAACGCCATCGAGAAACTGTTAGAGCGTCACAAGTTTACTATTCAGAAGTTGAAGCCTGATGCGTCCCTATTGGGCGACTTAGCGTCTTCGCTGGATTCCGTGCGTGACCTTTCTGATGATGAACTTTACGGAATTACGCATTAAGTAATAAGGAGACCCATGGGAACAATCACCAAGATCATCTTGGGGCTTGCCTGTGCCTGTCTGTTGGTCCTTGGGATTTATTCCAAGGGCTGGCATGATCGGGACCTTAAAGCATCCAACGATAAGGCTCAGGAGCTTGTAAAGCTCAACAGTGAACGGGAGGAAGAACGTGCAGCAACTCAAAAGGCTCTTAACGAAGTCTCGAAGAATTGGCAGGACTACAGCGCAAACAGTAAGGCTGTGGCTAACCGTACTATTGATAGGCTGCGCGCTGACGGTATCAGGCTGTCAGTCCAGCTCGCAGATTCAACCGTCTGCAACGTCACAGGTAGTTGTGGACCAATCAGCAATGGTAAAGCCGAGTTACACCCAGACACTTCTCGATTTCTTATCGAGCAAGCCCAGCGCGCAGACGAACAAGTAACCGCGCTTCAACAAATTGTAAGGAGATTACAAGGAGAGAAATAATAGGGAGGGCAATTGAATCAATCAGAAAAAGACATAGCGTTAATGAAAAGGTCCTTTGTGGCCTTTCTTTTTGTCCTGTGGGCAGCCCTTAACTTACCGAAGCCAACGAGATGTCAGATAGACATGGCTCGGGTACTTTCCTCCGGGAAAGATAAACGGTTCATCCTTCAGGCATTCCGAGGTATCGGCAAGAGCTTTATTACGTGCGCCTTTGTGGTGTGGAAGCTCTGGAATAACCCAGACCTAAAGTTCCTCATTGTGTCGGCCTCGAAAGAACGGGCGGATGCAAACAGCATCTTTATTAAACGGATCATTGATCTACTTCCGTTTCTGCACCACCTGAAGCCAACCGCGAAGCAACGTGATAGCTCTCTAAGTTTCGACGTTGGACCGGCTAAGCCTGACCACTCGCCGTCTGTGAAGTCGGTTGGTATTACTGGGCAGCTTACGGGCTCCCGTGCAGACATCCTTATTGCGGATGACGTTGAGGTCCCAGGTAACAGCGCCACTCAGGCAGCTCGTGAAGCCCTGGCAACACTCGTTCAAGAGTTCGACGCGATCCTAAAGCCGCTGCCTGGGTCTCAGATTATTTACCTGGGCACGCCACAAACCGAGATGACCCTTTACAGGTCGCTCGAAGATAAAGGCTACGTGACAACCATCTGGCCAGCTCGGTATCCCAAGGACCACAAGGACCTTGAGAGCTACGCGCATGGTGGTGGGAGTCGACTGGCGCCGATGCTTCTCCGAGAGCTTCAAGAGGATGACTCGCTTTACTGGAAGCCTACTGACCCTGTTCGGTTCGACGATACGGACCTGCGGGAACGTGAACTGTCCTACGGTAAAGGCGGCTTCGCGCTTCAGTTCATGCTTAACCCGAACCTTAGCGACGCCGAGAAGTACCCGCTTAAGCTTCGTGACTTCATCGTGGGGCTGTTCTCCTTAGACACTGCACCAACAACCCTTCAGTGGTTGCCCAACACCAACAACGAGGCCAAGGGCGTTCCTAACGTGGGCCTTAAGGGTGACCGCTTCCATCGCTACGAATCAGCCGGGGCCGCTACTGCTGCTTACGGAGCAAAGATACTGGCGATTGACCCAAGCGGGCGGGGCAAGGACGAAACAGGCTACGCAGTCCTCTACATGCTCAACGGCTATATCTACCTGATTGACTGGGGCGGTTTCCGTGGTGGCTACGATGACAAGACCTTGCAGGCCCTTGCCGACATCGGGAAGAAGTACAAGGTTAACGAAGTGGTCATTGAGGGCAACTTTGGTGACGGGATGTACGTGAAGTTGTTCAGCCCTGTGATGACCAGGACGCACCGCTGCGCCATTACTGAGGTGAAGTCTAAGGGCCAGAAAGAACTACGCATCTGCGATGTGCTGGAGCCTGTATTGGGCAGCCACCGGCTTTGTGTCCATGAGTCTGTCATTGAGAAGGACTACCAATCGGCTCTAAACGTCGACGGGACCACGGACGTTAAGTACAGCGGCTTCTACCAGCTCACTCGCATCACAAAGGAGCGGGGCTCGCTGCTGCATGATGACCGCTTGGATGCCCTGGCGATTGGCGTTCAGTTCTTCACAGAGGCCATGGAGAAGGATTCGGAGGTTGGGGCCCAAGAGATGCTCGCGGATTTCCTTGAGGAACAAATGGAGAACCCCTTGCACGGCTACGAGTCGGCCATGAGCTTGACCGTAGGCGGGGACATAACGATGTCCTGGGAGGATGACGTGGGCTCTGGGAGCTTCATGGAGTGGGGCAGGTAACAGCTACAAACACGAGGGGTCCTTAACGGACCCCTTAATTTCACTGTTTGGTTACTTTTTGTACACCTCTGGAGCCCTTACAGGCCGGGGCCTCCAAAAGAACTCACTATTAGGATAGGGGGCCTAAAGATATCCCCTTAAAGACCATCTCAAAGACCCAGAGAGGGTTGGTGATTATGCTGATAAGCATCACCTCCCACGGCAGACACAAAGGAGTAAACAGGAATGAAGGATGTAATGAGCGCCGCATGGCCGTCCCTTCGAGTCCTGCTGACGCACCGTGTCACCTACCGATTTCTTGCTTTACTCCTTGTGTCTCTCGGAGTTGTTCAAGGTGGTCCACTTGTCGAAACCTTTGGGGATGTCGTCTGTGTTCTACTTGGTGGCTGTGACGGGTGACCTTAGCGGGATTCTCGTAGGGCATTTGATGGGTCCCTTAAAGGAAGCAGGGCAGAAGAGGCATGAATCCAAGCACGATTGAGAACTACTATTTCCACCGCATGTACTCCATTGACCTGGACACGGCGCTTCACACTTTGCAGACACTCAAGCGCTACAAGCGGTTGGACGTCCGTTATGCCTTGCTGCGGGACCTTACGGTTTCTTATGCGCGGCCTTTCTCCGTGAATAAAGGCAAGCTCGCTAAGCACACTCTTGGGGTCAAAAAGTACGTCCCGAAGGAAATGGTGCCGCTCCATGAGGAACTGGTACGCCTGCGCATGCAGCAGTTCGCACATACGGACCTTAACTATTACAACCCGAAGGCTTCGTCGTTGGGGGCTGGGCCGTTAGGGATGATGTTCAGGGGCTTTGATTACGCCGCACTATTGGCGAAGCTACCGGAAATAGAAGCGCTTATTTGGGCCGTCGAGGGGAGCGTTCACGCGCGCATAGTGGAATATGAGAGTGATCAGGGTCTATTGGAAGGGCTGCGCGCCCCGAACCCTGCGGTGCATCTATGATTCAATGCGGTCAATGAGAATCTGACAGAAAAATCTGAATGACCACCTCAATAGGGGTCAGCCCGCAGTTCCCCCCATGGGGCCTCGCCTGGGGTCCTTATCGCGCACATGGGCGCCTCTGTAGGCCGGTCCTTTCTGGTATCGTTACGGCCTGTCTCCCTGATTCCCGAGTGTTAGACTTGGGTTATAACACCGTTAGACATTCGTTCGATTATGCTCGTATCATGGCTGTGCCACGCCTCTTGTGCCTGCATAGCGAGTAGAATGCCACCTCACCTCGTAGCCAGTTGTGCCGATGAATATCCCTAATTTGATCACCGTACTACGCGTTCTTCTGATTCCTATCTTCATCCTGTTGTTCTACCTCCCCTACAGCTGGAGCTATGTTGCCTCCAGTTCTGTCTTTGCATTTGCGGCGGCAACGGATTGGCTGGACGGGTATCTGGCCCGGCGATTGGAGCAAAGTACCCCCTTTGGTGCCTTCCTTGACCCGGTGGCAGACAAATTGATGGTGGCTGTTGCCCTGGTGTTGTTGGTGCAAGAGCACCATAACGTCTGGCTGACCTTGCCGGCCGCCGTAATCATTGGTCGTGAGATTGTGATTTCTGCTCTGCGCGAGTGGATGGCCGAGTTGGGCGCGCGAGCACAAGTTGCCGTATCCAACATGGGCAAATGGAAAACCGCCGCACAGATGCTGGCACTCGTGATTTTGCTCGCTAACCCCTCAGATTTCAGCTTTTGGGTGGTTGTCGGATATGGCCTGTTGTTGGTCGCTGCCGGGTTGACGTTGTGGTCGATGCTCCAATATTTGCGGGCTGCCTGGCCACATTTGAAAACCACTTCAGGAAAATAAAATAAAACTTATTGAATCAAGGGGTTGACGCATTCTTTTAAAACTATAGAATGCGCACCACCAAGACGCGGGAATAGCTCAGTTGGTAGAGCACGACCTTGCCAAGGTCGGGGTCGCGAGTTCGAGTCTCGTTTCCCGCTCCATATATCGATCTACAGAGTTCCACGGAAGTCTGTAAGTCATTGAAAATAGACGCTTCGGCGTCTTTTTTCGTTCCAGTGCAATCCATCGAAAACCAGTGTATCCGGACTTTTTTAGTCCAGAAATTAGTCCATGAAATCCGGGTGGTCGCGGTGCGGTTTTTTGCTGGAGAGGAGCGTTTGAGGTAACGAGCATCTATCCCTGAATCCTCTATCAGGAGCTCGTACTATGACGTTCTCAGATGCAACGGTTCGCTGGTCACTGTCGTCGAACACCAATTGGTTATGGCCATTGCCGTCAAAGCCCAGGGTTTTGAACCCGGACAACGCCGCCGCATTGCGATGCAAATTGTCGCCTGCACCGCCACCGTGCCAGGCCGGGCTGTTGCCACCGGCGAGATTGGCTTCGGCGCTGGGGCGCTGATCGCTGGCATTTTCATACACTGACAGTTTGCTCTCGCCAGGGGCGCCACCCGGCGTCGGGGGAACACCGCCTTCGCCGCGGCCATTGTATAGCGCCTTGGAAATGATCGGCCGGTCGATGTCGCCGTTGACGAAATGCACCAGGACTTCCTGGCCAATGCGCGGCAGAAATTGAGCGCCGAAGCCTTTGCCAGCGAAGGCTTGGCCGACGCGGATCCAGCAGGCACCGCTGTCGTTTTCGGCCTGCCAATGAAAGTGCCCCCTGACGCGACCCAATGCATCGCAGTGCACAGGCCCGCTGCTGCCTGGCGTGGTTTCACCTTCGGGGCCAACGACCAAGGCTGTCTGCGGCCCATGAGCGGTCGGGCGTGGATTCAGGCGTTGGCCTGTGCCGTCCACGAGGGTAGGGCGCCAACGCTGGGTGTGCAGCCCTGTAAGATGCGGATTTTCTGTGCTCATCTTCAGCGAAGCAATTATCGCCACGGTTGCCTGTTTATAATCCGCCTTACCGTCTTTCCAGCTTCCTCTATCACCGTATCAGCTACCTCTTGGGCCGTATCCGCCGCCGCGTCAACGACTCGTTTGCGCGTGCCATCAATAGCTTCGTTTGTGGCTTTTTTCGCTGTATTCCAGGTCCGTTGGGCCTTCTCGGTCAGCGTGTCTTGTGGGGAGTAATAAGTCCTCCAGCGCAGGTATCCCCATATGGAACTGGTTTCTCGTCCGTCTGGCTCAACGGGCAAACTACCGTCCTTGAGATAACGATCAAGGTCAATTCTATCCAGCCCCCATATTGGGGAGGGGGCAACATCACCTGACCCCCCTTCCTCGTAGGGGGCGTACCGTTTGATAGCGGCCTTGGTGTCGCGCTGGAATTCGGCTTGATACTGCCGGTAGGCTGCCTCCTGCTGCATAAGCTTTTTCATGCGAATGGTTTGATTATGTTTCCACACATCCTCACTGGGGGCGCCGAGGGGTTTGAACCAGGCACGCGAATCATGTACGTAGTCGTCGAACAGGCGGATGATCTCCGGCTTCAGCGCCTTTTCATGTTCCCAGTACGGTTTTACTTCGCGCCATTGCCGGACTTTCTCACCCCATATCGCTCGTTCTATTTCACTAGAAAGCGCGCTGGCAGGCACCGATTGCAATAGAGTTCGGGCCATCCAACCATCAGAGTAGACAAGCTCATTTTCCCGCTCGCGTAATACCACCGCTTCGCGGCGTAGCTCATCATTGGCTCGCTGCAAGTCTTCAGCGTCTTGCCGGTTGTTGATCCTTGCGCGAGCAAAAAACGGTTGTTGCTCCAGAGCGTTAGAGTTGTTGGTGATGCGAAGACGACGCCAGCGAAGATAGAGTCCGTATTGAATAGTGGCAGCTTGGGTCGTACTAGCGTTGCTGGGCGTCATGGCAGTGACGATAGCAACGTAATCATTGAAGGATTGACGAAGTGCTGGACTGATCGTGAATGCGTTTTTGATTCTAGGTGCAAGACGCGGATTGTTTATATTTAAAGGCACGCCAGCCGCAACCGCACTGCGATACATTTTTGCAAGCGGTACTTGAGATAGTTTGCTGCCATCGTCAGGCATATCATTGGTGCTGCATCCACGGCCTTGATCGCCTGGTGGATAGCCTCCTCCGATATCCGAATGCACGCCTGGGTATACCAGCTCAATACAGTTAGGATGATCGCCCACTATATCTAGCGGGAAGGAACCACGAACCTCGTGGCCTGAAACAAGGTGAACAACTCTTTTGATTTCCTTGGGCACACGTAGAAAACGTTCCTGTCCCCAGCCACCATGCCCCTCGAATAGCAAGGTGCTTTGCGCAACTCCTACCGAAGCGACGGTGTCAAAAATACCCAAAAAGTCAATGCTGACCGGCACACCAGCCAACGTTCTGTTTTTGTCCAGTGCATCGGTCAACCAGTTGCAAAATACACGAGCTTGCGCTGCTCCTCGGGAGAACCCGAATACCGAGAGTCGAATGCTGACTAGCTTTGGTTTAACGCTGGCGATCTGGCTGGATAGTTTTTGGGTGAGATCATTGTGTCTGGACTGTAAAAGTTTTCGTCGCTCAGTATGTCGCGGCTCGAAATAGGCAGTGTCAAGAATTTTGCCAATGGTGGGTATGGTGCTAGCGTTTTTCAGCTGCTCTACGTCCGTATTACCAGCTGCTATTAGGTCGGCCTGGGGTAGGTTAATATCAGTTGAAATACGTTTGACCAGTTCTATATCTTCAAGCCCGTTAACTTCACTCAGCGTTTTATTGGTAAAGAAATAATGAACTTGGTTGGATAGTTGCAATAATGCCCAGTTGATTCTCGCTTCGCCTCCCCAGCCAGCCCCAAGGCCTGCGCGTGCATGGTAACCCCTTCCGGTATCGCCTGTTTCTTTCGGTAAGGGAGTACCAACACCAGGAACGTAGATTTTCACAGTGTTCTTCGTTACTTCGAATACGTCAAATAACCGAGCAACGTTGCTGTGGGCCAGCTTTGGCGTATCGCGATCTTTGTTATTATTGGTTCCATCGAAAAAGAACCCGAGGTGCAGGTTAGTGCAGCAATCCATGTTGCTGCTAAGGTTCTGGTTCGATAAAAATTGCGCTTGTTCGGCTAATGTCAGTGCGCTTGGATCATTGTTTAGTTTTTCTAGCTGCATGTTCTGATCCCTCAGCAGTTTTAATCAAAGAATTTTTCTTTGCAAATTGGGTTGGCTTTGCAAAGGGTCTCTGGACGCTGCAAGCCTTCCGGAAATTCAGGATGCCCTGGACCCATGCTGCTAGGGAAAACTTTGATTTCTTGGTTGGGGAAAAAAGCAACGAATAGAATACTCGGATAGTTGCCGGTGTAGGGCGAGACGGGCACCACTGCACTGTGTAACGCGTTTCGATCTTTCTGATAGAGAGTATCGTCTTGCCAGTCGACCCTTACAGTTAGTCCTGGGCGCCACTTTCTCGGTAAACTTGCGCTGCCTGCAAAAGAGTTGCCTCCACCATGAATCAGCATCCCGCCAGCCCAATTGTCATTGACATACACCACACCGAGAGGTTGATCCGTGTAGTTGAGGATAGAAACAGACAAGCCGATTTCTGAATCTTGCTGTGAGGGCTCTTTCTTGAATACGACGAGCGCCAATACAGCGAACAACAGCGCGGCAGCGGTGGTCGACCACCTCAATAGCGTAAAATTTTCTTTCATCATTGAGTTATCACCGTCCTATTCTTGAGCTTGTGAAAGCAAACCATTGCGGCAAAGCGACTCAAGTATCTGGCGAAACACAACAGCGTCATGTACTTGCTCTGAGTCGTGACTGTCTAATACTTCCTGAATACATCTGTGTGCGGCTGAAGGACGGCCTGACAGTCGCCCAAATATCTCTGCGTTTTTTCGCAGGCAGAACAGCAAACCGTCGGCACGCGCACCGTTTTCCATCAGTTGTATCTGTCGGCTATCGAATTGATAAGGTTTGATTGGTGGACTGTTATCACTTACCGCTCTGCATCCTTGGACGTAGCGGAGCTCTCCGTCTCGACGCCAATACCACCATTGCAGGCCGTCGAATAGCAGTCGTTCACGTTGTGGTTGGGTAAGTGTTTTCAGCAATAGGTCCAGTGCACGCGTGTCGGCGAAGCGAAGTAAAAAACCTCTACCTTGGATGTCTTTTGCTTCCAGTTGAGTGTGCAGATGTTCGAGTAGTGGGGTTTTCTCGGCTGACAGGAAGCTGAGCATCGGTTTCCCGTTGCTGGCACGCATCAGGTAGGTGATGAGTTCAAGGCGCTCCTGCGGGATGTCCGGTATTTCTACCAAGCAGGGACTCAAGGCAGCCAGGTCAGTTCCTGTGTATAGGTCCTTGAACAAAGACTGTTGAGCCAAGTGCGGAAAACGGTGCTTTAGCCCAGCACTCAAAGTAGTGTCGAACG
Source organism: Pseudomonas weihenstephanensis (assembly GCF_016812185.1). Lineage (NCBI taxonomy): Bacteria > Pseudomonadati > Pseudomonadota > Gammaproteobacteria > Pseudomonadales > Pseudomonadaceae > Pseudomonas > Pseudomonas weihenstephanensis. Next base: position 58,842 of record NZ_JAAEBV010000001.1, on the reverse strand, counting down.
CTCGATCAATAAGCGCGTACACATCACTGATTGGTAAGGCGGTGATTAATGCTTGCAGTGCCCCAGTAGGGTAGGCGTCTATCCAATGCGAAAAGCTGCTTGAACGCGTAGATGTTTGGATCAGGTCAGGTAATGACATGCTGAGCACTCTTAGGCATTTTTGTTGGCGAGCGGGTTTCCGGCTTCCATTGCCTTAAGCAGGCATTCCGCGCAGATGCCTTGTGGGAACTGCGGCATTGCGAAACCTTCTTGTATCGGGCCGGAGAACGACTTTTTGCCAGCATGCACCTTGATCGTGCCCGGACAAGCGAAGGTAATATTGCCGCCCTCCATCGTCAGGCTGGCACCGCCATCCACGGCCAAGTGCAGAGTCGTCCCCGCAGCCATTTCCGCTTCTGCATTGATGGAGATGATCTTCAGTTCGCCTTGGGCACTAAGGTTGATATCACTTTGTTGCGCCTGCACATCCACCGGCCCGGCGCTGGCGATCATCGCCAGCCCAATGCCCTCAGCCTTCTGCGCGCCGGCGAGATAGCCGATGGCTTGGCCGCTGTGCAGGCGCAGGGTATTGCCGGTGGCCATATGGGTGTCGTAACCGCTACCGAGGGTGAGGGTTTCTCCGGCTGTCCATTGCAGGGATTGACCCGCGATCTTGGCGATGCTGTCGCGGGCACTCAGGGTCAGTAGAGCGTCACCGCTGTGGGGAATAGCGTGATGGGGTTCACGTTGTGGGGCTTCACCGGCGGCCTTGGCCAGTTGCTCATTGGTCACCGTGGTATTCAGGCTGGTGTGCAGGGCATGGAGCGGCGACTGGTCGTCAATCAACAGGCTTTGATTGGCTTTCTGTACCCCGCGATGCGCGGCCAGCGGTACTGTTTGATGGATCTTCGCGGCCAGGTCAAAACGTTCGGCCAGGTCGCGTTGCTGTTGCAGCAAGGCCTGTGCGGCGACGGCATCGCCGGCGGGTGTTTGCGGGTCGATGGCGTATGTGCTGAACAGCAGGCCTTTGGTCGCGCGAATCGAGCCGTAGGCATCGGTGCGCAGTTCAAACCCTAGGCCACGAAAGCTCCCCCGGTAGTTGCCCGCCTGGTGAATCAGGTGGCCTAGGTTGAGCTGGGTATGCGCTTGGGTGGTCGCCATCTGCACACGGCCTTGCTGGTCACTGTCGTCGAACACCAGTTGGTTATGGCCATTGCCGTCAAAGCCCTGGGTTTTGAACCCGGACAACGCCGCCGCATTGCGATGCAAATTGTCGCCTGCACCGCCACCGTGCCAGGCCGGGCTGTTGCCACCGGCGAGATTGGCTTCGGCGCTGGGGCGCTGATCGCCGGCTTTTTCATACACTGACAGTTTGCTCTCGCCAGGGGCGCCACCCGGCGTCGGGGGAACACCGCCTTCGCCGCGGCCATTGTATAGCGCCTTGGAAATGATCGGCCGGTCGATGTCGCCGTTGACGAAATGCACCAGGACTTCCTGGCCAATGCGCGGCAGAAATTGAGCGCCGAAGCCTTTACCCGCGAACGCTTGGCCGACACGGATCCAGCAGGCACCGCTGTCGTTTTTGGCCTGCCAATGAAAGCGCACCCTGACGCGACCCAATGCATCGCAGTGCACAGGCCCGCTGCTGCCTGGCGTGGTTTCACCTTCGGGGCCAACGACCAAGGCTGTCTGCGGCCCATGAGCGGTCGGGCGTGGATTCAGGCGTTGGCCTGTGCCGTCCACGAGGGTAGGGCGCCAACGTTGGGTGTGCAGTACCGCGCGAAATTGCTGTGCGAAGCCACTGCGGTCTGCTTCACGGAGCACTTCTGCGTCGAACGTTTCCAGGCGCAGCAATGCTGCGGTATCAGCATCCAGCTCAGGCATCCCTAATTTCAGATTATTGATACCGTAGCTGCGTACTTCGGTGAACAGAAAATCCTGCATGTCACGCATATGCTCGGCAGCGGCCCAGGGCGTCTCACCGAGATGGAACCGTGTACCGGTCCGGGCGCTGCGCACGGTACCTCGGCCCTGCCAAGACGCTTGTTCAGTGTGCATCGCTTCGATGTGCAATCGAGTGTAATGCTCGGCTTCGTTGAGAGTGGCGAAGGCGTAGTCGCCCACCGGGTCGTAGCTTTCCAGACCTTCGCGTTCCGGGCCGATGGGGCGCGAGGCGCTGATGGCTTGGCGACTTTTATAGTCGGAGCTCAATAGCGTGACGCGGTGGCTGCCCAATTGATGGACGCGGCCCATGAACTGAATGGTGTCCTGTTCTTCTGTCGCATCGGCGCGGTGAAAGCGTAAGCCGGTGGCACCAGTAGAAGTCGGGTCCTCAGGCAACATGGGGCTGTCACCGAAGATGACCAGGCGGTGTCCGGATGGGCTCAGTTCATCTTCGACGAAGCAGTAGCCCAAGCCTTCCTCGGCCAGCAGTCGCTGCACGAAGTCAAAGTCGCTCTCGCGGTACTGCACGCAATAGCTACGGGGGCGCACCGCGCTGAGCAGTTGCACGGCGTCGCTGGTGAAGCGCCAGCTGGCGTAGTCCGTATACCCTGTGAATACCTGGTTGATGATCTCCTGCACGGTCTTGTCTTGGAACACCCTTGAGCGAAAGCTCTGGGTCAGGATCCACAGCCAAGGCACCAGTTGCACATGGTAGCGGGTCAGCGCGCCGTAGCTGCCGGTGCGCCGCGCCACATTGACCAGCCCGCTGCGCCGGCACTGATGGCCATCCGCCAGGGTGGTCAGCAGTGTGAGCTTTTGGCCGAGGAGGGTGTTGAGCGGCAACGTGTGGTCGCTGGTCAAGGCCAGTACATCCCAACGGTAAAGGTCTGACAGCAGTTCATAACCGGACCAACGCTCTACATGAAGTTGGTCTAGTGTTGATTCAAACGAGTGCAGGCGTGTGTGACTGATAATGATCGGTGCAGTTGTGCTCATCGGCATTGAAATCCATGTCGTACGCTTTCCCCTGCTGCTAAACGAAAGTTTTAGGCGCAGGCTTGTCTGGCGGAAAAAACACAGTGATGATTATCTGGCTTAGTTTCTGACTGGGCGTAGTGTAATCACTTACATCAGAATATTGCATCACTGGCAGGGGGTTTTAGTGTCTGATCTTGAAATTTTGTTGCGCTCTATAAATGGCTTACACGGAAAGGGAAAAGATCTTACATATTCGTCTGAGTTTGATGAAATACAAAAACTCCGGGAGTTTGATGATCCAACATTAGAGCAAGGTGAGTGGGTTGCCGATCTTAAAGTCGCCAATTGGCCGGAAGTAGTTAAACGGTGTTCGAAACTGTTACGAGAGGACAGTAAAGACCTGCGTGTTGCAGGATGGCTGACGGAGGGTTGGGTCTACACCCAGGGATTCTCAGGGTTGGCCCAAGGCTACAGCTTGATTGCAGGGTTGGTTGAGCAGTACTGGGACGACTTGTTTCCCGCCATTGAGGACGGAGACGATGTTGAGCAGCGGGTTGGTTGTTTGGCGTGGGTGCTCAAGCAGAGCTTGCGCTGGGTGTCCTCAATTTCTGTGGTGGATGATGGCGTGCGGCCGTACACGCTCTCTGACTATGCCGTGGCGCATCAGCGATCTGGCTGTGCTCGTCTTGGGGATTCCGAGCATGTAACGCTGGAGCAATTGGAGCGTGCCAGGGCTGCAACGCCGGTAGAGTTTTATCAGCACCAGTGGCTTGCGGTTCAGGAGGCAGTCGTTGCGCTAAGTCGTCTGGAGCATCAGGCAGAGGTGCGTCTAGGCGATCGGACGCCCAGGTTTGCTGCAATCCGAGAGACGTTGGACTCCGCTTGCAGCAGTATTCAGCGGTTTGCCAAAGAAGCGGGTGTGGATGTGCGTGGAGGGGAAGAGTCGAAAGTTCCAGTGCTTGAGCAGCACTCCAGTCACTTGCCTCCTCCTCCCGCTGCGCCATCAGTAACTGATGCTCAGGTTGTGGTGTCAGGCATTTCTTCGCGCGTGGAGGCGCTGAATCGGCTGCGCGAGGTGGCAAATTACTTTCGTCAGGCTGAGCCCCACAGTCCGGTGGCTTACATGGCAAACCAAGCGGCCGAATGGGGGGAGATGCCCTTGCATGAGTGGCTCAAGGTGGTGCTGAAGGATGACGCCGCACTGGCTCGTCTGGAGCATGTACTGGGTGTGGCCAAGGCTGTCGAAAGTGGCGGCTGACCTCTGGGTTTACTGGTGGTCAAGGCGAGGGGCACAAGCTCACCGAGCCCGAAAGGTCGGCGCAAATACGCTGACGACAGTCAATGCCCGCTTCGGTGTTGGCTGCCGGGCAGGCTTTGATACGTTCTTGCAAGGCTTTGCGAGTAGGTGGGGGGAGCTCGTTGTCCGGGCTTTCGATATAGCTCATCAGAGCAATCAGCACGTCTACATCGCTGGCGCGAGGTGAGGATGCTGTGCTGTTTGCTGAGCGTGAGGCAGGGGTTGTGTAGTAAGGTTTTGCGGCTTGGGTAGGTGGTGTTTTGTTGGGGGGTGGGCTGGCGCGGGTGGTGCTGATGAGGTTCGTGGGCTGCTCCGTAGGGGCTTCGTTAAAAATCTGGGCGGACTCACTGATCATTGGCGGTGGCGTTTGCTCACTCATGGACGGCGAATGGTCGGGGGCATCTGTGCTGCTGACGGTGTAAGCCTCTGCGGGGTTTTCAGCCACTTGAGGCGCCGAATCGAACACCCAGGCCACGCCGGTTGCGAGTGTCAGCGCGATGATGCTCAGCCAAATGTACAGAGTCTTTTTTGAGCGGGTGCTGGACTGGCCTGCATTGTTAATCGGGCGAATATTGGGAGTGCTGCCTTCTTGAGCATCCGCTAGCAAGCTGGGCGCTTTTGAATGTGCGTTACTTGATGTCACGGCGTCGATTCCGGTATTTGGCGGCTGTTTCGCCAGTGAGGTGGTGTGCGCTTATTTGCGGGCTGGCAAGTTTGAGTGGCGCAAAATGTTGCCAGGGATTTAGGCGCAGCTCTATTTAATTTTCAATGCTGTCATTTTGATAGTTCGTCATATTGGCGTCGCCGTTTGACGCTGGCTCTATATTTTTATTCGAGGCGGGTTGTATACTTCATGCTATTGCTCGTAGTTTTTTGTTCGACCGCAAGTGCGATTGGCTACTTGTGGTTTTTGTTGTTTCCTGAAAGCGTATCGGCATATTTAAACTCGATAGGTCGACTCCTGAAGCGCTGTAGGAAGTTTCTCTTTGCTAGGTTGGAAAGTTCTGCTTCTGTTTCGGGTAGTAGTGTTGTTCGCCTTGGATTTAATTGTAGGCGCTGGTTATTGCCAATAGTTCATTACCAACGGCTCCTTTGGCTAATGCTTCTCTTGCTGCTGTTGCCGCCCGCATTGGTTTTCAACTTGCGTGGGACGGTGGAGCTCGAAGGGTATGGCAGCGATGTTCATCGTGGAGAGGCGCCAAGCTTGATTGCAGAGCTGTTGCGTGGTGAGCGTTTGGTGCCGCCTCGCGCGTTGCCGCCGCAGGTGTTCACCTCCCGAGAGGTAGAGCGAATTCGACCCCGTACCGGCGCGGCAGACAGGTCATGGGACAAGATGGATGCCGACTTCGTCCAGCGACTACTGGTGGTTTACAAGGTGATGTTGGAGCGCCATGGGTACGAAATGGTGTTGCTAGAGGGCTATCGCAGCCCGGAACGGCAAGACGTTCTTGGCCTCTTGCCAGGAACGACCAATGCCAAGGCCTGGCAGAGCTACCACCAATACGGTCTGGCGGCGGACAGTGCGTTTTTGCGAGAGGGGAAGTTGGTGATTACCGAGAAAGACCCTTGGGCAATGCGCGGATACGAGTTGTACGGGCAGGTGGCTGAAGAGCTGGGTTTAACCTGGGGAGGCCGCTGGAAACTGATGGATTTCGGGCATGTGGAACTGCGCACTGCCGGCCGTGGGCCGTCGGCCAGATCCACGCCTTAACCCTGAGCTGATGCAGTGCTTGGGCCTACATGGAGAGCCAAGATGACGCGACCTTTGATTGTAAAAGGGGATACGACCAGCCACGGCGGGATGGTGATGGAGGCCAGTGACGATTCGACGATCAACGACAAGGGCATTGCCCGCGTAGGTGATCTGGTGGCTTGTCCTGTCCATGGCCCCACAGTGATTACGACTGGCGACGGCGACTATGAGGTGGATGACAAAGCGTCGGCCCGCGACGGTGATCTCACCACATGTGGCGCCGTCTTGATTGCAGGCCAATCCACGACGTACAGGCCGTAAGTGTATGGCGAGCAGGAATGGAATCTGATGTTTAAACGAGTCCTTGGCTACAAAACGCTGTGGGTAGTATTGGTCTTTGCCGCTAGTTGGGGCTTTACCCTGTGGTCCTGGCGTGACCATTACCGTCTGCCGACGGCGGAAGACATTATCGCCCACTTTTTGGTGATACCCACGGCGCTTTGCCTGGGGTATTGGGGGGTGTACCTGGGCGTTGAGTGGCTGAAGCGCCGCCGACAGCCGGGGCCGGCAGAGTATCTGGCTGATGTTGAGCCGATGCTGGCCGCTGAACACGTCATGCCAGTTCAGATACAGGATTGGAGTCTGTATTTGCCGCTTGGCGATGAGCCTGCCGGGGTTATCGAAGCCTTGAAGGCGCGTGACCGACCGGCTCTTCACCCCACACTGAAAGACACAAACGGGTTCCCACGTCGTATTGCCTGGATTGATGCCTTGAGCACTGAGGATTTCATCGAATCAGGGCAAGACGATCCGTTACCCATCGATGTCCGACGCGCACTACTGTTGGCTTCGGAGGTTCTCGAACCTTTGCTGATGCGCCACCTGGAGCGCGACAGTATCGATGGGAGCGAGCTTCGAAGTCCCTTGCCTGTGCATGTCCTTGTCCCCACTCGCTGGTCGATCAATACTCAAACAACAGCACGCCAATGGTTGGTATCAGCCTTTACGCCGTTCTCTGAGCATGGCCTGGAATGCCCCGTGTTTATTCACGGTGCGAGCGACACTCGCCAGGTGCTGAATTTTATCGAGCAGTTGCGCCATACCGAGGGTTTGGACGCGAAGTCCCATCTACAGGTCGTGGTCGCCATTGTTTCGTTTACCCAAGACGATGCGCTACTTGAGGCGCTGCCGGAGGTGTCCGGAGAGGGGGCGTGCGCGCTTTTGCTCGCGTGTGGGCTTCCCGCGACCACTGGGCCCGTCTCGGCGATTGTTCATCCTTTTCGCAGCGAGCAACGGGCGCAATCGGCCGACCTGCCCGGAAAGGTGCGAGCCGCGACGCTCCAGCACCTGCTCGAGCAATACAGCATGGACCTTCCACTGGTCAGTGTGGTGATTGCCGATGCGGATCAGCGTACCTCTCGGCAGACCGAACTCTTGGCTGCTTTGCATACAACGCTTCCCGAGTTGGACCCTATCGATGAATGCCTGAGTTTGCCGGTGTGCTGTGGGGAGATGGGTGCAGTGACAACGCTGGCCTCATTGGCATTAGCCGCGTCAAACAGCCTCGAGACGCAGCAGGAAACCTTGCTGGTGTCGGTTCAGGATCCCTTTTGGCGAGCGGTCTGCCGCATCCAGCCCTCGCCGCCACGGGCTCCAAAGCCTCTTCAAGACTTCGCATGAATTTGCGTATCACGTTAGCCCCGGGAATTGTTCACCATGATTAACAGCCTCTCCGCTTTTTTCTCCAACTCTCGTGTGCTCGCTGTTCTCGGGCTCTTGATCGTTGCAGGCTTGCTCCTTCTTAATGCTGCCACGTTGAAAAAAGTGCTCCTTGCGCTCTTGGTATTGACGCTTGTCGCATTGGCGGCCGCTTGGTTGTGGCGGCGAATAGTGGCCAAGAAGTCGGCTGCGGCGTTGCATCAGATGGTTGCCGGTGGAGAAGGAGAGACTCCAGAGTTGCGCCAACGGCTTGAAGAGGCACTCCGCGCGATCAAATCCTCGCGACTTGGTCGGCGCAGCGGGTCAGAGGCACTGTACGAATTGCCGTGGCTGATGGTGATCGGCAACCCGGCAGCGGGTAAAAGCACAGCGGTCTTGAACTCCGGGTTGACCTTTCCCTTCAATGATCAAAAAGGCTCTGCGCTGCAGGGGATCGGCGGTACGCGCAATTGCGATTGGTACTTCACCACTGAAGGCATCCTGCTGGATACCGCCGGGCGCTATTCGGTGCAGGACGAGGACCGGGGGGAGTGGTTGACGTTCCTGAGCCTGTTGCGTAAACACCGCCCACGCGCGCCGATCAACGGGATTATTATCGCGGCCAGCGTTGCCGAGCTGACCGGAAATTCGCCGGAATTTGCGATCGATTTGGCCAAAAAGCTGCGCCAACGTATTCAGGAGCTAACCGAGCGCCTTGAGGTGGTCGCTCCGGTCTACGTGGTGTTCACCAAGGTCGACTTGATCAATGGTTTTAATGATTTTTTCCAGACGCTGGAACCTCAGGAACGAGAAAAAGTGTGGGGGGCCACCTTCGCTTTCAACTCACAAACAGGTCTGGAGGCTGTCAGCCAGTTTGACCAGCACTTCGATGAGTTGTGTGACGGCCTCAAAGAAATGAGTCTGGCGCAGATGGCGCTTAACCGTGGGGGTGTCCAGGCACCGGGGCTGTTGACCTTGCCGCTGGAGTTCAAAGGCATCAAGGCCAGCCTGAGCACGTTCTTGATGGCGCTGTTCGAGGAAAATCCTTATCAGTACAGGCCGGTATTTCGAGGTTTTTACTTCACCAGTGCTGTCCAGGAAATTGCCAGCGTTTGCGGCATGTCCAACGAAATTGCGCGGCGTTTTGGTCTGAGCGCGGCGCAACAATCAAATGTGCCTGGTGAAGACCCGCAGTTGTCCCGCCACAGCTACTTCCTCCTGGATCTGTTCCGCAAGGTGGTGTTCGTCGACCGGGAGTTGGTGCGCCAGTATTCCAGTCGTTCACGGACTCGAAAACGTTCTGTAGCGTTCCTCGGCACCGCGTTGTTGCTCGGCGGTAGCTTGGCGGGTTGGACATGGTCCTACACCAACAATCAACAGCTGGTAAGCAACGTCCAGGCCGATTTGCGTAAGGCCCAAGACATTCAGAAGGATCGTATCGACCTGCAGTCGCGCCTTGAAGCATTGCAGGTGATTCAAGACCGGCTGGGCCAGCTACAAAAATACCGTGATGATCATCCGTTGATGCTGGGGCTGGGCCTCTATCAGGGTGCAGCACTGGAAGCCAAATTGCGTCATGAGTATTTCCAGGGGATGCGGCAGGTGATGCTGACTCCGGTGGCCGAGCAGCTGGAATCCTACCTGCGCCAGGTCAGTGCGAACTCTACTGCACTGAAGCCAGCGCAATCGACTGCCGCGGTCAGCGCAAATTCTGTCGGGGTTTACCAGGCCCCATCGCCGAGTAATGTTCAGGATGCTTACAATGCCCTGAAAGCGTATTTGATGCTGGGCACGGCCGAACGCGTAGAACCCGCACACCTGAGTGACCAGCTCACCCGTTTCTGGCGCCTCTGGCTGGAAGACAATCGCGGTGGTATGGACCGCGAAGACATGGCGCGCCGTGCCGAACGCTTAATGAGTTTCTATATCCGCCAATCCAATGCACCCGACTGGCCCGTCCTGGATACCAAGGTCACCTTGACTGATGACTCTCGTCGTACGCTCAGTAGCGTGATGCAAGGGCTGCCGGCGCGAGACAGAGTCTATGCAGAGCTCAAAGCCAGGGCTGCCACACGTTATCCGAGTGTGACAGTTGCGGGATTGCTGGGGGAGGGTGACAAGATCTTTGCTGGGAGTTATGCCATTTCTGGCGCCTTCTCTCGAGAGGCGTGGGAAGGCTATGTGAAACAAGCCATTCGCGACGCTTCTCATAAAGAGCTGACCACCACGGACTGGGTGCTGCAGAGCGCGCGTGCGGATGACCTGACGCTGTCAGGTAGTCCAGAGCATATCCAAAAAGAGCTGGAGCAGTTGTATACCCAGGAATACATCGCAGAGTGGCGAAAATTTCTGCAAGGCATCACGGTTGCCAGCTTTTCCAGCTTCAGTGACGCCAGTGCGGCGATGAACCAGCTGGGTGATCCGCAGAACTCACCTATGCGCAAGCTGATGGAGGCGATCTACCGGCAAACATCGTGGGACAACCCCTCGCTGATCAATGAGGGTCTCAAAACGGCTAAGGGTGGATTTTTGAGTTGGTTCTCCAAGGCCCCTGCCGAAGCGCAGGCGTTGGCGCGCGACAATGCCGGAGAAATTCCGGTCGGGCCTGTGGGTCTTGAGTTCTCCGGGATTGCTCGACTGATGGTGGCTCGCGACAGCGCGCCGTCACTGCTGCAAAGCTACCTGCAAAACCTGTCTGGCATTCGTACGCGTTTGAATGCCATCCAGACCCAGGGTGACCCTGGGCCAGGTGCCCGTGAGTTGATGGTGCAGACACTGGATGCGAGCCCCACCTCCGAGTTGTCTGCTGGGCTCAGGCTGGTCGATGAGCAATTGCTGTCCAGCATGGAGGATGGCCAGCGTCGCACGTTACGGCCGCTGTTGTTATGGCCGATGATCCAAACCTTCGGCGCACTGATTCCACCGACTCACAACGAGATCAACAAGGTCTGGAAAGCCCAGGTTCATGAGCCTTTCCAACAAACCTTAGCGGGCAAGTACCCCTTTGCCCCTGCAGGGCAAATTGAAGCAGGCACTGCCGAAATTTCCCAGGTGTTTGGTCCACAAGGGTCTATCGCGCAATTTGTTAACGACAGCCTCGGCCCCTTGGTGATCCGTCGCGGAAACAGCCTGGTCAGCAAGCAATGGGCTGATGTCGGGCTGAGCCTCTCGCCGTCCTTGATGACCAATTTTGCGCAATGGGTGGCTCCGTTAGGCCAAACGGCTGAAGGCGGGGCGCTGGTGACGTTCCAGGTATTGCCGGGTTCTGCCGCGGGGTTCAGTGAGTACAGCGTGCTGGTAGGTGATCAACAGCTGCGTTATCGCAACACCCCCGCTCAGTGGAACAACTTTGTCTGGGATAGCAGCAAGCCCAATCAAACCGCCAAAGTCAGTGTGGTGACCTACGACGGAAGGGCGATCGACCTTCAGAGCTTCGTCGGTCAAAACGCGCTAGGCCAATTGATTCAAAGTGCTCAGAGTCGACAAAACGCTGATGGCTCTTACGAGCTTCAGTGGCGTCAAGACGATTGGGTTGTACCTGTCACCATGAAGATCATCAGTAATCCGCGCGCCAATGCCGATGGCAGCCAGCGCAAAGGGTTGGATGGTACTCAACTGCCGCTGGCTGTCGTTGGTCTGGATGCGACCTTGGAGGAGCGGCCATGACCTCGGACGATCTGATGTTACCCATCAGTTACTTTGGTAAATTGCCAGCGCAGGGGGATTTTTTAAGGGCTGCGAACAATCACCGTCCGTTGATTGCCATTCTCGATCGCTGGGCAACTGAGGGGTTGGATTTGCTCGCCCAAGACGTTGCCTGGAAATCTCTCTATGACAGCGCACCTGGGTTTAACTTTGCCTTTATGGGGTCTCGCCATCGGTCGGTGATCGGTGGGCATCTGTTGCCCAGTGTCGACGCGAGCGGCCGGCGATTTCCATTTATGGCCGGTGTTGCCTTTGAAGTGGCAAAACCGTTGGAGTTTCTTGCGCGCAGCCCATTGGCGTTCACCCGAATGTGGTCGCACCTGGGCCGTGAACTGTCGTTGGCGAAGCAGGCAGGTGAGCCGGCACCCATCCTGAATGAACTGAGTGTGTATAAGGCCAACCTTACGGTCAGCTCCGACACGCTACACCATACCTTTGCCGGCTTTCTGCAAGCGCAGACGATGGGCTCGCTACAGCAGATGCTCAACACGGCCGGGCACCAGGTTGATGTTCGGCGTATCTTGCTGGCCCTTGGTTTGCTGCTACGTCCGGTCATGAGCACGGGCGCGCCAAAAATGGGTAAGGGTTTGCGCTTGCCACTCCCATCCGATCCGCTCCACCGGCATCTGGTTTCGGCATTTTGGCTCGATTTGATCGCCGAGTTTTTGGGGCGAGCAGATTTTGAGTTGATGCTGCTGCAACGTGGCGAACATCAACCGACGATGACACTGGGTTTTGGTGGCGCCTCCGCCCGTGGGCTTTACGGTGTCATCGATCCGCGAATTGAAGAGCAAGACACCATCTGGCTTGCAGACCCTCAGTGGGTCGAGCAAGAGGTCAACGCGAGCTACGCATTGAAAAAAATGTCTACCTACACCAGTCAGCCGGAGCTTTCCTTGAGCACCGCCAGACACACCTTTCGCGAAATTTTTTTGGGGTTATGACATGCGTATTGCCTTAGGCTTTTTGCTCTCATTGATGTGCCTGACCGACGCTGCCCAGGCTGTCCAGGACAAGATTGTGGTCAGCGGCACCGTACCTACGGAGGCGATGAGGGCGCAAGTACTCTCACGTTTGCGTGACCTGTACGGTGCCGAGAAAATTACCGATCAAATGGAAGTGGGGAATGTCGTAGCCCCGGCGAACTGGGATCAGTACGTATTGAAAATGCTTAGCCCAAATCTTCGGAATATTTCCGCCGGGCAGGTGCAAGTGGAAGGCAATCAGATCCGAGTCAGCGGTAATGTGAAGAACGAAGCGTTGCGTCAGGAGGTCACCAGTACGCTGGCCAGTTCCTTCAACCAAACTTATCAGGTGCACAACACGTTACAGGTCAGCTCAGGACAGCAAGCACTGGATGAAACGTTGGGTCAACGCACCATTGAGTTTGAAAGCGGCAGTGCGATTCTTACCGCCAAGGGCCGTATCGTGCTGGATGAGATGGCGCAAGTTATACGCGAGCTCAACAATGCCCGGATTGCGATCATTGGCCACACCGACAATGTTGGGTTGCGTGAGAGCAACATCGAACTCAGCTTGGCGCGTGCGGCAGCAGTGCGTCAGTACCTGATCGGCAAGCGGATCGAGTCCAGCAGCATGTCAGTAACGGGGAGCGGGCCGGATGCGCCGATCGCTGACAACAGTACGGTTGAGGGGCGGAGCAAAAACCGTCGAATTGACTTCAAGATCTTAAATTGAAGGTCAGTACTTCACTGCGAAATTTACCGCCTGTTGGGTTAAATACTGGTCCAGCGCCAGGAAGCGTTTGCGCGTTTCATACTCAAAAAACCGGATAGCCAGTTCGTTGACTAAACCGGCAAGCACGGCGGGTCTCAGCTGCAACGTGAATGAGTAACCAACTCCGAAGTGCCGCCGCTCAGGTTGAGGTGGCGCATTGTTGCAGCCCACCACTTGAATGGGCCGCTGGGTTCAACCAAGACCGTCGACGCAAGCTCGGAGGTACGATGTGTCCTCGCTTGATCATTTCTGGAGTAGGTTGATCCGTCTGGGTGCTTGTGTCGTAGAAGGGCCCTGTTTAGATCGGCTGAATGCCTCTATCCCTAGCCGTCGTCGGCGTTTGAGCACTGCACCGCTGGTCACCCCGGCCAACTTGGCTATCTCGCTGTCTGGTTGAGTGCCAAGCAGCCCATCAAGACCTTCCCATGGTGATGGGTGTTGACTGCGTTGAGATTTGATTCCCATCTTTGTGCGCCGAAACGTCACGGCTGCTTTTGTAACTCCCGCGAGCTGGGCAACGATCTGGTCGGTCAATACGCCCAACAAGAAATCATATCTGGCAATACGGCTCGGGGTTTTGCTGTGGAACGAGGCGATACCCAGACTACGCCGGCGCTTATTGACAGCACCTTGAGAGACTTTGGCCAGTTTGGCGATTTGCGCGTCAGGTTGCGTGCCCAAGAGGGCGTCGAATTTGTACAGATCGCTCTTGTTTTTCATCGGAACTCCACCATCACATCAGTCGCTGACGGCGGCTTGTAGCCAAGGCCATTTGCAGAGTAACGGGGGGGAGGCGGGCGGCAGGCAATCTTCCAGGACCTTTGCCAGAATCACCAATAACAACAACGCGAGCCCCGAAATGATCAGGTAGTGGCGCGGGAGCAGACGCTCGTTGGAGGGCTTTTTCGAGTTGAAGTGAATAGGGCTGTTCATTGGCGAATCTCGCATCGTCCTTTAGTAATTGCTTCATGCTTTGGGCGACTACAGCTTCGGCGCGGATTGATCCGTGCTCCATTGCCAGAAGGTTGTGCCGTAGTCGCTGCCCTCTATCGCCGGAAAGGCGATGCCTTGTTGAACGTAGCGGCGGGAGTTGAGTTGGGCGGGGGTGAACCACCAGCCAGATTTTGGGCAGGACTGTCCTGCCGCAATGCCGGCATTAGTTGCAGGATCGCGTAGGGCTTTTGTATCAGTTAAATATTTGGTTTTGTTGGCTCGGTACCAAGCAACCAAGTCCTTGGGGTAATAGAGGTATTTGTGAAGGCTGCTGTCATCCTTTATGCCTAGAAGAACAACGGCAGCTCCCGCTTCAAAGCTCCAGTAACCAAAGTATCCACCCTCAGCTTTATGGCTGTCGTGCCACGCACAACCCACGAGGTCTTTATACCAATGCTTGAGGTAAGTATTTAGCTCTTTAAGTCTTGCTTCGTCAGATAGCTCCGTCAAAGCATGGAATAACGCCCGGTATGGTTTGGTGCAACACAGGTAGTCGCTTTGATAACGCTCCTCGGGTCCCATTCCATAACACATGAATTCTTCGAAAAGCGTATCCATTCCAGCATTTTCTTTATTAACGCCGTCTTGCAGGGCGGCAATTCTTGGCAGCAGATCGTATCTGTGCAATAGAAAGCAGAGTCCGATAATTTGCATTAGGGTGGTGTAGTCATCAATGATGGCTAAATCAAATGCAGGGCGGTTGTCGTCATCGTAGTATTTCCAAAGGAGGTTTGCATAGCGTTCGTAATTGGCAATAATTCCTCCAATTTTTTCTCTTAAGATAACTTCGCTCTCGCCAGCAGTGTAGTCCAGCATTAATAGATTGAATTTGTCATTGGCGATGCCGTGCGCAAAGAAGATCTTTTCTTTCGGTTCGGTTTTTGAAGAGGCCAAACTTGCCTCAAGTCCGTCGTCATCGTCAATTATTTGGTTGTGAACCTCGGTGGCTAGCTTGTAATATTTCTCTGACAAAAACTGTTGTCTTCTAATCAAGTGAAAGCTCATTGTGTTAACCTACTTTGCTTCTGCCTTTGGGAGAGATTCCAGCGCGATTGTTAACGACCTGCTCAATTTGATTGTCGGTCCATTCTCTTGTTGCTTCGTGTGCAGAATGAGTCGATGAATTCACTTTGGAGCTTGAGCTGTGCAGGATAAGTGCTTCGGCGTGCGCCATTGCGTGAGGAATAGAGAATAGAAATACGTGTCGGGAATATCCATTTGTTCCTGCTTTTATTAAGCGCGGGAAGTCTGCTGAACCTGGGCCAACTGCTTTAGAAAGACGTCTCTTTATCCACTCATGACTCATTTGAGTAACTTTACCGTTCTGCTGTCGTGGAGACTTAGGTTTAGAGCTGCCTTTACCTCGAGAATGCCCACCTCCTTTACCTGATCCTGGTCCACCTGTACTCGCATCACTTCCATTTTTATCTCCTGCCTCACCAAGCAACTGCCCCAATGACTTAGCAGGATTAAAACTGGCCTTGGCTTCAATGATGGCGTACGGCTTACGCCCATTGGACTTCCACACCGCATCAATCCCACGACCTCGCGGAATGCACGGCCACAGTTGCACCATACGATGCTGGTCATTCAGCTTGGCCAGGTTTTTTGCGCCTACATCGTGAGACGCTTGGCCTTTGCCCCAGCCCTTTACGTCCTGGCAGTGGTAGTCAGCCATATGTTCACCTAGCACCCCGAGCACTTTGTTGCTGAGCGTCTTGAAGCGGGCCGTTCGTTGGGTATGAGCATTGGGTTGATTTGGATGTGCATCGTTGCTGGCGTCACGCCGAGCATTGCGGCCTTCACCGTTTGGGCTGTTGGGTTTGCTGTCAGGGGTCCGGGTGGAGGGCGTGCTTCTGACCGGTGCTTCGGCACTGGTTTTGCGGCCTTGCCCGAGCCAGCCATCCACTTCTTTTTTGAAACTTGCAAACTGCTTGTCCAGGCTGTTGCGGATGCGACTGACCTGGGCACGCATTTGCGGGGAGAGCTGATTGATCAGGCGCGGGTTATTGAGAATTTCGTCGAGCTTTTTACGTAACGGCCCCAGGTCCATCACTTGTCGCAGCAGCTTTTCCGGGTCGCCGGAATAGAAGCGGCGGATCATGGCCAGCAAATCATCAACGTTCGCAGCACCGCTTTTAACCGCACGCAACGAGCGTTTGGCAGCGTCACCACCGCCGGGGATCAGACCTATCAGTGCTGTGATGACATTGAACCAACCCGCCGCACTATCGGGCTTCCCGGAGACTTCGACCAAGCCCTTAACGATATCGCGTGCGTCGACGATCTGCCCGAGCACCGGGACGCAACCAATAGCTGTTTCGGCGAGGATTGCCCAAGGCGCGTTGTTGTCACCTTTGAGAAAGCTCAACGATTCGGATTTCAACGATTCAAACCAGCCCTGGCGAGGGCTGGGTGCTTTGGATGCTGCAGATAGGCTGCTCATGCGTCGTCTCCAGCCAAGGTCGTGCGTAGTTGTTCTTGTTGAGTTGGGTCCAAGTAACCCCACAAGCTCTCTTCAGAATCAGACACAGAGTCACTGCTCAACTCACTCATCGTTTCGCGTTGCTCTGTATCAGCTTTTTGCTGCCAGAATTGGTCGGACTGATTGAGGTAATGCTGAATATTGGCGAGTGCTTGCTCATTGTTGCTGGACTGGCCCTTGAAGGTGTTTTCGGGTAACGGGGTTCGAGTTTCGGGTGGTCGAGGATCTTCGCCGTAGTACACCTGTGCGGGTAGGTCAGGAACACCTTCCAGGCGTGCGTGCCCTTTGGTATCTAGCTCACCTTGTCGAACGGTACCGTCTTCAAAAAGCACCGTGTAGGGCGCACCTGCCAAGGGTGTTAACGCTTCGTCGTGGTAATTGAGTTCCATGGCAATGGGAGGCTTTAACAGATTGCCTACTGGCAGGGCAGGGAGTGATGGCGTGTTCTTCGCCCCACCTAACAGCGGATGCTCACTGCCCTTGACACTGAACACCCCCGGACAGGCAAAGGTGATGTCGGCGCCTTGCAACGTAATGCTCGCCGAACCGGCTTGCAGGACGATGCGGGTCTTGGCGATCAGGTCGATCCTCCCTGCCGTCGCGGTGAAGGTTGCCGCTTGGTCGGCCAACACCTCCATACGGTCGGTGTGTGCCTGCAGGCTGACAGCACCTGTCTCCGCCACGACCTTGGCGCCACCGTTGGCGGTATACCAATGCAGGTTGCCACCGCTGGCCCCAGCGATGGTGTGAGCGGCGCTTAAATGCAGGTCCTGTTGACTGGTCACCTGTAGCTGCTGCCCGGCAAACACATTGCTGCTGGCCGGGGTGGCGACCGTTAAGTGATCTGGCGTTTCCAGCACTAAATGCGGCGCACTGAAGCGTTCGACTGCTTGTTCCATGTCGGGTTGAGTGGTGCTTTGCCCATTGACCTGGGCGGGGTAGTGCGCGCCCTTGCGCGGGTTCAACTCATCGCCTAACGCTTGTTGCGCAGCGTGAGCGGCCATGATCCCTGCCTGAGCTTGCTGCGCAGCCTGGCTCAAATGTTCGGCAGTGTTCATCGCGCCGTAGAGTTGGTCGAGGGCGTCGCTCATCTGCATCTGGGTGGCGTTTGCGCCAGTCTGGAGGCTGGCGGACAGGAGCAATCCTTCAGCGGCCCGAATCTGCCCCCAGCCTTGTGTGGACTGGCTGAACCCTAACCCCTGATAAGCATTGCGTTTGCTCCCTTCGCTGGCAATCGCATACCCCAGGGTGAGGGTGCTGCGCGCGGTCTGGTTACCTAGCTGCTGGCGCAGTTGGCCTTGGGCGTCATCCAGTTGCCAATGGCTGGCGGGTTGGCCATCCAGGCCAAGTGTTTGCACCCCACTGATCGTACCGGGATGGTTGGCAGGCGCGCCGATACCGGCACTGAAGGGGGCAGTGGCTTCGCCGTTGAACACCTGCGCGATGACCACCGGTTGATCAATGTCGGCATGGGTGTAGCTGATCACCACTTCACTGCTAATGCGCGGTGTGAAGTTCTGACCAAAGTGCGCACCGGCCAGGGCTTCGGCGACACGGATCCACGTGCCCGACGTTTCATTGCCGGGGGCATGCGCGTAGTCCTGCAGGCCTCCTGGCAGAGGGCTTTCTCCCCGTTGCCAAAAAAACTGTACCCGCACTTGGTGGTCACGGTTGCTGGTGATGACGTGCTGCTGCGCTCCGACCACGGTGGCTGTTTGTACACCGGGTGCCTGCGGGCGAGGTCGTCGGGTTGGCACGATCGGCACGTTCGGTGCAACGGCGTGGAAATGATTGGTGTAGGTGCCGCGCTCCAGAGCGGGGTCCCCCAGCCGATTGGCCAAAAGAAGGCCGAGATTATTGCTTGCCACATGCCTGATCTGCCGGCAAACCAGCGGGAGGGCACCCATGACTGGATGTTGCTCCACGGTATAGCGGATGCCCAGTTGCAGAGACCGCGTCGCGCTGTCTCCTTGATATCCATGGCGTGCAAGGCGACGCGAGTTCAACAGATGGTTGGCGGTCTGGCGTGCTTCGTTCGACGTCTCGAAAATGGCCGAAGGATTTGCATCGAACACTTCCAGCTCAGGCAACGCGGGGCCTTCGGCGATGGCGCTGTCAGCGGTCCCACTCAACCCTAGCAACTGCTCAGCGTTCCAGGCGCAGGTTGTGGCCGCATCAATAGTGATTTGGTGCTGCTCTTCCAGGTGGCGAATACCGTCATCCGCCTGCGGTGTATCTTCACGGGAAAAGACCAGCACACCACCGTCAGGCCATTGGTAGTCACGGTCAATAATCACCAGCCTGGCGCTATCCTTCCCGTTGCCCCCGTGTTCAAAATAGAAACTCAACCCCTCTTCGGATAACAGCCGGCAGACGAATTCAAAGTCGGTCTCGCGGTACTGCGTGCATAACGCACGTCTTGGTAGCAGTTGGGTAACCCGTGCATCCCACTGGGCGTGAGGGTAGCCCGCAAAAATTCGCGTGACTATCTCAAGCGCATTCAGATCCTGGAAGATCATTGTATTGCGGCGTCGCTTGAGTAAGCTCAACCAGGTTCCGGCATGCAGTCGATAGCGTGCGATACCACCGTCGCTGCCGTGCTGTTCTGCGCTGACCACGATGCCTTGCCAGCTGCGTTGCTGACCATCCAATTGCGCCAGTTGCAACTGCAGGGCTGTTCCCGGCAATGCAGCCAGATTCAACAAGGCTGAAGGGCTGATGCAGTCGAGCGTGAAGACTGGTTCTTCATTGATCGCTTCGAGGCTTTCCCAGTGCCGCACCACCAAAGCGTCGGGCAGAACCGTTTGCACGTGCAGCAGGCGGTTGTGCTGCGAGAGCAACGACCAGTCGGTGGCATCCATGTCAGCCGGTGTGGGCATGTGTAGCTCCTTCAGGGGAGGGTGATGGTCAGGCTGGCCGTGCGGGTCGGAAGCTGAATCACGTTGTCGAGTAAGGCCATTTGCGCTTGAGTGTCGGTTGAAAGCGTCAGGCTGAAGGCGGTAAAACTGATTGCCCCAACCACCCCCAAGACTAATGCGGGCGTCCATAACGGCACCTGACGACGCAGGAGGTGGGCGACACGGTCTGGTGAGGCCCAATGGGGGGCGAAGGCGGTTCGTTTGCCTTTGAGAAATACCAGCTCCTCGCCCAGGCGCGCCGTCAGATAGCCCAGCTGTTCCGAACCCTCCAGACGATATTTGCCCTGAAAGCCGATCAGCAGGCAAAGGTGGTAGACCTCCAGCGCCTGCAAGCGAACCGCACCTTTACTGCGCAGATCTTCCAGATAGGTGAAGAACTTGTCCCCCGCCAACTGATCACCGAACATCACCAACTGCATCGGATTGAGCTCCCACTGATCGCGGAAGGGGCAATCGGATGCGGAGAGAATCAGCTCGTCGATGGTTGCGCAAAACGCATACTTGGCTGCGTAGATGTCTTCGCTCGCGATACCCGCAGTAGCGGCAGCGTTCTCTATGCGGGTAAAAAACTGTTTGATCGCTGCGCTGAACGCTTGGTGGTGTTCTGGAGCTTGGCGGCGTTGAATCATCAGCAGCAGATAAAAGCCATCGGACATCAGGTCGATCAGACGTTGTGGAGCGTTGCCTGTGTGGCTGAGAAGTTCTGCCGGGGCAGGCATGTGAGGGGCGCTGGTATAGGTCATGGCATCAGGGCTAGCAATTCAAGTTTCAATTCGGAGAGGCCGTTGGGGATGTACACCGTAACGGTCTGGCTTTTAAGCATGTGTTCGTAAAGTGACCCGCGCGGCTCAAGGGCGAAATACAACATGCCTGGCCGCACAGGGATCGCGGACGGTGGCACGGGGGTGTAGGTCAATGTCACACCGGGCATAGAGGAGGTGACCAGTTTTTCAACCGCGTCTGGCGAGCCAATTTTTACTGTGCGCGGTACGATTTCTGCGAGCTCTGCGCCAGCCTTTTCCGCACTGACACCCAGGTAGAGGGTGCAATTGCCATCAATGCGCTCATTGTCCAGGCGCCCTTGGTGGTACGCCGGTTTCACTTGGGCGAGCGCAATGCTGAAGTAACGAGCAGAAATAACGGTGTCTACCAGCGTGTGAATAATGGCGAACAGGGTGTTGAAGCCAGGTGCTGGGTGGTTATGGTCGTAAGGTGGTAGATCCGCAAGGCGATGTGTCTTGGAAAACGTCAGCAGGGCGCCTGCCAAGCGAAGCAGTTCTTGATGAACGCGTTCGGGATGCAATCCCGGATGCTGGAAGAGGTGAGAAAGGCTGGCGCACGCGGTATTACTGGTGTGCAACAACCAGAATGACGCGATATCTCCGGCGCGGAACTCAACGACATTCTGAGAGGGCTCGCGGTGAGCTTCCTGCATGACCTGGACCTTGGCGTCGAGGGCTTCAAGCAGCTGTCGCAACTTGATCAGCAGGCTGGGCATGGCGGCCAAATTCACGGCGGGCGCCATGTACTGTTCGTCGACCTCAAAGCCTCCGGTGCTGCTGCGTTTCAAGCGCGCTATCGGGATGACTTCAAATGCATCATGCGCCTGGTCTTCCGTCAGCAAGCGAACGGCGGGGGCAAGGAATGCCACTTCGCTTTCTTCTGCTTCGGTGAACATATCCGCAGTTTGTTCGTTGTTCTGTGCATAGCGGCCAGCGTTTGCACCTGAGTCGCTGACGGCCAGATTGCGGCCGTGAGGGTTCAGTCGCGGCAGCGCCAGATACGTTGTGATTTCAGACACGCTGAGGGGGAGATCCTGAAGCCCAATGGCCGATGGCAGCGTGGCGCCTTCTGGCGCAGAGTACAGTTCACCGCCCGGAAACACGGCGGACACCTCCAGAACGCGTAACGTGCCTTGGGCCAGGCTCGCTTTGTCGAGTTTCAGGCGTTGAATGCCCCAGGCATAAGGCTGCAGCAACTGGCTCATCTGACTCAGCCTTGCCTCGTGATAGCGGTCCTGCTGTTGAAAAAGTTGCGGGCGCAGAAACAGCCCTTCACCCCACAGTATTTTGGCGTTATGACTCAATGGTGGGACTCCTGTCGGGCGCGGCGGGTGGAAGCACCGTGCTCATCTTTTGCTCTGGCATTTGACCGTCGCCAGTGTGTCGGTGGCGCCAGCGGCTGTGTTGATCAGTGCTCCTTGGGTGGAGGTGAGGGCGCAGGCATGAACCCCCAGGGTGATCCCCGTCAGAGCCGAAGCGTTGGCTTCATACGCAAAACGCCAACGCCGCTCGGCCGGTTCCCGGAAAAACGCAACAATGCCAATGTAGGCGGCACCGTTTTCCAGCTTTTCGTTGAGTTCGTAATGCTGCTCCGGCAGCAACAACATTTCCCTTACGCTGACCAAGTCTGAGCCTAGTGCTCTGAGTTCCTGCGCATCGTCTAGGAAGCTGTCGAAAGGTGTCTGTTCAAAGCGTTCGGTAGCGCGCAAGTGATAAATTTTAATGACTTGTGCCAGCGGTTTTTTATGGGTTCCCTGATTCATATTGGCGGCGGCATGGATGCGTAGGGGGACCTGGGTGTTCTTATCCTTCGGTGTTTCATTGCTTGAGCAGCCAATCAAAAAAAATATTCCAACCAGAGGCAGGTGCTTCATGTTACTTCCAAGTGCAGTTATAAAAGCGATGAGGTGATGAAGAGAGGGCTTTTTTTGTGTTTGCATCGGTAAGTGGCTCTAGAGCATATGAAGAAGTGGTGTGGCAGTTGAGTTCTAGCTCTAAGTTGGTCCGGAGGCCATTGGCCTCTCAGAAATTGCTTGCGCGCAGATGCACTGTTATCGCCGCGTGTGCGCTTGTCTATAAGAATTCATAGCGCTCAATTTGAGAGGTTTATCTACTTTGGTCAAGTGCGAGTAGGGGTTTTGGCTGTTTTAGTTTCTGTAAAGAGGTTGTTGTTCTTTGGTTCTGTAAGATGTTTTTATTTGTGTTGTGGGAAATGTTACTGGCTAATAGATTCCCTGAAAATTCTATAGAATTTGTTTGCAAGCCTTTTTCGGTTGCTATACGGTTCGGTTTCTTGCCAGTGCCGGTAGTTGTTTGCCGGATAACTCTAACGTTATACACGGATCTTTTAGTCAGGGAGGGATTGCTGTGCGTGCCATTCTTATTGTGATTGGTTTTCTAATAGTGTCAGGGTGCGCAATGCAATCTGCACAAGAGCCAGTCCCAACGTTTGAACACTTAATGTTTAAAGCAGATGAACGTATTCAAGCGCGCAACTTCGAAGCGGGTAGGAAGTTGCTGTCAGAAGCTGCATCCATGGAGCCCACTCGAAAAGAGCCTTGGTTGCGTCGAGCTGAGCTGGAGTTCAAAGCTGAGAATTATGGTGCCGCGATTCTGGCCGCGCAGGAAGTGTTGCAGCGCGATGCAGCTAATACCCGTGCTGACGCCATTCTGACCGTCTCGGGCTTGCGAGTCGCGGTGCAGTCGTTGGGAAGGCTACGCGATGAAAAAGACGTCAACGGCCCAGTGCATCAAGAGGCGCAAAAACTTGCTGCGAGACTGCGCGAAACCCTGGGAGCCAAGGCTTTGCTGCCCAAGGCCAAAACTGCGCCACGTAAGTCGGTGCCTGCACCCGCCAAAGCCACGCCAGCGGCATCGAGCTCCAATCCGTTCTCCAGCCTGCCGGGCATGAATTGAGCGTGAACCTTAAGTAAGTATTTGATCGAGGCGGTACCTGCTATGGCTAAGAAGGAAAGTGTGCAAAAACGCCTGCAAAAGGTGCGGGCGCCGAGGATTCAGCTGACCTACGACGTTGAGATTGGCGATGCCATCGAGCAGAAAGAGCTGCCCTTTGTGGTCGGTGTATTGGGTGATTTTTCCGGGAATCCGGAAACACCTCTGGCTCGTCCCAAGGATCGCAAATTCGTGTCGCTTGATCGGGATAATTTTGACGAGGTCATGGCGGCGATGACGCCACGTGCCACGTATCGGGTGGCCAACGCACTGACCGGGGAGGGGGAGTTCGGCGTGACCTTGAACTTTCAATCACTGGAAGATTTTGGACCAGAGGCACTCATTCGCCAGGTGCCAGCACTGCATAAGCTACATGAGGCCCGTAGCAAACTGGCAGACATGCGCAACAAGATCTCGACCAACGAGACCCTTGAGGATGTGCTCAGCGACGTGCTGACGAACACCGAGCAGATGGCCACGATTCGACGTGAATCTCAGGGGGATGTATGAGCACCGCAAACGCTTCTGGTGATATGAGTGCTCCACTGTTAAATGAAGGGTCCAGCTTGCTTGATCAGGTGGTCGAGCAAAGCAAGATTGCCAAATCCGAGTCGGAGCACCTTCGAGCGCGTGACCTGATCGCCGAGTTGGTTGCTGAGGTCATGCAGGGTACGGTCGTGGTCTCGGAGAACCTCGCTCGTAGCCTGGATGCGCGTATTGCAGAGCTGGATCGTATGCTCTCGGAACAGCTGTCGCTGGTCATGCACGCCGCAGAATTTCAGAAGCTCGAATCCAGTTGGCGCGGCTTGCACCATTTGGTGACTGAGTCGACTACCGGGGCCATGATCAAAATCAAGGTTTTCAACGCCTCGAAAAAAGAGCTGATGCGCGACTTCAAGGCCGCATTGGAGTTCGACCAAAGCTCGCTATTCAAGAAGATCTACGAGGAAGAGTTTGGCACCTTTGGTGGTGCGCCGTTTGGTGCATTGATTGGTGACTATGCGATCACCCGTCAGCCAGAAGACCTGTACTTCCTTGAGCAAATGTCCCATGTCGCGGCTGCCGCCCATGCGCCATTCATAACGGCGCCTGCGCCGGAGCTGCTTGGCCTGGAGAGCTTTGCCGACCTGGGCCGCCCGCGCGATATGGCCAAGGTATTTGATACGGTTGAATACGCCAAGTGGAAATCCTTGCGCGAATCTGAAGATGCGCGCTATGTGGGCTTGGCGTTGCCGCGCTTCCTGGGGCGCCTACCGTACAACCCTATTGATGGCATCACCATTGATAGCTTCCCATTCGTAGAGGATGTAGACGGTCGCGACCACTCTCGATACCTGTGGTGTAACGCTGCTTACGCCCATGGCGCGCGTCTTACGCAAGCGTTTGAGAACTTCGGATGGTGTGCCGCCATTAGAGGCGTTGAGGGTGGTGGTCTGGTGGAAGGGCTGCCGACTCATACCTTCAACACCGATGATGGTGAAGTGGCGCTCAAGTGCCCGACTGAAGTGGCCATCACTGACCGCCGGGAAAAAGAACTCAGCGATCTTGGCTTTATTTCCCTGGTGCATTGCAAGAACACCGATTACGCGGCTTTTTTTGGCGCGCAGTCGTTGCAAAAGCCGCGTAAGTACAACACCGACGCGGCCAACGCCAACGCGCTGCTGTCCTCGCAACTGCAGTACATCTTCGCTGTGTCGCGGATTGCTCACTACCTCAAGTCGATGATGCGCGACAAGATTGGCAGCTTCGCTTCGGTGTCCAGCGTTTCAACCTTTCTGAACACCTGGATCAGCCAATACGTGCTGCTCAATGACAACGCGAGTCAGGAGGCTAAAGCCCAATATCCCTTGCGTGAAGCGTCTATTCAGGTCTCCGAAGTGCCCGGTCGTCCTGGCGTATTCCGCGCCGTGGCGTTCCTACGCCCCCATTACCAACTTGACGAACTGTCGGTGTCTTTGCGCCTGGTCGCGGAGCTGCCCGCGGGCGTGAAGGCATAAAGTCACTGTTGCACCAACCCTCCCTAAAAAAGGACGAAGTAATGAAAGACATCTACCTCAAAATTGGACAGCCGGATGTTAAGGGTGAGTCGCTGGATAAGGACCACGCGGACTGGTTGGAAATCGACTCCTGGGTGCATGAGATCCGCCAGCCGAAATCGTCAACGGCGTCTGCGACCGGCGGCAACACGGCCGAGCGTTGCGAGCACGATGCGATGGAGTTCACCAAGGCGATGGACGTGACAAGCCCTCAGTTGTATGAGGCAGCGTCCAGCGGTACCACCTTCAAAGAAATCACCATCGAGTTCTTTAAACGAGACGGCGAAGGCAATCGCGTGAAGTACTTGGCGATTGATTTGAAAAACGCCGTGGTGGCCAGCATTTCGCCCAAAGTCGTGGCGGGGCAGGAGCCTATGGAAACCTTCAAGTTGAAGTACGCCGCCGTGCAATGGCGTTACACCCAGAAAGCCAGTGGTGGCGGTCAGCAGGGCAACACCCAAGGCGCTTGGAGCTTGACCAAGAACGACAAGTCGTTCGCGGTCTGATTGATGCGTTAAGTCGGGCCATGACGTAGTCATGGCCTCGAACTGTTTTTCCGAACATTTTCTGCATGGCTCTGGGTGAAAACCTCTCGGCCCAAAGGACTACTTCTGCGTGAAAGGATACGAACCTAGCCTGCTGGAAAAGCTCTTTGATGAGGCGCCGCACAGCGTTGCTCAGGGTAAATTTACCCGGCACACCCTGGAGCAGTTCAAGGAGTCCGTAGCGCTGGATGTTGAGGCTTTGCTCAACAGTCGGTTGGTCATGGAGGAGCACGTTTTAAAAGAATTCCCGCATTGCCAGGCGTCATTGATGACCTACGGCTTGCGCGATGTTTCAAGCCGCAGCTTGGCCAGCTCGGTGGACCGTGCGTTTATCTGCACGGCATTGGAAAAGGCCATCACCTTGCACGAAACCCGCTTGAAAGATATCCGGGTATCTCTGGATGAGCACCGGCGCGCGTCGGGGGGGTTACGCTTCTCGATCAGCGCCATGCTGATTGTTCATCCGGCACGTGAACCCGTCAGTTTCGATGCGTTGTTGCAGCCCAGCACGTTGCAGTACCGCGTCAGTAAAACCCGACGCTTGGCGGTGAGTGAATAAATGTCCATGGATGATCTCCTGCCGTTTTACGAACGCGAGCTGGCTTTTCTGCGCAGCTACTCTCGTCAGTTTTCTGAACGCTACCCGAAAATTGCCGGACGGCTGCTGCTGGCTGGCGACGTCAGTGAAGATCCCCACGTCGAGCGGATGATCCAGTCGTTTGCCCTGATGGGCGCACGTATTTCGAAAAAGATTGAAGACGATTACCCCGAATTTACCGAAGCACTGCTGCAAGTGCTGTACCCGCACTACTTGCGACCCTTTCCTACTTGTTCGATTACCGAATTCGATCTCGGTGATGGTGCCGGGCAACTCTCCGAATGCGTGACATTGCCGCGCGGAACGGAGTTGCTGTCCCGTCCGGTGCGGGGTGTGGAGTGCCGGTTTCGTACGGTCTACGACGTGACCTTGGCGCCATTGCGTATTGCTTCGGCGCGTTTTAGCCCATTGGTGCAAGCGCCCCGTGCCGTACAACTGCCGCTCAAGGCCAGCGCCCAGCTTTCAATTACCTTTGAGCTCCTGTCCACTCATGGCTCCATGCGGGAGCTGGGTCTGGATCATGTTCGACTGTTTATCGACGGTGAGCCGTCGTTTTGTGCAGTGCTGCGTGATGTGCTCGCGCTGAACGTCGCAAAGGCCTATCTCGAGTCGAGCGACAGCGGACAATGGCAGGCACTATCCGCGTCACCGATGAAAAGTGTCGGTTTTGCCGAAAATGAGGCGCTGATTGACTGGCCGGCGCGGGCTCATCCGGCGTATCGGTTGTTGACAGAATTTTTCGCGTTCCCAGAGAAATTTGGTTTCTATGACTGCGATTTGAGCGGCGCTCAAGGCCGGCGTTTCACGCTGCATCTATTGCTCAGCGATGTGCTGCCTGGTTCGACCGCTTCGCGCCTGTTGGAAGGGTTATCCGCCGCTAATGTGCGCTTGCACTGTACGCCAGTGGTGAACCTGTTTCGACAGCATGCACGTCCTATTTTGGTGTCGCACCAGGCCGTGTCTTACAACGTTGTCGGAGACCAACAAGCGGCGTCTGCGTTTGAAGTGCATGCCATTGAATCGGTCACCCGGACCACCGAAACAGCGGATGGAGAATCCCAGAGTGAGATCCGGCCATTTTATTCGTTGCACCACGGCGAATGCCAGGAACGTAACGGCCTTTACTGGGTAGCGCACCGGGATGAAAATCTGGCGCGTAGAAGCCCAGGTCATGAATTGCAATTGACCATCGTCGATCCTGACATGGATCCCATTTCTCCAGGTAATTCATCGTTAAGCCTGGAGCTGACTTGTAGCAATCGCAATCTCCCTGAGCAGCTTGCCTACGGCGTGCCGAGTGGCGATTTACGCATGCCTGGTGGCTCCCTGGCACAGCGTATTTCGCTGTTGCGCAAACCTACGGCCGCCGTGCGTTTTGCCTGTGATCGTGGTGCGCAATGGCGCTTGATTTCGCATTTGTCGCTCAACCATTTGTCGCTGGTCGAGGGCGGGGCTGCTGCGTTTCGCGAAATGCTCAAGCTGTACGACTTGCAACGCTCAGCCACGACGGCCCGGCAAATTGAAGGCATACACGCGTTGAGTCACCGCCCGGTCACCGCCTGGCTGCCCGGCAAATACTTCGCCAGCGTGGCGCGTGGGACTGAAATACGGTTGGTGATCGATGAGGAAAGCTTTGTCGGTATCGGCTTGCACATCTTTGCCCAGGTGGTGGATCACTTCTTTGGGCTTTACGTTCATGCCAACAGCTTCACGCAGTTGGTGCTGATATCCAAACACAGCGGTGAGGAGGTCCTTCGATGCCAACCCCGAAGCGGCGACTCGATATTGGTGTGATCGCTCGGATGGTCGAGCAGCCTTATCGCTATGAATTTTTCCAGGCGGTTCGGGTGCTTGAGCATCTGTTTGTTGGACAAGGCGACCGCCCAGGCGATGTGGTGGGTAAGCGTCTGCAATTTCACAACACCCTAACCCTGGGTTTTCCCGCCAGTGAGCTTGAGCGGATGGAGGTGTTGGCAAACACCCCCGAACAGGGGTTGGAACGTGTTGAGCGATGGCAGGCGCATTTTCAGGGCCATCTTGATTCGGTGGCACTGACCCCGGCGTTCTTTGGCCTGCTGGGAGGGCAAGGGGCGTTACCACTGTCCTACACCGAGCGACTGGGAGAGCGGGAGGTGGTCCACCGCGATAGGGCCGCGCGAGCGTTTCTGGACATCTTCAGCAACCGCGCCACGGCGCTGTTCTACGGCGCCTGGAAGAAGTACCGACTCGCCTTGCAGTATGAGCTGGATCGCCAGGGGCGTTTTCTGCCGTTGACCCAAGCCTTAACTGGGTTGACGCAACGCTTTCTTTCCAACGACCCCGAGTCGGGCGGTGTATCCGACCAAGCCCTTGCGTTCTACAGCGGGGCCATCGGTCATCGGCCGTTGTCGGCGGCGTATTTGCAACGCGTGCTCAGCGAATATTTCCAGGTGCCCGTACGAATTGAGCAGTTTGTTGGCGGTTGGCATTCGGTACCGACGGATCAACGCTCCCACCTTGGCGCCCCCGGCTTGACGTTGGGACGCAATGCCTTGGTCGGTGGCCGTGTCTGGCAGTGCGATTTGCGCATGCGCTTATGGATAGGTCCGCTGTTGCGCGAAACGTTTGATGACTTCTTGCCCGGTGCGGACGCTGCCAAGGCGTTGGCAACATGGCTGACCTTGATGGTCGGTAGCAGCCTGGAGTTTGAGGTGTGCCTGGTCTTGCAAGCCGATCAGGTGGCCGGGGTAACCCTGTCACCAACGGGCAGCAGGCGGCTGGGCAGGGATGCGTTTTTGGTCACCCAGGCCCAACAAGTGGATCGCACCGACGCCCGTTACCAGATCGCCACATTGCATTGAACACCTGGGTCAACGCTGACGGCTTGACCCCGACATTTATCAAGGACGCACGATGAGCACTTCACTGAAAACCCTGATCGCCAAACTCAACACCACCTGCCGTCAAGCCGCCGAACAAGCTGTCTGCCGTTGCCGGGCGCGTGGGCACTTTGAGGTGGAGGTTGAACATCTGTTGTTGGCCTTGTTGGAGCAGCGCCACAGTGATGTGTCCGTCATCGTCAAACGAAGCGGCTTGAGCCTGGAAAAACTGGAAGCGGAACTCAGTCAGGAACTGGACACGTTACGTGACGGTAACACCCGCACCCCGGTGTTCTCCACGCAACTGCCGGTGTGGCTCGAAAGTGCCTGGCTGATTGCCTCCCTTGAAGCACAGGACGGCGCTATTCGCAGCGGTCATTTACTGCTGGCGTTACTGACCCAGCCGGCGCTGGTGCAAAGGGCGACCCGTAGCTCAACGGTGCTGGCGCAATTGTCGGTTGAAGACCTTAGGGGGCATTTTGACCGGTTCACCGAAGGCTCTCAGGAGCAGGATCATGTTAGCGATACTGCGCCTGAGGCAGAGGCCAGTGAGGGGGCGGCTGTACGGGTGAAAACACCGGCGCTGGATCAGTTCACCACCAGCCTGACCCAGCGCGCCCGCGACGGACACCTGGACCCGGTTATTGGCCGCGAGGTGGAAATTCGCCAAGTGATCGACATCCTCATGCGCCGCCGGCAAAACAACCCGATCCTTACCGGTGAAGCCGGTGTGGGCAAAACGGCGGTGGCCGAAGGCTTGGCGCACGCCATCGCCGTCGGCGATGTGCCCAGTGCGTTGCTGGGTGTTGAATTGCTGGCGTTGGACATGGGGTTGTTGCAGGCCGGGGCCAGCGTCAAAGGTGAGTTTGAACTGCGCCTTAAAAACGTGATTGAAGAGGTCAAGAAACACCCGGTTCCCATCATTCTGTTTATCGACGAAGC
Source organism: Pseudomonas weihenstephanensis (assembly GCF_016812185.1). NCBI lineage: Bacteria > Pseudomonadati > Pseudomonadota > Gammaproteobacteria > Pseudomonadales > Pseudomonadaceae > Pseudomonas > Pseudomonas weihenstephanensis. The sequence continues at coordinate 28,702 of NZ_JAAEBV010000001.1, read as the reverse complement.
CCACACGTTGATCGGTGCAGGGGGCACGGCCGGGCAAAATGATGCTGCCAACTTGCTCAAACCGGCATTGGCGCGTGGGGAACTGCGCACCTTGGCGGCGACCACGTGGTCCGAGTACAAAAAGTACTTTGAAAAAGACGCCGCTCTGACCCGACGCTTCCAGATGGTCAAGGTCGATGAACCGTCCGAGCCGGTAGCCGCCGCGATGTTGCGCGCGTTGGTGCCGTTGATGGAACAGCACTTCAACGTCCGTGTGCTGGATGAGGCGGTCACTGAAGCGGTGCGCTTGTCGCATCGCTATATCAGTGCCCGGCAACTGCCGGACAAGGCCGTCAGCGTATTGGACACGGCCTGTTCAAGAGTCGCCTTGAGCCAAGGTGTTCGGCCTGCGGTGATCGCGGTTCTTCAGAAACAACTTGAGCAACTTGAGGTCCAGCGCCAGGCGTTGAATCGTGAACTCGCTAGCGGCGGTCAGCACGAAAAGCGACTCAGTGAACTGCAAGCTCAATCCGCGACGCTGAAGCAACAGCTGGACGACGCCAATGCGCTTTGGCAGCAAGAAGTGCAGCTGGTCCAACGTATCGCTGAGCTACGTGGTGAGTTGGAGGAGGGTATGCCCTCTGTCAATTCGTTGACGACGGGGCGTAAAAAAGCGCCCGTGTCACCTCAACGCTTGGAACTGGCCCGGGCGATGGAAGCCTTGGCCAACGTGCAAGGGGAAAACCCCTTACTGCCGTTGCAAGTTGACGCTAATGTCATTGCCCAGGTGGTGTGCGCGTGGACCGGCATTCCTTTGGGCAAGATGGTCAAGGACGAGATTCGCACGGTGCGCACCTTGGGTGATGTGTTGGAAGCGCGGGTGATCGGTCAGTCCCATGCTTTAGCTGCTATCGCACAGCGGGTGCGCACCGCTCGCGCTTATCTTGAAGATCCCAATAAACCCAAAGGTGTGTTTCTGTTCGTTGGACCTTCCGGCGTCGGCAAGACTGAGACCGCCCTGGCCTTGGCCGATGCGCTGTATGGCGGCGAACGCAAGTTGATCACTTTCAACATGAGCGAATACCAGGAGGCCCACAGCGTCTCAGGACTCAAAGGCTCACCGCCCGGCTACGTCGGTTACGGAGAAGGCGGGCAACTGACCGAAGCCGTTCGGCGCAACCCGTACAGCGTGGTGCTGCTCGACGAAGTGGAAAAGGCCCACCCGGACGTGCTCGAACTGTTTTACCAGGTGTTTGACAAAGGCGTGTTGGACGACGCTGAAGGTCGTGAGATCGACTTTCGTAACACACTGATCATCCTCACCAGTAATACCGCCTCGTCGCTGATCATGCAGGCATGCCTCAACAAAACACCCGACGAACTGCCGAATGTCAAACAGCTGTCGGAATTGATCCGCCCCACGCTGTACAAGACCTTCAAGCCTGCCTTTCTGGGCCGGATGGATGTCGTGCCTTACTACCCGATCAACGATGATGCGTTGGCCGCGATTATCCGTTTGAAACTGGATCGCGTCGGTCGCCGTGTTGAGGCTAATCACCAAGCCGAGTTCCACTACGACGATGCGCTGGTCGAGTCACTGCTGGTGCGTTGCACTGAAGTCGACATTGGTGCCCGTGCCGTTGACCAGATCATCAATGGCAGCCTGCTTCCGGAAATCGCCGATGCCGTGTTGGCACGCATGGCCGATGGGCAGGCCCTGTCTCGAATCAAAGTCGGCGCCAATAAGCGCGGCTTTACCTACCAGATCAAGTGAACTCCATCAGGAAGGATGACCTGTGACGGCCTCTACCGCATTGACGCAACAGCAGCGCCTTTTGCAATTGCACACCCCCTTGGGCGCAGACACGCTGGTCGCCGAGTACCTCGACGGCTGGGAGGCACTGGACCAGCAAGGGTACCGCTTGCAACTGAGTGCCTTGTCCGCGGACGAGCGCTTGCCTATTGAACAACTGGTCGGTGCCCCGGTGTTGTTGCAGATGCAATGTGCTGACTCGCGTACTGACTTGCGCGCCTTTCATGGGCATGTCAACCAATGCACGCGCGTCGGCAGCAATGGCGGATTGGCCCGTTATCAGTTACGGATCGAGCCCTGGTTGAGCCTGTTGCGACACCGGCAGGACAGCTACACCTTTCATGACCTGACCGTGATGGAGATTTGCGAGAAGATTTTCGGCTTCTATAGCAAGGGCGTGATTGAACCGCAGTGGCGTTGGGCCCTGGAGGATCCGGGCGTGTACCGCAAACGTAGCCTGACGACTCAATACCAGGAAAGTGACCTGGCGTTTGTGCAGCGGCTGCTGGCGGAGGAGGGCATTGCCTATCACTTTGAGCATCTGGGCGATGCCCAGGCCCCGAACTTGGGCAGCCACATCCTGGTACTGACCGACAGCAACCGCAAATTGGCGCCGAATGCACCGGTATCCGTACGCTTTCATCGCAGCGACGTCACCGAGGCAGAGGACAGTGTGCAGCAATGGGCGGAAGAGCACCGCTGGATGGTCGGACAGGTACAGCGCCAAAGCTGGGACTATCGCAGCCATTCATTGTTGTCAGGACATGCTCAGGGCGACACCGGCATCAGCGGCTGTGTGGACCAGGACACGGTCGGGCCTTATGCCTGGACGGACACCGCCCAGGGTGAGCAGCGTGCACGTCAGCACCTGAATGCTCAGCAGGTTGTGCGTCGCCAAGTACACAGCCTGGGGACATGGCGACGTTTAGCACCGGGCACGCAGCTCTGTTTAAGCGGGCATGACAGTGTTCAGGCAGATGAACCCATGCTGTGCATACGGGTGCGCCATCAGGCCCGCAATAACCTGGATGCTCAGCTGCAGGCGGCGGTACTGGCAGGGCTGGGGCCTGTACCTGACCAGGTGGAGGCTGTCTATTGCAACCACTTCACACTCATCCCCGGCAGTCACCCTTATAGCCCGCAAACCCAAGACGGTCATGGACGTCGCTTGCATCCCATCCCTACCGTCCACGGTGCACAGAGCGCCATTGTGATCGGCGACGGCGGCCCCGTGATGACTGATCGCGACCAACGCATCAAGGTGCAATTCCACTGGCAGCGCGGCGAACGCTCATCCAGCCATCACCCCCATCCTCGGGGTACTGACAATGCGCCGGCAGACACCAGTGTTGGCACTTGGGTGCGTGTGGCCGCGATCCAGGCCGGTGGCAATTGGGGGAGTGCCTGGGTGCCCCGGGTCGGGCAGGAGGTGCTGGTGGAGTTTCTTGAAGGGCATATCGATCGCCCCGTGGTCATCGGCTCGTTGTACAACGGCCGGGGCCAGGCCGAAGCGGCACATAACCAGATCGCGGGCGGCGCCTCCGGCAGTACCGGCAACGCACCGGCGTGGTTCCCTGGTAACCAGCACGCCGGGGTACTCAGTGGCTGGAAAACCCAAGACCTATCCACCAGCGCCACAGGCAACGGCGGCTATCGACACCTGCAGTTCGACGACACCCCAGGGCAAAGCCGCGTCCAGCTCTACACCACCGATCAAGACAGTGGCCTGACGTTAGGGCACCTCAAGCAGAACAAAGACAACAAACGCTTGGCTGACCGAGGCTACGGCGTCGAACTGCACACCCGGGCCCAAGGTGCATTGCGAGCTGGTACCGGGCTGTTGGTGACGACGGAATCGGCTGACCAGCAAATGCAGGCCAAGGGGCTGTTAGCCGAGCTGGAAAAAGCCCAAGACCAAGTGGATCAATTGGCCGACAGCGCCAGACAGCAAAAAGCCGGGCTGGCCCGCGACGCTAAGGCGTTGCCCACCAGCGAGGCCCTGCAGAACAGCCAGGAAAGTCTGAAGGCGACGCAGCAGGGCACTGCGTCAGGCGCGGGCATCGGTGGTGGTGAAGGGCAAGTAGCGGCGTGGAGCAAACCGCTTCTCGCGCTCTATGGTCGGGCCGGCGTGCTCAGTCTGACGCCCAAGCACCAGGTCTGGGCGACGGGCACCCAATGCCTGCTCAACGCCGGTGCGGACATCAACCTCACCGCCCAAGGCCATACCGCCTTTCTCGCGGCGCAAGGCCTGGTGCTTTTTACCCGTGGCGCAGAGGGCGACAGTCGCCCCATTGCGAACACCGGCATTGCCCTGCACGCCGCCACCGGAGCGGTGAGCGTACAAGCGCAAAGCGACAAAATCAGCGTGGCTGCACAGCAAAATATTCGCATGGTCAGCACCCAGAGCAATGCCCATGTGCAGGGCAAAGAGCACGTGTTGTTGAACGTGCAAGGGGCGAGCGTTCGGCTGGTGGGGGGCAACATTGAGATTCATGCGCCGGGGGCGGTGACGTTCAAGGCGCAGCGTCATCAGTTGACTAAGCCTAAAAGCGACACAGGCGTTAATGCAGTCATGGGCAAAGGCGAACTCAAGCTATGCGACTTTAAAATGGCAGGCGCCAACATTGGCAATGATGCTCTGGTCTCGGTGGAGGGGTGATATGAGTGTTGTTCGGGAGCATCGCCTTATAACGGATTGCCCCTTTGCGCTGGTCAACCCTTTTGACGTTGATCGCGACCTTTGGGTTGACCTGCCTCATCACCCCTTAAGCGCTCCACGGCTGAGTGCTTTGCCTGGTCAGCTACCTGTACTGGTCGACCTGCTTAAGCTGTCGTTCACATCCCGTTTGGAATTAGTACAGCGTACCTGGGATTGGAAGCGCGCGAACGAACGACCATTGTTCTGCGGGTTTATTAAAAGCACTGAACCCGTCGAAAGGATGGTCCGCCACTTGGGACGTCGTTTGCTGATAAAAAACACCTCGGATGAGCAACTGTTTTTGCGTTTTTACGATCCTCGGGTCTTTGAGCACTTGTGTTGGATATTCACGCCTGCGCAGTTGGCGTCCTTGATGGGACCGGCTGAGGCTTGGTACTGGCCGACGCGTTGCGGTGAATGGCAGAAAACCGTTCGCCCTGAGCTGAAAACTTATTCGTTGATTCTGGAGCCGCAACAACTCTTATCGTTAGGGCGCATAAGCATCCTAAATCGAATATTGAAAAACCTGCACCGGCGAGAGCCAAGCAACGCTTTGGACATCACATCGGTTCGACAAATCGAATCATGCTTGCGACGTGCGCTTGACGACGGGCTAAGCGAGGCAGCCGACCTGCAACTGTATGTCTTTCAGGCGTTGCAGTTTGGTGCAGGCATTCATCGGCACCCAACACTAGCGAATGCTCTACAAACGGTACGTATGGGGCATTCCACCTACGTCGGTGCGTGCTTGAGGATCAATGACGAAGAACTGCATCATTCAAAGGAGGCCCAATGAGCCAATGCGACCCCTCAAAAGCCTGCGCGGTCTGCGATCAACAGGGCCTGGCACTGATGCCGCTGCGTTATGCCGTCGCACAACCGGCCACTAAGAGTGCGCCAGCGATCCAGGCGCCGTTTGGTGAGGGCCTGGAGGCGGTGCCGTTGCCCACCGATAACGCCCACTACACCGTGCGTCACTTGCGCGGCGGTTACCTGTACGTGTTCAACGAAGTGCGTGGTGAGTGGAAAGCTTATGTAGTCAACGAAGATGCCTACCTGGTCGAGTACGACATTCACGATAAGACACCTCCCAATCTCTCAGGCGCCCGCCCTTGTTCGCGCATGGCGAAGTCGGCGGCGTCGCGTTGCGTGATGATCCCGGATGCCATTCGTGCCGGTGCTGTGTGGTTGGGCTTCAGCGATGTGGCCTGGACTGACAGGGTGCTGGAGCGACATCGGCAAGCGGCGTATCGCGACAAGCATATGCGGCGCATCGACCTGGGTGCTTGGGCCAAGAGCCAGACCGTGCAGCCCCACCTGACCGGTCTGAGCAAGGCGCGGGAGGTGGTCGCCGAATACCACCTGCCTGCTCAATCGGCGGCGGCTTCGCAGACTGCCGCCCCACACCTGCCCGGCATCCGCTTACAAAGCGTCAATGTTCACGGCTACAAGGCTTTTATGCATTCCCCACAGGACTTCCAGAATTGCCACGCTGAACTGGAAGCGTTCTTGGTCAGTGCACAAACGTCAGGTCGCGGTGTGCCGCCTGCCATGGTCGCGCTGGCCGACCCGCTGGGCATCACGTTGGAGCTCAATGCCCTGACCCTCGGCCGGGTCGAGCGGTTTGAGCAGGAGGATGATCGCGACTGGAAAAAGACCACCTCGACCGCGATCCAGGGCCTGCGCCAGATGCTGGAAGAGGACGCCGTGGCCACGGCACTGGCGCGTCATCAAGGCGAACGCTATGCCACCTTCGAAGGCATGCCGCTGCACCCGGAATGGGATGAGGCAGCACGTGAGCGCAATGAGCTGATCTTTTCTTCCCTACCTGCCGCGAAGGAAGCAAAAGCGCGCACCGACGCCTGGGCGCGCTACATCGACAACTACCGTGAAGCTGATCGCATTGCGTTTGAAGAGCAACTCCAGGTAGATCTTGAGCAGTTTATGCAGACCACCGTCACACCGCTGGTGAAAGCGTTGGCAGGCTGGTACTGGGGTGAGCCATTGCGGCAAAGCATGCTGTGCAACCACGACGCAGAAGAATGGGACAGTGGCTTGTGCTTTACCACCCTGGTGACCGCCAGTTTGACCGGACTGACCGGGCACCCGTTGATCATCGACAAACTAGTGGAGGATCTGCGTGGGCGTTACAGCGACCCCAACAACCTGACGATGCGGGCGTTGGTGTTGAACAATGATCGGATTGCTGAACGCCTGGACGAAGCCGCCACACCAGAGTTGGTACTGGGCAACCCATTTGCGTGGCGCAATGTGTTGAATGCGTTTGGTCATGTGCTGGACGAATACGACAAAGGCCTGGTCAGCGGCGGTCTGGCCAGGGCTGCCGGGCTGGCGCATCAGATCTCCGGAGCGCTGGTGCGCAGCTTGGGCAATCCGTTGAAAGCCGGGGCCTCGGGGGCACTGGACTTGAGTGTTCGCTATCGCATGCTCGGGCTGCTGGGGGCGTTGTCGGGCAAGCAGATCCTGTCGTTGTCGACCACGGCGTCCGAGGCACAGATGGCGCACATCATCAGTGAAAAAGTTGCGCTGCTGCAGCCGGGGATTGATCGCAAGGCCTTGCAGGACAAGGTCACGCGGGAACTTCGGCAGCTGGAAAAACAAGCTGGGGTGCGTGAACCCACGGGGGCGAGAAATGCGCGGCAGAAAAAGGTATTCAGCTGGACCCTGATGTACGACGCAGATGTAGGCAAAGCCTTGAGTGTCGACAGTCGCGGCAAACTGAACAGCAACACACCGTTTCTGATGAGCCAGGACGAATTACGCAGGGTGATCGCGCAACGGCATGCGAGCTTGCCGAGGTTGGCCACGATGAATGTCGGTGTAGGCGTAGTGGGCGGGATACTGGATGGATGGAATGCGTATATGGCGGTGCAGTTGGTGGATAAGGAGGGATATACAGCTAAATCCAGTGTCAACTTGACGGCGGCAGCGTTTGGTTTGACCGGGGCAGGGGCGGATATTGCACATAGAGTTTGGAGCAGGTACCCAATTCAGCAACTACGGTTGGCTAACACTTTTCAGTTGATAGCAGGACGTTGGAGGCTAAGTCTGGGGCGACTTGGTACTATAGCAAAATGGCTGGGTGCTCTCGGAGGTATTTTGACTTCCCTGGTTGATTTAATGAGCGGTCTCGAAGCTTTGGGAAATGGAGATTTATTGACCGCAGGTCTTCGTTTTGCCACAGCAGGACTGGGCGCTTTAATCGTTATTTTGGTTGTGTTTTCCAGTATGACTGCTGGGGTAGGGTTCATCCTCTTTTTGATGGTTGCTGGAATTTCAATGCTGGGCGATTGGCTGATTGGTATGTTCAAAAAAAATGGAGTTGAGATTTGGCTTGATAAAACTCCGTTTGGAGCGGAAAAGGTGAATGGATATGAATCTTTTGAGGCGCAACAAAACGCATGGTTTTCTATGGTTGGTGGTAAGGAGCATATAGAGTGAGAGGTCCAAGTGAAAACCCATTTGATGGTTGGATAACCAAATATAGAGTTAGTCGATCTGTTCATGAGTCTGAAATCCAAGCGAGGTTAGATCGAAAGGTTGGTATACATCTTCCGTCAATAGATAAAGGTGTTTTGAGAATTAATAGCGTATTTTTAGAGTATATTGATCGTTATTTTTTTCTTCGAGGTTATGCTGCCGTAGGTGGGGGAGTCATAGCCATTTTTACCCTATGGGCATCTGTAATGCTTTTTATAGTTGCCAATAAGCCGCTTAACAGTGGTGAGCTACCTCCGGTGGCCGCGTCAATTATGGTTTGGTTTTTTTCGTTTTTGTTTTTAAGTATGTTTTTTTGGGTGTTAAAGTTTGCGCTACTTCGCGAATTTTTTTGTTATACCTACTATCCGATACGCTTCAATCGAAATACTAGAAAGGTTTATATTTTTCTTCATAAGGATAAAAATGGTGTATTGGCTCTGGATTGGAATAAAGTCTTCTGGTTCATCGGACGCTCTCGTGATGGTTCTCACTATATTTATGACTTGCGTGGTCATGTCTTGGATGACGAGAAAATCGTGCGGTACACCTTTGCTGTCGGGCACTACGGTGAAACTCAAGCGGAGATTTTGCAGCACTGGGAAATGATCCGCCTATATATGGAAGAGTCTCCTGCCTCTCTGCCTTATCCGCCGCTAGCCTTGTCGCTTTCGACTCAGCCGACTTTGCGAAACTGTCTTCTCATCCAAATGGGCTGGCTGAATACCTCTCAGTCGGGAGCTGTATTCCTTCTGAGCGTGGTCTGGGGCTTTTTCCGCTGGCTGGCACTCAAGACCTGCCGTCAACCTCGCTGGCCCGCTGATATCGAAGCCGCGTGTCAAATCCCGGCCAATGATCCCTATCGGCAGACTGAGCCGTTGAGGGCTGGCGAATTTCCCGATTTTGGCGAAGCAGAGGAACTTCGGCAATCTGAATATATACGGGAGGCTCGGGCTGCGGCCGAGGCATATGAACAGGCTCGTTCCAAGGCAAACGCCAGCTGATGCCTGAATGTAATCCTTCAGCAATCTGCGCGATCTGCGATCAAAAGGGCCTGGCACTGCTGCCACTGCGCTACGCCGTCGCACAATCTCTCAGGCGCCCGCCCTTGTTCGCGCATGGCGAAGTCGGCGGCGTCGCGTTGCGTGATGATCCCGGACGCCATTCGTGCAGGTGCTGTGTGGTTGGGCTTCAGCGATGTGGCCTGAACTGACACGGGGGCGAGAAATTCGCGGCAGAAAAAGGTATTTAGCTGGACCCTGATGTACGACGCAGATGTAGGCAAAGCCTTGAGTGTCGACAGTCGCGGCAAACTGAACAGCAACACACCGTTGCTGATGAGCCAGGACGAATTACGCAGGGTGATCGCGCAACGGCATGCGAACTTGCCGAGGTTGGCCAAGATGGATGTCGGTGCAGGCGTGGTGGGCGGGATACTGGATGGATGGAATGCGTATATGGCGGTGCAGTTGGTGGATAAGGAGGGATATACAGCTAAATCCAGTGTCAACTTGACTGCGGCGGCGTTTGGTTTGACCGGGGCAGGAGTTGATTTGATGGATCGGATCCTGAAGAAACTTCCAGCAGAGCAGCTACGTCTCGCTACGCCTTTCAAAATACTGCGTGAACATTGGATTGTACGTTTGGGACGGCTCGGATCGATAGCAAAAATATTAGGAGCTGTTGGTGGAGTTTTAACGGCAGTTGTTGATTTCATCGCCGCATCAGAAGCTGCTGCTGTTGGGGATAAGCCTATTGCTTTTTTACGAGGTGCTACCGGGATGTTGGGGCTTATTTTAACGTTGTTGGTGCTGTTTGGTGTGCTAAGTGCCGGGCTAGGATTTTTACTTTTTTTAATACTGGCTGGGCTGTCGATGCTAGGAGATTGGCTTATCAATTTAATTCGCGATAATCAGGTGGAAATATGGTTGGATAAAGTTTCTTTTGGGGTAAATGAACATGGTTTTTTTCATTCGGCAGAAGAGCAGGAAAGATCTTGGTGTGCTTTGATGGGCCTAGACTATCAGGAGACACAGTAATGAGAAAACGATCCTTGATTTATGATGGCTGGTTGACCCGGTATAAAGTAAATCGTGTGTTGGATGACTATGAGGTCCAGAATCGAATTAGTCGCCGTACGGCAATAAAATTGCCTCCTATTGATAAAGGGTTAGTTAAAATTAACAGTGTTTTTGTAGAGTGTGTGGATCGATATTTTTTTCTGCGCGGCTGGGCAGCAATGGGGGGTTCACTTGTGGCGAGTGTATGTCTCGCGTTTATGATTTTCTTTGGATTCGATTTGTATTTGGTGCTCTATGGTGATCTGGTCTTATCATCGTTTCAGGTGGAGTTCGCCATAGGGATGACTTCATTGCTTGGTATATTTTTCATTGTGATTTTTCTCCTGATTTTGATTAAGGATTTTTTTTGCTTTACTTACTACCCTATTCGCTTTAACCGATTGAATAGGAAAGTTTACATCTTTAAAAATAATAGTGCGAATGGAGTCTTGGCGCTGGGTTGGGATGACGTTTTCTGGTTTGTCGGACGCTCTCGTGACGGTTCTCACGATATTTATGACTTACGTGGCCATGTCTTGGATGACGAAAAAATCGTGCGGTATACCTTTGCTGTCGGTCAATACGGTGAAACTCAAGCGGAGATTTTGCAGCACTGGGAAACAATTCGATTATATATGGAAGAGTCTCCCGCCTCTCTGCCTTATCCACCGCTGGCTTTATCACTCTCGACCCAGCCGACCTTACGAAACTGTCTTCTCATCCATATGGGCTGGCTGAATGCCTCTCAGTCGGGAGTTGTATTCCTTCTGAGCGTGGTCTGGGGGTTTTTCCGCTGGCTGGCACTCAAGACCTGTCGTCAACCTCGCTGGCCCGCCGATATCGAAGCCGCGTGTCAAATCCCGGCCAATGACCCCTATCGGCAGACTGAGCCGTTGAGGGCTGGCGAGTTGCCCGATTTTGGCGCAGCAGAGGAACTTCGTCGATCTGAATATATACGGGAGGCTCGGGCTGCGGCCGAGGCATATGAACAGGCTCGCTCCAAGGCAAGCGCCAACTGATGGCGGAATGTGATCCTTCAAAAATCTGCGCGATCTGCGATCAACAGGGCCTGGCACTGATGCCGCTGCGTTATGCCGTCGCACAACCGGCCACTAAGAGTGCGCCAGCGATCCAGGCGCCGTTTGGCGAGGGCCTGGAATCAGTACCGCTGCCCACCGATAACGCCCACTACACCGTGCGTCACTTGCGCGGCGGTTACCTGTACGTGTTCAACGAAGTGCGTGGTGAGTGAAAAGCTTATGTAGTCAACGAAGATGTCTACCTGGTCGAGTACGACATTCACGATAAGACACCTCCCAATCTCTCAGGCGCCCGCCCTTGTTCGCGCATGGTGAAGTCGGCGGCGTCGCGTTGCGTGATGATCCCGGATGCCATTCGTGCCGGTGCTGTGTGGTTGGGCTTCAGCGATTTGGCCTGGACTGACACGGGGGCGAGAAATGCGCGACAGAAAAGATGGCCGAGGTGCTGCCGGTCAGGGTCAGCAGAGTCGAGCTTACTTCGTGCAAGTTAGCCTTGAGTACTTCGGCGGTTCCAGAAGGATGCCCGGTGTCATGAAGGTTGAGCAGTTGAACACGCGTCCCTTGGCTGTGGTGGCCTTGAAGGCCAGTTCGGCACCGCCGAGGAAGTCCTCCTTGCCTTTGGTCACGGGTCCCATAGTCAACTCATCGGTAGAGGCAAGCCCGATCGTTTCGGCGGTAACTTTGTGGAGTTGCAATACGTTGGGGTTGCTGGCACACGCTGCCAAAGCGCTGGTGAGTAGTAGCAGAAAAGCGACTCGGGAGATCGTTGTCATGAGAGTGATTCCTTGGACGTGAGCGGTTGCAGCCTCTTTTCTCTTAGAGAGACTGAACGATTCGTTTTGGAGTGTGGTTTTTGCCCTTCGGCGAGCGGAGTCTAGGAACGTCAATCTGCCCTCACAATGGGTCGGCAGAAATCAGGAGCGGGATGACCGCTTACGGCGTTAATGTCTGACAGTTGCGTCCTACAAATTTGACGTCGGTCTTGGTCTTAACGCAATAACCAATCCAGGTTTGTCACCGCCAGTGGGTTCCAGCGATCGGCTGGAATCCACCGACCGTGTAGCAAGGATGGTCAGGTGCTTCAGAGTGCAAGGTGGTTGAAGTAATCCTGGCGGAGTTCGCGCCGTTGCGGTTTTCAGGGGATTGGTCGGGACAACTTCAATGTTTGGGTGAAAGTGCCATTGCCGTTGGGTTGCGAGCTCATTTCACCCGTAAACCCGGCATATTTCCCGGTGCTGCCGATGACCGCCACCACTGATGTGCCGACCTCGTGCTCTTGTCCGGCCACCACTAGAGTGCCTTCGACGTTGCCTGTTGCGTCATGGAACAGCAGTGTCCACTGACACTGGCTGTGAACGCTAGGTTGTGTATTAACGCAGTAACCACTGTTGCTGCCGATATCCTGTTGATCTTCATTCATCAGGGGCTGGTCAAACACAAACAGATCGCCCTGTGTGGAACCAGTCGCCCCTAAATCCACCGTATTCTTGGTGCCCCGGTTGCCGTCCGCAAGGGTAACCAGAGTCAAGGATTCGGGCTCATGGGCCTGAGCGCCGAGGGGAAGTGTCATCAACAACAGGCAGAGCAGGCGAAAATAAGTGTTCATGGGGACTCGATTGTCGGAGAGAACGTTGCACGGCGCTGCAGGCCGTGTTGTCGTGATAAAGCGTAGCAATCGCTGACGGGATACGAGGGAAGAAGTATGTGAGTTTTTATGAGAGGTTCAGTGGGTCGGCAGGATCGGCGGCCAGTTTTGCGCCTCATGCAACACGCGCAGGATCCGCACACGGTCATCGTATATCCGGTAGGCCGTGAGATGGGGCGTGCGATCAATTACCCGTTCGCGTGTGCCGAAGGGGAATCGGCGCTCTGGTTTTCGACACTCACCGAGGCCGAAGCGCTTGACGTCTATCCCCGGCTTCAAGGCGAACACGCTGATTAGGCATTCAAGCCTGACTTCAACGCGTTTCACCGCTTTACCCTGTAAGCCTCTCCACGCATCATGCCGCCCACTGATAAATGCCCGAGGTATCGGGCAGTCGTGGTCAAAAGGAAGCATCGTTTGAATGAACACACATTGTCCGTGCGCCTGGAGCGTGTGGCGGCGCACGTCCCGGCGGGCGGGCGTTTGGGGGACATAGGTTCCGATCACGCGTATCTGCCTGTGGCCTTGATGCGGCGCGGCGCCATCGTGGCAGCCGTAGCAGGCGAGGTGGCGCTGACGCCGTTCCATGCGGCCACCCGCACCGTGCGTGAAAATGGCCTGAGTGAACACATCACTGTGCGCCTGGCCAATGGTCTGGCAGCGATCGAAGCCCAAGACGCCATCACTGTCGTCACTGTCTGCGGAATGGGGGGCGAGACGATCCGCGATATCCTCGAACACGGCAAGGCAATACTCAGCGGTGAGGAGCGTTTGATCTTGCAGCCCAATGGCGGTGAACAGCCTCTGCGCCAATGGCTGATGGAAAACGGCTACCGCATCCTCTGCGAGGAGCTGCTGCGCGAGAACCGTTTTTTTTACGAGATAATCGTCGCCGAGCGCAGCGGGCCGGTGACTTACTCTGCTGAGGAGTTGTACTTCGGGCCGTTGCTCATGCAAGCGCGCAGCCCGCTGTTTCTGGCCAAGTGGCAGCGCATGCAACAACAAAAACACAAGACCCTGACCAGCTTGAGCCTGGCGCGCGAGGCAGTCCCCCGTGAAAAAATCCAGGAAACAGAGCAATACATGCGGTGGATCACTGACTTGCTCAAGTGAACCTAAAGCGTAATAACAGCACGCTGTTCATTCACATGACACAGCGTGCGTGGCTCTCGGGTTCGCCTCACATCACTCTTCGATGCGCGGATGCTGCTGTGCCAGGTTTTTGCGCTTGGCTTCCAGATCGGCGATTTCCGCGTCGATGTCTTCGATTTTCTGCTCGATGTTGTCGTGATGCTCCTGGAGCAACTCGCGTGCTTCCTCAATATCAGAGGCTGCTGGCGCGGCGCCGCGTAGCGGTTTGTTAGCGGTTTCTTTCATGGTGATGCCCGTTACCAGGCCGACCACGGCGATCACCATCAGGTAGTAAGCAGGCATGTACAGATCGTTGGTGCTTTCTACCAGCCAAGCCACGGCAGTCGGGGTCAAGCCTGCGATCAGCACCGAGATGTTGAAGGCGCTGGCCAGTGCGCTGTAGCGAATGTGCGTGGGGAACATCGCAGGCAGTGTGGAGGCCATTACGCCGATAAAGAAGTTGAGCAGCACGGCCAGCATCAGTAACCCGGCGAAGATCAATCCCAGCTTGCCACTGTTGATCAGGATGAACGCGGGTACAGCCAGGAAAAACAGCCCCACGCTGCCACTGATGATGAACGGGCGACGACCAATCTTGTCACTCACAAAGCCGATCAGGGGCTGCACGAACAGCATGCCGACCATAATCGCAATGATGATCAGCACACCGTGGTTTTCACTGTAGTGCAGGTTGTGTGACAAGTAGCTCGGCATGTAGGTCAGCAGCATGTAGTAGGTCACGTTGGTTACGGCGACCACGCCGACACACGTCATCAAACTACGCCAGTGCTTGGTGGCCACCTCTTTGAACGACACCTTGGGGCCTGCGGCCAGCCCTTCACGGTCACCTTGCTCCAGTTTTTCGAGATGCTGCTGGAAGGCCGGTGTTTCTTCCAGGGCGTGACGTAAATACAGGCCGATCATGCCCAATGGCAACGCCAGGAAAAACGGCACGCGCCAGCCCCACTCAAGGAACTTTTCTTCCCCCAGCACGGTGGAAATCAGCACCACCACGCCTGCGCCGAACACGAAGCCTGCGATGGAGCCGAAGTCCAGCCAACTGCCGAGAAAGCCGCGTTTACGGTCGGGGGCATATTCGGCCACGAAGATTGAAGCACCGGTGTATTCACCGCCCACAGAAAAGCCTTGGGCCATCTTCGCCAGCAACAGCAGGATCGGCGCCCAGATGCCAATCGAGTTGTAAGAGGGGATCAAGCCAATGGCGAAGGTGCTGAGCGACATGATGACGATGGTCGCGGCCAGGACTTTTTGCCGACCGTACTTATCGCCCAGTACGCCGAAGAACAGTCCGCCCAAAGGCCGGATCAAGAAGGGCACCGAGAAGGTCGCCAATGCGGCGATCATTTGTACGCTGGGGGACGCAGTGGGAAAGAAGACTTTGCCCAAGACATAGGCGACAAAACCGTAGACGCCGAAGTCAAACCACTCCATTGCGTTGCCCAATGCCGCAGCGGTGATTGCCTTGCGCATCTTGGTGTCGTCGACAATGGTGATGTCTTTCAACCCGATGGGCTTGGCCTTTTTCTTGCGAGATATCATGCGTGTCCCTCTTCTATCTGTTCTGTCCGTTCCAAACCGCTGACCCAGTCGTATGAAGGGTAGACCCGTTTTGCGCGCGCTGAATGCCATCGCAGTGATGGCACTCGCTCTTGGGGATCAGATACATGGAGACACGAAAAAATTCACCGCTGGGCGTTTTTTCTTTCCTGACCTTAAATGTCCTCGGCTTGATGAGGCATCTGCTATCAGAGCGGCCAGAAAGCCATGCCCGTGCGCTGAGTTACACCATCAGCCTTTGGCGGCCATTGCGGTCACTTCAACGCGCATGCCTGCGACTGCCAGGGAGGCCACGCCCACTGCTGCGCGAACGGGCCACGGTTGGCTGAAGAAACGCTTGTACACCTCATTGAAAGCAGCCCGGTCAGCCATATCGGTAAGGTAAATGGTCAGGTGCATGACGCGCTCCATTGAACTGCCTGCACGCTCCAGTGCAACTTTTAGCGCCTGTAGCGTGCATTCGCTCTGTTCGGTGATACCGCCCAGTTCGAGGCTGCCATCGGCATGTGTCGGGATCTGGGTAGACACCAGTACGCCCGCAAAACAGGCGACATCAGACGAAATGGAAGCGGGGTCAGGATCAGGGATAAAGGTCAGATCAGGGGTAGTCATGGGGAACTCTTTTCCGGGGGAGGCGGGCCAGTGTACAGACGTCTGAATGCCCTAAAAACCCGATGAGGCGCTGCTGCAACTGTCTGCGACGGTTATTGGCGGGTACTTCAAGTGGCCTGATTGATACCAGGCGCTGAAAAGTCCGGTAGCGTCTGCGGGTGGAGTGTCGGACTATACCGAGCTTTCCACGGGCTGTTCTTCATCTCCCTGCGCATAAGGCCTCAACTTTTCATGGACAAGCTGGATAAGGCAATTCTGCAAATCTTGCAAACTGACTGCACGCGTGCGGTAGGTGATATCGCCGAAAAAATCGGGCTGGGTACTACGGCCTGTTGGCGCCGGATCCAGAAACTCGAAGAGGCGGGCATTATTCGTGGCCGCGTTGCGTTGTTGGACGGTAAAAAACTGAACGTGGGGGTGATCGTGTTCGTGTCAATCAAGACCACCCAGCACAACCCGGACTGGCTTGACAGTTTTCATGCCTCGGTGTCTGCGATCGAAGAAGTGCTGGAGGTGTACCGCATGGCCGGTGATACCGACTACCTGTTGCGCGTGGCAGTGCCTGATGTCGCCGCCTATGACGCGGTCTACAAACAGTTGATTCGTATACCGGGCCTGTCGGACATCAGCTCGAGTTTCTCGATGGAGCAGATCAAGTACTCGACGAGCCTGCCACTGCGCTATGCCCCCTGACGGTTCCATCGATCAGCCTCAGGCGACTGCCACACAGGGCTTGTTGAGCGCGATGTCCAGCGCACGATGGAAGTCGTGCTGCAAATCATTGATGTGCTCCAGCCCCGCATGCACACGGATCAGATAGCCCTGCGCCGGGGTGCAATGATTGCGCTGAGGCTGCCCTACGGGCACGACCAGGCTTTCAAAGCCGCCCCATGAAAGCCCGATGCCAAACAGTTTTAAGTTATCGAACAAGCGGGCCAATACCACCGGGTCTTGTGTATTGACCTCAATGCCGAACAGTCCACTGGCACCCAGAAAGTCGCGCTTCCACAGGTCATGGCCGGGGTCGCCAGGCAGCGCGGGGTGCATGATGCGGGTGATCAACGGATGGTGTGCCAGGCTGCTGGCCAATTCGACGCCGTTGCTCCAATGCCGTTGCAACCGTACGGGCAGGGTACGCAGACCTCTCAGCGCCAGAAACAGGTCATCCGGGCTAGCGGTTTGGCCAAAGTCATGGGCGCCGGCTTTTAACAGGGACCATGCCTGTTCGTTGGCCGTAGCGACTCCTAGCAAGGCATCCGAATGACCGACGATGTATTTGGTTGCAGCCTGTATCGACACATCTACGCCGTGTTCGAACGGTTTGAAATAGAGCGGCGAGGCCCACGTATTGTCGAGCAGCACAAAGGCGCCCACGCTGTGGGCCGCCTGGCAAATAGCCGGCAGGTCGCACACCTCAAACGTCAGCGAGCCAGGCGATTCGGTGAATACCACGCGGGTATTGGCTCGCAGTTGCCGCGCAATGTTCGCACCTGCGCTGGGCGCAAAGAACTCCACCGCTACGCCAAGGCGCGTCAGTACCGTGCTGACAAAGTTACGTGTCGGGCCGTAAATATTATCGGTGATCAGCACATGATCACCGGCACTCACGAAGGCGAGCAGGGCATGTACGCAAGCGGCCAGGCCTGAGGGGAATACCAGGCTTGAGTGGCCACCTTCCAGTTCGGCGATGGCGTCTTCGAAGGCGCGGGTTGTCGGTGTGCCGAAGCGGCCGTAGTGGGCGTATGGGTTGCCATCTTTTTTGCTGGCCTCCCAACTGCTGAAATCTTTGGCCAGTATGGTTGAGCCCCTAAACACGGGGGTATTGATCAAACCGCTGTAGGCTTGGGAGTCTCTGCCGCAATGGAGATAGTGAGTGGTGGCATCGTGCATGGTCGTCAGTCTTGGCTGAGAGTGTCGAAAAATGATACCGATGCATAGCGTGTTTATTTTTGCTTTTTATTCGGTATTTGGATTGATAATTAGAATGAAATTCTAGTTGGATGAGGTTTTAGGTTGATAATTCTCCAGGACGGCCGGATGGAAGCCGTCAAGGGTGCAAGCGCAAAGCGCGGTTACCCGCTTGCTGGCCTAGGCAGCGAGCGGGCAGCGCAGTGATCGGCAATGTTGCGTATCAACTCTCTTCATCAGCCCGATAGTGCAGCAGGTCACCCGGCTGGCAGTCCAGTGCTGCACAAATGGCCTCCAATGTCGCCAGCCTTATACCTTTGACCTTTCCTTGTTTGAGGAGCGAGAGGTTTTGTTCGGTGATGCCGATGATCTGTGCCAAGTCTTTGGACTTTACCTTGCGCATGGCCAGCATCACGTCCAGCTTGATTTCGATGGGCATGCTTACCTCTTAAACAAACTGCTGATTTTCACGCGCCAACACACATGCGCGGTGCAAGCTGCGGGCAACGATCATGACACTGGCTGCCAGGAACAAGGCAACCAGATCCGAGGGGCCAAAGCTTATGGTAAACAAGCGCTCCCCTTGCGGACGCATAAAGGTGATCCAGACGCTTAATACGGGGCCCAGCACGAAGCTGATCAGTACCCACAGCCCGACACTTTTCCCGACTTTACCCAGTAATTGCGCAGATTCTGGTGCGAAGTATTCACCCTCGGCGTAGAGCTTGAACAAAGCACTCAGGGCAACCAGGCCCTTGGCCAGAATCAGCAACGGAATACTGGACAATATGATTCCACCTGCAACTTGCCACCATGGCATGTATTGAGTCTTTGCATCGAGGCTGTCTGTCAGGGCCGTCAGGTTAAAGCCCGGACCATAAACGTTCATGACCTGGGGAAACAGCCAATAGGCGATATTGGAGAGCAGCATTAAGGCAATCAATATCAAGGTCGCAGTAGCCAGCATGTTGCTGTATTTCGCCAAGCGGTCGGTATTCATTCAAAAATCCTTCTGTGTGGGTAAGGGCTCTGCGCATGACGTGTGTGAGGTCACAGGCTGCGTATGGTACGAAGGATAAAACAGCAGGAAATGATTGTAAAACGATAATTTAATATCGTTTTATATTCATATTCCCCGAATGACTGCACCGCTAAGCCCGGCAGGTCATGACACTTGGTACCGCGCCTCTCGTCGAAATTTCCTACAGATAAATTGACCTGCAACGCTTGCCGAAGTTTACTGTATGCCTATACAGTTATTAGATAAGGCGTGCGTCATGGGTTTCACGGTGTTGGGTCCTCTGGCTGAAGGTGGTGTTCGCCGACCGTTGTGTTCGTTCAAGGTGCCTGCCGGTTTTCCGTCACCGGCAGCGGACCATATCGAGAAGCACATCTCCCTCGATCAAGCGCTCAATCTCCGCGCGGCCCATGTCTATCTCGTCACCATTGAGGGCGACAGCATGCAGGATGCGGGGATTTTTTCAGGTGACCTGGCCGTGGTCGACCGCGCGATTGAGGCGGGCCACGGGCATGTGGTGGTGGCGTTGCTCAATAACGACCCGATCTGCAAACGGCTGTCGAAGAAGGGCAACACGCTCATCCTGATCTCTGAAAACCCTAAATACCCCAACCGCTACATCATGGAGGGCGATGAGCTTTCGATTTGGGGTGTGATCACCCATACAGTGCGCACTCATGGTCACTGACCCCAAGCCGGTGTTCGCCCTGATCGACTGCAACAGCTTCTATGCCAGTTGCGAGCGCGTGTTTCGCCCGGACTTGGCCAAGGTCCCGATTGTGGTGTTGAGCAATAACGATGGCTGTGTGATTGCCCGTAGCTATGACGCCAAACCGTTTATCAAAATGGGCGCGCCCTATTTTCAGATCAAACAGTGCCTGGAGCAGCACGGTATCCGGGCGTTCTCCTCGAACTATGCGTTGTACGGCGACATGAGTGAGCGGGTGATGAGCCTGATCGAGGCTCAAGTGCCTGCCGTCGAGGTGTACAGCATTGATGAGGCGTTCGCGGACATGACCGGTATTACAGATGTCACCGAGGTAAGTCGGCAATTGCGAGCACGTATCTTGCAATGCACCGGTATCCCGGTCGGTGTCGGTATCGCGGCGACCAAAACGTTGGCCAAGCTGGCCAACCACACAGCTAAACGTTTGCAGGAGCAAACGGGTGGGGTGGTCAATCTGTGCCCGGATATTTCGCGTGACTGGGCGTTGCGCAATACACCCGTTTCGGATGTTTGGGGGATTGGGCGGCGCATGAGCGCGCATCTGGAAGGCATGGGCATTACCAAGGCCATGCATTTGGCGAAAGCCGACCCCTGGATGCTGCGTAAAAAATTCAGCGTGGTGATCGAAAAAACCGCCCGTGAATTGGCGGGCACGCCGTGCCTGGAGCTGGATCAACCCGACCCGCCGAAACAGGAAATCTGTTGCAGCCGAATGTTTGGCAAACGTTTGAGCGACATAGCGCCGATCAAAGAAGCGGTCGCGACGTACATGATGCGTGCTTCGCAAAAGCTGCGGGAACAGAAGTCTTATTGCCGTAAGGTTCGCGTCAGCATTCGTACCGGGATGTTCAACCCCGACGAGGCCAAATACGCCAAAGGGGTGGTGGTGACGTTGCCATACCCGACCGATGACGTGCGCCTGCTCACTAAAACCGCCGTCGAGGCGGTGGAGCATGTTTTTCAGCCCGGGTTCAAATACAGCAAGGCCGAAGTCATGCTGCTCGACTTGCGCCAACCGGGCGAGTTTTCCGATGACCTGTTTGCCCTTAACCAGCCCGCCGAAGCCAGCAAGGTGATGGCCGTCCTTGACCAGATCAACAACCGCTGGGGCAGGGGGACGCTGCGGGCGGCCAGTGTGCCGAGTCACCCAGACTGGGGCATGCGCCGAGACCTGATGAGTCAGAGTTACACCACTCGGCTGGACCAGTTGTGGAAAGTGTCCTGCCACTAAACCAGCAGCCAGCCCGCCACATATAAGCCAAGGCCAAAGGTCAGGTGCGTGAGCAGGCTTTTTTGGCGTGCCAGGCGCGGATTGGGAGTGTTTGCAGCCGCGATGCCCATGCCAAACGCGGGCTGCATAATCACCCACGGCAGCGCAACGCTAAGCAAGCCTGCAAACAAGGCGGGAACCAACGTGGGCTGATAGAGCCAATCTTTACCGACGGCCGCGACCAGCAACCCCGCAAAGACAACGCCGGTCAGGTAATGAAAGCCCCAGCCAATCAGGCGCTCATGCCGCGTGGGGCGGGCGCTGTTAATTGAGGGATGGCTGAACGTGCCCGAAACCATATGGCCTAACCATCGGCCTACGAGTGCGTAATCGAGTGATTGCACATTAAAAAGACGCTTGCGCAGCCAGGCCACGAGGTCCATAAACAGGGTGGCCCCCAAGCCAATTCCTACCATCCTGGCGATCATTTCAGCACTGCTCATGTCAGGTTCCCCTTGTCGGGCAGACGTTTGGGTTAATTGAAAGGCGAGTGTGCAGGTTCAAGTCGACTTGAGGTCAAGCATGAAAGAGTTGGGCATTGGTGAAGTCGTAAAGCGCAGCGCGGTGCCCGCATCGACCTTGCGCTACTACGAAGAAAAAGGATTGATCCGTTCAATAGGCCGACGCGGCTTGAGTCGCGTGTTCAACGCAGACGTGCTGGACCGTCTCGCAGTGATCACACTCGCGCAATCGCTGACGTTCTCACTGGATGAAATTGCTCCCATGCTGGGAGAAAATGGCCGGGTGACATTAGACCGGCAACAACTCACCCGCAAGGCTGATGAGCTGGACCGGTTATTAGATAAAGTCAGCGCGGTGCGTGATCAGCTGCGTCGTGCTGCCGCGTGCCCATCGGCCAGCCATGACCAATGTCCAAGCTTTCAGCAACGCCTCACAGAGGTGTCGCGCGAGGATACTCTTGCGAGCGCCTTATGCTTTCAAGGCCGCAATGCCCCCTTGTCATCACGAGCGTAGGGCTATCACGCAGGCGTCGGGTTCAAGGCCGGTAACTCGCGCCAAGGCATACCTGCCCATGCGCCTGTCTTGGGTGCCAGCAATTGATTCAACCGCGTTTCATTGAAACGCTCACCCAAAGGGTCAGCCCGAAAGGCCGCTACCCATTGCTGACGGCCATCAATGAACGCCTTGCCCAGATCCTCCCAACTGGCAAAACAATCCTGTGCACGTTGGGCGTTGAGTAACAGCACGCGCCAAACCGTTTGCTCAGGCAGCCATGTCATTAACATCACACAGCGCATCAGAAACGCTGTGCGGATACAGGCAAAGGCCATGGCTGCGCGAGGATCATCGTCGGGCGACAAATGCTCAAGGTCCAGGCCAAACCACTGACGCTCCAGGGTTGCTTGCAGATGCGCACGCACTTCGTCATCGGTGGCGGTGCTGCGAAACCCCAATTGATGCAAAAGTGGACCTCTGATCTGCGCCAATGTCTGGTCTGTAAACGCGGTGGTGCCCGGGTCATAGAACCCCGTCAACCCCTGGGCGTCGACCATAGGTTGGGACAGTGTCAGTGCCCACTGTTTGCGTTGCGTGAAGGGCGAAGCTGCGACAGCGCGCGGCTTTCTGAACGACCACCAACTCAGGCATAAAATCGTAATAATTAGAATCGTTACCATCGCAAATATTTCACCGTGTTTTTGCTTGCCAATCGATGATGCCCGCCGCGTGCGCAGAAGATAGGCCAACCCATGGCACACCCTCGGTGCTGAAGTGTCGGTTATCCGACAGATCGGGTGGGTTGAGGGGGGCGAGCACGTGGCGTGCGGCATACCGAACCGAGGCGGCTTGCGGCTCGACGTGCTGCAACAGGTCGACCTGACGGGCTGCAACCAGCCATTCGACCATGGCCGAAGGCGCCGCAAGGCGAGCAAACAGGTGCGGATAACGCACCACCAACCGGGTCTGGTCGCTGGCATCGCTGACCTGCTCGATACGCATCCAGCCTGCGTGTGTGCGCACAATCCCCATGGCGATACAGTCCGGTGGTGATTGTTGATCAGTGCCCAGCGCGTTCAGGCCCCTCAGCAGCGGCTCAACGTAGCGTTCAATGGGTGCACGGTTCTGTTTGCCTTTCACTTGCTCGATGGTCAGTTCGCCATTCGCGTGCACCGTCATGCTGAGCGTGATGTGCGGCTGGCCTTGGCTGTCACGCAAACTGAACAACCGCATGTGACCGTTCTCAGCAGCGTGGGCGTAGTGTTCGCCATAGCCTCCGGTCAGCGCTTTGCGATCGGCGAACTGCCCCAGGCAATGGCGCATGGCATAGCTTTCATAGGCCATTTCGGCGCGTAGCAATGGGCTTTTTGGCAGCAACTCAACCCACGTATGCTCACCACACGTCACCACGCTGCGCAGGGCTTGAGGCTGACTGGCACGCCAGCCTTGCGCTGTACGGGTGACCATTTGCGCATGCTCTTTTTCCCACAACATCAGCGCCTGAGGGCAATTAATGCGCTCAAGTTTGCCCTCAAGTGGCGTGCCGCTGCGCGACGCCAAAAACTCCACCAGCAATGCTTCCTGTTGCAGCAGGGGCGGCGCCTTGGGGTCGACCCACACCAGTGGCACGGTCTTGTCCTGTTCATTGAAGTGGCGGCTCAGCCACCGCGGCGCCGGGCTGCAACCCAGTACCGTGAGTGCATCTTCCTGAGTGTGGATACGCTGTGCAGGCTCAAAGTTGCTTACCAGATGGCGATAAAAGTGGTTCTGCAACCATGCGCGGATCGACGTTTCATCGCCCCGTGTTTGGCTACGCTCGGTAATGCCCTGTTTCAGCTCGTCTGCATTTAAGGCATTACGCGGTGCGTAACCCCCGTGGTGCAGGTGGGGCACTACTTCCATATCTGCCACCAGCTTTTATTGGCTGCTCTTTCAGCCCGTTGCAGCTCTGCAATGCTTTTCTTTATGGCTGAGGCGTCCGGGTTCGCCCAGTCGGCCTCGGTTGAACGGGTTAATAACGCACGCTGGTAATACTCGATGGCTTCGGCCCTGCGTCCCAAACGCTCGAACATCGAGGCGGCCTGGACCATCAGCGTCAGCATATTCGCGGTCTCGACTTGAGGGGCATAGCGCTGCCACAAGGCATATGCATTGTCGGGATGGCTGTGCGCCAGATAGCGTGCCAGCACCATGCGTGAAATCAGCCCGTTAGCCGTCAATTGCTGATCGCTGATGCCCTGTGCTTCCTGGCATTTGAGCAAGCGTTCAATCCAGATCAGAATTTCGCCACTACGATTCAAGGTAAGTAAGGCGTAGGCAACGTCACAAATATATTGGTCGAGTTCATGACGGCCGTAGCCAAACTCAAGGGCGTAATGCCAAAGCTGTTCGGCAGCCTCAACGATGGCCGAGTGATTATTCTGATCGCGATATACCCGAAGGATGCCGTCATAGTGCTCGGCAAACGGACTGGCTTGAATGCCACGCTGATGCAGGTTGATGGCACGTTCTTGCAGACTAGGTTCGTGGGCGCATTGGTACTGAATCGCAAGGTTGTTACACAGCATGGAGTACAGGTGCGTGCAGGCATTGAAGGGATGCCCGGTGCCGCTGGCGAAATAACGCTCCATGTGCGCCAATCCTTGCTCGTATGCATGGATTTGAGCGTTTGCCAGCAGCGCCTTGGCTTCTTGACGTTCTGTAGCCGGCAGCCCTTTAGACTGTTCTTCGATCAGATTGTCTATGTGGCCCGCGTAGTTATAAGCATGCAAGCCACAGATAAAAATGGGAGCAGGGTGTCGCAGTGCTGCAATCACCCCCAGAGCATGCACGCGGGCTGTAAACAGGCTGAAAGCGGTACGGTTGTCTTGCAAATTGCCGGCGTGGGCAGCTTCCAGCAACAAGGCCAATTGGGCCGGGGCATCAATGATGCCGGCCTCGCCATCGTGCACTGCCGCCAGACGCTTGATCCAGTAATGATCCGGTGCTCGCCGTTGCGCTTCGGCACGGGCCAGGGCAAAGACCTCGTTTAGTCTCTGTGCAGTATCGGTGGCTTGATATAGGGTTGCGAGCAAGGGGCAGGGCGCAGTGCTGCAGGTATCGAGGGGTGGCAGGGCTTCGATAAACGCGTGCAACGCCTCAGGCCTCGCGCAGGCGCGCATCACGCACAACGGCCACCACACCCGCTGGTCTTCGGGATCTTGCAGGCGTTCATGCACCAGGCGCACAGTGCCAGGCCATAGCTCGCTGCCCAGTTCGTAAACGTCGTGAAATGCGCGCTGCCCAGCGGCGTCGATCTGGCCGCTCTCCATCAGCCACGGTAAGTGGCAGTGGATGAAGTTATGACCTCCCTCACAGTCCAGGCTGAGTGTTGCCACCGCACAGATTTCCAGTGCTTGGGCAAGTTCGCCTTGTGCGTATTTGGAACGCGCAGCAAGACGCGCCATTTGCACTTCCCATTCGCGCTGTTGAGGCAGGGGTAAATGTGCCGTCAATTGGGTGATAGGTTGTTCAAACATTGCCAGGCGCAAAGGAATGATTTCGATCAGCGCATTCCCCAGCCATACCCAGTCGGCGGCATCGACATCCTGATCGGCGCCTGCGGTGCGTAAGGCGGTCACGGCGTGTAATGCCGCCTCACGTGCCTGTTCGTGTTGCTCATAAGCCGCCAGCACCCCGGCACGCCGTTGATGCCGATCCGCCAGGTCCCAGGCCTGCACTGCAACGCGATCAGGATTGGCAGTTGCCAGGCGATGGCGCACCTCAATGGTTTGCAGCGCCACCTCCAGGCTGCCGCACTCCAGCTCGTCGAAAAGACGGTGCTGGCGATAATGCTCCACGTCGAAGTCCAACGTTTGAGTCGCCATCGCTGCCAGCGCTTCAAGCTGCTCAAGCATGGCGCTGTCTTCATTCAAATAGTTGGCCAGGCGCAAGCGTAAAAAAGCCAGATTCATGCTCAGCTCAGGCTGTTGCGCGCTAGGAACGGTCAGCAATAGCGCAGCAGCATCCTGCTCAAGTACGGCTTTGGCGGCGTGCGCATCCCCGGCGTTCACCCACAACACATGCAGGCGGTCGATGGCATCCAGAGAATCAGCCTTCAGCGGCTGAGCACGCAGGGACGCCAACGCGGTATCGGCATCGTGTTCCTGACGTTCAGCGTCCACACGGTCCATGAATTGGTCCAGCGCGATGCCGGTAAGTGCCTTTAAATTGTTCACACTCAACTCCATGTGTTGACCTTATTTCGTTGTTTAACAAACTGCGTCACAGCAACGCCGCCATTGCGCAGCAAGCAAGGGCGGCTTGATGGTTAACCTGGTTATTGGGTGTCAGCCGCCTCGTCATCTTCTGGCTCGCCGCAGAAATTTTCCGGGTCGGTGGGCCACACTACTTTGCCGCTGCCATCAATCACTTGCTGCACATCGCAGCCAACCGTGCGGGTCTGAAAACTTGGCGTACCGTTGAGGCTATACAAGGCTCGCAGGCTGCGGGTTTCATCGTTTGGCGTACCTTCCAGCGCGTAAGCGAATAGCGCGCCGCGCGCTTCATCTATAACCACTTTTTGCCACTGCGCTGGCACCAGAAGCTTGCCCTTCAGGTCGTAGAGCGCAGTGTTTGTTTGGCGGGTTGATTCGGTCATGGCGCGGATAAAACGGCCACTTTTGTCCAGCGTAATGTTCAGATACTGGCCGGGTTCAATCAGCACCTTGCCGCTGGCATTCATCACGCCCAGCGTGGGCTGTTGATTGGCGGAGCCCAGAAACGTGACGGTTTTGGTAGGCGAATCGGGCTTTGCAAACACAAACAGATCAGGCGTCAAAACCCCTACCTGCACGTATTCGGGCTTGAGCAGTTCAATACCCTTGTCGGTGTCAAAAATGCCGTAATAAGCCACGAACATATTTTGCAGCGTACCGGTCTGGGTATAGCCAGGGGCATTCTTGAACATGCCCATCGGGGCATGCACTGCAGGTCCGGCCCAGTCGAACGTCGGCTCAGTCAGTGCTTGCCCGGTGCGTGCGATAAAACTGAATTTACCCCTGTCGCCGTCAGCAGTCATGGGCTTAACCATTGCGCCTTTCTGACCAAAAACCTCACATTCTGCATAGGCCGGAGCAATGGCGACCTTGCCCTGAAAATCCAGATAGCCACAGGGGCTGTCGTAGTTTTCCTTGAACGCAACCAAACCATTGCCAGGTACGCCCATCCAGTAATATTTGAGGTCGGTCAACAGCTTGTTTGACGCGTCTGCCAAGCCCTTCTTGCTACCGAGCGAGACCACGAAATGGTCGTTGGCATATTCAACGAACTTATCGAAGCCGACCTGTTTGGTTTCCCCCGTCTGGAGGTTAATCACCCAATTCTGAGCGTCACGTTCGGCAAGAATCCAGCCGCCGGCCAGCGCGATGTCTTTGTCTGTTGTTAGAGAGTCGAAGAGCGGCTCAGTGACAACATGCCCATCAGCGCTAAGCAGGCCGAACTTTTCGTCGATCCCGTAGACGATGTACTGACCCATGCCAGGCGGCAGGTCACCTCCTGAATAGATTTCATCATAAGCAGGCGCTTGAACTTCATTACCTTGCTGATCCATCACGCCAAACTTGCCATCACGTTCGAAACCGAAATAACCCGGTGTCAGCAAACGCAGGCCATCCGTGAAGTTGGGTTTAATGATCTGAGAGCCATTGGCATTGGCGAGATTCCATTGACCGTCTTCGGCAAAGATAAACGTGTTAGTCAGCGGTATGGACAATGTCACGGCATACGTATTATCGCCGTTGACCAACATCGTACCGTTTTGATCCAGTACCAGACATTCATCATTGACACAGACTGGAATGACCATCGAGGCGAGAGCAGCAGGCTGGGCTGTATCAGTTTTGGGGGCGGTATCTTCATTACATCCCGCCAGAAATAAGGCTGATAACGAAAACGCCAAAGGTGCCAGGCGGGCACTGAATATTCTTTCCATGACAAAAAATCCTTACAGGGGTAAGCCAATGCCCACTCACATATCAATAAGTGAATGGGCACTTGTGATGCGTTATATCCGGATGATCATTACCGAGTCCGACAGCCCTCAGCATTCATGGGCTATCGAAACGATGCATCCTGTACAAACGTCTTAATGCGCGCTCGTACTGTTTATGGCTGCATGGATTTCAAGCCTTGGCGCATGCCTTCATCGGCGCCTTTGCACCAGGCTTCAAGGCCTTGCGGGGCATCCTTGATATTCACAAGTTTGCCATTACTGCCTTGGATCATGCCCTGGCGGCCGGTTTTTTCCATCGCGTCCCCCGCGCTTTTATCGAACGTAGCCGGCATGTTAGTGACGTAATCCACCATTTTTCCGGCGTCAGCCTGGCTTTCTTTTTTCAATACACCTTGCTCGACACAGTACGAAATCAAGCCCGACATCGAGCGGCTGGTGTCATAGATTTGCTTCAGGGTTGCAGCATCGGGCATGCCCGCAGCAGGTGCGGGAGCCGCGTGAACGACAGAACACAAAGAAACGGAAGCTGCCAGCAACAGGGTTGAAAACTTGAGGTTCATGTTTAATCCATTAAAGTTGATGCAAGTTTGAACTTGCAGGACGAATCCTGACCGGTTCCGGGAGTGCCCGGGCAGGTGAAAGCACACCTGCATTAAACGGATTTAAGGCAGGTGTACAGAGCTCTTTCTGGTGTGAAGCGAAGGCACAATCAACTGCTAACAGCGCCTTTAGGGCCACTGGCTATTAGCGCCGCGCCACAAGCCGTCTTCATTCCA